>CAVZQD010000010.1:0-42085 GCA_963777335.1 uncultured Solirubrobacterales bacterium
CCCCGTGGGCGAACGCGTTCGGGCGGCTCCACACCGGCCCGATCGACCGCAGCCCCGCCTCGTACCAGAGCTCGAGCGCCTCGAGCTCCGGGTCGATCGCCTCGGCGCCCTCCAGGTGCAGCACCGCCGCCGGCGGGCCATCGTCGGCAGGCGCACGATCGAGATCGGCACCGCTCCGAGCCACTGAAACCTGTCCCGCGCGCGCGAGCGCCAGCAGCCGTCCCGCGACCGCGCTCGCGTCCGCGGCCGCCACCGCGTGCTCCACCGGCGGAGCGGGCTCGAACTCCACCACCCCATCGTCCCGCGGGACCTGCACCTCTCGCGCGCCCCCATCCGAGCGCGTGAACACGGCGAAGATCCCGCCGCGCACGCCGCCGGCGCGCATCCGCGGGAGGTCGAGGTGGCCCCCGGACCGGCCGTCCGCGATCAGCGCGTGATCGTCGTTGGTGAGGGCATCGTTGTGCCCATCGAACACCGCGATCACGGCGGCTACTCGGTCACCGGTACGGGCAGGTACCGCGGCAGGTCGACCGCCGGCAGCCCGTCGATGCTCTGGGCGTTCTTCTCGCGCTGGTAGTCGACAAGCGCCTCGGGGCCGCCGACGCGGACCTTCTTCGCGGCCCACAGGTCCGCGTGCGGTCGCTGCCCCTCGTGCTTCATCAGCGGCACGCCGTATCCGCAGGAATCGGCGACGCGCGAGACCTCGACCAGCACGATCGCGCGCTGGGCCTCGGGGGTTGCCGGCTCGTTGAACCCGTACAGCTCCATCAGCTCACCGAATCGCGAATCCGAGGCAAACACCACCTCGCCACTGCCGTGGAGCCGCAGGATCCGGGGCGGCCCCTCGAACGCGCAGAACATGATCGCGATCCGCCCGTTCTCGCGGACGTGGGCGATCGTCTCGGCCCCGCTCCCGACCATGTCGAGATAGGCCACGCTCGTCGGCGTGAGCACGCGCAGGCTGTCGATCGGCCCCTTGGGCGACACGTTCACGTGCCCGTCCGCGTCGAGCGGAGCGGTGGCCACGAAGAACATCGGCTGCCGCCTGATCCAGCTCTCGAGCTGCTCGTCGATGGCGTCGAAGATCTTTCCCACAGCCCCTAGGTTACGGATCCTCATTACGATCAGGGCCGTGGCCGCCACGGCATCCACCTCCCTCGAGCGCGACCTCAAGGCGCTCCTGGGCGACGGCGCGGTCCTGCCCGGCACCACGCGCGCGTACCTGACCGACGCAACCGAGAGCCGCAACCTGCGCGGCAAGGCCGACGCGGTCGCCGTTCCGAACGATGCCGAAGCAGTCGCGAAGATCGTCGCCTGGTGCTACGACCACGACGTCCCGATCATCCCCCGCGGCGGCGGCACTGGCTTCACCGGCGGCGCCGTTCCGCTCGATGGCGGCGTGGTCCTGAGCCTCGAGAACCTGAAAAAAATCAAACATCTCGATCCAGGGTTGTGGCGCGCCGCGGTCGAGGCAGGCGTGGTCACCGCGGACCTGCGCCGCCGCGCGCGCGAGAACGGGCTGTTCTTCCCGCCCGATCCCGGCTCCGCCGAGCAGTCCCAGCTCGGCGGCAACATCGCGACCAACGCCGGCGGCCCGCACGCGTTCAAGTACGGGGTGACCGGCGCGTGGATCACCGGGCTCGAGGTCGTGCTCGCGCCCGGCGAGCTCGTGACGGCTCGGCGGGCCAATCCGCAAGGACGTCGCCGGCTACGACCTCAAGTCGCTGATGATCGGCTCGGAGGGCACGCTCGGGATCGTCACGGCCGCCTGGGTGAAGATGATCCCCGCGCCCGAAGCCGCCCTCCCGCTGGCCGCGCTGTATCCGGACAGCCAGACCGGCTGCGCCGCGATCGAGATGAGTCTCGCCAGTGGCGTCGTCGCCGCCGCGATCGAGTACATGGACGAGGGCGCGGTCGAGGCGACGCGGGGCGCGTTCCCGGTCGACCTCCCAAACGAGGCCAGGTTCATGGTGATCGTCGACGCCGACGGGAGCGCTCATGAGGCGACACACGTCCGCGACGAGCTGGCCGAGGTCCTGAGCGAGGACGCGCTGCTCGTCCACGCCCCGACCGCCACCAAGGAGATCAACGCTCTGTGGCGCTGGCGCGACGGCGCATCGATCGCCGTCACCGCGCAGCGCGGCGGCAAGGTCTCCGAGGACATCGTCGTCCCGGTCGACCGGCTCCAAGAAGCGATCGACGCCACGATCGAGATCGGGCGCCGGCACGACCTGGCGGCGTGCAGCTGGGGCCACGCCGGCGACGGCAACCTCCACTCGACGTTCATGATCGACCTCGAGGATCCCGCGGAGCTCGAGCGAGCCGAGCACGCCGCCGAGGACCTGTTCGCGCTCGCGGTTGAGCTCGGCGGGTCGGTGTCCGGAGAACACGGGATCGGACTCGTCAAGAACGGTCAGCTCGCGCGGCAGTGGGATCCGGCGGCGGTTGGGATGCACGAGGCGATCAAGCGGACGTTCGACCCCAAGGATCTGCTCAACCCCGGCAAGAAGCTCGCTCGGGTTTGAGCGCGGTCTAAGCGGAACCCTCAAAAGCTCCGTCTAACCGTCAGCCGAGGTGGTGGCGGTGGGCGACGGCCGCCGCCTGCGTCCGGCTCCGCACCCCGAGCTTGGCCAGGATCCGCGACACGTGCACGCTCGCGGTCTTCTCGGCCATGAACAGCGAAGCGCCGATCTGCCGGTTGGTCGCGCCCTCGGCCACCAGCGCCAGCACCTGGCGCTCGCGCTCGGTCAGCCCGAACGGATCCTCGCCTTCGCCGTTCGACCCGGCCCCAGCTCGCCCGCCGTCCGAAGCCGCACCGGCCTCCTCGCCGAGGCCGAGGTCGAGGTCGAGTCGCGCCCGCTGGGCCAGCGCGCCGAGCTCGTCGACCAGCCACCGCGCTCCCAGCTGCTGGGAGATCTCGAGCGCGTCCCGCGCCGCGTCGCAAGCCTTGCTCCGGTCGCCGGCCTCCACGTACGCCTCGGTCGCCCGCCACAGCGCGATCGCCCGCTGGAAGGGCCGCGTGATCGCCTCCCACTCGCGCGCCGGCACCGTCCACAGCTTCGGATCGTTGCGACCCCGGGCCCGCGCGAGCTCGGCCGCTCCGACCGCTTGCCACGCGCGCTCGACCGGACCGCCCTCCTGGGCGGCCGCGCGCAGACGCTGCATGTGGATCCGCGAGCGCGCGACCGCGTCGCGCTCGTCGGCGCGCTCGCGCAGATCGCGGGCGCGCTGGGCGATGTCGGCCTCGACGCGCATCCCCGCCGCGGTCACGCGTGCGATCCGGGCGACATCGTCGGTGCACAGCTCCATCCGGTCCAGCGCGTGCGCGACCGCGGCACGCGCGCCGGTCAGATCGCGTTGGCGCCGGCGCAACTCGGCCAGCAGAGTCCCCAAGGCGCCGATCCACTGGGGCTCGGAGGACCGCGCCACGAGCGGCTCGGCCGCTTCGAGGCACTCGGCGGCGGTCTCCTCATCTCCGACCCCGAGGGCGAACTCGGCCTCGCGCAGGTGGCGGAAGATCAGCTGCCGGCCGGCGAGCTGCGGCGCCGCCGGGACGAGGTACCTCCGGGCGGCGTCCCAGTCTCCCGCCTCGAACGAGATGTCCGAGACCGTCAGCGACATCCAGTCGTGCGGCCGCTGGACGCGACCGGAAATCGCGGCGAGACCTTCCTTGGCCGTCTCGAGGGCCTCCCCCGTGCGGCCGGCGAGGCTCAGCGTGTCGGCCAGGTTCGAGTACGCCGTCCCCACCGCGTCCGGATCATCGTCCTCGCGCGCGATCTCGATCGCCCGGCGGAGCGACGCGCTGCCCTCGTCGATGCACCCGGTGACGATTTCGGCCATCCCGAGCGTGTTCAGGACCTCGCTCTCCGAGCGCCGGTCTCCGGCCGCCACGGCCGTGGCGAGCGCCTCCCGCCCCTCTCGCAGCGCCTCGCGATACCGCCCGCGCAGGTAGCGCACGCGCGCGGCCCAGACCAGGATCGAGGCGCGCTCGCGGCTGATCTCGTCCGCCGGCAGCATCGACAGGGCCCGCTCGGCGGTCTCGATCGCCTCTCCTCCCCGATTCAGCGACCACTGGGACCGCGACAGGCGTGCGAGCAGGTCGGCGTAGCGCCGTGGGTCGCTGTCCGGGTCGAGCTCCTCCAGCGCCCGCGTCAGCAGGACCTCGGACCGGCCCCGATCGCCGTCGACTCCGTGCGCCGCCGCCGCGATCCCGAGCAGCTCGACGTGGTCGAGCGGGATCATCTGGTCGGCATCGGGGACGCGCGGCCACAGGTCCAGCGCGCGCTCGGCCAGGTCGGCGGCATCGCCGTACGCGTGCACCTCCCGCGCGGCGAGCGCGGCCTGCACGGTCGCGCGCAGCGCCGCGGGCTGATCTCCCGCGGTCGCGTAGTGACGGGCGATCGCCGAGGCCAGCTCGACGCCCCGGTCGTTCTCGTAGTCGGCGCGATCCTCGAACGCCCGCGCCAGGGCCAGGTGCAGCTCTGACCGCTCGCCGGGGAGGAGGTCGTCGTACAGCGCCTCGCGCAACAGCGCGTGCCGGAAGCTCAGGCGGGTCGGCTCGCACGCGACCAGCACCTGCTCGGCGACGGCCTCGCGCAGAGCCACGTGCAGCGCGTCGGGCTCGATCCCGCTGACCTCGGCGATCGTCGGCTCGTCGAGCGCCCGACCGGCCGCGATCACCCGGGCCGCGGCCTGGGCGTCCGGGGACAGCCGTTCGATCCGGAGCATGAACGCGTCGCGCAGCGTGTGGGGAGCGGCGCCCCGGCCGTCCAGTCCGGCCGCCAGCAGCTCTTCGGTGTAGAGCGGGTTGCCCTCGCTGCGCTCGAACAGCCGCTCGACGAGCTTGGCGCTCGGGGCCTCGCCGAGGATGTCCGCGAGCACCTCGGCCAGCTCGTCGCGGTCGAACGGCTCCAGCTCGACCCGGCGCGCGCGCTCGAGGCGGTCGAGCTCGGAGAGCAGGGTTCGCAAGGGGTGGCGGCGATGGATCTCGTCGGTCCGGTAGGTCAGGATCAGCACCACCCGCTCCCGGCGCAGGCTCCGGGCCAGGAAGTCGACGAACGTGCGCGTCGAGCGGTCGGCCCAATGCAGGTCCTCCAGGACCAGGATTACCGGCTGCTCCTCGCTGAGCAGATCGAGCAGCTCGAGCAGCCCTTCGAACAGCCGGACCTGAGCCGACGGATCGTTGCCGTCCGACGCCGCGTTCTCCTCATCCAGCCCGGGAAGCAACGCTGCCAGCTGAGCCCGGCTCCCCCGGCTGAGCGCCTCGAGCGCCCGATGCCGGGCCCGGACCAGTGGCCTCAGCGCGCCGATCAGCGGCGCGTAGGGGAGCTCACCGTCCGCCTCCTCGACGGCCTCCCCGCGGAGCACGAGCGCGTCTGCCTCGGATGAGCGCCACTCGAACTCCCGGACCAGTCGTGTCTTGCCGACGCCCGACTCTCCGCCGAGCAATACCACGACCGGACATTCACCTTCGGCTTCACGTAAAGCGTGGTCCAGCTCCGCGAGCTCCACGGCTCGCCCTACGAAGTGACTTGAGGTGACCCTCGCGCGCATGAGCGAAGTATCGCGAGAAGCCGAGACGGCGCCGGCGACGCGAATCGCCGTCCGAAAGCTCGGACGCCCGCCGGTGTTCGCTGGCGGCCCGCTGTGCGTCCTGAATGTGCTGTGAGGCGACGGCTTGGGAGATGCTGGGATGCATTGCTCGTTCCTCTCGATCGGTTCCTGCTTTTCCACTGCGATCAGGATGGACTGAGAGGGTCCGTCTGACATCGGGAGAACGCAGCCGCTTACGCCCGCGAACCCCTTAGGAGAGCCACCCCCACCCCTTAGCGGCCCGCCGGCAGCCGCAAAGCCCGCCGAATCGGGGCTCTTTACGTCACCGGCCGGTCTTCGCCGGCGGTCAGCGGGCTGGCGTCCGACCGGACCGCGCTCGTCACCTCGGACGCGGTCACGTGCTGCGGATGATGGCAGGCGGCCAGGTGGCCGTTCGCGTACTCGGTCAGCGGCGGCTCGGCCGTCTTGCAGATCTCGGTCGCGAACGGGCAGCGCGTGTGGAAGCGGCACCCGCTCGGCGGGTTGATCGGATTCGGCGGCTCACCGGTCAGCATCGTCCGTTCCCGCGCCCGGTTCTCGTTGGGGTCGGGGATCGGGATCGCGCCGAGCAGCGCGGACGTGTACGGGTGGATCGGCTTGGTGTACAGCTCCTCCGCCGGCGAGATCTCCATCAGCTTGCCGAGGTACATCACGATGATCCGATCCGACACGTGGCGGACCACGCCGAGGTCGTGGGCCACGAACACGTAGGACAGGTGGAGGTCGTCCTGCAGCTCGTCGAGCAGGTTGATCACCTGCGCCTGGATCGACACGTCGAGCGCCGAGACCGGCTCGTCGAGCAGGATCAGCTTGGGCTCGACCGCGAGCGCCCGGGCGATCCCGATGCGCTGGCGCTGGCCCCCCGAGAACTCGTGCGGGAAGCGGTTCAGGTGCTCGGGCTGGAGCCCGACCTTGTCGAGGAGGCCCCGAATCTCGCCCTCGAACCGGTCCTTGGGCACGCCGCGGATCCGCAGCGGGGTGGCGATGATCTGATTGACCCGCTTGCGCGGGTTGAGCGACGCCTGCGGATCCTGAAAGACCATCTGCATCTCACGCCGGATCGGCTCCAGGTCCTTGCGGCCGGCGTGCGTGATATCGGCGCCGCGGAACTGGATCGTGCCGTCGGTGGGGTCGACCAGCCGCACCAGCGTGCGGATCAGCGTCGTCTTGCCGCACCCCGACTCGCCCACGATCCCGAGCGTCTCGCCTTCGTTCAGCACAAACGTCACGTCGTCGACCGCGTGGACGTAGCCGATCTTGCGGTTGACCACCGTGCCCGCCTTGATCGGGAACAGCACCCGCAGGTGGTCGATTGCGAGGAGCGGCGTGCCGGCGGGCGCCCGCGACCCGTCCGTCGGCGCGTCGGCCTCGACGTTCACGAGATCGCCGTTTCCTTCGACGCTCACGAGATCACCGCCTGCTCGCTGGCGAGCCCGATCTGGTCGCCGACGACGCGAAGCGCTCGCTTGCGCTCCGGCTCGAGCCAGCAGCGGTCCAGATGGTCGGGCGCGTCCGCCAGCCGCGCCTTCAGCTCCGGCACCTGCGTGCAGCGATCGAACGCGTGCGGGCACCGAGGGCGGAAATGACAACCCTCGGGCGGGCGCAACAGCGACGGGGGAAGCCCCGGGATCGCCGGCAGGCGCTGGGAGCGGTCGCGATCGATCCGCGCGATCGAACCGAGCAGGCCCCAGGTGTACGGGTGCTGGGGGTCATAGAAGATCTCGTCGAGCGTGCCCTGCTCGACGACGCGCCCCGCGTACATCACGACGATCCGGTCCGCGATATCCGCGACGACGCCCAGGTCATGGGTCACGAGGATGATCGCGGCCCCGGTTTCGTCCCGCAGCTGGCGCAGCTGGTCGAGGATCTGCGCCTGGATCGTCACGTCGAGTGCGGTCGTCGGCTCGTCTGCGAGCAGCAGCCTGGGATCGTTGGAGAGGGCCATCGCGATCATCACGCGCTGGCGCATGCCCCCGGAGAACTCGTGCGGATAGGAGCGCAGGCGCTCGCGCGCGCGTGGTACACCGACTCGCTCCATCAGCTCGGCGGCGCGGTCGTATGCCTGCGCCTTCGAGGTGTTCTTGTCATGGGCCCGGATCTGCTCGACGATCTGCTTTCCGATCCGCTGAACCGGATCGAGCGAGCTCATCGGATCCTGGAACACCATCGCGATACCGCCCCCGCGAACCTTGCGCAGCTCCTCGTCGGTGGCGCCGATCAGGTCACGACCGTCGAACAGCGCTCGCCCCTCGAACGTCGCGTTGGGGCTTCGCGTGAGCCCCATCAGCGTCATCGCCGTGACCGACTTCCCCGAGCCCGACTCGCCGACGATCGCCACGACCTCCCCGGGTTTGATCCCGAACGAGACGCCGTCGACCGCGCGGACGACGCCGTCCTCGGTCCGGAACGAGACCTTCAGATCCTCGACGTCGAGCAGGTACCCGTCCGCCGAGGGCGTCGGCGCGCCCGAGCTCACAACCGGATCCGCGGATCGAGGTACGCGTAGAGGATGTCGACGAAGGCGCCGATGATCACGACCACGAACGCGCCGAACAGCGTGATCACGAGCACCGGGGGAATGTCGAGCGCCTCCACGGACTGGGCAGCGTACTGGCCTATCCCATGCAGGTTGAACACGGTCTCGGTGAGGATCGCGCCGCCGCCGATCACCGCCGCGAAGTCGAGCCCGAACAGCGTCACGATCGGGATCAGGCTGTTACGCAGCACGTGACGCGTCATCGTCTGGCGTTCGGTCAGCCCCTTGGCCCGGGCTGTTCGCACATAGTCGTCGTTGACCGTGTCGAGGATCGTCGAGCGCAGCACGCGCGAGTACACGCCTATGAACAGCACCGACAGCGCGAACCACGGCATCAGCATGTGCACGAACCACTGCGCCGGGTCATCCTGGAGCTTTACGTAGCCCCCGGCAGGCAGGATCCCCCATTTGTCGCCCAGGTAATAGGACATCAGCGCGCCAAGGAAGAACACCGGCATCGAGACGCCGATCAGCGCCAGCACGGTCAGCCCGCGGTCGAGCCACCGGCCGGCCCGCCACGCGCTGAGCACGCCGAACAGGACCCCCGTCGACAGCCAGATGATGCCGGCGCCGATCGCGAGCGAGGCGGTCACGGGCAGGTACTGGAGAAGCTGGTGGTCCACGTTGACCTGCTGGTCGTAGGAGATCACCTTGCCGGAGAAGACCAGCTTCATGATCGTGAAGTACCGGATGTACACCGGCTTATCGAAGCCCCACTGGTGGTTGATGTGCGCGATCTGCGCCGCGCTCGCGAACCGGCCCGCCAGCCGAAGCGCCGGGTTCGGCAGCGCGTTGAACAGCAGAAACGTCAGGACCGAGATCGCGAACAGCACACCGAGCATCGAGAACAGCCGGCGGACGATGAACCGCGACATCAGTGATCGATCCGGATCTTCGCGCGCGGGTCGAGCGCGTCGCGCACGCCGTCACCGAACACGTTGATCCCGAGCACGCACAGCACGAGCATGATCCCCGGCACGAGCATCGTGTGGATGGCGGACGGGAGCAGGTTGATCCCCTCGCTGATCATCGTCCCCCAAGACGGGTTCGGCGGGCGCACGCCGGCGCCCAGGAACGACAGGCCCGCCTCGGTCAGGATCGCGTTCGCGAGCACGAGCGGGATGAACACGATGATCGTCGAGGCGACGTTGGGGAGGATCTCCTCGTACATGATGCGGAAATTGCCGAGCCCCTGCTGCCGCGCGGCGTCGATGAACTCGCGCTCTCGGAGGCCGAGCACCTGCCCGCGGATCGCCTTGCCCACGTACGGCGTGTAGATCACCCCGATGACCAGCGCGGTGATCAGCAGCGAGCTGCCGCCGATCTTGTAAATGCCGAGATCGAGGCCGCTGATCGCCAGCACGACGCCCAGCACGATCCCGAGCAGGTACACGGGATAGGCCCAGACAACCTCGAACGCCCTCGATATGAAGCCGTCGAGCGGCCCCCGGAAGTAGCCCGAGAGTACGCCCAGCAGCGTCGCGAGCACGATCGTGATCAGCGTCGCCTCGAAGCCGATCTCGAGCGAGTTGCGCCCGCCGTAGAGCAGCCGGACGGCGACGTCCCGCCCGACGTTGTCGGCGCCGAGGAAGTATTTCGCGTGCCAGGTCGGCCCGAGCGGGACCCCGAACTGGTTGAGCGCGGTGTCGACGTTCTCGGTGTTGGGGCCCGTATGGGCGACGTGCTTCGCGTACACCGGCGCCAGCAGGCACAGGACCAGGATCACGAGGAACAGGCCGCCGAACGCGAGCGCGACCTTGTTCCGTCTCAGCCGGCGCCAGGCGAGCCGGTAGGGGCCGATGCCGGGCGGGACATCCTCGCCGGCCGCCGGCCATCCTTCCTGCGGCAGCGACTCTTCGATGACGGACGCGGGTGTGGATCCTGTTGCGCTCATACCGCGCTAAAGCCTAAGCCTTATGTCTCTACTGCGCGAGGGCCGGGGCGCGATCGCGCCCCGGCCCACCGCACCTCCTACTTGAACTGCAACGAGCTGAAGTCGTTGCCCTCCAGCGGGCTGAACACCACCGCGCCGAAGTTGATCTTGTTTGACAGGAACTCCGGCGAGGACAGGTAGCCGTAGGGCACCACGTACGCCTTCTGCGACACATACGTGTCGAGCGCCTGCCACTGCGACGCCGCGGTGGCGATCTGCGCGGCGGGCACTGGGTACAGCGACTTCAGCACCGACTGAATGTGCGGGTCGTTGACCTCTTCGTAGTTGGAGTTACCGACCGGGACGATCGCGTTCCCGTCGACCAGGTTCTGGTAGAAGTCGGTCGGGTTCGGGAAGTCCTGCTGCCAGTCGGCAAAGCCGGTCTGCGGATGGTTCTTGAGCGTCTCGATCGTCGAGAAGTAATCCGCGTCGGCGATCGTCTTCAAGGTCGCCTTGAACCCGATCGCGTTGAGCGTGGCGGCGTAGTTCTCCGCCCACTCGAGCCGCGGCTGGCGGTTTTCCGCCCACACCGTCACCGGCTGGCCCGCCATCCCCGATTGCTGGACCAGTTGCTTGGCCTTCGCCACGTCCGGCGTCGAATTCGGATCGATGCCGTACGGGCACGGACCCGTCGGATGCCCCGTCATCTGCGGCGGGAGCAGGTAGCAGCCCGGAACCAACGCGCCGCTGCCCAGCCTGGCCAGCGCCGGCCGGTCGGTCGCGATCATGACCGCCTCGCGCGCGAGCTGATTCGAGAACGGCTTCTCGGTGACATTCAGGAACCAGTAGAACGTCTTGTTGCTCTGAACCGCCTTGAAGCGGTCGTGAAGCCCGCTTACCTGCTGGATCAGCGACGGCGGGATCGTGTCGCCCCAGTCAAACACGTCGGCCGTGTTGTTGAGCACCATCGAGGCCTCGGTCGTGGTGTTCGACTGGATCGAGAAGTGGATGTTCAGGTGCCCGGCCGGAATGCCCGGGATCGCCTGCTTCGCGTAACTCGGATTCTTGATGAGGTCGTAGCCGACGTTGTTCTGGACGTTCTTGATGACGTACGGCCCGAAGCCGACCGGCGGACTGTTGGGCTCGGGCTTCATCGGCGTCGTCGCCGCGGGCAGGTAGCTGACTCCCGGCACCGCGAGGATGTCGAGGAACGCGCCGTACGGCGAGACCAGGTGGATCGTCGTCTGCCCGGTCGCGTCGTTGGTCGTGATCCCCGAGAGGGTCTTCGCCGTGCCCTTCGAGTACGCGCTGGCACCTTGGATCGTCGACGTCAGGAAGCTCGCCGCGCTCCAGCCTAGCTTGAGCGCGCGCTCGATCCCGAACGTCAGGTCCGACGCCTTCACCGGCGCGCCGTTCGAGTACGTCAGGCCCTTGCGGATCGTGAACGTGTACGTCTTGCCGCCGTCGCTGACGGTCGGCAGCGCGGTCGCGACCGACGGGATGATCTGGGTTCCGGCCGTGCCCGACGCATGTGCGAACGAGTACGGGCCGAGATGAGTCAGCCAGTGCACCTCGCCGCCCTGGGTCGTGAAGTCGATCGACGGATCGAGCGACTGCGGGAACGTCCCGATCACCACCGTCGCGGTGGTTCCGTTGTGGCTCGTCGAAGACGACGACGACGTCGTGCCCGACGACGAGCTCGCCGCCGCGGACGATGTCGAGCTCGACTTCGAGCTGCCACAGGCCGCCAGCGCGATCACGACCGCGAGCGCGAGTGCGCACGCCATGATCGGTCTGGTGAGCTTTTGCATACTGCCTCCTCCTCAGAAGGTCGTTTCTACGGGGTGAAATCTATTCGGAGATGGAACTTCGCGCAGGGTTCCTAATCAATACGCAACAAGTAGGGCGCGATCGTGGCGATCCGCATTTGGCGTTCCGACTCCGCGCGCGAGCCACGCCGGCCGAGCGGCACCCCGCAGAGCGGCGGCGACTCGGCCCTTCTCGAGGTTGTTTTTGATTAAGGCTTTCAGGGTGCAGATGAGCTCGGGGTGATCGCCATCGAGCGGACTGTAGACGCGAGCCCGGACTTGGCTCGCGAGCCGCTAGTCGATCGTGAGGACCGCCTTGCCGTTCACCTTTCGGTCGAGCAGCGCCTCTATAGCCTGACCGGCGTCGCTCCAGGGGAGCGCGAGGTCGATCTGGGGGTCGAGACTGCCGGCGGCGACCAGCTCCGCCAGCCGCCGTAGGTCCGAGCTACCCGTGCGCGTGTGCTCCAGCTCGCTGAAGATGAACAGGCCGTACAGCTTCGCGCGGGGAGCGCGCGCGAACAGCTCCCGCGCCGGATAGGAGACCGGATCGGGCACGGTCGACGCGAAGCTCACGACGGTGCCGCCGGGCGCGACGCGCCGGATCGCGGCGCCCAAGACCCCGCCACCGACGGCGTCGACGATCAGATCGTAGGTGGGCCCGTCGAGGTCGATCTCTTCGATCACCGCGTCCGCTCCCAGCTCTGCGAGGCCCTCGGTCCGGCGCGCGAGCGCGGTGACGCGTGCGCCGGCGAGCTTCGCGAGCTGGATCGCGAACCGCCCTACGCCGCCGCTCGCGCCGGTCACGAGCACCGGCTTCTCGACGAGGAAGCCGCCGACCTCGAGCGCCCGGAGCGCGGTCAGCCCCGCCACCGGGAGCGCGGCGGCGTGCTCGAACGAGATCGCGTCGGGCAACTCGGCGAGCAGGTCGGTGCCGACCGCGGCGAGCTCCGCCCACGCGCCGGCGCCCACCAAGCCGACCACGCGGGCGCCGGCTCGCGGGCCGCTCCCGTCGGCCGCCGCCTCCTTGACGACGCCGGCGAGGTCCCAGCCGGTGACCGTGCCGGGGTCTAGCGACTCGAGCCGGCGGGTCTCGCCGCGGTTGAGGCTGAACGCCTTGACCTCGACGAGCGCCTCATAGGGCTGCGGCGTCGGGTCCGGGACGTCGGCCGGCTCGGCGTAGGGCGGCGACTGTTTGGAGACGAGCGCTCGCATCGACGCGACAGCCTACGCGACTACCATGCGCCGACCGAAGCCCGGTCGGTCGCCCGGCATGGTCCTCGTTCGGATCAGCGGCCAGCCGTACGCCCACGCGATGGGGGATGAGCGTAGCCGTGAGCGATTTACGCCGCGTGATCGACGCCGCCCGGCGGCTCGGCGGCAAGGTCGTCCTCGGCCGCCACTCGCTTGGCGCAGCAGTCGTGACCGCGTACCCCACCTGGGATTTCCACGGCCGCGCCGGCGCCCGCAGCTGGCCGGGCTCGGGCGGTTCCTCGGGCGCGTGACGCGGTAGCGCGATACCCGCCGTCGTCGGACTGTTGCTGGATTTTCTGCGCTATACGCGGTAAATCCAGCACGCCCCACAGACCCGCCGGCAACCGGCCCACTGACCACCGGCAACCCGGCCCACAGACCGCCGGCAACCCCTCCCGCAAGCCCGCCACCACCCCTCCCGCAAGCCCGCCACCACCGCCTCCGACAGGGTTGCATTCGGCACAAGCCGCTGGTAGCGTCCACACCCGTCTGGAACGTTCCAGATGGAGTCGGATGGCAATAGGGTCGGAGCACGATCGGAGGGCGTAGGAGATGAGCAGCATCACTGGTGCGGCGACTGGCGCGACGACCGAGACCCGCCCGGCCGCGGGTCTGTTCACCCGCCAGGCGTCGGGGCTGGTCCGGGAGCTCGGGATCCTCGCGGCGATCGCCATCGCGCTGGCGTCGGTCGCGCTGCCCGACACATTCATCAACTTCAACGCCGGCCTGACTGACTTCAGCCAGGTCGAGTTCTACCTCCCGCTGTTCGCGGGCGCGTTCATCTGGTTCGTGGCGATGTTCGCCTACCGTTACCTGGTCGAGGCGATCCCCCGCGCCGGCGGCGAGTACGTGTTCCTGTCGCGCATCGTCTCGCCGGTGGCGGGCTCGATGGCGGGCATCGGGCTGGCGGTCGTGTTCACTTACGTGCTCGCGACCAACGCCCATTTCTTCGCGGCGTACACACCGTTCATGCTGACCGGCCTCGGCGACGCCTTTTCGAGCCACGGGATCGCGAACGCGGCCAACCACGTCGGCAGCAAGGGCGCGATCGCCGCGATCAGCGTCGGCGTGATGCTGGTCGTCGCCGCGTTCTCGTTCTTCTCGCTCAGGCGCGTCGCCCAGATCATCATCGCGTTCATCGTCCTGCAGCTGCTGGCCTTCCTGGTGCTCGCGCTGCTGCTGGCCGACCACTCGCGCACCGACTTCATCACCGCGTTCGGCAACTACAGCCACCACCCGGGCGCCTACCAGGACGTCATCACCGCCGCCAAATCCTCCGGGGTCGTGTTCGGCGCCTCCGTAGGGGCGATGATCGCGACGATCCCGTTCATGGTCGTCAACTACAACGGCGTCCTCTACTCCTACTACGTCGGCGGCGAACTCCGCCGGCCGGCGCGCACCTACCTGTACGCGTCGGCGATCAGCATCGGGCTGCTCGTCGTCGTGTGGGTCGGCGTGTGGGCGCTGCTCCGCCACACCGCCGGACTGCACTTCATGCAGGCCCAGGCGAACCTCGGCAACAGCGACCCGACGACGTACGGCAAGATCACGAGTCTCCAGTCCTCGGCCGGCGGGCTCGGCTACGGCGTCGCGCTGTCGGGCGACCCGATCTCGAAGATCCTGTTGGCGACGACGATCCCGCTGGCCGCGGTGGCGGTGAACATCGCGTTCCTCGCCTGCACCACACGCGTCCTGTTCGCGCTCGCGTTCGACCGCCTGCTGCCCGTCCGCGTCGCTCAGGTATCGGAGCGCAACCACGCCCCGACAACCGCGATCGTGATCGTGCTGATCGTGAGCATCCTGTTCTGCCTGCTGCTCGCGTTCGTGAACATCTCGAACATCGTCGCGCTCGAGGCGCTGTTCTTCGCGCTGATCCTGCTCGCCGGCGGCATTGCCGCCACGTTCCTGGCGCACCGCCGTCCCGAGCTGATCACGCGCGCGGGACAGAACGACGTGGACCGGTGGGCCGGGCTGCCGGTGGTCACCTGGATCGGCGGCGCCACCACCGCGCTCGCGCTGTTCACGGTGATCGAGGTGATCGCCCACCAGGACCAGTACGGCAAGTTCAGCTTCGAGTCGGTCGCCGCGCTCGTGATCGTGCTCGTCGCCGGGCCGGTGATCTACACGATCGCCCGGGGGATGCGCAAGCGGCAGAATTCGCTCGACCTGAGCATGGCGATGCGCGAGCTCCCACCCGAGTAGAGGATGTTCGGCGGCAAGAAGGGGCGCAAGCAGCGCGGACTGCGGATCTATTTCGCGACCGACGTCCACGGCTCGGAGCGGTGCTTTCGCAAGTTCCTGGCCGCCGCGCGGATCTACGAGGCCGACGCGCTCGTGCTCGGCGGCGACGTCGCCGGCAAGGGGCTCGTTCCGGTCATCGCCGACAACGGCACACTCAAAGCGACGGTTCGCGGCGAGCCGGTGGCGCTGCCGGCGTCCGAGCAGGAGCACCTGTACGCCGAGATCAACAAGCTCGGCTTCTACCCGGTGCAGATGGAGCCGGACGAGATCAGGGCCCTCGAGGACGACCCGGGCGCCGTGGAGCGGCTGTTCCGCGAAGAGATCGTCGCCCAAATCGAGCGCTGGTGCGACCTGGCCGGCGAACGCCTTGACGCCAACGTCCGGTGCATCATCACGCCCGGCAACGACGACCCGAGCGAGATCGACGCCGTCCTGCGCGACGCCGCACGGATCGAATGCCCCGAGGGCGAGCTGTGCGAGCTCGGCCCGGTGCTGCTCGCGAGCCTCGGCGACGTCACCCCGACGCCCTGGAACACCGAGCGCGAATACAGCGAGGCGGAGCTGGGAAACCGGATCGCGGCGGTCATGGACCAGATTCCGCCGGGCCGGACGAGCGTGATCAACTTCCACTGCCCTCCGTACGGCTCGGGCCTCGACACCGCTCCCGAGCTCGACGAGACGCTCAAGCCGGTGATCCGCGGCGGTCGCCCCAGCTTCGTCCCGGTCGGCAGCCATGCCGTCCGCGAGGCGATCAACCGCTATGAGCCCGTGGTCGGGCTCCACGGGCACATCCACGAGTCGCGCGGCGCCCAGAAGATCGGCAAGACGCTCTGCCTGAATCCCGGCAGCGACTACACCGCCGACCTGCTCCGCGGCGCGGTGGTGGACATCGCCGAGGATGGAAGCTACCTTGACTTCCTCCTCACCGCTGGATGATGAGCGCCACTTCGCCCGACCCAGGCGCCGGCACGAACGGGGCCACACTTGCCGACCCGATCGCGGAGGGCCGCCGCGTGGTTGCCGGCGCCGGCGAGAAGGGCGTGGTCCTGCGGCTGCTCGGCGGCGTCGCGGTCTTCCTCCAGGCGCCCGACGGCAAGCCGCGCCTCACCCGCCAAATCAACGACATCGACGTAGTCACCCCGCGCGGCAACAAGAAGGCGGTGACGGAGGCATTCCAGTCGCTCGGTTATGTCGACGACGAGATGTTCAACGCCTTCCACGGCGCCCACCGGCAGATCTACGTCGACGTGGCCAACGAGCGCAAGGTCGACGTGTTCGTCGGCGCGTTCTCGATGTGCCACGAGATCCCGATCGCGGAGCGCCTGGACCGTGAACCGTTCACAGTCCCGCTCGCCGAACTGCTGCTGACCAAGCTCCAGATCGTCGAGCTGAACGAGCGCGACGAGCGCGACATCTACAACCTCTGCTTCCACCACGAGATCAGCGGCGCCGGCGAGCCGGGGATCGAGGGCGGCCTGATCGCGGACCTCTGCGCGCGCGACTGGGGGCTGTGGCGCACGTGCAAGGGAACGATCGAGCGCTGCCGCACCGACCTCGCTCACTACCCGCTCGAGCCGAGCGAACGCGATCTGATCGACGCCCGGCTGGCCAAGCTGTGGGACGTGATCGAGGGTGCACCGAAGTCGTCAAAGTGGCGCTGGCGCGCTAAGGTCGGCGAGCGCAAGCGGTGGTACGAGGAGCCCGAAGAGGTGGAGCGGGCGGAGTAGGGCCTGCCTTACCCGGCGGAGCGAATCTCGTCGAGCGCGACCCAGCGGCCTTGCGCCGCGGCCCGCTCGATCGCCTCGCAGCCCGCCTGCACCTCGAGTCCAACCCCGATGTCGGGCGACCACGTTCCGTCGGGCCACTGCTCGAGCAGGTCGGCGGCCTGGTTGACGAAGCTCGCGCCGTAGCCGATCCCCTGGCCGATCGCCCACCAGCCGCGCGTCTCGGGGTGAACCGGATGCTCGGCGCGAATCCGGCGCATTCCGTACAGCTCGGGCTGATCCCCGCCGTCTCCGTACCAGAGCTCGTTGAGCCGGGCGTAGTCGAATCGCAGCGTCCCGCGCTCTCCGTTGACCTCGACGGTGAAGTCGCACGGCCGCCGCACGCACGTCTTGGCGACCTCGAACACCCCGAGCGCGCCTGACCGGAACCGGAGCAGCGCCGAGGAGGCATCGTCGACGTCGACCTCGCGAGCGCTCCCTTCTGCGGAATCCCGCTCGGTGGTGAACGTTCGCGACTGCGCGCTGACCGCCTCGATCTCCCCGACGAGCCACCCCGCGAGGTCCAGCAGATGCGCCCCGAGGTCGGCGATCGTGCTCGCGCCAACGCGCCGCTCGAACCGCCAGTCGAACGGGACCTCCGGGTCGACGAACTCGTCCGACAGCCAGCTGCCCCGCCACAGCCGGACCTCCCCGATCCGGCCCCCGTCGACCAGCTGCTTCATCAGCGACAGCGCCGGCAGGCGCCGGTAGTTGAAGCCGATCGCGTTCATCACCGACGCGCGGCCAACCGCGGCCGCCGCGCGGCAGCCGTCGTCCCACGACGCCGCCAGCGGCTTCTCGCACAGGATCGCCTTGCCGGACTCGGCCGCTGCCTCGACGATCTCGGCGTGCGTCCCCGGGGGCGTGCAGATGTCGACGATCTCGACGTCGGGCGACTCCACCAGCTCGCGCCAGTCGGTCGTGAACCACTCCGCTCCGAGGTCGCGCGCGGCGTGCGCGACCGCGTCCCGGCTGCGGCCGCTGATCGCTCGCAGCCGCGGCCGCCACCCCAGCGGGCGAATCCGGGGCGCCGCCGCGTACGCGTAGCTGTGCGCCCTGCCCATCGTCCCGTAGCCGACGATCCCGATCCCGACCTCCCGGGGAGGAGCGCTCATGCTCACGGCACCTCGAGCCGAGAAGGGTCGCGAAGCGCGTCCCGGGCCAGCTCGGCCGCGGTCAACGCCGCGACCGCGTCGGTCGCGCCGGCGCCGGCCGCCTTCCCTCCTCGGACCGCTGCGGCGAATGCCTCGGCCTGAGCGACGAGCGCGGCTCCGAAGACGTCGTCGCCCGGCGCGCCCCACATGAACGGAATGCGCTCGTAGCCGGCGGTCCCGAACACCTCGACCCAGCAGCAGTCGCCCTCGGGGAAGATCCTCCCCACCGAGACGGTCAGCAAGGTCCCGCCGCCGAGTCGGGCCACGATTGCTGCGACATCGGGATCTGACTCGGACGGATCCTCGCCGCCACCCGCCATGGCGGTCACCGACGAGACCTCCTGTCCGGTCAGCCACCGCGCCTGGTCGAACTCGTGCACCGCCATGTCGACCGCGATCCCCCCACTGTGAGCCCGGAACTGCGACGACGGCGGCTCGGCGTCCCATTGCAGACAGCAGATCTGGAGGATCTCCCCAAGCTCGCCGCCCGCGATCCGCTCGCGCAGCGCCCGCAGCTCCGGCACGAACCGCCGCCAGTAGCCGACCTGGAAGGCGATCCCAGCCCGCTCGACCGCCGCGGCCGCCGCGGTCGCGTCCGCGGCGCGGGTCCCGACCGGCTTCTCGCACAGCACAGGGACGCCCGCGCCGGCCAGCGTCTCGACGAGCTCCACGTGCTGATCGCTGGGGGCGGCGATCAGCACGCCCTCGATCTCGTCGCCCGCGAGCAGGTCGGCGACGGCGGTGAACGTGCGCACACCACGGCGGGCAAGCGCGCTCCGCGTCGACTCGACCGGCTCGACCACCGCCGTGACCTCGACCTCGCGCGAGCGTTCGAGCGCCGCGATGTGCACGCGCCCCATCCGGCCGGCGCCGACGACGGCTAACCGGAACGTCTCTTCGCTCACAAGCCGTGCGCGCGCAGGTATTCGCGGTTGCGCCGCTGCTCGGCCGCGGGGCGGTCGCGATCGGCGGCATCCGGGAGGACGTCCTGCTCGACCACGAGCCAGCCGGCGTAGCCGACCTCAGCGATCGCGTCGAGCACCTCGCCGACCGGGATGTCGCCCTCGCCGAGCGGGCAGAACGCCCGCCGGCGCCAGATCTCCTGGACCGGCGCGGCCTCGGCCACGATCTGCTCGAGGATGTCGAGCCGCGCGTCCTTGAGATGCACCTGGTTGATCCGATCGGCCCAGGCGCGGATCGCGCTCACCGGCTCGCCGCGGCCGAGCAGGAGGTGACCGGTGTCCAGGCACAGCCCGACGTCCGAGACTTCGAGCAGGCGCTCGATCTCCCACTGCGCCTCGACGAACGTCGCCGTGTGGTGGTGGAAGGTCGGCTCGAAGCCACGGTCTCGGCAGCGCTCCACCGCGATCGCCAGCCCGACCGCGAACCGCTGCCAGCCCGCGTCGTCGAGCCCGACTGAGGGGTCGAGCGCCGCCCGGCCGGGCAGCGCCGCGCGCGCCGGCGAGCCCGCGTCGGCGAGGGTCGGCCGCGGCGGCCGGTCGTCGCTGCCGGCGAGGTCGAACAGGTCGAGCAGCTCGTCGAGCTCGCCCAGCGCGGACTCGAGCCGGGCGGGCTCGCTGAACGGCAGCTCGAGGTAGCCGCCGGCGAGCCCGAGTCCCCGCTCGGACAGCCGCGTTGAAAGTAGATCGCCGGTGCCCAGATATCCGGCGGGACCGAGGTCGATTCCGACGTACCCGGCCGATGCGACCGCGTCGAGCAAAGCGACCGGATCGGGGACGTTCGGATCGACGCCCACCGTGATCTCGAACGCGCCGTAGCTGACCGGGGCATTGGCGATCCACACCCCGTCCGGGCGCGGTCGCTCGTCTTCGGTGACCGGCATGGCCGACCGCTCCCGGTGGGTCGTCAAAGCACTCCCACCTCGAGCCGCGACGCGCCATCGCGCCGGGCCGCTCCCAATCGGCCGCTCGCGTGGGCCCGCGCCACCGCCTCGGCGACCTGCATGTCGCGCACGCCGTCCTCGCCCGAGGTCCGCGGCTCACGCCCGGTGCGGATGCACTCGGAGAACTCCACGAGCTCGCGCTTGAAGGCCTCCTCGTAGGAGACGACCTCCTCGCGTTGCCAGCTGGCCGCGCCGTCGATCTCGCCCTCCTCGATGAACAGCCGGCTCGGCATGCTGCGCAGGAACGGCGACGGGAGCTCGAGCGTGAGCCGCTCCGCCGGCGCGTAGAAGCACAGCTCCTGGCGGTAGCGCGCGATCCCCGGCAGGTCCACCCACGAGAGGTGGCACTCGGCCTCTCCGAACCGCATATCGATGCTCACCGAGCGCGGCGAGAGGCGCGCGAAGCGGATCTCGTCCGGCGCGCCGAGCAGCCCACCGAGCATGTTCAGTTCGTGCACGAGGTTGTCGAGCATGATCCAGCGATAGCACCAGCGCGTCGCGTCGTCGACCTCGCCGAGCGCTGCGTCGAGCGTCGGCCGTTCCTTGTCGCCGATCCCAGCCGGGGGCGCCGCCGCCGCGAGGTCCATGCCGATCAGCGGATAGTGCGCGACGTAGGGGGCAAACGGCGACTCGAGCGTGGTCACCGTGATCAGCCGGAGATCCGAAACGGCGGGGAGCAGGTGGGCCAGCCGCTCATAGGCGGGGTCGTAGCGCTTCATCGTGCCGACCATCAGCCGGACGCCGGCCTGCCGCGCGGCCTCCACCATCCGCTCGCCGTCGGCGCTCGAGAGCGCCATCGGCTTTTCGACGAACACGTGCTTGCCGGAGTGCGCCGCCTCGATCGCGATCGGAGCGTGGTCGCCGGAGGTCGCGACCACCACCGCGTCGAGCGGCTCGTCGAGCAGCTCCTCCCAGCGCGAGCAGACGCGCGGCACCCGGAAGCGGCCGGCGCAGCCGGCGGCCACCTCGTCGCGGAGGTCGCAGACGGCCGCGATCTCGAACCGATCCGGCAGCTCCATCAGGTACGGAAGGTGCATGACCTGGGCGATCAATCCACACCCGACAACTCCCACCCGCGCCCGATCAGCCACCGGCTCTCCTCCGAACCCTCGTCCATCGAGTCTCTGGAACGTTCCACATGATACCCGGGGGCGGGGGCCAGGTTCAAGTCGCGCCAGGCCGTATGATCGACGCGCCATGACCGCAACGCGCCCGCGAAGGCGGCGAGAGCGGAAGCCCCCGACGATCTTTGACGTCGCCGCCGCGGCCGGGGTCTCGAAATCGACCGTGTCAAACGTCGTTCGCGGCGTAGAGGTGTCAGAGGCGACGCGCGCGCGAGTGCTGCGCGCGATCGAGCGGCTGAACTACAAGCCGAACGCGATCGCTCGGCAGTTCGTCAAGCAGCGGACGACGATGCTCGGCGTGCTTGTCGGTGACCTGAGCAACCCGTACTACGCGCAGATGGCGCAGGTCGCCGAGCGTGCCGCGTTCCGGTGCGGCTACACGACGATGTTCTGCAACATCGAGGGCGAGGAGAACATCGCGGTCGCCGGGGTGGAGGCGCTGCTCGAGCACCGCATCGCCGGCGTCGTGTTGCTGGCGTTCGTCGCCGCGACCTCGCCGCTCGAGGATGCGCTCAAGCGGGCCGCGGTGCCGATCGTGTTCCTCGGCCTCAGCGAGCAGTGGGGAGACTCGGTCGGGCCGCAGGACACTCACGGCGGACGACTCGCCACCGAGCATCTGCTCGCGCTCGGGCACGAGCGGATCGCATACGTGCGGACGCCACTGGTCGAGCGCAGCGGCGACGGCGCGCGCTGCGCCGGTTACCGCGCCGCGATGCGCAAGGCGGGCCGGCCCGCGATGACGCCGCTCCAGTGGGAGCCCGGCGCCGAGTCGGTGCGCGCCGGCAAGGCGGGCGTCGAGCTCGCGGCCGTGTTCGCGGCGCCTGACGGCCCCACCGCGCTGTTCGTCTCCAACGACATCGGCGCGATCGCGATGATCGAGACGTGCGAGACGCTCGGGTTCGACGTTCCGGGTCAGATCTCGATCGTCGGGTTCGACGACATCGCGCTCGCGGGCCTGCACCGCATCTCGCTCACCACGGTGGCGCAATCACTCGACTTCCAGGCCGAGCGCGCCGTCGCCCTGCTGATGGAGCGGATCGAGAATCCGCGCATGGAGCCGCGGCACGAGAGCGTGCCGGTCGAGCTCAAGGTAAGGAACTCGACCGGACCACCGCCTCGCCGATCAGCCGCCGCCCGGCGACGGCGAGCAGGTCACCTCACGGCGTGAACACCGACGCGTGATACGGCGCCCCGCCGCACACGTTCACCACCGCCCCCTACTACCTTGAAAAGCCATGCGCCCTCGTCTTGTCGCGTCCGATCTCGACGGCACCCTGCTCACAGCGGACGGAACCGTCGATGACCGCACGCGCTCGGCGATCGCGGTGCGCGGAGGCCGCCGGCGCGCTCGTCGTCTTCTGTACCGCCCGGCCGCATCGGTGGATGGCGCCGCTGGCGCAGGAAACCGGCCACCACGGCGTCGCGATCTGCGCCAACGGCGCGGTCGTCTACGACCTGCACACCGAATCGGTGCTCGAGTCGACACCGCTCGAGCCGGCGATCGCCCAGGAGCTGGTCGCGCTGCTCCGGGCCGAGCTGCCCGGCGGAGCATGGGCGGTGGAGCACACCGGCGGGTTTGGCCACGAGCCGGACTATGTCCCGCGCTGGCCGGTGCCGGACGAAACGACGGTCGACGTCGTCGAGGCGCTGGTCGCGCGGCCGGTGGTCAAGCTGATGCTCCGCCACGACCGGCTGTCGGCGGACGCGCTGGTATCGGTCGCGCGCGAGATCGGCGGTCACCTGGCGGAGTTCAGCCACTCGAACTCGGCCGACGGGCTGCTCGAGATCAGCGCCTCCGGAGTCAGCAAGGCGTCGGCGCTCGCGCGGCTGTGCGAGCAGCGCGGCATCGACCGCGAGGACGTGATCGCGTTCGGCGACATGCCCAACGACCTGCCGATGCTCGCCTGGGCGGGCCACGCGGTCGCGGTCGCCAACGCCCACCCCGACGTGATCGCCGCCGCCGACGAGGTGACCGGGTCGAACGACGAGGCGGGCGTCGCGCGGGTGCTCGAGCGGCTGTTCGGCCTCAGCTGACGGTTCGGTTGGCCAGCGGCACATACGGACGGCACGGCTCGCCGCGCAGGCCCGGGCACGGCGGGTAGCCGGTGGGGACGGTCACACCCGGCACCACGGGCAGGATGAGCCGCGACGGCATCTTCAGCGAGTGAGCGAGCTTGATAGTCGCTTGTCCTTTCGGGGTCAGGGCGGCGAACGACCAGGTCGGCTGGTCGCCGCCGGGTGCGGAGATCGTGATCCGGATCCGCGATCCGGCCCGGTACACGTGGCCCTCGTAGTAGAGCGGCACGATCACCCCGGTGAAGCGTCCTTTCGGCAGCGGCGACGCGTCGGCCTTGCGCTCGCTCAGCACCGGCTCGAGCAACGTGCTCTGGCCGCCGTCGAGCTTGCGCTCGCTCGCGTCCAGCCAGCCGCTCTGCACGAACGTCTCGTTGCCGTCGGGACGAACCTCGGAGACCGTCACCTGCAGATCGACGTCGGGCGTCGAGGCCTTGATCCAGACGTGGAGCGCGCCGGCGCCGACCACAACCGTGTTGGTCGCGAGCGGCGACGTGATGTAAGAGAGGGCGGTACCGGCCGGGTTCTGGGCCCAGTGGTAAATCGGGCTCGTGCCCCACAGACCGCCCGCCCCGGTGTTGCCGGTGAAGTCGGTGCTCGGCCTGGCTTTCGGCGACCACGTGAACTCGTCGACGCCGCGTGTCCCGGGCGCAGTCGCGCCCAACGCTCCATCAGCTTTCAGATACCAAGACTGGGCGACGGTCCCGGGCACCGGGAATCGCGGGAACGACTGCTCGAACGCGGCGACCGGCGCGCCCGGCGTCGCGCTGCCGGCGCCGTTGTCGAACAGGATGCGGACCGACGGCTGGGCCTCGAACGCTGCCAGGGCTGATCCATAGTCGGGTTCGTCCTCGATCGGATCGGCCGGGAACTGGACCCCGCCGACGCCCATCGCGACCTGATAAAGCTCGGGCGCGAGCGCGCGCAACCCGGGTGTCAGATCGGGTAACCGGTGGGCGACGAACAGTGACAGGAAGTCGTACCACCGCTCCGCGGTGGCCGGGTCGAGTGAGTCGATGTGGGCTCCATTGGTGAACGTGAACCACCTCAGCGCCGTCCCGGTGAAATGCTCGGTGAGCGCGGCACAGTGACCTCCGGTCTGCTCGTCGGTCCATTGACAGGCGAGGAACACGGGGACGTGGATCTTGTGCACGAACGTGTCGGGGTTCAGTGAGTTCGCGAACGAGGTGTAGTAGCGGTTTGCCGCGACCTCTTTGCCCTCGTTCACCGCCGCGGTGTGGAGCACCTGGTTGGCGCGGCAGATGCGATCGCCGCCGCGGATTCGCTGGAGCGCCCACGCTTCGCCGTGACCGGGCGATGCCGGCTCGGCGTCGAAGTCGCGCGCGTTCGCGTACGGGACCCCGAACCCCGTGTTGAGGATCCCGCCGGGATACAGCGTCGTCGCGGTGTTGTCGATCACCGACAGGGGCGCGATCGCCGCGAGGTCGGGCGGGCCGGTGGCGGCCACGAACAGCTGGCTGATGCCGCCGTAGGAGATGCCGATCATCCCGACCTTGTGGCCCAGGACCCACGGCTGGTGAGCCACCGTCTCGATCACGTCGTACCCGTCGAGGTTCTGGAGCGGCTCGAAGAAGCTGAACGATCCGCCCGAGCAGCCCGTGCCGCGCATGTTCACGTCGACGACCGCGAACCCGAGCGCCGTCGCGATCGGGCTGATCCCGCTCTGTGCGCCCGCCGGGTCGGCGTAGCCGTAGCCGGAGTACTCGATCAGCGTCGGGTACGGCCCCGGTCCGCCGGGCCGGCGGACGTCGATCGCGAGCTTGGTGCCGTCGCGAGTGGTCAGGTATCCGTAGCCCGAGCTCGGGATGTGCTGGTCGTAGATCTTGGTGCTCGGCGGCGCGGACCGATCCGAAAGCACCGTCACCGCCCGTGACGCCGCACCGCCGCCGGCAGGCCGTACGCGGTAGCCGGGCCCCGGCGTGACGCCGCGGAACACCTGACCACCGAGCGAGCCGGCGGCCAGTTTCGCGATGGTCGCGCCCCGGCGGTTGACGAGCACGAGCTTTTCACCGGGTCCCGCGCCGGTCACGTACACCTGCTGCACGCTCCCGCCGGCCACGAGTGCAGTGGCCGCGGTCGCCGGCCCCGGCCAGGTCAGGCAAGCCGCCGCCAGCGCCGCGAGCAAAAGCGCCGTCCTTAGCGGTTCGGGCATCCTGGACATCGGTTCGCGAGCACCCTACAGATGCCTCGACCGCAGGGCCGCACCTCGCGGGCGCCCGGGCCGTCATCAGGTCCCCGCCCGGTTGGTGAGCAATGCATGGGGGTGAGTTATGCATCCTCCTAGGCGCCCCGCGCCACACCCCGCGGCGGAGCAGTAGCGTTCGCGACGTGACTGAGACCGCGTCCGCCACAACGCCGGGCACGCAGCACGCCGACCTGGCCGATCTCGGCGTACTCGAGGCGGCCGCGCTGCTGCGCTCCGGGCATCTGTCGGCGGTCGAGCTGACCGACGCCTGCCTGCGCCGGATCGACACGCGGAACGGCGGCCCGCCGACGAGCGACGGCGCGCCCGACGCGATCAACGCCTGGGCCCGGCTGTATCCCGAGATCGCGCGCGAGCAGGCGTCGCTCGCCGACGAGCGCCGCGCCAACGACGGCGACGCGACGCCACCGCTGTGCGGCATCCCGATCGGGTTGAAGGATCTGTACGCCGTCGACGGCCTGCCGGTGACCGCGTCGAGCCGCCTGCTCGAAGGCAACGTCGCCGCCGCCAACGCCACCGTGTGGAATCGCCTGCGCGAGGACGGGATGGTTCTGCTCGGGCACACGCACACGCACGAGTTCGCCGCCGGCGGGACCACCGACCAGGTCGGCAATCCGCACTCGCTGCGCCTGATCGTCGGGGGCTCGAGCGGAGGGAGCGCGGCGGCGCTGGCCGCGCGGATGGCACCGGCCGCGCTCGGCAGCGACACCTGCGGCTCGCTGCGGATCCCGTCGGCGTGCTGCGGCACGTGCGCGATCAAGCCAACCCACGGTCGGCTGCCGCTCGACGGCATCGTCCCGCTGGCCCCGTCGCTCGACCACCCGGGGCCGATGGCGCGCACGATCGCCGACTGCGCCGCGCTGCTGGCGGCGATGGCCGGCGCCGGCCCCGCCGTGACGCCGCTCATGCCCCCGCCGGCGGCGATCGACGGACCGCCGGTCAGCGCCCGGTCCGGCGGGCGCCCACTGACGGGCGTGACGATCGCACTCACCGATCGCACCCACCGGATCTCGATGGCCGACGCCGTCGGTCGCGGTCTCGAGGAGGCCGCGCACACGTGCGAGCGACTCGGGGCGCGGATCCTCGAGCTACCCGCCCCGTGGACGCTCGACTGGGACGACCTCAGCCGCATATTGATGACCGACGTCTGGGCCTACCACCAGGACTTCGCCGACCGGCACGACCGGTACCGCCCGGCGATCGCCGAGTTCGCCGAGGTCGCGCGCGACTTCACCAACGCCCAGGCGTACCTCGCCGCCCAGGCACGCCGTGCCGAGGGCACGGCGATGTGGGAGGACTGGTTCAGGGACAGCGACGTCGACCTCGTGCTCGAGCCGACGCTGCCGATCCTCCCCTACGAGCGCGGTCCGGGATACGACCGCGGACGCGCCGGCGGCCCCGGCGACCCGCTGATCGAGCTGACCGCGCTGTGGGACATGACCGGAATGCCGGTCGCAGCGCTCCCGGTGAGCTGGAACGTCGGCGTATCGCTGATCGGGCCTCGCGGCCACGAGGCGCCGCTGATCCAGACGGCGATCGATCTCCAGGAGCACGCCCTCGGCATTCCAGGCGATCCGGTTGGACGGTCCGCCTCGTGAGGCCACCCGGACGGTCCGCGTCGTGAGGCCACCCGGACGGTCCACTTCGTGAGCCTCGCGGTCACCGGCGCGGTCCGGGACGGCGAGCGGGTCGGGCTGCGAGCGGAGCACGGGCTGATTGTCGAGCTCGGCCCGGGGGTCGAGCCGCAACCCGGTGACGACGTGCTCGACGCGGCCGGCGCGATCCTCGTCGAGCCGCTGATCAACGGCCACACCCACGCCGCGATGACGCTGTTCCGCGGCTACGGCGACGACCTGCCGCTGATGCGCTGGCTCGAGGAGAAGATCTGGCCGATCGAGCGAAAGCTCGAACCCGAGGACGTCTACTGGGGGACGCGGCTCGCGTGTCTGGAGATGATCCGGAGCGGGACGGTCCGCTTCTGGGACATGTACTGGCACGCGCCGGCCGCCGCGCGCGCAGTCGCCGACGCAGGAATGCGTGCCACGGTGGCCGCGCCGCTGATCGACATCGACGGGCGGAGCGAGGCGATGCGCGACGCCGCCCGGCAGAGCCTCGACGAGCTCGCCGGCGCCGGCGATCTGATCGACGCCGGGCTCGCGCCGCACGCGATCTACACGGTCACCGAGGACAGCCTGCGGTGGATCGCCGAGCTGGCCGCCGAGCGTGACTTCCCGGTTCAGATCCACCTGTCCGAGACCGAGCAGGAGGTGATCGACTGCCTCGCCGCCCACGGCGAGCGGCCCGCGCACTACCTCGACCGGGTCGGGCTGCTGTCGCCGCGGACGGTGCTCCCGCACGGCGTGTGGCTCGACGACGACGAACTCGAGCTGATCGCCGAACGTGGCGCCGTGGTCGTCACGAACCCGGTCGCGAACCTGAAGCTCGCGGTGGGCGCGGTGTTCCCGTACCCACGGGCGCGCGCCGCGGGCGTTCAGGTCGGGCTCGGCACCGACGGGCCCGGTTCGAACAACTCCCTCGACCTGTTCGCGGACATGAAGGTGCTGGCGCTGATCCAGAAGCACGCAGCGAACGACGCTGCCGGGATCGGCGCAGCCGAGACATGGGAGATCGCCACCGGGAGGCGCGCGCCGCCGTTGGGCGCCGCGGCCGGCCTCCGTCCCGGGCAGCCGGCCGACTTCCTGCTGCTGCGCGCTGACGCGCCCGAGCTCAGCTTTGGGGAGCTGGCCGCCGCGCTCGTGTACACCGCGTCGGGCGCAGTCGTGCAGGCGACGGTCGTCGCCGGGCGGGTGCTGATGCGTGACGGCGGGATCGAGGGCGCCGACGAGGTCCTGGCCCACGCGCTCGAGCGCGCCCGCGGGCTCGGGCTCGCCGCGCCGGTCGCATCCGGCGGGCTCCGCAGATCCCGCGCATCCGCCACATCCGGGCACGACAACGAGCTAGCCTGACCGCAGACCAGGGCATGTCCGCCAGCGTCTCAGTGACAGCCGCCGCTCGCCTGAACCGGGCCGCGCTCCCGGCCGGCGGCACGCCGTGCGCGCTACTGATGTTCGGCGAGCTCGCGCTCAAGGGCCGCCGGCGCTCGGCCTTCGCCGCGGTGCTCGAGCGCAACCTGCGGCGCGCGATGCGGCGCGCCGGCGAGGTGGAGCTCCG
Organism: uncultured Solirubrobacterales bacterium; assembly: GCA_963777335.1. Lineage (GTDB taxonomy): Bacteria > Actinomycetota > Thermoleophilia > Solirubrobacterales > Solirubrobacteraceae > Palsa-465. Next base: position 28,714 of record CAVZQD010000010.1, read on the forward strand.
GCACCGCGGTTCCTCGTTCCTGGTCATCCCGCCGGCCGAGGGGATGGCGAGCGCGCTCGCGGTCGCGCTCGAGCTTCCCGGCCTGAGCGTCGTCCAGCCGGCGCTCCGGATCGAGCCGGAGGTCCCGCGCGCGGCGGAGGCGGCGGTGGAGCTGCTGCGCGAGGTGCCGGCGGGCTCGTTCGCAATCCGCGCGCGCCGGCGCGAGAAGAGCTTCCCGGTGTGCTCGATGGATATCGCTCGCGAAGTCGGGGGAACCGTCAACGACCGGCTCGGATACCGCGTCGATCTGTCTCACCCCGACATCGAGCTTCGCGTCGACGCGTACGCGCACGAGCTGTTCGTGTCGGTCGACCGCCTGCGGGGAGCCGGCGGTCTTCCGGTTGGCACCAGCGGGCGTGCGATGGTGTTGCTCTCGGGCGGGATCGATTCCCCCGTCGCCGCCTTCCGGATGATGAAGCGCGGCCTGCGCTGCGACTTCGTCCACTTCAGCGGGCAACCGCTCACCGGCCCCGAATCGGCCTACAAGGCGTACGCCCTGGTCGCGCGGCTGAATCGCTTCCAGGGGCGCTCGCGCCTGTTCGTGGTGCCGTTCGGGATCACGCAGCGGCTGCTCGCCACCTCAGGCGCGGGCCGGCTGCAGGTCCTGGCGGGGCGCCGGCTGATGGTCCGCGTCGCCGACGCCCTCGCGCGCCGCGAGCAGTGCGAGGCGCTCGTCACCGGCGACTCGCTCGGCCAGGTGGCGAGCCAGACGCTGCGCAATCTCGAGGTCGTCGAGGGGGCCGCCACGCTGCCCCTGCTCCGTCCCCTGATCGATCGCGACAAGTCCGAGATCATCGACGAGGCACAGCGAATCGGCACGTTCGAGACCTCGATCCTGCCCGACGAGGACTGCTGCACGCTGCTGGCGCCCGGCCGAGCGGTCACGTGGACCGACCCCGAGCCGCTCGTCGAGCTCGAGCGCCGGGTCGACGTCGAGACCGTGGTCGAGCAGCTCGTCGAACGTGCGCTCGAGTTGTGGCCGAGGCTCGAGGCGCCCGGAAATCCGGCTGAGCTCGCGCCGGTCGCGGCGTAGATCGTCCCGCTCGCGCCGCAACGCGGACGCGTTGCTCCGCCGCCCCATATTTCAGGCAGCGACCGAAGAGTCGGAGCCGACGGCCAGGCCGTGCTCGAGCAGCCCGTTGGGCACCGCGTCTAGCAACCGCGCTGGATCCGGGACGCGAGCCGCGGCGAGCGCGTCGAGCGCGAGTCCGAGCGCCGGCATCCGCTTCCCGCCGTGGGCGTCCGAGGCGACGACCGCCTGGGGCGCGGTCCTCAGCAGCCACAGCGCGGTGGCGCGGACCATCTCTCCGTACAGCCCCGCGACCGACCACGCGTTGATCTGGACGACGCTGCCGGTGGCCAGCTCGTGCTCGAGCGTCTCCCATCCGGCGTCCGACCATCTCAGCGCGCGCTCAGGATGGGCGACGACGACGGCGAACCCGCGCTCGCGCAGCTCGTCGGCGGCGGCCGTGTAGGTGCGATCGATCCCCGCCAGCGGCGCCTCGAGCAACAGCCACCGCCGGCCGGGTGGGCCCTGGGCGATCGTCTCGAGCTCGTGCTGAGACAGCCGCGAGACCATCTCGAGGGCCCGTCGTCGATCCCGGGCAGGAGGTGAAAGTGGAGTTCTGTGTAGGTCATCTACCGCGCGATGATGGGCGACCGACGCGGCGATCCTGTGATGAATCAGTGAAGTGACGCGCGCCGCGCCAGGCGTTCGGTGACCTCGGCCCACAGCTCCCGGAACGCCTCCGCCGCGCGCCCGCGCGGCGCGAACTCCTCGACCGGCTGGCGTCTCGCCCCCATCCGCTCGACGTCGGCGGCGAGCGGAATCACGGTGCGGAGCATCTCTGCCCGTTCGGCCGCGAACGCGTCCATCACGTCGCGGTGCATGCGCTTGCGCGAGTCGACCATCGAGAAGAACGGGAGCCGCTGGACCTCGGCGCCGGCGACTTGCTCGATGTAGTCGAGCGTCCGCGCGGACAGCGTGGCGGGGAGGAGCGGGATCAGCAGCGCGTCGGCGGCTTCGAACACACTTTCCGAAACCAGCGAGATGCTCGGCGGACAGTCGAGGAACACGTAGTCGTAATCGGGCACGAGCGGAGCCAGCACGCGGCCGAGCGTCCGCGTCGGGCGCTTGGTGGAGTCGAGGTCGAGGTCCATGTGGCGGTAGGAGAAGTCGGCCGGGAGCAGGTCGAGCCGCTCGTAGTCGGTGCCCTTGATCCGAGTCGAGGCGTCGCTCTTGCCCCGCACGAGCTTGCGCCCGCCGCCCTTCACGTTCGGCTTGACCCGGAGCAGGTAGGTGCTTCCTCCCTGGGGGTCGAGATCCCACAGCAGCGTCGTCGCGCCGGCGCGCGCGGCCAGGTAGGCGAGGTTGACCGCGGCCGAGGTCTTGCCGACCCCTCCTTTGATGTTGTAGACGGCAAGGACCACGGCGGCGCAGAGTCTTCCAGTCGCGGCAGTCGGTATGCAATCCGGTGTGGCGCGAGCGGCGCGAGCGGGTCGCGATCGAGGCTCCGGGCGACGTAAACTTGGCGTCGGGGTGACCACCGGAGGAGCGACCGTCTGTCCGCACTGTGGCACGGACAACGTGGCCGGCGCCAAGTTCTGCATGGAGTGCGGCGCGAGCCTCTCGACGTCGTGCCCGGCATGCGGCCATCCCACCTCGCCGGGTCAGAAGTTCTGCTCGGAGTGCGGCGCGGCGCTGGCACCGGGACGGGTCGCGAGCCGGGAGGCCTCGCGGGCGTTCGGCGACACAGCGCCTTCCTTGGTGGTGGCGCCGCCACGACGGGAGTCAGCCGAGCTTCGGCGGGTGTCCGTCCTGTTCGTCGATCTCGTCGGCTACACGTCGCTGGCGGAGTCGTGGGACCCGTCCGACGTCCGCGATCTGCTCGGCCATTACTTCGACGCGGCGCGGGCGATCGTCGACCGCTACGGGGGGACGATCGAGAAGTTCATCGGCGATGCGGTGATGGCCGTGTGGGGGACGCCCGTCGCTCGCGAAGATGACGCCGAGCGGACCGTCCGAGCCGCGCTGGAGCTGGTCGACACGGTGGCGTCGCTCGGAAGCACCGTCCGAGCGCTCGAGCTGCGGGCTCGCGCCGGGATCGTCACCGGCCAGGCCGCGCTGATGAACCGCGACGAGGGCGTGGTCGTCGGCGACCGCGTCAACACGGCGGCGCGAATTCAGGGAGCCGCCGATCCCGGGACGGTGTTCGTCGACGACGTAACCCGGCAGGTGACCTCGGGCGCCATCGCCTACGAGGACGCAGGCCGGCACGACCTCAAGGGCAAGTCCGAGCCGCTCCAGCTCTGGCGGGCGCTCGCGCTGCTCACGGCCGCCCCGGACGGCGACCGCGACGGGCTCCAGGCTCAGTGCGTCGGCCGCGATGCCGAGTTGCGACTGATCAAGGAGCTCTGCCACGCGGCGGTGAGCCGCTCCTCGGCTCGGCTCGTCGCGGTCTCGGGCGCCGCCGGCGTCGGCAAGACCCGGCTGCGCTGGGAATTCCTCGACTACCTGATGAACCTCCCGGACCGGTTTCTGTGGCACCCGGGGCGCTGCCTTCCGTACGGCGACGGTGTCGCGTACTGGGCGCTCGCCGAGATGGTCCGGCATCGGCTCGGGATCCCCGAGGACGCACCGGAGGAGGAGACCGAGTCGAAGCTGCGGACTGGCCTGGAGCGCTGGGTCATCGACCCCGGCGAGCGCGAGTACGTGTCGGCTCGGCTCGGGGTCCTGCTCGGCGTCGTCGAGGCCGGCCTCGGACGCGAGGAGCTGTTCGCGGGCTGGCGGCTGTTCTTCGAGCGCATGGCCGAGCTCGATCCGGTGGTGATGGTGTTCGAGGACATGCACTGCGCCGACGACGGGCTGCTCGACTTCGTCGAGTACCTGCTCGACTGGTCGGCTGGGCACCGAATCTTCATCCTCACGCTGGCCAGGCCGGAGCTGTCCGAGCGGCGGCCGGGCTGGGCGGCCAGGCATCGCGGCGCCACCGCGATGTCGCTCGAGCCGCTCGGGGACGCGGCGATGGAGGAGCTGATCGACGCGGTGGCGACGCTGCCAATCGCGGCCAAGCGGCGGATCATCTCGCACGCCGAGGGCATTCCCCTGTACGCGATCGAGACGGTGCGGGCGCTCGCCGACCGTGGCGTCCTGGTCGAGCGCGACGGGGCGCTCGTCCTCGCCGGGGAGCTCGGAGAGCTCGATGTCCCGCCGAGCCTGATCTCGCTCCTCGGCGCTCGGCTCGATGCGCTCGGGTCCGATGAGCGCGAGCTCGTCCGGTCGGTGTCGGTGTTCGGGGGCAACTTTCCGCTCGCCGCCGTCCAGGCGCTTTCGGGCACGCCCGCGGAGACCGCCGAGGCGGTCCTCGCCGACCTCGTTCGCAAGCAGGTGCTGACCGTCCGAGCCGACCCGCACTCGCCGGATCGCGGGCAGTACCGGTTCAGCCAGACCCTGCTCCGGACCGTCGCCTACGAAACCCTCTCCAAGCGCGAGCGGAAGTCCCGCCACCTCGCGGCAGCTCACTACCTGTCGCACGCGTTTGCGAACGAGGGCGAGGACGTCGCCGAAGTCCTGGCCGCGCACTACCTCCAGGCGTACCGCTCTGCCGCCGACGACTCCGACGCGACCCAGCTCCGCGTCGAGGCGATCGCCGCCCTGCGCCGCGGCGCCCAGCGGGCCGCGGCCGTCGGCGCGCCCCAGACCGCCGAACGCGCGTACCGGACCGCGATCGACCTCGCGGCCGGCGATGAGCAGCGGATCGATTTGCTGCGGGCGGCCGGGGAGATGGCATTGGTGGACGGTCGCTACGAGGACTCGCTCGAGCTGTTCGGGGACGCCGCGGCGCGACTGCGAGATCTCAGGCGGGAACAAGACGCGGCTCGTCTGGGATGGAAGATCGGGCACGCCCTGCGCCGGGTCGGCCGGGCCGCCGAGGCGATCGACGTGATGCGCCGCGGGCTCTCCGTGCTGGGCAGTGACAGCCGCGACGACGACGCCGCCCAGATCAACGTCGAGCTCGGCGTGGCGCTGCTCGCCGCCGGCCGCCTGCGCGAGGCGCCCGAGCCGCTCGAGCGCGCGCTCGAGCTCGCTCAGGCGCTCGAGCTTCCGCACGTCCTCGCCGGCGCCCTGACCTACAAGGCCCAGCTGTGCGTCGTGCTCGGGCGCGCCACCGAGGCCCGGATCCTGTTCGACGGCGCGATCGAGCTGTGCCGGCGCGACGAGCTCACCGACCGGCTGATCGTCGTTCAGCTGAACAGCGGCGACTTCTTGAGGCGGTTCGATCTGCCGGGCGCCGCCGAGCGGACCAGCGACGCCCTCGCAGCGGCCCGGCGTGCCGGCAGCCGGATTTATGAGAGCGTGGCCGCGGCCAATCTGATGCGCGTCTGGGAGCACGCCGGGGCCTGGGACGACGTCGAGCGGCTGGGAGTAGAGCTGCTCGATGCCGCTCGCGAGCGGCCGGGCGCCGAAGCCCTTCATCTGGAGCTGGTGCTGCTGGCAGCGTCTCGTGGCGACCTTCGCGGCGCGCGCGAGCACCTCGCCGGGATGGCCGGCTGGCGCCATAGCGAGGCCGCCGAGGAACACTGGACGTATGCCGCATGCGAGGCGACGATCGCCCTTGCCGGCGGCGACGCCGCGGGCGCACTCGACCTGCTGGCGGGCACGATGGGCGAGATCATCTCGGTCGAGGGAGTGTCGGGTCAGGCCAGCCGGATCGGGTTCCCGGTCGCGATCGAGGCCGCGGTCACCCTCGGCCGCACCGAGGAGGCCGCCGAGCTGCTCGCGCTGCTGTCGAGCCGTCCGCCCGGACACGTCCCGCCCTTCCTGCGGGCGCAGCTCGCCCGCGGCGAAGGGCTGCTCGCCGCCACCGACGCCGATCGCGAGACCGCAGAGGCTCGCTTCCGCGCCGCCGTCGAGGAGCTCAGCGCGCTCGGTTACCCGTACTGGGTGGCCCAGGCGCGGACCGATCTGGCGGCCTTGCTGATCGACGACCACCGAGGCGCCGAGGCCAGGGTGCTGCTCGACGACGCGATCGCGCTCCTCAAGGACCTCCGCGCCGCGCCGGCGCTCGCGCGCGCCGAGGAGCTGCTGGCCGGGCTCCCGATCGCGGCGCCCAGCTGAGCCGGGTTCTACAACGACGCGAGCAGCGCCTTCCCGTTCGGCACGCCCCAACCGCTGACCGCATCGAATCCGACCCGCGCCTTGTAGCCGAAGCCCGGCTGAGGCGAGGTGTTGTCGCCCCTCGTGATGTCCGCGAACGCGGTCTCGCCACGAGCACGTCCGTCGGCGGCGCGCTCGTACAGAAGCGGGGCGAGAAACGCCGGTGGCGTCCCGGCATCCCTCGCGCCGGCGATCCGCGCGATCAGCGCCGTCCACAGCGGGGCCGCGGCGCTCGTGCCACCGTTGAGCGTCGGCTGACCGTCGAACACGAGGCTGTAGCCGGGTGGTCCAGCGAGCGCCGCGACATCCGGAACGACCCTCCCGTCGATGCTGCCGGCATTGAGCGACGCCACCTTCGTCGTCTGCCACGCCGGCCGCGGGAACCTGACGCTGACGCCACCGCCCGTCGAACCGCCCCGAGGCTGACTGCGATCGCCCGGCGTGTTCCACCACGCGACCTCGTCGATCGCCGTCGAGCATCGTCCCGCCGACCGCCAGCACGAACGGGCTCGACGCGGGAAAGTGCACGTGTGCGCGCTGATCGTGCATCTGGTCGCCCGCGCCGTCGTCGCCGGACGCCGCGCACACCGTGATGCCGCGCGCCGACGCCGCCCGCAGGCGCTCGTTGATCGCATCGAGGGCGGCGGCGGACCAGTCCGGCGAGTCCTCCGCCAACCCCCAGCTCAAGCTCAGCGCCACCGGCGCCGGGTCAGCGGCGACGACGCGATCGAGCAGATCGATCCACCCCTTCTGATCGAACGGCCCGTAGTAGACGCAGATCTTGGCGTTCGCGCAGAGCCCGGCGACGATCTCGACGTCCATCATCACCTCGTGGCTCTCCCCGAGCGCCGGAACCTGCTGTTCGGCGCTCAGGGCGGCGATCTGCGCCGGCGTGAGCGGGATGGCCCCGACCGACACGACCTCGATGGGCGGCAACGGACGACCGTGGGCCTCGCAGAACTTGCTCACATCGTCGGGGAAGTAACCGCCGCCGAACTCGGCGATCGCGATCGTCTGGCCGGCGCAATCTCCGGCGGGAAACCCGTACCGTTGCTCGAGGTCGGCGGGCCCGAGAGGAGGGGCCGCCTCGCCCGGACCTGCGGGCTGCTTGACGCCGCTACGAGCTAGGCGATGCGCGACCCGGCGCTGGTCGAGACCGAACACGCCCTGAACCACTCCGTCGAGCTCCGACGGAATTTTCACCTCGCCCTCGCGCCCCCGGAGTATCCCGTCGTTGGGGTGGCCGTACATTCCAAGCCCGGGGTGAAATGCCGCCTCGATCTGGGCCGCGGTGCCGGTCATCACAAGGCTCCCGGTCGCCGGGCGCTCAGCCTGCACGATTAGGCCGTAGCGCCCGAGCACACGAGCAACGGCTGCGGCATCGTCGGGGAACCGGTCGAGGCGACGCAGGGTCACCGTCACTTCGATGCTGGATGCGGAATCGACGTCGCCCACGCGCTCGGCGTGGGGCTTACGTGCGCGCGCGCTTCCCTCCAGCGTCGCGTGGGCGCCGACCATCAGCGTTGACTAGAACGGTGGAAATCGCGAGGATGCGGTTCCGTCCATCCGAAAGGGGAGTCCATGAGCCGGACTGTATTCGACTGCGCACGCGTTCCTGGCGACACCTGCTCGGTGCAGATGATCGGCGAGCGTGACGACGTGCTGGCGGCCGCGAGACAGCATCTCGTCTCGGCTCACGGCCATACGGACGACTCCGCGCTTGACCACAACCTGACGAGCGTCGTGGACGGTCATCAGCAGGCGACGCCCTACAGCACCTGGGTTTAGCCGCCGGCCCTCCCGCGGGGCCGGCGCGACCGGCCGCGCCCGCGGAAGGGTCTGAGGCGACCAGCGCGTTGACGACGGCGCCGGGAGTGAGGGGGCAGAGCTCCGAGGCGTTTTAAGCCTGACGGTGTTCGCGTACGGCCAAGGTCGGCGTCGATCGCGAGTCATGTCGTGTTTTGCAGGTCAGCGCCGGCGCCGGCAACCCGCGTCGGGGCACGGCAACCGCCCCGTCGTAGATTCGTGGAGATTTAGTTTGACGCCAAAATGTTTTTGCGCTAAACTTTTGCTACCAAATGAACTCGACAACTTCTTCCCCCTCTCTTGTCCGCCTCCGGCCTCGCCGGAAGACGCAGCCGGCACAGCCGGTCCCGTCGCTCCAGCCGGCCCCGGAGCCGCGGATCGAACCGCACGTGATGCGGGTCGCCGTCGTGGTGATCCTCGGCGCGATCATGTCCGTGCTCGACACGACGATCGTCAACGTCGCCCTTCACGACCTGTCGATCGATCTCCATGCCTCGCTCGGTGGGATCCAGTGGGTGATCACCGGCTATCTCCTCTCGCTCGCCGCCGTGATTCCGGTCACGGGCTGGGCGGTCCGCCGCTACAGCGCGCGCCGTCTGTATCTGATCGCGCTGGTGGTGTTCAGCGTCGGCTCCGGCCTCTGTGCGCTCGCCGCCAACAGCGGTGAGCTGATCGCGTTCCGCGTGCTCCAGGGCGTCGGCGGCGGGATGCTGACCCCGATCGGCCAGATGATCCTCGTCAAGGCCGCGGGCCCTCGCAACCTTCCAAAGGTGATGAGCCTGATCGGCATTCCGATCGTGCTCGCGCCGGTGTTCGGCCCCACCCTCGGCGGGCTGCTGCTGCAGTCGGTCGGGTGGGAGTGGATCTTCATGATCAACGTGCCGATCGGCGCCGTCGCGCTGGTGCTGGCGTGGCGCCTGCTGCCACACGACGCCGCCGGGTCGAGCGAAGCCGGCCGGCTCGACGTGATCGGCCTCGGCCTCGCCGCCGCGGGCGTGGTCGGCCTCACCTACGGCCTGTCCGAGAGCGAGACCGCAGGCACGCTGACCTCTCCCTCGGTGCTCATCCCCGCACTCGCCGGCCTCGCCCTCCTGGGTTTGTTCGTGGCTCGCTCGCAGCGGATCGAGCGCCCCTTGCTCGACCTCAAGCTGTTCGCCAATCCGGCCTTCCGAGCGGCGTCCGTCGTGACCTTCTGCCTCGGGGCCGCGCTGTTCGGCGCGATGATCCTGATGCCCCTCTACTTCCAGACCGTCCGCGGCGAGGACGCGATCCAGACGGGCCTGCTGCTGATCCCGCAGGGCATCGGCGGAGGCTTGGGCATGTTCCTGTCCGGCCGTCTCACCGAGCGGCTCGGCGCCGGGCGCACCTCGCTTCTCGGAGCGGTGATCCTCGGAGTGGCAACGATACCGTTCGTGCTCGTGACCGCCACGACGCCGTACTCGACGATCGGCACCGCCATGTTGTTCCGAGGCATCGGCGTCGGCCTGTCGATCATGCCGGCCATGACGGCGGCGTTCTCGGTGCTGTCGCGCGAGCAGGTGAACGACGCCAGCCCGCAGCTGACGGTGCTCCAGCGAGTAGGCGGATCGCTTGGAACCGCGATCATCGCCGTCGTCCTCCAGGGCCAGCTCCAGAATGCCCACACCGCCGCTGCCGCGGCCGCCGGTTTCGGCCACACCTACTGGTGGGTGATGGGCGTCACGTTGCTCGCGCTGGTTCCGACGCTAGCGTTGGCGCGGATCGAGCGACGGGCTAAGGTCGCCACACAGACCGCCGTCGCGATCCCCGCCGAGGAGCCCCTGCTGGAGGCAGCGTGAGTCAAACCGCTTCATCCGTCGCCGGCCAGGCCGGCACGATCGAAGAGTTCCGCACGGCGCTCAATCAGTTGCTCGCGGCCGATCGCCGGCTCCGCGGCCGCGATCACAGCCGGCCGGGTGAGCTGACCTTCGCGCAGATTCGGACGATCGCGGCGCTCGGCCGCGGGAACGAGATGACCGCCGGGCAGCTGGCCAAGAGCGCCGAGCTGACGCCCGCCACGATCACCTCGATCCTCGATCAGCTCGAGGCCGCGAACATCGTCGAGCGTCGGCGCAGCACCGAGGACCGGCGCGTCTGCAACGTCGCGCTGACTCCGGAGGGCTGGGAGCTCCTCGAGCGCAAGCTCGCGGTCTGGTACGGCCTCTGGGCCGAGCGGCTGGCCGGCTTCAGCGAGAAGGAGATCGCGACGGCGGCCGCCGTCCTCCACGAGGTCACCGGCATTCTCGACACGGTCGCGAGCTCGCTCGACCGCGATGGCGAGACCCGGACTTGAACCGGGGACACCACGATTTTCAGTCGTGTGGCCCTGCACCTGAAACACCGCGATTTCCAGGGATTGCTCATCGATCTGCGACTAATGCCAGGACGTAGATTGACGCGGGCAGAACACCCTCGGGAGTCGAGACTTCGACAGTGACGCGCCGATAGCCTGGGCCCTCGAACGCGTCGAGCCGTTGCCAGTGGTCAAGCAGTGCCTCGGACTCGAAGACCAACACCTCGATCGGTGGCCCATCGGGGTGTAGGACCAATGCCGGGAATCCAAGCTCGGCACCCTCAACCGGCGTCGACCAGTGAGCCTCGCACGTGTCCGACGAGCCACCGTCCGGGTAATTCTGTGACCTGCCCGTGGTTCTGACGCCCGGGCGCCAGAGTGCCGTAAGTGGCGAGCCGCATCTCCGGCCCGCCCGCAACGCTAGACCAGTCGTCGCCATCGCGCATAGCCTGGCATGAGTACGTCATCGAGAGGCTTATAGCTATTGCGGAGCGCCGCTGCCCCATCGATCGAAGCAGCGGCAGCGCCTACCCAAACTGCTCGTCCGATCGACCGGGTCCGCCGCGCTGAGGGTCCGCCGATGGGCGAGATCGCTCCCGGCCTCTGGCGCTCGACGGCTCCGCACCCGGCGTGGAGGCCTGGTGCCGAGCGCGATAGCCCCGACGACTGGGACGAGTCAGTCGACTCGGTCCTTTACATCGGACGCGACACAGCCGTATTCATCGACCCGCTGGTGCCACGCGATGAGGGGCAGTTCTGGAGCTGGGCCGATGAGCGTGTCTCGGAACGCAACGTCGCGGTTCTGACAACGCTCCTCCCGCACCGGCGCAGCCGTGAGCAGGTCGCGCACCGCTATGGGGCGTCGACATCGCGTGTCAGGCGCAACCTGCCTGATGGGGTGTCGGAGTCGTGGTTGTACTGGGTGCGCGTCAACCGCGACCAGCTCCGAACGCTGCTCGAGCCGTTGCTCGACCTACCGATAGAGCGAGTACTGGTCTCGCACGGCGACCGGTGTTCGGCGGCGCAGAAGCACTGCGCAGGTGCTTGTCGACCTGAGGACCGCATCCTCGGTGCCGCGTATCGATCATTGCGGCAGCGGAGGTCGATCCAACGGTGATCGCGCTGCGAGACAATCACATCGTGCATGTTGTGAGGGTTCTCGGTGTGGCGAGATGTCGCCCGTGTAGCGGACAGGATCGATGACGTCGTTCCGGGTTCACGCGGCCGCGGCCGCTGATGCGGCCGCGGTGACGGCGGTCAGGGTGGCGCTGGAGACGTCTCTGTATGGCCAGAGTTCGCTCTCGCAGGCCGATGTGGAGGACGAGTGGTCGGACCTTGACCTTGAACGGAACGCGCGCGTCATCCGCGACGGCGAGCGCGTTGTTGGCTTTGGGGCGGTGCGCCAAGAGGGCGAGCTCTGGGAAGCCGAAGGATTTGCCCATCCCGACGCGCTCGGGCGGGGGATCGGAGCGCTGATCGCGACTGGGCTTGAGGAGCACGCGGCCCGCTGTGGCGCCCGCCGGATTCACACCGTCGCATTTGAGGTCGACTCGGCCGCCCGCAGGCTGCTGCAGTCGCTCGGCTACAGCGCCGTGCGCGTTTTCCGAGAGATGCGCATCGAGGTGCAGACGCCGCCGCCCGCGCCGACTGGCCGGACGGGCTACGAGTTGTCCCGTTCGACGTCGAACGGGACGCGCTCGAGTTCCACGCCGCGTGCGAGGAGGCGTTTGCGGATCATTGGGAGCACACCCCGCGCGAGTTCGAATTGTGGTCGAGGAGCCACATTGGCAGCCAGCGTTTTGACCCGACGCTCTGGTGCGTCGTTCGCTCGGGAGACGAGATTGCCGCCGGAACGATCTGCGCCGGTGATACGTACGGGGGCGGCTGGGTGCACTTACTGTTCACGCGTCGGGCGTGGCGCAAGCACGGCGTCGGTACGGCGCTTTTGAGCGACTCATTCGCGCGCTTCTGGGAGCGCGGCGAGCACAGCATCGGGCTCGGGGTCGATGCGGCGAGTGACACGGGCGCGTTCCGCCTCTACGCGCGCGCTGGGATGTCTCCTAAGCTCGGCTTCGTGGTTTATGAGAAGGAACCCGACGATCGTCGGTGAGCCGCGCGGCTAGGCGGCCACGAGTCTTCCGTCGACGGGGTTGCAGGGAGCGACGGGCGTTGGGGCTGTCGCTACTCGATCGTCGCGGCAGCGACGCTCCTAGCGCTGTCAGCGCTCTGACGGTAATCGCCGCTCGCCCCGAATCGGGATTCAAACGATGGGTCCTGTGGTAGGTAGGCTCCATACCCGGTCGAGGTGGCGATGTGGGAATCGTGCCTGATCGCCATCACCGGGGGAAAGGGGTCCAACGTGTCTCGAGATCAGAAGAGGGCGCGCTGGTTCGGCGTGCTCTTCCTCATCACGTTCGTCACGTCGATCCCAGCGCTGGCGCTTTACGAGACCGTGCTCCGACATCCAGTGAGCTACATCGCGGGGGGTGGGCACGACAACCAGGTCTTGTTCGCGGCTCTGCTCGAGCTGCTGCTGATCATCGCGAACATCGGCACCGCGGTCGTGATCTTCCCGATCCTTAGACGACAGAACGAGGAGCTGGCGCTCGGCTACGTGACCGCGCGCCTGGTCGAGTCCACGTTCATCCTCGTCGGCATCCTCTGCATGCTCGCGATCATCACGCTGCGTCAACAGGTTGCGGGTCCGTCTGAAGGCACGGTCGCGTACACCCTCGCCGCGATCAAGGACTGGACGTTCCTCCTCGGCCCGGGCTGGGTCGTCGGCTGGGGGAACGGGCTGATCCTCGGCTACCTGATGTACCGCTCGGGCCTGGTGCCGCGATGGGCAACGTGGCTCGGCCTGGTCGGCGGACCGCTGATCATCGTGTCCGGGACGGCCATCATGTTCACCGGCAACGAACCGAGCCACGCGCTTCACTCGCTGCAAGCGATCGTGACCATCCCGGAGTTCGCGTGGGAACTCTTCCTCGGCGTCTACTGCACGGTCTGGGGTTTCAGGCCGGATGCCCCGATCCTTTCCCGGGAGCGCCCGATGACGA
>CAVZQD010000011.1:0-503860 GCA_963777335.1 uncultured Solirubrobacterales bacterium
CTCAGCACAACGCCACCGGCCGGACCATCGAACCGGTCGCCCCCCGGATCGCGAGCGGCAGGCACACGAAGCAGAACTCGTACACGCCGTCCCGGGCGAGCTCCTCGCAGTTGACCATCTCGACGATGAAGATTCCCCGCTGGTTCAGCAGCTCGATGTGGACCGGGTGGGGGTTGCCCGGCACCGTGGAAGGCAACACCTCGAGCGCCTCGGTGTCGGCGCCGACGGCGACCACGCCCTGCTCGGCGAGCCACAGCGCGGCATCGCGGTCGATGCCCGCCTGCTCGTGAGCGGCGATGAATTCGCGATCCGGCCAGCCCGAGAGGTAGCCGGTGCGCACCAGCGCGACGTCGCCCCGGCGGAGCTCCACACGCTGGCGGACGAGCACGTCGCGGAGCTCGTCGGCGCCGATCGCCTCGTGCGCGCCGAGGGCTGTGACGCCGCGGGCGCCGGCCACGTCGATCAGCACGCCCCGCGCGATCAGCGGGGGTATCTCGGTCGCGTCTCCGCGCAGCGGACCGAAGTCACCGAGATCTCGATCCGCGCAGCCACCGCCGAACCACCCGTGTTCGGGGCCGCAGGTGATATGCGCGAACGCATCGACGTGCGTGCCCGAGTGCACGGTGCCCATCACCATCTCGGTATTCCAGTGGTAGTTGACGTCGTTCTCGCCCAGCCAGTCCTGGTCGCCCTGGTTCACGATCCCTTGCGGGCTGCGGTAGCTCAGGACCTGAAACGGCGGGTGGGCGGGGAAGATCGGCATGCCGGGGAACCGGCCGCAGTCGAGGCTGTACATGCGCCCCTGCTTCACCAGCGCCAGCGCACCGAGCAGGTCCGCGGGCGTCGCCCCCTGCGCCGGTGCCGCGGGTGCGTCGGCTGCGGGTTTGAACCCGTCCATCCTGTTCCCCGTACCCCGACCCTGGGTTGGAAAAACGACATGCCGTGAAGGAGCATGTGCGGCGGCCGCCGCTTGTGGGTAAGGATACGGGGAGTGGAGGATTGCCGGATCACCGGAGTCGAGGTTCGCGACGTGCGCTTCCCGACCTCGCGCACGCTCGCCGGATCGGACGCCATGAACCAGGCGCCCGACTACTCGGCCGCGTACGTGATCCTCGAGACCGACTCCGACCTGCGCGGCCACGGGATGACATTCACGATCGGACGGGGAACCGAGGTCGTGGTGAGCGCGATCCACGCGCTGGCGCATCTGGTCGACGGCCGCCGCCTCGGCGACATCGCCGAGGACCCGCGCGGCTTCTGGCGTGAGCTCACCGGCGATTCGCATCTGCGCTGGATCGGTCCCGAGAAGGGAGTCATTCACCTCGCGACCGCGGCGCTCGTCAACGCGGTTTGGGATCTGTGGGCCCGGGCCGAGCGCAAGCCACTGTGGGAGTTGCTGGTCGACATGCCGCCAGAGCAGCTGGTCGGGTGTGTCGACTTCCGGTACATGACCGACGCGCTCACTCCTGAGGATGCCGTCCGGCTGCTCGAGGACCGCGGCGCCGGCAAGGCCGAGCGAGCGGCCGAGATGCGCCGGGACGGCTTTCCGGCCTACACCACCTCGGTCGGCTGGCTCGGGTTCAGCGACGACGAGGTGCAGCGCCGTTGCCGGTCGGCGGTCGAGCAGGGCTGGACGCACCTGAAGATGAAGGTCGGCGGCGACCCGGATAGCGATGTGCGGCGGGCGGCGCTGATCCGCGATGAGATCGGCTCGGAGCGCTTTCTGATGATGGACGCCAACCAGGTGTGGGAGGTGGAGGAGGCGATCACGGCCACCCGGCGCCTGGCCGATTTCGACCCCTGGTGGATGGAGGAGCCGACGAGCCCTGACGACATCCTCGGTCACGCGCGGATCGCGCGCGAGGTGGCCCCGGTTCGGATCGCCACCGGCGAGCACTGCCACAACCGAACGATGTTCAAGCAACTGATGCAGTCCGGCGGCCTCGGCGTGTGCCAGCTCGACGCCTGTCGCCTGGGCGGCGTCAACGAGGTTCTCGCGGTGCTGCTGCTGGCCGCCCGCTTCGACATCCCGGTCTGTCCCCACGCCGGCGGCGTCGGGCTGTCCGAGTACGTTCAGCACCTCTCGCTCGTCGACTACATCGCGGTCGGCGGCGACCTGAGCGATCGCGTGATCGAGTACGTCGACGAGTTGCACGAGCATTTCGTCGCGCCGGTGGAGATCCGCGACGGCCGCTACGTGGTGCCGGAAACGCCCGGGTACAGCATCGAGATGCACCCGGAGTCGCTCGAGGAATACGCGTTCCCGGGAGGTGACGCGTGGCGCTGACCGGAGAACGACTCGTGCGGGTGCGCGACGGCGACGGGACCGTCCACGTGGGCGTGGTCCGCGAGGCGGAGCTGACCGTGCTGGACGGCGACGACATGCCGGCGACGCTCGAGCGCGGCGAGCTTCCCGATGCGATCGCGACGATCCCGGTCCTCGACGCCGAGACGCTTGCGCTGCCCGAGCCGTGGGAGCTGCTCGTGCCGGTGGTCGCCCCCGAGACCTGGGCGGCGGGCGTCACGTACGAGCGCAGCCGCTCCGCGCGCATGCACGAGAGCAAGGTGATCGACGTGTACGAGCTCGTGTACGAGGCGGAGCGGCCGGAGCTTTTCTTGAAGGACGCCGCCGGCCGGCGCACGGTCGGCCCCGGGGAGCCGATCGCCGCGCGCAGCGATGCGACGTGGACGGTCCCGGAGCCCGAGCTCGCCGTGGTCGTCGGCGCCACCGGTCCGCTGGCCGTGACGATCGGCAACGACGTGTCATCGCGCGACATCGAGGGCGAGAATCCGCTGTACCTGCCGCAGGCCAAGATCTACGACCGGGCGTGCGCGCTCGGTCCGGCCCTGCTCGTGCCGGACTCCTGGGAGCGCCACTACGAGATCGAATGCCGAATCCTCGACGACGAGGGGGCGGAGCTGTTCGCCGAGGGAACCTCGACCGAGAGCATGTGCCGCTCGATCGAGGAGCTGATCGAGTACCTGCGGCGCGACAACCCGGTGCCTGCGGGCAGCGTGCTGCTGACCGGCACCGGCCTGGTCCCGCCCGACGACGTCACGCTCACGCCGGGATACACGGTCGAGATCAGAATTCCCGGGATCGGACTGCTGCGCAACCCGGTTGCTGCGGCCTCTGAACCGAGCAAATCACAGGAGGGCTGATAACGATGGCTCAGACGACGATTGCCCCCGGCGCCGCCAACTTCGTCGCGGGGAGATGGACGCCCAGCACAGGAGGGCGTACCTACGAACGCCATAACCCGTGGCGACCATCGGAGGCCGTGGGTGAGTTCCCGAGCTCGAGCGCGGAGGACGTGGACGTGGCGGTCGCGGCCGCTGCAGGGGCATTCCCGGAGTGGTCCGCGTTGCCGGCGGCGAAGCGAGGGGCGATCCTCACGCGCGCCGCCGAGGCGATCGAGGCCCGCGTGCAGGACATCGCCCAGGACATGACGCGCGAGATGGGCAAGCCGCTCCGGGAATCCCGGGTGGAGGCAGCCCGGGCGGCCCAGATCTTCAGGTTCTTCGCCGGCGAGGGCTGGCGGCCGACGGGGGAGATGTTCGAGCAGTCGGCGACCGGCTCGACCGTGTTCACGCGACGGCGACCGCTCGGCGTGGTCGGGCTGATCACGCCGTGGAACTTCCCGGCGGCGATCCCGGCGTGGAAGACCGCGCCGGCACTGGCCTACGGCAACACGGTCGTAATGAAGCTCGCGCAAGACGCCCCGCTGACCGGATTGCACCTGGCCAGTGCGCTCGAGGAGGCTGGGCTTCCGGACGGGGTGCTCAACATCGTGATCGGCCGGGGCAGCGAGGTCGGGGAGCCGCTCGTGGCCGATCCGCGCGTAGCGGCGATCTCCTTCACCGGCTCGGTGCCGGTCGGCCACGGAGTCCGCGATCAAGGCGTTTCGCTGGGCAAGCGAGTCCAGCTCGAACTCGGCGGCCACAACCCACTGATCGTCGCCGAGGACGCGTCGCTCGACGCCGCGGTCCAGGCGGCGTACGTGGGGGCCTTCTGGTCGGCCGGCCAGAAGTGCACGGCGACGCGCCGCATCTACGTCCAGGACGCGATCTACGACTCGTTCCGGGAGCGCTTTCTGGAGCGCATCGGCGAGGGCAAGGTCGGGGATCCGTCCGATCCGGACACCGAGGTCGGGCCAATCGTCAACGAGGCGCAGTTCGACAGCGTTCTCGAGGGCATCGCTCGGGGGCGCGACGAGGGCGGGAAGATCTTGGCGGGCGGCGAGCGGGCCGACCCGGACGCCTACCTGATCGCCCCGACCGTGTTCGAGAACGTCGGCGACGGTGACTTTCTGTCGTGCGAAGAGGTGTTCGGGCCGGTCACGACGTTGTACCGCTACGAAACGCTCGATGACGCGATCCGGCGCGCGAACGGCGTCCGCTTCGGCCTGTCGGCGGCGGTGTTCACCACGAGCATCGCCACCGCCAACCGGTGCGTGAACGAGCTCCAGGCGGGAATCATCCACGTCAACTCGCAGACCGCCGGCGCGGACGTCCACGTGCCGTTCGGCGGATCCAAGGAATCGGGATATGGCCCGCACGAGCAGGGACGCGCGGCGATGCAGTTCTACACCGAGGAGGTCACCGTCTATCAGGATGTCTGATCAGTCGGGATCCGACCGCGCGGTGCCGCGCCGCCTGGCCGGTCGGCGGGCGATCGTCACCGGCGCCGGCGCGGGAATCGGACGGGCGATCGCCATCCGCCTTGCTGCGGAGGGCGCCCGAGTCATGGTCGCCGATGTCGACGTGCACGCTGCCGAGTCCGTCGCTCGTGAGATCGGGCCCTGCGCGGTTGCACACGTCGTCGATGTGAGTGACGAAGACAGCGTGGGCGCGATGATCCGCCGCGCCGGCGGGGAATGGGGAGGCTTGGACGTAATGGTCAACAATGCCGGGATCGGGATCGCGGCGACCACGCCCGACACCGATGCCGCCGATTGGCACCGCGTGCTCGACGTGTGCCTGACCGGAACGTTCCTCGGCATGAAGCATGCGATCCCGGTGATCCGCGACAGTGGCGGCGGCGCGATCATCAACATGTCGTCCGTCGCGGCCCTGGTTGGCGTAGCGGATCGCGCGGCGTATTGCGCGGCGAAGGGCGGGATTCTCGCGCTCACGCGTGCAGCAGCGATCGACCACGTGGCGGAGGGTGTACGTGTCAACTGCATCGCCCCGGGCACGGTCGACACGCCGTGGGTGGAGCGGATCACACGCGGTTACGACGATCCCGAGGCCGCGCGGAGCGCTATGGAAGAGCGCCAACCCCACGGCCGGCTGGTGTCACCCGAGGAGATCGCCGCGATGGCGGCGTATCTGGCGTCAGATGAGGCGGCGTCGGTCATCGGTGCGGCGATGGTGGTCGACGGCGGCATGACAGCACGCTGACACTCGCCAGTCACTCGCATCAAGATCTTTGACATTTGACGTTTCGCGTTCGTCGCGAGGGGAAGCGTCAGTAGCGAGGTGGAGAGTGGCACAGCCAACCGAGCTGTGGTTGAGATCCGCAGCGTGAGCAAGCGCTTCCCGGGCGTACAAGCCCTCGAGGATGTCAGTCTCGACATCCACCCCGGCGAAGTTCACGCCGTCGCGGGCGAGAACGGCGCCGGGAAGTCGACGCTGATGAAGCTGCTCTCGCAGCTCGAGCGGCCGAGCGATGGGACGATCGAGGTGGACGGGAAGCCTGTGCGCTTCCGCAATCCACGGCATGCCCAGCGGCTGGGGATCGCGATGGTGCACCAGGAGTTCGCGCTGGCTCCTCACCTGACGATCGCTGACAACATTGCGCTCGGTCGCGAGCAGTCACACGCCGGCCTGATCGTACGCGGCTCCGAGAAGCAGCGCGCGCGGGAGCTGCTCGAGCGCGTGCGGCTGGACATCGACCCGGGTCGACGGGTCGAGACGCTGTCGGTGGCCGACCAGCAGCGAGTCGAGATGGCGAAAGCGCTCGCGATCGACGCCAAGGTCGTGATCCTGGACGAGCCGACGGCCACGCTCACCGAGGCCGAGATCGACGATCTGTTCGAGCTCATCGAAGAGCTGAAGTCGAACGGAATCGCGATCTTCTACATCTCGCATCGACTCGAGGAGGTCGTGCGGATCGCCGATCGCGTGACGGTCATGCGCGACGGCCAGGTCGTCGAGACGCTCGACAAGGGCGACTTCGACGAGTCGCGCCTCGTGACCCTGATGGTGGGGCGCGAGATCGACAACCTCTATCCCAAGGAGAAGTGCGAGATCGGCGACGTCGTACTGCGCGTCGAGGGGATCACGCGGCCGGGCATCCTGCAGGACTGCTCGTTCGAGGTCCGCGCCGGCGAGATCCTCGGGTTCGCGGGGCTGATCGGCACCGGACGCACCGAGCTCGCCCGCGCGGTGTTCGCCGCCGACCCGATCAGCGAAGGGCGGATCGAGCTCGACGGCAAGGAGTTGAAGCTCGGCTCCCCGAGGGAGGCGATCGCCGCGGGAATCGGTTACCTGACCGAGGACCGCAAGGGCGCCGGGCTGGCCATGCAGCTGTCGGTCGAGCACAACATCACGCTTGCCCGGATCCCCGGGTCCGGCGTCTGGATCGACCGCGGTCGCGAGCACGAGGCGGCCGAGCGCCGGCGTGAGCAGCTCGACATCCGCACCCCATCGCTACGGACGCCGGTCGAAGCGCTTTCGGGCGGCACCCAGCAGAAGGTGGTCGTGGCCAGGTCGCTCGAGACCGAGGCGCGAGTGCTGTTCTTCGACGAGCCCACGCGCGGGATCGACGTCGGGGCCAAGGCCGAGCTGTTCAAGCTGATCGGGGAGTTGGCGGCGGACGGGAAGGCGATCGTGCTGATCAGCTCCTACCTGCCCGAGCTGACCAACATGTGCGACCGGATCGTGGTGATGCGCGACGGCCGCACGGTGGGGGAGATGAGCCGCGACGAGTTCGACGAGGAGCGGATCATGGCGCTCGCGTCGGGCGTGGAGAGGGAGGCTGCATGAGATGAGTACACACGCTGGAGAGTCACGCGGGCCGGTTTCGTTGGGACTGCCCGACCGCGTCCGCGAACGGATGCAGGACGTCGCCTCGCAGCTGGCCGCCGCGGGCAGCCTGATCCTCGTCGCGATCCTGCTGACGATCGCCTCTCCGTACTTCCTGACCGCCAACAACCTGTTCAACATCGGCGTCCAGGTCTCGATCGTGGCCATCATCGCCGTCGGCGAGACGCTCGTGATCCTCACCGGCGGGATCGATCTGTCCGTCGGCGCGGTCGCCGGGCTGGGTGGAATCCTCGGCACGATGGCGATCGCCAAGGCCGGCCTGCCGATCCCGGTCGGGATCCTGATCGCCGTTCTCGCCGGCGCGTTCATCGGCTTCGTCAACGGGGTGCTCGTCACCCAGATGAAACTGCCGCCGTTCATCGCCACGCTCGGCATGCTGAGCGTCGTCGGCGGCTTGCCGTTCATCGTCGGCGGCGAGAACGCGGTGTACGGCCTGCCGTCCAGCTTCCGGCTGTTCGGCGAGGGTCAGATCGGCCCAATCCCGATGCCGATCATCTACCTGGCCGTGATCGCCGTCGCCGGCCACTTGATCCTGAAGCGGACCAAGCTGGGTCGATATTCGTACGCGATCGGGTCAAACCAGGAAGCGGCGCGGCTGTCGGGCATCCCGCTCAACCGCTACCTGATCGTCGTGTACATGATTCCGGCGGCGCTGGCGGGGTTCGGCGGCATGATCGCCGCTTCGCTGGTCCATTCCGGGCAGCCGAACTACGGCGTCGGGCTCGAGCTCAGCGTGATCGCCGCGTGCGTGATCGGCGGCGCCAGCCTGTTCGGAGGCGTCGGGACGATCGGCGGAACGATGATCGGGGCGTTCCTCATCGCGGTGGTCACCAACGGCGCCGTGCTGCTCAACATCACCCAGTACTGGCAGCAGGTGATCATCGGCGTGATCATCTGGCTCGCGGTGTGGTGGGACCAGGTACGTCGCCGTCGCCTGTCTGCGGCATCCGAGCAGAGCGAGCGACGCAAGACCGACGGCGACGGGCAGCGAGGGGGCGCGCGGCCAGAGCCTGGGAGCGCCCATGCTGCGTAAACGGCTGGTCAGCGCCGCAATTGCCGCGCTCGCGATCGCGGCGTCCGGATGCGCGGTGGTCAAGGACCACAAGGTCAAGGTGACCTTGCAGAAGATGCCGCCGATTCACCTCGCGGTGATCCCCAAGTCGGTCGGATTGGACTACTGGACGAAGGTGCACGAGGGCGCGATGTGCGCGGCGCATCAAATGCCGGGCGTCCAGGTCACCTGGAACGGGGTCACCGATGAGACCGACGTGGTCGGGCAGCTCAACCTGCTCAACAACTACATCGCCGAGGGAGTGAACGGTCTGGTGTACGCCGCCACCGACGCCACCGCGATGAACGAGGTGTCGACCGACGCCACCAAGGCAGGTGTCAGGGTCGTCTCGATCGACTCGGGAACGACGCCGCAGCCGTCGAACGTCCCGCTGATCGCGACGAACAACATCAGCGGCGCGAAGATGGCCGCCGACCAGCTCGCCAAGGCGATCGGACCGGGCGGCGGGAAAGTCGCGATCATCGCCTTCCACGCGGGCAGCCAGACCAACGACCAGCGAGTGCAGGGGTTCGAGGAGGAGCTCAAGAAATACCCGAAGCTGCACCTTGAGGGCATCCAGTACAGCCAGAACGACTACAACACGGCGCTGACCGTCACCGCCAACATCCTCACCGCCAACCCGGACCTGAAGGGGCTGTTCGCGGCGAACGAATCCAGTGACGTCGGGGCGGTGGAGGCAGTGCGGATCGCCCACCGCGCGGGCAAGGTGAAGATCGTCGGCTGGGACACCTCGCCGGACGAGGTAGACGGGGTCAAGCAGGGCGTCGTCGCGGGGCTGATCTCACAGGACCCGTTCCGGATGGGCTACGACGGTGTACGCGCCGCGGTCGAGTTGCTGCGGCACGACGGACGGCCCGGGAACGAGAACACCGGCGCGGTGTTCGTCACCCGGCGCGACCTGAGCAATCCGCTCGTGCGGCAGTTCGTCACGCCGAAGTGCGGATCTCCACACCAGGTGGACGTTGGCTGAGGCGCCGCGCGTCGACACCCATCAGCACTTCTGGAACCTGGGCGAGGTCGAGTATCCCTGGCTTTCAGGGTCGCAGTACGGCCGGATCCGTCGCGACTTCGGCCCGTCTGATCTCGAGCCGCTGCTGCGACTCGCGGGGGTTGGTCATTGCATCACCGTGCAGGCGGCCAACTCGTTTGCGGACACGGACGCGATGCTGGCCCGCGCGGATCGGCATGGGTGGATTGCCGGAGTTGTCGGGTGGGTGCCGCTGCTCGATCCCGTTGCGGCGGCTCAGGCGCTCGAGCGCTATTGCCGCGATCCAGCGTTCCGCGGCGTCCGCCATCTCGTCCACGACGAACCCGACCCGGACTGGCTTCTGCTCCCGCCCGTCCGTGCGAGCCTGGCGCTGCTGGCCGAGCGGGGGCTCGTGTTCGAGATTCCCGCCGTGTTTCCGCGCCACCTGGTCCATGTGCCGCGGCTGGCCGACGAGCAGCCGGGCCTCAAGATCGTGATCGACCACCTGGGGAAGCCGCCAATCGCCTCGGGCGCACTCGAGCCGTGGGCTGGGGAATTGACGGCGGCCGCCGCACACCCAAACGTGTACGCGAAGGTGTCCGGACTGAACACCGTCGCCCGGGACGACTGGTCGGCCGACGATCTCCGTCCGTTCGTGGACGTCGCCGTCGATGTGTTCGGGCCTGACCGGCTGATGTTCGGATCTGACTGGCCGGTGTGCCTGATGGCCGGGGACTACGCGCGTGTCTGGGAAGAGACCCTGCGGGCTCTCGACGGTCGGCGCGCGATGGCGCGAGATGCGGTGTTTGGCGGAACCGCGGCCGCGGTCTACGGCCTGGAGCTGTGAGCACGACGATCATCACCGGCGCGGCCAACGGGATCGGCGCCGCCTGCGCCCGGCTGTTCGCGGACGCCGGCTGGGATCTGGTCCTGGTCGACCGCGACGGGGAGCAGCTCGCGCGGTGCGCCTCGGCGTTCGGCGAGGGCGTCGAGACGCTCGCGGGCGACGTCACCGACCGTGCCTTGAATGCTGCCGCGGTCGCCCGAGCGGAGGACCGGTTCGGCGGCCTCGACGCGGTGATCGCCAACGCCGGGGTCAACCTGGCCCGCTCGATCGACGACACCACGGACGAGGACATCGAGCGGCTGCTCGACGTGAACCTACGGGCGCTCGTGTACATCGCGCAGGCGGCGCACGGCGCGCTCGCGCGGACGACCGGCAGCCTGGTGGTGATGGCGTCGAAGACGGGGCTCGTGGCCCAGCGCGACTCTCCGATGTATTGCGCGACCAAGGGCGCGGCGATTCAGCTCGCGCGTGCGCTCGCGCTCGATTGGGCCCCGGAGGGCATCCGCGTGAACGCCGTATGTCCCGGAATCGTCGACACCCCGATGCTCGAGAGCTTCTTCGACCAGCTGCCCGACCCCGAGCGCGCGCGGAAGGAGTTCGCGACTGCCCAGCCCCTCGGGCGGTTGGCGAGGCCCGAGGAGTGCGCGGCGGCGGCGCTGTTCCTGGCCTCGAAGGGGGCGTCGTTCATCACCGGGGTGGCGCTGCCGGTCGACGGCGGGTTCACCGCGGAGTGAGCCTGTCTGGGCTCGATTGAGTAACCGACTGGCGCTCGACGATTTCTGGGAAGCGTCGCCCGAGGCGAGGCAGCACGCGAGCTGACCGTTGCGCCGGGCTTCCGGCACTTTGCACGGTGCCTCGACGGGTTGCCGGCGCCACGATTGGATCGCCGGCTGGCCGGCGGTCCGCCGTCAGCCGAGGATCAGCTGCTCGGTGGCGTAGTCGATCGTGACCGACCCGAAGCGGGACAGCACGTCCGAGCCGAGCAGGCCGAACGGATGTGCGTTGAATCCGGCGATCGGCGAGCTCGAGACGACGACCGTGGGCAGCGGCACCCCGCCGACGTTCCAGTTCGACACGCGCACCCGCCGCGCCAGCGCGCAGGCGGTCACGCCGCAGAACTTGTGCGGTTTGCCGACCGTCTTCAGATGCAGCTTGCGCGCCGCCGTGCGGTTGATGACCGTCACCTCGGCCCCGGTATCGAGCACCATCGGCACGAGGCGGCCGTGGATGAAGACCGGGACGAGCGCGACCGTCGCGCCGTCCTTGGCTTTGAAGACTTTCATTGGGATCACCTGAGCCGCGTGGGCGTCAACCGCCGAGGCGACCCCGGCCGTGATGCCCGACAGCGCGATCGCGCACAAAAGGCTCACTGCAACGGTGAAACGACGCACCTCTCCTCCCCTCGTTGACCGCAGGCGCGAGTGCGTCCTCCCTGGCATGGCGGAATACACGCTACTGGAGAGTGGCCAGCGCGAGCGGCACTACCCGCTCGGCGCCGGCACGGCGGAGCTGGCCGCCGACCATCGCGAGCGTCCAGCCCGAGATCCGGCGGTCGTCGAGCAGCACGCCGGTTCCGCGCGGCGGCGTGGCGACGATCCGGAAGGCGCCGCGGACGTTGGCGACCTGCTGGGCGGCGTTGGCCATCTCGCGCTGAGGGGGGCGCTCGGATACGCGCCGAACCACTTCCGCGTACGGCACGGAAAGCGCCCGCGCGACCCGGTCTCCCAACCGCGCCAGCACCTCGCCGAGCCGGACCGACGGAACGGATGTCACCCAGCCGACGCCTCCCGCCCGGACTATGTCGGCCAGTGCCTCCACTACGTCGTCCTCGAACTCGCCGCTCTCGAGGCCCCGTTGCACCGCCGGCCACCACCCGCCGTCGCCGAACCGCGCCAGCGCCCAGCCAGGCTCCACCCTTACATCGTCGGGGATCTTTCGCATGATCCCGCTCGTATCCGGCGCCATCTTGCGAACCTCGAGCTCGATCGGCGTCGAGCGCAGGTGCCGTCCGGCCGCCTCGACGAGCGCTGGATCGAGGGGCGCGGCGAAGCGCGGCCCGGCGCACACCGAGCAGCGCCCGCAATCCGAGGGCGCGGGGTCGTCGAGCTGCTCCTGGAGCACGCGCATCAGGCAGCGGCCATCGGAGCCGAACCCGGCCATCGCGCGCTGTTCGGCGCGCCGCAGCGCGGTCACCGCCGCATACCGCTCGCCGTCGTAGACCCAGTCGCTGTCCGGGACGAGCTTCCACCGGGTGCCGTCGCGCGTGACCGCGCCCTCGACGTCGAGGATCTTCAGCATCGCCTCGAGCCGGCCCATGCCGAGGTTGACCACCGCCATCAACTCACGGACCGTCCGACCCTCGTCGCCGGCGTCCGCCAGCGAAGCCAGCACGGCCATCACCCGCTCGCGATCGGGGAACGCCTGCTCGATGAAGAAGTCCTGGATCCGGCGGTCCTCGCCGCCGCGGAGCAGGACGATGTCGGCGTGGTCGACGCCGCGGCCGGCGCGGCCGATCTGCTGGTAGTACGAGATCACCGAACCGGGCGCCTGGTAGTGGACAACGAAGCTGAGGTCGGACTTGTCGTACCCCATCCCGAGTGCGCTCGTGGCGACGACCGCCTTGATCTCGTTGCGGAGCAGGCGGTCCTCGGTGGCGATCCGATCCTCGGTCTCGTGCTCGCCGCTGTAAGGGACCGCGCTGATGCCACGGGCAGTCAGGAACGCGGCGACCTGCTCGGCGTCGCGCTTGGTCAGCGTGTACACGATCCCGGACCCGTTCAGACGAGGGAGGTTCGATGCGAGCCAGGCGAGACGCTCGGCCGGCCGAGGCAACTCGAGCACCTCCAGGCGCAGGCTGGGGCGCGCCAGCGGCCCGCGGTACGTGCGAAGCGGTTCGCGATCCTCGCCGCCGAGTTGCGCGACCACGTCGGCCACGACCCGGTCGTTGGCGGTCGCGGTTGTGCCGAGCACCGCGACTTCCGGGGCGAGCGCGTCGAGCACGTCCTTGACCCGGCGGTAGTCGGGGCGGAAGTCGTGCCCCCAGTCCGAGATGCAATGCGCCTCGTCGATCACGAGCAGGCCGACCGACCTCGCGAATAGCGGCAGCATCTCCTCGCGGAAGCGGGGGTTGTTGAGCCGCTCGGGGCTGATCAGCAGCAGGTCGATCGTGCCGGCGACCAGCCGGTCGCGGACGTCGTCCCACTCGTCGCGGTTGGTGCTGTTGATCGTGTGCGCCCGCAGGCCGAGGCGCTCGGCGGCGGCGATCTGGTTTCGCATCAGCGCCAGCAGCGGGCTGATGATCAGCGTCGGTCCCGCGCCCGCCTCCCGCAGCAGCGCGGTCGCGACGAAGTACACCGCGGACTTGCCCCAGCCGGTCCGCTGGACGCACAGCACGCGGGCCCGGTCTACGACCACGTCGCAGATCGCCTCGACCTGGTCCGGGCGGAACTCCGCGTCCGGATCGTCGGTCAAAATTCGAAGTCGATCCAGGGCGGCCGCGGGAATGGTTTCGGGGTCGGTGATGAGCACTCTGACTACAAGAGTCGCAGGCGGCCCGGAGATCACCCCCCGAACCCGGAGATCACCCCCCGAAGCTAGGGTCGTAACAAATGCTGCATGTCCACCGAGCCGAGCGCGCGGACCGTCTCGCCGACGGCCTGGCCGAGACGCTGCTCGCGCCGCTCGATGACCCCTTCGAGCCCGACGTCGTCGCGGTGCCGACACGCGGGATCGAGCGCTGGCTGACCCAGCGCCTCTCGACGCGCCTCGGGACCACGCGCCTCGGGACCACGCCCCTCGGGATCACGCCCCTCGGGACCACCGGCGAGCGCCAGGACGGGGTGTGCGCGAACGTCGAGTTCCCGTTTCCCGGGCGCCTGATCCAGGGAGCGCTGGCGGCCGCGACCGGCCTCGACCCGGAAAACGACCCCTGGATGGCGGAACGTTCGGTGTGGCCGCTGCTCGAGGTCGTCGACGAGTGCTTGGGCGAGCCGTGGCTGGCGACGCTCGCGCGCCACCTCGAGGGCGCCCGCGGCGACCCCGGGGACCCGATGCGCCGGTTCGGAGCCGTCCGCCACATCGCCGACCTGTTCGATCGTTACGCGGTCCACCGCCCGGCGATGGTGCGGGTCTGGGTCGCCCACGCGGATGCAAACCCCGCCGACTGGCAGCCCGAGCTGTGGCGCCGCCTGCGCGCGCGGATCGGGGTCCCGAGCCCCGCCGAACGGCTGATCCCGGCGTGCGAACGGATCCGCGACGACCCGAGGCTGCTCGACCTCCCCGCACGGCTGTCGCTGTTCGGGCTGACCCGGATCCCGCGTTCCCACCTCGACGTGCTGGCCGCGATCGCGGACGGGCGCGACCTGCACCTGTTCCTGCTCCACCCTTCCCCGTCGCTCTGGGAGGCCGTGGCCGCGGAGCTCGACAGCGCCGCTCCGATCACGGATCGAAGCGAGGACCGCACCGCGATCACGCCGGCCAACCGGCTGCTCGCGTCCTGGGGCCGCGACGTCCGCGAGCTCCAGCTCGTGGTCGCGAGTGCCGGCGAGAGCGTCGACCACCACCGGGGGCTGCCGCCGGACCGGGGGCTGCCGCCGGCCGAGCCCCGCACGCTGCTCGCGACCATCCAGCGAGATATCCGCGAGGACCGCCAGCCGGTCGGCCCCCCACTACCGGGCGAGTCCGACCGCCGCCCCGCCCTGCACCCAGACGACCGCACCGTCCAGATCCATGCCTCCCACGGCCGCGCGCGACAGGTTGAGGTGCTCCGCGACGTCGTCCTTCACCTGCTCGAGGACGACCCGACGCTCGAGCCACGCGATGTGATCGTGATGTGCCCCGACATCGAGACGTTCGCGCCGCTGATCCAGGCCACCTTCGGCTCCGGGCGACCCGCCGACCAAAGCGAGGACCGAGAAGACGACGAGCCGGACGACGGCAAACGGATGCCCGACCTGCGAGTCCGGCTCGCCGACCGCTCGCTGCGCCAGACGAATCCCGTACTCGGCGTCGTCAGCCAGCTGCTCGCGCTCGCCGACCAGCGCGCGACCGCCTCACAGCTGCTCGACCTGGCCGGCCGCGACCCCGTCCGCCGCCGGTTCGGCTTCGACGACGACGACCTGTCGCGGATGCAGGAGTGGGTCGCGGAGAGCGGGATCCGGTGGGGGTTCGACGCCCCGCACCGCGAGCCGTTCAAGCTCGGCTCGCTCCAGGCCAACACGTGGCGGCGCGGCCTCGACCGGATGCTGGTCGGCGTCGCGATGACCGAGGAGGACAGCCGCCTCGTCCAGGGCGTGCTGCCGCTCGACGACGTCGACAGCGGCGCGATCGACCTCGCCGGCCGGTTCGCCGAGTTCGTCGACCGCGTGAAGGAAGCGGCCGGCGCGCTCACCGAGCCGAAGCCGATCGCGGACTGGATCGACGCGATCGCCCACGCCGCCGACTCGCTCACCGCCACCAGCGAGCGCGAATCCTGGCAGCGGCGCGAGCTCCAGCGCCTGCTCGGAGATGTCGACGCGGAATCTGGGGACGAGACCGGGTCGAGTGGCGCGCCACTCGAGCTCGCCGACGTCCGGGTGCTGCTCGCCGACCGGCTCCGCGGCCGCCCGACTCGCGCGAACTTCCGCACCGGTCACCTGACCGTGTGCACGCTCGTCCCGATGCGCTCGGTTCCGCACCGCGTCGTGTGTGTCCTCGGGCTCGACGACGGAGAGTTCCCGCGGCGCACGCGCCGGGACGGCGACGACCTGCTCCTGGCCGAGCCCCACGTCGGCGACCGCGACCCGCGCGCCGAGGACCGCCAGATGCTGCTCGACGCACTGATGGCGGCGACCGAGCGGCTGATCATCACCTACTCGGGCGCCGACGAGCGCACGAACCTGCGCCGTCCTCCGGCGGTTCCGGTCGGCGAATTGCTGGACATCGTCGACCGGACCGTGCGCTCCGAGCACGGCTCGCCGCGCGAGCGGGTCGTGATCCACCATCCGCTCCAGCCGTTCGATCCCCGGAACTTCGTCCCCGGCCAGCTGGTACCCGGCCGGCCGTGGAGCTTCGATCCCCTGGCGCTCGCCGGGGCGAAAACGCTGGAGGGCCCGCGCAAACCCGATGAGCCGTTCCTCACCGCCCCGCTCCCGCCCCGGTCAGACGCCGTGATCGAGCTCGACAACCTCGTGCGGTTCGTCGAGGCGCCCGTCCGCGCGTTCCTGCGCGACCGCCTCGGGATCAGCGTCAGCGATTTCTTCGACGAGGTCGAGGATGAGCTGCCGGTCGAGCTCGACGCGCTCGGCAAATGGGGCGTCGGGCAGCGACTGCTCGACGGCGTGCTGGCCGGCGCCGACCTCGGCGCCTGCAAGCAGGCGGAGATCGCGCGGGGCACGCTCCCGCCGGGCCATCTTGCGCTGCCGGTCCTCGAGGAGATCGGTGCCGTGGTCGCGCAGCTCGCCGCCGCGACCAAGGGGCTCGTCGGCGACGAACCGCCGGAGTCGCTCGACGTCAATCTCGCGCTGCCCCACGGGCGGACGCTCGCCGGGACCGTCACCGGCGTCTGCGGCGACACGCTCCGCGCGATCTCCTACTCGCGCGTGCGGCCGCGAGACCGGCTGCGGGCATGGGTGAAGCTGCTCGCGCTCAGCGCCGCCCGTCCCGAGCGGCCGTTCGAGTCGCTGGTGATCGGGCGGGCGCGCGGCGGTTCCCACCAGGCCGACGTGTGCGTGGCACGGATCCCGCCGGTCGGCGATGACGCCGCCGCGCGCGGCCGAGCCGCGCTCGCGCAGCTGGCGATCCTCATCGACCTGTACGACCGCGGCATGCGAGAGCCGCTGCCGCTCTCGTCCGACGCGTCGGCCGCCTACGCCCACGCTGCCGCCGACGGCCAGGACGGATCCGCGGCGGCCGACAAGGCGTGGACGAGTACGTATGACTACCCCAAGGAGGACCGCCAACCGGAGCACCAGCTCGTGTACGGCGGCGAGATCCCGCTGTCGGATCTGATGGCGATAGCACCGCGCGGCGACGAGAACTGGCACCCCGGCGAGGTGAGCCGCTTCGGCGTCTACGCGCGCCGGCTGTGGGACGGCCTGCTCGCCCGCGAGGAGATCGGCGACCGTTGACGGCGGTCTCGACATACACCGACTTCGACGTCTGCGGTCCGCTGCCGTCGGGAGTGACCGTGCTCGAGGCGAGCGCCGGGACCGGCAAGACCTACACGATCGCCGCGCTGACCGCGCGCTACGTGGCCGAGGGAACTCCGCTCGACCGGTTGCTGCTGATCACGTTCACGCGGATGGCCACCGGCGAGCTGCGGGACCGCGTCCGCGAGCGGCTGGTCGGGTGCGAGCAGGCGCTGTCGGCGATCCTCGCCGGCGCTCCTGACACGTACGCCGATCCCGTCGTGACACTGCTGGCGACGGGCGATCCGGGCGAGCTCACCGAGCGGCGAGACCGGCTCGCCCGCGCGGTCGCCGATTTCGACGCCGCCACGATCGCCACCACGCACGGCTTCTGCCAGGAGGTGCTGGCCGAGCTCGGGACGGTCGGCGACCTCGACCGCGAGACGGGCTTCGTCGAGGACGTCTCTGAGCTGCTCGAGCAGGCGCTCGACGACCTGTACGTGCGGCGGTTTCACCGGCGCGAGACGGCCCGGTTCAAGCGCGCCGAGGCGCTCAAGATCGCGCGGGCGGCGGTGGACAACCCGATGGCGGAGCTCGAGCCGCGCGACGAGCCGACCGACAGCACCGCGGCGATGCGATACCGCCTGGCCGTCGCCGTCCGCAAAGAGCTCGAGCAGCGCAAGCGGCGGCTCGCGATCATGACCTACGACGACCTGCTGACGCGGCTGAACAGCACGCTCGGCGGCCCGAGTGGTCCCGCCGCTCGGGATCGGCTCAGCTCCAGGTTCGACGTCGTGCTCGTCGACGAGTTCCAGGACACCGATCCGATCCAGTGGCAGATCCTCGACCGCGCGTTCGCCGCGGGCGGGGTGACGCTCGTGCTCGTCGCCGACCCCAAGCAGGCGATCTATGCGTTCCGCGGCGCGGACGTGTACGCGTACCTGACCGCGGCCGCGACCGCCAGGGCGCGCGCGACGCTACGAGAGAACCGCCGCGCCGATCAGAGCCTGATCGACGCCTACGACGCGCTGTTCGCCGGCGCCAAGCTGGGTCACGAGGGGATCGTGTACCGCCAGGTCCGGGCCACGCCCGCGCATCAGGAGCCCCGGCTTGTCGGCGCGCCGGGCGACGCCGCGCTCCGCGTGCGCGTCGTGCTCCGCAACGAGCCGGACATCGAGCTGACCTACAACGGATTCGCCGCCACCGACTCCGCCCGCGATCACATCGCGCGGGACCTCGCGGCCGATGTCGTCGGGTTGCTGTCCTCGGGCGCCCGGATCGAGCACCGCACCCCGAACGGGGAGCCGACCGGCGATGAGCCGATCTGCCCCCGCCACATCGCGGTGCTCGTCCGTACCCACGCCACGGCCGAGCTGGTCCGCGATGAGCTCGTCGCCGCGAACGTGCCGGTCGTGATCAACGGCGCCGGCAGCGTGTTCGCGACCCGATCGGCTCGCGATTGGTTGGCCCTGCTGGAAGCCATCGAGCGACCTGCATCGCCGGTCCGGGCGAGGACTGCTGCTTTGACTCATTTTCTGGGGTGGTCGGCCGAACGGATCGCCATTGCCCCGGAGGAGGAGTGGGAGGAGGTCCACCGGCGCCTTCACCGCTGGAGCCGGATCCTCCGCGACCGCGGCGTCGCGGCGCTGCTCGAGGAGATCACGGTCGGCGAGGACCTGGCCGCTCGCGTGCTCTGTTGCGCCGACGGAGAGCGGCGGTTGACCGATCTGCGCCACCTCGCGCAGCTGCTCCATCGCGCCGCGAGCACCGAGCGGCTCGGGGTGACCGCGCTGCGCGGGTGGCTCGCCGAGCGCGTCGCCGACGCCGATCGCGACGAGGGGGAGGAGGAGCGCGCGCGGCGGCTCGAGTCCGACGCCGAGGCGGTCCAGGTGCTCACGATCCACCGCAGCAAGGGACTCGAGTTCCCGGTCGTGTACTGCCCGTTCCTGTGGGACCCGACCTGGATCCGCTCCAAGGAACCCGTCGCGTTCCACGACCCGGCGACCGGGTACAGGCACACGGTCGACGTCGGGCTCGAGGGGCGGACGTTCAAGCGGCACTCCGATCAGTACGTGATCGAGCAGCGCGGCGAGGACCTGCGCCTCGCGTACGTCGCGCTCACCCGCGCCAAGCACCGGGCGGTGATCTGGTGGGCGGGCACCAGGTACAGCTGCAACTCGCCGCTCGCGCGGCTCCTGTTCGCAAAGGACGCGGACGGCGTCGTCCGGGCGTTCGGTGACTCGACCCCGGGCGACGCGACCGTGGTCGAGCGCTTCCGCGAGCTGGCCGCGACCGCGCCCGGGCGGATCAGCGTCGAGCGCTCGACGCTCGCGGCAGTGCCGGCGGCATGGAGTCCCGCGCTCGAGCCGCCGGTCGACCTGGCGGCCGCGCGCTTGCACCGCCGACTGGACCCGTGGTGGCGGCGGACCTCATACAGCGACATCACCGCCGAGGCGCACGATCCGCTGGTCGGCAGCGAGCCGGAGCGGCCGGTCCTGAGCGACGAGCCCGAGACCCCCACGCCGGTGGCGGTGGCCGTGGCGGGAGCGGTGGGAAGCGTCGCGCGGCCGGAGCTCGAGCGTGAGTCTCCGCTCGGGGCGGCGCCGGTCGGGGTCGACTTCGGCACGTTCGTCCACACCGTGCTCGAGGCGACGGACTTCGCCGCGCCCGACCTCGATGCGGAGCTCGCCGAGCATGTCACGGGGGCTTTGTCGCGTCGGGCGTTCGACCTGGGTGAGCCGGGTCGGGTCGTCCAGGGGCTGCGGGCGGCGATCGAGACGCCGCTCGGGCCGATCGCCGGCGGGGTCCGGCTGCGGGACGTCGCCCGCGCGGACCGGCTCGACGAGCTCGAGTTCGAGCTGCCGCTCGCGGGCGGCGACGCGCCCACCGGCCGGTTGACGCTGCAGGCGATCGCCGGCGTGCTCCGCGAGCACCTGCCCGCCGGCGACCCGATGGCCGCGTACGCGGCGCGGCTCGAGGACCCGGCGCTGCGCTCGCAGGTGCGGGGTTTTCTGACGGGCAGCATCGATCTCGTGATCCGGCTCGACGGCGAGCGGTTCGCGATCGTCGACTACAAGACGAACTGGCTCGGACCCGCCGGCGAGCCGCTGACGCTCGTCCATTACCAGCCCGAAGCGCTTGCTGCGGAAATGAGCCGCGCGCACTACGGGCTCCAGGCGTTGCTCTACACGGTCGCGCTGCACCGCTACCTGCGCTGGCGTCTGCCGGGATATGACCCGGACCGTCAGCTGGCCGGGGTCCTGTACCTGTTCCTGCGGGGGATGGCCGGCGAGGTGGCTGGGGGATCGGCCGGATGGGCCCCCATCCGGCGTGTTCGCGTGGCGACCGCCGGGCTCGCTCGTGCAGTCGCTGAGCGACGTGCTCGACGGGAGCACGAGATGAGCGCGGTCGCCGACCCGTTCGAGGCGCGGCGCGCCGTCGGCGCCACCGGGCTGCTGCGCGCGTTCAACGAGATCGGCGTGCTGTCGGCGGCGGACGTGCACGTCGCGGCGCGGCTCGCGGAGCTGGTCGGCGAGGAGAGCGAGTCGGTGAGGCTCGCGGTCGCGCTGGCCGTCCGGGGCCCGCGGCTCGGCCACGTGTTCGTCGACCTGGCCACGATCCGCGACACCGCCAGCGTCGAGTCGGACGAGCCCGTCGACCTGTCCGAGCTGCCCTGGCCCGGCGTCGAGGGGTGGCTCGGCGCGCTCGCCGGAAGCGAACTGGTTGCGCTGGGTGAGCTCGACGCCGCCCCGGGCAACGCCGGCCCGGGCGACGCCGGCCACGCCGGCCCGGGCGACGCCGGCCTGGGCGACGCGAGACCGCTGCGACTGCTTGGGACCCGCCTCTACCTCGACCGCTATTGGCGCGAAGAGCGCGCGGTCGCCGCCGACCTGAACGACCTGACCGCGGGCGGCCGGTTGCAGGTGATCGCCGGCGGCCCCGGTACCGGGAAGACGACCGAGGTCGCCCGGATGGTGGCGGAGCTGCTCGAGGGAGATGGGCGTCCGCCGCTGATCGCGCTCGCGGCGCCGACCGGCAAGGCGGCGGCGCGGCTTCAGGAGGCGGTGCACGAGGAGGCGGCGGCGCTCGCCGTCGGCGAGGAGGTCCGAGACCGGATGTTGGCCCTGCGGTCCTCGACGCTTCACCGGCTGCTCGGTTGGCGGCCACGTAGCCACAGCCGGTTCGCGCACGACCGCGGCAACCGCCTGCCCCACGACGTCGTGATCGTCGACGAGACCTCGATGGTGTCGCTGTCGCTGATGGCGCGGCTCGTGGAGTCGGTCCGCACGGACGCCCGGTTGGTGCTGGTCGGCGACCCGGGTCAGCTCGCCTCGATCGAGGCGGGCGTCGTGCTCGCCGACATCGTCGCTGTCGGTCGGGGCGTGGTCGTGCTCGAGCGCGTGTACCGCTACGGCGGCGGCATCGCCAGGCTCGCCGGCGCGATCCGCGACGGCGACGCGGACGCGGCGGTGGCGGCGCTGGGGGCGGCACCCGGCGAGATCACATGGATTCAGACCGACGTGCACGAGAGCGAGACCGGGCTCGAATTGGTCCGTGACCGGACCGTCGGCGCGGGGCTCGAGGTGGCGAGCGCCGCTCGGGGCGGGGCGGCTCTCGAAGCCCTGGGCGCGCTCGGCCGGTTCCGACTCCTGTGCGCTCACCGGCGCGGCCCGTACGGAGTGAGCGATTGGACGTCTCGGATCCAGGGCTGGCTCGCCGGCGACATCGAGGACATCGAGCAGCGCGACTTCGTCGGCCGTCCACTGCTCGTGACCGAGAACGACTACGAGCTCGGGCTGTACAACGGCGATACGGGCGTGATCGTCGAAGGCGCGGGGGAGCGTCCCGCGGCGGCGTTCGAGCGCGGTGGCGAGGTGCTCCGGTTCAGCCCGCTGCGGCTCGGCGCGGTCGACACCGCGTACGCGATGACGATCCACAAGAGCCAGGGATCGCAGTTCGACACCGCCGCGGTGCTGTTGCCGGCGGTTGGGTCGCGCATCCTCACCCGCGAGCTCCTCTACACGGCGGTCACCCGCGCCCGCCGGGAGCTGATCCTGGTCGGGACCGAGGATGCGGTGCGCCAGGCGGTGGCGCGTCCGGTGGCCCGGGCGTCCGGGTTGCGAGAGAGACTGCGGGGGTACGCACAGTGACGGGTGGGATGATCGGGACGAAGCGAAGTCACGGACGGCCTTGGAGCGTTCGATGAGGAGGACCGTGTGATGGCAGAGCGTGTGGAGATACCCGGCAGTCAACGAACCGCCAACCCGCAGAATCAGCTCGTCGGAGACGTGGATTTCGATGAGGTGGCGGATGTGACCGTGTACCTGCGCCCGTCCGGATCGCTCGACTGGGTCGACCAGGAGGCCGGCCGCGCTCCGGCGGAGCGGCGGATGCTCTCGCGCGAGGAGCTTGCCAAGGCCACCGGCGCGAGCGAGGAGGACATCGCCGCCGTGCGGGCGTTTGCCGCCGATAACGGCCTCGAGGTGACCGGCGTCGACACGGGTCGCCGAGCCGTGTCGTTGCGCGGCACGGTGCGGGCGATGGCCGATGCGTTTGAGCCGCACGACCTGCAGCTGTTCGAGGATCCGACCGCCGGGCGCTACCGCGGCCGGAGCGGGCCGCTGACGATCCCGAGCGAGCTCGACGGCGTGATCACCGGCGTGTTCGGGATCGACGAACGGCCACAGTCGCGCCTCCAGCTGCGCCCGAGCGCCGCCCCTGCCCAGTCGTACACGCCGCCGCAGGTCGCGACCGCGTACGCCTTTCCGACGGGTGTCAACGGTTCGGGTCAGACGGCGGCGATCCTGGAACTCGGCGGCGGGTTCAGTCAGACCGACCTCGACACCTACTTCCAGAGCCTCGGGCTGACGTCGCCGAGCGTGAGCGCGGTCAGCGTCGACGGTGGCACCAATTCGCCCGGCACCGATACCAACGCGGACGCCGAGGTGATGCTGGACATCGAGGTGCTCGGCTCGGTCGCGCCGGGCGCCAAGATCGTCGTGTACTTCGCGCCCAACACCGATCAGGGCTTCATCGACGCGCTGTCGACCGCGGTGCACGACGCCACGAACAAGCCGTCGGTCGTCTCGATCAGCTGGGGCGGTCCCGAGGACTCCTGGACGGAGCAGGCCCGGACCCAGATGGAGCAGATCCTCACCGAGGGCGCCTCGGCGGGCGTGACCGTCACCGTGGCATCGGGCGACAACGGCTCGACCGACGGCGTCACCGACGGCAAGCAGCACGTCGACTTTCCCGCATCCGCGCCCCACGCCCTCGGCTGCGGCGGCACGACGCTGAGCATCCAGAACGGCCAGATCCAGAGCGAGACCGTCTGGAACGAGCTGCCCAACGACGGCGCCGGCGGCGGGGGCATCAGCGCCGAGTTCGCGGTGCCCTCCTATCAGTCCGGGACCACGATGCCGACCAACGTCGACACGGGCCAGCCTGGCCGGGGCGTGCCCGACGTCGCCGGCGACGCCGATCCCGAGACCGGCTACTCGATCTACGTCGACGGCAGTCAGCAGACGGTCGGTGGCACGAGCGCGGTGGCGCCGCTGTGGGCCGGCTTGATCGTCCTGCTCAACGCCTCGCTCGGAAAGCCCGTCGGGTTCCTGCAGCCCCAGATCTACGCCGCCGCGGCCGCGCCCGGATTCCACGACATCACGCAGGGCGACAACCCCGCCTACACGGCGGGTCCCGGCTGGGACGCGTGCACCGGAAACGGCTCACCGGACGGCGCCGCGCTGCTGAAGGCCCTCGGCGGATAGCGGCGCCGCTTCGCGTCTAACGCGCGCGATCCGCGGCTGCCCGCCGGCCCCTCTCGGGCCGCGCGCGTTCCTGGTTTTGACAATGATGGAACGAATGCGTCTTGTTCTGCAACGGGGAGTGCCGCGAGGCTGCTCGGGTGGCGTGGGAGATCGAGTTCACACCCGAGGCGGAGCAGTGGCTAAAGCGCTTGGGTGCGAAGGACTCCGACCGAGTCGCGGCGGCAATCGACGCGCTGCGCGAGCACGGGCCGCACCTCGGTGGAAGACGGGCGTGTCTGATACGGGGGTCGCGCCACCACAACATGAAGGAGCTGCGTTCGGTCGGCGGCCACATACGGATGTTGTTCGCATTCGACCCTCGCCAGCGCGGAGTGCTGTTGCTCGGCGGTGACAAGACCAACGACTGGAAGGGTTGGTACGCGCGAAACATCCCGCTCGCTGACAAGCTTTACGACAGGCATCTGCGTTCGATCGGAAAGGGCGAACCATGGCGGGCCAGAACAAGAACTGGCGAGAGATCCGCGAGCAGCGGCCGCTGAACGAAGCGCGCGTTGCTATGTACCGACGGCTGATGGATGCCGAGGATCGGCTCGACTCGGTCCGCCTGCGGCGAGCGGTACGCGAGACGGCGCTCGGCGACGCGCTCGAGGCGGGCGAATCAGCGGGCGCCGGCGACCGGCACGACGGCGTGTACCTCGACACGCTCGCGCGGTACGTCGCCGCGCTCGGCGGTCACCTCGAGGTCCGGGCGGTGTTCGCCGACGAGACGATTACGTTGCTACGAGAGCCTGCCTCATAACGGCCCTCGATGTTCTCTTGCGCTGAGGCCCCGTATTTGTCAGCTCCATCGCCAAAGAACCGGAGGCGGACCGGCGGCGGCGAGGAACGGCTCGGCCTCGCGCCGGCACGGTCGCCGCGGCGACAACGCGGTTGCACCACCTGGCGCGCCAATTAGGCTGCCCGCGCTCCGTAGCGGGATGCGCCGGTGCTCCAACATCACACCCAGAGGGGGCATTGATGGACCCCGTTCGCCGCGTGTTTGAAATCGCCTACGGACAGCGATGACTGCGGAGAGGGGATCCACCTGCTCGCGACGAGCTACTCCCGTGTGATCGGCAACCGGGTGGCGAACAACGTCGGCGGCATCCTCGTGTCCGACGGCGGGCTGAACCCGACGTCGGTCGGCCCGGCCGCGCACAACGTGATCGAGTTCAACACAAGCACCGAGAACCTGTTCGATTGCGGGATCACCCTCCCGAGCCCACGACCCGCGGGCCGTGGATACGAGCGGACAGCCACAACCCAAGCTCGCCGGCGTGTACGACAACCTGGTCGCGCACAACGTGTCGACGGACAACGGCTGTTCTCGGCGGTCGTGCCGATCACCGACACCGTCGTCGTCGGCAACTTGATCGCCAACAACACGTTCGGGATCTGGCAGACGTCGAACGTCCAGGCGACCGGGCTCACGAGGAACGCGTTCGTCAACAACCAGGCGAACGTGGGCGTGTTCCCGCCCCCGCCGCCGAGTTAGGCCTCGTTCATGGGCGGGAGCGCACGACGCGCTCCCGCCCGTGAGACGTTGAAGTGCCGGTCAGCCGAACTCGACGCCCTGCGCCAGCGGAAGCTCGTCGGAGTAGTTGATCGTGTTGGTGGCGCGGCGCATGTACGCGCGCCACGCGTCCGAGCCGGACTCGCGACCGCCCCCGGTCGACTTCTCGCCGCCGAAGGCGCCGCCGATCTCGGCCCCCGAGGTGCCGATGTTGACGTTGACGATCCCGCAGTCCGACCCGTCGGCGGCGAGGAACCGCTCGGCCTCGCGCTGGTCGCGGGTGAAGATGCTCGACGACAGGCCCTGGGGAACGCCGTTGTGGAGCGCGATCGCCTCGTCGAGGTCGCGGTAGGTCATCACGTACAGGATCGGCGCGAACGTCTCGCGGCGGACGATCGCGGTCTGGTCGGGCATGCGCACGAGCGCGGGCTCGACGTAGTATGCGTCCGGGGCGCCGTCGGCCGGGCGCCGGTCCCCGCCGGCAACCAGCTCGCCGCCGTCGGCCCGGGCCTCGTCGAGCGCCTCGACCATCCCGTGGTACGCGCGATCGTTGATCAGCGGGCCGACGAGCGTGCCCTCGGCGGACGGGTCGCCGATCGGAAGGCGGTCGAACACGTCACGCAGCCCCGCGACGAGCTCGTCGACGACATCCTCGTGCGCGATCACGCGGCGCAGGCTCGTGCACCGCTGACCGGCGGTGCCGGCCGCGGCGAACACGATCCCGCGGGTGGCGAGCTCGAGATCCGCCGACGACGCCACCACCGCGGCGTTGTTGCCTCCGAGCTCGAGCAGGCAGCGGCCGAGCCGGGCCGCGACGCGGGGCGCGACCTGCGCCCCCATCCGCTCGGACCCGGTGGCGCTCACGAGCGCGACGTCGGGGCTGTCGATCAGCGCCGCGCCGGCGTCGGCATCGGCGAGCACCAATTCGTGCAAACCGACGGGAGCACCGCTGTCGGCGATCGCTCGATCGAGCACCGCCGCGCACGCCATCGATGTCAGCGGCGTCATCGGCGAGGGCTTCCAGACGACGCTGTCGCCGCACACGAGCGCGACCGCGGTGTTCCAGGACCACACCGCGGCCGGGAAGTTGAAGGCCGAGATCACGGCCACGACGCCGAGCGGGTGCCAGGTCTCCATCAGCCGGTGGCCCGGCCGCTCCGACGGCATCGTGCGGCCCTCGAGCTGGCGCGACAGGCCGACCGCGAAGTCGCAGATGTCGATCATCTCCTGAACCTCGCCGAGGGCCTCCGACGGGATCTTCCCGGCCTCGATCGTGATCAGCTCGCCGATGTCGGCCTTGTGCTCGCCGAGCAGCGCGCCGAACCGCTTGACCAGCGCGCCCCGGACCGGCGCCGGCACCGTGCGCCACGTCGCGAACGCGGACTTGGCCGACGCGATCGCCGCCGTGACCTCGGCCACGCCGGCGGCGGGAACCTCGAATAGATCCTCGCCGGTGATCGGCGAGCGCGCGGTCACGCTCGGCCCGGTCGGCTCTGAGAGGCGGATGCCGCAGCGCTCGAGGCTCCTCCGAGCTCGGTCCCGGAGCTCGCCGGTCGACGAAACGGACAGCGCGGTCGAGCTCATCGGCGCCGGTACCACCGCGGAGAGGTCGTCGGGGGTGGCTTCAGCCGGGCGCGGACCACGAGCATCCGCGGCTCGTCGCTCGCGATCGCCCGCGTCAGCTCCCGCTCGAACTCCGGACCGAAGCCCTCGAGCGTCGTCGCCGGCACGCCGAACGACGCGGCCAGCGCCGCGAAGTCCGGCGCCACCAGGTCGACGCCGAACGGCTCCTCGCCGGCCAGCACCTGGTCGAACCGAAGCATCCCGTAGCCGCCGTCCTCGACGAGCACGATCGTCAGCGGGATGCGCTCCTGCACGACCGTCGCGAGCTCGCCGCACGCGTACATGAAGCCGCCGTCCCCGACCACGCACACCGTCGGGCCGGCGCCGGCGAGACCGGCCCCGAGCGAGGCCGGGAACCCGAACCCGAGCGTGCCCCAGCCGAGCGGATAGCCGAGCTTCCGCGGGCGAGGCACCTGCCAGTAGCCGCCGAGCCAGTAGCCCGGGATGCACATGTCGGCGACGATCACCGCTTCGGGCGGGACGGCGCGGTGGACGATCTCGAGCAGCGCCGCGGCCTGCTCGTCGTCCTGCTCGACCCACGCACTCACCGCCGCCCCGATCTCGGCCAGCCGGCGCTCGAGCTCGGCCTTGCCCTCACGGGCCGCGACCCGCGGGACCAGCTGCTCGAGCACGCTGCAAGCGCCGCCGACCAGCGTGACGTCCGCGGCATAGCTCTTGTTCGCGTCGGCCTCGTCGATGTTGACGGCGATCAGCGCCGGCGGC
The DNA here is from genome assembly GCA_963777335.1 of uncultured Solirubrobacterales bacterium. Classification (GTDB taxonomy): domain Bacteria; phylum Actinomycetota; class Thermoleophilia; order Solirubrobacterales; family Solirubrobacteraceae; genus Palsa-465. The sequence continues at coordinate 27,708 of CAVZQD010000011.1, forward strand.
TGGGGCATCTGCCAGTTCTGGGTGTTCGTGCCGTCGAAGTCGGTTCCGATCGCGACCACCACGTCGGCCTCGTCCCACATCTCCCCGACCTCCCGGGCGGCGGCCGGAGCGGGGACGGCGCACGGGTGGTCGGGTGGCAGGAGTCCGCGACCCATGTAGGTGGTGAGCACCGGGGCGGCCAGCTTGACCGCGAGCTCCCCGACCAGCGGCCCGGCCTGCGCGCGAAGCGCGCCGCCGCCCGCCCAGATCAGCGGCCGCTCGGCACCCGCGAGCAGCTCGCACGCCCGCTCGAGGCGGCCCGCCGGCAACGGCGTGCGCGCGACCGGCGGCGGCGCCGGCACGCCTTCGTCGGGAACCGGCTTCGAAAGCAGGTCGGTGGGAATGCCGAGGTACACCGGCCCGGTCGGCGCCGCGAGCGCCGCCCAACCGGACTCGAGCGTCGCTTCGGCGATCTCGTCGGCCCGCTCGACCAGACGCGCGGCCTTCGTGACCGGGACGAACATCGCGGTCTGATCGCGCGTCTCGTGGAGCGTTCCCCGGTAGACCCCCTCGCGGCGGAGCGCGGCCGGGATGTCGGTCGCGATCACGAGCACCGGTGAGCCGGCCGCCATCGCCTCGCCGGTGCCGCCGAGCGTGTTCGCCGCCCCGGGGCCGGTGGTCACGAGCGCGACGCCGAGCCGGCCGGTCGCGCGTGCGTATCCGTCGGCGGCGTAGGCCGCGGTCTGTTCGTGCCGGACGCCGACGAGCCGGATGTCCGAGTCCGACAGCGCCTTCCAGATCGGGAGGTTGTGGACCCCCGGCAGCCCGAACACCAGCTCGACCCCGAGCCGTTCGAGCATCTCGACCAGGCGCGTGGCGCCGGTCGCGGTTGGTGTTGCTATCTCGACCACACCGGTATTCCTAGACGATGTTGTACTCCGGGCGCAGCGCGGCGGCATCGAAGCGGTCGACGCTCAGCGGCGAGACGTCCACGAACGTCGGGCGGCGCAGGACCATGTCGCGGAGGATCTCACCGACCGCGGGACCCTGCAGGAACCCGTGGCCGGAGAACCCGGTCGCGTACAGGAACCGCGACACGCCGGCGGCTTCCCCGATGATCGCGTTGTGGTCGGGCGTCATCTCGTACAGCCCGGCCCAGCCGCCGCGGATGCCGACGTCCGCGATCCGCGGCGCCCGCCGGCGCACGATGTCCATCAATCCCGGGATCCACTCCTCTGTGGTTTCGACGCTGAACCCCGGCCGCTCGTTCGGGTCGGACATCCCCATCAGCAGCCCGGGACCCTCGCGGTGGAAGTAGAAGCTCGAGGCGAAGTCGATCGTCATCGGCAGGTCCGGCGGCAGCCCGTCGATCGCCTCGGTGAACAGGATCTGCCGGCGCAGAGGGGCCACGGGCAGCGCGACGCCGGCCATCGCGCCGCAGCTTCGCGACCATGGGCCCGCAGCGCAGATCACGGTATTGGTCCGGATCGCTCCGTCCCCGGTGATGACGTGCATGATCTCGCCGGCGTTCACCTCGATCGCGGTCACCTCGCAACCGGTCCGGATGTGGGCGCCGAGACCGCGCGCGGCGAACGCGTAGCCCTGGACGACGCCCTCGGGAGTCGCGTGACCGTCGCCGGGCGAGAACGCCGCGGCGAGGATGTCGTCGCCCTCGAGCAGCGGGCAGAGCCGGCGCGCCTCCGCGGCGGGCAGGATCCGCGAATCCAGGCCGTACTCGTTCTGGAGAGCCACGCTCTGCTCGAATTCCTCGACGTCCGATTCGCCGGCGAGCACGAACAGGTATCCGACCTGCTTGAGGTCGATCTCCCAGCCGGGCCGGCGGCCGAAGTCGCGAAACGCCGTCATGCTGCGCTTGGCGATCTCGATGTTGAGCACGTCCGAGAACTGGGTGCGAACGCCGCCGGCGGCCTTGGAGGTGGAGCCGCTGCCGAGCTGCGCGCGCTCGATCAGCACCACGTCGACGCCCGCCTCCGCGAGGTGGAAGGCGGCGCTCGTCCCGATCACCCCGCCGCCGACGATGACGACCGACGCGGACTCTGGCAGGGGCGGCTGTGGCGGCATCACGCGATTGTTGCGACTTCTCGCCGCCTGCTGCCGACTTCTCGCCGCCTACTGCCCGAACATGCTCGTCAGCAGCGGCGCGAGCGGTCCGTGCAGGGCGTCGTTCTCGCTCGCGCCGGCGCCGCGCGTGCACACGCCGTAGCCGGGGTCCTGGCCGTTCTCGGCTTGGCGGAGGGGGGACACGGGACCGGCGACGTGCACGTTGCTGGCGATGATGTTGTCGATGGTGTCGGCGGTGGCGTTGACGACCTCAACCCCGGCCTTGGCCTCGCCGAAGTGACCCGGCCAGCAGGCCCAGCTCGTCTGCCCGAGGTCGACCAGCGGGGTGTTGTAGGCGCGGAACGCGAACCGCCCGCCGCCGCACGCGACCCAGTCGTACAGCGCGCCGCCACCCGTCGAGCGCTTGTAGCCACCGCACGTGCTGGGGTAGCTGGGGTGTCCGCCGATCGCCGCCTGCACGATCGGATGCAGCCGGCCCGAGCCGTCAAAGGTGAGCCTTGGACTGTTCCAGTAGTAGAACTGTCCCTCGTGGGCGTGGCGTGACATGTACAGCGCCACCGGATTCAGCGTGCGCTGATCGAGCAGCACGGTGACATGCTCCCAGTCTCCCTGGTGGAGGTCCACGTTGTCGAGGTCGCCGGCCACCGGAGCGCCGTTCATCAGCGAGGATCGGGTCAGGACCGGGTAGTAGTTGTACGCGTAGAAGAACCAGTACTGAAGGCCGATCAGCCCATCGGACGGGTTCGGAATGTCGCCCGGCGTGAACACGGCTGTCACCGTCGGCCACGCCGGCATTTGGCCTCCGATGCCGGCGAAGTGCACCGGCCCCCCGTAGTAGAAGTACACCTGGGCGGTGCGCCAGGGGTCGAGGAGCCCGGGGTCGGCGAGCCAGTGGTGCAGCGAGCCCGTGAGCGTGTGCTGGCCGGCCTCGAAGGCGCGGAATTGGGCCGCGGGGTTCTCGGTCAGCGCGCCGGCAGCGACGTTCGCGGTGGTCGGAAACCTGAGGTAGTCGGCCGGCTGACCGTTTGCCGGGACCGACGTGGCCGGCTTGCAGGCGGCCGAGACCGCCGGCGTGACCAGGCACGCGCGAGTCCCGTGCGGCCCGATGTCGTTCAGCACGGCTCCGACGGACACCGGCCAGAACCGATCCGCGACCGAGACCTCTAGCGTCGGCTGGTAGCGGCGAGCCAGCGCGGCGATTCGCGGGTCGGTCGTGTCCTGGATCGGCTTCTCGCCGTCGACCGCGCGACCCCCCGGGGCTCCCGGGCCCGCGATCACTCCGAGCCCGAGCGCCGGATCCTCGCTGCCCGCCACCAGGTGAGGCGGCGGCGCGCCGGCGCAGGTCGGCTGCCGGGCGTGCAGGTTCGGAGCGATGATCGCGTGGGGCCAGTCGATGCCGACCAGGTCGAGGACGAGCGCGGGAAGGGTCGGACGATCGCCCGAATCGAGCGCCGCCGTGCCGCTCGCGGAGACCTTGACGGTGCGGGTCACCGGCACGGTCGCGAGATGCGCGTCGGTGGAGGTCGCGTCGGCGAGCGGCGTGCACACGATCAGGTGGACGCTGTCACTCGACTGCGCGAGGTTGCCGCCGATGACCTGCGCCGACGCCGTTCGTACGGTCACGCCGTCGAACGAGACCGGTGGCATCGCGAGGTACCCGACCGCGACGGCGGTGTACATCGCCGCCATCAGCCACGGCAGTGGCGAGGAGAGGCGGAGCGCCGGCGGTTGCGCGGCGTTGGCGCGAACGAATTTGCGTCCCCACGTCGAGACGATCATGCCGGTGATGACGAGCAACGCCACCGGTGGCGAGGACAGCGCCGCGAGCGCGCCGACGAGCACCCAGGACGCGATGTGGAGTTGTGGATGCGCGTCGAGCGGCCCGACCGCGGTCAGCACGCGGTGAACCACCAGGAAAGCGATCACGCTCGCCGGGCCAACCGCCCACCAGGCGGACTGGAACGCGGCGACCGTCTGTCCGGCGCCGAGCGCGATCACGCCGGCGAGGACGAGCAGGTTGAATCCCGCGAGGATCTGGAGCAGCCGGGCCCCTGCGGGCGTCCCCATGACGTGTCCCTGGTCGGAGGCCTCATCCACGGCCCGGGTGCGCTGTTCCTCTTCCTTGCCCTGGACATCCGCGGCTGCCACGAAGTCCCTGGCCGCTCGGTCGCGCGCGGCCGCGACCATCGTGAGCCTGGCCGCGCGGCTGACCTTCGCGAGCCTCCGTTCGCGCCTCGCCTTCCCCCGGGCGCTCACGTGCCTGAACCGTGCGTCGCGGGCGGCCCGCCGCCGCTCACCCTCGGGGCTGTCCGCGTGCAGCGAGTCCCACGCGTTGCCGACGCCGCGCTGTTCGACGATGTCCTGCCAGTCGCGGCCGTGGAAGTCCCACCGCCTCCATGCGGCCAGGTACGCCGCGGCGCAGGACAGGGCCAGCGTCGCGCAGCCGATGCCGGTGACGATCAGGCCGGTCAGGATGCTGTGCCAGATCGGGACGACGAACAGGCCGTGGCCGGGCGACAGTCCGGCCACCGCCAGGCGCAGTCCAGTCGTGAGCACCCCGACCAGACATGCGAACACCGCCAGCGCGACGATGGCGGCAACCCCGATCCAAATCCTCGTCGGGTGTGACACTTTCGCCCCTCGTCTCGGTGACTTCCCCGCGCCGTATTCTCGCGAACGGTCGGTACGGCGGCAAGCGGGCGAGGGTCAGGCCTGGTACAGCTGGCGCAGGCCGGGCGCGATGTAACCCGGCGGGCTGGTCGCGACCCCCCGGCCGGGCACGGATGCCCGGCCGCCCGGCCCCACGGACGTCGAGCGAAGCGAGACCCATCCACCCGGCGCGTTTAGGCTACGCGCACATGGGCCGCGTCGAGGGCAAGATCGTCGTGGTGACGGGCGCCGCCGGCGGGCAGGGCGCGGCCGAGGCGCGCGCGCTCGCAGCCGAGGGCGCGACCGTGATCGCGACCGACGTCGACGCGCCGCGGCTCGAGGACGGGATCGTGTGCCGCGCGCTCGACGTCACCTCCGAGGACGCGTGGCGCGAGCTCGCCGAGTGGCTGCGGTCGGAGTACGGGCGCGTCGACGGCCTCGTCAACAACGCCGGGGTCTCGATGCGGCTGCGGTTGGAGGAGATCACGCTCGCCGACTTCGAGCGGGTGATGGCGGTCAACGTCAACGGCGCGCTGCTCGGCACGCAGGCGATCGCTGCGCTGATGAGCGACGGCGGGTCGATCGTCAATGTGGGCTCGGTGGCGGGGCTGCTCGGCTACCACGCGGTCGGGTACACGATCAGCAAATGGGGGGTCCGCGCGCTGTCGCGGGTCGCGAGCCTCGAGCTCGGGCCGCGCGGGATCCGCGTCAACACGATCATGCCGGGGTTCATCGAGACGCCGATGACCGCGAGCGCGCCGGAGGCGTTCCGGCGGGCCAACATCGAGGTGACGCCGCTCGGACGAGTCGGGCGGCCCGAGGAGGTCGCGCCCCTGATCGTGTTCTTGATCTCCGACGAGGCGTCGTTCATCACGGGCGCCGAGATCGCCGTCGACGGCGGTCAGACGGCCCATGGCGGCGCCAAGGCGCTTTCCGACGCGGTGGCGGCGGAGTCATAACAGAGAGGAGAGGGGACGGTGGCAACGGTTGAGACGGTGCGAGGCCCGGTGGAGCTGGACGACCTCGGCCGGACGCTCATGCACGAACACATCTTCATCATGCAGCCCGAGGCGTTGCAGAACTGGGGCCATGCGTTCGGGCCGCGCTACTGGGACGAGCAGGAGCGGATCGCCGACGCGGTGCAGAAGCTCACGCGCGTGCGCGACGCCGGGTTCCGCACGATCGTCGATCCGACCGCTCCCGGCCTCGGCCGCTACATCCCCCGGATCCGCGAGGTCGCCGAGGCGACCGACCTCAACGTCATCGTCGCGACCGGCGTGTACGCGTTCCTCGAGCTGCCGAACTTCCTGGCCTACCGGAGCGTCGATGCGATCGCGGACCTGTTCGTGCGCGAGATCCGCGAGGGCATCGACGACACCGGGGTCAAGGCCGCGTTCCTGAAATGCGCGGTCGAGCGCCATGGGCTGGTCGGCGACGTCCCGCGGATCATCGCGGCGATCGCGACGGCGGCGACCGAGACCGGCGCGCCGGTGATGGTCCACACCAGCGCCGAGCAACGAACCGGGCTGCTCGCGCTCGACGCGCTCACGCGGCACGGCGTCGACCCCGGCCGGATCGTGATCGCGCACATGGGCGACAGCAACGATCTCCATTATCTGAAGCGGGTCGCGGACGCCGGCGCGTGGCTCGGATGCGACCGCTTCGGCATCGATCACTTCAACCCGCTGGCCGACCGAATCCGGACGCTGATCGCGCTGGTTCAGGAGGGCTACGCGGACAGCATCCACCTTTCCCACGACGCGGCCTGCTTCCTCGACTTCTTCATCGGCAATCCGTTCTTCGCCGACGAGAAGCCCGACTATCTGTTGATCTCGAACCAGGTCCTGCCGGCGCTGCTCGAAGGCGGGGTCACCCAGGACCAGATCGACCAGATGACGGTCGCGAACCCGATCCGGTTCTTCGGCGGCGGCGACTCGGCAGGCGCCGGCGGGACGTCGGTTGCCGGGACTGCGGGCGCCTCACCCGGCCGCTAGCCGCGCGCCTGGCCGGTGCCGCGGGCGATCAGGTCGTCGAGGAGCTCGCCGTAGTGGCCGATCACGAGACTGGCGCTGGCCGACGCGCTGCTGGCGGCGGCCGGCCCGGCATCGCCCGCTGCGCCTGTCGAAGCGCTCCGGCTCGGTGGCGAGGCGCCGGCGCGGGCGCTCGCGCGTCTGGGCGCGCGCTCGGTTGTCCGACAGCACGAGATGCGGCTCGCGCTCTGAGGGTCAGTCGCCGGCGCGGTCGATCGGAAGCGCCGCGAAGCTCTGGCTCACCGGCATCAGCTCGATCACGTTGACGTTGACGTGCTCGGGCTGGGAGGTCGCCCACTCGACGGCCGTCGCGATGTCCTCGGGGCCGAGCGGCGTCGTGCCGGAGTAGACGCCGGCCGCCTTGTCGGCGTCGCCGCCGAACCGGACGGCGGAGAACTCGGTCCCGCCGACCAGGCCGGGCTCGATGCACGTCACCCGGACGCCGGTTCCGTGCAGGTCGGCGCGCAGCCCGAGGCTGAACTGGTGGACGAACGACTTGGTCGCGCCGTACACGTTCCCGCCCGGGTACGGATAGGTGCCGGCGATCGAGCCCATGTTGACGACGTGGCCGCGCCGGCGGGCCACCATCCCCGGCAGCAGGGCGCGAGTCGCGTACACGAGCCCCGTGCAGTTCGTCTCGATCATCCGCTCCCAGTTGTCGAGCACCGCGTCCTGGGCCGGCTCGAGCCCGAGCGCGAGTCCCGCGTTGTTGACGAGCACGTCGACCTCGGCGAACGCCGGCGGCAGCGACCGAACCGCCTGCTCGATCGCGTCGTTGTCGCGGACGTCGAGCACGATCGAGTGGACCATGTTGTCGCCGAACTTGGCCACGAGCGCATCGAGCCGGTCGCCCCGCCGTGCGGTCGCGATGACCTTGACGCCGGCGCCCGCGTAGCGACGGGCGATCGCCTCGCCGAAGCCCGAGCTTGCCCCGGTGACGAAAGCGACGCGCGGTTGCATGGCGGGAGATCCTAGGATGACGGCGTGATCCACACCCTGCTGACGTTCGTGCCCGTGGCCGTGCTGCTCTCGATCACGCCGGGGGCGGCGACGGCACTGGTGGTGCGAAACGCGGCCCGTGGTGGGCGGCGTCACGCGTTCTTCACCACGTCGGGCAACTCGACGGGGTGTTCGCGTGGGGATGCTCGCGGCATTGGGCATCGCCACGCTCGTGGCGACGTCGGCAGCGGTGTTCGATGGAGTCAAGCTCGCCGGCGCGGGGGTGCTGCTCGTGATCGGGCTGCGCTCGCGGCTGGGTCGCGCGCGCGAGGCGGAGGGCGTTCGTCGGGGCCGGGGCCGCGGTGTCGGGGCGGCGGGTCGAGCGGCTGACCGGAGCCGTGCTCGTCGGGCTGGGCGTCCGCCTCGCGCTCGAGCGCCGCTGACCGATGGAGGCGGTTGATCTCGACGAGCTGGACACGCCGTTCCTGGCGGTCGACCTCGACGCGTTCGATCGCAACGTGCGGTTGTGTTTCGGCCGGCTCGCCGGCGTGCACGTCCGGCCGCATCTGAAGACCGCGAAGAGCCCAGAGGTGGCGCGGCTGCTGCTCCGTGCCGGCGCGGTTGGCGTGTGCGTGGCCAAGCTGAGCGAGGCCGAGGTGATGCTCGCCGGCGGGGTCGACGACGTGCTGATCACGACCGAGATCGCCGGCGACGTGAAGGTGCGGCGGCTGGCGCGGCTGGTCTCGGATTGGCCGGAGGCGCGCGTTCGGATCGTCGTCGACTCGTGGGACGGGGCTTCCGTCCTCGATGCCGCGCTACCCGGGGCGCTCGAGACGCTGATCGACGTCAACGTCGGGCAGAACCGCTGCGGCGTGGCGCCCGAGGACGCGCTCGCGCTCGCCGACCGGATCAGGGGGCTCGAGCGCCTTCGCCTGGTGGGCCTTCAGGGCTACGAGGGCAACCTCCAGCACGTGCGCGACGCGGAGGAGCGTCGGCGGCTGTGCGATGTGTCGATGGGGCGGTTGACTTGGGCTGCCGAGGAATTGCGCGCCGGCGGGCACGACATCGACGTCGTGACGACGGGGGGCACCGGGACCGCCGAGTTCTGCGCCGCCCACGAGGCCGTGACCGAGGTCCAGCCAGGGTCGTTCGCGTTCATGGACACCGACTACCTGGATACGGGCGGGATCCCGTACGAGTCCTCGCTCGTGGCGATTGCGACCGTGATCAGCCGACCGGCGTCCGACCGCGCCGTGATCGACGCCGGGTTGAAGACGCTGTCCGACGATTCCGGCCCGGCGCGACTCGTCGGCGTCCCGGGCTGGAGCTACCACCACGGCGGCGATGAGCACGGCGTGCTCACGCTCTCCGGAGAGCCTGGCCATCGGGAGTTGCGGGTCGGCGCCCGCGTGGCGCTGATCCCGTCGCACATCGACCCGACCATCAACCTCCACGACGTGATGTATGCGCACCGAGGCGGGCGTGTGGAGGCGGCGTGGGCGGTGGCGGCGCGCGGGAAGGTGCAGTAGGAGTGACCGCGCGGCACCGCCGCACCCCGTCGAATCAAACGTCTAACTGTCGAAGCCGAGGCCCAGGCGGTCGAGCGTCCTCAGCCAGATCCCGCGCCGGCCGTCGTTGCGATCGGCGGCGGCGAGCCGGTTGCGGGTCAGCTGGATCACGCCGGTCCGGAGCGGCTCGGGCGGGAACGGGACCGGGCGCCGGCGGACCATCGTCAGCGCGGTCGCCTCGCTCTCGCGCCCGTCGAGGAGATCGAGCCCGACCCTGCCGCCGAACCGGCTGGCGCCGACGCCGAGGCCCGTGTAGCCGAGCGCGTAGGCGACGCGGCCGCCGAACGCGGTGCCGAAGAACACCGAGAAGCGGCTGCAGGTGTCGATCGCGCCCCCCCAGCGGTGGCTGAAGCGCAGGCCTTCGAGCTGCGGGAACGTCGCGAACAGGTGCTGCGAGAGCTTGGCGAAGGTCGGCTCGTGGTCGTCGAGCTGCGGGCCGACCGGTCCGCCGTACCGGTAGACCGCGTCGTAGCCGCCCCACACGATCCGCCAGTCGGCGGTCAACCGGTAGTAATGGAACTGGTTGCCGAGGTCGCTGACGCCCTGGCGGGACGACCACCCGATCGCCTCGCGCATGCGCTCGTCGAGCGGCTCGGTCACCAGCACGTAGTCGTACACGGGCGCGATGTAGCGCCCGATCGCGCGGAGCAGCGGCGGGTATGCGCTCGTCGCCAGCAGGACCCGGCGGGCGTCGACGACGCCGCCCTCGGTCGTCACCGAGATACCGCCGGCGGCCTTGCGAAGCGCGCGGACAGGGCTGTACTCGTGGATCCGCACGCCGTCCCGCGCGGCGGCCGCGCGCAGGCCGTCGGCGAGCTTTCCCGGATGGGCCAGCGCGGACCCCGTGCGGGTCCACAGGCCGCCGAGGTACATCGGCGAGCTCACCTCGGCGCGGACCTGCTCGTGGTCGAGCAGCTCGGCATCGTGGCCGAAGCGGCGTAGGAGCTCGGCCTCCTCCTCGAGGTCGGCCAGCTCGCGCGGCTCGAGCGCGACGATCAGATCGCCCGTGGCCTCGAACTCGGCGTCGATCCCGAGCCGCTCCAGGTCTTCGGCCAACGCCCGGAAGTTCTCGAGCCCGAGACGCTCGAGCTGCTCGAGCTCGTCGGGAAAGCGCGACAGGCCGTTGCCGATCCCGTGCGTCAGCGAGGACTGGAGGAAGCCGCCGTTGCGCCCGCTCGCGCCGGCGCCGCACCGGGTCGCCTCGAGCAGCACGACGTCGCGGCTCGGGTCGAGCGACTTGGCGTACAGCGCCGCCCACAGTCCCGTGTAGCCGCCGCCGACAATGCACAGGTCGGCGTCGACCGACTCGTCGAGCGGGGCGTGCGGATCACGCGGGGGCAGCGAGTCGAGCCAGAATGGTTTTCGTACGGCGTCCGCGTAGGCAGACGTGTGCGCCGACGTCGGCGTGCTCTGCGGCCACGGCGAGGGCAAGCCGCGATCGTAAAGCAACTATGGGTGACGATCGAGGCCGCGCAGCAGCGCGTCGGCGTCGCGGTGTGGCGCGCGCACAGCGACGCCGACGATGTCGAGGTCGTCGGTTGCGACCGCGCGCACCGCAGCGCGGTTGTCCTCGTCGTTGCCGGTGGCGAACATCTCGCGCGTGTAGATGGCGAGGGTGACGCCGCGCCGCGCCGCGCGTTCGTGCACGGTCTTCAGCTTCGCCGCGCTCGCCTCGAACACGATCACCGGCTGGACCAGTAGCGGGAGGTAGCGTCGGTCGCTGCCGTCGACGTAGTCCTCACCGATCGCCTCTGCGCCGGCGCTCGCGGTGATGCCGCTCATCAGGAACGCGGTGACGTTGAGCCGCTGCCACGTCGCCAGGTCGTCGCGGACCACGACGGCGACCTTCGTGTCGAATTGACCGACGCCCATCGGCGACATGATCGCCGTCCGGTCCGCGCGTCGTCTTGAACGATCTTGCGGACTTCGAAACCCGGGCCGCGGCACCGTGATGCACTTCGAAGACCGTGCCGATCGCAGCCTCGAAGTCAGCCGGCGTCAGCGAGGCGAGGTCGCGCACGGCCGCTCCATCGCGATGTAGGCGTCGCCGTGGTGCGTGACAGGAGCCGAGCACGGTCAAGAAGCGACGGGCATCGAAGCGTAACGCGAACTGGCTGCGGACGGGGAGGCCGCGGGCGTCTCGCTAGTCGAAGAGGTAGCGCAAGAGCGAGGTGCGGATCTAGGCGCGGCGAAACTGCGGCAAAAGCGCGAGGTAGACGATTCGAATTTCGTCGCCGGAGCGGTCGACGATCGGCCGGCCGGAGGCTCGCCGGAAACGGTGATGAACGACTAGCCGGGTGGACGCCGATCGTGGTCCGAGCTGAGGGAACACGGCCTCTGATACGCTGGTGCTTCATAGAGGGGTTGCAATTAGACGAGCAGTTCTTCGAGCAGACGATCGACAGTTGACTGAGAGATAAGTTAAGGCTGCTGTTCTGGCGCGAGACCGGCATCGACGCGCTCGCGGCGGCGGCCTCGGAGGCTTCGAGCCTCCGACTGTGAGGCTACATCTAACACATGTAGCGGTGCGGCTCGACGCTGGTCGCGCGGATGCTGGCGGCGCTGCGGGAGGTCCTCGCGCTATCAGAGCCGGGCTCGATAGACGCTGTGCTCCGAGCCGCTGAGGTCGACTGGCTGCGGTGGATGGTCTCGGCGCTGGGACAGACGCGGCGGCCGGGGCAGACGCGGCTTGTGGTCAAGCTCGACGCGTGGGCGATCTTCGAGCTGCCGCTGGTCCGCGAGGCTTTCCCCGACGTGCGGTGCGTGTTCGTCTACCGCGATCCGGTCGAGGTGGTCGTGTCCCACCTCGGTCACCGCGGCTATCACACGGTGACGGGGACGCTGCCGCCGGAGTGGCTGGGACTGTCCGAGGGGATGTTTCAGACGCTCGAGCCCGAGCAGTACATAGCGGCGGTGGTCGGGGCGATCTGCGACGCCGCCGTCACGGGAGCACGAGTGGGAGCGTTGACGCTTCTCAACTACGACTCGCTGCCGGATTCGGTCGCCGCGCTGGTCGCACCGCTGTTCGGGATCGACGTGAGACCTGGAAGAGTCCCGACCGGGTCGATCACGTACACGCTGTTCGGCCCGAACAACTCGGCCTGCACCGGGACGGCGATCTTCACCTCGACGGTGAACTCGGTGAACGGGAACGGCAACTACGCCTCGCAGGCGTTCACGACATCCGCGGCGGGCACCTACAACTGGGTCGCAACGTACAGCGGCGACACGAACAACGCCGGCGCGGCCGCGGCTTGCGGGTCGGCCAACTCATCCGTCGTGGTCACGCCGGCGGCGACGCAGACCACCCTCGTCTCGTCGCTGAACCCCGCGGCCGCCGGGCAGGCGGTCGCGTTCACCGCGACGGTAGCCGGCACGAACCCGACCGGCACGGTCACGTTCATGGACGGTTCGAGCGCGCTCGGAACGGGCACCCTCGGTGCGAGTGGCGCGGCGACATTCACGACCTCGAGCCTCAGCGCCGCCCGCCACTCGATCACCGCCGTCTACGGCGGCGATCCGAACAACACCGGAAGCACGTCGAACGCAGTCACCGAGGTTGTGAACGGACCGGCGTCGCCGTCGCCGGGCGCGCCGTCGGTATCGATCACGTCCCCGGCCTCCGGCGCGGAGTACCGATTCGGGCAGGTCGTCCAAGCCGCCTATAGCTGCACCGAGGGCGCCAACGGCCCCGGCATCCAGTCCTGCACGGGGCCGGTGCCGAGCGGCTCGCCGATCGACACGAGCACGGCCGGCAAGCAAACGTTCGCGGTGACCGCGGTCAGCAAGGACGGCCAGAGCACGACCAAGTCGGTCGTGTACACGGTCAAGCCGAACAACGAGTTCACGATCTCACGCGTGATCGCCCGGGCGAGCGGAACGGTCACGTTCCAGCTCGAGGCTCCGGGCGCGGGCGTCCTCGACGTTCTCGAGACGGCCTGGTTCAGCGACGTCGCGCACGTCAGCTCGCTGCTCCAGCCCGCGCCGGATCGGTTCGTATTCGCCCGCGCGCACGTCACCGTTCGCCGGACGGGCTCGGTCAGCGTGACCGTGACACCGAACAGCGCCGGCCGGAAGCTGCTCGCGCACCACACCTATTCGCCCGTGCTCAGGTTGTGGCTCAGCTTCACGCCGGACGGTGGCTCGCAGCGGAACTTCGGCTTCTACGGGTTGCACCTGCCGACTTCGCCGTCGTCAGTGGAGAAATGCGTTCCGGCGAACCTGCCGAATCGTATAACGCACGAGCCCCTCCGCTGCCACGCGGCTCCGGCTCACGGCGCCAAAGCGCGGGCGTAGCGGCCCGGGCTCACCCCGACGGCGCGCTTGAACACGCGCGTCAGATGCGGCTGGTCGGCGAAGCCGCAGGCGGCGGCGACGGCGGCCGGGGCCTCGCCGGCGGCGAGCAGGCGGCGCGCGTGGTCGACGCGGAGGTTGCTCTGGAACGCGTGCGGGGTGACGCCGTTCTGCGCGCGGAAGCGGCGGACCAGCTCGAACCGGCTGAGCCCGGCCGCGGCGGCGAGCTCGGCGAGCGTGACCCGCTCGTCCCAGCGCTCGGTCAGGTGGCGCCGCGCGCGGCGGACCGCCGCGTGCTCGGCCCGGTCGCGTCCGCGTGCCGGCGGTCCAGGCTCCAGATGGGGACGGAGGGCGGCGACCGCGTGCAGGACGGCCTCGTCGACGGCCAGGTCGCCCGCCGGCTCGGCCGCGAGCGCCTCGTGAGCGCGCTCGAGCGCGGTTCGGAGCGCCCGGTCGCGGAACACCACCCAGCGGGCGGCGCGTGGAACAGCACCGTCGCGCTCCGCCCAGTCGTGAATGAGCCCCGGCTCGATGTACAGCACCTTGTACGCCCACCCCTCCGGGACCGCCGCCATCCCGGTGTGGACGGCGTCGGGCTCGAGCACGAACAACTCTCCCTCGCCGGCGCGCTGCTGGGTGGCGTCGAGCGCGAACCGGGCCGCTCCGCGCTCGACGACGGCGACCGTCCAGGTCGGATGCGAATGGGGCTTGTAGGCGTGCCGAACGAATCGGGCGTGCAGCGCCTCGATGCCGTCGAGCCCCTTCGGCCGGAAGTAGGTGGAGTGCTCGCTCAGGCCGAGCCGCTCGTACTCGCGGATCGACCTGATCGACAGGCCCGTGCGGCGAGCGAGCTCGCGCTCCGGCTCGAGCGCGACGGCCACAGGCCGACCGTCATCAGCTCGCTGCTACTGCACGCCCGACCCACAACGCCTTGGATTCTGCTGGATCGGACTCTGGAACGCGCCGATCGATGTCGGAGTCACCGTTCCCCACTGGGCGTCGCCGCCGAACGAATTACCGGTGCGGCCGGCATTGCCGAACTGCCACGTGCAGCCGAGCTCCGGGTCGCGGACGAGCGTCCAGTACGGGTAGAAGTGCCCCGGCCCGGGCGGCGGCATCACGCAGTTGGCGCCGGTCGTCGGATCGCAGTTGCTCGCTAGCTCCGTCGCCGACAGGTCGGTGACGAACTGGATCTGCGGATACGTCTGACCCCACCCGGTCGTCGGCTGGGCTTGTGCGATCGCTCCAGGGAACCGGCCGGGCGAGCTCGACGTCGGCCAGTCGGCCCGATAGGAGGTGCCGTCGTAGTCGAGGTCCCCGATCGCGTCGAAGAACACGTCGCAACCCGTCACCAGGTTGGGCGCGGTGGTTCCTCCATGCGTATCGCCGAACGGGTAGCACGGGCTGTCGTCTGGCTCGAGCGCCGAATTGACCTTGGAATCCTTGCCTGCCTCGTACGGCCCCTTGCAGTTGGTCCAGTAGGTGTCGGTGAACGGGTCGTCGGTGAAGGTCTGTGGTCCAGTGACCTTCGTGCACGGCTCGAAGTGGCCGATCTCGAACTCGCTGTTGATGTTGTACGCACCGAATCCCCAGGGGATGATGTTCCCGGCTGCCGCGCTCGAGTATTCCGGCTGGAAGTTAAACGGCGTACCGTCGCACGTGGTCGGATCGGTATTCATGAATCCGTTCGCGGCGGAGGCGATCATGAACCCCGATGTTCGGTTCGTGACGTCGTCCTCGATCACCTCGAGCGAATGCTCACCACCTCTGAGCCTGGCGTCGAAGATGTGGATCACGATCGTGTCACCGGGATTCATCAGCAGCGTGTCGCTATTCGGCGTGAACGTCGAGAAATCGGAATCCTGCGGGCTGGGCGGCCCCGTGGGATTGCCGTCGTGCTGGATGAACGCGAAGTTGACCGGCTCCGTGCAGTTCGGATTGCAAACCGACCCGTCGGCGTTGCACTCGAGGCTGTCGATGTTCAGCGCGGAGCACCAATGGGTGTCGTCGCAGCTGATGCTGTCGTCGAACGGTGCGAACCCCGGGGGATAGAACTGCAGCTCCATGAACGCGTCGCCGCCGCCCGGGAAGGTGGCGCTCGGCGCGTTGGCGTCGGAGACCGGGGTGCAATTGGTGAGTGGGCTCGAGTTCGGATCGCACAGGTCCATCGAGAACCAAGGCGCGACAGAAAGCTCGAAGAAGTGCGTGACGTCGTTGCCCGGCTGGCTGACGGTTGGTAGCTGCCGGGGCTCCTTGCCGAGCCTCTCGACGTAGGTCACGTCGGCGCCTGAGCCGGGTGCGTTGGAGATGTACCGGACCGAGGGCTCGTCGTGGCCGATGTAATGGCCGTGCTCGTAGAACCGCCCGTCCCAATTGCCCCGAGGGTCCGCGCACCCCGCGGTCGGATGGGCCGAGGCCTGGATCGGGCTGAGGCCGTTGCAATCGAGCTCGCCTACCGGCTTCGGGGCCACGCTCGCGGCAGCCGATGCGGGGAAGGCCCCGATCACGACAACCGCCAGTGCCCATGCGCACGCCCTCAAACGACCCATGAATTCCTCGCTCTCCTCGCCCGTCACGCTGTTGCGTCGGAGCCTCTCGGAAACGGCGTCCCGGTGTCAAGCCCCCGGGGCGTCGCTATCCTCGGTCCGCGCCATGTCCATCAGCACAAATCAGTTGAAGAGCGGAAACCACGTCGAGGTCGACGGGACCGTCTACAAGGTGATCGAGTTCCAGCACGTCAACCCCGGCAAGGGCGCCGCGTTCGTCAGGACAAAGCTGCGGCGGGCGAGCGACGGGGCGGTGATCGACAAGACGTTCCGTGCCGGCGAGAAGCTGCGCTCGGTGCGCAGCGAGTCCCGTCGGATGCAGTTCCTGTACGCGGACGGCGACGCCGCCCACTTCATGAACACCGAGACCTACGAGCAGATCGAGTTGCCCGAGGCGACGCTGAAGGAAGCGCTCAAATGGATCAGGGTCAACGACGAGGTCGAGATCCTGTTCATCGACGACCGGGCCAGCGACGTCCAGGTCCCGGGCTCGGTCGACCTCGAGGTCACCCAGACCGACCCCGGTCTGCGCGGCGACACCGCGTCGGGCGGTGGCACCAAGCCGGCAACGCTCGAGACCGGCGTCGTCGTTCAGGTGCCGCTGTTCATCTCGACCGGCGAGACGGTCAAGGTCGACACGCGCGAGGGCAGGTACCTGTCACGCGCGTGAGCCGCGGGTGCCCCGTAAAGGGGGGCGCGGGGCTATCGTGGGCGCGATGGAGATGGTCTACGGCAAGCACTCGGTCCGGGCTGTGTTCCTCACGCGGCCCGAGGATGTCAAGCGAGTGCTCCTCGGCGGCAAGCCCGAGTACCACGCCGACACGATCAAGGCGGCGCGGCGCGCCGGTGTCGAGCCCGAGCTGGTGGCCTGGCCCGAGTTTCGCGGCCTGACCGGTCTCACCGACGACGACAAGCATCAGGGCGTATGCGTGTTCACGTCGCGCCGGCCGGTGCTCGGCGAGCACGACCTCGACCGGCTGTCGGACGCGCGGCTCGTGATCGCGCTCGACCAGATCTCCGATCCGCAGAACCTCGGCGCCGTGTTGCGAGCGGCGGCCTTCTTCGGTGCCGACGCGGTGTTGTTGCTGAAGAACCGCTCGGCCGAGCTGACGCCCAAGGTCGCGCGGATCGCGGTCGGGGGCGCTGAGTTCGTCGACGTGTTCCGCGTCACGAACCTGGCGCGGAGCCTCGACATCCTTCGCGAGTACGGCTTCTGGGTCTACGGGCTCGACGAGCGCGGCGAGCACACGCTCCGCGAGACCGAGTTCGACCGCCAATCGGTGCTGGTGGTCGGCGCCGAGGGTCAGGGCCTCAGACAGCGCACCCGGACCAAATGCGACGCGCTCGTGCGGATTCCCGGGGGACGCGAGGGGGTCGAGAGCCTCAACGCCGCCGTGGCCACGGCGATCGCCTTGGCCGAGATCGCCGGCGCAAGCGGGTCCACTACGAGCCGGTCGGCGGATTCGGTTGCTGGGGGAGAGGCGCGTCGTTAGGGGGCGAGAGCGTGCTCCCGTCGCGCAGGATGATGTCGCCCACCGGGGCCGGCTTCCCCGGCGGTGGTGGCGGCGGGGGATGCGGCGCGACCGGCGGGCTCGGCGCCGGTGGCGTCTGGACCGTGGCGCCGTACGCGGGCGGCGGCGGCGCCGGCGACTTGGCGGGATCGACGAGGTCCGCGAGGCCCGCATCGTCGTCGAGCCGCGGCACGCCGAGCGCAGGCAGGCCCAGCAGCTGCATCGCGGTTTTCGGGATGCTGACGTGGCTGCACCAGCGGCTGTCGATGCCCGGCTTGACCTGGCCACCGAACATCAGCAGCGGGACGCGGGGCCCCAGCGCGAGCTGCACGTTGTCCGGGGTGTACTCGAGCACCGGCGTCTTCACGTGGTCGTCGTAGCCGCCCCAGTCGTCCCAGGTCAGCATGAACACGGTCTCGTCCCAGCCGCCGCCCTGCACGACGGCGTCGACGGACTGCCAAATGCGGTCCATTCCCTCGGTCACGTTCGCCGGAGGATGCTCGTCGTAGGGACTGTTGTGCCACAGGAGCACCAGCGCCGGCAGCTTCCCGGCCTTGGCGTCGGCGATGAACTGCGACGACGCCACGACGTTCGCGGATCCCTTGAGCTGGGTGTAGAACGCGACCGGGTAGTCGTTCGAGGCGGCGTAGGCGCGCCAGGCGACCCCGTGCGCCTCCGCGAGAGCCGGCAGCGACGGCATGTCCCACACCGGTGGCGCGGTCTCGGACGGGTTCTTCAGCGTCGGAGACTGGCCGCCCACGATCAGGAGGTGGTTCGGGGTTGAGTTCGTGCCGAACCCCGCGCAATGGTTCTCGAGGAACGCGCCCGTGGCGGCCAGGTGCAGGTAGTACGGGAGCACCGTGGCGGTGTCGAACTGGACGTGCGCGCCCGTCGACGCACCGGTGAGCCACTCGAAGTAGGCCTTGCGATCGTGAGGGTTGTCGCTGGCCGGGGGGTTGGGGGAGATCGGCCAGTCCGTCGCGACGGCTGCCCCGTAGGGGGCGAGGCCCCGGAAGTAGTTGTCGGTCGTGTGGTTCTCCTGGACCATGATCACGACGCGTTCGACGGCAGCCATCTCAGGCGTGGACCTTAGTGCAACGTCCTCGAAGTCTCCTTGCGCTCTAGCGATCGGCGCGAGCCCGGATGTCCACCGCCGGTCACTCGAGGCGGTCTCGACTCGGTGCTACAGAACCGCCCACTCGGCGGCGCGGGCGCCGACCGCGCGCTGGTCGCGCACCAGCTCGACGTCACTGACCCCGCGAGCGCGGCCGCGCTGGCGCGGTTCGTCGGCGAGCGATTCGGCCGTGTCGACGCGCTCGCTGAACAACGCCGCGATCGATTACGACACAGATCAGCAGGCGAGCGTCGCCGATCTGAGGATCGTCCGTGAGGCGCTCGAGGGGTCGCGACCGATATGGGCGGCCCGGCGGCCGCCCGGTCCGCGACGGGGCCGCCTCGATCATCGACCTGCCCGACGCCGGCCCGAGCGGCGGGTTCTACCGGGACGGGCGCCCCCTTCCGTGGTGAGCTGGCGTGAGGTGGCGGGTTTTTCGCCCGCTCCCCTTGTATTTATTCGGTGCCTGGGTTACTCTGCCATTGCAACAAGGAGAACAGCTGATGCTCATGCCTAACGCGACATATTCATTCTTCCTCCAGGCGGGCCGGACGTCCGCGCATGTGCGCGGTATCGACGTCGCCGCTGCTGACGAGAATGTCACCCTCGCGGAGAGGCATGCGCGCTAGACCAGGCGCGGCATACCGAACCAAATCGCGAGGGCGACCCAAAGGGTCGCCTTTTTTATTGCCCTCTCACGGTGAGGTGACACCGGTGAATGGCACTCGAGTAAGCGTGCGTGGTGACACGCACGTGACATAGCGGGCTGGCCGAACGGCGCCCGCGTAACCGTAAAACCCAACCTAAAGGAGACCTCCCATGAGAGGAGATCCGCAGGCGGCCGGCGCACGCCTGCTCGCAGTCCTGCCCGGCCGGCGATGGTCCTCGTGGTCCGAGCCGGTCCAGCGAAACCCGCGTGTCACGGCGGAAGAGCGGATCGCGACGATCGAGCGGCTCGAACGCGAGGAGCGTGCGGCACGGCGCTCTGGACGGTACGTGGCAGAGGCCGCGTATCTTGGACGCCGGTGGTAAGTCGTGTGGCTGTCGCCACCCCCGGGAGAGTCTGGTCTCGCCGTCGGAACGGTGGGACCAGGCTCTCCTGAGATGTCGCTGATCGACCTGCGGCTTCCCGCGTCGATCACCGGCAAGGTCCGGGTCGTCGTCGTCCGCAAGGGATGATCCTCACACCGCGATCAGCGCGCTAGCGTTCGAGGGCGATGGCCGACGTCCAGGTCCTAACCCCGTCGCGCAAGATCAGCGCGCCGAGCCCGGTGCCGATGGAGATGCGGCTGCTGCGGCGAATCGGCGACGACGTGCGACGGGAACGGCGGGTGCGCCGGCGCGCGAAGCTCCCGCCGGGCAGCATCGCCCCCAGTTGGTCGCACACGCGCCGGATCATCTCCGATCCGCTCGGGTTGCTGCTCGAGCACGAGCGCCGGTTTGGACCCGTGTTCACGATCCGGCTGCTGCACGAGCCGATCGTGTGGGCGGTCGGCGCCGAGGTCAACCATCAGATCCTCGTAAGCGACTTCGACGCGTTCTCGTGGCGCGAGGGGCGCTTTGCGGATCTGTGGCCGCTACTGGGCGACGGGATGCTGAACATCGACGGTCCCTATCACCGGGACTTCCGGATGTTGATGCTGCCGGCGTTCCACCGGGACTACGTGGCGGGCGTCGCGGAGACGATGATCGAAGAGGCGGTGGCGGCGGCCGAGGCGCTCATCGATGGGCAGGTGCTCGAGGTCTACCACTGGACCCGCGAGCTGGCGCTGCGGATCGCGCTGCGCGGCCTGCTCGGGCTGGACGCCTCCGGGGGGCGCGAGCAGCTCCTCGCCAAGGCGTTCGAGGAGTCGCTGGCGATCCACGGCGAACCGATCGTGCTCCAACTGTTGCCGGCGCCGGGGACGCCGCTGGCTCGCGCGATCGCCGCTCGCCAGCGGCTCGATGCGCTCGTACGCGCGGAGATCGATGAGCGCCGGCGCCGCGGAGATCCCGGCCGGGGCGTGCTCGGCCTGCTGCTCTCCGCGACCGACGACGCCGGGTCGCCGCTACCGGCCGCCGTGGTTCGCGACCAGGCGGTGACGCTGCTGTTCGCCGGACACGACACGACCACGACCACGTTCACGTTCCTACTCCACGAGCTCGGTCGGAATGCGCCGGCGCGCGAGGCGGTCGAGGGCGAGCTCGAGCAGGTGCTCGGGGCCAGGAACCCAACGGCGGCCGACCTCGACGGCGTCGCCCTGCCTGTGCTCGAGCGCACGCTGAAGGAGACGCTGCGGTGCTACCCGGCGGCCTGGGTGGGGCCGCGGCGGACCACCCGGGATGTCACGCTCGGTGGGGTGCCGGTGCCCGCGGAGATCGGAGTCCAGTACTCGTCGTGGGCCACCCATCACCTGCCGCAGCTGTATCCGGACCCGTTCCGCTTCGACCCCGACCGGTTCCTGCCCGAGCGCGAGGCTGCACTGCCCCGGGGCGCGTACATCCCGTTCGGCGGCGGGTCGCGGATGTGCCTCGGCAAGCGGTTCGGGGAGTACGAGCTGCGCGCGCTCGCGACCGTGCTGCTCACCCGGGTCAGGCTCGACCCGCTGTCGACCGCGGAGCCCCAGATCGTGACCACGCCGACGCTCGGTCCAAAGGGCGGCCTGCGCTTCGTCGTGCGGGGCAGGTGAGCGATCGTTTCGCCTCGCCGCCGGGTTTAGGGAACCGATGACCGCTGACGCCGACGATCGCTTCGCCACCTGGGCCACGACCGAGGACGGCGCCGCCTGGGCCGCGACCAAGGGCGACGCCGCAGCCGATCCGGTCGAGAGTGACGGCTTCGATTCCGGGTACGCGAACGCACACGAGCAAGCACGGCGACGTGCTGTTCACCGTGCCGGTCAGTGAGGTCCGCTGCCGGCGAAGCTGGCCGATGTGCTTCACGATGGAGTGCGCCGGCAGGCGGTGGCGTCTATGGGGTATCGGAAGGCAGGCGGACCCGCCGAGGGCATGGCGGAACGCGCTGAAGGTCAACCGGCCGGTAAACGGTTGCCCCAATATGATCCGCTGGAGGCCGCCGGTCATCCGAGGCGCGAGGGGGCTCCAGTCAGGGACCGATTGCATTGATGAGGCGGAGAACAACGGGCCGACTGGCGTGTTCGTCGCACGGGCTTGTTATGACGCTCAGCAGGCTTCAGACCCGCTGAGGATCACCGATCGGGTGCTCCTGCTAGCCGGCCGGTAGCGTTGCGTCCGTGCCCGACACGCCAAGGACTTCATGACCGTCGCGCAGGTCGCGTCGATCCTCAAGCTGAACCAGTAGGCTCGGCGGGAGGCGTCTCGGCCGCACGGCGCGTGCTGGCCCGGCTCGCGTTGGTTGCCCGCCGCCGCATCGAACCGGGTAGAGGCCAGGCTCGCCCGGGCTCGGGGCAAATAGGCAGAGATGAGCTTCTCCCGGGAAAGCTCCCAAGTTCGGGGGTTCATACACCACGTGTTGCGAGCGTCCGCCACCGGGGTGTGCTAGTTTGCCGCGCCGACCCAAGTGCTCAGACGAATCTTGGCGCGCCCAACCGGGCCGAGAGCGGGGAACCCAAAGGGGCCATACCGGCTCAGGGGCGAATGACCGCGATGCGGCGTAGCGAGAGGCTCTCGGCGCGAGTCTGGCTGCTCGCGCTGAAGGCGTTCGGAGAGAGGAAAGAGTAGTGCATGAGATCATCGTACTTCGTGGATTCGGGCGCGCGGGGGGTTCTATCCTTGCCGCAACGGTCGTGTTCCCTGGGTCGGCGCCCGCCCTCCGGCCCCACCGCGAGCCCGGAGCGCACAGAAAGCTGGCGAGGTCTCGCAACCGGTCGGTACTGCCACACGACATGAGCACGCATGAAGACGGCGCGGTGAAGCTTGGATCGCTCGGAAGGTCTCGGAGCTCGGGACATGGGGTGCGATCGGGCGATGTCAGCGTTCTACGGGTCGGCCGACGGGGGGCGAGGCGATCACCACCATCAAGGAGAAGAAGCGGCACGGCAAGGCTGCTCACCACCACAAGAAGAAGAGGAAGCGCCCCTCAGGCGTGACCCACACCCTGCTGGCGCCTGTGAGCACGGGCGCGACTGGCTCGGGCGGTGGATCGTCGATCGGCGGATGTAACGGGTGTTGGTGGAAGGGCGACTTCTCGACTGGAAGCTTCCTGCAGTACAGCAACCCTGCCGCAGACGACTGGGACGGCATCCCGTCTGACTTCTCGCTTGTGCAGGCCAACCCGGCACCCCCCGCACCGTTCGAGTACGCGGCCGACATGCAGCTCGGCTCTCGAGCTCGGGATCAACTTCGTCGACCGGCACCGCGCCTGCTCGAGCTGTACGGGCACGCTGACCAACGAGCAGCTCGTCGGGCGAGGGCGATCAAGAGCCATCGCGACGAGTACGTCTCGCGACCAAGTTCGCGCGGGCCGGACTGGAATTGGATGGACGAGGTTCATCAGGCGCCCGACAGCACCGGCTTCCCGCTGCTCTCCTGTGGGGTGGACACGAGTACGAGCACGACGCCGAACCCATACAGCGACGGCGGCGGAGCGATTTCGCCGGCGCGTTACTCGTGCCGGATCATCGGCGGCGGCGACGCCACCTACCCGTGCGACAACTACTCGGACTGGGCGAGCGACCCCGCCGCACGATGGGGCTACATCACCGCGCTGCCGTCCATCGCCCGCGACCACTGGTATGACCTCGTCTGGCGAATCAGCTGGTCGGCACCACCGGCGGGCAGGTGACGATGTGGGTCGACGGCAAGCAGGTCGGTAACTACAACGGGCCGACGCTCGAGTACGTCGTGAGGGGCGAGGACGGCTACCCCACGAACGGCTGCGACCAGGGCTACTGGGACGACGGTGACTACCGCCCCGCGGGCATCTCAGTGCCGTCGGACGTGTTCCACGCTGGGACGATGATCGGCCCGACAGGCCGCGTCGATTGGAGAGAATCTGCCGTAAGACTGTGGGCCAGGCCTACCCGTCGGCTCGACGGCTCGGCCGACCACGTGTGGCTGTGCAGCTCGACTTGGGCGCAGTACGGATCTGTGGCTTGCTGCTCTATCGCGGGTTCGCGCCGGAGACCGTTCCTCAGCCCACAGCAAGACGTCGTAATCGCCCAACGGTGAGCGCACCAATGACGAGCGCCTCTTATCCATACCAGGCCGCCGCAGTGCCGGCGCACTCGTCGCGGCGTGGCGTTGAAGGAGGGCGGTCGGGTAGGCGAGACGCGCCCGGGTTCGCGCGGAATGGCCGACTGATCCCTGATTTCCTCCCGCCCCCATCGACCCGTGCGTGCGGTTCTCCGCACAGCTCGATCGAGGGCTCGCTCGAGCGCCTCGGGACCGATGACGTCGACCTACTTCTACCAGCACCGGGTCGATCCCGACGTGGAGATAGAGGAGACCGTCGGGGCGATGGCCGAGCTCGTCAAACAGGGCAAGGTCCTCCACGTCGGCCTCAGCGAGGCGGCGCCCGAGACCATCCGTCGCGCGCACGCCGTGCATCCGATCACCGCGGTCCAGACCGAGGACTCGCCGGGGCCCCGCGAGCCTGAGACGATCACGGAGTTCGCCGCCGTCCAGACCGAGTACTCGCTGTGGACCCGCGATCCCGAGACGAACGGAGTCCTGGCGACCTGCCCGTCACGGTCATCGCTCGTGTCGTGTCGTTAGCCAGCATCAACGCGCCGGCGTCATACGCTTTGCCGTCCCACGGGCAGAGACTCGGCGTGAAGTAGTTACAACCCACGAAGTCGACGCTCGCCGCGCCCTGCCACGGCGATGGATACGAGGTTGGATCCGTCTGAAAACCAGCGGCATACCCGACAAAAACCGACGGGGTCCGCGCGAGCGCGGAGCCGGCCGGTAAGGCCGCGAACACCAGCGCGACGAGAAGACACACGCGCCGCGCGCGCGCGCCAACACGGAACTCCGACAGTGAATCCTCCATGACGATCCCCCTCCCTATGGCCAATCCGTTTACCGAGCAAATAACGGCTGAGGTCCGATGATCTTCCGCCGGAACGCCCTCGGTTATCTGGTCCCGCGCGCGTGACGGCGGAAACGCACACTCGCCTCTTCGGCGTCAACGGCGTACCCGTTCGCGCACAGCCATCGGACGGTCCACGCGCTCAGCCGGTCGAGCTCAGCTTCGTTTGACGGCCAGGTGCGAGCTCGGGATCGGGTTTGTGCCTATGTACTCGCCGCTCGGGCGTGGCTTCCTTTATGCGAGCTGCGGCAGTCCCGGGACGTAACCGAGTCGGAGCGTGAAAGTGCCATCCCGGTGCGACTGCGGCAACGAACGCTCGTGGCTCGCGGCTACGCGCCCGGACTGGGGTGGGGCTGTGGGCGCGGTATGTAAAGCAACGGCTGCCCAGGGGCCTGCTTTCGGCCCAGAGACACGTAACGACGGACACGCTCCCATCCCGAACGCCTGCTGCCCCGGCCAAATGATGGACCACGCGATGTCCAGCAGCCGTCCTGGATCCTCGCCGCGGCATACCCGGTCCAGCAGGACCGTGAGCACGATCCCCTGCTCCTCGGTCAGCTCGGCGGATCGGCATCACGTCGCGAAGCGTCAGCGGCTCGGGCGTACCGGAGAGCGTCCAGCACGCGCCTGCTGTCCTCGTCCCGTGACCAGCTCCGCGGCAGTTTGGCGCGCTCATCGCGCACGCTCCCGCGAACGCTCCAGCAGGACAGGCGGGCGAGCGGTCGGACGGACGGTCGCGATCGGCTCGAACCGGCGCCCCGATCTGCCAGCATCCGCCCGTAGTGGGATCGCCCCGACCAGCACGTCCAGAATGTGACCATCCCGACACCGCGCAGCTGTACGGGCCGCTGACCAACGAGCAGCTCGTCGGGCGAGCGATCAGGAGCCATCGCGACGAGTACGTCATCGCGACCAAGTTCGCGCGCCAGATGGACGGCGCGACTCCGGGCGACATGTCGACGGTCGGCCGGCTCGACGGCTCGGCCGACACTTCACGTACGCCCGACGAGCTCGACCAGAACGACTTCCGCCGCCACGGCCCGCGCTTCACCGGGGAGAACCTCGACGCCAACCTGAAGCTGGCCGCCAAGGTTGCCGAGATCGCCGAGGAGAAAGGGATCACCCCGGCGCAACTCGCGATCGCGTGGGTGCTGGCGCAGGGCGAAGATGTGGTCCCGATCCCAGGGACCAAGCGGCGCGAGTACCTCGAGCAGAACGCCGGCGCGGCCGACGTCGAGCTGACCGACGACGATCTCGCGCGGATCGACGCGGAGCTGCCGCCGGTCGCGGGTGAGCGCTACGACGAGGTCGGGATGTCGGCGGTCAACCTGTAGGCCTCTGATGAGCCTCCGCGAACGGGTACGCGCGGGCGCCGAGCAGCACGTCGGCGACACGCGCGTGCCCGGCCTCGTCGCGTTGGTGGCCAGCGGCGACGAGGTGGTTGTCGAGGCGCTCGGCCAGCTCACTGTCGGCGGTCCGCCCGTCCGGCGCGACTCGCTGTTTCGGATCGCCTCGACGACCAAGCCGATCACGGCGGCGGCGACGCTCGCGGTGATCGAGGAGGGGTTGGTTGGGCTGGACGAGCCGGTCGACCGGCTGCTCCCGGAGCTGGCCGACCGCCGGGTCCTCAAGCGAATGGACGGGCCGATCGACGAGACCGTCCCCGCCGAGCGCGCGATCACGACCCGCGACCTGCTGACGTTCACGAACGGCTTCGGGATGGTCACCGAGATGTTCGGGGCGGGCGGGTCATGGCCGGTCGTGGAGGCCTCGGGGAAGCTCAATCTGTCGACGATCGGGCCGCCCGAGCCCGACGTGCAACCGGACCCCGACACGTGGATCGCCGGCTTCGGGACGCTGCCGCTGCTGGCGCAACCGGGAGAGCGCTGGTTGTACAACACGGGCGCGTCCGTGCTCGGGGTGCTGCTCGCGCGCGCCACCGGACAGCCGTTCGCCGACGTTCTGCGGACACGGGTGTTCGAGCCGCTCGGGATGCGCGACACGGCGTTCTGGACCGATGAGACGGACCGGCTGGCGACCGCTTACGCCGGCGAGCCGGACGGGCTCGTCGTCTGGGACGAGCCCGACGGGCAGTGGAGTCGCCCGCCGGCGTTCGGCGACGGCGCCGCCGGCCTCGTCTCGACCGCCGACGACCTGCTGGCGTTCTCGCGGATGCTGCTCGCGGGCGGCGGCTCGGTGCTGCCGGCGGCCGCCGTCCGGGCGATGACCAGCGACCAGCTCACCGCCTCACAGAAGGCTTTCGGGGGGCTGGGCCCCGGTTTCTTCGCCCGGAAGTCGTGGGGTTACTGCCAGGCCGTGTACGACGGTGGCGCGTTTGGCTGGAACGGCGGCCTCGGAACGTCGTGGATCGCCGATCCGGCGAACGATCTGACGATCATCGTGATGACGCAGCGGCTGTTCGAGAGCGCGGAGCTGCCGCAGGTCCACCGCGACATCCAGGCGGCCGCGCAGGGCGAATAAGTCGCCATTCGACCCTGCGCCGGCGGCGAGTGTGCCGAAGCTCGTGCTATGAGCGAGTGAATCGCCGTTCACCGCCCGGGAGGGCGGCCAATGGCGAGTTCCTCGGGGTGGCGGGAGGTTTCCGACGCGCTGCCGCTGCTGCGAGGCGCGGAGTCCGCGATCGGCGGGGGGTGGGATGAGCACGCCGGCCGGTACCGTCCCCGCGGATGTCGATCTCGACCGGCCTGCGTTCCGTCGCCGCGATCCGCTACGTCACCCCGCTGCGTGAGGGCGGATCGCTGCCGGGGCTGGTCGAGGCTGACGACGACGGCCTGTACGTGGTCAAGTTCCGCGGCGCCGGCCAGGGACTGCGGGCGCTCGTGGCCGAGGTGATCGTCGGCGAGCTCGCGCGCCGCCTCGGCCTGCTCGTGCCCGAGCTCGTGACGGTCGAGATCGACCCGGTGCTCGCTGCGGCCGAGCCCGACCCCGAGATCCAGGACCTGATCACCGCGAGCGCCGGCGCGAACCTCGGCGTCGACTTCCTCCCGGGCGCGCTCCCGTATACGCCCGCCGGCCCGTACGCGCCGGACAGCCGGCTCGCCGCCGACATCGTGTGGCTCGACGCGCTCACCACGAACGTCGACCGGACGCCCCGCAACCCCAACCTGCTGATCTGGCACGACCGGCTGTGGCTGATCGACCACGGCGCGGCGCTGTACCTCCAGCATGCCGGACTGGACCCGGTCGAGCACGCGGACAAGCCGTTCCCGCTGGTCGCCGAGCACGTGCTGCTGCCGCACGCCGGCTCGATCCTCGAGGCCCACGAGCGGCTAACCGCCGCCGCTGAGGGGGCGCTCGTTGAGGCCGTAGCGGTCGTTCCGGCCGAATGGCTCGTCAGCGGCGCCGGCGACGACCCCGGAACCTACGTCGACTACCTGAGCCGACGAGTCCGGAGCGGCACATTCGCGGCGGAGGCGGAGCGTGCCCGAGCCGGCGCGTAGCCCGTTCTCGTACGCGGTCCTGCGCGTGGTCCCGCGCGTCGAGCGCGGCGAGCGCTTCAACGCCGGCGTGGTCCTGTTCTGCCGGCAGCGCGGCTTCCTCGGGGCCACGGTCGAGCTCGACGAGCGGCGGCTCGCGGCGCTCGCCCCCGACGCCGACGCCCAGGACGTCCGCTCGCACCTCGAGGCACTCGTCAAAGTCGCGGCAGGGGACCCGGACGCGGGTGCGATCGCGGCGCTGCCGGCCTCGGAACGGTTCGGCTGGCTCGTCGCTCCCGCGAGCACGATCGTCCAGGCCTCGGAGGTACACACCGGGTTGACGGACGATCCAGCGAAGACGCTCGACTCCCTGTTCGCGGAGCTGGTCGGATGATCGCGCCCGTCGTGGTCGTGCACGGAGGCGCCGGCAGCCATACCGACGAGCTTCGCGAACACGAAGCCGACCTCCGTGTGGCGCTGGAACAGGCGCTGACGGCGGCCGCGGACGCGGTCGAAGGCTTGGCCGGCGGGGCGGTTGAGGCCGTGCGGGCGGCGGTGATGGTGCTGGAGGCGTTTCCGCTGTTCAACGCCGGCTACGGCTCGGCGCTGTGCACCGACGGGACGGTCGAGCTGAGTGCGTCGGCGATGCGCGGCAGCGACCGCGCGGCGGGCGGCGTCGCGATGATGAAACGCACGGCCCATCCGGTGGCGGCCGCGGTGGCGCTGCTCGACGAGCCCGAGGTGCTGCTCGCCGGCCCGCGCGCGGACGCCCACGCGGAGGCCAACGGCCTCGAACAGCTCGACCCGGCCGCGTTCGTGACCGACCGTCAGCGGCGAAGGCTCAAAGAGCGGCAGACCGGGGGACCCGAGACCGTCGGCGCGGTGTGCCTCGACGCCACCGGTCTGCTCGCCGCCGCCACCTCCACCGGCGGGCTCAGCGGCCAGCGACCCGGCCGCGTCGGCGACTCGCCGCTGATCGGCGCCGGAACCTGGGCCGACCGAAACGTCGCGGTCTCGTGCACCGGGCAGGGCGAGGCGTTCATCCGCGCCGGCGCCGCGCGGCTTGTCGCGGCCCTCCTCGAAGGAGGCCACACAATCGAATCCGCGGCGATCCGTGCGCTGGACGCGGTCACGGAGTGCGCCGGCTACGGCGGGCTGATCGCCGTCGACGCCCACGGCAACGTGACCATGCCGCGCTCGACCGGTGCGATGCCGCGGGGCGTGTGGCGGCCCGGTGACAAGCCGGACACAGCGGTCCCCTAATACCATTGGCGCTTCTATGGAGGGCTCTGTGATTTCGGCGGGCAAGCGGCTGCGTGCAAAAGTGGAGGCCGGTGAACCCGTGTTCGGGCTGTGGGCCGGCATCCCGACGTCGGTCACGGCGGAATTCGCGGGACACGCCGGTTACGACTACGTGTGCGTCGATCTCCAGCACGGGCTGAGCACCGAGGCGACGCTGGTCTCGATGTTCCAGGCCGCCCAGGCCGGCGGCGCGGTGCCGCTCGCCCGCCTCGCGTGGAACGAGCCGTGGTTGATCATGCGCGCGCTCGACCTCGGCGCGGCCGGCGTGATCGTGCCGCTGATCGACAACGCCGCCGAGGCCGCCCGCGCAGTCGAGGCATGCCGGTACCCGCCGCACGGCAAGCGTTCCTACGGCCCGGTCCGGGCCGAGCTGCTGGTCGGCTCGGCCTCTCCGGACGAGCTCGGAGGCGACGCGCTGTGCATCGCGATGATCGAGACGCGCGAGGGGCTCGACAACCTCGACGAGATCGCGGCCACTCCCGGCCTCGACGGGCTCTACGTCGGCCCCTCGGACCTGTCGCTCGCGCTCGGGCTGCCGCCGCGCGCGGTCGCGGTCGACCCGGGCGATGACCGCCAGGCGCTCGCCGACGCGATCGAGCGGGTTCGCGACGCGTGCATCGCCAACGGGCTGATCCCCGGCATGCATTGCGCGGCCGGCCAAGCCGCCGCAAGGTACGCCGACAGCGGCTTCAGGCTGATCACGGTCGGCGTCGACACGAGCTGGTATAAGGCCGCGATCAGGCGCGAGCTCGACATCGCGCGGGGAGCCTGAGCGGCTTATGCCCTATGCCCCCGATCTGGCCGGATGCGCCCTCGACGGGCGCTACGAGCTCCACGAGCTGATCGGCGAGGGCACGTTCGGCCGGGTCTATCGGGGGCATGACCGCCGGCTCGCGCGCCCGGTCGCGATCAAGGTCATCAAGCCATGGTGGGCCGAGGACCCCGACGGCGCCGAGAGCTTCGAGCGCGAGGCCCAGCTGCTGGCCCGCGTGAGCGATCCCGGCATCGTCCAGATCTTCGATGTCGGCCAGGCCGAGGAGGGCCTGTACTTCGTCACCGAGCTCGTCGAGGGGGAGAGCTTGGCGGCTCGGCTGAAGCGCGGCGGCCCGCTGCCCGCGTGGGAGGCGTGCGCCATCGCCGAGCAGCTGTGCCGCGCGCTCGAGCGCGCGCACGCCGAGCACATCGTGCACCGCGACATCAAGCCCGCCAACGTCCTCATCTCGGGCCGCGGCCAGGTCAAGGTCGGCGACCTCGGGATCGCGCGCCTGGCCGAGGGAAGCACCGACGGCGGCACCGCTACGATCGTCGGCACGCCTCGATACATGGCGCCCGAGCAGGCGAGCGGGCAGCCCGTGACGCCCGCCACAGACGTCTACAGCGCCGGGATCGTGCTGTACGAGATGCTCGCCGGGCGCACGCCGTTCGGCGGCGAATCCGCGGTCGAGATCGCGCTCCAGCACGTCCAGCTCCGGCCGCCTCCACTGCCGAGCGGGACCCCGCGGCCGCTCGAACGGGTCGTTCGAAGGGCGCTGGCCAAGGACCCCGCCGACCGGTATCAGAGCGCGACGGCGATGGCCGACGCGCTCACGCGCGCGGGGGAACACGGTGACGCGAGCGCAAGCCAGACCGACACGCCGGCGCCGAGCGCGCCGTGGTGGGAGGCGCCGACCAAGGTTGGGGACGCGACCACCGAGATCTTCGCCCACCACACGCACACGCTGCCGCGCGTTGGGGCGGACCGGACCAGCCCCGGCGTCGACCGGACGCGCCACGGGGTCGACCCGACGCGCCCCGCGCCGAAGATGACCCCGCGTCGAACCGTGAACCCGGCAGCGCGCCGGCGCACGGTGGCAGTGTTCGCCCTTGCGCTCGGAGTGCTCGCCGTGCTGCTCCTCGCCGCGAGGGCGCTGACCGCGCCTGCCACCGAGACGCTTCCGCAACTACACGGGCAGACCGCGGGCCAGATCGCCGGCAAGCTGAACCGCATCCACCTCCATGCCGCGTTCACGCACGGGTACAGCCCGGCACGGCCCGGCACGGCGTTCGACCAGACGCCGGCCCCCGGGACGCAGGTCAAGCGGGGGTCGGCGATCTCGGTCGCGATCAGCAAGGGCCCGCGACCGATAAAGGTGCCCGCGCTCACCGGGCAGAGCTCGACCAGCGCCAGCGCAACGCTCCACAAAGACAACCTGAAGGCTGCCGTCACGACCGTGCCGGCGCCCGGCACGACTCCGGGCCTCGTCGTCCGGCAAGACCCCACGGCCGGCCACCACCTCAAGCCGCACAACACGGTGGCGCTGTTCGTCGCCGAGGTGCCGAGCTGGCACGCGTTGACCTCCTTCAGCGCGGGCAGCGGCGGCGGTCAGTCGGTTCCGTTCCGGATTCAGGGCAGCCAGTGGCGGGTCGTCTACAGCATGTCCTACGACGGCACGTGCGATTTCGTCTTCGTCTGCAACGGCCCGAGCGCGCAGGTGCTCGGGCTCGGCGCCGGCACGACGAACCAGTCGTTCGACCTGAGCAGCGGCAGCGGGAAGACGAAAGTGTTCAGGACCGGTCCGGGTGCGTACCAGATCGACATCAACCCGGGATGGGACGACGCTCGCTGGTCGATCGAGGTCCAGGACTGGAAGTGAGCCGATGGACACCATCGCCGGCTCCGACCTGATCAGCATCATCGACGCGGACCCGGACCTCGGCGAGCTGCTCGAGCCCGACGAGCGGGAGCAGGCGCGCCGCGACACGGTGACGCGCGTGCGCCGCCTGTCGCCCGGCAAATGGGTGGCCGTCGAGGCGCTCGAGCCGGAGGCCCACCACCAGGGCTTCCTGGTGGTCGACGGGCTGCTCAGCCGCGAGGTGGAGGTGCTCGGCCGGCGCTGCATCGAGCTGATCGGCGACGCTGACGTGCTGCGGCCGTGGGGCTGGGACCCGACGGGATCGCATGTGAACGCCGAGGTCGAGTGGGTCGTGCTCGAGCCGACGCGGCTGGCGGTGCTCGACCACGCGCTCGTCGTGCAGATGAGCCCGTGGCCGCAGCTTGGGCTCGAGCTGTTCGCGCGGGGCACCCGGCGAGCGCACTGGCTGGCCATCTCGCTCGCGATCGCGCACCATCCGCGGGTCGACGATCGTCTGCTGCTGACGCTGTGGCAGGTGGCAGAGCGGTGGGGGAGGGTGCGCCCTGACGGGATCTCGGTCCCGCTGCCGCTGTCCCACGAGCGGCTCGCGACCCTCGTCGGCGCACACCGGCCGGCGGTCACGACCGCAATGGGCGAGCTGACCCGAGCAGGGCTGGTCAGTCGCGGAGCCGATCGGTGCTGGTTGCTGCATGGCGAGCCGCCCGAGGAGATTCGTGGTCGCGGCGTGGCCGCGCTGGAGATGTGATGGCCCACGCCGGGTGACTCGCGGATGCCGGCCCACCGCGTAGTCCTCGCGCTCGGCGCCGCCGAGCGCGTCCGGCCCGAGCTCGAGCAGATCCCCGAGATCGAAGTCGTCGAGCACTACGAGCTGTCCTCGGCGCGCGAGGACGACGTGCTCGCGCGCGGCCTCGCCGGCGCGTGGGCGGTGGTCGCCGGCAGCGAGCCCTACACCCGCGGCGTGCTGGACGCGCTGCCGGACCTCAGCGCGATCCTCCGCTGGGGGACGGGTTCCGACGCGATCGACATCGCCGCGGCCACCGACGCCGGCGTCGCGGTCATCACCACGCCGGCGGTCAACGCCGAGGCCGTCGCCGACCTGACGCTGGCGATGATGCTCGCCTGCATCCGGCGGTTGCCCGAGCTCGACGCGATCGTCCGCTCCGGACGGTGGCGCGGCCTCGGTCCGACCCGGGATCTGGCCTGCTCGACCGTCGGGGTCGTCGGGCTCGGCGCGGTCGGGCGGGCGGTCACGCGCCGTCTGCGCGGGTTCGACTGCCGCGTGCTCGCGCTCGAGCCGAACCCCGACCGCGAGTTCTGCAAGCAATACGGGGTCGAGCTCACCGACCTCGACGGGCTCCTCCCCCGAGTCGACGTGCTGACCCTGCACACGCCGCTGAGCGACGGCACCCGCGGGCTGATCGGCGCGCGCGAGCTCGCGCTGCTCCCGCGCCACGCGGTGCTGGTCAACGCCGCGCGCGGCGAGCTGGTCGATCAGCGCGCGCTCGTGGCCGCGCTCCAGAGCGGGGAGATCGCCGCCGCCGGCCTCGATGTGTTCCAGCGCGAGCCCCCGGCGCGCGACGACCCGATCCTCACGCTTCCGAACACGATCCTGAGCGGGCACATCGCCTCGTACACCGACCTCGGCCTCGACCGCACCGGCGAGATGGTGATCGCGAACCTGCGCGCGGCGCTCGCCGGCCGGCTGCCGTCGAGCTGCCTCAATCCGGAGTCGTGGAATTAGGGGACCGTGCGCCGCGCCCTGTTGCTCATAGCTTGCCTGTTCGCGGCGTTGTTCGCGGCGTTCGTCTCGACCGCCGCCGCCGAGGACAACGGCGTCGCGCTGACGCCGCCGATGGGCTGGAACGATTGGTATTCGGTGTACTGCGGCGTCAGCGCGCAGCTGATCGAGCAGACCGCTCAGGAGATGGTCGCCGACGGGATGAAGGCGGCCGGATACGACTACGTGAACATCGACGACTGCTGGATGGCCGGCAGCCGAGACGCCGCAGGGAACCTCGTCGCCGACCCGACCAGGTTCCCGGACGGGATCAGGCCGGTTGCCGACTACGTCCACAGCCTGGGACTCAAGCTCGGCATCTATGAGGACGCCGGCACCACCACCTGCGCCGGCTATCCGGGCAGCTTCGGGCACGAGGCGCAGGACGCGGCCACGTTCGCGGCGTGGGGCGTCGACTTCGTCAAGTACGACCGCTGCAACATCCCGTACGCGGACTTCCCCGGCCAGTCCGAGCAGCAGGTCCAGCAGACGCTGTACGCGCGGATGAGCGACGCGCTCAGGGCGACCGGGCGCCCCATCGTGTTCTCGATGTGCAACCCCGATCCGGGCGACGACCCGTGGGAGTACGGCGCGCCGATCGCGAACCTGTGGCGGACCGCCACCGACATCCAGGACAACTTCGGCTCGATCCTCGCGAACTTCGAGGCGACCGTCGGCCACTTCGGGAAAGCCGGGCCGGGAGCCTGGAATGACCCCGACCTGCTCCAGATCGGCAACGGCGGCAGCAGCACGCTCGAGTACACGACCGAGTTCAGCCTGTGGGCCGAGATGGCCGCCCCGCTGATCGCCAGCACGAACCTCGCCACGCTCACGCACGCGGAGCTCGCGATCTACGAGAACCCGAACGTGATCGCGGTCGACCAGGATCCGCTCGGGCGCCCGGGCGTCCCGATCGCGAGCGCGAACGGACTGTGGGTGCTGACCAAGCCGCTGAGCGGCGGCGGCCGGGCCGTGTTGCTGTTCAACGCCACGGGCACCGCGGCCACGATCTCGACGACGGCGACCGCCGCGGGGCTGCCGAAAGGGCACGTATACGAGATGCACAACCTGTGGACGGACGCGGTCACCCAGACCGGCGGCGCGATCAGCGCGTTCGTGCCGGGGCACGGGGTCGCGATGTTCACGGCGACCACGGTCGGGAAGCGACAAGCCGACAAGCTGCCGCCGCACACCGTGTTGTCGCTGGATGCCGCCTCACCCCAGATCGGCGTCGGCGGCTCGACGACGGTGTCCGAGTCGTTCACCAACGTCGGGGTGTCCGACGTCAGGAAGCTCCGCCTGTCGCTGTCGGCCCGGCGCGGCTGGCAGGTCAAGCCGCTCGGCCGGGTCGGCATCCGGCTGCTGAAGGCGGGTCAGCGGTTCACCGTCGCCTATCGCGTGACAGCCCCGCGTTCCGGTCCACCGCTCGCCTTCTCGATCTTCACCGCCGGCGCGTCGTACGACCCGCTCGACGGCCGGCGCACGTCGTCGGCGACGCTCGGCGAGTTGGTCTCCTCGCCGGTGCACGCGCCGCTCTCGACCGCCGACGTGACCACACACCTCGCCTCGTTCGGCGCGTCCGGCCGGAACCTCGCGATCAGCGCCCGGGGGTTGGGGGTGTTCAACCCGCCGTCCGGAGCGTTCCCGACCGACTCGTACGCGGCGATCTACGAGCACGCCGGGTGCCGGCTCTCCTGCACCGCGCAGGTCACGGTCACGGCCGACCCGGCCGGGGGGACCTCGGGCGGCGCCGGCCTGATCGAGCGCGACGAGATGGCGCACGGCGAGCTCTCGCGCGCCGGCGTGGTGCTGTACGTGAACAGCTACGCGCTGATCGTGATGGCCTGGAACGGCTCGGGGGGCGCGGACGTCGACCAGCACGTCGCGCTTGGATCGGTCACGGTCAAGGCGCCGGTCGGGCTGCGGCTCGTGCGCCGCGGCAGCACCTACGCCGGCTACTACTCGACCGACCGCGGCAAGACGTGGAATCCGGTCGGGACGGCCACGGTGGCGCCGTCCGCGTCGAACGGCCGACAGGACGTGGGCATCTTCCACGCCTCCGGGCTGACCACGTGGACGACGACCGCGACGTTCAGAGATTTCCGCGTGGGCTGAGCACGCCCGTGGCCGGCGCCGGCACGAGCGCTTCGGCGTCGATCTCCGCCACCGAGCGCCGCCCCGCCAGCCCCATCGTCAGGTCGAAGTCCGCCGCCAGGTTCTCGATCACCTCGCGCACGCCGGCGCGGCCGGCGATCGCGAGGCCATACACATAGGGCCGGCCGATCAGCACGGCGTGCGCTCCGAGCGCCAGCGCCTTGAACACGTCGGCGCCGCCGCGGACGCCAGAGTCGAGCAGCACCGGGATCCGGCCGTCGACCGCCGCGACCACCGCCGGCAGCGCGTCGAGGGTCGCGATCGAGCCGTCGACCTGGCGGCCGCCGTGGTTGGAGACGATCACGCCATCGATCCCCTCGGCGACGGCGCGCGCGGCGTCGTCGGGGTGGAGGATCCCCTTGAGCACGATCGGGAGGTTGGTGCGCTCGCGCAGGAACGCGAGCGTCTCCCAGGTCAGCGACGGGCGCGAGTAGATCTCGGTGAACCGCTGGACCGCGGCGCGCCCGCGCCCCGACCTGAGCGTGCGCACGAACCCGTCGGGGTAGGCGCGCGTCAGCTCGATCAGCGTGCGCAGCGCGGCCACGGACGGCCGGCGCGGCTGCGCCGGGGGCTCGCCTGAGCCCTCGCTGATCAGCCGCGTGAACACGGGGTCGCTCGTGTACTGGGCGATCCCCTTGCCGTGCAGGAACGGGAGGTAGGCGCCCTCGAGGTCGCGCGAGCGCCAGCCGAGCATGGTGGTGTCGAGCGTGACCACGATCGCCTCGCACCCGCACCGCTCCGCGCGCGCCGCGAGGCTCTCGACGAGCGCGTCCGACCGGCTCCAGTACAGCTGGAACCAGTGCGGCGAGTCCTCGAGGATCCGGGCCAGGCCCTCCATCGGCTTGGATGCCTGGTTTGAGAACACCATCGCCGTGCCGGTGTCGCGGGCGGCGCGGGCGACCGCGCAGTCAGCCTCGGGGTGGGCGAGCTCGAGCACGCCGACGGGCGCGAGCAGGAACGGGTGCGGCAGCCGCCGCCCGAACAGCTCGACGCTCGAGTCGCGCCGCTCGACGTCGCGTAGCATCCGCGGCACTATCCGCCAATGGTCGAACGCGGCGTGATTGGCGGCCACCGTCCGTTCGTTCCCAGCCCCCGCGGCCACGTAGGCGAACGCCTCCGACCGCATACATCTCTTCGCGGCCTCCTCGAGCCGGCCCGCGTCGACGGGAACGTGCGGCCGCCGGCCGCGCACGCCGTCGAGGTAGATCTGGGTCTGGCGCCGCACGCCGATCATGCGGCTCCATCACAGCACACCTCGGGCGCCGACTGCCCCTAACCCGACAGGCGGCGGTTATGCCCTTCCGGAAGGAGCATCTCCGAGAGCTCCTGGAGAGACGCGACGTGAATCGTGTAACCCCGTTCCGGAAGGGCATCGTCCGCTGCACTGGAGCCCCCGTGCAAGGCCCCCAGCCCGTAGTGCCGGCGCGCAATCCCCCGATCGTCGCCAGGACTCTTATGCGAGGAGCCGGTCCCTGCCCATTCGCCCCTGTTCCCGGTCTCCTGTTGGCTCCTCGTCATGGGTGAAAAGGTACGGCCGCGGGGGCGGGATTACAGGCCCCCCTAGGGTGTGCCTCTCACACCTGGTGTGGGCCGCCTGCGGCGGCATCCGTGGGGCCGTTCCGCCGGGCGTCCGTGCCCGGCGGTCGCGGTCGCGACCACCCCGGCCGGGCAAGGATGCCCGGCCGCACGGCCCCATGGACGCCGAGCGAAGCGAGGCCCCTAGAAATCCCGGGGGGCGAGCACGCCGGCGTCGAGCACGATCGTGACCAGGCGCGCCCGCTTCTCGTTCTGCGGTAGCTGACTCAGCCCGTAGCGCTCGAACAGCACGCGCAGGTGCGCCTTGACCGCGTCGATGGTCAGGAACACCTCCTCGGCGATCTGGCGATTGGTGGCCGGCGTCGCCGACGCGGACTCGTGCACGGGGCGGCACAGGCCGATCAGGACCTTGCGCTGCATCGGCGTCAGCGGGATCGCCGACGGGGCGTCGATCGCCGCAGCGGTCTGCGTGGTCCCGCCCGACGTCTCGCGATAGGTGACGAGCGTGCCGCCGAACACGAGACGATCCTTGTCGGACAGGCGCCGGCGCCCGATGATCCGCGTGCCGTTGACGAACGAGCCGTTGCGCGACAGGCCGTCGTCGACGAGCATCCAACCGCGCCCGACCTGTTCGAGCAGCGCGTGCGTGCGCGACACCTCGGCGTCCCACGGCAAGGCGACGTCGGCGGTGGCGTCCCGGCCGATCGTCACGCGCCAGTTCGCGTGGTCGAGCAGCAGCAGTCGCTGCTCGCCGTCCTGCACCCGCCACACCAGGAACGGGAACCCGGTCCGTTCGGCGGTGATGATCTCCTTGAGCTCGGCCGGGGTCTGCTGCACCGTGGACCGCCGAGCCCCTGCCTTCGTGTCGATCGCGGGTTGCCGGCTCACCGGTTGGGACCCCTTTCTCTTACGTAACGCTACAGGAGCGCTGTGACGGTCAGCGTGCGAGCCCGATGCGCACGTTTGGGCCGGTTATCGAGGCTGGTTTTGCCCGGGTTCCGGGTAGGTGGTCAATGTCGCACTACACCCGAGGGCAGATGCGGCCGATACAGGGCTCAGACGTAGTTCGAGCCAACACTGAAAACCGGGACCACATCAATGCTCCGCACCCAGGCTTCCCCCGCCGGCGCCGCCTCCGCTCGCCTCCAGCTAAGTCAGGTCACGAAGGCCTGCGGTCACGCCGCCCACGTGGGCACGTGCTCCGCATGCCAACGCGCCCAGCTGGCCAAGTGGCAGGCGCAGCTCGCGGCCGTGGCGCACTGATCAGAGAGAACGCATCAGGGCCACGGCCGACTCCCATGTGAGCGCGGCGACCTCGTCGGCTCCGCACAGCGCGAGCTTGGCCCCGAGCTCATCATCGGTCATCGGGCGGTCGGGCGCTCCCGGCGGGAGCGTGAGCGCGGCGCGCAAGGCAGGGCGGTCCTCGTACTTGATCTCGATCTCGACCTCGCCGGTCAGCAGGTGATCGCCGCCGTCGGTCGGGGTGGCCGCCACGGCCCGCATCAGCCGCGCGGCCTCGGGGCGAAGGACCGCCGCGTCGGAGAAGCTGTCGAAGCCCGGACGGCCGTCGAGCAGCGCGGCGGCGATCCCGTACTCGAGACTGAACTTGCCCTCGAGCCCGGTCACGGGGGCGTGATGGATGAGCGGGGCGAGTGACGGCGCCGGGGTCAGGACGCCGATCCGGCGGATTTGGTCAATGGCGATCGGTCTTTCGAGATCCGTTACCGCCGCGATCGGTCGCTGGAGTGCGTAGCAGCACGGGAACGGCTTGATCGCGAGGCCGCCGGGGACCGCAGGGCTGTCCGGGATTGGTGCGACGGGATCGCCGCCGACGAGCGCGATCCAGTCCTCGAGCGCGCGCGGGTCGGCGCTCGCGCCGGCCTCGGCGAGCGCTGCTGCGCGGATCCCGGCATCGGCGGCGAACGCGACCTGGAGCGACTTGGCCGCGGTCCCGAACGCCCGCTGGACGCCGCCGGCGGCGGGGACCGCGAGCGCGATCGCCTGCGCGGTGGCGTCCGCCGCGAGCCCACGTGCGACCGCCGCGGTGGCCGCGGCCGCGGGTGCGCCGGCGGTGCAGGTCGCGTGCCAGCCGGCGCTGTAGTGCCGCCACCCGAGCGCGGTGCCGAGCCGCGCCATCACGCCCGCGCCGGCGAGATACGCGCGGGCCGGGTTCGCGCCCGGGTCGCCGGCGCTCGACGCCAGCGCCACCGGAACGCACACCGCGCTGATGTGCGTCGTCGAGGGGAGATGCAGGTCGTCATAGTCGAGCACGTGCGCGAACGCCGCCCACCGCCCGGCGTCGGGCAGCTGCGAAAACACGTCGCGGAGCGGATGCGACCGCGCCGCGAACGCAACCGCGACCGTGTCGAGCAGCGAGCGGCGCGCGAGCGCGAGGTCGTCTTCGGAGGGTTCGAGCTCGGTCGCCCAGCGCGCGAGCGCGTCAGCGAGTCCGGCCGTCCCGGTTTCCGCGTCAGCGAGCCCGGCCGTCGCCGTTCCCATCGATCGCGCGCCACACCCGCTCGGGGGTCATCGGCAGCCGCCGCATGCGCACCCCCCCGGTGGCGGCGGCGACTGCGTTGGCGACGGCGCCGGGGACCCCGACCACCGGGGCCTCGCCGACGCCCTTGGCGCCATACGGGCCGTCCGGCGCGGGCACCTCGACGACCTGGGTGTCGATCCGTGGGACCCCGCCGGCGGTCGGCATCGCGTAATCGACGAACGAGCCGGCGACGGGCTGCCCGTTTTCGTCGTAAGCCAGCTCC
The DNA here is from genome assembly GCA_963777335.1 of uncultured Solirubrobacterales bacterium. Lineage (GTDB taxonomy): Bacteria > Actinomycetota > Thermoleophilia > Solirubrobacterales > Solirubrobacteraceae > Palsa-465. The sequence continues at coordinate 68,012 of CAVZQD010000011.1, forward strand.
TCGAGCAGGGCCCAGCCGAGGCCCTGGGTGGCGCCGCCCTGCATCTGTCCCTCGACGAGCGCGGGGTTGAGCGCCCGGCCGACGTCCTGGGCGATCACGTGTGCGAGCACGGTGACCGCGCCGGTGTCGCGGTCCACCCGCACGTGCGACAGATGCGCCGCGGACTGCGGCGCCGGCGACAGCGACACGCGTCCGTGTCCCTCCACCGGCGGGTACGGGCTGCCGAACGTCAGCACCTTCTGGGCGAGGTCCGTGACGGCCATCGCCTTCGCGGGCACGCCGGCCGGCTGCACGGAGCCGTCCACGATCTCGAGGTCCTCGGGCGCGATCTCGAGCTCCTCGGCGGCGACGTCGAGCAGGCGCTCGCGCGCCTCGAGCGCGGCCAGCTCGACGGCGCGCCCGACGGTGTAGGTGATCTTGCTACCGCCGCTCATGCCGGCGTAAGGCGCGCTCGAGGTGTCGGCGTAGTTGACTCGGACGCGGTCGGCGCTCACGCCGAACGCGTCGGCGGCGATCGCCGCGAAGCTGGTCTCGACGCCGGTCATGTCGGCGGCGCCGGTGACGATCGTCAGATTCCCGTCGGAGTCGAGCCGGCACACGGCGGCCGCGGGCTCGTAGCCGCCCGGCCACCACCCGATCGCCAGGCCGACGCCCTCGCCCTCCGGTAGCGATGCGCGGTCCTTCCACAGCGGATGCTCACCCACCCGCTCGAGGCATTCGCGCGCGCCGAACACCTTGAACTCCTGTCCCGAGACGGCCTTGTCGCCGACGACCACGACGTTGCGCAGGCGCAGCTCGAGCGGGTCGATCCCGAGGCGCTCGGCCAGCTCGTCGATCAGCGACTCGACCGCGAACGCCGCCTGGGGCGCGGCGGGAGCGCGGTAGGCGCCGAACGTCACGCGGTTGGTCGCGACGCCGAGGGCGGTGAGCTCGTGCGCCTGCCAGCGGTAGGGGCCCGCGGTGAGCATCGCCGCGATCGATTCGACTCCGAAGTCGTCGGTCGACCCCCGGTCGGCGAGCACCCGGGCGCGGATGCCGGTCAGTCGCCCGTCGCGGTCGGCGCCGATCTCGACGTCGAGGATCTCGGCGCCGGCGGGGTTGGCCGCGGCGAAGTCCTCGCTGCGGGTCATCATCAACCTTACGGGGCGCCGGAGTACGAGCGCGGCCCCGACGACGAGTGGCTCGACGATCATCATCTTGCCGCCGAAGCCGCCGCCGAGCGGCGCGCCGCGAACGCGCAGCCGATCGCCGGGGAGCCCGAACAGGTCCATCAGCTCGGAGCGGGTCGGGAACGGACCCTGGGTCGAGGTGCTGACCACCAGCTCGTCCTCGACGTCGAACCAGGCGGTGGCGGTCTGGGGCTCGAGATAGCCCTGGTAGACCCATGGGGTCTCGAATCGGGCGCGGACGACGACCTCGCTCGCGGCGAGCGCGGCATCGATGTCGCCGTTGGCCAGGCGGGCCGTCCCCAGCACGTTGTCGGACAGCTCCTCGTCATCGCCGATGCCGCCGGCTGCGACCGCCGCGTGCGCATCGCTGATGTCTGACCCCTCGCCTTGGGCGGCGGTGTGGATGCGGGCGCGGGGCGCGCCAGGTCGGGTGGCGGCCTCCAGATCGACGACCGCGTCGAGGTGTTCGAGCTCGACGTCGATCAGCTCGATCGCGTCGGCGGCCAGCGCCTCGGTCTCGGCGACCGCGATCGCGATCGGCTGTCCGGCGTAGACGATCTCCTCGCGCGCGAGCGGCCGCTTCGCGCGGCCGGGCCCGGTGGCGACGATCGGGAGATCGTCGGCGGTGAGGACGGCGACGACGCCGGGAAGCTCACGGGCGGCGGTCGTGTCGATCGACTTGATCAGGGCGTGGGCGTCGTGGGCAAGCAGGAGCCGCGCGTGCAGCAGTTCGTTGACGGGGACATCGGAGGCATAGCGGGTGGCGCCCCGAACCTTCGGTTCGGAGTCGCGACGTGGGGTGGAGACACCGATCGAGGGCATGACTTTCAAGCTATCAAGGGACCGTTCGGTTGCCGCTTGCCAGGTTCACGGCCGGAGCGGTAGGGTCGTGTCTGCGGAGATGGCGGAGCACAAGTGGGTGTACGACTTCGCCGAGGGCTCGAGGGACATGCGCGAGCTGCTCGGCGGCAAAGGGGCGAACGTCGCCGAGATGACTCGCGTCCTCGGCCCCGACCGCGTGCCGCCGGGGTTCACGATCACGACCGAGGCGTGCGTGGCGTACATGCGTTCTGGCTCGGAGCCCGAGGGGCTGGACGGGCAGGTCGCGGCGGCGCTGGAGCGACTGGAGGACGCGGCGGGGAAGAAGTTCGGAGACGATCAGGATCCACTGCTGGTGTCGGTCCGCAGCGGCGCCCGCGAGTCGATGCCCGGGATGCTCGACACGATCCTGAACGTGGGGCTGAACGACGAGTCGGTGGTCGGGCTGGCGTCCGTCACCGACAACGAGCGGTTCGCCTGGGACTCCTACCGCCGGCTCGTGCAGATGTTCGGCAACGTCGTCGAGGGCGTGGCGAGCTCTCGTTTCGAGGACGCCATCGCGGCGGCCAAGCGGGACGCCGGGGTCGACTCGGACGCGGCGCTGCCGGCGGACGCGCTGCGCGAGCTGGTCGAGGAGTTCAACGGCTTCTACGACTTTCCCCAGGATCCGCAGGAGCAGCTCCGGCGCGCGATCCTGGCGGTGTTCGACTCCTGGACGGGCGAGCGCGCGGTCTCCTACCGGCGGATCAACCGGATTCCCGACGACTGGGGTACCGCGGTCAACGTCCAGCAGATGGTGTTCGGCAACAAGGGCGAGGACTCGGCCACCGGCGTCGCATTCAGCCGGGACGAGGTGACCGGCGCGCCCGAGCCGAGCGGCGACTTCCTCGTGAACGCCCAGGGCGAGGATGTCGTGTCCGGGGTCCGGACCCCGCGCGACATCTCCGAGCTGGCCGAGGTGATGCCGGACTCGTTCGAGCAGCTGATGGAGATCATGCGCACGCTCGAGTCCGAGTACAAGAACATGCAGGACGTCGAATTCACGGTCGAGGAGGGGCGGCTGTACATGCTCCAGACCCGCAACGCCAAGCGGCCGGCGCAGGCCGCGGTGCGGTTCGCGGTCGACGCGGTGTCGGAGGGCCTGCTCACGCGGGAGGAGGCGCTCCGGACGATCGACGCCTCGGCTCTGGATGCGCTCCTTCATCCCACGTTCGATCGGAGCGACGGCTACGCAGTGCTCGCGCAAGGGGTCGCGGCCTCGCCGGGGGCCGCGGTAGGAGAGATCGTGTTCACCGCGCCCGACGCCGTCTCGGCGGCGGCGGAGGGCAGGGAGGTCATCCTGGTCCGCCCGTTCACCGAGGCCGACGACGTCGCCGGATTCCATGCCGCGCGCGGCATCCTGACCTCCGAAGGCGGCAAGGCGTCGCACGCGGCACTCGTCGCCCGGGGCATGGGGGTGCCCGCGGTGACCGGCGCCGCGGTGGCGGTCGACCTCGACGCCGGCGAGCTGACGATCGACGGCCAGGTGTTCAAGGCCGGGGACAGGATCGGGATCGACGGCTCCGAGGGGACGGTCGTCGAAGCGGGCGCCAAATTGCTCCAACCCGAGATCGACGATCGCTTCGACACCGTGCTCGAGTGGGCGGACGAGCTCCGCCGGCTAGGGGTGCGCGTCAACGCCGACACTCCGGGCGACGCCCGGCGAGCGCGCGAGCTCGGCGCCGAGGGCATCGGGCTGTGCCGGACCGAGCACATGTTCATGGCCGAGGATCGCCAGCCGAAGATGCGGGCGATGATCATGGCCGACGACCGCGAGGGCCGGCGCGCCGCGCTGAGCGAGCTGCTGCCGCTCCAGCGAGGAGGACTTCGTGGGTCTATTCGAGGCGATGCGGGGCCTACCGGTCACGATCCGCCTGCTCGACCCGCCCCTGCACGAATTCCTCCCGAACCTGCCGGAGCTGCGGGCGCAGGTCGAGCGGGCCCGGATCGAGGTCACCGACGACCTCGACGAGCTGGAGAAGCTGCTTACGCGGGTCGAGGAGATCCACGAGGGCAACCCGATGCTCGGCACGCGCGGAGTCCGGCTCGGGATCCTCTACCCCGAGATCTACGAGATGCAGGTCCACGCGATCATGCAGGCGGCGCAGGCGGTCGAGGAGCCACCCCATCCCGAGATCATGATCCCGCTCGTCGCCTATGAGCACGAGCTAGAGATCGCCCGCGACCTGGTCGTGGCGGTCGGGAACGAGCACGGCATGCGCGAGCGCGAGGACTACACGGTCGGGACGATGATCGAGCTGCCGCGGGCGTGCTTCATCGCGAATCTGATCGCGCGGCACGCCGACTTCTTCTCGTTCGGCACCAACGACCTGACGCAGACCGCGCTCGGGTTCTCGCGCGACGACGTCGAGTCGAAGTTCATCCCGACCTATATCGAGGACAAGATCATCGACCGCTCGCCGTTCGAGACGATCGACGCGCCCGGCGTGGGGTGGCTGGTGCGGCTGGCGGCGTGGGTCGGGCGCGAGGCGCATCCGGCGCTCAAGCTCGGGATCTGCGGCGAGCACGGCGGCGATCCCGACTCGATCGCCTTCTTCCACAACGCCGGGCTCGACTACGTGTCCTGCTCGCCGTTCCGGGTCCCGATCGCCCGGATCGCGGCCGCGCAGGCGGCGATCGCGTCGGATTAGCCCGGACGCGGCCGCGCAGGCGGCGATCGCGTCTGATTAGCCCGCGGATTGGCCAGGATTAGCCCGAAGTTCCCTCCGCAGGAACTTCGGATTAGCCCGAACAACCCGCCATTCGACCCTCCGCCGGGGGTGAACGGCGGTTCAGTCGGCCATAGCTCGAGGATCGCCACACTCGGCTTCGGCCAGTCGTCGAGTGGCGACTTGTTCGCCCTCGGCACCGATCGCCGCCAGACCCGGGCCGATCCCCGGGCCGCGCGACTCCCGCGCCTGCCGGGCGCGGGGCCGGGGGCCGGACCTGCGGCGGTCCCGTCGGCCGCGGTCCGACCCCGCGGCCAGGGTGCATGTTCCGCCGTCGCACGGCGTTCGGCACCGACATGACGGATTCTGCACAGCAGAGGCGCCCGATCCGCCACTGGCCCGTAGATCGGTCGATGCTGCCGGGCTCGCATCGAGCAAGCGCATCGCACCGCTGCGGGAGGGACCGGCGGATCGGACCAATATGACGAACTACGCTTGGCTGTTGTGATGTTGCTCGCAGAGAAGCTCGACATGCGCGACGCCGGAACCGCGGAGCACTCCCGCACCGTCGGGACGCTTGCCAGGCACACGGCGGTGGCCCTCGGCCTCGAGCCGGCCCGCGTCGAGCGGATCTACGCCGCCGGCGTGCTCCACGACCTCGGCAAGCTCGGAATCACGGACGCGATCCTGCACAAGCCGGGCGCGCTCGACAAGGGCGAGTGGAACGAGATCATGCGCCACCCCGAAATTGGTGCCCGCATCCTCGAGCACGCCGGCATGCGCGACATCGCCGCCTGGGTCAGGGCACATCACGAGCGGATCGACGGGAACGGCTACCCGAAGGGGATCGCCGGGCGGCAGATCCCGCTCGAGGCGCGGATCCTGGCAGTCGCCGACGCGTACGAGGCGATGATCGCCGACCGCCCGTATCGCGCCGGCATGCCCGCGGTCGCCGCCCGCGAGGAGCTGATGCGCTGTTCGGGCACTCAGTTCGATCCGGCCGTCGTCGACGCCTTCCTGGCCGCGCTCGAGCGCGACGATGAGGAGCTCGACTGCGAGCCGTCGGTTGCCAGGGCGGCGTAGGCCGCGCCGTCCACGTACCGTCCACGTTGGGCTCCATAGACGCGGCGCGTCGCCGCAGGTAGGGTCGCCGGGACAACCGTCTCTTGTCTCTTGGATCAGGAGGAGTTCCGTGGCCACGATCGTCCCGCCGTCGGTATCCGAGCACGACCTGTCCACAGCGCTCGATGAGTTCGCCCAGGCCCTCGGCGCCGACCGCGTGGTTGCGGACGAGGACGGGATGCACGAGTGGCGCGACCCGTTCCAGCACACTTCCTGGGAGGAGTACGTGGCATCGGCCGTCGTGATGCCCGAGACGGTCGAAGAGGTCCAGGAGGTGGTGCGGATCGCCGGCCGCCACCGCGTGCCGCTGTGGACGCTCGGCCAGGGTCGCAACAACGGCTACGGCGGCCCGGCTCCGCGTGTTCGCGGCTCGGTGATCGTCTCACTGCGGGGGATGAACCGCGTGCTCGAGATCAACGAGGAACTCGGGTATGCCGAGATAGAGCCGGGGGTGCGGTGGTTCGACCTGTACGAGGCGATCAAGGCCGGCGGCCATCGGCTGATGCTGTCGATCGCCGACGTCGGCTGGGGCAGCGTGATCGGCAACACGCTCGACCACGGGATCACGTACATGCCCTACGGCGTCGACTTCGGTCTGCCGTGCGGGATGGAGGTCGTGCTCGCCGACGGCGAGGTGCTGCGCACCGGCATGGGCGCGATGCCGGACAACCGCTCGTGGCACGTGTACAAGCGCGGCCTCGGGCCCACGCTCGACCCGCTGTTCATGCAGTCAGGCTTCGGGATCGTGACCAAGATGGGCGTGTGGCTGATGCCCTACCCGGAGGTGTACATGCCGTTCTGGGTGCGGGTGTGGAACGACGACGACCTCGGCCCGGTGATCGACACGCTGCGGACGCTGATGCTCGACGACACGATCCGGATGGTGCCGCAGGTGCTGAACACGGTGGCGTACGGATCGGTGTTCACGACGCGTGCCGAGTGGTGGACTGGGGCCGGGCCGATCCCCGAGGGGGGGTTGGATCGGTTGGCTCGGGGTCTAGACGTGGGGCGGTGGTTGATGCGGGCCGCGCTGTATGGAGACGAGGGGATCGTCGATCTCAAGTTCGCCAAGGTGCAGGAGGCGTTCGGGCGAATCGGCGCGGACGTGTGGGGCACGAAGGTCGCGCCGGAGGACATCCCAGGCCTCGAGAACCCGGCCGAGCGCGTCCAGGGCGGCGTGCCCAGCCTCGACATAAACGCGATGACCGCCTGGTACGGCGGCGAGGAGGGCGGGCACATCGGGTTCTCGCCGATCGCGCCGCTGACCGGACGCGATGCGATGGCGCTCCGCGATCTGCTAAGGGGGATGATCGAGGAGGCCGGGCTCGACTACATCGCGGCGATGCTTCCGATCAACGCGCGCTCGTTCGCGCACATCACGCTGATCATCTTCGACACCAAGAACGAGCCGCAGGCGCGCGCCGCCTACGATGTCGCTCGTCGCCTGGTGCGGGACGCGGCCAAGCTCGGGTACGGCGAGTACCGCGCTCATCTCGACTTCATGGACCTCGCGGCGGAGCAGTATTCGTGGGGCGACCATGCGTACCGGCGGGTCTGCGAGCGGCTCAAGGACGCGCTCGACCCCGACGGGATCCTGGCCCCCGGCAAGCAGGGGATCTGGCCGCGGTCGATGCGCGAGGAGTGAGCACACCGTTTGGCGCACACTCGACGATCCAGACCGGTCGAGTGCGTGGTTCCGGTCCGGATTCCGGTGTATCGTGGACGGCGGGCCGGGGCGGTTCCGGGCGGCGCGGTGCGGTGTGGGGTGGTGTGGTGCGGGGCGGGCTTCGCAGGGAGTTGAGAGGCCCGGTCGAATATGGTTGGCCCCATGGAGGAAGGCACCGCCCGCGTGCGACTGGACCGCGACTACGGTGATCGCTTTCTGTCGCTGCGCCGGCAACTCGGGGTGACCTCGTTCGGGATGAACCAGATCGTGCTCCAGCCCGGGCAGCGCGGCCGGATCCACCGCCACGAGCGCCAGGAGGAGGTGTACCTGGTGCTCGAGGGCCGGCTGACGCTCGTGATCGAGTCCGAGCCGACCGAGCTGGGCGAGGACGAGCTGATCCGGGTGGCGCCGGGGGTGCGTCGCCAGCTCGTCAACTACGGACCCGGCCGCCTCGTCCTGCTCGCGCTCGGTGGCGCGGCCGAGCATCAGGGACGCGACGGCCAGGTGTTCGCGGCGTGGGACGACGAAAGTCCGACGAGCCCGCAGGAGATGCCGATGCCGCCCGACCTCGAGCCCGGCGAGCTGCGCAGCTCCTGAATGCACCCGACCGCGGCGAGGGTCCAGGGGCGGCTGCACGAGCGCGGCCTCGGCGTGACTGTCCAGGTGCTGCCTGACTCGGCGCGAACCGCGGCCGAGGCGGCAGTGGCGGTCGGGTGCGACGTCGGCCAGATCGTCAAGTCGCTCGTGTTCATGCGCGACGGACAGCCCGTAATGGTGCTGTGCGCCGGCGACCGGCGCGTCGCGGCGGAGCGACTGGGCCTGCGTGCCGCCACGGCCGACGAGGCCCGGGCCGCCACCGGTTTCGCGATCGGCGGGATCCCACCGCTCGGCCACGACCAGCCGCTCGAGACACTGATCGACCAGTCGCTGCGGCGGTTCGCCACGGTCTGGTCCGCGGCCGGGACTCCGCACGCCGTGTTCGAGGCAGGCACCGAGGCGCTGATCGCGGCGATCCCCGGTGGCGCGGTCGTCGACATTTCCTGATCGAGGAGGCTCGCGATGGCAGACCTACCAGCACCGGCCGAGGGGTTCGTGCTGACCCATTTCATCGTCTCGAACGACGTCGAGCGCTCGCGCCGGTTCTACGCTGCGGTGCTCGGCGGCGAGGTCGTGATGGAGGGCGAGCCGACGATCGTCGCGCTCGCGAACAGCTGGATCATCATCAACGTCGGCGGCGGCCCGACCGAGGACAAGCCGACGGTCACGCTCGAGCCACCGCCGGATCCGAACCGGACGTCGGCTTTTATGAACATCCGGGTGGCCGACATCGAATCGCTCTACGAGGAGTGGAGCGCGCGTGGCGCCGAGTTCCTCACGCCGCCCCAGCAGCGCGCCACCGAGATCCGCTGCTATCTGCGCGATCCGGACGGTCATCTGATCGAGGTGGGGCAGGCGACTACGCGGTAGCGGATCGCTGTTTCTCTCCACTGGCGGCCACGAACGGTGCCATCCCCGACGCACCCCCTCCAGGGGCCCGACGCACCCCCTCCCGGTGCCCGCGGTTCAGCCGTCAACTCCCCCGACCGCCGCACGCGTCCAGATCGGTGCCGTTAGCTCACACCCGCGATTCTTCTCGCGCCGGCCTCTGCGGCGGCCGATCAGCGCAACCGCTCGACGAGCTCGGGGGTGATCTCCGGGAGCGTGGGCACGCACGCTGCCGCGAGCGCGAGCGCGTCGTGGGCGGGCGGGTAGTGCGGGTTGGGAACCGCAATCACCGCCATCCCCGCGGCCGCGGCTGACCGCACGCCGTTGCTCGAGTCCTCGATCGCCACGCAGCGCTGGGCCTCGATCCCGAGGCGGCGCGCCGCCTCCAGGTACACGTCCGGCGCCGGCTTGCCGCGCTCCACCTCCTCGGAGGAGACGGTCGCGCTGAACTCGCCGGCGAGGCCGGCGGCATCGAGTGCGAAGTCGATGATCTCGCGGTTCGCCGAGGATGCGAGCGCCAGCGGCCAGCGGCGCTGAAGCGAGCGGACGACCTCGACCGCCCCGGGCAGCAGCGGCAGATGCTCGCGGTAGTGCCGCTCGATCCGATCGACGACCGCGCGGTTGATCTCGTCGATCTCCATCGGGACGCCGAGCTCGTCACGCATGTACGCCGACCACTCGGGCGAGCTCATCCCCATCATCGCGGTCGGCGCGTCCTCGCGCCATCGCCCGCCGTACTCGCGGACGACCTCCTGCTTGGATTGGTTCCACAGCTGCTCGGAGTCCAACAGGACCCCATCCAGGTCAAAGATCACAGCTTCGGGCATGGCTCGTGCGCGTTGTAGCAAGGTCCCGACATTTCGAGCTCGGCCGAAACGTTCCCGGATAACCATCTACTGCGTGACCTCGACGCAACTCAGAACTGATCGCATCTGTTAGGTGACCTCAACGCAACCCAGATATCTGATCGTGCTCGGCACCGCGGTGCTCTGCTACGCGGCGCTCGGGAGCGTCCTCGGAATCCTTCCCGAGTACGTCCATTCGCTCGGTGGTGGCGCGGTGCTCGTCGGGTTCGCCGTCGGGGCGCCGGCGCTGACCGGCGCGGCCGGGCGTCCGTTCGGCGGCCGGCTCGCCGATCGCCACGGGCCGGCGCGGATCGTGATCGCCGGCGCGCTGGTGATGGTGATCGGCATGATTCCGGCGTTCATCGACTCGTTGGTAGCGCTGATCGTGAGCCGGCTGCTGGTCGGCGTGGGCGAGGCCGCGATGATGGCCGCGACCGTTCTGTGGCTGCTCCGCCTGGCGGGGCCCGAGCGTCGCGGCCGCGCGATGGGCCACGTCGGGCTCGCCAACTACGCGGGGCTGACCGTCGGCCCGCTGATCGCGCAGGCGCTGTCCGGCCCCGAGCAGCCGTCGCGGGTGTGGATCACGGCGGCGATCCTGCCGATGATCGCGGCCGCGTCCGCCGCGGTGCTCGCGAGGTCGCCCGACCGCGGCGTTGTGCCCGACCCGCAGGCGCACGAACCGGAGGCCGATCCGGAGGAGCAGCGCAGCACGCTGCGCGCCACGCTCAGGCCCGGCCTCGGGCTGATGCTGGTCAACTTCGGGTACGTCGCGGTGCTGTCGTTCGGCGCCGCCGCGGCGACCGAGCAGGGCACCGGGATTGCGTCGCTCGTGATCCCCGTGTTCGGCGTCGGCGTGATCTTGAGCCGGACGCTCCTCGCCGGGATTCCCGACCGCTTCGGCGCGCCGCGCACGCTGACCGCGGCCGTCACGCTCGAGGCGGCCGGCCTCGCCGGGATGGCCGCCGCCACCAGCACCCCACTGGCGCTGATCGCGCTTGTCGTGATGGCGATCGGGCAGGGGCTCGCCGTGCCGTCGCTCGGGCTGCTCGCGCTCGCGTCGGTGCCGCCGAGCAGGCACGGCCGGACCGCCGGCGCGTTCTTCGCCTACTTCGACGCGGGCGTCGGGCTCGGCGGTCCGATCGTCGGCGTCGCTGCGCGCGCGGCGGACCCGACCGGCGGACTGTTCGCGGCGGCCGGCGCCGTGCTCGCCACCGCACCCGTCGCGCTCCTTGCCCGTGCCGGGCCGCAGACACGTGAGCAGCGGTTGGCGAGCGGGACGGCTTGAGCGCGGTGAGGCGCGGGGCTAGCGTGTGCGTCAGATGGCGCACGAACTCTGGATCAGAAACGGCGGTGGGCGGGTCAAGGTCCGTAGTCCATGGGCGGTGGCGCTGCTGCCATTTGTGACGCTCGGGATCTACCACCTCGTGTGGTGGTATCGAATCAATCGCGAACTGCGCGACTTCGGATACGCCAACAACGCAGAGCTCGGGAATAGCCCGGGGCTTTCGGCGGTGGCCCTATTCCCTGGCGGTCTGATCATCGTGCCGGCGCTCGTCAGTTACTGGCGTGGCACCAGGCGAGTCCAGCTGGCCGCGCGGGTGGGCGTAACCAGGCCGCCGAACGGTTGGATCACGCTCCTCCTGTTCATCTTCATCTCGCCGGCTTTCTGGGCCTACATCCAGGCCTCGCTCAACAAGCTCTGGCGGTCGAGCTGGGTTACTTGAGCATGCCGCGCGCGGCCGATGTCCAGGCCTCGGTCACATCACGGATGAACCTCGCCTGCGTCGTCGCGAGCGCGGAAATCCACTCGACGTCACTCTTCCCTGGGCCGCGCTCGATCGAGCTCGCGATCGCCTTGAGCGCCTTCTCGTAGGCCGTCAGGGTCGTCTCGCCGGCGGACTTGCTCTCCTCGATGATGCGCTCGTTCAGCTTGCGAATGCGCTGCGCGACTGCGTCGAGCCGTGGGTCGACGGCGGCGCCGCCATTCGACTTCTCGCCGGTCGAGCGCGAGGATGACGCGGCGCGTGACGCGCCGGTCCCGCTGCCGCTGCTCGCGGAGGAGCTCTTGCGCGTCGTGGGCTTCGCGCCCGATGACTTTTTCGCGCTCGAACGCTTGGTTTGACTGCGGCCCGAACTCGAGCCGCTGCTACTTGCCTGGGGCACGGCTTCCTCCTTGGGATGTTGTCGCGGACAAGCTAGCGACTTGCACGCGCGATGCGCGCCAGCTTGCGTGCGTGACGGAAGGGCTCCGGCGTCCGGTGACCGGTCGCGCAGGCGAGAACCACGTCGACCGCGACCTCGAGCGTAGTCCGCCAGCCGGCGTGCACCGCCACCGGGCGCGCGCCCGCGCGCGACCGGACCCATGCCCCGACGCGCGCGCCGTCGAGTGACAGCGGTGAGTGGGCGCCGCGCTCGTCGCGGGGCCACGGGCCCTGCGCGAGCAGCGGACGGTGGGTGACACCGACGGTGGGAAGCCCGGTGACCGCGCCGAGTTGGAGCGCGAGGCCGGCGCGGCGGGGATGGTCGGCGCCGGTGGCGTCGACCAGCAGCACGTCGGGTGCGACCATGAGGGCGCGCACCGCCGCCTCGAGACACGGGCCCTCGCGCAGCGCGAGCAGGCCCGGGATGTAGGGGCCGGCGGCCTCGCCGACGACGATCGATTCCGCAAGCACGCGCTGTCCGAGCAGGACCACGGTCGACTCCGCAAGCCCGCGCTGGGCGCGCAGGACCGCGGCCGCGGCCCACGCGCGGTCGCCGCGCGCGCCGCGGCCACACTGGCCACGGGGGAACAGGACGACGCAGGCGCCGACCGTGAGCAGCCCGTCCCGAGGTAGCCACGGATCGGGATGGGCCGTCGCGAGCGCGCGCTGCGCGGCGATCAGCTCATCGGCAGAGGCCGGCCACGCCGTCACGCGATCGCGACGACCGACGGCGCGGCGGCCGTGCGCGGTGGTGCCGTGGTCGAGCGCACCACCAGCGACGGCTCGATCAGGCGCGCGACATTGGGACGCCGGTTGTCGATCCGGTCGAGCAGCAGCTCGAGCGCCAGCCGACCCATCTCCGAGCGCGGCTGATCGACCGTGGTCAGCGACACGTGCGCGAGATGCGCGATCGAGATGTTGTCGTAGCCGACGATCGACACATCGCCGGGCACGTCGACGCCGGCGCGGTCCAACCCCCCGAGCAAGCCGGCGGCAACGAGGTCGTTGGCGGCGAAGATCGCGGTGGGCAGCTCGCGCCGGCGGAGCAGCTCCTCGGCGGCGTTCACGCCAGCCTCCTCGGTGAAGTCGCCCGGGATCACGAGCGCGTGCCGCCCGAGCCGGCGGGAGCGCATCTCGCGCAGGTACGCTGAGCGACGTTGCGGCCCGCCGGCGCCGCTCCCGCCGTCGACGTGGGCGATCCGCTCGTGGCCGAGCCCGACCAGATGATCGATCACCAACCCGGTTCCGTGGCTCTCGTTGATCAGGACGTTGTCGGCATCGGTGTTGCGAAGGCCGCGTCCGACGATCACGCACGGCGCCTCGGCCGCCGCGGCGGCGATGTCGGCCGCCGGCATCCGCGGGCTGACGAGGATCAGCCCGCTGACACGGTGCTCGAGCAGCGCGGCGACCGCGGCGCGCTCGCGCCGCGACGACCGGCCCCCGGCGGCGAGCAGCAGCTGGTAGCCGAGCTCGGACGCGAGCTCCTCGACGCCGCCCGCGATCTCCGCGAAGAACGGGTTGCGGAGGTCGTCGAGGATCACGCCGACGGTCTTCGTGCGGCGGCTGGCGAGGCTCCGCGCCATCGCGTTCGGCCGGTAGCCGAGCCGCGCCGCCACCTCGAGGACGCGCCGCCGGCGCTCCTTGCTGACGTTCGGCCGCTCTCGCATCACCAGCGAGACCAGCGCGCGCGACACCCCGGCTTCGCGCGCGACGTCTTCCATCGTGGGCGCGCGCCGGGAGTGGGGGAGCGCCGCGGTGCGGCGCGACGGCCTGGGCATGGCGTGACGACCTTACTTAGAGCGCGACAACATTGCAATTGGGTTAGAGCGCTCTACGGCCGAGACGGGGGAACTGGAAGGTTTTCGCGGTCGTTGGGGGTTGTTGGGGGTTTGCGATCGTTGGGGGTTTTGGCGGTCGTTGGGGGTTTGGCGGTCGGTTGGGGGTTTCGCGGTCCTTGGGGTGGTCTCGACTTCGTTGGGTTTCCCGCGCCCGTCGTCGGGCATTCTGCCCCCGGCCTTGACTTCTTGTGAAGGCTCTGGATATAGTCGCCGCTTCGGCTGTTAGAGCGCTCTAATCAGTAGGGGAGGTTGAAGCGGTCTACGGCTCAGGAGCGAGGAACCCGAGGCGAACATGCAAGAGGCGCACGCGCGCACGGTCCGTCCAACGGCGCCGATCGACGGCCGGTTGGCCGGCGCGCCCATCTCCTGGGGCGCCTGCGAGATTCCGGGCTGGGGCGTGATGCCCTCGCCCGAGCGAGTGTTGGCCGAGATGGCGGAGCTCGGGCTGCGCGGCACCGAGCTCGGCGCGGTCGGGTTCTTGCCCGACGACCCGGCGAGCATCGCGGCCAGCTCGAGCGGCACGGTCTCGAGCTCGTCGGCGGGTTCGTGCCGCTCGTGCTCCATCAGCCCGACGTCGACGGGACGATCGAAGAGGCCCGCAAGGCCGCGCGGCTGATCGCGGAGGCCGGCGGCGAGATGTTCGTGGCCGGCGTCGTGGAGGACCTCGAGTGGAGCGCGCCGGGGGAGCTCGACGATCAGGGCTGGGCTCGGCTCGGCGACCATCTGCGCGTGATCGACGAGCTGGTCGCGGAGTATGGCCTGACGCTCGCGGTGCATCCGCACGCCGGCACCTTGATCGAGACCGCCGAGCAGGTGGAGCGCGCGCTCGAGGTGGTCGACGTGGGGTGGTGCCTGGACACCGGGCATTTGACGATCGGCGGGGCGGATCCGGTGCAGTTCGCGCGCGCGCACGGCGATCGGATCGTGCACGCGCATCTCAAGGACGTCGATGCGCAGGTGGCAGCCGACTTCAGGGCGGGTCTCAGGTCGCTGGTGGACGCCACGCGCAACGGCCTGTTCCTACCGCTGGGCAAGGGCGACGCACGGATCGCGGAGGTCATGGACGCCCTGGAAGCGCACGGGTACGACGGTTGGCTCGTACTCGAACAAGACACCGCCATCACCGGGGATGAGCCGACGGTGGCAGGCGGACCAATGCGCGACGCTCGCGAGAGCATCGCCTTCCTTCACCACACGGCTCGGACGACGGAGGAGATCAATCGATGAGACGACTGTCTCGCACTATCGGCGTCGTCGCCGCCTTGGGCGTCGCGGCCCTGCTGGTGGCGGCGTGCGGTAGCAGCTCGAGCAACAAAACGACTTCGAGCGGCACGACGACCAGCGCGGTGAACATCGCGGCGAGCGGGAAGCCATGTTCGGCGTACAAGTTCGCGCTGATCACCCACGGCGACAACGGAAGCTTCTGGAGCGTGGTGTACAAGGGCGCCAAGGACGCGAGCGCCGACCTCGGTTGCACGCTCACCGAGACGTACGGGTCGCAGCAACAGGGTCAGGCGGAGCCCGACGACAACGCCGAGAACGCACAGATCCAGGACGCGATCAACGCCAAGGTGAACGGCATAGCAGTGTCCGACCACGACCCGTCGCTGATGAACCCGACGCTGGCCAAAGCCGCGGCGGCGGGGATCCCCGTCGTGCTGCTGAACGCGGGCTGCGACGACACTGACATCGCCGCTACCAGTGCTCTTACGTGCGTGGGGCAGCCCGAGACGCTCGCCGGCACAGGCCGCGGGCGCGTATTTCAAGAAGCTCGGCGCCACCAACGTCCTGTGCGTCATCCACCAGTCGGGCCAGAACCTGCTCGACCGCTGCAACGGCATCGCGACGGGGCTCGGAGTCGGTTCGCAGTGCAAGACCGGGAACGCGCCGTCGAGCGGCCCCGCCTGCACCGAGCTGACGCTGTCGACGCCGAATGCCGCATCGAACCCGCAGCAAGCGATCGGCCAGGTCACTTCCTACCTGCAGACCCACACGGGGATCAACGCAGTGATGACGCTGAACAACGCGATCGGAACGGCGCTGATCACCAGTAATCCAGCGAACAAGCCGAAGGTCGCCACGTTCGACCTCAACTCGGGGGTGCAGTCGGACCTCCAGAACGGCTCGATGGCGTTCGCGATCGATCAGCAGCAGTACCTCCAGGGATACCTGCCGATCGTGTTCCTGTACCTGTACAACAAGGACCACGGCCAGAGCGTCGGCGGTGGCACCACCGTCGCCAGCGGCCCGTTGGTCGTGACGAAGGACAACGTCAGCAAGGTCGCCGCCGCGATCGCCGCGGGACAGGACTGACCGCGACAGAACAGTCACACAACGACAGGTCACCGGGCGGGAGTTCGATCCCGCCCGGTGGCGACACCCCGTAACCCAGGGACTATGAGTGCCACCTCACCTCCGATAGCAACGCCGCCGGCGACGCCGGCGTCGCAAGACGAACGGCTGGTTCCGATCAGCCGGATCACCCGCACGCTCAGGCGTCCGGAGCTCGGCTCGCTGCTCGCCGCGGTGTTCGTGTTCATCATGTTCGCGGTCTTCGATGCGAGCTCCAACCACCTGTGGCTGAAGCAGACCGGGGTCGCCGCGTGGACTCAGCAGGCGGCGTTCTTTGGGATCGTCGCGGTGCCGGTCGGACTGCTGATGATCGGCGGCGAGTTCGACCTGTCGGCCGGCGTGATGACCGGTGTGACCGCAATCGTGATGGCGCTACTGGTGGGCAAGTGGCACGTCAACACCTGGATCGCGATCCTCATCACCCTCGCGTTCGCCACCGCGATCGGGCTGATCAACGGCTACATCGTCGTCCTGACGAAGCTGCCGAGCTTCATCGTCACGCTGGCCACGTTCTTCATCCTCCGCGGGGCGAGCACGGGCGGCGTGCTGCTGCTGAACAGTGGAAGCACGCAGATCACGGTGACCACTCCCCACCCGCCGGGCCTGAGCAGCGCGAAGTCGATCTTCGGCAGCTCGTTCTTCTCGAGCGGCTCGCTTCCCAGCGGCTACACGACCGCGATCCTGTGGTTCATCGCCGTGACGATTGTCGGCACCTGGGTGCTCAGCCGGACGACGTTCGGCAACTGGATCTTCGCCTCCGGCGGTGACCAGAACGCCGCCCGCAACACCGGCGTCCCCGTGAACCGCACGAAGGTGCTGCTGTTCGTCGGGACGGCGCTGGCGGCAGCGCTGGTCGGGATCATCTCGTTCACCCAGGCGTCCTCGGCCGTGTCCGAGCAGGGCGTCGGCTACGAGTTCTTCTACATCATCGCGGCGGTCGTCGGCGGTTGCCTGCTCACCGGCGGATATGGATCGGCGATCGGCGCGGCGCTCGGCGCCTGCATCATCGGGATGGCATTCGAAGGGGTGATCTACGCCGGCTGGGACAGCTCCTGGGACTTCGCGTTCCTCGGAGTGATCCTGTTCCTGGCGGTCGTCGTCAACACCCTGATCTACCGGCGGGCACTGAGGGCACGGCGATGAGCGAAGGAGTTCCGAACATGAGCGACAGTACGCCGGGTACCGGGAACGCGCAGGAGAAGGCTCCCACCGTGCAACCCCAGGCGAACGGAACGCCGGCACTCGAGGTGCGCTCGATCTCGAAATACTTCGGGAGCGTCAACGCGCTCGAGGACATCAGCGTGTCGGTCTACTCCGGCCAGGTCACGTGCGTACTCGGCGACAACGGCGCCGGCAAGTCGACGCTGATCAAGATCCTGTCCGGCGTGCATACGCCGGACAACGGAGAGGTGCTGTTCGAAGGTGAGCCGGTGACATTCGCCGGTCCGCGGGACGCGAGGGCGCATGGGATCGCCACCGTGTTCCAGGATCTCGCGACCGTGCCGCTGATGTCGGTGTGGCGCAACTTCTTCCTGGGCAACGAGCCGACCCGCGGCAGGGGGCCGTTCCAGCGAATGGACATCAAGGGCGCTCAGAGGATCATGCGCGCGGAGATGTCCAAGATGGGCATCGACGTCCGCGACCCGGACCAGACGGTGGGAACGCTGTCGGGTGGTGAGCGTCAGGCGATGGCGATTGCGCGCGCGGTGTATTTCGGCGCCAAGGTCCTGATCCTGGACGAGCCGACCTCGGCGCTCGGCGTCCGCCAGTCGGGGATCGTGCTCAAGTACGTTGTGCAGGCACGCGAGATGGGCCGGGCGGTGATCTTCATCACCCACAACCCGCACCACGCGTATCCGGTCGGAGACCGGTTCGTTTTGCTCAAGCGCGGGCGAATGTTCGGCTCCTACGTCAAATCCGAGACCTCGATTGCGGAGCTGACCTCGATGATGGCCGGCGGCGCCGAGCTCGAGGAGCTGAGCCACGAGCTCCAGGGCGCGGTCGACCCGTCGATCAAGGAGGTCGCCAAGGAGCTCGCCGCCGAGGCCCAGACGCCGGCGTAGCGAGATGGCGCCTGACCTCGAGCTGCTCACCGTCGGACGGATCAGCATCGACCTCTACTGCGAGCAGATCGGCGCGGATTGGCACGCGGCGGAGAGCTTCAGCAAGGCGATCGGCGGCAGCCCGACGAACGTCGCCGTCGCCGCCGCGCGACTCGGCCACCGCACCGCGGTGTTCACTAAGGTCGGCGAGGACCCGTGGGGCGACGTCGCGATCGCCGAGCTACGCGATTTCGGCGTCGACACGCGGTTCGTCGCGGTCGAACCCGGCACGGTCACGCCGCTCGCGTTCGCCGTGCTCGATCCTCCCGAGGATCCGCAGCTGCTGTTCCGCCGCGACCCGCCGGTCCCCGACTTCCAGCTCCGGCCCGGCGACGTCGACCCGGCGAGCGTCGCCGAGGTGCCGATCCTGTGGGTGACCGCGAGCGCGCTGTCGCAGGAGCCGAGCGCGTCGACGACCGAAGGGATGCTCCAGGCCCGCGGACGGCGGCGTCACACCGTGCTCGACCTCGATTACCGGCCGACGTTCTGGCGCTCGCGCGAGGAGGCCTCGGCGCGGATCGGTGCCGCCGTCGACCACGCGACGGTCGCGGTCGGGAACCGGGAGGAGTGCGCGGTTGCCGTGGGCACCGAGGACCCGCGCGAAGCCGCGGCCAGACTGCGCGCAAAAGGCGTCGAGCTCGCGGTCGTGAAACTCGGCGGCGACGGCGTGCTGCTCTCCTCCGAGCAGTCCGACCGGCTGCTCGAGCCGCCGCCGATCGAGGTCCTGTGCGGGCTCGGCGCCGGCGACGCCTTCGGCGGCGCGCTCGCTCACG
Organism: uncultured Solirubrobacterales bacterium; assembly: GCA_963777335.1. Classification (GTDB taxonomy): domain Bacteria; phylum Actinomycetota; class Thermoleophilia; order Solirubrobacterales; family Solirubrobacteraceae; genus Palsa-465. Next base: position 87,092 of record CAVZQD010000011.1, read on the forward strand.
GGCTGCTCAGCGGATGGCCCCACGAGCGCACGATCGCGTTCGCCAACGCCGCCGGCGGGATCGTCGCCTCGCGGCTGTTGTGCTCGGCCGCGATGCCGTACGAACACGAGGTGGTCGAGATATTGGGACACGGTCGGCGGGGCCTGACGGCGGCGCCTTGCGAAGGGTCGCCGGCATGAGTACGGCGGCGGAACCAAGGACCACGGCCGCGACCGATACCGCCTCCACGCACCCCGCGCGGCGGCGGATCGGCGTCGGCGTGATCGGCTTCGGCTGGCTCGGCCAGGCCCACACGCGCTCGCTGTTGCGGATCCCGACGCTGTTCGAGAACCGGACGTTCGACGCCGAGCTCGTCGCGTGCAGCGACCCGCTGCCGGCACGGTTGGATCAGGCGACCGACTCATTCGGTTTCAAGCGTGCGTCGGCGGCGTGGGAGTCGGTGATCGAGGACCCCGCGGTCGAGATCATCTACATCGCCGCGCCGAACATGGTGCACGTGCAGCTGGTCGAGGCGGCCGCGCAGGCGGGCAAGTCCGTGTTCTGCGAGAAGCCGGTCGGCGGCACGCCCGAGCAGGTGGCTCGCGCCGCGGTGGCCGCCCGGGCCGCCGGCGTGATCAGCGGCGTCGGCTTCAACTACCGGTGGGCTCCGCTCGTGCGCTACGCCCGCGAGCTGATCGCGAGCGGCGAGCTCGGCGAGATCACGAACTACCGCGGTCGGTTCTTCTCGATGTACGGCGCCGACCCGCTCGGGCTGAACTCGTGGCGGTTCCAGCTCGACCAGGCCGGCTACGGCGTCACCAGCGATCTGATGAGCCACGCGGTCGACCTCGCCCACATGCTGCTCGGTCCGATCACCAGGGTGACGGGCACGATCGAGACGGTGATCACCGAGCGCCCGGTCCCCGGCGACGGGGCGGGTCACTACGGGCGGGGACGGCCGGAGGACCCGCGCACGCCGGTGACCAACGAGGATTACGCGGCGATGCTGTGCGTATTCGCGTCGGGGGCGCGCGGCACGTTCGAGACCAGCCGAACGCTGGTCGGGCCCGAGAGCGAGAACGCGTTCGACGTGTACGGGACGCGGGGCGCGGTCGGTTGGAACTTCGAGCGGCTGAACGAGCTCCGCGCCTACCGGACCCCCGCCCGCCCCGAGGATCGCGGCTCGGGCTACACCACCGTGCTCGGCGGCGAGCGGTTCGGGCACCACGGCATCTTCGTGCCCGGGAGCGGCAACACGATCGCGTTCGAGGATCTGGTCACGATCGAGGACTACGAGTTCTGCACGGCGGTCGCCGAGGGGCGGCCGTACGAGCCGAGCTTCGAGCAGGCGCTCGCATTCGCCGCCGTCCAGGCGGCGCTGATGCGCTCGAACGAGAGCGGGGGATGGGAGGCGGTGCGGCCGCTCCTGGACGGGGACGCACGGTGACCGCGACGACCGCCGTCGCGCCGCTGCGGATCGGGATCGTCGGCGTCGGCCGGATCGGCCGGATGCACGCGGAGCTGATCGCCCACCAGGTGCCGGGGGCGGCGCTGGGCGCGGTCTACGACGCGTACGAGCCGGCCGCGCGCGGTGTCGCCGTCGAGCTCGGGGTGCCGGCGGTCGCGAGCGTGCAGGAGATCTTCGACTCACAGCTCGACGCGGTCGCGATCTGCTCGAGCTCCGACACCCACGTCGATCTGCTGATCGCGGCGGCGCAGGCGGGCAAGGCGGTGTTCTGTGAGAAGCCGGTGTCGCTCGACCTGGCGGAGGTCGACCGCGCGCTTGGCGCGATCGAAGCCGCCGGCGTTCCGTTCCAGATCGGCTTCAACCGCCGCTTCGACCCAGCGCACGCCTCGGTCCGCGAGGCCGTCGTATCGGGGGCGGTGGGCGATCCGCACCTGGTGAGGATCTCGAGCCGCGACCCTGAGCCGCCGCCGCTCGAGTACGTCAAGAGCTCCGGCGGCCTGTTCCTCGACATGATGATCCACGACTTCGACATGGCGAGGTTCGTCACCGGCAGCGAGGTGGTCGAGGTGTTCGCGCGCGGGGCGCTGCGGATCGAGCCCTCGTTCGCGCAGGCCGGCGACATCGACACCGCGCTGGTGACGCTCGTGCACGAGGACGGGTGCCTGACCGCGATCGACAACTCGCGCCGCGCCGCGTACGGCTTCGACCAGCGCGTCGAGGTGTTCGGTTCGGAGGGCATGGCGGTGTCCGAGAACCCGCGGACCTACACCGGCAGCGTGTTGACCGCCGCCGGCGAGCGGCGACCGCCGAACCCGTACTTCTTCCTCGAGCGCTATCTGCCGAGCTACGTGCGCGAGTGGCAGGGGTTCGTCGAGGCGGTTACGCGGGGAGAGGACCCGCCGGTGTCGACCATCGACGCACGGGCCCCGCTGGTGATCGGGCTTGCGGCGGGGCGGTCGTTGCGAGAGGGTCGTCCCGTGCGCGTAGAGGAGGTGCAGTCGACATGAGGATCTACCTGACCGGGGCGAGCGGGTTCGTCGGCTCGAACCTCGCGCACGTGTTCGGGGACCGGCACGGCGCGGAGGTCGTGGCGCCTGCGCACGCGGACGTAGACCTGACCGACGAGCTGGTCGTGCGCCGCTCGGTGCTCGCGACGCGGCCCCACGCGATCGTGCACGCGGCGATCTGGAACGATCCGGCCGCGCTCGGAACCGATCGCCGGCGCGCCTGGGAGGAGTACGTCGGCGCCACCCGCAACGTCGTGGCCGCCGCCAACGCCGCCGACGCGCACGTGGTGCTGATCTCGACCGACTGGGTGTTCGACGGCACCCAGGGGCCCGCGACCGAGGCCGAGCCGCCGAACCCGATCAACACCTACGGCTTCCTCAAGGCATGCTCGGAGCTGATCGTCACCGAATCGGCCGCGCGCGGGACGGTGGCGCGGATCGCCGGCGTCCAGGGCATCCACCGCGCGCGTCCGCATACGCCGCGCGCCCAGGATGCCGGCTTCGGCTACCTGGTCGCGTCGCTCGCGGAGGCGCTCCGTTCGGGCGAGCGGTTCGCGCTCTGGGACGGACCCGCGCTCAATCAGCTGGCGACGCCGACCCTCGCCACCGACGCCGCCGAGCTCGTGTGGCTGGCGCTCACCCGAGAAGTGACCGGCATCCTGCACTGCTGTGGCGGCGAGCACGCCGGCCGCGTCGGCCTGGCGCGACGTGCGATCGAGGTGTTCGAGCTCGACGGCGATCTGCTCGATGTCGCTCCCCCGCCGGCGGACGTAGCCTCAGGGGGTGGAATTCCGCGGGACACGCGGCTCGACGCGACGTCGACGGCGCGGGCGCTCGGGGTCGAGCTGCCCGATCTGGGAACGATGCTCGGGCGGCTGAGAGGACAGATGACGGAGGTCGGATTGGAGGTCGGAGCATGAGTCGTCTCACGGTGGGCCAGGCGCTGGTCCGCTTCCTCGCGGCCCAGGAGGTCGAGCGCGACGGCGCGCGGTCGCGGTTCATCGCGGGCTGCTACGGGATCTTCGGGCACGGCAACGTCGCCGGGCTCGGCCAGGCGCTCCACCAGTACCGCGAGCTCCTCCCATACCACCCCGCCCGCAACGAGCAGGCGATGGTCCACATCGCCGCCGGCTACGCGCGCCAAAAGAATCGCCTCGGGACGTTCGCGTGCACGACGTCGGTCGGGCCGGGCGCGACGAACATGGTGACCGGCGCGGCGCTCGCGACGATCAACCGCCTGCCGGTGCTGCTGCTGCCCGGTGACACGTTCGCCACCCGCACGCCGCACCCGGTGCTCCAGATGCTGGAGGTGCCTCACGACGCCACCGTGTCGGTGAACGACTGCTTCCGCCCGGTGTCGCGGTTCTACGAGCGGGTCGAGCGCCCCGAGCAGCTGATCCCGGCTGCGCTCGAGGCGATGCGCGTGCTGACCGATCCGGCCGAGACCGGCGCCGTCACGCTGGCGATGCCCGAGGACGTGCAGGCCGAGGCGTTCGAGGTGCCCGACGAGTTCCTCGAGCAGCGCACCTGGACCGTTTACCGCCAGCCGCCGGCGCCCGATGCGCTGGCCCGCGCGGCCCAGCTGATCAGGACCGCCAAACGGCCGTTGATCGTCGCCGGCGGCGGCGTGATCTACAGCGAGGCGGTCGGGGCGCTGCGGGCGCTCGTCGACGCCACGGGGATCCCGGTGTGCGAGACGCAGGCGGGGCGCGGCGCGCTCGTGTCCGAGCATCCGCTCAGCCTGGGCGCGGTCGGCGCGACGGGCACCAGCGCCGCGAACCGGCTGGCACGCGAGGCCGACCTCGTCATCGGGGTCGGGACCCGGTGGAGCGATTTCACGACCGCGTCGAAGTCCGCGTTCCAGGACCCCGGCGTACGGTTCGTCAACGTCAACGTGGCCGCGTTCGACGCCGGCAAGCAGAGCGGGCTGCCGGTCGTGAGCGACGCGCGGGTCGGGCTCGAGCAGCTTCGGGACGCGCTCGCGGGGCATCGCGTCGATAACGCGTGGGAGGAGCGGGCGGCGTCGGAGGCGCGCGACTGGGCGGCCGAGCTCGCGCGGTTGACATCGCTCGATGGGGATCACGCCGGCCCACCGACCCAGGCACAAATCATCAAAGAAATCAACGACGCGGCGGGCGAGACCGGCGTCGTGGTGTGCGCCGCCGGCTCGGCGCCCGGCGACCTGCACAAGCTGTGGGTCGCCCGCGACCCGGCCGGCAAGGGCTACCACGTCGAGTACGGCTACTCGTGCATGGGGTACGAGATCCCCGGCGGGATCGGGGTCAAGCTGGCCGCGCCCGAGCGCGAGGTGTACGTGCTCGTCGGCGACGGGTCGTATCTGCTGATGCCCGGCGAGCTCGTGACGGCCGTCGCCGAGCGCGTCCCGATCGTGGTCGTGCTCGTCGACAACCACGGCTACGCCTCGATCGGCGCCCTGTCGCGGTCGGTCGGCTCGTCCGGCTTCGGGACGCTTTACCGGTTCTCCGACAACGGGTCGGTGCCGGTCGACCCGGCCTCCACGGACGTGCTGCCGCTCGACCTCGCCGCCAACGCCGAGAGCCTCGGCGCGCGGGTGATACGGGCGCGGGGGGTTGCGGAGCTGCGGGATGCGCTGGCGGGCGCACGCGGAGCGGACGGGCCGGTGGTGGTGCACATCGAGGCGGACCGGTATCGCGGGGTGCCGAGCTACGAGTCATGGTGGGACGTGCCGGTGGCGGAGGTGTCCGAGGAGGACTCGGTGCGCGCCGCGCGCGAGGCCTACGAACGTGACCACGCGGCGCAGCGCCAGTATCTACGCTCGGTCGATGACTGAGCTCCTGATCTCCGGCGCCTCCACCCCCGGGCCCGACGGCGCGATCGTGTCGTTGCACCCCGAGGCGGCGGGGTTCGAGTACGTCGGCTTCGAGGTGCTGGCGCTCGAAGGCGGCGGTACCGCCGAGCGCGCGTGCGGCGCTCGCGAATTGTGCGTGGTCGTGATCTCCGGCGTCGTCCATGTCGCCTCCGAGCACGGGGAGTGGTTCGACCTCGGCGGCCGGGCCGATCCGTGGGCCGGCCTCCCCGACGCCGCTTACCTGCCGCCGGAATCGCACGCCGGGCTGCGCGCCGGCGAGGACGGCGCCGAGGTCGCCCTGTGCTGGGCGCCGGCCTCGAGGGGGGCCGAGCCGCGCGTCCTCCCCGGTGCGGCGATCGAGGTCGAGACGCGCGGTCGCGGCGACCACGAGCGCTCCATCCGGCCGATCCTGATGGAGAACGAAGGGGCCGGGTCGCTGCTGGTGGTCGAGGTACTGACTCCGGGCGGCCACTGGTCGAGCTACCCGCCGCACAAGCACGACCATGACGACCCGCCGCGCCAGTCGCTGCTCGAGGAGGTCTACTACCACCGGATCAGGCCCGAGCGTGGGTTCGGAATGATGCGCGTGTACGACTTCGAGACGGCGTTGGATGAGGCGCTGACGTTCCGCGACCGCGACTGCGTGCTGGTGCCGCGCGGCTACCACACGGTGGCGGCCCCGCCGGGCTATGACTCGTATTACCTGAACGTGATGGCCGGCCCGCAACGTCTGTGGGCCGTCGTCAACGACCCCGACCATGAATGGATCCTCGATGGCAGTCACAGCAACCCGCCTTCTTGACAACTACATCGACGGCGAGTGGACGCCGGCGCAGGCCGCGACCGGCGAGCTCGACGTGACGAACCCGGCGACCGGGGAGGTGCTCGCGCGCGTGCCGTTGTCCGGCGCTTCTGACCTCGACGCCGCGGTCCGGGCGGCGCGCGAGGCGCTGCCGGAGTGGCGGGGCGTGGCGACGATCGCGCGCGCCCGGAAGCTGTTCGACTTGCGCGAGCGCCTCGTGGTGCGCCAGGAGGACCTGGCGCGGTCGGTGACGACCGAGATGGGCAAGACGATCGTGGACGCGCGCGCGGAGGTGGCGCGGATGATCGAGATGGTGGAGGCGGCGTGCGCGGTCCCGACGACGATGCAGGGGCGGATTTTGGAGGACGTCTCGCGGAACATCGATGCGGAGACGATCCGCCAGCCGGTGGGGGTGTGCGCGGCGATCGTGCCGTTCAACTTCCCGGCGATGGTGCCGTTCTGGTTCCTGCCGTTCGCGATCGCGTGCGGGAACACGTTCGTCTTGAAGCCGTCCGAGCAGGTGCCGCTGACCCAGCAGATCGCGTTCGAGGAGCTGCACGCGCTGGGGTTGCCGCCGGGCGTGGTGAACCTGGTCAACGGGGGGCGCGAGGTCGTCGAGGGGATCTTGGATCACCCGGGGATCGACGCGGTGTCGTTCGTCGGGTCGGCGCCGGTGGCGCGGATCGTGTACGAGCGCGCGGCCAAGGCGGCCAAGCGGGTGCAGGCGCTCGGTGGCGCGAAGAACCACATGGTCGTGATGCCCGACGCGGTGATCGACAAGACCGTGGAGGGGATCCTCGCCTCGGCGTTCGGCGCGGCCGGCCAGCGGTGCATGGCGGGGTCGGTGGTCGTGACCGTGGGTGACGCGCACGAGCAGTTGATCGGCCCGCTGGTGGAAGCGTCGCGGTCGCTGCGGGTGGGCGACGGGCTCGATGACGCCAACGACGTTGGTCCGGTGATCTCGTGCGCGGCGCGGGACCGGATCCGTGACTGGATCGAGCGGGGGGTCTCTGACGGCGCTCGGTTGGCGTTGGATGGGCGGGACCCCGAGGCCGATCCGAACGGCTCGTTCGTCGGGCCGACGATTCTCGACGGCGTCACGCCGGAGATGGACATCGCCCAGGAGGAGGTGTTCGGGCCGGTGCTGTGCGTGATCAGCGCGCCGACGCTGGATGAAGCGATTTCGATCGTCAACGCGAGCCGGTTCGGGAACGGCACCTCGATCTTCACCGAGTCGGGCTCGTCGGTGCGGCGCTACCGCCACGAGGTCCAGGCGGGGATGGTCGGCGTCAACATCGGGGTGGCGGCGCCGGTCGCGTTCTTCCCGTTCAGTGGATGGAAGGACTCGTTCCTCGGCGACCTGCACGCCCACGGCACCGACGCGGTCGAGTTCTACACGCGCAAGAAGACCGTCACGAGCCGCTGGTTCTCGAGCGGGCAGGGGAGCGGCGCTTACTTCGTGGAGAGGTGAGTCGCGGCTCCGGCCGCCCCGGCGCGGGCGCGGGGCGGTTGCGTGACTGAGCGAGCACCGCGCCGGCGACGATGATCGCCGCCCCGATCGGCTCGTACCCAGGTGAGCGGCTCGCCGAGCGCGATCACGCCGAGCAGCGTCGAGAAGATCGGCATCACGTAGGCGACCGTCGAGGCGACGGTGGCGCCGACGTCGCGGATGATCGACAGGTTGAGCAGGAACGTGAGGCCGGTCCCGAACACGCCGAGCGCGAGAATGCTGAGGACGTGCTTGGCGGCCACGCCGTGCGGGGCGTGGGTGAAGGCCGCGCTGAGCACCGCGAGCTCGACGGTGGCGCAGATCAGCTGGGCGGCGGCGAGCGACAGCGGACCCTCGGGTCGCCGGGCCAGGAACTTGCGGGCGTACGGGAAGCCGAGGCCGTAGGAGGCGGCGGCGCCGAGGCACAGCAGGTTGCCCTCGAGCGAGGTGGCGCCGAGGCCGCGCCAGGCGCCGAGCACCGTCAGCACGCCGACGAACCCGACCGCGAGCCCCGCGAGCCGGCGCGCGGTGGCGTGCTCGTCGGCGATCCAGAGGATCGCGACCGGCAGCGTGAACAGCGGGACGGTGGCGTTCCAGATGCCGGCGAGCACGCTCGAGACATGGCGCTCCCCGTACGCGAACAGCGTGAACGGGGCGACGTTGAGGAGGATCGCGGCGACCGCGAGATGGGCCCAGACGCGGCGGCCGCGCGGGAGTCGTTCGCGGCGCGCGGCGAGGATCGCGAGCAGTGTCGCGGTGCCCACCACGACGCGCCCGAGCGACACCTGGAACGGCGCGAGCGTCTCGTCACCGATCTTGATGAACAGGAACGTCGATCCCCAGAACAGCGCGAGCAACGTGAACCGCGCCGGCCAGGGAATGCCGTCACGACTCAGCGCTCCGGCCATGGGTTGGCTCTACCCCGGTGGCGGCGGTCGCTATTCGCCCCGCTCGCGATGTCAAGCGGTCTTCGTCTTACTCTGGACCGGCCATCGCTGACACGCATCAATGTCTCAGCGGTGGTCCGCCCCGACCCCGTCTTGTCACCGGGTCCGGGTGAGTCCTTTGACGCTCAGGTCAGGTCGCTCGCGGCGGCGGGTCGCGACGCGCCACCGGCGTGGCGTTGACGATCGAGGTCGTGGTCTCGCCGTACAGGAGGAAGCGGTCGAGCACGCTCGGGAGCTCCTCGATCGAGCCCAGGTGGAGCTTGATGTAGAAGCAGTCCTCGCCGGTGATCCGCAGGCACTCCTCGATCTGGGGGATCTCCGCGGCCAGCTCGGCGATCTTGGCCAGCTGCCGGACGGCGGGTTTGACCCGGACGATCGCGGTCAGCTGGTAGCCGAGCGCGCGGGGGTCGACCTCGGCGCGGTAACCGGTGATGACGCCGGCCTGCTCGAGGCGCTTGACCCGCTCGGTCACCGCCGGCGAGGACAGGTTCGTCCGCCGGCCCAGCTCCGCGAACGAGACGCGGCCGTCGGCCGACAGCTCGCTGATGATCTTGTGGTCGAGCGCGTCGATAGCCGAAAAATCAATGGCTATTTGCCGGTCCTTGCCGTGGTTCATTAGGTAGAACGACGATAACACCTGCGATTAGGCATGTTCAAGCCTGGCGTGTGCGGTGACAATCGGGACATGCGCCCCCGCAATGCTCCACCCCAGGCGTATTTCGTCGGCAGCGCGGTCTTCCACTACCTCGGGCCCGCGTTCGCGGTGCTGCTGTTCGCGCGGGTCGCCCCGCTCGGAGTAGCGTGGCTGCGGATCGCCAGCGCCGGGATCGTGTTCGCGCTGTGGCGCCGGCCGTGGCGGGCGCTGCGGCGGGCCGACCGCGCCACCGTGTTGCTGGTCGGCGCGCTCGGGGTCGTGCTCGCGGTCATGAACAGCTGCTTCTACGAGGCGATCGCGCGGCTGCCGCTCGGGACCGTGTCGGCGATCGAATTCCTGCCGGTGATCGTGCTCGCGGCGATGGGCGTCCGCTCGCCGCGGAACGGGCTGGCGCTCGCGCTCGCGGTCGCCGGGGTGTACGTCCTGATCGCGGTTCAGGTGGGAGGCGAGCCGCTCGGCGTCGCGTTCGCGGTCGCGAACGCCGGGCTGTTCGCGCTCTACATCGTGCTCGCGCACCGTGTGTCGCGGGCGTCCGGGCTCGGCGGGATCGACGGGCTCGCGGGAGCGATGCTGATCGCGGTGCCGGTGTGCACCGTGATCGGTGGGTGGGCGGTGGTGCCGCACCTGCTCGACCCGGTTGCGATCGGCGCGGGGATCGGCGTCGGCATCACGTCCTCGGTGATCCCGTACGTGTGCGACCAGCTCGCGATGACGCGGCTCAGCCGGGCCACGTATTCGCTGATGGTGTCGCTGCTGCCGGCGACCGCGACGGTGATCGGGATCGTCGTGCTCGCGCAGATCCCGAGCGCGCGTCAGGTGGTCGGCGTGGCGCTCGTGGTCGTGGCGGTCGGCCTCCACCGCGACCGATCGGCCCCTACAGCGGCCTCCGTACCCCGATCTCGTCGACGTGGACGAGCAGGTCTTGCGGGTCTTCGTACACCCGATACGCGCCCGAGTAGATGAGCTCCTCACGCCCGTAACCGCCTGAGAGCAGGCCCACGCCGAGCGCCCGCGCCCGCCGCGCCGCCAGCAGGTCCCAGACGCTGTCGCCGACCACGATGCTGTCGCGGATGTCGACGCCGATCGTCTCGGCGGCGGTCAGGAACAGATCGGGGTCGGGCTTGGCGTAGCGGACCTGGTCGCGGGTCACGAGCGGCGTGTTCGCCGGCAGGCCGAGCAGCTCAAGGCCGCGACGGGCGTACCGCTCGACGCCGCTGGTGGCGATCGCCCACGGAACCTCGTGGGCGGTGAGCATCTCGAGCAGCTCGACGGCTCCGGGCAGCGGCCGGACGGTGTCGTACAGGCGCAGGAACTCGTCCTGGTGCAGCTCGGGCAGCGCCGCCGCCGTGTCGGAGTCCAGGTCGCTCCCGAGCTCGCGCCGGAGCGCGTTCATGAACAGCCCGCCGCTCATGCCGATGCGCCGGTGGACCTTCCACACGGCCAGATTTATCCCGACCTGCTGCATCGCCGAGCGCCAGGCGAGTACGTGCTGGTAGACCGAGTCGATCAGGGTTCCGTCGAGATCGAACAGGAACGATGGGTTGCTGCGAGCCTCGATGGCCACCTCGTCATCTTCGCTCAATTACGGTACGTACGTGATCACGGCCGAGAGCCTGGCCAGGCGTCTGCACGATCTCGAGGGGATCGGCGTCGGTCCCGAGGGCGTGTACCGGCTCGCCTGGACCGACGAGGACGCGGCGACCCGGGCGTGGTTCGATCGCCAGGCCGCGGGCCTCGGGCTGCGAGTGGAGCGCGATCCGGCCGGCAACCTGTGGGCCTGTCCGGACGCGGAGCCGCCGTGGTGGGGGATCGGCTCGCACCTGGACAGCGTCAGGGGCGGCGGCCGCTACGACGGGCCGCTGGGCGTGGTGTGCGCCTTCGAGATCGCGGCGGAGGTCGCGCCCGAGGTCGCGGGGGGCCGGGTGCGCCCGGTCGCGGTGGTGTCGTTCGCCGACGAGGAGGGCGCGCGTTTCAACACGCCGACGTTCGGGAGTAAGGCGCTGGCCGGGCGGCTCGACCTCCCGGCGGTGCTGTCACGGCGGGACGACGCCGGCGTGGCGTTGAGCGACGCGATGCGCGCCGCCGGGGTCGACCCCGATGGGGTTGGGGAGGCCCCCCGTTGGCTACGGCGGCTGAGCGGGTTCGTCGAGATCCACATCGACCAGACGACCGAGCTGGCCCGCGCCGGCGAGCCCGTCGGGCTCGTCAGGTCGCTGGCCGCGCGGACCCGGCTCGAGGTGCTGCTGCGCGGGCGGGCGGACCATGCCGGGACCACGCCTCGGTCCGAGCGGCGCGACGCGCTCGTCGGCGGCGGCGCGGCTGATCGTCGCCGCCGAGGACCTCGCGGACGCGGATCCGGCGCTGACCGTCACGACTTCGCGGATCCTGGCCCGGCCGAACGCGCCGACGACGATCGCGGCCGAGGTGCGGCTGTGGATCGACGCTCGGGCGTCGGACGGGTTCGACGCGATCGACTCGTGGCGCGCTCGGTTGGATTCGGTGGCGGTCGAGTTGGCGGCGCGGTCCGGGGTCGAGATCGATGTCTCGGTGGCCTCGCGCAGCGACGGCCGCGAGTTCTCGCCCGAGCTCAGGGCGTCGCTGGCCCGCGCGAGCGAGCAGGTGACCGGCCATCCCGTTCCCGATCTCGTCTGCTTCGCCGGTCACGATGCCGGCGTGATCTCCGAGCGCGTGCCAGCAGCGATGCTGCTCATCCGCAACGAAACCGGCGTCAGCCACTCGCCGGCGGAGGATGTCGATCTGGACGACGCGGCGGTTGCGGCGCGCGTGGTCGAGCGCGCGCTGGCATCCTCTTCGGAGGGAAGCGCGTGATGTCCGGGCCGGCGGTGGCGCACGCGATCCCCGGGATGCCGAACGCGCACTCCCACGCGTTCCAGCGCGGCTTGCGGGGCCGCGCCGAGCGGCCCGGCCCGGCCGGCGCGGACGACGACTTCTGGACGTGGCGGACCGAGATGTTCGCGCTCGCGGAGACGCTCGACCCCGACTCGATGCGAGTCGCGGCGCTCGAGTGCTACCGCGAGATGGCCGGCGCCGGCTACTCGGTCGTGGGCGAGTTCCACTACGTCCACCACCAGCCCGACGGCACCCCGTACGCCGAGCCGAACGCGATGGCGTTTGCCGTTGCCGACGCGGCGAGCGAGGCCCGCCTGCCGATCGTGCTGCTGCCGGCGGCGTACCACCGTGGCGGCTGGGACGGCCGCGACCTCCCGCCGGCGGCCGGTCAGCGCCGCTTCTGCGACCCGGACGTCGACACGTTCCTGGCCCGCGTCGACGCGCTGCGCTCGTGGGCTTCGGCGCTGCCCGGGGTGGACGTCGGGGTGGCCGCTCACAGCGTGCGGGCAATCCCCGCGGGCTGGCTCGAGGCGATCGCCGCGTACTCCGAGCGCCACGGGATCGTCCGCCACGTCCACGCCCACGAGCAGCGGCGCGAGCTCGAGGAGTGCCAGGCCGAGCACGGCTGCTCGCCGATCGAGCTGCTCGAGCGGACCGGGTTTCTCGGTCCGCGCGCGAGCGTGATCCACGGGATCCACGTGTCCGTCGCAGACGTCGGGTTGCTCGCCGGTAGCGGCACGACGGTCGTCTCCTGCCCGACGACCGAGGGGAACCTCGGCGACGGCTATCTCCCCGCGATGGCCTACGCCGAGGCGGGAGTGGCGCTCGCGATCGGGAGCGACTCGCAGGTGCGAATCGACCCGTTCGAGGAGGCGCGTGAGCTCGAGACGGGCTCGCGGCGCGAGCGCCGGCTGCGGTCGGGGCTGCTCGCGTCGGTCGGCGACCTGTGGACCGAGCTGTGCCGGAACGGCTACCGGAGCCTCGGCGCCGGGGCGGAGCTCGAGCAGCCGGCGATCGAGGTCAACCTCGACCACCCCGATCTGCGCGGCGTCGATGCCGCGGACCTGCCGCTCGCGCTCGTGACGTGCGCATCCGCCGGCGTGGTCGCTCGCGGTGTCGCGGGCGGCATGTGATCCGGGTCGCGGACCTGACCGCCCCCTTAAGTGAGTCGCGCCCCGAATCCGGCGGAGAGAGGAGGGCCGGACTGATGGGGCGCGCTCGGGAGGAGGGTGTACGCCGATGATGGCGCGCCCGGACCTAGTTGTCCAAGACGAGTTTCCGCATTCGTCTATAAGCGGCGCTTATGAGTGCGTGAATACGATCTTGCCCGCGGTTTCGCCGCGGAGCATGGCTTCGAACCCCTGGCGGGCCTCGGTCAACGGCAGCGTCGTGCTGATCGCCGGGCGCACGTCCTTGTCGACGCAGAAACGGATCAGCCGCTCGAGCTCGTCGCGGGTCCCCATCGTCGATCCGATCACCGACAGCTGGAGGAAGAAGATCCGGGTCAGCTCCGCCGGCGGGGCGTCGCCGGTCGTGGCTCCCGAGATCACGATCTTGCCGCCGGGCTTCAGCGCGCGGACCGACTGGGCCCACGTCGCCTGCCCGGTCGTGTCCATCACCGCGTCGACGCGCTCGGGCAGGCGAGCGCCGGGTTCGAACGCCTGGTCGGCTCCCAGCTCGAGCGCCCGGGCTCGCTTCTCCTCCGAGCGCCCGGTCACCCACACGCGGATTCCGCCGGCGCTGCCGAGCACGGTCAGCGCGGTGGCGACGCCGCCGGTGGCGCCCTGGACGAGGATCGTCGCGCCCGGCGGAACCGCGCCGCGGGTGAACAGCATCCGGTAGGCGGTCAGCCACGCCGTCGGCAGGCACGACGCCTGCTCGAACGAGAGCTCGGACGGCTTGGGCAGCAGGTTCCAGCGCGGGACCGCGACCCGGTCGGCGAACGTGCCCGGGTAGCGCTCGGACAACAGCGAACGGCGGGGGTCGAGCGTCTCGTCGCCGTGCCACGACGGGTCGTTGATGATCGCGTGGGCGATCACCTCGTTGCCGTCGTCGTCGACGCCGGCGGCATCGCACCCGAGGATCATCGGCAGGCGATCCTCGGGCAGGCCGACGCCGCGGAGCGACCAGAGATCGTGATGGTTGAGCGAGGCGGCCTTGACCGTCACCGTCGTCCACCCGTCCTGCGGTTCGGGGTCCGGACGGTCGTCGATTCGCAGGCCGCTGAGCGGGTCGTCGCGGTTGATGCTTGAGGCGTAGACGGCGAGCATCGCGCAATCATGACTGAGGGGGGCGGGGGCCGCCTCGCGGTCGGCGGCGGCGAGGTCTCACAACGGACCGTGTCGCGGTCGATCGCGGCGGCGTGCCACAATCCGGGCCAATGGCAACCGTCACCGCGCGTGCCACGAGGGCGGTCGACGCCTCGCCGGACCGGGTCCTCGCGTTCTTGCGGGATTATCGCGAGGCGAGGCCGCGCATCCTCACCGACAGCTACACCCACTACCGCGTGGAGTCCGGAGGGCAGGGACAGGGCACCGTCATCGGGTATCACTTCGCGGCCGGACGCCGCGAGCGCGACTACCGCCTGAGCGTCGAGGAGAGCGCCGGCGGACTGTCCGAGCGCGACCAGCTGTCGTCGTATGTCTCGCGGTGGACCGTTGCTCCTTCCGGGGACGGCTCGGAGGTGACGCTCGAGGCCACCTGGGACGGCGCCGGCGGGATCGGCGGCGTGTTCGAGCGGACGTTCGCGCCGAGGGTGCTGGGCGGGATCTTCGGCCAGATGCTCGACAAGCTCGCAGCCGTCGTGTCCGCCTGACCGCCGGCGTGTTGGCCTTGACGCCGGCGTGTTGGCTTGACCGCCGCCGTGTTGGCTTGACCGCCGGCGTGTTGGCTTGACCGCCGCCGTGTTGGCTTGACCGCGGGCGCGCGGCTCAGGTCGACTCGATCTGCTTCTTGAGCTCGCCGGCGCGCGCTCCGACGAGCATCTGGCGGATCACGTCGAGGACCGGCCCGCGGACGAGCATCCCGAGCGTCCGGCCGAAGTCGACCTCGAGCGCGTACGTGGCGCGCGTGCGCTCGCCGCCCAGGTCCTCGAGCGTCCAGCTGCCTTCAACCGACTTCAGATCGCCCTTTTCCTGAGTCCAGCGCAACGTGTCGGGACCCTCGTACGTGAAGCGGACGATCGACTTGACCGTCCGCACCTTGGCGTCGGTCTCGGCCTCGCAGCGGGTCGGGCGGCCCTCGCCGTCGCGCTCGAGCGCGTGGACCGACTTGAGGCCCCCCTGCCACTCGGGCGCGCTCTCGACGTCCTGCACCAGCCCCCACACGCGGTCGAGCGGGGCGTCGATCTCCGCGGTTGAGCTGCCGGTCAAGTTAGCCATCGACCCGAACCTCCTCCATCGCAGGGGTGTAGGCGCCCGAGCGCGCCGCCGAGTTGAGCTTCGCGCGGTGGTAGTAGGCCTGCTGGGCGGCCTCCGCGTTCTCCCATTCTCCGTCCCATGCCTTCAGCGCCTGCCCCTGGAGCGCGCGGCCGTAGGAGAACGACAGCTCCCAGGGGTGCGGGCCGCTCGCGTTCATCGCGCTCAGGTGGGCGGTCGCATCCTCGTCGGACTGGCCGCCCGACAGGAACACGATCCCGGGGACGCCGGCGGGGACGTGCTTGTAGAAGCACTCGAGCGTCCGGTCGGCGACCTCGTCGACGCCGGCGCGGTCGGCGGCGTCGTAGCCGGACAGGACCATGTTCGGCTTGAGCAGGGTGCCGAACACGTCGACCCGCTGGTCGAACAGCTCGGTGTA
The DNA here is from genome assembly GCA_963777335.1 of uncultured Solirubrobacterales bacterium. Taxonomy (GTDB): domain Bacteria; phylum Actinomycetota; class Thermoleophilia; order Solirubrobacterales; family Solirubrobacteraceae; genus Palsa-465. The sequence goes on from CAVZQD010000011.1 coordinate 102,914, forward strand.
GACCGCGTCGAGCACGCGCGAGGTCACGTGATAGCTGCGCTCGATCGTGTGGGTCCCGTCCTGGAGCACCTCGGGCTCGACGATCGGGACGAGTCCGGCCTCCTGGCACAGCGCCGCGTACCGCGCCAGCGCGTGGGCGTTGGTCCAGATGCAGTAGTCGCTCGGCAGCTCGTCGCCGATCGAGTAGGTCGCGCGCCACTTGGCGAAGCGGGCGCCGAGTCTCTTGTACTCATCTATGCGGTCTCGCAGGCCGTCGAGCCCCTCCGTGACGGTCTCGTCCTCGGTCAGCGCGAGCCGGTGCTGGCCGTGGTCCACCTTGGCGCCGGGGATGATGCCCCTGGCAGCGAGCAGCTGGGGGAACGGCGTCCCGTCCGAGGCGGACTGGCGGATCGTCTCGTCGAACAGGATCACGCCGCTGATGAACTCCTCCACGGCGGGGGTGGTGAACAGGATCTCGCGGTACGCCTGCCGGAGCTCCTCGGTCGATTCGAGGTGGATCTTGTCGAACCGCTTCTGGATCGTCGTGTCGCTCTCGTCGGCGGCGAGGATGCCCTTGCCGGGCGCGACGAGCGCCTTCGCGGTCTCGTGCAGCTCGTTGTGTCTCATGTCGGGGCTCCCGATCGGTTGCGGATCGCATCGATTATCTCCCGTAGCCGCCGCACGTCACGGCGCCGGCTTTCGCTTGGCGATCCCGCTCGGGTAGTTCTGGTCCAGGTGCAGGGTGGTGGCAATGGTCGGCGCGAAGTTACCCGCAAAAGTCGCCACTCGACGGTTCGCGGGGGTCGAGAGTTGCGAAATGCGCGCCATGCCCGACCGAATCGCCATTCGGCCCAGGAGGAGTCGCGAGTGGCGAGTTATTCGGTGCGAATCGGCAAGAATCGGGGGTTGAGCCATGTCTACGAGCGCCACCGCCACCGTCGTCGACATCGATACCCCGCACGGCCTCGCCCGCGCCCATGTGACCAGGGTGCGCGGCGCCGCCGGCGCGGTCGTGCTCGGCCACGGCGCCGGCGGCGGCGTGACCGCGCGCGACCTGGTGGCCGCCTCCGAGGCGGCGCAGGCCGAGAAGTTCAGCGTCGCGCTCGTCGAGCAGCCCTACCGCGTCGCCGGCAGGCGCTCGCCGGCGCCGGCGCACCAACTCGACGCCGCCTGGATCGCGGTCGTCGCCCATCTGCGGGCCAAGGCTATGAAGGGGCTGCCGCTCGTGTGCGGCGGCAGGTCCTCGGGCGCGCGCGTCGCCTGCCGGACCGTCGCGGACACGAGCGCCGACGGGGTCCTGTGTCTCGCGTTCCCGCTGCACCCGCCCGGCCGCGCCGCGGTGACGCGGCAGGACGAGCTCGACGGCGTCACCGTGCCCGTGCTGATCGTCCAGGGCGTCGGCGACCCGTTTGGGATGCCGGCGCCCGGCCCCTCGCGAACCGTCGTTCAGATCGCCGGCAACCACAGCCTGCGCAGCGACATCGCCGGGCTCCGAAGCGCCGTGCGGGACTGGCTCGTCCATGTACGCTGATCCGCGATGGTGTGTCAGAGGATCGGCCACGGTGGCGCGAGCGCGCTGGCCCGGGCCAACACGCTGGCCTCGTTCGACGCCGCGCTCGACGTCGGCGTGGACATGGTCGAGTTCGACGTGCGCGCGTGGGACGGCGAGCTCGTCCTCGCCCACACCGTCCTCCATGCGCGCCGCGGCGGCAACGTTCGCCTGAAGGACGCGCTCGCCCACCTCGCGGGCCGGCGCTTCGCCGACGTCGAGCTGAACGTCGACGTCAAGCACGTCGGCTGCGAGCGGGAGCTGCTCGATCACCTGCGCCGGGCGACGCTGCTCGAGCGGACCTTGATCTCCTCGCAGGTGCCGGACGTGCTCGACCGGGTTCGCGCGCTCGAGCCGCGGGCGCACGTCGGGATCTCCGTCGGCGGGCGGATCGCGCGGTGGAGCCACCGGTGGCGCGACTGGCGGGCGGTGGCGCTCGCGGGCATCCACGCCGGCCGGTGGGACGCACTGATGGCCCAGCACAGGCTCGTCGACGGCGGGCTCGTGGGCGACGTGAACGACCGCGGTGGCCGGCTGTACGCGTGGACGGTGAACGAGCGCGCCGGGATCGCGTGGCTCAGGGCGCTCGGGGTCCACGGGATCACGACCGCCGACCCGCGCCTATTTGCGTAGTTTGGGTCTCGCTTCGCTCGACGTCCCTGGGGCCTATTCCGCCCGGCATCCGTGCCGGGCGGGCGGATCGCGATCACGCCGCTGGGCACGGATGCCCGGCGGAACGGCGGTCGCGGCGACGGCCCCGCTCGGCATCCATGCCTCGCAGGCGGGGCCTGCTGCGCCACATCCGGGCCATCATCGAGCTTGCTGCGTACGCTGATCGGGATGCAGGAGATCGTCGCCTCCCCCGAGCGCGGGCGCGTGTTCACCGAGCCGGCGCGGGCCACGCTCGCCGACTGCGCGCCCACGGGCCGGATCCGGCTCGACGCGCTGGCGCGGTGGGCGCAGGATGTCGCGTACGCGGACGCCGTCGCGGCGGGGCTGTCGCGGCAGGCGGCGTGGGTGGTGCGCCGGACCCGCATGCGCGTGAGCCGGTTCCCGCGCTTCGGCGAGGAGTTCACGCTGGCCACCTTCTGCAGCGGCCTCGGGCGGATGTGGGCCGAGCGGCGGACCTCGATGACGCGCGTCGGCGAGGCCGCCGGCGCCGTCGAGGTCGTCTCGCTGTGGGTCCACCTCGACCCGCTGAGCGGGCGCCCGACCAAACTGACCGAGGATGAGATCGCGATGTGGGGCGAGTCGACCGAGGGACGGAGGGTGAACGCCCGGCTTCGCCATCCCGCGCCGGACGGGGTCGCGGACAGCGTCCCCTGGCTGTTCCGCAACAGCGAACTCGACCTGGCCGGCCACGTCAACAACGCCGCGTACCTGACGCCGCTCGAGGAGGAGCTGTTGCAGGACGCCGAGCCCGAGTCGATCGACATCGAGGTCGAGTACCGATCGCCCGCGCAGGCGGGCGAGATGCGCGTGCTGCGCCACGGGGCCCGCCGGTGGATCGTCGGCCCCGACGGCGACACCTACGCGTCGATAGTCATCGCCCCAACACCGACACAGGAGGTCTGATCGTGCGCGCCGTCGCCATCCCCGAGCCCGGGGATCCGGATGTCCTTCAGGTAGTCGACCGCCCCGCGCGCAAGCCGGGCGCCGGCGAGGTCCGAATCGCGGTCAAGGCCGCCGCGGTCAACCCGACCGACGTCGGGCTGCGCCAGCGCGGGGGCGGAGATCTCCCCGCGCCGTGGGTGCCGGGCATGGACGCGGCCGGCATCGTCGAGTCCGTCGGGCCCGACGTCGACCGGCTCGCGGTCGGCGATCAGGTGATGGCCGCGGTGAGCCCGCGCCGGCCGGAGGGAGGCGCCCAGCAGGAGCTGCTGGTCGTGCCGGCGGCGTCGGTCGTGCCGATCCCGGACGGCGCCACCCTCACCGAGGCGGCGACGCTGCCGATGAACGGCCTCACCGCCCGCCTCGGTCTCGAGCGACTCGGGCTCGAGGCGGGCGACACGCTGGCGGTCACCGGTGGGGCCGGTCAGCTCGGCTCGTACGTGATCCCGCTGGCCAAGGAGCATGGCCTCAGGGTGATCGCCGACGCCAAGCCCGAGGACGAGGAGCTCGTCCGCAGCTTCGGCGCCGACGTGGTCGTTGCGCGCGGGCAGGGCTTCACCGACGCCGTGCTCGAGGTCGTCCCCGACGGCGTCGACGGGCTGTACGACACGGCGCTGCTCCGCCGCGCCGCGTTTCCGGCGATCCGCGACGGCGGGCAGATCGTGGTCGTGCGCGGCTGGGACGGCGACGAGGTCGAGGATCGCGGGATCCGCGTTCACCCGGTGATGGTCGCGACCGTGCTCGAGCGGACCGACTGGCTCGAGGAGCTTCGCCGTCTCGCCTCCGAGGGACGGCTCAAGCTCCGGGTGGCGCAGGAGTTCCCGCCGGAGGAGGCGGCCGACGCCCAGCGGCTGATGGACGCCGGCGGGCTCCGCGGCCGGGCCGTGATCGTGTTCTGATCACGCGCCGGTCGCTTGCAGGACCGCGCGGGCCGCGTTGTGGCCGGGGATGCCGCTGACGCCGCCGCCCCGGCGCGCCCCGGCGGCGCACAGCCACACGTTCGCGTGCTCGGTCTCGACCCCCCAGGTGCCGACCTCGGCGTCGGACTCGGCAAACGGCCACGCGAGGTCGCGGTGGAAGATGTGCCCGCGCGGCATGCCGAGCTCGGCCTCGATCTCGGGCGGCGTCAGCGCCTCGAGGCACGGAGTCCCGTCGGGGGCGCGCAGCAGGCAGTCCTCGACCGGCTCGGCGAGCGCCGAGTCGAGCGAGCGGAGCGTCGCCTCGACGGCGCGGTCCTTGGCGGCCGGGTCGGTGAACAGGCGCGCCGGCATGTGCAGCCCGAACAGCGTGAGCGTCTGCGCGCCCCGAGACCGCAGCTCGGCCGAGAGGATGCTCGGGTCGGTCAGCGAGTGGCAGTAGACCTCGCAGGGCGGGAGGGCGGGGATCTCGCCCGCGGCGGCCTGGCGGTAGGCGACCGACAGCTGCTCGTAGCCCTCGTTGACGTGGAAGGTCCCGGTGAACGCCTCCTCCGGCGAAGCACCGGCCACGCGCGGGAGGCGCTCGAGCAGCATGTTGATCTTGAGCTGGGCGCCCTCGGGCGGCGGACCGTTCGGCGGCGGCTCGCCGAGCAGCTCGCTCAGGACGTGCGGCGCGATGCCGGCGAGCACGTACCGGGCGGTGTAGGCGCGTCCGTCCGCGCACGTCACCTCGGCGGTCTTCTCGTCGGTGGCGATCGCCACCACCTCCGCGCCGGTGACAAGCTCGGCCCCGGCGGCGCGCGCCGCGCCGGCGAGCGCGGCCGACAGCGCCCCCATGCCACCGACCGGCACGTTCCAGCGCCCGCCGACGATGTGGTACAGGAAGCACCGGTTCTGGCGGAGCTGCGGGTCGTCGGCCGGCGCGAATGTCCCGATCAGCCCGTCGGTCAGGACGATCCCGCGCATGAGATCGGACTCAAAGGTGGGCTCGAGCAGCTCCGACAGCGGCTCCTCGAACAGCGAGCTCCAGGCGGCGTCGTCGTCGAGCAGCCGGCGAAACTCCGCTCGGGACCGCAGCGGTTCGATGAAGGTGGGGAAGACGCGCTCTGCGATCCTGGTCAGCATCGCCTGGAACGTCGGAGGCAGCTCGAGCGGGGGATGAGCCGCGACCCGGCGCGGCCGGATCTCGATCGGGACACCGAGCGTGCGGAGCAGCGAAGGCGGGAACAGGCTCACCAGGTAGGAGTAGCGGGACAGCCGCACCTCGAAGCCGGGGAACGGAGCGACGGACACGGCGGCGCCGCCAAGCTCGGAGCGGCGTTCGAGCACGCCCACCGACCGCCCGGCGCGCGCGAGCAGCGTGGCGGCGACCAGCGCGTTGTGACCGCCGCCGGCGATCACGACGTCGAAGCTGCGGCGCTCGGGCATGCGACCAACGTACTAGGACCAATTGCGTCTGGTGATCAGGCGGCCGCGGTCCTAGTCTGCGGAGCATGACAACTGGAGAACTGATCACGGAGACCGTGCAGTCGTGGCCGGGCGTCGAGTCAGCTCCGCACCGGTTCGGCGGCATCGAGTTCAGGCTCGGCCGGCGCGAGCTCGGCCACCTCCACGGCGACCGCATCGCCGACCTTCCGTTCCCGCGCCGCGTTCGTGACGAGCTGATCGCCGGCGGGCGTGCCCGCCCGCACCACGTGCTTCCCGATTCGGGCTGGATCACGACTTCGATCCGTTCAGACGAAGAGGCCGAGAACGCGATCGAGCTGTTCCGGATGGCTTATGAGCGAGCGCAAGGGGCTCGGCGCGGCCATGCCTGAGCGCTCCCGCATCTTCGTCGCGACCGGCGACGAGGTCGTCCGCCTCACGCTGACCGACTAGCGTGCGCACGACGCGCGGACCGTGCTCTCGGTCGCCGCCCCTCGCTGCGTGGCCGTCGACCCGCACGACCCGGACCGGGTCTACGTGGGCACGTTCGACGACGGCCTGTACGCGACCGACGACGGTGGCGAGAGGTGGCGCGAGTCGTGGGAGGGCGCCCACGACCGGCGCGTGATGTCGGTCGCCGTCTCGCGATCGCATCGCGTCGCCGGCGTGTCGGTCGTCTACGCCGGGACCGAGCCGAGCAACCTGTACCGCTCCGAGGACGGGGGGATGACCTGGCAGCTGCTGCCCGACCTACGGCGTCTTGAGAGCGAGCCACGCTGGTCTTTCCCTCCGCGACCCTGGACCCACCACGTCAGCACGATCGCCCTGCACCCGACCGACCCGGACGGGCTTACCGTCGGGATCGAGCTCGGAGGGGTCATGCGCTCCTCCGACGGTGGCCGAACCTGGATCGACCACAACCCGCAGGCGCACAGCGACGCCCACCAGCTGATCACGCACCCGCTGGCGGCCGAGCGGTTGTACGAGGTCGCCGGACAGGGGATCGCGGTCTCGCCCGATCGCGGTCAGAGCTGGCGTCGGCTGGACGGCGGGCTCGACCGCCATTACGCATGGGCGATCGCCGCCGATCCCGCCGATCCGGACCTTTGGTACGCGTCCGTGAGCCGCGGCCCCTACGCAGCGCATGGCCGCGGCGACGGCCAGGCGCGGCTGCTGCGCTCGCGCGGGAACGGCTGGGAGCGGATCGACACGTGGGGCGAGGCGCCGGCGCTGCGCCGGATGCCCTACGCGCTGGTGGCGCTGCCCGAGCAGCCCGGCCGCCTGCTCGTCGGCCTGCGTGGCGGATCGATGCTGGTCACGGGCGACGCCGGCGACACGTGGTCGCGGCTCGAACCGGGCCTGCCCGACGTGATCGCGCTCGCGGCCGCGCCCGCGTAGGTGATGCGCGAGACCGTGAGTTTGCGGGAAAAACGGGCATCTGCTCGTCACGATCATGGATCGGGACGTCCGATGCAGACCGCGGCGAAGCTGCCCGAGTGCTCGTGCGACACGGGCCACTGCCTACTCTGTAACTGAGTGGCAGGCGAGCTGGACCAGTGCGTCGCGGTCGTGACCGGCGGCGGCCGAGGAATCGGCCGTGCGATCGCGCTTGGCTATGCGAACGCGGGCGCCGACGTCGTGATCAGCGCGGCGCGCAGACCCGAGCAGGCCGCCGAGGTCGTCGCCCGCGGGGGAGCGCTCCCGGGGACGATCCAGGCGGTGCAGGCGGACGTCACGGTCGCCGGCGACGTCGATCGGCTCGTGCAGCGAGCGCTCGAGATACGAGGGCGAATCGACGTCCTCGTCAACAACGCCGCGCGGGGAATGCGGTTCGTGAACGAGCGGTTCATGACCGATCCACGGCCGTTCTGGGACGCGGACCCGGTGGCGTGGAGCCTGGTGATCGAGACGAACATCGTCGGGGTGTTCCTGATGTCCCGCGCGGTCGTGCCGCACATGCTCGCCGCGGGCAGCGGAAGCATCATCAACGTCACGGTCAACGAGACGACGATGACGCGCCGCGGCTTCTCGCCGTACGGACCGTCGAAGGCGGCGCTCGAGGCGATGACGCGCGTCTGGGAGGCCGAGCTCGAGGGCAGCGGGGTGGCCATCAACCTGCTGGCGCCGGGCGGCGCCACCGCGACCGGGATGGTCCCGGACGACGTTCCTGACGGGGTGGACCTGCTCGACCCCGAGATCATCGTGCCCGCGGCGATCCATCTCGCGCTGACGCGGTCAAGCGGCGAGCGGATCCTCGCCACCGAGTGGAGCGATCCGGGCCGGGGCTGAGCCGGCCGCCCGGCGGCCACCGACCTACTCAGTGGTAGCTTTCCGGGTCGGTCCGGTCCCGCGGGAGAGGCTCACGGAGTCAACCGTGAACAACGATTTCAGCGTAGAGCAGCACAACCAAGGCAGCGCTGCGGTGGTGGCGGTAAGCGGCGAGCTCGACCTGCGAACCAGCCCGCAGCTGGAGGAGCGGCTTACCCGGGCGTTCGACGACGGCGCCGAGCTCGTGATCCTCGACCTGAGGCAGATCGAATTCATGGATTCGACCGGCCTGCGCGTGTTGCTGATCGCGCACCAGCGCGCGCACGAGACCGGTCGGCAGTTCGCGCTGGTGCGAGGCGTCGACCAGGTCGAGCGGGTGCTCACGCTCACCGGCGTCCGCGACCTGCTGACGGTGGTCGACGCTCCCGAGGAGCTTCTGACCCCCGACGAGCGCGTTCGTGAAACCGAGTAGAAACCTCCAGACGATTTCCGAGGAGGCCGTGTTAGGAGTCGGCCCGACGGGCAACACTGAATCTGGGACCGGAACCGGCCAGATCATCACTGGTCCGGGGCCGGATCTGGCCGGATCGTCACAGGGAAATTTGGGAGTCACTGTCAACGTGACCGCCTGCGGGCACACGTCGAGTCCGATCGAGGCGCATCAGGCGCTGTTCTACCGAGACTCGGACGAGTATCTCGAGGGGATCTTCGAGTTCGTCAACCCGGCGCTCGATCGGGGAGAGCCGGTCGCGATCGCGGTTCCCGAGCCGAGGCTGAGGCTCCTCCAGGCGGAGCTCGGGGATCGCGCCCGACCGATCGAGTTGCTCGACATGTTCGAGCTCGGGCGCAACCCGGGGCGGATCATCCCCGCCGTGCTCGGGATGATCGAGCGACACGCCGGCCGCCCGCTTCGTTACGTCGGGGAACCGATCTGGGCCGGCCGCTCGCCCGAGGAGATCTGCGAAGCGACCCGCCACGAAGCGCTGATCAACCTCGCGTGGCCGGACGCCGACATCGCCGTCCTGTGCCCGTACGACGTCGCGGGCCTCGACGATCACGTGCTCGGCGACGCCGAGCGGACCCATCCGGGCGTCGTTCGCGATCGGAGGCTCGCGCCGAGCTTGGACTACGGCGACGGCGCCGTCCCGCCCGGATGCGAGCAGCCGCTGTCCAGGCCCCCGGCGGATGCTCTGGCGCGCGACTTCGGGGGCGGCGACCTCGGGCGACTGCGGGCCTGGGTGGGCGAGCAGACCGGCGCGTCGGGCCTGGACGCCGACCGCAGCGCGGACCTCGTGCTCGCGATCAACGAGTTGACGTCGAACACGGTCAAGCATGCCGACACGCATGGCGTGCTCCGCTTCTGGACTGCGCCTGGAGAGGTCATCTTCCAGGTCGAGGACTCGGGTCATATCTCCGATCCGCTGGCGGGGCGGCGGCGCCAGGCGAGCGGAGAGGGCGGCCTCGGCCTGTGGATGGTGAACCATCTGTGCGATCTCGTCGAGGTCCGGACGGGCGCCGGCGGGACCACGATCCGCACGCACTCGGCGTGCGCTTCCGCGCCGCGTCAGCCAAACGACGCCGGCGCCGCCGGACTCGCCATCTGAGCGAACCCGACGCGACGCCGGCGCCGTGGGGTTCGCCGCATGAGCGAACGCTACCGATCCCTCCTGGACGCGTGCCCGTTTTCGGTTCAGCGGGCCTTGGCATCTCAGTCGCGGTTTTCTCGCTCGGCACCGTGCTCGCGGCCCTGAGTACGAACGTCACCGAGCTGATCGTGTTCGGTTCATCGCCGGCCTCGGAATCGGCGCCGAGATCGCTGCGATGGGGATCACCGGGCCGCCGCGTTGATCCTGCTCGGGATCCGCGCCACCGGTCGTTCGCTGGAGGAGGCGACCGCGTAGCATCCGGCCGGAGTGAAGGAGCTCACCGGACACGCCGAGAGGACCACGCCCGCCTCGCAGCAGCAGTGCCTGTCACTGCTGGCGGCCGTCGACCGCTATCCGAGCTGGCACCCCGACGTCGTCAAGTCGGTAGACGTGCTCGAGCGCGACGATCAAGGTCAGCCGACTCAGGCGCGGACGAAGCTGCACGTCGAGCGCGGCCCGATCGTCCGCGACTTCGACCTGCTGATGGAGGTGCAGGTCGACCCCGCCGGCGTGGTCAAGCTGAGCCGGATACCGCACCATGGAGGCGACGGCGAGAAGTTCGACGTGATCTGGCGGCTCCGCGGAGCCGGTCCGACGCAGATACGGCTCGACCTCGCGGCCAACCTCAACGTCCCCCGGTTCCTTCCGCTCGGCGACGTCGGCGACTCGATAGCCTCGGGCTTCGTCAACGCCGCTACGACAGCGCTGTCGTTCTAACGGCGCGCGGCTCGAGGTCGAAGGCCTCGGCCAGCAGCTCGTACGAGCGCCGGCGCGCCTGGTGGTCGTAGATGATCGTGACCACGATCACCTCCTCGGCGCCGTACTCCACCGCCACCTGCTCGACGCCGGCGCGGACTTTCTCCGGAGAGCCGAGGATGCTGCGGCGGCCCGGCCGACCGCCCGAGGGGCTCCTGCCCTCGCGCCGGAAGAACTCGATCGCCTTCTCCGGGGGCGGAACCGCGATCAGCTGGTTGCGGTGGAGCAGCGTGAAGCACATCCGGCTGCTCGCCGCCAGGTACTGGGCCTCCTCGTCGGTGGGTGCGCACAAGGCCCAGACGGCCACCGCGGTCCGCTGAACCGGCGCGGAGTCGGTGGGGACGAACCGCTCGCGATAAAGCCTGGCGATCTCGGCGCCTTCGGAGTTGATGAAGTCCGCGAACGCGTACGGCAGCGCCAGCTGCCCCGCCCAGATCGCGCTCTGCGGCGAGGATCCGAGCAGCCAAGGGACCGGGAGCTCCGGACGGCCAGGCAGGACGCCGGCGAGCCGGGCGAACGGATGGTCCTCGGGCAGGCTGTCGTCGAGGTAGGCGAGCAGCTCGGCCAACTGCTCGGGGAAGTCGTCGGGCGCGGCCTGGCGGCGATCGCGCTGGAGCGCGAACGTCGTCATCGGGTCAGTGCCGGCCGCGCGGCCGAGGCCGAGGTCGATCCGGCCCGGGAACAGCCCGGCGAGGATCGTGAACGTCTCGGCGACCTTGAGCGGGCTGTAATGGGGCAGCATCACGCCGCCGCTCCCGACGCGGATCCCGTCGGTGGCGGCGGCGATCGGGCCGATCAACGCCTCCGGGCTCGCGCTCGCCAGCATCGGCCCTCCGTGGTGCTCGGCCACCCAATAGCGGTGGTAGCCGAGCTCGTCGGTGAGACGGGCGAGGTCGATCGTGTTCCGCAGCGCCTCGGCGCCCGTCGAGCCCTCCGAGATCGGGGACTGGTCGAGTACGGACAGCCGCATGCGACTGATCTTAGGAGGGACCGCGCTCGGCCCCGGTGCCGAGCTCAGGCAGCAGCCGGCGCCCGGGGTGCGTCGGCGTTGGCCTCGCCGCCCGGCGCTGCGCCGGCGTCCTCCGCGTGGGGAACCTCGACGAAGTCGCGTTGGCGGATCAGGAACACCGTGAGCACGGCGGCGGCGAACGCGACGATCGCGCCGATCAGGATGATCGTGTTGAGGCCGTCGATGAAGCTGCTCTTGGCGGCGACGCCGGCGAGGCCTCGCAGGTGCGGCGGCACCCCGTGCATGGCCTGGATGATGCTGCCGTTGCTGATCGACGACGCGAGCGCGTGCGAGCCGCTCGCGAGCGGGCTGCCCGCGAGCTTCGAGATCACCGAGCTCGAGACCTCGCTGGCGAGGATGCTGCCGAGCGCCGCGACGCCGGTCGCGATCCCGATCTGGCGGAACGTCGAGTTGATCCCGGAGGCCATCCCGGCGCGCGCGGGCTCGACCACGCCGACCGCGGTCGACGCGAGCGGCACGTTGACCAGGCCGGCGCCGACGCCCGCGACGATCATCCCGGGCAACAGGTGAGTCCAGTCGTCGCCCGGGGTGATACCGCGCATCAGCACGAGGCCGGCGCCGATCAACCCGAATCCGGGAGCGATCAGGAGCTTCGTGGGCACGTGACCCGTCAGACGCCCGGCGAGTCCGGCGGTGAGGAAGATCGCGCCGGTGAGTGGCAGCAGGCGCACGCCGGTGTCGATCGCCGAGGACCCGAGCACGTTCTGCAGGTACAGGACGATGTAGGTGAGGAGTGCGAACAGCGAGGCGGAGATACCGAACGCCGCGACTAGGCCGCCGTTGAAGGTGGGGACCCGCAGCAGCTTAAGGTCGAGCATCGGGGCACGGGTCCGCAGCTCGACGACCACGAACAGCGCGAGCAGCACGACGGCCGCGGCGAGCGAGCCGACCACGGTGGTCGATCCCCAGCCGTCCGGATGGCTGCGGATCAATCCGAACACGAGCGCGGTGAGACCGAGCGTGAAGGTCACGAAGCCCAGCCAGTCCGGGCGGTGCGCGACGGGTGCCTTCGACTCGGACACCTCTCGCAGGGTCACGATCAGCGCGAAGACCCCGATCGGCACGTTGACGAAGAAGATCCACCGCCACGACAGCCAGCTCGTCAACGCGCCGCCGAGCACCGGGCCGACGGCCACGGCGACGCCCGTGATTGCGCCGAACACGCCGAACGCTACGCCACGCTCGCGTGGCGGGAACGCATCGGCGAGCAGCGCCAGCGAGGTCGCGAACATGATCGCGCCGCCGACGCCCTGGAAGGCGCGGGACAGCGCGAGGAAGGTCGGGTCGGCGGCCACGCCGCACAGTGCGGAGCCGACCGTGAACACGACGATGCCGACCGCGAACACGAGCCGTCGCCCGACGAGGTCCGCGACCGACCCGGAGGTGAGCAGGAACGCCGCGAGCGTCAGCGCGTACGCGTCGATGACCCACTGCAGATCCGCGAGCGAGGCATGGAACGCCTGCTGGATGTACGGCAGCGCGACGTTGACGATCGTGATGTCCAGCAACAGCATGAACACGCCGGTGCAGACGGCGAGCAGGGTCCACCATTTCCGAGCCATCGGAGCTACCTCCATTTCCGTCGCGTTGGCGGAGGATAACATATATACTGAGCGTGCACTCAGGAAATCGTGGCCATCACGTGAACTTTGTGGTAAGACCCGCCAAAGCCGTGATCGGTGACGCGCCCAAACGACGTGGACGACCGCCCGCCGGGGGCCGCGAGGCGATTCTGGCGGCGGCGCTCCAGGTGATCCGCGGGCGGGGGATCGCGCGATTGACCGCGCGCGAGGTGGCGGCCCTCGCCGGGGTCTCGGAGGCGAGCGTCTTCTACCACTACAAGGACCGCTTCGGCCTGTTGCAGGCGGTGTTCGAGGAAGGGCTCCGGCCGCTGCACGAGCTCGCCAGCCGGGGCATTTCCCCAGGGACGGACCCACGCGAGGTCCTTGCGCTCTACGGACACACGCTCGAGACGTTCCTCGAGCAGGCGCTGCCGGTGATCGCGGCGGCCCAGTCGGACGCCGAGCTGCGCGACGCGATGGCCGCGTACATGAGCGAGCACAGCCTCGGGCCGCATCGCGGGGTGAATGCGATCGGCGACTACTTCGCCGCCGAACAGGCCGCCGGCCGCGCCCGCGCGGGCGTCGATCCACATGCGGTCGCGATGATGTTCATCGGCGCCTGCTACACCCGCTCGTCGCAGCGTCAGATGCCGCTGCCGAACGTCGAGCTGCCGCCGCTAGACGACATCATCGACGCGACGGTCGCGTTGATGCGGCCGGCGTGAACGCCGCCCGGGCGCCGTCGGCGAGGTCTATGATTGCGGGCGTGCCCGGCTGACGTTAGAACCCTGCGCACCGCCGATTCCGTGCTCGCTCTGCCCCGGAGCCCGAGGCGCTGGGTGGCGGTGCGCGTGCACCGCCTCGGCTGTACTGCCCCGCACGGCTGTAAATGCGCTAGGCGGGCATCGGCGCCGGAGCCCCTGGCCCGGAACCCTCGGGCTCGGTGGAGGTGCGGCCGGGTAGGTCGGCCACCCGCTCGGCATCCGATCCCTTTCGGTCGGCGTCCCCGTGCACGATCAGCACTGGGATCGGCACGTGGTTGAGCGCGTAGTGGCTGACGCTGCCGAGCAGCGATGCGGTGAGCGCGCCGCGGCCACGAGACCCCATCACGAGCAAGTCGTAGTCGGACGCCTTGAGACGGCCCATCAGCGCGTGCCGGATCGGCTTGCGGCTGATGATCGTTGTGACGGGAATGTCGTTGGGGACTCGCTTGACCGCCCGGCGCATGACGTCGACCGCCTCCTTCTCTAGGTCGGCGGCGGTCACCGCGCACGCGCCGGCGGCCATCGCCGACGCGGCCCACACCGGGGGCTGGTTGATCGCGGTCAGGATCGTGAGGCGCGCCTGGTCGGCGCGGGCGATGTCGATCGCTTCGTCGAGGGCCCGGTCTGAATGCTCGGACCCGTCGACGCTGACGAGGATGTTTCGGAACATGACCTTGCTCCAGGATCGACGGTATTGCTTAGCATGCCAAACATTAGCATGGCAGTCGCGGTAATCTCAAGTGGTATGGACCCGGACGCCGGAACCGACTTCGTTACGGCGTTCGATGCACTCGCGCAAGCGGTCCGGCGCGCGCGGGGGGCGACGGCGGCGAACGGAGGCCTGACGCTGTCCCAGTACGGCCTGCTCGAGGGTCTGGCCACCCGCCCGGCGGCGCGCGTCCAGGACCTCGCCGGCGACGCCGGGATCGCCCCGTCGACCGCCACGCGGATCCTCGACGCGCTCGAGCGCCGCGGCGTCGTCCGGCGGGCGCGCTCGCTTGACGATCGGCGCGCGGTGGCGGTCAGCCTCACCGACGTCGGCCGCGCCCTGCTCGAGGACCAGCAGGAGTGGCTGCGGGGGCGCCAGCACGCGTTCTACGCCTCGCTCCCGCTGGCCGAGCAGGAGCTCGCGCCCGACTTGCTGCTCCGCCTGGCGGCGCTGATCGACGAGCTCGCCTCGGGCCCGGACGAGTAGCTGATCCACGAGCTCACCTCAGTCCGGGGGCAGGCGTGCAGGGCCGACTATCGGCACCGGCAGCATCGCGGCTATCGCGTCCGGCTAAGACGACGTTTAGGCTCGAGACACCGCTCGGTAACGACCGGAGCCGGTCGCCCTCATATAAGTCGCCGCTTCCTGACTCGAACAATGAGAGGAGCCAGTTCGTATGCGTAGAGTCACGAAGCTGGGGGCGGCCGCGGTGATCGCCGCCGGCGCCATAGGCGGCTCGGCTGCCGCCGTTTCCGCGCACCCCCCGCATCGCCATCACGGGCACCGTGGGCGTCAGATATCGCACGTGTTGCTGATCTCGGTCGACGGCATGCACCAGTCCGACCTCGACTGGTACATCGCCAACCATCCGGGCTCGGAGCTCGCCAAGCTCGCCTCCGGTGGCGCCGAGTTCACCAACAACCACACGTCGGACCCATCGGACTCCGATCCGGGCGGCACCGCGATCATGACCGGCGGCGACCCGCGCGCCACCGGCGTCTACTACGACGTCGAGTACAGCCACGGCGTGTTCCCGCCCGGCACCACGAACTGCTCGGGTCCGGTTCCGGGCGGCAACGTGATCTACGACTCGCCGGACGACATCCTCAACTCCGTCCCTGACCTGCTGAACAACAACAGCGGCAACACGTTCCCGTCGTTCGACGAGGGCGGCTCGATCTACCCGGGCGGCGTTGACACGAACCCCGCCGCGATCATGAACCTGACCCCGCACCCGCAGTCGGGCCTGAACCCGGCGACCTACCCGGTCGACCCGAAGACCTGCCAGCCGATCCAGCCGTGGGACTACCTGAAGGTCAACTCGATCTTCCAGGTCATCAAGAACGCCGGTATGCGCACGGCCTGGTCTGACAAGCACGCGATCTACACGTCGTTCAACGGGCGTGGTTCGGGTGGCAACAGCATCGACGACTTCTTCGGGCCGGAGATCGACTCGCAGGCGGTCGAGCCGAACGGCGTGCCGTACCCATCCGACACGGATTGGGCGCACGACGACGCCGCCACCAAGCAGTACGACGGTTACAAGGTGCAGGCGGTCATCAACGAGCTGGATGGCTACGACCACAGCGGTACTCAGCAGGTCGGCGTGCCGGCGATCCTCGGGATGAACTTCCAGGCGGTGTCGGTCGCCGAGAAGGTCGACTCGCCCGGCACCCTCACCCAGAACCCGGACGGGACCTACACGGAGGGGCCCGTCGAGCTCGCCGGCTACTACCCCGGGACGACGACGCCCCGCGCGCTGCTGGCCGGCGCGCTGGACTACGTCAACGCGCAGCTGCAGCGGATGGACGACACGATCCAGGCCGACGGTCTCGCGTCCTCCACGGCGATCATCATCACGGCCAAGCACGGCCAGTCGCCGCAGGATCCGCTGCTGCTGAAGCGGATCAAGGACGGCCCGATCATCGACGCGATCAACGCGGCCTGGACCGCGCAGACGGGTGATCCGAACGACCTGATCGTCGCCGGTACCGACGACGACCTGTGGCAGAGCTACCTGTCGGTCAAGACGCAGGACGCTGCCGACTTCGTCAAGAACTACCTCTGGAACCACAGCGCGACCGCGGTGCTCTACAGCAACGACGGCGTGAACCGCGGCACCGAGCAGGTCGCGCACTCCGGCCTGGCGAAGATCTACGCCGGTCATGAGGCCGCCAGGTTCTTCGGCGTCCCGTACGGGGATCCGCGCTACCCGGACGTGTTCGGTCGCGTGCAGATCGGCACGGTGTACACCGGCGGCACGAAGATCGCCGAGCACGGCGGCGACAATCCCGCTGACCGGGACGTTCCGCTCGTCGTCTACGCCCCCGGCGTCGTCCGGCCCGGCACATCGGACAAGTGGGTCGAGACCACCCAGGTGGCGCCGACGATCCTGCGTCTGCTGGGCCTCGATCCGGACGCGCTCCAGGCGGTCCGTATCGAGGGGACGCGGGTACTTCCGGGGATCGGCGGCGGCCGCGGCGGGAGGTAACGGAGCGGCGGCGACATTTGATGGACGGGCGTGTCGAAACGCGGCACGCTCGCCCGTCATACGGTCAAAGCCGCAAAATAGGAGCGGCGATACGACCCGAGGAGGCGTGATGCCCCAATACCTGCTGCTGATCTATCAGCCGACGGATAACCCGCCGAGCCCTGAGGTGCTCGCGGCGATGGCGCCCAAGTGGGACGCGTTCACGGAGAACCTGCAGAAGACCGGCGCGTATGTCGCGGGCGACGCGCTCGAGCGGCCTGACACCGCCACCACGGTGCGTGAGCGCGACGGGCAGACGCAGTTCACCGATGGTCCGTTCGCGGAGACCAAGGAGTACCTGGCCGGCTACTACCTGGTCGACTGCCCGGACCTCGACACGGCCCTCGAGCACGCCTCGCACATGCCGAACATCGCGTTCGGCTCGGTGGAGGTCCGTCCCATCTGGGACCGGACCGGGCCGATGGCCGCCGGCCGTCAGCAGTTCGCGCAGGCATAACCGCTGCAGTGGGGTTGAGGCGACCGCGCCCCGGTCGCCTCACCCCGCGTCGGGGCTTCGCGGAACCAGACACAATCGGGGCGATGTCGCGCGCCGTGAGCGGCTCGTGGCAGTGCCGGACGAGCGCGCCCCTCGTGTCGGTGCCGACGCGATCATCCGCGCCGCCTGACGCGCCGCGCTACCCAAATGTTGAGGCGGCGTTACGCAGCCCAGGCGCCGGCCCCGCAAACCCCCCCGCGTAGGGGGTTTCGGGCCTGTCGCGGTTGGAATCGCGCACCGGTTTGGCGAACGTGTCAACCATGAGCACGACGCTGCCCGCGCTCAAGCACGACATCGTGGCTGACGACACGATCGTCCCGGCTGCCCCGGTGGGCGCCGCGATCGCGTCCGTCGGCGCGAGCCTGCCCCACACCGTCATCCCCAACCGCGAAATCGCCGCCCGTATCGGCGTCAGCGACGAGTGGATCGTCCGCCGTACCGGGATCCACGCCCGGCACGTCGCCGAGCCGACCGAACGGCTCTCGACCCACGCCACCACCGCGGCCGCCGCCGCGCTGAGACGCGCCGGCGTCTCGCCCGAGCAGGTCGACCTCGTGCTGGTCGCGACGACGACCCCGGACGACGTGATGCCGAACGCCGCCCCGCTCGTCGCCCACGAGCTCGGCGCCGTGCGCGCCGGCGCGTTCGACATCGGCGCGGCGTGCACCGGGTTCCTGTCGGCGCTGGCGGTCGGAACCGGGCAGATCGAGGCGGCCCGCGCGCGGTGCGTGGTCGTAATCGGCGCCGACCTCATGTCGCGCATTCTCGACCCCGAGGACCGGACGACCGCGGCCGTGTTCGCCGACGGCGCCGGGGCGGTCGTTCTCCAGGCGACCGGCGAGGCGAGCCGGATCGGCCCGATCGTGCTCGGGGCGGATGGCGCCGGCGCCGACCACATCAAGGTTCCGCGCGAGGAGGGCGTGATCCGGATGTGCGGGCACGAGACTTTCCGCGAGGCCGTCGCGCGCCTGTCGCTGTCGACGGTGCAGGCCGTGCGCGCCGCCGGCGCCCGGCTTGACGACATCGACCTGTTCGTCTATCACCAGGCGAACGGACGGATTCTGAGCGCCGTCGGCGAGCGGCTGAGCCTGCCGGCTGACCGCGTCGTCGACTGCATCTCCCAGTACGGCAACACCTCGGCCGCGACGCTCCCGCTCGCGCTCGCGTACGTCGAGAACGAAGGTCGGCTCAAGCCCGGCCACCGCGTCCTCCTGGGCGCCTTCGGCGCGGGGTTCACGTGGGGCGCGACCGTCGTCGAGTGGGGTCTCACATGAGCCGCGTTGTGATCACCGGCATGGGGGCGGTGTCGCCGCTCGGCGTCGGCGCGCAGGAGCTGCTCGACGGCTGGAACGCCGGCCGCTCGGGCATCGAGGACGGCGTCGGCGCCTGCACGGAGTTCGATCCGACCGAGTTCATGACGGTCAAGGAGGCGCGCCGCAGCGACCGCTTCGCCCAGCTCGCAATCGCGGCCAGCTCGCAGGCGGTCGCCGAGGCCGGCTGGGACTCCGAGGACCCGCCGGCCGATCCGGCCGATTTCGGGTGCGTGATCGGCTCGGGCATCGGCGGCATGTGGACGTTCGAGAGCCAATGTGAGGTGCTGCGCGACCGCGGGCCCGAGCGCGTCTCGCCGCTGGCGATCCCGCTGATCATGGGCAACGCAGCCGCCGGCCTGGTGGCGATGCGGCACGGCATCCGCGGGCCCGTGTTCGGCGTCATGTCCGCGTGCGCGTCCGGCACCCACGCGATCGGCGAGGCAGCGCGGATGATCAGGACTGGAGTGGCAAAGGCGGTCGTGGCGGGCGGAGCCGAGGCGACGCTCACTCCGCTTGCGAAGGCCGCGTTCGCCTCGATGGAGGCGACCTCGCCAACCGGGATCTCGCGGCCGTTCGATGCCCGGCGCGACGGATTTGTGATGGGGGAGGGAGCAGGAGTGCTCGTGCTCGAGTCCGAAGAGCTCGCGGCCGCCCGCGGCGCGACCGTGCTCGGTGAGGTACTCGGCTACGCGTCCACCGCCGACGCCTATCACCTGACCGCGCCCGAGCCGACGGGCCGGCCGGCGTCGCTGGCGATCACCCGCGCGATGAAGGACGCCGGCGTGACGCCCGAGGACGTCAACTACATCAACGCCCACGGGACCTCGACCCCGCTCAACGACCGCTCGGAGACCGAGGCGATCAAGCTCGCGCTCGGGGAGCGGGCCTTCGACATCCCGGTCTCCTCGACGAAGTCGGCGATCGGGCACCTGCTCGGCGCCGCCGGCGCGGTTGAGGCGATCGCGACCGTGCTCGCGCTGAACGGCCGGGTGGCGCCGCCGACGCTCAACTACGAGGTCCCGGACGAGGGGCTCGACCTCGACTACGTGCCCGACGGACCGCGGCCGCTCGTCGTGAACGGCAACGGACACGGTCGGCCGGTCGCGCTCTCGAACTCGTTCGGGTTCGGCGGCCACAACGCCGTGCTGTGCCTCGCGGGTGCGTCGTGAGCGCCACGCTCGCCCCACGCACCTCAGGCGCCGAGACGACGCTCGGCCCGTTCGAGCGTCTCGAGACGCTGTGCGATCCGGGCACGCTCGAGCTGATCCGCTCCGAGGTCCTCTCGGACACGATGGGCGACAAGGCCCGCGCGGGCGACGGCGTCGTCGCCGGCGCCGGCATGATCGACGGCCGCCCGGTGTTCTGCTACGCGCAGGACTCGCGCTTCGCCGGCGGATCGCTCGGCGAGCAGCACGCGAACTCGATCGTGCGCGTGCTCGAGCTCGCCGACAAGGCAAAGGCTCCGGTCGTCGGGTTCGTGTCGTCGGGAGGCGCCCGGATGCAGGAGGGCGTGGCCGCGCTCGGCGGCTACGGCCGCATCTTCCACCGGATCGTCAAGCTTTCGGGGCGCGTTCCCCAGGTCTCGATCGTCACCGGCCTGTCCGCCGGCGGCGGCGCGTACTCACCGGCGCTGACCGATTGGGTTGTGATGACCGAGCAGTCGAGCCTGTTCCTGACCGGGCCGGGCGTCGTCCGCGACGCGCTCGGCGAGGACGTCACCGCCGATCAACTCGGCGGTACCCGAGTCCACGAGCGCAACGGCGTCTGTCATTTCGTCGCGCCGACCGATGTCAACGCCGCGTACCTGGCACGCGAGCTGCTCGGCTACCTCCCACGCCACCGCGATGCGCGGCCGCCGGTGCTTCCGGCGCATCCGCCGCTCGGTCACGACCCCTCGGACCCGGTGCCCGCCGACGGGCGCAGCGTCTACGACGTCCGCGATGTCGCCCGCGCGATCGTCGACGGCGGCGAGCTGCTCGAGGTGTCGGCTGGTTGGGCGCGCAACCTCGTCACGGGCTTCGCCCGCCTCGACGGCCACACCGTCGGTGTGGTCGCGAACCAGCCCCGCTACCTCGGCGGGATCATCGACTCGGATGCCGCCCAGAAAGGCGCGCGGTTCGTCAACAAGTTGAGCGCGTTCGGTATCCCGCTGCTCGTGCTCGTCGACACTCCCGGTTACATGCCGGGGACCAAGCAGGAGTCGCTCGGGGTGATCCGGTTCGGGGCCGGGTTCGTGCACGCGTTCGCGTCGGCGGACGTGCCCCGGGTGACGCTGATCCTGCGCAAGGCGTTCGGCGGCGCATACATCACGATGAACTCCAAGGACCTCGGCGCCGACTACGTGTTCGCGTGGCCGAATGCCGAGATCGGCGTGATGGCCGCGCGGTCGGCGGTCGGGATCATCAACCGCCGCGAGCTCGAGGCGGCCGCCGACCCCGACGCGGTTCGCGACGACCTCGCCGCAACGTACGCCGAGACGAACCTGTGCCCGCGGGTCGCGGCCGCCGGCGGCCACATCGACGAGCTGATCGCCCCTGCCCAGACGCGCTCGCGCCTGACCTGGGCGTTCCGGTCGCTATCGCTGGAGCGCGGCGAATGACCCGGTCGGACGCGCCCGTACTCCTGACCGGCGCGACCGGGTTCGTCGGGATGGAGCTGCTCGCCCGGTACCTCGAGCGGACCGAGCGGCCGGTGCTCACGATCGTGCGTGCCGACGGCGAAGATGCCGCGCGCGACCGGGTCGACGCGGTGCTCGCGAACCTGTTCGGGGACCGTGCGGGCCGCTATGCCGACCGCGTCACCGCGGTCGCCGGCGACCTCACGGCGCCACGTCTCGGCCTCGATCAGGGCCGCTGGGACATGCTCGCGGCGGAGTCGACGGTGATTGTCCACTGCGCCGCCTCGGTGTCTTTCGGTATGACCCTCGAGCAGGCGAGGGCGATCAACGTCGAGGGGACGCGCCGGATGCTCGAGCTCGGCCGCCGGGCGCAGGAGCTTGGCGTGCTCGAGCGGTACGCGCAGGTTTCGACCGCGTACGTCGCCGGCACGCACGTGGGCCGGTTCTACGAGTGCGACCTCGACGTCGGGCAGAGCTTCAACAACTCCTACGAGCAGTCGAAGTTCGAGTCCGAGCGGCTCGTGCGCTCGGAGCCCGACCTGCCGTTCACGGTCCTGCGTCCGAGCATCGTCGTCGGCGACCGCAACAGCGGCTGGACGTCCACATTCAACGTCCTCTACTGGCCGCTGCGCGCGCTCGCGCGCGGTCTGTTCCCGGCGGTGCCGGCGACTCCTTCGGCGCCGGTCGACGTAGTCTCGATCGACTACGTCGCCGACGGCATCCACGAGCTGTGCGAGGCTCCCGGCGGGATCCGGCAGACCTATCACCTGACCGCCGGCACGCAGGCGAGCACGATCGCCGAGATCGCCGAGCTCGCGAGCGGATATTTCCAGCAGCCTCTGCCAAAGTTGCTTTCGCCGGCCGAGTTCATGGCCGCCGATCACGGAGTCGCGCGGTCGATGATCGAGGAAGGCGCGATGTATTTCCCCTATTTCTCGGTGGAGACCACCTTCGACGATGCGTTCACGCGCGCGCAGCTCCAGCCGGCGGGGATCAGCGTCGCGCCGTTGCGCGAGTACATGAGCCGTTTGCTCGACTATGCGACCTGGAGCCGCTGGGGCAAGCACCCGATCGCGCGGGTCGACGCGGAAGCGGCATACGCCGGGGTCTGATGCTCGCGGACACGGCCAGGTTCCGGACCGACGATCCCGACGCGCTCGTGATCGCATCGCTCGCCTGTCCGATGTGCCTGCGCAGCGACGAACTCGAATGGCATGCGGCCCTCGACGGATACGATCCGTCCGTCGAATGCCGATGCCCACGCTGCGAGGAGAGCTGGCGGGTGTACCTGGAACCGCAGCAGGCGCTGCGGTTCGCGCTGATGGACTCGCTCTGAGCCCGCGCCCCGAAGTCGGAATCGACGCGCTCGAGCTGTTCGTCGAGGTGCTGTCACAGTCCGAAGACGCGCTGTCGAACGGCGCCGGCTTCTACGACCGTCTGTGCGACGCGGTGTGCCGGCTGGCGCGGATGCGGCGCGCGCTGATCTTCCGCTACGACAGCGCGGTCCGGCGCGTCCGCGCGGCGGGCGCCCACGGTCTCAGCCTTGAGCAGTTCGCCGGCGCCCACGTGACCGTCGAGTCGGCGCCGATCGCGGTTCAGTCGCTGCGGGAGGACCGGGTGATCGAGATCGAGGGGGACATGACCGGTCAGTTCCCTCCGGAGTACGCGAACGTCTTCCCCGAGCCCGTCCGGCTGGTGTGCGCGCCGATGGCGGCGGCGGGCCGCGCGCTGGGCGTGATCTTCGCCGACCGGCTGCTGTCAGAGCCGCCGCTCGACGACTCCGAGCGGCACCTGCTGTGGACGCTCGGCAAGGCCGCGGCGCTCGCCTCGGTCGCCCGCGTCGTGGCCAAGCAGGCCGAGGAGGCCGAGCAGCTCGAGCAGCGGATCGATCTCGCGCGGGACATCCACGAAAGCGTGATCCAGCGCCTGTTCGGGATCTCGATGGCGCTCGACGGCGACGGCGATCTGCCGGCCGAGGCTCGGCAGCGCTGCGCGGCCGAGACCCAGGAGGCGCTCTCAGATCTGCGCACCGCGCTCCAGCGCCCGCTGGGCCGGACACCGCGGGCGACGCAGACCACGTTCGTCGCCGAGATCGAGCGGCTCGCGCGGGTGCACCCGGACCTGGGGGTGACGCTCGTCTCCGGCGGCGAGGGCGACGTCCCGCCGGCGCTCGAGCCGCTGGCCCAATCGGTGTTGGCCGAGGCCGTTCGCAACGCCCACAAGCACGCGGACCCCACCAGCGTGAGCGTGCGGATCGGGCGCGAGGACGGCACGTTCGTGCTCGAGGTCGCCAACGACGGGGTCACCGGCGCGAGGCACCGCGCGGGGATGGGGCTGCGGCTGGCTGCGCTCGAGGCACTCCAGAGCGGTGGCGTGGTCGAGTTCGGCGCGCGCGAGCCCGGCACCTGGCAGGTTCGGCTGGTGGTTCCCGATGAGCTCTGACCGGGTACGGAGGGAGCAATCCCTGATGACCTCCGAAACGGCACTCCGGAGCCCCGAGCGGCTGAGCGTGCTCGTGGTCGACGATCACGACGTCGTGCACTGGGGAATTCGCCTGATGCTGACCCAGCAGCCGTGGGTCGACCGCTGCCTGAGCGCGCACTCTGGCGAGGAGGCGCTCGCACTCGTCTCGCGCTACCGCCCGCACGTGGCGCTCGTCGACCTGTTCATCGGCGAGGAGTCGGGCGCGGAGATCTGCGAGCAGTTGCGCCAGGCCGAGCCGCTCACGCGCGTCCTGCTGTTCTCGGGCGCCGGCGAGATCTCGCCGCACGCGGCGCGCGCCGCCGGCGCGTCGGGATTCGCGTACAAGGATTGGCCGGCGCGGAAGATCGCGAGCGCGGTACGTCTCGTCGGCCTCGGCAAGACCGTGTTCGACCCCCAGGACCGGCCGGTCGCGTTCGGCCTGTCCGACCGCGAGCGCGACGTGCTGAACTCGATGGCCTCGGGCGCCACCAATCCCGAGATCGCCGAGAAGCTGCACCTGTCCAAGCACACCGTCAAGGAGCACACGAGCGCGGTGTACCGCAAGCTCGAGGTGCGCAACCGGACCGAGGCGGTGCAGCGCGCGCAGCGGCTCGGCCTCCGTCGTAGTGGAGGGGGGGGGGGGGCCCCGAGGAGCTGGGCGAGGCGGCGGCGCAGACCGAGCTCGAGTTCTACGTGGGCGGCCGATCCTGACGAGGGCGGCGGGCCGGTCACGTTCCTGCGCGTGATCCACTCGGGCGCGGTCGACATCATGCACGACGGACGGCTGCTCGACATGCTCGGAACCGGCGACACGTTCGGTCATGCCGCGATGCTGTCGGGGCTCACGCCCGGGTTCGAGGCGCGGGCCGCCGAGGACACGCTCTGCTACCGAATCCCGGTCAGCGTCGCGCGTCCGCTGCTCGACCGCGTAAGGCAGCGCTCGGTCGAGGTCGGCGGGGGACCCCGAACCATCGGCCGGTAGCGTCAGCTGCTGCGCTCGCCGATCGTGCGAGTGTGAGCCGATGGAGAGCATCCGCGAGGTCGCGCGGCGGATGACCGAGTGACGGCGCGAGCTCGGCGATCGTCGACCTGCGCGAGGGCGGCTTCGGGATCGTGACCGATCGCGACATCCGGACGAAGATCGTCGGCGCCGGCCTGCCGCTGAGCGCGCCCGTGGCGACCGTGATGACCACGCCGGTGTTCTCGGTCCTTCCCGATCAGATCGGAGGCGACGTGCTGTTCGAGCTGCTCGAGCGCGGCATCGGGCACGCGCAGGTCGTGACCGAGAGCCGCGAGCTCGTGGGCGTGATCGAGGAGGCGGACCTGTACGCGGTCCAGTCCGCGTTCGTGGTTCGGCGCGCGACGTTCGATCACGCGGGCTTCGTGCGCTGAGGATCTCGCCGAGGTTGCGCGCCGGCTGCCCGAGGTGGTGGCCGATCTGCTCGCGGCGCAGCTGCGCGCGTCCGAGGTCGTGCGGGTGGTGTCGGCGCTCGTCGACGCGCTGACCACGCGCGCGCTCGAGCTAGGCCGCGACGGCTCCGGGCGATGGGGTCGTATGGGTCGCGGTCGGGAGCCAGGCGCGGCGGGAGCTGACGCCCGGCCTCGATCGCGCGCGGTGCCGTCGTGTGTCATGACCGTCCGCCCGTCGAGTGGACCGAGTCGGTCGCCGATGTGCTGCGGGCGTGCGGTTTCCCGGGTGAGGTGGTCGCGCGAAGTACCTCGGAGTGGAGCCGGATCGACGGCGAGGACGAGCTCGAGCTGTCGGTGCTGATCGAGCGCCGCGCGCTGTGGGGGACGCCGATCGATCCGCTGCCCGAGCCCGAGGGCCCGGTGCGGGACGCAGTCGTCGCGGCCTTGGCGCGCCGGGCGCTAGGCGGCGGTGCCGCCGACCGGGTTCGATGCCGATTCGGTGCTCGAGGCCGACGGACGGCGCACCGCCCGGCTCGACATCCGGCAGGCCGCGGTCGCTCCGATCGTCGAACTCGCGCGTTGGGGGTCAGCCGCCACCGGCGTGGTCGAGGGATCGACGCCCGAGCGGTTGCTGGCGGCGCGGCCGGCGGAGTGCTGAGCGACGGCGACGCGCGGACGCTCGCCGACGCGTTCGAGCTCGCGCTCGAGCTCCGAATCGGCCATCACATCAACCGGATCGGCGCGGGCCAGGCGCCGGACGACGAGATCGAACCCGCCGAGATCAGCCCGCTGATGCGCGACCACCTGCGCGACGTGTTCCGAGCGGTGACGACCGTGCAGCGGAGGCTGCGCGGGTGAGGTTGCGCGTGTGAGGCTGCGCTCGTTGAGGCTGCGCTCGTGAGGCTAGGTGGGCGTGAGGGGGTCGCGGCGGAGTTCGCCGATGCCTCGCGGCCCTCCGCTCAGACTCCCGGCGCGAGGCCCGCTGGTGCGCGCTCGACCTCGAGATGACCGGGCTCGATCCCCGCAGCGAGGACTCACCGTCGGAGCGGTGCCGATCGAACGACGTCCATCGCCCGGCGGCGGCTGTACACGCCGTGAACACGCCCTCTCCAGCCGGCCCTGCCGTGCCACTGCGCGTCCCCACCCCGCCCACGCCCCGCCGCTCGAAGCGGCATGGACCGGTCCTCGAGCTGCTCACGGGGCGCATCGCCCTGCCCCACCGCGGCGCAGCGGAGCCCCTCGAGAAGCGCGCGCGCCGGCGTGCGGTTGCCGCCGTCCAGACACCGAGGCGCTGCGGGCGTGGCCCGCCACCGTGACAGGGTGCGCCCGAGGAGATCTCGCTCGGGCGGCTTGCCGGCTGCTCGGTCAGCCGGCGGAGACGCCCCACCACGCACTCGGCGACGCGCTCACGACCGCGAAGGCGTCATCGCGCTCGCGAGCCTGCTCGACACGGTGGGGGGACGGGGGGGGGGAGGAGGGGTCCGTCGACGGCGTTGCGGCGCTTCGGACCTGGGTGATCCCCGGATGATCTTCTACGAGCCCGCGAGCCGGGACCGGTCGGTGCTTCCGCACGATCCGTTCAAGTCGCTCGTAGCGCCGCGCCCGATCGGCTGGATCTCGACGATGGACGGTTCGGGGCGCGTCAACCTCGCGCCTTACAGCTTCTTCAACGCCGTCGCCGAGGGACCGTACATGCTCGCGTTCTCGAGCCACGGCGCGAAGGACTCCTCGACGTTCGCCGGCGAGCTCCGCGAGTTCGTCTGGAACCTGGCGACGTTCGACCTGCGCGAGCAGATGAACGAGACCTCGGCGCCGCTGCCGCGGGGTGCGAGCGAGTTCTCGCGGGCGGGGCTCGAGATGGCGCCATCGCGGCTGGTGGCGCCACCGCGCGTCGCAGCCAGCCCGTGCGCGATGGAGTGCAAGGTCGTGCATGCGCTCGAGCTGCGGGATCTGAACGGCGACGCGTTCGACCAGCACCTCGTGATCGGGCAGGTCGTCGGCGTGCACCTCGACGAGCGCGCGATCGCCGGCTCCGGGATCGACACCGCTGGTCTTCGCCCGGTCGCCCGGCTGGGCGGCCCGGACGAGTACACGGTGGTCGAGCAGATCTTCCGGATGACCAGGCCGACGTCGTAGGCACCGCTGCTACCCCGATAGGTCGACACTCGACGTCGCTACCGAGTCGATTGCTGTGGGATCGTTGCCATAGCGGGACGAATATGCATTCGGCTCCGGTGCTGCGTCCAGTGTGGACTTAATGGTCCTCGGCGGCTTAGGCTTGGCCGCGATGATCATCAGCGACTCGTTCGTGGTCGCGGACTGGACGGACCCGGGCACGCATCCCGGACGTCCGATCGCCGGCCTGCACCTGCACCGCTCGGACGACGAGGCGTGGATCGTGCTCAGCGGCAAGCTCGGGTTCCAGGTCGACGACGAGCAGCGCGAGATCCCCGCCGGCGAGTCGATCCTCGTCACCCGCGGCGTGCGCCACTCGTTCTGGAACGCGTCGTCCGAGCCGGCGCGCTACCTGCTCGTGATGACGCCGCGGATCTACCAGCTGGTGCAGGAGCTCCACTCGGGCGAGCGCACGGACTACGCCCAGATCTTCGAAGAACACGACTCCGAGCTGCTTTAGGTTCAGGGTCGTCCGCGAGTAGATGACGCATTTCGAGCCTCCGGACGCCACCGTCGCGCCCCGCTACACCGGCGTGCGCACGTTCGCCCGGCTGCCCCACGTCGCGCTGCCGCGCGACGACGTCGACGCCGCGGTGGTCGGGGTCCCGTTCGACACCGCGACGAGCTTCCGGAGCGGGGCCCGGTTCGGACCCGAGGCGATCCGGGCCGCGTCGATGCTCCTGCGCCCGTACCACCCGGTCCTCGACGTCGACGTGTTCGGCACGCTGTCGCTGGTCGACGGCGGCGACATCAACGTCACGCCGGGGAACGCGCTCCGCACCACCGAGCAGATCGCCGAGCATCTGCGCCCGATACTGCAAGCCGGCACCGTGCCGCTGGTGCTCGGCGGCGATCACTCGATCGTGCTCGGGGAACTGCGCGCCCAGCACGCCGTGCACGGCCCGGTGGCGCTCGTGCTGCTCGACGCGCACGCCGACACGTGGGACCAGTACTACGGCGAGCGCTACTTCCACGGGACCCCGTTCCGCCGCGCGGTCGAGGAAGGGCTGTTGGATCCGGCGCGCTCGCTGCTGGCCGGTATGCGCGGGCCGCTGTACGGGCCGGAGGACGCCGAAGTCCCGCGCGAGCTCGGGTTCGAGGTGATCCCCGGCCCGGACCTGGTGGCGATGACCCCCGATCAGTACGGCGACCGCGTCCGCCGCCGTGTCGGCGACGGCCCGGCGTACCTGTCGTTCGACATCGACGTGCTCGACCCGGCGTCGGCGCCGGGCACGGGGACGCCCGAGGTGGCGGGCGTTGCGCCGCGCGAGGCGCTCGCGTTCCTGCGCTCGCTCGCCGGGATGTCGTTCACGGGGTTCGACGTCGTCGAGGTTGCGCCGGCGTACGACTCGCCGGGTCAGATCACGGCGCTCAACGCGGCGGCGGTCGCATACGACCTGCTGGCGCTGCTGGCGGTGGCGCGGAGCCGGCGACCAGAGGACCGATCCTGACCTAAAACGGGGATACGCTCGCGGGCACTGTCAGCGGACGAGAGGAGCATCGATGACCGAGCGAGACCGCTACATCCCGGGCGTGCCATGCTGGGCCGACACGAACCAGCCCGACCCGGAGGCCGCTGTCGCGTTCTACCGCGACCTATTCGGGTGGGACGTCGAGGACGTGATGCCGCCCGGCGCGGGCGGCAGCTACTTCATCGCCCGGATCCGAGGTGGCGACGTCGCCGGCATCGGCGGGATCCCCGAGGGAGCGCCGCAAGTCGCCACCTGGAACACCTACGTATGGGTGGAGAGCGCCGAAGAGACTGCCGCGAAGGTGTCGGGCGCCGGCGGGCAGATCCTGGCCGAGCCGTTCGATGTGATGGAGGCGGGCCGCACGTCCGTGTTCGCCGATCCCGAGGGCGCGGCGTTTTACGTGTGGGAGCCCAACCAGCACCGGGGCGCGCGCGTTGTCAACGAGGCCGGTTCGGTCAACTTCAACAACCTGAACACCCACGACCCCGAACGCGCCAAGGCGTTCTACGGGTCGGTGTTCGGGTGGGGAGCGATGCCGATGGGCGGCGGCGCCGAGGCGTGGACGTTGCCCGAATACGGCGACCACCTCGAGCTGCTGAATCCGGGAACGCGCGAGCGGATGGCGACGATGGGCGCGCCCGAGGGCTTCGAGGACGTTGTGGCAACTCTCACCCCGCTGCCGGACGACCACCGCGACGTCCCCGCGCACTGGAGCCTGACGTTCGCCACCGACGACGCCGACCGCACCGCTGAGAAGGCGGGCGCGCTGGGCGGGAAGCTGCTGGCGCCGCCGTTCGACGCGCCATGGGTCCGGATGACGATCATCGCCGACCCGCAGGGCGCGACGTTCATCGCGAGCCAGTTCGTCCCCGATAACCGCGACGTGGCCAGCCCGGGGAGCCAGTCACTCAGCGCGGCGTAGACGACTCAGAACAGCTGCAGGTAGCGGTCGAGCTCCCACTGCGTGATCTGCTCGTGCGCGGCCTGCCACTCGCGGCGCTTGACCTTCGACGAAGTAGTCGACGTAGTCGCCGTCGCGGGTCTTGCCGAGCGCCCGCGCGGAGCACGTCGTTGCGCTCGAGCTCGCGCACCGCGTCGAGCAGGTTGGCCGGCAGCAGCTCGATGCCGGCGCGCCTCGCGCTCGGCCTCGCGCAGCTCGTACAGGTTGGCCGAGTTCGGCTCGCCGGGGTCGAGCCCGCGCTCGATCCCGTCGAGGCCGGCCGCGAGCATCGCGGTCGCCGCGAGGTACGGGTTGCACGAGCCGTCGACGGTCCGGTCCTCGATCCGCCCGGCGGCCGGGATCCGGAGCATCTGCGTGCGGTTGTTGTAGCCGTAGCTGACGTACGCCGGCGCCCAGGTGGCGCCGCTGGTCGGCGCGCCCACGACAAGGCGCTTGTAGGAGTTGACGGTCGGCGCGGTGACCGCGATGTACGCCTTGGCGTTGGCCTTGAGCCCGCCGATGAACTGGTAGGCGAGCTCGGAGAGGCCGAGCCCGCGCGGATCGTCGGCCGGCGTCGCGCTCGAACAGGTTCTCGCCGCCCGACCACAGGCTGACGTGGAAGTGGCAGCCGTTGCCGGTCAGGTGCGCGAACGGCTTGGGCATGAACGTCGCGATCAGCCCGCGCTGCTGCGCCAGCGACTCGACCATGTAGCGGAAGAACACAGCGCGGTCGCAGGTGGTCAGCGCGTCGGCGAACTGGAAGTTCTGCTCGAACTGGCCGTTGGCGTCCTCGTGGTCGGTGGCGTAGTTGTCCCACCCGAGCCCGGTCACCGCCTTGGGAGACCTGCGAGACGAAGTCGAGGTTGCGGGTCAGCGCCCGCATGTCGTAGCAGGGCAGATCGAGCGTGTCGAGCTGGTCGGCCACCTCGATCGTGCCGTCCTCGCGCCGGCGGACGC
This sequence comes from uncultured Solirubrobacterales bacterium, assembly GCA_963777335.1. Taxonomy (GTDB): domain Bacteria; phylum Actinomycetota; class Thermoleophilia; order Solirubrobacterales; family Solirubrobacteraceae; genus Palsa-465. Next base: position 133,503 of record CAVZQD010000011.1, read on the forward strand.
AGGAAGTACTCGAGCTCGGCGCCCATCTTCAGCTCGAACCCGAGCTCCTTCGCGCGCGCGAGCAGGTTGCGCAGGATCGTGCGCGGGCAGTACGGCCACGGCTCGCCCTCGACCGTCACGTCGCAGGCGAAGCGCGCCACGTTCGGCTGCCACGGCAGGATCGTCAGCGTGCGTCGGGTCGGGGATCGCGATCAGGTCCGGGTCGTGCGGGCCCTGGCCGATGTCGCCGGCGGCGAACCCGGCGAAGCCCGGCGCCCTCGGTGAGCAGGTCGTCGAGGTGGTGCGCCGGCACGAGCTTGGCGCTCGGCTTGCCGTGCATGTCGACGAACTGCGCGAACAGAAACTCGATGCTGCCGCTCGCTGATGATCTCGCCGGACGTCGTCCGCGTCGCTGACATGCGGCGCGACCTCTTCGTGATGCTCAGTTGAGATAGCCATGCTGCGAGGTATATCCCGACCGCACCGGTGCCCGGCAATGGCCGCGGGCACCGGGTATCGGGGGCTAGGATGTGCGCTTCGCACATAGGATGCGCATCGGGAGGCATGTCCTGACGGCAACCTCTGAGGCCCGCGGGCTTCGCGAAGAGAACCGCACCCTCTACCGGGTGATCAACCTCGTCGCCTCGTCGATCGAGCTCGGCCCGATGCTGCAGGGGATCGTCGACCTGGCGACCGAGGCGACCGACTGCCACGCGTGCTTCATCTACCTGCTCGAGGACGGCATGCTGACGATCCGCGCCGCCTCGCCGGTGTACGCCGACGGCGGTCGGCAGTCGTGCAGATGCGGCTCGACGAGGGGCTCACGGGCTGGGTGGCGCGCCACCGCACAGCCCGAGTTCATCCGCGAGAGCGCGATGGCCGACCCGCGGATGAAGTTCTTCCCGATGCTCGAGGAGGAGCGCTTCCAGTCGATGGTCGCGGTCCCGATCCTCTCGCGGGCGGGCGAGACGATCGGGGTGATCGTGCTCCACACCGAGGCGCCGCGCGAGTTCACCGAGGACACGCTCAAGCTGCTCGTCCACATCGCCTCGCTGGTGTCGGGCGCGATCGAGAACGCGCAGCTGTACGACCAGCAGCGGCGCCGGGTCGACGCGCTGACCAGCCTGTCGGGGCTGGCCCAGGAGGTCGCGACCGCGGGCGACGTCCGGCGAGATCGGGCGCGCGGTCACGCGCGGGCATGCGGCGGCTGCTCGGCGCCGAGGTCTGCCAGCTGCTACCGCCTGGACCGCGACGGGAGCGGCCTGCAGCTGCTGGCCTCCTCGCCCGAGACGACCGCCGAGCCCGGAGGCGCTGTCGGCGACCGCGCTGCTGCTGGCGGCGCTCGACGGCGGCGCCTCGCGGCCGCCGGCGCGGACGCTGTGGCCCGGCGCTCGACGTCGCCGACCTGCTGGTGACGCCGCTGGTCTCGGGCGGCGAGCGGCTGGGGCTGCTGTGCGCCGGCGCGCCGCCGCGGCGCCCGTTCACCGGCGAGGACACCGAGATGGCGCGCGCGATCGCGCACCTGGCGGCGATCGCGATCAAGCGCGCCGAGCTGATCGAGGGGCTGACCAACGCGAACATCGTCAAGGACCTGTTCGAGGCGCTCGCCGCGGGCGCGACGACGTTCGCGGCGACCAAGGCGGCCGAGGTGCGCTGCGATCTGTCGCGGCCGTACCTGATGCTGTGCGCGGAGCCCGCGGCGGGCCGCGAGCAGGGCTCGGGCGAGTGGCGCGCCGCCGCCGAGATGCTCGGGCGGGACCTGGCCGAGCTCGCGCCGCGGACGCGCGATCGAGGCGGGCCCGGGGCCGGTGCGGGCGGTGCTGTCGCTCGGGCCCCGCGGCCCCGCAGCGGATCGAGGAGCTGCATGCGGGCGTGCCGCGAGCTCGGCCGGCGCCGCGGCGCCGCGATCGGGCTGAGCGAGCTACACGGGTCGCCGGGCGACGCCGCGCGGGCCTACCGCGAGGCGCTCGACGCGGCGATGATCGGCCGCGCGCTGCTCGGCGACGGCGGCGCGATCGGCTACGCCGAGGTCGGCGCCTACCGGTACCTGGTCCACATCGCCGCCGAGAACGCCCCGCACGACCGGATGCGGGCCGCGGTCGATCGGCTGATCGACTACGACGCCAAGCGGCGGACGTCGCTGCTCGACACGCTCGAGCGGTATCTGGCCGAGCGGCGCAGCGTGATCGAGGAGCGCGCGAGCTGTTCATCCACCCGAACACGCTGCGCCAGCGGCTGGGGCGGATCGAGGAGCTGACCGGGCTGAACCTCGACGAGGACGACCTGCTGTCGCTCGAGCTGGCGATCAAGCTGGCGCGGCTGCACGGCCGCCCGCTGCCGCGCGCGGGGGATAGCGACCCGGCCCGCCGGCACGGACGACGGGCGGAACGGCCCCATAGACGCCGCCGAGGCGGTCCTAGTCGTCTTCGAACACCAGGAACACCGGGATCTTCTTGGCCTTGCGGCGCACCCGCTGGGGCTCCTGGGACCACGATGAAGTCGCCGACCACGCGGTTGCGGTCGGGGTCGGCGGCCATCACGATCGCGTCGCAGCCCGCGAACTCGGCCTCCTGGAGGATCCGCTTGGTCGCCTTGCGGGTGCCGACGACGTGGCCGTCGGCCTCGATCCCCTTGCGCTCGAGCCGCTTGACCGCCTTGCCCACGATCTCGCGCTGCTCGTCCCACTCGCGACTTGGTCGGGAGCAGCCCGGGCTTCTGCATCCCGAACGACGACGCCGTGGACCCGCGCGATCGAGAACACGCGGACGCTGGCGTCCGACGGCTGGGCCAGCTCGACCACGCGGGCGATCGCGGCGTCGGTGATCGGCCGCCCCTCGGACGCGAGCAGGATCCGCTCGAACGGCCCCGTCGGACGGGCTTCGGGCTCGCTGTCGCCGCAGCCGGGCCGTCGCGCTCACGGGTCGGACGCGCCCGCGATCGGCGCGGGCGTGCCGGCGCGACGAGCTCCTCCGCCGGCGCGGCCGCTTGTCCTCGACGCGCTTGCGGTACGCGTAGAACAGCAGGTAGGAGAGCAGCACGGCCCAGCCGATGAAGTAGTAGGGCAGCGTCTTGCGCCCGGCGGCGTTGCACGAGCAGGTCGCGTACACCGGCCCGCCGTAGAAGTAGATGATCGCGTACACGCCGGCGATCACCAGCGCCACGTACTTCATCCACTCGGGCAGCTTGAACGGCCGGCGCACGTTCGGGCGGTGCTTGCGCAGCAGGAAGTAGCCGATCAGCACCGGGATGAACGAGGCCAGGTAGCCGACGTTCGAGAACGTGTAGATCTCGACGGCGCCGCCCATGAACACGACCGCGATCGAGCAGGCGACGTTGAACCACATCGAGCGGTTCGGCACGCCGTGCTTGTTGACCTGCTGGAAGAAGCGCGGGAACTGGCCGTCGGTCGACATCTGGTGAAGCGAGCGCGCGGTGCCGGTGATCGCGTTCAGCGCCGAGAGGATCAGCGCGAGGATCAGCATGATCGCGATCAGCCAGTCGAGGATGCTCGAGCCGGTGCCGGTTCCGAACACCGTCGGAGGCGAAGTGGACGAAGATCGTCTTCGGGTCGACGAGCGCGGCGTTGCCGAGCGCGGGGAGGCCGAGCACGATGATGAACGCGACCGGGATCATCGTGTAGATGAACAGGCCGTACAGGCCCTCGAGGTTCATCGCGATCTTGGCGTCGCGGTCGGGGTTGCGGGTCTCGCCGATGTAGCACGCGGCCGCCTCCATCGCGATCACGTTCCAGGTCAACAGGAACGAGAACGCGATGTACAGCGTCAGCCAGCCGTGGCCGAACAGCGGCGTGAAGAAGCCGCTGCCGTTGGTGTGGCGGAAGTGCCACAGCTAGCTGAAGTCGACCGACGGAGGGATGGAAGATCCACGAGATCGCCAGGAACGTCAGCGGGATCATCGACAGCAGCGCGAGCGTGGTCGCGAACACGGTGCCGAAGCGCAGGCCCACGCACCGCGGGGATCGCCAGGAGCAGCAGCCCGACGATCGAGATCCCGAGCGTCCACCAGGCGATCGGCGTGTGGATCGGCGTGAACCCGGCGGTCGAGAGCTTGAAGCGGTCGACGATGTAGAACGAGGCCAGGATCATGTTGAGCGGCGCCACCGGGAACCAGCCGAGCCAGTACGCCCAGGCCGTGAAGCCGTTGACGTGCTCGGCGAACCGCGGCCAGCGGTCCTTGTAGGCCGGATAGGCGTAGGAGGGCAGGCCGCCGGAGCGGTCGGGCATCATCGCCGAGAGCTCGGCCAGGAGCAGGCACACGAGGTAGCCGCTGATCGTGATCAGGACGATCACCGGAATCGACGCGGCGCCGAGCGCGGTCACCATCACCGGCGCGATCCCGGTGACGAGGATCGTGCCGGCGAGGCCGATCACGAACGCGCCCCACCAGTTGGTCGTCTTCGGCAGCCCGGCGGATTCGTAGACGAGTTCGTCGTGGTCCGTCGATGGCACGTCCGCCATGTGCCCTCCAAAACCCTGGTTGTACCTAGCCGCGGTTAGGCTCCCACGTGACCGGGACGCGTCCCAGGCGCGATGCGCACACAATTGCGGGGCTCGACATGGAGCACTTGGACACATTCCTCGCCCGCTACGCGCCGTTCGACGCGCTCGATCCGGGCGAGCTGCGCGACGCTCGTCGCCGGCGCCGTCGAGCACGCGCTACGAGGCCGGCGAGGCGGTGCTGGTCGAGGATGGCCTGCCGACGTCCGGGGCTGTGGGTGATCCTCACCGGCTCGATGGACCTCGTGCACGAGGGCGAGCCGATCCAGGTGCTCGAGCCGGGCGAGTGCTTCGGGCATCCCTCGCTGCTGACCGGGATGGCGCCGGCGTTCACGGTCCGCGCCCGCGAGCCGTCGACGTGCGCGCTGTTCAGCGCCGAGGCCGGCCGGCGCATGCTCGGCACCGAGGCGGGCGCGGCGTACGTCGCGCGACTCGATGCGCAAGCGCCTGACGCATCGCGGGTCACACCGTGCACGGGCTGCTCGACGTCGGGACCACGCCGGTGTCGCGCGATCATGCGCCGCGGCCGAGTTCTGCGAGCCCGACGAGCCGCTGCGCGACGCGGCGGCGCGGCTCGGGCGAGCGACGGCGTCTCGGCGCTGCTGGTCCGGCTCGATGGCGGCGAGCTCGGGATCGTGACCGATGCGAGCGTGCGCTCGGCGGTGGCGGTCGACGGCGTCCCGCTCGACGCGCCCGGCGCGCGCGGCGGCGCGGAGCCCGGTCGCCGACCGTGCCGCCGACCCAGCTCGCGATCGAGGCGACGGTCGAGATGCTCGCCGCCGGCGCCGAGCACCTGGTCGTCGCTCGACGGCGAGCGAGATCTGCGGCGTGCTGTCGGCCACCGACCTGCTCGGCCTCGACGCGCGCAGCCCGATCGCGCTGCGCCACATGCTGCTCGGGCGCCCCGACGAGGATGCGCTGGTGCGAGCCGCCGGCGCAGATCCCCAAGCTGTTCCTGCTGCTGTCGCGGGCGGGCGTGCCGCCGCGCGATCTCGGCCGGGTGCTCAGCCTCCAGCACGACACGGTGGTCGCGCGGCTGATCGACTTCTCGATCTGGCGCCGCGGGCCGGCGCCGCTGGCGTGGGCCTGGCTCGACCTGGGCAGCGCGGCCCGGCGGGAGTTCACGCTCGCCTCCGACCAGGACAACGCGCTCGCGTACGGCGAACGCCGGACGCCGGAGCGCCGCGGAGGTCGGACGCGTACTTCGAGCGGCTCGGCAGCGGACGTCAACGACGGCCTGGTCCGGTGCGGCATCGGCGTCGACAACAACGGCGTGCTCGCCGGCAACCGCCAGTGGCGGATGTCGAAGGACGACTGGTTGCGGACGTTCGACGAGTGCCTGCGCGAGCCCGACGAGTCGCACCTGATCCGCGCCACCGTGTCGTTCGACTTCCGCCCGACGCGCGGGCGGACTGGCGGTCGCCGCCGGAGCTGACCGAGCGGATCCGGGCCGCGCGCCAGCACCCCCAGTTCATGCGCCTGATGGCGCGGACCGCGACCGGCTACCCGGTGGCGCTCGGCTTCCGCGGCCAGCTGGCCACGGGCCACGAGGGCGATCCGCCCGGAAGGCTCGACCTCAAGCGCGGGGCGATCATCCCGCTCGTCAACCTGGTGCGCTTCCACGCGCTGGCGGCCGGGGTGACGATCTCGCCGACGCTCGACCGGATCGAGGCGGTCGCCGAGCGTCGGTCGGGCTCGACCGCGCGACGCGCCGACGCGCTGCGCGAGGCGTTCGTGGTCATCAACGGCATCCGCTTCGAGCACCACGCGGCCCAGGTCGCAGGCGGGCGTGACCGCCCGACAACCTGGTCGATCCTGAGGAGCTCGCGCCGATCGCGCGCACCGACCTGCGCGAGGCGCTGCACGTCGTGCGGCGGGCCCAGAAGCGCGTCGGAGCCTGGTCGCCGCCGTGATCGGGCGTGTGCGATCCCGACCACGTCGGTAGGCGCTAAGAACGCGTAAAGAAGTAGAGCCCGCAACCACATTCGCCGGTCAAAGTGTGCGCGTGCAGGCCATTGGACCGGTCATGCGCCAGGGTCTAGCCTGACCGCGACGTGTGTGGGATAGCAGGTCTGTACACGAAGTCGGCCACGCTTCGTGAGCAGCTCGGCGCGCACCTGTCGAGCATGCTCGAGCAGCTGTCGGACCGCGGTCCGGACAGCGCGGGCGTGGCGTTCTATCGCGACCCGGCGCCGCCGGGGTGGTGCAAGGTGTCGCTGCACTCGCCGTCGGCCGACGCCTGAGTGGGAGGCGCTCGGCGTCGAGCTGCGAGGTTGCGTTCGGGGAGGCCTCGGCCGCCGCGGCGTGCGCGCGACGCACGCGGTGTTCGTGATCGCCGCCGAGGCCGAGGACGCGGAGGCGTGGCTCGCTCGAGCGCCACCCGGAGCTGACGCTGATGAGCGCCGGGCCGCTCGATCGAGATCTACAAGGAGGCGGGTCTGCCGACGCGAGTTCGTCGAGCGGTTCGCGCTGGCACGAGATCGGCGGCAGCCACGCGCTCGGCCACACCCGGATGGCGACCGAGAGCCGGGTCACGACCGAGCACTCGCATCCGTTCTCGACCGGCCTGGACCTGTGCCTGGTCCACAACGGCTCGCTCTCGAACCACAACCGCCTGCGCCGCACGCTGCAGCGCGAGGGGATCGGGTTCCGGACCGACAACGACAGCGAGGTGGCGGCGGGGTATCTGACGTGGCGGTTGCGCGAGGGGGCTTCGCTGGAGGAGGCGCTGGAGGGCTGCCTTTAGGATCTGGACGGCTTCTACACGTTCGCGGTGGGGACGGCCGACGGGTTCGCGGTGCTGCGCGACCCGATCGCGTGCAAGCCGGCGGTGATGGCCGAGACGGATGAATGGGTGGCGATGGCCTCCGAGTACCGGGCGATCGCCGTGCTGCCGGGGGCGGAGGACGCGGTGACTGTGGGAGCCGGCGCCGGGGCACGTGTACAGCTGGGGCACCGCGTCGCTGGTGGCGTGATGGCCAGCGCCGGAGGTCAACCGCGCGAGGCGCTCTGGTCGTTCGACCTCGCGTCGAGCACCGTCCGCGAGCTGAACCAGCCCCTGCATTCGACGGCTGATGGCGCCGGCGGCGCGGGTGCGTCGTGCGCAACCCGGGCGGGCGGCACGCGATCGCGGTCGGGCTCGACGCGCCGTACGAGGTCGAGATCGAGGGGCACGTCGGCTACTACTGCGCCGGCATGAACAAGCTGGCCACGGTGCGGGTGCGGGGCAACTGCGGCGTCGGCGTGGCCGAGAACATGATGTCCGGGAGTGGTCGTGGTCGAGGGGAGCGCCTCGCAGTCGGCCGGGGCAACCGCGCGCGGCGGCCTGCTGGTGATCCACGGCGACGCGGCGGCGCGGTGCGGGATCTCGCTGAAGGGCGCGGACATCGTGGTGCGCGGGTCGATCGGCCACATGAGCGCGTTCATGGCCCAGAAGGGATGCCTGGTGGTGTGCGGCGACGCCGGCGAGTCGCTCGGCGACTCGCTGTACGAGGCGCGGCTGTACGTGCGCGGCGCGGTGGCGGGGCTGGGCGCCGACTGCGTCGAGAAGGAGATGCGCTCCGAGCACGTCGACGCAGGTGCGCGAGCTGCTCGGCGCGCGCCGGGATCGACGACGTCGACCCGGCGCGAGTTCAGGCGCTACGGATCGGCGCGCCGGCTGTACAACTTCCACGTCGACAACCTGGGCGCGTACTGATGGCGCGTCCCGGCGGAGTCGCAATGGCTGGCATCCCGGGCTGCGCGAGTCGGCCACGTTCGACCGCGGCGTGATCGCCGAGATCCAGCGGGCCGCGCGCGAGGGCATCTACGACATCCGCGGGTTCGGGGCCAAGCGCCGCGTCCCCCACTTCGACGACCTGCTGTTCCTGGGCGCTTCGCGTGTCGCGGTATCCGCTGGAGGGCTATCGCGAGAGGTGCGCGACCGACGTCGTGATCGGGACGCGGTTCGCGCGCGAGCCGGTGCAGCTCGACATCCCGATCACGATCGCCGGCATGAGCTTCGGCGCGCTGTCGGGCCCGGCCAAGGAGGCGCTGGGCCGGGGCGCCAGCGAGGTCGGCACCTCGACGACGACCGGCGACGGCGGGATGACGCCCGAGGAGCGCGAGCACTCGCGCGTGCTGGTCTACCAGCTGCTGCCCTCGCGCTACGGGATGAATCCGGACGACCTGCGGCGGGCGGACGCGATCGAGGTGGTGGTCGGGCAGGGCGCGAAGCCGGGCGGGGGCGGGATGCTGCTCGGGCACAAGATCTCCGACCGGGTGGCGGAGATGCGCGACCTGCCGACGGGGATCGACCAGCGCAGCGCCTGCCGGCACCCGGACTGGACGGGCCCCGACGACCTCGAGATCAAGATCGAGGAGCTGCGCGAGATCACCGACTGGCGGATCCCGATCTACGTCAAGGTCGGCGCGACGCGCACGTACTACGACGTCGCGCTCGCGGTCAAGGCCGGCGCCGACGCGATCGTGCTCGACGGCATGCAGGGCGGCACGGCGGCCACCCAGGACGTGTTCATCGAGCACGTCGGGATCCCGATCCTGGCCGCGATCCCGCAGGCGGTCGAGTCGCTGATGGAGCTCGGGATGCACCGCGAGGTGCAGCTGATCGTGTCCGGCGGGATCCGGACGGGCGCGGACGTGGCCAAGGCGCTGGCGCTGGGGGCCGACGCGGTGTCGATCGGCGACGGCGGCGCTGATCGCCCTGGGCGACAACGCGCCCGAGCACGACGCGGAGTACCGCGCGATCGGGTCGGCGGCCGGCTACTACGACGACTACCAGGCCGGGCTGGACCCGGCCGGCATCTCCACCCAGGACCCGGAGCTGGCGGCGCGGCTCGACCCGGTCGAGGGCGGCCGGCGGCTGGCCAACTACCTGCGGACGCTGACCCTGGAGGCCCAGACGCTCGCCCGGGCGTGCGGCAAGTCGCACGTGCAGAACCTCGAGCCCGAGGACCTGGTGGCGCTGACGATCGAGGCGGCGGCGATGGCGCGGGTGCCGCTGGCCGGGACGTACTGGATCCCGGGCCTGGTGGCGGCCGGCGCGTGAGGGCGGGCGCCGGCGCCGCGCCAACACCGACAAACCCGCCACTCGACCCTCGCCCGGGGTGAATGGGCGCATCACGCCGACTTTCTCGCCACTCGACCCGGCCGGTCGAGCCGAATGGTGGTTCGGTCGGCGATAGCGCGCGTTTCGGACCACTCGATGTGGGCTGGGCCGCTCGAGTGTCGTGCGGTAATCAGGGTCGTGACGTCGGTGCGCTAGTCGGGGTCCGTGACGTCCTGACACCATGGACGAGGTGGACGTCGACGATCTCTACGGGCTGCCGCTCGACCAGTTCGTCCCCGAGCGGACCGCGCTCGCGCGCGAGCTTCGAAAAGCCGGGGACCGTGACCGCGCCGGCGAGGTCGCGGCGCTGAAGAAGCCCTCGGTGGCGGCGTGGGCGGTCAACCAACTGGTGCGGACACAGCGGGGCGCGGTGACGGAGTTGCTCGAGGCCGGCGATGCGCTGCGCTCCGCGCAGGACGACGTGCTCGCCGGCCGCGGCGACGCGGCCTCGCTCCGCGCCGCGGTCGAGCGCGAGCGGCTCGCGGTGCGGACGCTCACCGACGCGGCCCGGGGCCTGCTGACCTCCGAGGGCGAGGAGTTGAGCGACACGATGGTCGAGCGGGTGTCGGACACCCTGCACGCGGCCGCGCTCGACGACGACGCGCGCGAGCAGGTGAGCGGCGGGCGCCTCGAGCGCGAGCTTCGCCACGTCGGGATCGGAGGGCTGGGAGCGCTCGCCGGCGGGCCGGCGCCCCCGCGGTCGAAGAAGGCCACAGCGACTCGAAAGACGAACAAGCAGGCCGGGGAGCGCGCGGATCGGGAGCGCGCGGATCGGGAGCGCACGGCCCGCGAACAGGCGAAAGCCGACGACGAGGCCCGCCGCGCCGCTCGCGCCACCGAGCGCGAGGCTCGGCGCCGGGCGGAACGGGCGGCGCGCGCCGCCAAGGTCGCGCTCGAGCGGCGGGACAACGCCGCCGAGGTGCTGCGCGGGGCCGAGGCCGACCTCGAGGCGGCCGAGGCGGAGGTGCGGGCCGCCGAAGACGCGCTCCGCGAGGCGGAGGCCGCGGTTCGCGATACGAGCCGGTAGCTCAGCGCAGCAACGCGATCACGATCACCGCGATCACGAGCAGCATGAGGACCGCCCCGCCGATCGCCACCGGACGTTGGCGCCACCAGAACTCGGGGTTGGCGCGATCGCGCGTGTAGCGGCCCTCGGGCGGAGTGCCGACCCAGTCGTCATCGTCGTTGTAGGGGCTCACTCAGCTCCAGGTTAGAGTGCGAGCGATGAACTATCGAACGCTTGGAAGCACAGGAGTGAAGGTGAGCCCGCTCTGCCTCGGCGCGATGATGTTCGGCGCCTGGGGCAACCCCGACCACGAGGATTCCATCCGCATCATCCACCGCGCGCTCGACGCCGGCATCAACTTCATCGACACGGCCGACGTGTACGGCCGCGGCGAGTCCGAGGAGATCGTCGGCAAGGCGCTCGCCGGCGGCCGGCGCGACAACGTGATCCTCGCCACCAAGGTCCACGGAACGATGGGGGACGACCCCAACGAGTTCGGCAACACCCGCCGCTGGATCGTCCGCGAGGTCGAGAACTCGCTCCGGCGCCTGGGCACCGACTGGATCGACCTCTACCAGATCCACCGCCCCGAGGACGACACCGCGATCGACGAGACGCTCGGCGCGCTGACCGATCTCGTGCGCGCCGGGAAGGTCAGGTACATCGGCTCCTCGACGTTCCCCGCCAGCCAGATCGTCGAGGCCCAGTGGGTGGCCGAGAGGCGCGGGCGCGAGCGGTTCGTGTGCGAGCAGCCGCCGTACTCGATCCTCGTCCGCGGCGTCGAGAACGACGTGCTTCCGACCTGTCAGCGTCACGGCATGGCCGTGATCCCGTGGAGTCCGCTCGCCGGCGGGTGGCTGAGTGGCCGTTACCGCAAGGACGGCGACCTGCCTGATTCGCATCGCGCACAACGGATTCCGGCCCGGTACGACATGTCGCTGCCGGGGAACAAGCTCAAGCTCGAGGCCGCCGACGGGCTGGCCAAGCTCGCCGATGATGCGGGGATGACGCTGATCGAAATCGCGCTGGCCTTCGTCATGAACCACCCGGCGGTCACGGCGCCGATCATCGGGCCGCGCACGATGGAGCAACTCGAGTCGCAGCTGCCCGCGGCCGAGGTCACGCTCCCCGCCGACGTGCTCGACAGGATCGACGAGCTGGTCCCGCCGGGCGTGAACCTGAACCCGGCCGACGGCGGGTGGCAGAACCCGGCACTCGATCCGGGGGCGCGTCGCCGGTAGCGGGGCGTCGCCGCTCGCCGGGGCGCGTTGCCGCTAGCCGCACAACCGTTCGGAATCTGGACGTACCGCGCAACTTTGACGTCCGGGGGCACGTTCATTCTCCGTACGGAGGACTAAGCGGTGTTGGACGCAAACAAAAGTGCGGTCGCCACAGGCGGGTACGCCACGGAGCTCTTGTACGAGTTGCTGGACGCGCACCTCGACACGATGCGGCTGGCAGGTCAGCTAGAGGACGATCCGGCTTGGGCCGCGCACCTCGATTATCTGCGCGGGCTGCAGCGAGTCGCCCGCGAGGCGCTCGCGCACGGGCCCGACGGCCACGCGTAGGTCAGGGCACCGCGGGGACCACGACGCGCGGGCTGTCTTCGCCCGCGAGCGCGTCGGTGTCGAAGCCGGTCTCGGACAACCGCTCGACGTGCGGAATCTTCTCGATGAACCCGTCGGGGGGCTCGAGGAACCCGATCCGGTGCGTGCGGTAGTGCATCGGCACCACCCACTTCGGCGCCAGGCGATCGACGATCGCGGCGGCCTCCTCGGCGCCGATCGTCGGGCCGTCGCCGACCGGCAGGAACAGCAGGTCGACCTGACCGATAGCCTCGGCCTGCTCGTCGCGCAGCGCGCGTTGTCCGAAGTCGCCGAAGTGAGCGATGCGCACGCCGTCGAGCGTGAACACGAAGATCGTGTTGGGCCCGCGCTCAGTGCCTGCGGCCTCGTCGTGCTCGGAGGCGATCGCGACGACCTCACCGAGCGGTGACTCGAGGCGGCCCGCGGTCGAGCGCAGGATCGTCGGGTTACCGCCGACCGTCTCGACGCCGTTGTGGTCGCGGTGCTCGTGCGTGACCAGCAGCAGATCGGCCTCGACGCCTTCGATCGGCGGATAGTCGAACCGAATACCTCTCGCCGCGAGCGCTGAGACGTCGCCAAAGGGGTCGATGAAGACCGCGCCGTCCCGTCCGCTCAAGCGAAAGGCGGCCTGGCCGTACCAATCAACGCGCATGCCGCTCCTCTCGTGCCGTGTCCACCGCCGTGGGCTACCCGCGATGCGCGCGCCCGGCGGTAGCTTACGCGGCGGGATCGGGAGGGGCGCGGTGCGCCCGATGTGTGGGTCCTGGGTGCGGGTCCTAGTGCCGTGACCGGAAACGTTTGCCCTGAGGGCAGAGGTTGACGGGAGCGGCGCTAGTGGACGAACAGGGCCTCGGTGGCGACGATGGCCAGGGCGACGATGACGCAGAGCGCGATGGTCACGATGATCCGGTGCGCTTCTCCGCTTTCGCCCGAGAGGATCTGCATCAGGCCGGGCCGGTCCGGATGGGTCTCCATCAGGGTGCCGGTGGTCTTCCCACAAGTTGGGCAACGTTCGAGCATTGCTCCCTCCTTCAAGGAAGCACGAGACGCGGGTATGAGGTGACGCTACCCAGTGGCGCCGGCAAGACGCTAACTGAACGGTTAAGAAGCCTGCGTATGCCGACTGTCACGAGGGAGCCCGGTTAAGGCACGTCATCGACACTTGACGCTGACGCTTGACCAGACCTTCCAGCCGCTAGGGTTCCGCCGATGCCAGACCGGGCCGCGATCGTGACCGGAGCCTCCCGCGGGATCGGGCGGGCGCTGGCGCAGACGCTAGGCGAGGAGGGCTTCGCCCTCACGGTCACCGCGCGCAACCTCGAGACGCTCGAGCGCACCGCCGGCGAGTTCAGGGAGGAAGGATTCGAGGTCGAGCACGTCACCGCGAACCTGAGGGACGAGGAGGCGATCTGTGAGGTCGTCCAGCGGCACCGTGAGCGCTACGGGCGCCTCGACGTGCTCGTCAACAACGCGGGAGTCGGCGTCGGCGCCGTCGCCACCGAACACCAGGCCAAGTACGTGAGCCTCCAGCTCGACGTCAATGTGCGCGCGATTGTCCTGTTCTACCGCGAGTGCGCGGAGCTGCTGCGGGCCGCCGGCGCCGAGCACGGCAACGCGCTTGTCGTCAACATGGCGTCGATCGCGGGCAAGATGCCGGACCGGTGGCTGTCGGTGTACTCGGCGACTAAGGCCGCGGTGTCCGCATACTCGATGGCGATGAATCGGGCGCTCGTCAGGGACGGGGTGAAGTCGGTGGCGTTCGCGCCCGGCTTCGTCGACACCGACATGACCGACTACGTCAAGGGGAAGGTGCCGGCTGAGCGGATGCTCCGGCCGAGCGACATCGCGGAGGGATTGCGCTTCCTGCTCCGGCTCTCGCCGAACTGCGTGATCCCCGAGATCATGTTCCAGCGCCCCGACGAATTCGCATAGAGGCCGGCGTCGGCTCGGTGTTCGGCCGGCCGGGGTATCGTCGGCTCATCGATGACCTCTGACCTGTCCGGTCGCCGGGTACTGATCACGGGCGCGGCTCGCGGCATCGGGGCCGCCACCGCCCAGCGGCTGCACGAACGTGGCGCCCGGGTCGTGCTCGCCGGGATCGAGCCCGACGTACTGGCGAGGACCGCTGCGCGATGCGGCGACGCGCTCGCGGTGGTGTGCGACGTGCGCGACCGCGACCAGGTCGAAGCCGCGGTCGAGGCCGCCGCCGGGCACCTTCGCGGCCTCGACGTCGTGGTCGCGAACGCCGGGGTGGCGGCGCAGCTGCCGCTGATCGGCGGCGACCCCGAGGTGTTCGAGCGAACGATCGACGTCAACTTGCGCGGCGTCTACTACACGCTCCGCGCGGCTGGACCGCACATCGCCCACGAGCGAGGCTACGCGCTGGCGATCGCGTCGCTGGCGGCAGCGATTCACCCGCCGCTGCTGGGCGCCTATTCCGCGTCCAAGGCGGGCGTCGAGGCGCTCGCGAACACGCTCCGGATCGAACTCGCGCCAAGCGGGGCCCGAGTCGGCGTCGCATACTTCGCCGAGCTCGACACCGACATGGTTCGCCGGGGGTTCGGCATCGCGGCGGCCAAGCGAGTAGCCGAGATCCGACGGCCGATGACACGGGTGAGTCCGCTCGAGCTGGGCATCGATGCGATCGAGCGCGGGGTCGCCCGCCGCTCCGGACGCGTGGTGGCGCCGCGCTGGGTCGCGGTCGCGCTGCCGATGCGGATGCTCGCGCAGCGCGCCGAGGTGCGACGCAGACGCTCCCGGAGCGGGGCTACGTACAGTAGGGATATGGCCTCGATCGGCAATGGACGGCGCCTGAGCAGCTTCGCGCTGCGCCGGCCCGACCCACGAGGCAAGAATTACAAGTGGATCGCGCTGTCAAACTGCACGCTCGGCGTGCTGCTGGCCACGCTCGACGCGTCGATCACGCTGATCGCGATGCCGGACATCTTCCGCGGCATCCACCTCGACCCGCTGGTTCCGTCGAACAGCTTCTACCTGCTGTGGATGATCTTCGGGTTCCTGATCGTGACGAGCGTGCTGATCGTCAGCCTCGGCCGGCTCGGCGACATGTACGGGCGGGTGAGGATCTACAACCTCGGGTTCGTGATCTACACGGCGGCCTCGCTGGTGCTGACGATCGACTGGCTGGGCGGGCAGGAGGGCGCCACCTACCTGATCGTGTTCAGGATCGTGCAGGGAATCGGAGCGGCGTGCCTGCTCGCCAACTCCGCCGCGATCATCACCGACGCGTTCCCGGCCAATCAGCGTGGGATGGCGCTCGGGATCAACAACATCGTCGGCGTCAGCGGGATGTTCGTCGGCCTGATCCTCGGCGGGATCCTCGCGCCGATCAACTGGCGGCTCGTGTTCCTGATCTCAGTCCCCGTAGGGTTGTTCGGGACGGTTTGGGCATACCTCAAGCTCCAGGAGATCTCGACGCCGAAGCGCGCCAGGATCGACTGGGGCGGCAACATCACGTTCGCCGTCGGGCTGATCCTGATCATGATCGCGATCACCTACGGGATCCGCCCGTACGGGGACTCGACCACCGGGTGGGGGAGCCCGCGCGTGCTGATCCTGCTCGGGCTCGGCATCCTGTCGCTGCTGGCGTTCGTGCTGATCGAGCGACGGGTGACCGATCCGATGTTCCGTCTGCCGCTGTTCAAGATTCGCGCGTTCACGTTCGGGACGCTGTCGACGTTCCTCTCCGCGGTGGCCCGCGGCGGGCTGATGTTCATGCTGATCATCTGGCTCCAGGGCATCTGGCTGCCGCTGCACGGCTACGACTTCAACGACACGCCGCTGTACGCGGGGATCTACATGCTCCCGCTGACGGTCGGGATGCTGATCGCCGGGCCGACGTCGGGTTACCTATCCGACCGGTTCGGAGCGCGGCCGTTCGCGACCGGCGGGATGATCGGCGCCGCGGTCGCCTTCTTCCTGCTGACGCTGCTCCCCACCGACTTCTCGTACCCGCTGCTCGCGCTGTTCCTGTTCATGAACGGCGTGTCGATGGGAATGTTCGCCTCGCCGAACCGCGCCGGCGTGATGAACAGCCTGCCGCCGGGCGACCGTGGCGCCGGCGGCGGGATGAACCAGACCTTCCAGAACTCGGCCCAGGTGCTGTCGGTGGGGATCTTCTTCACGCTGATGATCCTCGGGCTGTCGGCGACCCTGCCGCACACGATGGCGAGCGGGCTCGAGGCGCACGGCGTCTCGGCGCACGCCGCCGAGCATGCGGCCAACCTGCCGCCGGTGTCAA
This sequence comes from uncultured Solirubrobacterales bacterium, assembly GCA_963777335.1. Classification (GTDB taxonomy): domain Bacteria; phylum Actinomycetota; class Thermoleophilia; order Solirubrobacterales; family Solirubrobacteraceae; genus Palsa-465. Next base: position 149,959 of record CAVZQD010000011.1, read on the forward strand.
TCCTGTTCGCGGCGTTCCTCGGCTACAACCCGATCCAGCATCTGCTCGGCTCGTCCGTCGTCAGCCAGTTGCCGGCGCACACGCAGGCCGTGCTCACGGGCCGCTCATTCTTCCCGCAGCTGATCTCCGACCCGTTCCGCAACGGCCTTCACGAGGCGTTCGCGTTCGCGATCGTCGCGTGCCTGGTAGCCGCGGTCGCCTCGTGGTCCCGGGGACAGCGTTATGTCGATAGCGGCGAGGTCCCGGTCGGAGTGGCGGCTCCCGCGAACGGGGCCGGTGTCGCGCCCACGCCGGTGCCGGAGCGCGCCGCGAGCCCGACGTCGACCTCCGTCTAGACCTCCCCCGAGGCCTCCCCCTGGACCGGGTGGCGGGCCAGCCAGTACGATCGGGCCGGCTGTGACATCGACGCGCAGCGATCTGGACGACGTTCTCGTCAGCGACCCGGACCTCTGGCGCTACGGTCCGCCGCACGAGCTGTTCCGGCGGCTGCGGTCCGAGTGTCCCGTGCACTGGACGGGCAGCATCCCCGACTACCCCGATCAGCCCGGCTACTGGTCGGTGACCCGCCCAGACGACATCCACACGGTCAGCCGCGACTGGCAGACGTACTCGTCCGAGCTCGGGGGCATCACCGCGGTCGGCGTGTTCCCGTTGAAGCTGATCCGCTCGATGTTCATCGGCATGGACCCACCCCGGCACGATCGCCTGAAGATGCTGTTCCAGGCCGGTTTCACGCCGAAGCGGATCGCCGCCCACGAGCCCGCGATCAGGGAGATCGTCGTCGGCGTGCTCGAACGCCTCGATGGTCGCGACCGGTGCGACCTCGTAACCGAGGTCGCGCAGCCGGTCGTCTCTCGGGTGATTGGCAGCTTCATGGGGATCCCGCCCGAGGACGACGCCGTGTGGGCGGCGCTGATGAATTCGGCGCTGGCGGTCGGCGACCCGGACATGGCCCCGCAGGGGGTCGACACGCTACTCGGACAGAGCATCCCCGAGATCTTCGACCGCTGCCGGCAGCTGATCGCCGAGCGACGCGCCCGACCGACCGATGACCTGACCAGTCTGCTCGTTCACGCCGAGGTCGAGGGACAGAAGCTCAACGAGCAAGAGATCGTGATGGGGTTCTTCCTGCTGATGGCCGCCGGCAACGACAGCACCAAGGCCACGTACTGCAGCGGGATGCGCGCGCTGCTCGAGCAGCCCGACCAGTGTCGGCTACTGCTCGAGGATCCCGCGCTGATCCCGGCCGCGGTCGAGGAGTCGCTGCGGATGTTCCCGGCGTTTGCCCATTTCGGCCGCACCGCGACTCGCGACTCCGAGCTCGCGGGGCAGCCGATCCGCGAGGGCGACAAGGTCGTCATGTGGTATGTGTCGTCGAACCGCGACGATTCCCGGTACGCCGAATCCGACCGCTTCGACGTCCGCCGCGATCCCGAGCACCAGGCGTTCGGAGCCGGGGGTCGCCACTTCTGTCTCGGCACCGCGCTCGCGCGGCTCGAGTTGCGGGTGCTGTTCGAGGAGACGCTCGCGCGCTATCCGAGCATGGAGCTGGCCGGCGAGCCGACGTGGGTGGTGTCTACGTTCGTCAACCAGCTGAAGACGCTGCCGGTCAGGCTCGCCGGCGCGTAGTCAGCGGACGGGGAGCAGGCCCATCCTGTGGGCGATGCCGGCGGCGGGTGGCGTGCGCGAGCGGCGGGTGGCGTCAGCGAGCGGCGCGCCGGAGCGAGAGCCCGAGCAGCGCCACCGCCGCCGCCGGCATCACCCACCACGCCGGCGCCCCCGCGCCGGCGATCAGCGCGGTCGCGCCCAGCGCCACGACGACGCCCAAGGCGGTGAACGGGTCGTCGCCGACGACGAACTCCCACACCGCGCGCGCGGCTCGGGCGATCCAGCTCACGCGGCCTCTCCCAGTGCCCGCTGGGTCGGGGCGCGCCGCAGCCATCTGACCATCGCGAGCGACGCGAGCGCGACGCCGGGCACGATCACGAGCAGCGCGGCGTCACCGCCCGGCCACGATGCGCCCGCGCCCTCGGCGCCCCAGAAGATGCCGAACGAGGTGAGCAGCACGCCGACCCCGAACTTCATCGTGTTCTCGGGCACGCGCGCGAGCGGCGCGCGGACGAGCACGCCCGCGAGCACGACCACCGTGACCGCGACGGCAGCGGCGGCGGCCGCGAGGCCGATGTCGTTCTGGCTCGCGCCGAACGTGATCACGATGAACACGACCTCGAGTCCCTCGAGCAGCACGCCCTTGAACGCGATCGTGAACGAGTAGGCGTCGAACCCGGTGCCGGCGCCCGCCGCCGCTCGGGCGGCGTCGGTCTCGGAGGCGAACGCCTTGTCCTCGTCGTGGAGCGCCTTGAGGCCGGCGTAGCGGAGCACCGCCTTGCGCAGCCATTGCAGTCCGAACACGAGTAGCAGCCCGCCGACGATCACCCGCAGCGCGTCGAGCGGGAGCGCAGTCAGCGCCGGTCCCAGCGCTGCGACGATCACCGCGAGCGCCGCGATTCCCGCGCCCACGCCGGTCAGCGCCCAGCGCCAGCTGCGCGTGACACCGACCGCCATCACGATCGTGAGCGCCTCGACGGCCTCGACCGCGCAGGCCAGAAAAACGGAAATGGCAAGGCCGACCTCCGGACCGGACATGCCAAGGAGTATGGCTCGCCGCCGCTAGGGCGTCGCTAGCTCGTCGCTAGCTCGAGACCGAACTGCTCGCGGAGGCCGTCGAATCCGATGTCGCTGACGTGCACCGCGCGGCTGCGGTCGGCCTTGCGCACCCACCCCAGGTCGATCATGCGCGTCGCGAGCGCGGCGCCCAGCGATCCCGCCAGGTGGTGGCGCTGCTCGCTCCAGTCCACGCAGTACTTGATCAACGGGCGGCGCGGCGGCATGGCGTCGAAGTCGATCCCGAACGACTTGAGCTCGCGCACGCCGGCCGGCGTGAGGCGGTAGTCGAGATCGAAGCCGGGCGAGGCCAGCCGATCGTCGCGTGCGGAGTCGGGATCGAACGATCCGTCCCCGCCGGTCAGCAGCTCGTTCTCGAGCATCGCTTCCATCAATTGCGTGCCGAGCATCCCGGCGAGGTGGTCGTAGCAGGTGCGAGCGAACCGGACCGCCTGGGCCTTGCTGCCCTGCTTGAGCGAGCGAACCTGCGCGGGCGGTGAGATCCGGGCGAGCGCTTCGATCAGCTCGCCCACCTCCGGGCCGCTGACGCGGAAGTAGCGGTGGCGGCCGTGGCGCTCGACCCTGAGCATGCCTCCCTTCACCAGCTTGCCGAGGTGGGCGCTGGCGGTGGAGGCCGCGACGCCCGCCTCGTCGGCGAGCACGCTCGCCGGCAGCGCGCGGCCGTCCCCGAGCGCGAGGAGGATGCGGGCCCGCCCGGGATCGGCGATCAGCGCCCCGATGCTCGCGATGTCCGCATCGCCATTCACGACACACACGGTAGCGCCACCACATTTCGTCCCGGGGCGAAGCGTGTGGCGCTGTCATCATGGGAGTAGATGAGCTCTGGAAATCACGGTTTTGCGGCCTCTCACGGGGCCGGCGGCAGCGGCGTCATGCGCTCGCTGCGCGGTCCGTCGCGCAAGCCGCCGCCGTTGATGGATCCGACGCGCCAGCGCGACACGGCCCGGATCCTGGCGCTGTTCAAGCCGTACCGGTTCCGCCTCGCGGCCGTGCTCGTGCTGATCGTCGTCTCCGCCGGCGTCGCGATCCTGCAGCCATTCCTCCTGCGCAGGGCGCTCGACGTGGGGATCCTCCAGCACGAAGAGACCGTGCTGACCGTGACCGTGCTTGCGATGATCGCGATCTCGATCTTCACCAACGCCACGAGCGTGTGGCAGACGTACATGTCGAACGTCGTCGGTCAGCGCGTGATGCACGACCTGCGCGCCGCCGTCTACCAGCACCTCCAGAAGATGTCGCTGGCGTTCTTCACCCGCACCCGCACCGGCGAGGTGCAATCGCGGATCGCGAACGACATCGGCGGGCTCGACAGCGTCGTCACCACGACCGCCACCACGATCGCCCAGAACGCGACCACCGTGATCGCCTCGCTCGTCGCGATGTGCCTGCTCGACTGGCGCCTCGCGATCATCTCGCTGGTGTTCGTGCCGCCGTCCGTGTGGATGACCCGGCGCGTCGGTCAGATGCGCCGCCGCATCACGACCGAGCAGCAGCGCCGGCTGGCCGACATGTCGGCGCTGGTGGCCGAGTCGCTGTCGGTATCGGGGATCATGCTCGGCAAGACCATGGGCCGCGGTACGGACCTCGCCGGCCGCTTCACCGGTGAGTCGAAGGACATCGCCGACCTCGAGGTGAAGTCGCGGATGGCCGGGCGCTGGATGATGGCCACGATCCAGTTCACATTCGCGGTTCAGCCGGCGATCATCTACTGGCTCGCCGGCCAGACCTTCATCGGCACATCGATCTCGATCGGGACAGTGGTCGCGTTCACGACGCTTCAGACGCGGCTGCTGTTCCCGATTCAGTCGCTCCTCGGCGTCCAGGCCGACATGCAGACCTCGCTGGCGCTGTTCGACCGCATCTTCGAGTATCTCGACCTGCCCGTCGACATCGTCGAGGCCGAGCGTCCGGTCGAGTTGCGGCCCAAAGAGCTGCTCGGCGAGGTCCGGTTCGAGGGGGTCTCGTTCCGGTACGGCTCAGGCGCCGACGATCACTGGACGGTCCGCGACATCGACCTCATCGTCCCGGCCGGGACGCGCACGGCGGTCGTCGGCGAGACCGGGGCCGGCAAGACGACGCTCGGCTACCTGGTGGCCCGGCTGTACGAGCCTCAGGAGGGCCGGGTGACGATCGACGGGGTCGACGTCCGCGACGCTTCGCTCGCGTCGCTGGCGGCGACGGTCGGCGTGGTCTCGCAGGAGACCTACCTGTTCCACGCCAGCGTCCGCGAGAACCTCCGCTTCGCGCGTCCGGAGGCGACCGATGAGGAGATCGAGGACGCCGCGCGGACGGCGCGGATCCACAACCTGATCGCGTCGCTCCCCGATGGCTACGACACGGTCGTCGGCGAGCGCGGCTACCGCTTCTCGGGCGGGGAGAAGCAGCGGATGGCGATCGCGCGCACCGTCCTGCGCAACCCGCCGGTGCTGGTCCTCGACGAGGCCACGAGCTCGCTCGATACGCAGACGGAGGCGGCGGTGCAGGCCGAGCTCGAGCGCCTGGCCGAGGGGCGGACGACGATCACGATCGCGCACCGGCTGTCGACGGTGCGCGACGCCGACCAGATCGTCGTGCTCGACCGGGGCCGGATCGTCGAGCGCGGGACCCACGACGAGCTGATGGAGCGCCGCGGCGCGTACGCTTCGCTGGTGGCGCGCGACGTGACCGACGTGATCGACGAGATCGCCGGCGGGGCGTCGTGAGCCCGGGCCCGCGCGCGACGAGCGAGCTGCTGCTCGTGGGAAGCCTGCCGGTGTCGTCGACCGACGAGGCGTTCCGCGCCGGCGCCGAGCTGTTCGGGGGCCTCGTGTTCGCGCTCCCCGACGGCGAGACCGGTCCGCGCGCGGCGTGGGTGGGATACGAGCGCGAGCGGCTCGTCCGGCCGAACCCGGACGTCGAGGTCGTCGAGGAGACCGAGTCGCCGACGGGCATCCCCAGGCACGCGTACGAGACGCCGGTGTTCAAGATCCGCCCGGGCGTCGGCGAGCTCCATTTCGATTCGTGGCCACGGATCGACGACGCGATCGTGTCGTATCGGGTCTTTTGTGCGCTCCGCGACGACGGGGTGATCCCGACCGGGCTGCGCTTCCAGGTCGGGTTGCCGTTTCCGTCGAGCGCATTGAACGGGTTCAAGGCGGACTTCGCCGGCGACTACCCGGTCGCCGAGCGCGCGTACGAGGACCTTGTCGGCCGCGAGCTCGTGCGGTTGCTCGACGAGATTCCGGCCACGGATCTCGCGATCCAGTGGGACATGGCCTACGAGGTCCAGGACATCGAGGGCGTGCTGGCGTGGACGCCGGAAGGGGCATGGGAGCGGTTCGCCGGTCCGGTGGTGCGGCTGACGCCGTTGATCCCCGAGGACGTGATGGTCGGCTACCACCTGTGTTACGGGACGTTTCCGGAGTGGCCGATGTACGAGGCGCGCGACTACGAGGTGCTCGTGCGGATGGCCAACTACGCGGTCGCCAACTCGGGCCGCACGGTCGACTGGGTGCACATGGCCGGGCCGCGCTACCTGCGGAGCGAGGACAAGCGGTTCTTTCGGCCTTTGAGCGACCTCGACGTCGGGGACACGCGCGTGTACCTTGGGATCGTGCTGCCGATCGACGGGATCGCGGGGTTGAGGCGGCGGCACGCGACCGCCTCGCGGTACCTGAGCGACTTCGGCGTGGCGATGTACTGCGGCTTCGGTCGCCAGCCCGGGGCGGACGGGATGCAGACGATGCGCGAGCACGCCGAGGTCGTGCGCGCGCTTCGCCACTCGGTGGCGTAGCCCGCGCTCGCGGGTGCAAAACGTGTCACAGCTGCCCCCGGGGCCGAGCCTCGTGCAGATAAGCACCCCAGAGGTGCTTACGTGCACGAGTCTGCGTCGAGGCCGGGGCGGTGTCACGTTTTACCGAGTCTGCGTCGAGGCCGGCGGTGTCACGTTTTACACCGCGACGGCGCCGCCGGCGAGCCAGGTCGAGATCAGGTAATTCCCGATCGTGCCCGGCGGGGGCAGGATGATCTCGCCGGCGCCGAGCGCGGCCGCGAGCTCGGAGCGCGCCCACCAGCGCGCCTCTACGAGCTCGGCCTCGTCGGGCGCTGGGCCGGCGTCGGTCGCGGCCGGGTCGGCGAACGCCCAGAAGCCGATCATCAGCGCCTGCGGAAACGGCCACGGCTGCGAGGCGACGTACTCGACGGCCACGACCTGGACGCCGGTCTCCTCGCGAGCCTCGCGGATCACCGCCTCCTCCGGGGTCTCACCAGGCTCGACGAACCCGGCGAGCGCCGACCATCGGTTCTGGGGCGCGCCGCGCCGGCGACTCAAGAGGCAGCGATCGCCGGACTGCACGAGCATCGTGATCGCGGGATCGGTCCGCGGGAACTGGACCAAGCCGCACCCGGGGCAGCGGCGCCGATGGCCGGCCGCCTCCACCACGGTGGCGTCGCCCGAGCGCCCGCAGTACCGCGTGACGCGGTGCCAGCCGATCAGCGCGACCGCGTAGGCCGCGAGCGCCGCGTCGGCCGGTTCGAGCTCGTCCGCCAACCCGCGGAGCGGGACGAACCTGGGGACCTCAACGTCCGCCGGCGCGCCGGCGGTGGCGTCATAGGCGAACAGCGCCGCCTCGCCGGCGTCGAGTCCCAGGAACGTCAGCTCCGCACCCGCGGGGAGGGCGGCGACCGGGACGAGCGCGAGCGACCGCTCGGCGCCGACGGCTACCTCCTGAGCGGGTCCGGCGAGCACCGCCCGGGAACCGGCAAGCGCGCGCAACCGCTCCGCAACCCCGTTCTCGCGCAGGTGATCGGCACGGTCGAGCGTGCCGCCGGCGAACGCGATCTTCCCGGGAGTCGTCGGCATCGCCAGGAACGATTTCAGATGCTCGGGGTCGGCGGCGGGCGCGCGCCGCCACGTGAGCCGCAGGCGGTTGGCGCGCGCAGGGACCGGGTAGGACCCGCCCCAGGTAGCAGAAGAGGAGGAGCTGCAAATGGCGACAATCGAGTCCACGCCGGGCGAACTCGGCACGATCGAGACCAACATTCCCGCACGGCTTGACCGCCTGCCGTGGTCACGCTGGCATTGGAGGATCCTGATCGGGCTGGGGACGGTGTGGATTCTCGACGGCCTCGAGGTGACGATCGTCGGGTCGATCGCCGGCGCGATCTCCGCCAAGGGCAGCGGGATCAACATCTCATCCGCCGAAGTCGCCGGTTGGGCGGCGTCGATGTACGTCGCGGGCGCCTGCTTCGGGGCGCTGCTGTTCGGGCGGCTGACCGACATGTTCGGGCGCAAGAAGCTGTTCATGGTCACCCTCGGGGTGTATCTGGCTGCCACGATCGCCACCGCGTTCGCGTGGACGCCGCTGTTCTTCTTCGCCTGCCGGTTCGTGACCGGGATGGGCATCGGCGGCGAGTACAGCGCCATCAACTCGGCCATCGACGAGCTGATCCCCGCCGAGCACCGGGGGCGCATCGACATCCTCATCAACGGCACCTACTGGTTCGGGGCCGCGGCGGGCGCGCTGCTGTCGGTGGCGGCGCTGCACATCTTCTCGCCGCTGATCAGCTGGCGCGTGTGCTTCGGGCTCGGCTTCATCCTCGGACTGGCCATCTTGATCGTCCGTCGCCACGTGCCGGAGAGCCCGCGGTGGCTGTTCATCCACGGGCGCGAGGACGAGGCCGAGGAGGTCACCCGCGACATCGAGCGCCAGGTGGTCGAGTCGACGGGCGCGGAGCTCGAGGAGCCCGATGAGACGATCACGATCAGGCAGCGCAGGTCAATCGGCCTGTGGGAGATCACCAGCGCGATCGTGCGCAACTACCCGAAGCGGTTCGTGCTCGGGGTGGCGTTGTTCGTCGGGCAGGCGTTCCTCTACAACTCGATTCTGTTCGGCTACGCGACGCTGCTGAGCACGTTCTTCCACGTCGCGACGGCAGATGCCCCCTATTACCTGGTCGCCTTCGCGGCCGGGAACCTGGTCGGGCCGATCGTCCTGGGACCGCTGTTCGACACGGTCGGGCGCAAGCCGATGATCGCGGGCACATACATCCTGTCGGGCGTCCTGCTGCTGATCACCGGTTACCTGTTCAAGCAGGGCGAGCTGAACGCGACGACGCTGACCATCTCGTGGTCGGTGGTGTTCTTCTTCGCCTCGGCCGGCGTGAGCGCTGCCTACCTGACGGTCAGCGAGATCTTCCCGATGGAGACGCGCGCGCTCGCAATCGCGGTGTTCTACGCGATCGGGACCGGTCTGGGCGGGATCATCGGCCCGCAGCTGTTCGGCCGTCTGGTGCCGACGGGCAACGCCTCCGATGTGTTCGTGGCGCTCGCGATCGGCGCGGTCCTGATGATCATCGGTGGCGTGGTGGAGATCGCGTTCGGGGTCAAGGCCGAGCGTCGCGGCCTCGAGGTCATCGCCAAGCCACTGACCGCGGTTACGTCGGCCGCGCGGAGCGGCGCCGTCCCGCGCCGGCGAGGCGACTCGACGGCCCTCATCTCGGACCGCGCCGCAAACGCACTGATCACGGCGCGCCTCGCACCGCGCCGCGCACCCCCTCGTCGAGGGGCCGCGGCGCGCGGTGCGGGCTCAAACGACCTGAACCTGAACGCGGGTCCGATCAGGCGACCTGAACGTACGTCATCACCACCGGCCCGATGCGGATGACGTCGCCGTCCGCGATGTTGGTGGCGATGATCTGGCGGCCGTTGACGTAGGTGCCGTTTGCGCTGCGGTTGTCGAGCAGTCGCGTGTGGTGTCCGTTGCGCACGAGGATCGCGTGGCTGCGCGACACGCGCTGCTCCTCGATCCGCACGTCGGAGGTGAGGCCGCGGCCGATGTGGACGACCTTCTCGTTGAGCGGGACGAGCCAATCCGTGCCGTTGTCGGCGAAGGCCAGGTAGTGCCCGAACGGAGCCAGCCGCCGGCTGACCGCGTGGCTGCGGGTACGGTGGTCGAGCAGCGCAAGCGAGTTCAGGATCGGCGCGGTGGCGCCGGCCTCGAGCGGCGCGGTCTCCTGCTCGCGCGGGAGCAGGGCGGCTTCGTCTCGGCGCGGTCCGACCGATTGCTCTGTGTGGTGAAGGGGCGCTTGCGTCGTCATGGGAACATCAGATCAAGCCCGCGGCAGAGCCACGTCAAGCCAAGCTAAGAGGTGTCGAAGACCGCGCTGACGTTAACGTGACACCGGTCACGCGGGGGTAACACGCCGGGCTCTCGGGAGCGCTCGCGGGGGCTGGCTGACGCCCGTCGCGACCGTTGCGGCCTCCCCGAGCAGCCGCGCCACCTTGGCGCCAGTGTCCTTTTCGCACGACGGCGAGTACACGACCAGGCGCTGCTCGCCCGCCTCTCCGTACTGGAAGACGGCGTGGTCGAAGACGAGCTCGCCCGCCTGGCATGCGTGAGCTCCTTGCGCCCGTCGCCGCTGCCGGCCACCTCGTGGCGCTTCCACAGCTTGCGGAACTCGGGGCTGGCCGAGTCCAGCGCGGACACCAGCTCCTCGAACGCGGGGTCGCCGATGTTCCTCGCGCTGTCCGCGCGGAACTTCGCCACGACGAGGCGCGCGCTGGCCGCCCAATCGCCCGAGTACAGCGTCCGCCACGTCGGGTCCATGAACCACAGCCACACGTGGTTGCGGGACAGCGGCTCGACGCCCGGCTCCCATTCGAACACGAGCTCGAACGACCGGTTCCAGGCCAGGTAGTCCCAGCGGCGACCGAGCAGGTAGCAGGGCCCCGGGCCGAGGTTCTCGACCAGCCGGCGGGTCGTGGGCGAGACCTCCTCGGCGGGCGCCTTGCACGGCTTCGCGTGCTCGCCGCGGCCGAGCAGAATCAGGTGTGAGCGCTCGGCCGGGTTCAGCCGCAGCGCGCGCGCCACCGCCTCGAGCACGTCGAGCGAGGCGCGAACGTCTCGTCCCTGCTCGAGCCACGTGTACCACGTGGTCCCGACCCCGGCCAGGAGCGCGACCTCCTCCCGCCGGAGGCCCGGCGTCCGTCGCCGGCTGCCGTCGGGGAGCCCGACGTCCTCGGGCTGGAGGCTCGAGCGCTTGGTGCGCAGGAAGTCGGCCAGCTCCTCGCGCCGGCGCTCGCCGTTGGCCGCCGTGTGCCCGCTGTTGGTTCTCACGCGGGCGGCTCCGTCGCCGTTATCCGATTCGTTGGGTGTCACGTCCACTACCAGGATAAACCCCTCTCTTGTACCTGGATAAGCATTGTCGCACCATACCACTCGTGAACCCGATCGCCCCCCTCAAAACTGAATCCGTCCGTTCCAAGAACGCGCTCCTATTCGTCGTCTGCCTCGCCCAGTTCATGGTCATCCTCGACGTCGCGATCGTCAACGTCGCGCTGCCGTCGATGCGCTCCGGACTGCATTTCTCGACCACCGGCCTGCAGTGGGTGGTCAATGCCTACACGCTGACGTTCGCCGGCTTCCTGCTGCTCGGCGGGCGCTCGGCCGACCTGCTCGGTCGCCGGCGCGTGTTCCTCGCCGGCACCGCGATGTTCGCGCTGTCCTCGCTCGGGTGCGCGCTCGCCGACTCGCGCGATCTGCTGATCGCCGCGCGCGCGATCCAGGGTCTGAGCGGAGCCGTGCTGTCGCCGGCCACGCTGTCGATCATCACGGCCTCGTTCGCCGAAGGCCGCGAACGCAACCGCGGCCTGGCCGCGTGGGGCGCCGTCGGCGGCCTCGGCGCCTCCTCGGGCGCGCTGCTCGGCGGCGTCCTGACCCAGGCGTTCGGCTGGCAGGCGATCTTCGCCGTGAACGTACCGCTCGGCGTCATCGCGGTCGCGCTCGGCGCGCGGCTGATCCCGGCGACGGCGCGCGCCGAGGGAACCCGGCACTTCGACTTGATCGGGGCCGTGCTCGTCACCGCGAGCCTGGTCAGCCTGACCTACGGGATCGTCCGCACGGACACGCTCGGCTGGGGCGCGCCCGGTGTGATCGCGCCGCTCATCGGCGGCGTCGTGCTGCTCGGGGCGTTCCTGCTGGTCGAGGCCCGGTTCGCGCGCGAGCCGCTCGTGCCGCTCTCGATCTTCCGCGTCGGCCACCTGCGGGCCGCGAACGCGGTGGTGCTGCTGTTGTATGCCTCGCAGTTTCCCGGCTGGTTCTTCCTGACGCTGTACATGCAGCAGGTCCTCCACTACAGCGCGATCGAGGCCGGACTCGGCTTCCTGCCGATGACGCTGTCGATCTTCGCTGCCTCGACGCTCGCGCCACGGGTGGTGGCGCGCTTCGGCCCGAGCCGGGTGATCGCCACCGGGATGCTGACCGCGGCGGTCGGGCTCCTGCTGCTGAGCGGGGTGGCCCCGGGCGGGACCTACCTCAACACGATCCTGCTCGGCGCGCTGCTGTCGGCGCTCGGGATGGGCTTCACGCTCGTCCCGTCGACGATCGTCGCGATGCAGGGCGTCGAGCGCTCGCAGAGCGGCGTCGCGTCGGGCCTGCTCAACACCTCACGGCTCGTCGGTGGGGCGCTCGGGCTGGCCGTGCTGTCGACGATCGCGGCCGCCCAGACGAGCTCGACGGTCGGTTCGGCTCCGACGCCGATCGCGGTCACCAACGGCTTCGGGCTCGCCTACCACGTCGGTATGGCGTTCGCGTTGGCCGGCGCGGCGATCGCCGCGTTCCTGCTGCGCGAACCCGCTGACACCGACGTCGTCCGTCTACCGAAGATCGAGGAGGGTGAGCATGAGGCGCTGGCTGCTTGACGTGACCCGCCGCCCGGTGACGGTGGTGGAAGTACGCGCCCCGATTAGGATGAGCCTCGGTCATGCTGCCGACGGCTCACCTGCCCGAGTTCCTGGTGACGGTCTACGTCCTGATCCTGATCCCCGGTCCGAGCGTGCTGTTCGTGATCAGCCGTGGGGTCTCGCTCGGGCGGCGGGCGGCGCTCGCGACGGTCGCCGGCAACGCGAGCGGGTTTGCGCTGCAGCTGGTGCTGGTGTCGATCGGAGTGGGCTCGCTGGTGGCGCGCTCGGACGCGGTGTTCACGACGCTGAAGCTGCTTGGCGCGGCGTACCTCGTGTTCCTGGGCGTGCGGAACATCCGCGACCGTAAGCAGCGCCGGCTGCGCGGCGCTGTGCGCGCCGGAGCGTACGGTCGCTCGCGTCGCCCGAAGCCGCTCGCGCCGGATCCTGCGTGAGGGGTTCGCGCTCGGGTTCGGCCTGGCGCTGACGCAGCGCGACGCGAGCTGAGTGGCGGTGGCCGCCCGCCGCTCGCGCCGAAGCGCCGGGATTCTCCTGCACCGCGGGCGCGGCGACGGGCTCGAGGTGCTGCTCGTCCATCCCGGCGGGCCCGCCTGGGCCAAGCGGGACGCCGGCGCCTGGTCGATCCCCAAGGGCGAGTACGCCGACGGCGAGGATCCGCTGGCTGCCGCGCGGCGGGAGTTCGAGGAGGAGCTCGGGAGCGCGCCGCCGCCAGGCGACGCCGATGATCTCGGCGAGATCCGCCAGCGAAGCGGCAAGCGCGTGCACGGCTGGGCGCTCGCCGGCGATCTGGACGTGAGCACGGTGGTCAGCAACACGTTCGGCTTCGAGTGGCCGCCCCGGTCGGGCCGGATCATCGAGACACCCGAGGTCGACCGGGCTGAGTGGTTCGGGCTCGACGCCGCCCGCGAGAAGATCAACATCGGGCAGGTGCCGCTGCTGGATCGCCTGGAGCAGTTGCTGGGTGGCGACGCTGGGTGATCCTTTCCGGCCCCGCTAACATCCTTGAGGCGTCAATCAACTTACCTCCGGAGGCGTCCACCCCATGATTTCGGCCACTCTGTACAGCGATCCGGCCTGCCCTTGGGCATATTCCGAGAGCCCCGCACTCCGCGTGATTGAGTGGCGGTACGGCGAGCAGCTGGATTGGCGTCTGGTGCTGGTCGGGCTGACCGAGGAGGCCGCGCAGTACGAGAGACGCGGGTACTCGCCGATCCGGGGAGCGCTCGGGCAGGCTCGGTTCAGGACCCGTTACGGGATGCCGTTCTCGCCCGCGCCGAAGGCCCGGCTGAGCGCAACCTCACGGGCCTGCCGGGCGGTCGTGGCCGCGCGCATGACGCACCCCGGGAGCGAGTGGCGCGTGTTCCGGGCGATTCAGCTCGCGAACTTCAACACGCCGCTGATCCTCGACGACGACGCGAACCTGGCCGATGCGCTCCGGGGCATACCGGGGATCGACGCCGACCAGCTGGTCGCGCTGATCGATTCACCCGAGGTCGTCGAGGCCTACCGAGCCGACAAGGACGAGACCCGCAAGGCGGAAGGGTCGGCGGCCGAGCTGCAGGGCAAGACGGCGACGACCGATGGACCGGTCCGGTTCACCGCCCCGTCGATCGTGTTCGAGACGAACGGGTGCAAGCTCGTCGCCGGCGGCTTCCAGCCGGTCGAGGCGTACGACATCCTGGTCGCGAATCTCGATCCGAAGCTCCACCGCGAGCCGCCGCCCGAGACGCCGGCTCCGCTGCTCGAGCGCTTCACCGACGGACTGACCACGCAGGAGGTCGCGGCCCTGCTCGCGGGGAACAACGAAGCTCCCGACCGCGCCGCAGCGGAGGCCGCGCTGCTCGAGCTCGTCTTCGCCGGCGACGCGATCCGCCACCCGCTCGGCGACGACGCCGTGTGGCAGGCCGCCACGGCCCCCGAGCCGATCGTCTTCGGCGCCGAGGCGGTGGCGGTCAACCTGTAACTCGCCGAGCCGCACCGGTCGACTTCCCGATTTCCCGCCGTGGTGGCGGCGAATCGGGAAATCGCGGTATTGCCGGCGGTGAGTTTCGGGTTAGCCGCCACCGTGTGTGTGGGCCTCGCTTCGCTCGGCGTCCGTCGGATGTGGCGCGGCAGGCCCGTCTGCGAGGCACGGATGCTGAGCGGGCCGTCGCCGCGACCGCCGTTCCGCCCGGCTTCCGTGCCGGGCGGTCGCGGTGCGGGCGCGAACCTCGGCCCCCGCCGGGCACGGACGCCCGGCGGAACAGGCCCCAGGGATGCCGCCGCAGGCGGCCCAACATCGAGCCCCCGTAGACTCGAGATCACGTTCGACCTGAGCACACTCCCGCTGCCGATCGTCCAGGCGCCGATGGCCGGCGGGCCGTCGACGCCCGCGCTTGCGATCGCGGTGTGCGAGGCCGGGGGGCTCGGTTTCGTGGCCGCGGGATACAAGCGCGCCGACGCGGTGAGAGACGAGATCCGGGCCGTGCGGGCGGGGACGTCCGCGCCGTTCGGGGTCAACGCGTTCGTGCCGGCGCCGGAGCCCGCCGACCCCGACGGCCTGCGCGAGTACGTCCAGCGCCTGAGAGCCGAGGCCGAGCGTCAGGGCGCCGAACTCGGCGAGCCACGGTTCGATGACGACGACTGGGAGGCCAAGCTCGACGTGGTGTCCGACGAGCGCCCCGCGGTGGCGTCGTTCACGTTCGGGTGCCCGGACGCGTCGGTCGTGGATCGACTGCACGGCAGTCGACGTCGCCGTGTGGGTGACGGTCACGAACGTCGAGGAGGCGCTGGCGGCGGCCGGCGCCGGCGCGAATGGGCTGATCGTGCAGGGAACCGAGGCTGGCGGCCATCGCGGTGGGTTCATCGCCGACGGCTCGGACGAGGGTGGGATCGGGTTGCTAGCGCTGCTGAGGGTGGTTGCCGCCGCGACGCCGCTGCCGATGGTCGCCACCGGCGGGATCGCCGACGGCGCCGCGCTGGCCGCCGCGCTGTGCGCGGGCGCGACCGCGGCCGCAGGTCGGCACCGCGCTGATGCTCGCGCCCGAGGCGGGGACCGCGGACGCTCAGCGCGCGTTGCTCTCCGAGCGCCGGCCGACGCGGGTGACGCGGGCGTTCACGGGCCGTCCGGCCCGCGGGATCGTCAACCGGTTCATGGCCGAGCACTCGGGCGCCGCGCCGGCTGCCTACCCGGAGATCCACCACGTCACGAGCCCGCTCCGCGCCGCCGCCCGGCGCCGGGGCGACCCCGACGGCTTCAACCTATGGGCGGGCCAGGCCCACGAGCTCGTGCAGGCGCGGCCGGCGGGCGAGATCGTGCGCGAGATGGCGGCTGAGGCGGCCGCGGTGCTCGATCGGGTCAGCGCGGCCCTGCGCGGTCGAGATACCAGTGCCGGGCGGTGCTGATCAGCCGGTTCGTCTCGTCGGCGTCGTCGCGGCGAATCGGCACCAACGTGAAGCGGGTGATCGTGCGCTGGGCGCCGACCTGGTCCGAGTACAGGAGCTCGAGCGTGATCGGCTCGTGCTGGGAGATCGCGCGCGCGATCTCCTCGTGCTCGGGATCGCTCCGCTCGCGAATCGCGCCCTGCCACACGCCGACGTCGCCGGGCGGGATGTACAGGTCGCGCGTCTGGGCCCGGAGCTCGTCCTCGGGAATGTGCTCGACCATACGGCGCTGGAGCCCCGCGCGCACACCCCAACCCTGACACACGCCGATCCCCGCGCCGAAGTTGCGCAGGCTCACCACCAGGTAGATCGCCCCGCCCACATTCTCGGCCACCGCGTAGCCGCCGCCGACCCGGACCCAGTGCTCGTCGACGAACATGATCTTCTGCTCGGGGTCGATGTTGAGCCGCGATCCGGCGAGCAGCGGCCGGCGCTGCTCCTGGAGCGCGACCTCGGCGATCCGCGCCGAGCGGTTGGATGAACGGACCGCGGCGAACGTCGCCACCGCCAGCACGAGCGTTCCCGCGCCGGTCGCCAGCGAGGAGATCGTCTCCCAGTTCGCCATCCGCCTAGCCGCCCGTGAAGGCCGGCGCGCGCTTCTCGACGAACGCCGTCGTCCCTTCGGCGAAGTCCTTGGTGCGCCCGAGCGCGTGCTGGAGCTCGGCCTCGAGCCCGAGCTGGGCGTCAAGGTCGCCGTAGATGAACTGGTTGAGCGCGCGCTTGGAGCTCGCGTACGAGCGAGTCGGGCCGGCTGCCATCCGCTCGACGAGCGCGTTCGCCTCCGCCATCAGCTGGTCGTCGGGATGGACCCAGTTGACCAGGCCCCATTCGAGCGCCTGGGGCGCGGGGATCCGCTCGCCCAGCAGCGCCATCTGGAACGCGCGCGCCCGTCCGACCGCCGGCGGCACGAATGCGGTCGAGCCGCCGTCGGGCATCAGGCCGATGTTGACGAACGCCAGCCCGAAGAAGGCCGACTCGGCCGCCATGATCAGGTCGCACGCGAGCGCCAGCGAACAGCCGATCCCGACCGCGGGGCCGTTGACCGCGGCGATCACCGGCTTCTCGATCCGCCGCACGTCGGTGATCACCGGGTGGTAGATCTCGTTCAGCTCCTTGCGGAGATTGGGCAGACCGTCGTCGGCGGGCTCGAACCCCGACTTCAGGTCGGCCCCCGAGGAGAACCCCCGGCCCGCGCCGGTGATCAGGACGGCCCGCACCGACTCCGACGCGGCGTCGACCTCGAGCACCTGGCGGAGCTCGTGCCCGAACTCGGGCGTCCACGCGTTCAGCGAATCGGGACGGTTCAGGGTCAGCCGCCCAACGGCGCCCGACTGCTCCCAGGTGACGGTCTCGTAGGGCAACTCGACTGCTCCTTTCTGTGGCTATGCGGTGAGCTCGAGCCGCGGAGATCGGCGGCGGTGTGGTCGAAGCTCGGCAGTTCGAGCTCAGCGGCGAGCGTCACGGCGGCGAGCATAGAGGCCCGGGGAGGAACCCGGCGGTGCACGGGGAACCGACCGATCATGAGCCGCGCCGCCGCGATCGCAATCACAGTTGGAGCTGGGGTCATCGTCGGTCTTCAGGCCCCCGCAAACTCGGCGCTGTCCGATCACGTCAGCGATTTCGGCGCCGCGTTCGTGAGCGTCGCGGTCGCATTCGTCCTGGTCACGGTGTTGCTCCTGGTCGCCGGTCATCCGGGCCGGCTGTCGGGCCTCAGCTC
Organism: uncultured Solirubrobacterales bacterium; assembly: GCA_963777335.1. Taxonomy (GTDB): domain Bacteria; phylum Actinomycetota; class Thermoleophilia; order Solirubrobacterales; family Solirubrobacteraceae; genus Palsa-465. The sequence goes on from CAVZQD010000011.1 coordinate 167,463, forward strand.
GATTCGTCCCGAGCAGCTCATCGGCGGCCTCGGGGGCGCCGCCGTGGTCACGGCCGGCCTGATCGCGGTGCGCACGCTCGGCGCCGCCGCCGTCGTGGCGTTGCTCGTGTGCGCGCAGCTCATCGTCTCGATCGTGGCCGACCGGCTCGGCTGGTTCGGGCTGCACCACGTCGGGATCAGCCCGGGCCGGCTGATCGGCGTGGCGCTCGCAATCGCCGGGACCGTGCTGATCACGCGGACGTAATCCGGGGCCGGTTACAACTCAACAACAAGTCGGTCACAAGTCGACAACTCCTGGCCGGTCGGTCTACCGGCCGCCCCGCGAGCTAGTGACCTGAACGCGCCGGACGCCGAAGTCGGTTACAACTGGTTAACAAATCGTTTCACGGGTCGGTATCGGCCGAAGCATTGGGGAGAGGAGACCTTCATGGCGCACAAGCGCGTGCTCTTGCTGTTGGTGGCGGCACTCGCACTGGCAGGGGCCAGTGTCGCGGTGGCGCAGGCGTCGACCGCCGGATCGCACGATCGGGGCAAAGGCCACGGCTCCAAGAGCAACCACGGCTCCGCCACGGCGACGCCGATCAAGCACGTCGTCGTGATCTTCCAGGAGAACGAGTCGTTCGACCACTACTTCGGCACCTATCCCAAGGCCGCCAACACCGACGGCCGGCGCTTCCACGCGGCCAAGGGCACGCCGGCGGTCGACGGTCTTCGGCCGGCGAGGAGCCGTTCGCTGCCGCGGCGGCTTCGCCACAGCACCAACCTGCTGACGAACAATCCCAACGAAGCCCAGCCCCAGCGCCTGGACTCGAGCCCGACGGGGCTGAGCGGCAGCGCCGGTGGTCAGCTCACCTGTGACGAGGACCACAACTACAGCGACGAGCAGCAGGCGTTCGACGGCGGCAAGATGGACCACTTCGTCCAGAGCACCGGCGTCGACGCCGGCACCAAGAGCCCGTTCGGCACCCCGTGCCTGGCCTCCCAGGTCATGGACTACTTCGACGGGAACACCGTCACGGCGATGTGGAACTACGCCCAGCACTACTCGCTCGAGGACGACTCCTTCGGCGTGACGTTCGGGCCCTCGGCGCCCGGCGCGATCAACGTCGCGTCGGGTGACACCGGGAGCGTGGACGCATCGCACGAGTCGGGAGGGCCCGCCAACCCCGTCACCGTCTCGACCTCGACCTCTCCGGATGGCGACCTCACGCCCGACGGCCAGGGCGGCTTCTCGCTGACCAGCGACGCGCAGCCCTACTGGGACGACTGCTCGACGCGCGACGCCGTCGCGTTCAACGGCACGAACATCGGCGACGTTCTGAACAAGGCACGGCTGTCGTGGGGCTGGTTCGAGGGCGGGTTCGATCCGACGACCACGTTCGCCACCGCGTCGGCCGCGACCGGCCACAGCGGACAGGCGACGTCGCAGTTCACCCCGGACGAGTTCTCCGGGAGCTTCACCGGCAAGAACGTGCCGCCGAACGCCTCCAACCAGGCGCTGTGCGACACGGTCCATCCGGTCGGCGCGGCGCTCGGCGGAACCGGGCAGTGGGGCTACAAGGACGACTACATCCCGCACCACGAGCCGTTCCAGTACTACGCCTCGACGGCCAACCCACATCACCTGACCGTGCCGGCGAACGGCGCCGGCCAGGACACGCCCGCGGGGCTCAAGGAGGTCGGTCGGGACACCCAGGCATACGTAAACGGGGTCCCGCAGTTCAACACCCCGAACCATCAGTACGACACGAGCGACTTCGACCAGCTCGTGGCGGCGATCGGCCGCGGCAAGCTGCCGGCGTCGGCGTTGCCGGCGGTCAGCTTCCTGAAGGCCCCGGGCTACGAGGACGGCCACCCCGGCTACTCGGATCCGGCGGATGAGCAGGCGTTTGTGACCAGGGAGATCGACTCGCTGATGCGCACGTCCGACTGGCAGAGCACGGTCGTGATAGTCAACTGGGACGACTCGGACGGCTGGTACGACCACGTGTACAGCGGGGTCACCAACCCGTCGCTGTCGCCGGCCGACAACCTGACCAACACCGCGTTCACCCTGCCGACGTCGGGCCGGTGCGGGCCGAGCCCGCAGACGAAGGCGCCGCTCGCCGGTGAGCAGGGTCGCTGCGGCTTCGGCCCGCGGCTCCCGATGCTCGTGATCTCGCCGTACGCGCGCGTGAACAATGTCGACAGCGACCTGACAGACCAGGCCTCGGTCATCAACTTCATCGAGTACAACTGGCACCTGCCGGGGATCCCCGGGTCGGCCGATCAGGTCCTGTCCAAGCTGGACCGCTCGGAGGGCCGGCCGTTCGATCTGGCCGGGATGTTCGACTTCCACCAGCCCCCGGCTCCGAAGTTGATCCTCAACCCCGTGACGGGCGAGCCCGCTCCCGGGCATCGCCACCGCCGGAAGTAGCACCCGATCGGACGCTCGTTCACGGCGGCGGCCGGGGCCTGCGGGTCCCGGCCGCCGACGGTCGTCGAGTGTGGCCTTATCCGCCCCGCGGAGCCAGCGGCCGTCCCGACTCAGTTTGATACCGACACGCGGTCGAGCCAGGCCGTGATTCGGGGGATGTCGCGCGGGTCGACGTTGTGGGCCGCGTCCGACTCGCGGTAGTCGACCGTGAACCCCGCCTGGTCGAGCAGCTCGTGCGCCGCGCGCGCGAACGTGACCGGGATAACGGGATCGAGGCGGCCGTGCGCGATCAGGACATCTGTGTCGGTCCGGTCGTCGAGCGATGGCTCCCAACCGTCGACGGTCGGGATGAACCCCGACAGCGCGAGGATCCCGGCCGGCGCCGGCCGGTCGCCGCCAAGGCCGAGCGCGTAGCTCATCACGGTTCCCATCGAGAAGCCGCCGAGCACGGTCCGATCGGGACCGATGCCCGTCCGCTCCCACAGCCCGTCGTGGAACGACGCGAGCTCGGCGTACGCCGCGCGGGCGCTGTCCGGGTCGGGATAGCCGACGCGTGGCACCAGGTACCAGTGGTAGCCGGGCGACTCGGGGAGGCGCAGCGGCGCCCGCGGCGTCACGACGTGGAGGCGCCGCTCGGGGTCGAGAACGCCGGCCAGCCCCATCAGATCGTGCTCGTCGCTGCCGCGGCCGTGGTGGAGGACGAGCAGGCCCTGCGGGTCGCCGGCGGCGGGACGCTCGATCGCGGTCAGGGGCACGCCTGGAGAGTAAAGGGCACGCCTCCTACACTCGGTCACGTGGCACCCAATCCTCTGAAGGCCGCACGAGCGGTTCCGATGGCGCGGTTGCTGGCCGCGGCGCAGGTCGTGATGCTCGCGCGCCGGCACTGGCACCGGCTCGATCCGCACGAGCGCCGGCGCGTGATCACGCTCGTCCGCGTTGCCGGCGGGCGCCGGGGCAGGCTCACGCCCGGCGAGCGCCTCGAGCTCGCGGGGCTGATCGCCAAGGCGGATCCGAAGCTGTTCGCCGGCCTCGTGGTGCAGAAGTTCTCGCCGGTGCCGTTCCCGAAGCGGATGGTTCGCGGGAAGCGCTGACACGGCCCTTGACGCTCACGTCGCGTGAGGGTCTACGGTCAGGGGCAACGCGGTCAGTCGGTGATCAGGATGTGGCCGGGCTGAGCGGCGACGCGCTCGAGCCACGCGGTGATCGCCGGATAGGGCTCGAGCTCGAATCCGGCCTCGGGGGCCACGTGGGTGTAGGCGTACAGCGCGATGTCCGCGATCGTGTAGCGCTCGCCGACGAGGAACTCGCGGTCGGAGAGGTGGCCCTCCATCGCTTTCAGCGCCGCCGTGCCCCCGCGCCGCTTGGCCTCGGCATCGGCGTCCGAGGGCGTGATTCCCGCGATCACCCAGAACCGGGCCACCGCGATGTTGGGCTCGTGGCTGTACTGCTCGAAGAACAGCCACTGGAGAACCTGGGCGCGCTCCCACCGGTCGTCGGGCAGGTACTGCGTGCCCTCTGCGAAGTAGAACATGATCGCGTCCGACTCGCCCATCGAGCGGCCGTCGTCGAACACGAGCGTCGGGACGCGGAGCGCCGGGTTGAGCTCGCCGAGCAGTTCGAGGCGGCCGGAGCGGTCGATCACGTCGACCTCGCGCCGCTCGTACTCGATTCCCAGGTGCGCGAACAGCTGGCGCACCTTGTAGCAGTTGCCTGAGACCCCCGAGTCGTAGAGCAGCACGGTCGCTGGTGTGTACCAGCCGGTGGCGCTTTTGACTACGGTCGCGTTGCTTACGGGTGGTCGGGTCGAGCCGCGCTAACGGATCCCTTGACAGCGGCCGATGCGTAAGTCTAGACTTACCGTCAGTGCACGCTTACCAATACCAGCAGGCGCTCCAGGCTCTCGGCGATCCGACGCGGCGAGAGATCTTCGAGCGGCTGACCGACGGCCCGCTCGCGGTGGGCCGGCTCGCGCAGGACCTTCCGATCAGCCGACCCGCCGTCTCGCAGCACCTGAAGGTGCTCAAGGACGCCGGCCTCGTGTTCGACCGACCATCCGGGACGCGCCGCGTCTACCAGGTCGATCCGGCCGCGGTGGCGGCGTTGCGCGAGTACTTCGACGCGTTCTGGGGCCAGGCGCTGGCGAGCTTTCAGGCCGTCGCCGAGAGCGCCCCCGAGCACCCATCATCAGACAAGGAGAGGAAATGAGCACAGGCACAGCCGTCCACACGGCGATTACGGTCGCGGTGCCACCGGACAAGGCGTTCTCGGTTTTCACCGCCGACATCAACCGCTGGTGGCCGCGGGACCACCACATCGGCAACGCGGAGCTCGACGAGGCCGTGCTCGAACCGCGCGAGGGAGGACGCTGGTACGAGCGCGGGGTCGACGGCAGCGAGTGCGATTGGGGGAAGGTCGTGGTCTGGGACCCGCCGTCGCGGCTCGTGCTCGCCTGGCAGATCTCCGGCGAATGGGCCTACGACGCGGACCTCTGGACCGAGGTGGAGATCACGTTCGAGGCCGAGCGTCCTGACCGCACCCGCGTTCGGCTCGAGCACCGCGGCCTCGACGCCTACGGCGACGAGACGGAGAAGATGCGCGACATGTTCGACTCGCCCGGAGCGTGGCAGGCGACGCTGGAGCGGTTCGCCGAGGTGGCGGTCGCGGCCTGAGCCGCGCGCCTACGCGGCGCGGGGCGAAGCTGAACCCTGCTTTGGTCGGATCCTGACCGACGTACGGCGACCACTACGCTTTAGCTTCGACGTGAGCGCGACGACCAAGAGCCGCCATGCGGTGGGGCGCGGGCGACGTCACAGCCAGGCGCGGACGCCCCCGCCCGTCCCGTTCTGGCGCCTGCGCGCGGTCGCGTTCTGCGTCGGCGGCGCCAGCCTCGGGGCGGAGATCGCCGCCGCCCGGTTGCTGGCGCCGTACTTCGGAGCCTCGACGATCATCTGGGCGAACACGATCGCGACCGTCCTCGTGGCGCTGTCGATCGGCTACGCGGTCGGCGGCCGCCTCGCCGACCGCCATGCGGACATGCGCGGCCTGTGCGTGATCGTGCTCGGCGCGTCGGTTCTGCTGGCGATCGTGCCGTTCGTGTCCGATCCGTTCCTGCGCGAGGCGGTCAAGGCGCTCGGCGCGCTGTCGGTCGGCGGCTTCCTCGGATCGCTGGCGGCTGTGCTGGTGCTGGTCGCCGTCCCCGTGCTGCTGCTCGGGATGGTCGCGCCGTACGCGAACCGGCTCGCGGTGGGACGCGTCGCGGACACCGGGACCGTGACCGGGCGGCTGTACGCGATCTCGACCGCCGGCTCGCTCGTCGGCACGTTCCTGGCCGCGCTCCTGCTGATCCCGCTGATCGGGACCCACCGCACGTTCCTCGTGTTCGCGCTGATCCTCGCGATCGCGGCCGCGATCGGCGCCGGATCGTGGCGCTTCCTGGTCGTCGCCGCGGCGATCGGCGTGCTGATGGCGGTGCCGCCGGTGGCGGTCGGCTCCGACGTCGCGGGCGCCAAGGTGATCTTCTCGACCGAGACGCAGTACCAATACGCGCGCGTGCTCGAGTTCCCGAACGGCGAGCGCTGGCTCGAGCTCAACGAGGGCGTCGCGGTCCACTCCGTCTACCTCCCGTGGACGTACCTGGCCGGCGGGTACTGGGACGACTTCCTGGTGCTGCCGTTCGCGGCCGAGTCGCGCGCCCCGCGGCGGATCGCGATCCTCGGCGACGCGGCGGGCACGGTGGCGCGCGCCTACGGGCACTACTTCCCGCGCACGCGCGTCGACGCGGTCGAGATCGACGGCGAGCTGACCAAGATCGGCAAGCGCTACTTCGGCCTGGGCGGGCCGGATCTGCACCTCTACACCGCGGACGCGCGACCGTGGCTCGAGAGCAGCCACGCGAAATACGACGCGATCTTCCTGGACGCCTACCGCCAGCCGTACATCCCGTTCTACCTGGTCACGCGCGAGTTCTTCTCGCTGATCCGCTCGCACCTGAACCCCGGCGGCGTTCTCGTCGTCAACGTCGGCCACCTGCCCGGTTCGGATGCACTCGAGAAGGTGGTGACGGCGACGCTGCACGCGGTCTTCCCGGCGGTCGCGCGCGACCTGGAGAGCGACGCGAACTCGCTGGTGGTGGCGAGCACGCGCCCGGTGTCGGCCGAGCAACTGGTCGCCAGCAGCCCCGCGCTTCCGCAGCGCCTCGTGCCGATCGCCCAACGGGTCGCCGGACAGACGGGACCACCACTTCAGGGCGGACAGGTCTACACCGACGACAAGGCGCCGGTCGAGTGGCTGACCGACCTCTCGATCCTCCAATATGCGCTCGGGAAGCGATGAGCCTCGTCACCGCCCAAGAACTTCACGCGGGCGAGCCGCCGGTGCTGCTCGACGTCCGCTGGGAGCTCGGCGGCCCGCCGGGGCGCGAGCTGTATCTGGAGGGCCACATTCCTGGTGCCGCGTTCGTCGATCTCGATCAGGCACTCGCCGCTCCTCCGGGCACCGGCGGCCGCCACCCGCTCCCGGATGCCGGGGTGTTCGCAGACGCGATGCGCGCTGCCGGCGTGTCAGCCGACCGCCCCGTGGTGGCGTACGACGCCGGCAACTCGATTGCCGCGGCCCGGGCGTGGTGGCTGCTTCGGTACTTCGGTCATCCGGATGTGCGTGTTTTGGATGGGGGTTTCAGTGGCTGGCTGGCCGCCGGGTACGCCATCGAGCGAGATGTCACCAGGGTCGACGCTGGGGATTTCGTCCCGCGCGCCGGCGGGATGCCGCTGCTCGACGCCTCCGGGGCGGCCGCGGTGACGCGGGCTGGGGTGCTGATCGACGCGCGCGCGCCCGAGCGGTTCCGCGGCGAGCGCGAGCCGATCGATGCGGTCGCGGGCCACATCCCCGGCGCCGTGAACGTGCCGGCGACGGACGTCGTCGACGAAACCGGGCGATTCCTGGACGCGGACGCGCTACGGGTTCGGTTCGGGGCAGCCGGTGCGGGCGACGGTGTTCCGGTCGGGACCTATTGCGGGTCCGGCGTGGCGGCGTCGCAGGGGGTGCTGGCGCTCGCGCTCGCCGGCATTCGGGCGGCTCTGTACGTCGGCTCGTGGAGCGACTGGATCACCGACCCGGCGCGGCCGGTGGCCACTGGCGATTGACTCCGGGCGAGCCGGGGCTGCGCCGCTAGGCTGGCGAGTGATGGGAGGTCGGCAGGCGCAGGGTTGTGGTGCGCTGCGATTTGGCCCGTTTCCCGGCTCGGTTGCGCGCATCGACCTTGATCGTCACGCGCGCCGAGGAGACGCTCCCGAGCTTCCGAAGCGATGTGCCTGAGAGCGTGAGCCGGACCGTGGCTGCGTGACCACCGGCAAGGTGGAAGTGCTCACGCCCGAGGGCGGTCCCTCCTCGGCCCGGACCGGGGGCGTCGATCTCGACCGTGCCGTCGCAGGAGGACTGTCCGCGCGGGCAGGTCAGCCGAACCCCGGTTGCCCCCCCGATATCCGTCAACGTGTCCGCGCCGATCGCGACCCTCCAGCCGGCCACACCGTGGCTGCGACCGGACGGGCCGAACCCAGGCGAGCCGCTCCAACACGGCTCGTAGGTGGAGCCGTCGAGGTTGACGTTGTAGAGCGCCCCCATGATCCCCGCGCGATTGTCGGCGGGGCAGAACTGGCTCGACGGCAGGTTGTACTCGGCGTTCAGCACCGGTTTGCCGGCGCGCAGGTATGGCTGGAACGAGGAGCATTCGGAGTACTCGTTGCATTGCTCGTCGAGAGCCCCGTCGAAATCCGGCTGAAGTTGCGCGGCCTGCTCGGGATCGTTTTTCTGGAACACGGCCAGGCCTACGGAGTGCGCCTCGTTGGCGATCCACGCGTCGTAGCTCAGCTGGTCTTGGGCGGAGATAGCGAACCCGGTGTCGTTCTCATAGCCGTCGATGTTGTCGGGCTCGATCGCATCAAAGCCTTTCTGTTTGCACATCTGGAAGCGAGCCGTCATGAGCGGCTCGAGCACGGACAGCTGCCGGATGTCCAGCCAGCGTTCCCCCGGCCACCCGTTTGGCTGTCCGAGCACCGAGCTCGGGAACTTGCTCGCATCCGGGCGCCAGTTCTCCCACGTCCCGACGTCGATGTAGCAGATCACGTGCTTCTTCGCCGAGTGCAGCATCTCGACCTCGCGCTGGCTGTTGTCGAACCCGTCGATGTCGTATACCGCCGCCGGGTAGGAGTTGTTCACGGTCCCAGTCAGCTGCCAGTACCACGACAGCCGAGACGGCGGCTTCCAGCGAGCGAGTGCCGCGGGGGCGGACAGCAGCAACGGGGCGACCATGACTAAGAGCAGAGCTACCGTTGCGTGAGTCGCGATCCTTCGGGCTCGCACGAGTCGACCCTAGCGATCGGATTCGGTCTTGGCGGCGCTCGGCACTCATGCCAGGCCGGTGCGAACGGCCCGGACCGCCGCCTGAATCCGATTCTCGACCTGCATCTTGATGAGGATGCTCGAGACGTGATTCTTGATCGTGTGCTGGCTCAGGAACAAGGCCTGGGCGATCTCCGAATTGTCGAGGCCGCGGGCGACCAACTCCAGGACTTCGAGTTCACGGGGCGTCAGCTCCGCCCCGTCGGTCACGGGCTCGATCTCATCAGGCTCGCGCAGGCGGCGTATGAGACGGCTGGCAATCGACGGCGAGATCGACGACTCCCCGCGGTCGGCCGACCGGATCCCCTCGATGATCTGTTCGATCGACGAATCCTTCAGCAAATAGCCGCACGCTCCCGCCAGCAGCGCATCCATCACGTGCTGATCGTCGGATGCGGCCGTGAGCACGAGAACCCGGGCAAACGGCGCCACCGCGGTCAACCGCTGTGTCGCCTCGATCCCGGACATACCGGGAAGGCCCAGATCCATCAGCACGACCCCTGGTCCCATCTCGGTTGCCTGCCTGATCGCGTCGGCGGCGAGCGTCGCCTCGCCGAAGACCTGGATCCCGCGCTCCTCGAGCAGACCGATCAGCCCGCGCCGAAACAACTCATGGTCGTCGACCACGATGACCTTGAGGTCATTGCCCCTCACGAGTACGAGGTTACCTCCTGGCAGGCCAAGGGCGTTACCTAGCCCGATGCTCTGTCGCCCCAAACGCGGACAAGCCCGGCAACGGCTCCGCCGGTCGCGGTCCCCACGTTGTTGGCCTTGTTGTGCCGCTTGTGCCGTTTGTGCCGCTTGTCCCTCCTGTGCCTCCTGTGCGTCTGGTTGGGGCCCTTCTTGTTGGCCGGAGCATTGCCGCCGGGTGGGACGCTGCCGGCCGGCCCGGACGAGCCGCCTCCGACACCGATCCCGCCGCTTGTGACGTGGCCGACGGGCGCACATGGCTCGTAGGTCTTCCCACCCAGATCAACGTCGAACAGCGCGCCGATGATGCCGGCTGCCGTATCTCCCGGGCAGAACTTCGCGGTGGCCTCGCCGTCTTGCGTGTATTCGGCGTTGAGCACGGGCTTGCCGGCGGCCAGGTAGGGGGTGGCGTCACCGCCACTGCCCGCGCAGGGGTCGTTGTCTACGTTGCACTCCTCGATGATCATCCCGTCAAAGAGCGGCTCGTCGACGCTCGCATCGGCGGGATCGTTCTTCTGAAAGATGGCGAGCCCGTCCGTGTGCGCGGTGTAGGCGAGCCACCGCTCGAACCCCGCGCTGTCGGCCTGCGTCAGACCCCAACCGCCGCCGGGCGCGCCGGTCTGCGACGGGTTGTCATATCCATCGAGGTCATCGGGCTCGACCGCGTCTTGGCCCTCGATGGCACAGTCGTCGATCCGCCGCGCCAGTCCGGCCGCGATGTTCACCGCCGCGCCCGTCAGCGTCGACGGATCGCCGGCCGCGTAGGTTGCGAAGCCGCGAATGTCATACCAGTACTCGCCCGGCCATCCCTGCATCTCGGTGGTCTGCGGGCTGGAACCATTCGTGTAGTCGGCGGGGGCGAAGTTCGAGCTGTCCGGCTCGGCCTGCTGTGCGCCCGCCTCGATGTAGCAGATGCTGTACTTCCCGGCCGCGTGGAGCGCCTGGACGACCGGCGAGGGGCCGGTCGGGACGCCGCCGTCGGTGCCCGAGTCGGCGAACATGTCCGTGTCCCAGATGTTGGCCGATCCGGGCGACGGATACCCCCCGGTGACGGCCGGTAGACCTGCCAGGCCGGTCGACGGCGGGCTGATCTCCCAATACCACTGGTCCTGCCCGGTGGGTGGCAGCCTGTACGTCGAGGCCGCCGCCGCTGGGGCGAAAACGCCCAGCGCGACGATCGCCATCGCCAGACACCTCTTCATGGTTCCCCTTCCTCCGCCTGAGAATGGGCGCCGCCCGATGACGGCTCTGCGCGGCGCCTAATACCACGGCTTGCCGGTTTCAAACCACCGGATGGCTCCCTCGGCCGAAACCTTGCGTCAGCTCAGGGCGGGTCCCGTCCTGCCCCGCCTCGATTCGCTCGCTGCTACCGCCGGTCCGGCTCGCTGCTACTCGCCGGTCCGCGGCACGAGGAGCGGGGTTCGCCCGCCTGTACCGACTCGGCGCCACCAGCTCCAATTCGGTTCCGCCTCCGGCGCGAGGGCGTGTGGTCAGCTGACCGCCGAGGGCTGCGGCTCGAGCACGCATCGTCCGCAGGCCCATACCGTGCCCGTTCGCATCGGCGATCCCGGATCCATCATCGGTGATGCTCATGAGCAGATCTCTTCCGTTCCGGAGCAACACCACGTCGACGTGGCGGGCGGCGCCGTGCAAAGCCGCGTTGACGATCGCCTCGCGAGCGATACGGACGATCTGCTCACGCTCCACAGGATCGAGATCGTTGTCGCCCGGCAGTGCCGCCGGCGTCTCGATTCGGACCGAGATCTCCAGACCGTAGCGGTGCCGGAGCTCGTCGCCGATGATGCGAAGGGCGGCTTCGGTGCTGGGAGCGGTCGAAGCCGACAGGTCCGCGATTACGCCGCGTGACGTGGCGAGCGCGCTGCGAGCAGCGATCATCAGGGGATGCTCGGGCTCCAGCTCGATGCCGAGTCGCTGCCCTTGGACGGCGATGCAGGCAAGGTCCTGTGCAAGCCCGTCGTGCAGATCACGAGCGATCCGCTCACGCTCCGAGCTGATCGCGGCATGCGCTCGAGCGCGCCGTCGCAGCATGTACTCCCAGTACGCGCTCGCCAGCAGCAACGCATAGGCGGCTATCCGCAGCCCCTCGCGCGGGGTGATCCAATCCGTGGCCACCGCGGGCAGCGCGAGATACTGCAGCCGGGCGGCGGCCAGCAGAAACGCCGCACCCGCGAGGAGTCCGCACCGGATTTCTCCCCTCCGACTGCGGCGGAGGAACGCCAGCGCCGAGACGGCCAGCACGGCCGCCGCCACAAGTTGGACGCTGAGCGCGACCGGACGATGGATCGCGCCTTGGATGCCGACATCCTGCAAGGTCCCGTTCCAGTGCGAGCCGGTGGCCCGCTCGATCAACTGGGAAAGCATGACGAGGCTCGCACCGGCAAGGATCGCGCCACCAATTGCCCGCGGGCGTGGGTTTCGAATCACCTTGCTGGGTGCGAACGCGGCCGCGGCAAACGCGGCCGAGACGATCAGGATGCAGCAAAGCCGAGCGCCGCCGGCGGACTCGGGCCTCGCGCCGGCTGCGAGGGCCGGGACGGCGCAATAGACGAAATCGGTGAGCGACACGGCCGCAAGCGCGCATAGGAGCATCAAGTCCGGCAACCGGCCGGCGTCGTGGAAGTTCGCCACGAGTAACCGGGCGGTCACGATCGCCGAGAGCGCGATCAAGGTCTCGATTGCGGCGCGACCGCTCGGGCTCGTCACATAGATCGGCTTGATGAGCTCCAAGCCGACCACGATTGCCGCCAGAACGCCCGCCGCGACGGCCCAGCGCACGAACCGATCTAGCCTCAGGCCTGTCCTCAAAATCCTGGCAGGCGAAGCGTTTACCGCGATGCTCATGGCGACGCGATCACCGCCATACTTTTGCCCCTTCGTATCTTGCCCGGCTCAGTTGTGCGTCACCGGAAGGCGTCCGATTTGCCCTCGCGGTTCTGGCCGTGCTGCCCCAAGTCGTGCATTCGCCGACTCTTTCCCATTTAACGTGGTCAAAAAGCCGACTTTTGCGCGTATCGTCTCTCTAAAACTCCATAAATCGTACTTCGGCTGTCAATAGATGCCAAACCCTATATCGGCACGAAGCCGGCTTCCTTTAGGGAAACGTGCAATAGGTCCCGGTCGCGGTGGGACCGAGATACGCAGGAGCGTACGCCCAGACGTACCGGGGGTGGGCGTACCAGTAGATCACTTCGAACACCGCGATCGCGGAGGTCTGCTGGCCGGGGCGCACGTCGATCGGAGCCCAGGTCCACGGATTGAGCGCGCCCGCCGGCGTCGCCCATGTGGCCACTCCCGTGGGTGTGGCCGACCAGCGGTACCAGCTGCTGCTGTTGACGCCGGAGGTGCCGAGCCACCGCCACCCGTGTGCGGGCGTGTACCAGGCGACCCACGGCCTGACGTCGATGATCGCCGGCGGGGTCACGGTGAAGTTGGGAGCCACCAGGTACGGTTCGTTCGCGCCCAGGAAGCTGCATTCCATCCCGCCGTTGCTCCAGTCGCTGGGTGCCGACGGCCTGGCTCCGAGCGTGATCGAGAACCGCTCGGTGTTGCCGGCTCCGAGGACTACGCGTCCGACCGTCGACTGCACAGCCGATAGCCGGCGGGCGGCGCCCGGTCTCAGCGACAGCGCGGCCGAGGCCTGTCCATGTCGACACACGTAACCGCCCCGGGCCAGCACGCCGGAGCCGAGTGCGGACGCAGTCAGGCTCACCTGCCCGTTCCGGGTACACGCAATCGCGACCGTCAGCTGCCGCCCACGCACGGACACGAACCCGCTCCTCATGCCGGCGCCCGCGAACTTCGTCGGCAGCGCAGCGGCTGGACCCACCGGACCGGGTGGCGGGACGGTTCCGGGCGAGGGAGCCGCCGGGAAGGCCTGTTCCGCCGCGGGCGGGGGGCCGGGAAGAGCCGGGGCCGCACTGCCCCAGGCCGCAGCCGGCATCGCTCCCAGCGCAACCGCCACCGCGAGGCCGCCGACGAGGCTCAGGAGGCGCCCGAAGCTGGACGTCACGCGTTCGAGTGTCCGTCTAGCTGTAGGCACAGTACGGGGAAGATGGGTATGAGTGTGCGTATGCCCACACGTAGACCGGGTGGCTGTACCAATAGACCGCCTCGAACACGGCGATCACGTACGCGCCTTGTCCCGGACTGACGGAAATCGGGCCCCACGTCCACGGGTTGATTCCGCCGGACGGCGTCTGCCACTCGGCCACCCCGTCCGGCGTGCCCGTCCATCGGTACCAGCGACTGGCGTTCGGTCCCTCGGTGCCGAGCCACTGCCAGCCGGTCGTCGCGGTGTACCAGGCCAGCCACGGCCTCACGTCGATCGTGGTCGTGGGCGTGACGGTGAAGTTCGGAGCGGTCAGCTCGGCCTGGCTCGCCCCCGGCGCGCCGCATTGAAGCCCGAACGCGCTCGTCCAGAACCCGGGAGTGGCGGGACGTGGCCCCACCGTGACCGACAGGTGCTCGGTTGTGCCGCCCTGTTTGAACGTGACGTTGGCCAGCACACTGCCGCTGCTCGTGATCCGCTGGGTGGTTCGCTTGGCGAGCAAAAACGAGACGGTGCCGCGCCCCCCGACGCACTTGTACTTCGCCTGGGCCACTGTGCCCACCGCGACTCCGGGCAGGCTCAGCGCGGCGCGACCGCCGGCGCTGCACGCGATTTGCAGACCCAGCCGCCGGCCGCTCAGACCCGCCGACCCGGATAGCAGCCCTGGTCCGGACGGGGCAAGCGGGATGGTCACGGCCGCGCCGGACGGCTCAGGCGACGGGGCCTGGGCCGGCGCAGGCGGCAGCGGGAGGCCGGTGGCGGCGCCGGGCGGCGGTCCGGGAAGTGCCGGGGGCGCGCCGGCCGCCTTGGCCTGGCCGATGTCCGTGGCGAAGGCGAGACACACGAGTGCCAGCCCGACCGTGTACGTGGCATGGCGCCGGCGTACACGCCAAATCGGCGAACGGGGCTCAGCAGCCGACACCGGGGCGGCTCGATCGAACGGAGAGACAGGAAAGGGCGATCAACGGCGCTGCACCCGCGCGCATGGTGAACGAGTAGTACTTGCCGATCCAATTCGGCCGCGTGATCGACAGCGTGATCTGCGCTCCGGCGGCCAGGTGGCGTTTGCGGAAGGCGGGAAGCAGGTTGACCGAGGAGCCGGTCGAGCACACGCTGCCGGCCTTGGCCGGACAGTCCGCGCTGCCGGCGGCCGAGGCCTCGAGCTTGACGAACGGGCAGCCCTTACCCTGACAGGTGAGGCGCAGCTTGCTCGCGTTGCTGATCCCGAAGACCTGCAGGTACAGCAGCTTGGTGTACGCGCGCGTGTAGTAGAACGTCCAGCGCACCGTCGAGCTGACGAAACCGAGCACCGCCGGACCTCCCGCGCCCTTGCCGGCGCGGACGATCCGAACCGCCGAAGCCGAGGGGGCGAAATTGGCGTCGCCGCCGTATCGGGCGGTGATGCGATGGCTGCCGGCCGACTTGTACGTGATCGCGCAGGTGGCGGCGAGTCCTTTCAACGTCAGGTTCCGACAGCCGGGAATCGGCCGGCCGTGATCGAAGAAATGGACCTGGCCGGTGGGCTCGATGGGTCCCGAGTTGCCGACCGGGGGAACGACCGTGGCCACGTAGGTACCACGCTTGAACAGCGCGACCTGCTTGGTGACCGCCAGCGACACCGACGTCGAGCCCTGAACGACCGTGATCGTGTGAACCGCGCTGGTCGAGCCTCCCACCAGCGATCCGCTCGCGGGGTGATACGTGACCGCCAGCTGCTCGCCGCCGGCGCCGAAGGCCGCCTGACAGATGACCGTGATGCTCTGAGCGCTCGATGCGAAGCTCTGGTTGGCGCACCCGCTGATGGGGCCGTCGGCGTTCTGAAAGGTCAACGATCCCGCAGGGGCGGCGTTGGCTGATCCCGACGTCACGGTGGCGGCCAACGTCACCGTCTGATTCGTCACGGGCGCGCTCGGCGCCACCGAGAGCGTGACCAGGCTGGTGGCGGTGACCACCGAGCTCCGCGCCGACGCTACCGCCGTGCCCGCACCGCCGCCGTTGGACGCGGCTTCTACGACCGCGATCGTCTGGCCGACGTCGGTCCCGGTCAGCGTGTAGGTCTGATTGGTGGCCCCGGGGATCCCCGTGCAGCCCGCCGCGCTGCACCGTTCCCACTGGTAGCTGAACGAGCCGGGATTCCCACTCCAGGTGCCGTGCGACTCGACCAGCGTCTGTCCTTGCTGAAGCGACCCCGACAGCGCCGGCGGCGAGCTGTTGACGGGAACCGGCACGACCTTCGCGGGCGTGGTGATCACGGGCGTGAGGGCCGACTCCGACGGCGCGCTGCTGCCGCCGGCGTTGGCGGCGGTTTCGAGGACCACGAGCGTGCCGCCGACATCGCCGGCCACGGGCGTATAGGTCTGGGCGGTCGCGCCGCTGATCGCGGCACAGTTGAGACCGGCGCTGTCACAGAGCATCCATTGGTAGGCATAGGAAGTCGGGCTGTTCGTCCAGCTGCCGTGTGCCTCGGTGAGCACGCTTCCCTCCTGGAAGAGCCCGGAGATCGACGGCGCGAACCCCGGCGTGGGGACGGGGGGGACGATCACGGCGGTCGGGAGGGAGGCGGCGGGCGCGCTGTTGCCGCCGGTGTTGGTCGCGGTGACCTGAACTTCGATCGTCTTGCCGACGTCGGCGGCGGCGACCACGTAAGTGAAGGTGGTGGCGGCCGTGGTCACGGTGGCGCCTGCGATCGCCGTGCAGGTAGCTGGGGTGGTGGTGGTGCAGCTCTCCCACTGATACGTGTACGAGGCGGGGGTGTTGGTCCACGTGCCCGCCCCGGCGGTCAGCGTCTGTCCCTGCTGGGCGGTCCCGGTGATCGTCGGAGCGACCGAGATCACCGGCGCGAGGGCGATCACGGCGGCGGTGGCCGCGGATGTCGCCGGCGCTCCGGGGGCGCCCGGGTTGCCGGCGGTCACCTGGACCTCGATCGTCTTGCCGACGTCGGTGGCGGCGACGACGTAGGTGGAGGTGGTGGCGGCCGTGGTCACGGTGGCGCCCGCGATCGCCGTGCAGGTAGTTGGGGTGGTGGTGGTGCAGCTCTCCCACTGATACGTGTACGAGGCGGGGGTGTTGGTCCACGTGCCCGCCCCGGCGGTCAGCGTCTGTCCCTGCTGGGCGGTCCCGGTGATCGTCGGAGGCCCGGTGACCGAGATCACCGGCACGAGCCCGATCACGGTCGCGGTGGCTGCACTCGTGGTCTGCGCGTTTCCGTCGGTGGCGGTCGACGCGGTCTCGACGACCTCGATCGTGTCTCCGACGTCCGTCGGGCCGAGGGTGTAAGAGGACCCGGTGGCGCCGTTGGCCGTGCACACGCCGGCGACGCAGTCCTCCCACGCATCGGTGACGGTGACGGTGGGGTCGGTGGCGTCCGTCCAGTTTGCCGGGGTCACGGTCAGGGTCGCTCCCTGCTGCGCGGTCCCGGAGATCGAGGGCGGGGTCGTGAACGTCGGCGCGGCCTGGGCGGCGGCCGGCAAAAGCCAGCCGCCCAACCCAGTTGCCACCAGGCAGCACACGAACCGTGTGCGACGAGACATTCGTGGCATTCCGCGTCTCGATCCCGACTCGCGGCTCACGTCAGGTCTTGATGTTCAGAGTCCCGGCGGTGAGCTTCGCTGCACCGGTGGGCTGCTTGGTCGAGATCGCCAGCGCTCCGTGCAGCGTGCGATGTTTCCCGGTGGCCGCCGCCGCCATCACCCGCTTGGGCAACGTGACCGCGATCCGGGCGACCTTGGTCGCCTTGATCCGGAAGGTGTGGCTGACCGTCTTGCCCATCAGCTTCAGCGTGAACTTGCCGGTGCAGAAGTGGTTCTTGGCCGGCTTGCCATTCTTCGCCTCGCACTTCAGGGAGACGATCGCCTTCCCGTTCTTGATCGACACCGTCTTCGGAGCCACCTGGACCGCCACGTAGTAGAGCGGAGCCTTGGCCGGGGCCGGCGCCACCGGCGCCGACGGCGGGGGCGTCACGTTGACCGGCTTGCCGCCGGTCGCCGGGGGCCCGCCGGGGGCCGGACCGGTCGGCGGGGTTACCACGACCGGGGTGGTCGGCAGCGCCGGCCACGCCGCGAGCGCGGTGTAGGTGCTCGTGCCGTTCGGCGCGCTGGTCCACCCCGACTGGGTGCCCGCGTACGGCGTGCCGATCGTGGTGCCGGTCAGCGGGATCTCGGTCGCCGCGCCGGTGTTGTTGACGGTCACGACGTTGCCCTCGATGTAGCCGGAGATCTGGCTCTGGTTCGCCGTCGCCCAGCCTGACTGCTCGGTCAGCAGGGTCCCGATCTGGGCCATCGTCAGCTGCTCGATCGGAGCGTTGCTGGCGAAGTAGCCGTTGTACTGCGCGAGCAGCGGGTTCATCGTCTCGTAGTAGAGGCCATCCCCGACGCTCGACGACGTGGTTGGCGACGCCCCCGTCGAGGCGACGGTCGTCGACGGACCCATCATGTTCGTCTGGTGGAAGTAGTGGGGCCGCGGGTCGTTCCCCATCATGTGCGTGAACATGTTCTGGTCCACGCTCGCCACGATCTGGCTCATCGTGAACGTAGTGCCCGCGGCGTTGCACGTGGTGACGCCGGCGATCGGCGTGCACGTCGGCGAGTCGTAGATCGTCTCGTACTCGTTGACCTCCTGGGCCTCCGTCGACGCGTTGTAGTAGATGTTCGTCGGATAGCGAGGGATCGCCGTGCCGCCCGCGTCCTGGAAGGTCGCGCCGGCCGGATACTCGGCTCCGGTGTAGGAGCCGGTGGTGAATGTCCCGTCGGCGGGGTTCGGATACGGCTTGGACGCATCCGAGCCGAAGTCCTTGACCCCGGCGGCGGCGAACGCCGCGTCGAGACTGGTGTTCTGCTCGTACGCCGACTCCGTCGCCGCGTTGACCGTGGTCGACGGCACGACGGTCGTCGCGGCGCCGACGTTGGTGTCGGTGAAGGAGAGCTCCACCGGGCCCGTGTTGCCGAAGTCGGTGGCCGCGGCGGGCTGCGAGTGGACCAGAGTCCAACCGGTCGCGCCGGGATCCAGACGGTAGATGTAATAGTCGGCCGCGTGGCATGCCGCATCCCAGGTGATCGCGACCTGCTGTCCGGCGGTCAGCGTCACCGCCGTCTCCGACGCCGACGACTGTCCGCCCCCGGCGACGAAGTCATCCGTGATCGCGTAGGTGTAGCTGCCGGCCACGAACGTGGTGACGGGGGAGGCCGTCCCCGGTGTCACCGCGTTGAACTCCGGCGGGTCGACCGTGCCCGGATTGCCCGGGATCAGGTTGGCCAGCCCGGAATGCTCACCGGTGACAAGCGCCCCGGGATCCTGATTGCCCAACGGCGAGGTCGAGCTGCTGCCCAGCCCGAGCGTGCTTGTCGCCCAGCTGGTGTTCTCGCTGATCTCGTTCTGGATATAGGTCTGGTTGGCGCATCCCTGATCGAGGTTGGGGTGGTCCCAGGTGTGGTTGATCCAGCCGAAGTCACCCTTGTCGGCCTTGAACGCGGTCACGAGCGGGTCGCTGCCGTGCTCGGAGCTGTACTGCTGGCTCCCGCCGCCGTTGAAGAGCATGTCGATCCGGGTGTGATTGGCCGCCGACCAAGCCGCGGCCGTGGCGACGTCCGTCGAGCTTTCCCGAAGTGCGTCAGCTGGGTTGTAGTCGGTCGATCCGCCGCCGACTCCGGTCCCGGGTGTGTAGCTGTCGTCCGACAGGAAGTTGTCGTCGACATTGGTCTCCAGATAGTTCCGCTGGTCGCCGAAGTAGGTGTTGCGCGTGACCCAGTCGAGCTCGCCGTGGCGGAGCAGCTGGCTCTGGAGGTAGTACTGGTTCTCGTTGAAGGTCTGGAACATCGTCTGGCGGCCGTCGGAGCTCGTGTAGATCCCGAGCAGGGTGTCTCCGTTAGGGTCGGAAACGAGCGTGTCGACGTTGGCGCCCGCGAGCGGCTTCGCCTCATATGCGAAAGTGGACTGGGCTGGGTTCGGGTCGACGGCCACCTGCTTGAGGTACGGGAACACGCTCGAGCCGTCCGCCGTCAGGGTCAGAGCCGTGGACGGGGCAAGCGTGACGCCGCCGGTCACGCTGTTCATCCCGAAGTCGCTGCTCGGAGAGGCGTAGGCGGTCAGCTGACGAACCGAGAACTGGTGCTCGTAGGTCTGCAACGTGGTCCACTGAGCCGTGGTCATGCCGACGGTGCCGGAGACCGCGACCACGACACCCTCGTAATTGGCCACCTGGGTTCCGTCGGCTGCCGTCGAAGACAGAGCGGGAAGCGCCGAGAACGTGCTGCCTCCCCCGGGCGTCGGCTCGCCGCCGGCGGGCGTGGTCACGACAGAGTCGAACGGCACCCCCTCGCGTTTGAGCGTGTTCTCCCAATCCTGGTAGGAGGGCTCGTTGGTGTTGTCGGTGATCAGCAGGACCTTCATCCCGATCTGCTGCGACACGGACGCGGCCGATGCGGGTGAAGCCCCGGCCCCGAACGATTGAGTAACGCCAAACAACGCGAGAAAGACTGCGACAACTGCGACCGCCGCCCAAGGCAGACCAAGGAACCGTTTCATCCGATAGCTCTCGTTCATCTGTGATTTGAGCGAACGGAACACAGATGCACCGGCACAGCCAGCGCCTCACTGTGGACCTCGCGCCCCGAATACGTTCAGCAGTGTGTGGGCAGGCGGCCCCGTAGCCAATGGGCTTCCTCGCCCTTCCTGCGTTCATAGCTGAACTCCGGGTCCGACCGGCTGCTACCTTGTGGCCCTCAAGGCAGAATGCAGCCGTCGCTTCAGGATCGAGGCGAAGCTGCCGAAAATGGGGGCAAGGTGAACGACGGGGCCGGATCGGATGGAACCACGCTGGCGGTACTGCTGGCGGACGACCACGTCCCGGCGCGGGCCGGGATCAAACGCGCGATCGAGCCTCATGGCCTTCACGTCGTGGCCGAGGCGTCGAGTACCGAGGAGGCCGTCCGGACGGCGGTCGCGCGGCAACCGGACATATGCGTGCTGTCCGTCGAGCTCCCCGGCAACGGGATCGAGGCTGCCCGCCTGATCAAGCAATCGCTGCCGGCGACGAAGATCGTGATGATGACGGCCTCGCCCCGGGACGAGGACATGTTCGGAGCGCTCCGGGCAGGCGCCGACGGCTACGTGCTGATGAGCACGCCGGCGAGTCGGCTACCGCATGTGCTCCTCGGCGTCCTCCACGGTGAGGCGGCTCTGCCCCGCGCGATGACCGCCCGCCTGATCGTCGAGTTTCGTGAACGCGGAACCAGACGACGAATCGTCCTGCCGACGTCCAATCGGGAGGTCGAGCTGACGGCACGTGAGTCCGAGGTCCTCGACCGATTGCGGCGGCGCGAGCGCACCGCCCAGATCGCGGCGCGGCTCGGCATCTCCGAGGTGACCGTACGTCGGCATGCCGCCGCCGTGCTGCAAAAGCTCGGCATGCCAAACCGCCGCAGCGCGATCGAGCTGTTCGAGCGAGACGAACGACCGGAGGCGCTCAGCGTGAACGGCGCCGAGCGACCGGTGTCCCATTTACCCGCGCTCGCAGACGGTCGTTCCCGGCGGCGCTGAGACCCAAGCGGACCGGCTGCCTCCATAGTCGCTGCCGGCGCGTGCACCGGTCAGCGGGACCTCGAGCGGGGTGCGCGCGCGATTGACGATCGTGATCGTGGTGCCGTCGAGATAGGCCCGGATCCTGCCGTCCGCAGACGCCTGGCGCCAAGCCTCCAGACGGAGTAGCGCTGTGCCGATCTCGGCCAGCGTCGGCTGGACGATCGGCATCGAGGGGAGGATCAAGCGCTGGTAGAGGCTGTGCACCGCGTCGACCAGCGTGCACAGGAGGCTCGAGCGAGAACCGTGTTCATCGGACCCGTGCGCGAGCAGGTTGCTCTGGTGAAAGTAATGAGGGCGTGGATCGTTCCCGAGCACCTTTCCGAGTATCCGGTGGGCCTCGGTGCAGACCAGCTGTGGCCAGGATTCCACGGGCGCCTCGCCGGTGCTCCGCAGCCGATCGAGCAGCTGTTCGGCGGTAGCGACATCGTGGGCCAGCGCCGTCGGGTAGCGCGGAATCGCCAACGCGCTGCCGGTGATGAAGGGCGTCCCGGCAGGCACTACGTGGCCGTTTGACGCCGAATCGCCAGACGGGTAAGGGCGCGAAGCGTCGCAGGCCAGGAAACGGATCTGGTGAGCGGTCAGCGCCGGAGCCAGGTTTCGGTTCTCGGCGCGGGGCGGTGCGGCGGCCAGGTTGGCGAGTCCCGTGTGCTCTCCGGTGATCAGCGCGTGCGGCTCAAACTCGAGGCCATGCTCCGCCGCCCATCTCACGTTGCGGTCGATCTCGCGTTCGATCGTCGCGCGCGAGGCTTCATCGAGGTTTCGGTGCTCGAAGGTGTGGTTGATCCAGCCGAACGCGTCGCGTTCGGCGAGCAGCGCCTCGAGCAGCGGGTCGCGGTCGACGCCGCACTCACGCGCGTAGCGCCGGCTGCCGGCGCCGTTGCAGGCCAGGTCGAGCCTGATCCCCCGCGCCCGCGACCAGCGAGCGGTTCGCCTTGCGTCCTCGGCGGTCATCCGAAGCATTCGGTTGCCGTCGGTGGCGCTGGCATGCCGGTCCGGGTCCCAGCTGTGATTAGGCAGCAGCACGTCATCGACCTGGAGCGTGAGGTAGTTGCGTTGGTGACCGAGGTGGGTCCCGCGGGTCAGCCACGCCAGCTGTCCCTGGCGGAGAAGCTGACCGTGGGCCTGGCTGCTGTTCGCGTCGAACGTCTGAACCATCTGCTCGCGCCCATCCTGATCGCAATGAACTCCGAGCAGGGCCGAGCCATCGGGTGCGAGCAGCAGAGTCTGAAAGCGCGCGGCGGGATCGGGCGTGGCGAGATAGCCCCAGGTGCCTCGGTCGATCGGAACCGGGCCCCGCAGATAGGGGAAGATCTCGAGTCCTCGCTCGGTCGCCGACGCCGTGATGCCGTCGAGCCGGCCGGCCCACGTGGGCGCCGCGAGCCCATACTCGCGGCCGGGATACGCGTAGGCCGTGAGGCGCCGCAGGCCTCCGTCACGCTCGGCCCAGTCAAGGGCCGCGCGCTGTGCGCCGTCGAGCGCGGAATCGATCAGGCCTCCCGTGGCGAGGATCAGGGCCTGGTAGCGCACCATCCCGCGCGACCCGGCAATTCTCACCGGGGAATGCCGGTGGAGCAGCGCGACGGCGTCGAACGGCACGCCGGCGCGCGCCAGCGACGTTTGCCAGGCCTCGTATCCCGGCTCAGTGCCGGTCTCCCCCAGGAGCAGGATTCTCATCTCAACGCGCATCGGTGCGGCTTCGATCGCTGTTCGGGCCACTGCGCCCCGGGCCCAATGATTACAGAGAGCAGCAGTTCCCCCGGTCTGGGGGCGGCGAGCACGGGAAGTTCACACTGTGAACATAAATCCAGCTCACGGGCTATTGGCGACCGAATCCGGCGTGCCGACAATTCCCTACGTGAGAACTGGACCACACGGGCAGCCATCCGCGGACGCGGGAGAACGGGGGCGCGCCGCGAAAGCGCAGGAGCGCCGGCTCTCCCCGCCCATCTTGGAGCGGCGGCTCTCTCCGCCCGCCTTGGAGCGCCGAGTCGCGGGGCTCGGTCACGCCGGCGGTGCGGCTCGCGCCTCCCCCCAGGCGGCTGCGCACGACCGGGAGCTCGCGAAGCCGGTGCCCCGCTCTCGCACGCGCCCGCGCGTATTGCTCGTCACCGAGGGGACTTACCCATACGCCGTCGGTGGGGTCAGCTCATGGTGTCACGCTCTGCTCACCGGACTGCCCGACATCGACTGGCAGATCCTCCCGATACTGGCGAGTAGCAAGCATCAGCGCCCGACCGTCAAGCCGCCGGCAAACGCGAAACTGCTGCGTTCGATCGACCTCTGGTCCGAGAGTCATGCTCCGCGGCGGCTGCGCGCTCGCCGCGCGGTCGACCGCGGTTCGCTGCCTGCGCAGCTGTTGCGCGGGCTGATGCCATGGGAGGGCGATCTCGAAGGTCTTACCACGGCCCTGGTCCGCTGCCGGTGCGCGCCCGAGTCGATCCGACCCGAGTTTCGCGGACGAGAGAGCTGGGAGACGTTCGTCTCAGAGCTCGAGCGGTTGCTGATGGAGAGCCATCGGGATTCGGCGCCGGCGCCGGTCTACGACGCGATCGAGGCGGCGAGGTTGTATCAGGCGCTGTATTGGGTGGCTCGGACCGCTGCCGTCCCCACGCCCAAGTGTGACCTGATTCACGTGACCGCGGCGGGATGGGCGGGCATTCCGGCGATCATCCACAAGGCGATGTATGGCACCCCGATACTGCTCACCGAGCACGGGGTATACGTTCGCGAGGCTTACTTGGCCTCGGTTCGCGAAGCGGCGGCCCGGCCGGGCAACGGGCACATCTCGCCGAGGCTTGCGCTCGGGATGACACGGGCGGTGTACGCCGCCGCGGACGTCATCGCTCCGGTCACCGAGGCCAACGCCGAGTGGGAGCGCGGGCTCGGCGTCGACCCGGCCAAGATCTGCGTGATTCCGAACGGGGTCGAACCGCCGCCGGAACGGACCGCTCCTCCCGGCGTGCAAAAGGTGATCACGATGGGACGCCTCGATCCCCTCAAGGACGTGCAGACGATGTTGCTCGTCGCCCGCGAGGTGACTCGACATCTGCCCGACGCGCAGTTCGAATGCTGGGGCCCGCCGACGCTGGGCCAGGAGATGTACGCCGAGGCCTGCGGCGTCATGCACCGCCAGCTGGGGCTGGGCGAACGGTTTCGCTTCATGGGCGGTACCAATGATCCGCACGGCGCGATCCGCGGCGGCGATCTGGTGCTGATGACAAGCATCTCCGAGGCGATGCCGATGGCGCTGCTCGAAGCGATGGGCCAGGCTCGCCCGATCGTCGCGACAAGCGTCGGCGGGGTGCCGTCGGTCATCCAGGGCTGCGGTCTGGTCGCGCCTCCGGGTGATGTGCACGAGCTGGCCACCGCGGTCATCACCCTGCTGCGCGATCCAGCCCTTGCCGCCCGGCTCGGCCGCCGCGGATTCGAGCGGGTCCATCGATGCTTCACGCTGTCGCGCTGCCTCGGAGCGTACGACCGGCTGATTCGGCGGCTGTCCGGCACGGTGACGGCATGAGCTCGGCGAATGGGACCGCAGGCGAGCTGGGGGAGCTCAGCCCGGCGAGTCCACCGTCGGCCTCGATCGACCCTCACGCCGAGGCGGTGCTCGACGCTCGGCTCGGTCGTCAGGCGCGCGATGTGCTCGAGGCGACGGTGGTGCTCGAGGCCTGGACGGGGCGCCCCGCCAAACGCGCCATGGCCTCCGCGCGGCGCCTGGTCACGTTCGACGGCCCCAGTCTGCGCGCCATGAGTGACCTCGACCCGTTCGATGATTCGAACCAGCACAGCGTCGTGGCCGAGGGCATCACCTTGGTGCTGCTGATCCTGTCGGTCGCCGCCTGGGCGACGCCGATTCGGAGGCAGCTCGGCCCCAACGTGCTGTCCGATGCCATTCGGGTGGCGCTGCCGATCGCCGTCGCGCTCCAGTGGGGGCTGCGAAGTCGGTACCTGAGCCGCCCCGAAGGCCTGGAGTGCCTCGCCCGCGACGGTGTTTCCGTTCTGTGGTGCCTATTGCTGGTCGATTTGCCGCTGCTCTGGTTTCACCCCTGGGGGCCGGTGGCGGCGATGCTGGTGCCGGTCTGGGTCGGAGGCACGGTCCTCACCATGAGGGGGTGGGGTCTGCTGTATGCGGGCGTGCTGGTAGTGGGCACGGTCGCGATGGAACGGGCGGTCGACCCCTACATCGTGCTCGGCTCGCTCGCGGCGATCACCCTGCTGTTATGCCTCGCAGCCGTGGGATCGGTTCGGCGCCGGACCGATCTGCGCTGCGGTCCGATGCGCCGGGCGATGCTGGCAGCCTTGATCGGAGGCTTCATCGGCGCTCTGCTCGTGGCCGATCCAAGCCTCGGCTGGGGCGTCCACGGCCTGCATCCGGCGATCGCACTGCTCCCGTCGGCGATCGGCAGCTTCTGGGGCGGGTACTACCTGTGGAACTTCTACGACGCGGTTCCACGTGGTCTGCGCGGCGTACCGCTGAAAGGAGCCAGCCGCATCGCATTGTCGGATCCGGCCATGTCGATCTTCGTCGGTGGCATCGCGCGACTGGTCGGCGCGACCATCGTACTGTCGGCGGTCGTGGTCGCACTGGGCCACTGGACGCACGGGACCGATTCGGTGAGCGTGTTCGTGGCCTTCGGCCTTGTCGGGCTGGTATGTCTGCTCGTCGGTCTGCTCGAGGCCTTTTCGCTTCACCGCTCGGCGCTGATCGCGACCGCCGCCGCGTTGGCCACGGAGCTGGCGTGGCGGAGCGCCATCCACCCACACGTCCCGGGCGGAGCGCTGATCGCCGGCGCCACGGTCGGCGTGATTCTCACCCTTCCCGTGCTGGTGATCCGGCTGGCGCGGTCGGGTGGGGTACTGGCGACGACGCTTTGGATCCAATAGCTGGACATTCGCCGGGGATAGCGGCGAGTTCACAGCATTGAACGATTTTGCACGAGTTGACCCATGTACCAATGTGCCCCGGAAGGTCACAGTAGTTCTCAGTAGGAACAAGAGTCGAGCCTAGGGCGTTCGACCGCCCCGCTCATTGGCGGATCCAGCCAGGATCCAGAACGGACTTTGCATCGTGTTTAGATCAGCCGCTCCAAGAAGCTCCACCAACGGCACCGAGGTCGTGATTGGGGTCGCCGGCGCAGCCGGCCACAACGCGCCGATCCAGTCGGAGCCCTCAAGCGTCGCACGGCTCGACACCGAGCAGGTGAAGGGCTTCAAGCGCAAGCTCGAGCGGGCGAAGGGGCTGATCGAGGAGCAGGAGTTCACCGGATCCACCGATCAGGAGGACGATCTGAGGCTGCAGGTCCTTCTCCTCCAAGAGGAGAACGCGCGCCTGAAGGCCGCTCGCCACAAGCCGGCGGATCCCGGCAGCTTGATCGAAGAGGTCAGGGCGCTCGCCGATTCGAGTTCGGTGAACGATCTGCTCGACGAGACCTGGAGCGTGCTCGGCGAGTGCCTGGCCCTGCGCGAAGGACTCGACCGAGCGTGCATCGAGATCCAAGCCGCGATGACCTCGGTGAGAGAGCGGCTGAGCGCGCTCGGGGTCAAGATCGACAGCCTTGCTTCCGCCAAGCCCAGCGATCAACGGGATGAAGCCTCGCTCTCAGCGTGAGTCTCGAACGGCGGCCCGGGAACTCGACCACCGTGTGAACAACGCGCTCACCGACCTGAGCGCGTATGCACTGACGCTCGACAATGAATGCCATCGGCTGGAGGCTCGCGTCCTCCAGTTGGCGCAACAGGAATCGTCGGCGGACGAACGCCGCGCCCTGGTCCGCCAACGCGCTGAGCTGGCGGAGGAGCTGAACGCCTTTCGCGAGGTCATCAGTGCACTGCACGAGCAGTTTCCACAGCGAGGCCCGTGATCCGATCAGTGACTGAACGACGGATGGCTCCGTAACCCTATTGCGCCTCACGGTTCGCTCAGTGTTAACTAGTGGACGTAACGAACCGGCTTAGTAAAGGGGCTCACAGGGATGTGCGGAATCATCGGCTATGTCGGTCGTCGGCCATGTGATCGAATGCTGGTCGATGGACTCAGAAGGCTCGAGTATCGCGGATATGACTCGGCCGGGATCGCCTGGCGCGAGGGTGAGCAGGCCCGCTGCGTCAAGACCGTGGGAAATCTTGACTCGCTCGAAGCAGAGTTAGCGCGTACCCGTGACTCGGGCAACGCGCGGTCGACCGCGACGGAAGTGGTCTCGGTCGGAATCGGACACACTCGATGGGCGACCCACGGCGGAGTCACCGAGGAGAACGCCCATCCCCACGAGGATGCCAGCCGCCGTTTCCGGATTGTTCTCAACGGGATCATCGAGAATCACCTCGAGTTGCGCGACCGCCTGGCCGCCGATCTCGTCACGTTGCGCTCCGACACCGACGCGGAGGTGGTGGCCCACCTGATCGCGCTGAACTACGACGGCGACCTGGCCGACGCCGTGCGCCGCTCGCTCGCCGAACTCGAGGGCCATTACGCGATCGTGGCTATGTGCGACGACGAGCCCGATGTGCTCGTCGGTGTCAGGCGAGAGTGCCCGCTCGTCGTGGGGCTCGGAGACGGTGAGCAGTTCATCGCCTCGTCAATCTCGGCGTTTCTCGCGCACACGCGCGAGGTTGCGGTGCTCAGAGACGGTGAGATCGCGGTGTTGTGCCCCGACGAGGTTCTGGTCCTCGACGTCAAAGGGCTTCCCCACGCCCCGGCGTCCACGGCCGTCGAGTGGGATGAGGACCGTTGCGAGAAGGACGGGTTCGAGACGTTCATGCTCAAGGAGATCCACGAGCAGGCCGCCGCGGTGAGGGAGACGGTGTCGCAGTGGCGCGCGAACCTGGAGCGCGACGCGAACGGCGTCCTTGCTCCCGAACGTCTGCGCGAGGTCAAGCGGATCATCGTTGTCGCCTGCGGTACCTCCTACCACGCCGGCCTGGCGGCGCGAAACGCCATCGAACGGTGGGCCCGGATACCCGTCGATGTCGAGGTTGCGTCGGAGTTCCGCTACCGGGAGCCGATCCTCGAGCGCGACGCGCTTGTCATCGGCATCTCTCAGTCTGGCGAGACCGCTGACACGCTAGCGGCGATGCGCCTCGCCCGAGGCCGCGGGGCGACCGTACTGGCGGTGACCAACGCGCCGGCCAGTCAGGCCACCCGTGACTCCGACGGGGTCCTGTTCACTCGCGCGGGACTCGAAATCGGAGTGGCCGCCACCAAGACGTTTGTGGCCCAGGTGGTGCTTCTGTACAAGCTGGCGATGCGCCTGGCGGCGGTCACCGGTTCGCAGTCCGAGAAGACGCTCGCTGAACTGAACACGGCGCTCGAAGCTTTGCCGGACCTGATCGACCAGGTCGTCGAGTCAGTGGATCAGCCGGTCCGCGAACTCGCCGAGCGTTTGGCACTGAGTCCCTTCTTCCTTTACCTCGGGCGGCTGTCGAGCTTGCCGGTCGCGCTCGAGGGTGCACTGAAGCTGAAGGAAATCTCGTATGTACCAACGGATGCGTATGCCGCGGGCGAGATGAAGCACGGACCGATTGCCCTGCTCAGTCCGGAGTCGCCCGTCGTCTGCGCGGCCACGGATCGGCGCATTCTGCCCAAGCTGCTCTCGAACCTTTCGGAGGTTCGAGCTCGAGGTGCCCAGGTGCTGGCGATCGCGAGCGAGGGATGCAAGGAGATCGGCGAGCACGCCGAACACGTGATCTACATCCCGGATACCGATCCACTCTTACAGGTCGTCCTGGGCATCATCCCGCTGCAGCTGTTCGCTTATCACATCGCCCGCGCTCGCGGGCTCAACGTCGACCAGCCGCGCAATCTTGCCAAGACAGTCACAGTCGAGTAAAGCCGTCGTCGTTCTCGGCGGAGGTCACGGGCTGGGGTCAGTGCTGCGAGCGCTGCGCGGTCACGACTGTGACCTGACCGTGATCGTGGGCATCGCCCACGACGGGGACGCCAGCCAAGCGGGCCAGGACCGTCCCGGCGGCGGCACGGTGGAGGACCTGCGACGGTCGCTGGAGGCTCTCAGCGATGAGCAGGGCGTCCTCGTGCGCGCGATCAGGAGACCGCTGACTGTCGGACGCCTCGGAGAGCAGCCGTTGGGAAACCTCGTGATTGGTTCAGTGGCGTCCGCGTTCGACGATTACAGTACCGCCAGCCGATGGCTCGGCGAACAGCTCGGCATCGCCGGGGCGGTATTGCCCGCCACCACGCAGCCAGTCTCCCGCGAACTCGAGGCGGTCGAGGAATCCGGCGGCGTGCCTCGAGGCGGTTCGGGTCAGGAGCTTTGGCGGGTGACGTTCCGGTCAGAGAAGATCGAGACGCCGGCGGCGGCGGTCGCCGCGATCGAGGAGGCCCGCTGGGTGCTGCTGGCTCCCGGGTCGCTGTATCGAAGCGTCCTCTCGACGGTCGCGATTCCGGACGTGGCCGCCGCCCTGGCCCGCACCCGCGCGCGCGTGGTGTGGATTGCCAACCTCGAGCCCGATGCACGCGATACGGCCGATGCCACCGGGATCGATCACCTGGGCGCGCTGGCACGGCATGGCGTCCGTGTCGAAGTCGTCCTGCACGACCCTGCGGCCTCGCTTCGGTTCGATGCTGCTGGGCTCGAGAGCTTCGGCGTGAAGTCAATGCCACGCGCGCTGCGGAGCAGCCACGACGCCCGAATCCACGATCCCGCCAGCCTTGGCGCGGCGCTCGTAGAGTTGATCGATTCGCGGGTTTGCGCCGCGACTACGAGCTGCCGGCGTGGCGTCACACTGGCCGACTCGCAATGAACAGGGGCTAGCCGCCTCCGCTCGCCGTTCCGCTCACACCCCCGCCGCCGCCCGAGGATGTGCCACTTCCACTTCCCGAGGAGCGATTGAGGAGCGATCATTCCCCGGAGGTTCCCGATCCACTTCCCGAGGGGCGATTCGTGGAGATTCCACTACTCGAAGGTGCCGGGCTCGACTCACTACGAGATGGGGTTGGGGCAGGTGGGCTGTAGCTCGGCGCGGGACTCGGCGCGGGTCGGCTGGACACGACGGGGCTGGGCGCCGGTCTGACGGCGACGGAGGTGCGTTCCTCCGACCTCGACGCGCTGCTGACGCCGCCGCTGCCGCGGCTGGCGACGTACGTCGGTCCACTCGGGTGGAAGACCGGGGTCGGCGCTGCGACGTGACGCGGCGCGGCCGATGCCGGTCGCGCGTGGTGTGGCTTGGCCTTCACCCGCTGTGTGTGTTTGACAGTGTGGCGCGGCACCGGCGTATGGACGGACGGGGTTCGAGGCAGCGTGGGCGGCGTAAGTGCCGGGACGGCCGTAGTTACGGGGGCCGCCGGTCGATTGGCGTCGGCGACGATTGAGGCCGAGCTCACCGCCCCGTTCGGAGTTGTCGTATCCGTGGAGGTGAACGCGAGTACCGCGGCGACAGCGAGGGCTGACGGCACGAGAACCAGCGCGGCTCGGCGCGCCGTGAACCGTCGCCTGTGCGCTTGGTCTCGCCGCGCGCGGTGGGCTCGGCCTCGGGGGGGGTTTGTCTTGCGGTGCGGGTCGGTGCCATTCTTGGCCGCGGCGTGGGCGGACTTACGTGGCTCGCTTGCGCGCTCGGTAGTCGCGACTCGGCGGGAGCCGGCGGCACCGCTCAGCAAGATCTCGAGGTTGAACGCGGCGTTCGAGTCTCCGCGTTCGTCGGCGCGCTTGAACGCCGCCTCCGCACCACTGACATCGCCGCGCTCGGCGAGGATCGCGCCGTGGTTTACGGCTGCTCCGGCGTGGCCGCCTCGATCAGCTAACCGGTAAGCCCGTAATGCGCCGTTGACATCGCCGTGCTCCTCGAGCAGCACTCCGAGATTGAAGGCTCCGTTTGGATCGCCACGTTTCAGGGCGCGGCGCCATGCCGACTGGGCGCCGTCAACATCGCCGCGGCCCTCCAACAGCACACCAAGGTTGACGGCCGCCGCCGCATGACCTCTTGAGTCCGCGTCCCGGTAGGCTCGTTCTGCCGCGGCAAGGTCACCGCGTTCTTCCATCAGGACCCCAAGGTTGAACCTGCTGACAGGGTCAGGTCGCTGATCAACTGCCCGGTAAGCGCCCCTCGCCATTCGCCGCAAGCTCTCAGATTT
This sequence comes from uncultured Solirubrobacterales bacterium, assembly GCA_963777335.1. Lineage (GTDB taxonomy): Bacteria > Actinomycetota > Thermoleophilia > Solirubrobacterales > Solirubrobacteraceae > Palsa-465. The sequence goes on from CAVZQD010000011.1 coordinate 198,693, forward strand.
GCTGAGCGATGACTCGATGGCGTAATTGTAGAGCAGGATAGGGGGTGATTGATGATGTTTGGTCACAAATGACCAAACTTCGGCCGCGTGTCGTACCCTCGACCAGAGCGATATTTCGACGGCGTGACCCTGCGCGGCTGACCAGGCGGCGGGAATCATGGGTGCTCCATATGCGACTGCACTTGACCGCTGTCGTGGCGTTGAAACTGACCTGTGCCGGTGGGTCAAGCCGCCGGCGCCGGCGCGCGGTCCTGGACCACGCGCACGCCGTCCTTCGGCGCGAGCGTGATCCCGCGGAACTGGACCTTGGCCGGCTTGGGGTCGGCGCCCCGCAGCCCCGCGGCGCGCTGGAGCACGCGGGCGACGACGATCCGCATCTCCATCAGCGCGAAGCTCGCGCCCAGGCAGCGGCGCGTCCCGCCGCCGAACGGGATCCACGTGTACGTGTCCGGCGGGTTATCGACGAGGAATCGCTCGGGCCGGAACGCGCCGGCGTCCGGGAACAGATCCTCGCGTCGATGCATGATGCGGATCGAGGGGTTGATCTCGACCCCGGGCGGGATCTCGTAGCCGTTCAACCGGAACGGCTCGCCGCGCACCACGCGTCCGACGCCCGGGATCACCGGCCGCAGGCGGAGCGCCTCCTTGACGAGCGCGTCGAGATACCGCTCGTCGCCCTCGCGCGCACGGTCTCGCACGGCCGCGTCGTGCAGCAACAGGTCAAAGCACCAGGCGAGGCCGGTGGCGGTCGTCTCGTGCCCGGCCAGCAGCAGCGTCACGAGCTCGTCGCGCACCTCGCGATCGGACAGCCGCTGCCCGTCCTCGGCCTCGGCGAGCAGCAGGGCCGAAAAGATGTCGTCGCGCCGATCGAGCGCGTCGGGATCGGCGCGCCGGCGCGCGATCTCCGCGTACAGAACCTCGTCGACCTCACGGCGCGCGGCATCGAACCGGGCGGTCACGGCGGCGCGGTCGCCCCGGATGTGAGGCATCGCCGCGAGCAGCATCATCGCGCGCGGCCGCGCCAGCGGCTCGAGCATCGCGCGCAGGCGCCGGCGGAGATCCTCCTCCGCGGGGCCCGGCTCGTATCCGAACACCGCGCGCAGGATCACGCGCAGCGTCAGTGCCTGCATGCTCGGCATCAGCGAGAACGGCTCGCCGACGGGCCAGGAGTCGATCTCGAGATCCGTCGAGGCGCGCATAGCCTCGGCGTGAGCCTGCATCCGCCGGCCGTGGAACGGGGCTCCGATCAGCCGCCGGTGGCGGAGGTGCTCGCCGCCGTCGAGCAGCAGCACCGACCGCTCACCGACGATCGGCCCGAGCATCACGTTGGCCTCGCCGGCGCGGAGCTGCTCCGGGGGACCCTGGAACAGCTCCTTGATCAGGTCGGGGTGGAACACCATCACGAACCGCTCGTCGAACAGGGTCCCGAACGTCACCGCGTCCCCGTACCGGCGCCGGCAGGCGTCGACGAAGCGCGGCCCGGTGAACATGAAGCCGAGTGTCTGGACGGCGCGCGGCAGGCGGGGGCCGGGGGGAGGCCGACGAATGTGGTCATGTTCATATGTGATCGTTGCACAACGCTAACGCCGCGTTCCCTAGGATTACGCGTGCGTCGGCATGCCGGGCCGGCCGCGTTCGCCCGTGCGCCGGGACCGAGGAGTCATCGAAAAGGGAGCACGTGCGAGACGATTTCCTTGTTTTCGGAAGTCCTCTGATAGGCGAGGCCGAGATCGCCGAGGTCGTCGACTCGCTGCGCTCGGGCTGGATCGGGACCGGTCCCAAGGTGCAGCGGTTCGAGGCGATGCTGTCCGAGTACCTCGGGGCGGCGCACTGCCGGTGCGTGTCGTCGTGCACGGCGGCGCTGATCCTGTCGCTGCGGGTGCTCGGGATCGGCCCCGGCGACGAGGTGCTGGTCCCGGCGATGACGTTCGTCGCCTCGGCCAACGCGGTCGAGCATGCCGGCGCGACGCCGGTGTTGGTGGACTCCGAGCCGGCTACGGGGCTGATCGACCTGGACGCCGCCGAGGCGGCGGTCACGCCGCGCACGCGCGCGATCATGCCGGTCCACCTCGCCGGCCGTCCGATCGACATGGACCGCCTGGGCGCATTGCGGGACCGCCACGACCTGCTCGTGATCGAGGACGCGGCGCACGCGCTCGGGGCCGAGTGGCACGGCCGCAAGATCGGCGCGTTCGGAAACCTGACCGCGTTCTCGTTCTACGTGACCAAGAACGTCACGACGATCGAGGGCGGCGCGCTTCTCACCGAGGACATGGCGCTCGCCGGCCGCGTCGAGCGGCTCGCGCTGCACGGGCTGAGCCTCGGCGCCTGGCAGCGGTTCTCGGACGCCGGCTTCCGGCACTACGAGGTGGTCGAGCCCGGCTTCAAGTTCAACATGACCGATGTCCAGGCCGCGCTCGGCCTGCATCAATTGCCGCTGCTCGGGCGGTGGATCGATCGCCGGGCCGAGCTGTGGGCCCGGTACGACGACCTGCTGGGCGGCCTGCCGGTGCAGACTCCGCCGCCCGCCGATCCCGACACGCGGCACGCCCGGCACCTATACCAGCTGACGCTCGATCCCGAAGCCCCGCGCACGCGCGACGAGCTGCTCGACGAGCTGACAGCGCGCCGGATCGGGACCGGCGTGCACTACCGCGGCGTTCACCTCCATCCGTTCTACCGCGACCGCTACGGCCTGACGCCGGAGCAGTTCCCGGTCGCGACCGCGATCTCCGAGCGGACGCTGAGCCTGCCGCTCAGCCCCAAGGTCTCGGACGCCGATCAGGCCGACGTCGTCGCGGCGCTCGTGGAGCTGCTGCGATGAGCACCTCGGACTACTCGGCGCGGCGGGTGCCGCTCTGGCTGGGCGACACCGATCGGGCGCGGTCGGTCCCGATCGAGGCCTGGATCACCGGCGCCCTCGTCGTAATCGCCGCGGCGATCCGGATCGTCGTGTTGGGCGACCAGAGCTTCTGGCAGGACGAGGCGCTCACCGCGTACGAGGCGCAGCTCCCGCTCGGGGCGATGATCAACACGGTCGTTCACGTCGAGACCACGCCGCCGCTGTACTTCGTCGTGATCTGGGCGTGGGCGCACGTATTCGGGAACGGCGACGTTGCGCTCCGCGCGGTGTCGCTGCTGGCCGGGGTCGCGCTGGTGCCGATCTCCTACCTGGCGGCGCGCGACCTGATCTCGCCCCGCGCCGGCGTGTTCGCGGCCGCGTTCGTCACGTTCAACCCGTTCCTGATCTGGTACTCGCAGGAGGCGCGCGCGTACATGCTGCTGGCGGCGCTGTGCGGCGGCTCGTTCCTGTGGTTCGTCCGGGCGCGCCGGGACCCGGCCGCGAGAAACCTCGCCTGGTGGGCGGCGTGGTCGTCGCTCGCGCTCGCGACGCACTTCTTCGCGGGGTTCCTGGTGGCGCCCGAAGCGCTCTGGCTCCTGTGGAGCGCCCGCAACCGCCGGGCCGGCGCCGCCGTCGGCGCCGTGGCGCTCGTCCAGGTCGCGATGCTCCCGTTCGCCCTGATCGACACCGGCCACGGCGTCGGGTGGATCGCCCAGGCGCCGAGGACGATCCGGCTGTCGCAGGCGATCTCGGAGTGGGGGGTGAGCATCATGTACCGGCGCGCGACGGTCGACGTGGGGCTGTACGGCGGCGCGATCCTGGTGGCGCTCGTGGTCGCGCTCGTCGCGTTCGGCGGGGATCGCCGGACGCGGCGCGGGACCGTGGTCGCCGGCGGGCTCGGCGCGTTCGTGTGGCTCGCGCCGCTCGTGCTCGGGCTGCTCGGCCCCGACTACTTCCTGTCGCGCAACGTGATGCCGGCGGTCGTCCCGTTTGCGGTCGTGCTCGCAGCCGCGTGCGCGGCTCCCCGCGTCCGCGCGCTGGGGGCTGCGCTCGCGGTGGCGCTGATCGCGATGTTCGCGTACGCCACGGTCGAGGTGCAGACCCAGTCCTACCTCCAGCGCCCCGACTGGCGCGCCGTCGCCCACGCGCTCGGTCCCGCCACCGTTCCCCGCGCGGTCCTCGCCGCCAACGGCCAGACCGCGATCCCGCTGAAGATCTACCTGCCGCACGTGAACTGGGTCCAGCCCCAGTCGCAGCAGGTGCGGATCGGCGAGATCGACGTGGTCGGCGCCGTCAAGCGGCTCCCGCTCCGCCCGATCCGGATCGTGCTGCCCAAGCAGCCGCCGGTCTGGTACACGCCGGTCGCCTCACCGGTCCCGCGCAGCGTCGACGTCGCCGGCGCGCGGCTGGTCGACCGCTTCCGCGTCGACAACTGGATCGTCGCCCGCTACGTGCTTCAGCGCGACAGCCGCCTGAGCGTCAAGCGGCTGCTGGCGCTCGCGCCCCGGTACTTCCGCCGCACGCCCAGAGCGATGCTCGTGTTCTTCCAACCGCCGGATCGGTGACCCGTGGCGAGCGACGACACCCTGCTCAGCGTGGTCGTCCCGGTGTACGGGTGCGCGGACTGCCTGGTCGCGCTCCACGCCCGCCTGACCGACAGCGTGCGGACGATCACCGACCAGTATGAGCTCGTGTTCGTCGATGACCGCAGCGTCGACGACGGCTGGGCGGTCCTGGTCCGGCTCGCCCGCGAGGATCCCCACGTCCGCGCGTTCCGGCTCAGCCGGAACTTCGGCCAGGACGCCGCGATCACGGCCGGACTCACGCAGGCCACCGGGGCATGGACGGTGGTCATGGACTGCGACCTCCAGGAGGCGCCCGAGGACATCCCGCGGTTGTGGGCGGCCGCCGGCGAGGGGTACGACATCGTGCGAACGGTGCGGCGCGGGTGGCGCCACTCGGCCTTCCGGCGCACAACCAGCCGCGTGTACCGCCGCCTGACGCTCGAGACCGACGTGCGTCCTGACTACAGCAACCTCAGCCTGCTCTCGCGACAGGTGGTCGACGCGTTCTTGGCGCTCAAGGACCGCGACCGCGAGTACATGATCGCGCTCGACTGGCTCGGGTTCGACTCGACCGCGATCGAGATCGAGCACCACGAGCGCCACGCCGGCGAGAGCGGCTACACGCTGCGGCGGCTGGTCAGGGTCGCGCTCGACGGGATGTTCTTCCGAAGCACGCTCCTGCTCCGGCTGGTCGTCCTGCTCGGCTTCCTGGTGGCATTCGCGGGGATCGTCGTGGCCGGGGTCGAGGTCGCCGACTACTTCCTCGAGCCCGAGAAGTCGGTGCCGGGCTACACCAGCCTCGCGGTGCTCCTGCTGGTCCTGACCGGGTTCATCATCGTCAGCGTCGGCGTCGTCGGCCTGTACGTCGGGCGGATCTTCGAGCAGGTCAAGAACCGGCCGCTGTTCCTGATCGATCAACAGGCCGCAGGGACCGAGCCGGCGCTCCCGACAGCACGTACACCCGCTCGCGACCGCCCGGAATCGGAAACGATTTCAGGATCCGCTCCCGGTAGCGCGCCATCAGGGCCTCGAGCGTCGCCTCAGTGAACCGCTGAGCGTGGCCGCCGACGCCCGGGTCGGCGGCGCTCCGGCCGATGCGGCCGATCAGCGGCAGGTCGCTCGAGGCGAGATTGCGAACGGGCTCGGACACGATCGCCCGGTCGCGCGCCGCCGCCAGCATCGCGTCGAGGATCGGCTCGGGCTGCGGGAGGAAGTGGTACAGGCCGGCCTGGAGGATCACCACGTCGGCGTCCGGGAGCGGTTCGTCGGTCGCGGCCAGGTCGAGCCGGTTCGCGGCGACGCCGCGGCGGTTGAGGCGCTCGACGAACCGCGGGTTGACGTCGATTCCGATGTAGCCACACGCCCGCGCTCGCAGGTACCGCAGGTACAGCGTGCCCGGGCCGCAGCAGAGCTCGAGTACCGAGGCTCCGTCGGGCACCTCACCCGCGACCGCCCGCATCCGGCCGGCGTAGTGGCGGCCGTAGAGGAGCCGCATGAGCAGCTCGTAGCCGACCGCGGTGCGGTAGACGAGGCTGGTGCTCACGGGTGCTGCTTGGCGGGCGCCTGCGAGGCCGCGGCTTTGCCCTGCAGGTCGGCGAGCGTCAGCTGATGCGCGGGAGCGCGGTCGAGCGGCCGCGTGATCGTCACGTTCAGGTCGGGGTCGACGTGCAGCAGCTCGCCGGACTCGAGCGCGCGCCAGCCCGGGTCCTCGTCCATCCGCTCGCTGGCGACGACGACGCAGGGACGGTTGGCGAGCTCGCCGGCGCGCACCCGCATCGAGCCCCGCGCGCTCGCGTGCTCGAGATGGCGCTGTCCGGTCGGGCCGCCGGCGGCGCGCTCGAGCACGAACAGCTCGTGCACGTCCGGATACCGAAGCGCCCACAGTTCGGAGCAGGTGATCAGGATGACGTTGAGCGCGAACACGGGCAGGTTGTCCGCGATCCAGCTCGTCGCGCGGACGATCGCCTGGCCGATGTCGCCGTCGCGCTCGATCTCTTTGGTGATCAGCGCGAAATACCGCTCGGAGTCGGTCTCCCCGCGCACGAGCGATCGCGCGTCCCCGAGCTGCTGCTCGAGGCGCTCGACGTCCTCGATCACGCCGTTGTGCGCGAACACGCGATCGCGCTGCTCGAACGGATGGGTGTTCTCCGCGCTGACCGCCCCCGTCGACGCGTACCGGACGTGGGCGACGAACGTCCTGGAGGTGACATCGCGCGCCTCCCGGGCGAACTCCTGATCCTCATAGGCGGCAAGCGGCTGCTTGCAGACGACCGGGCGACCGTCGGCGTCGAACGTCCCCAAGCCGGTCCCGTCGGGCTCGCGCCGGCTCTGCTGCGCGAGCGAGTCGGGAGCCTCGAGCAGCCAGAAGGTGGCGCGCACCGGCTCGCCCCCGCCACTCATTCCGAACAGCCGGCACACGCTTGCGACCTTAGCGGCTCGATGGCGGTCCCGCCGGCTCGCGACACCCGGGTTCGGGCAATGGCGATCACCGCCGCCCGCGAGCACTGTCAATGTAATGTCAAAATCGTGCCCTATGGTGGTCGCAGGACACGAGAAAGGTTCATGACGTGATGAAGCTCCTGCGCACCATTTCCACACGACGTTTGCTCGCGATCATCGCCGGATTGGTGATTGCGGTGGCCGGCGGCACCGCGATTGCGTTCGCCGCCGCCGGCAGCGGCTCGGTCCCGCCGCGTGAGCCGCTCGCCACGGCGCTCCACCAGGCCGCCGCGGCGCCGGCGGTCAACGCGATCAGCGCCAGGATCAGCTTCACCGACAATCTGATCGACTCGACCGCCCTCCAGGGCTCGGATCCGATCCTGTCGGGCGCCAGCGGCCGCCTGTGGCTGTCGACGACCACCCATCGGCTCCGTCTCGAGCTCCAGGGTCAGAACGGCGATGCCCAGGTCCTGGTCAACAACGGCGCGTTCTCGATCTACGACCCGATGTCGAACACCGTGTACAAGGGAACGCTGCCGACCGGGGGCTCCCAGACCCCCAAGTCCGGAACCGACGCGCTCCCGTCGGTCGCGCAGATCCAGTCCGAGCTCAAGCAGCTCGCGCAGCACATCGACATCGCCGGGCCATACCCGCGCAACGTCGCCGGCCAGCCGGCATACAAGGTCGTGCTCACGCCCAAGCACTCGGGCGGCCTGCTCGGGCGCGTGCAGCTCGCCTGGGACGCGGCGCACGGCGTCCCGCTCGGAATCGCGATCTACTCCGTGAACAGCAGCACCCCGGTGCTCGAGCTCAAGGCGACTCAGATCACCTACGGGTCGGTCTCCCGCGACGTGTTCAAGCTCAGGCCGCCGGCCGGGGCGAAGGTCGTGCGGATCTCGACGCCCGCCGGCCAGGCCGCGGCCCACGCCAAGGTGGCGAAGGCTCACGGCAAGGCCAAGCGCGGCAAGCACGCCGCCAAGCCCGCCGCCGAGATCACCGGCGCGGCCGCGGTCCAGGCCCACCTCCCGTTCACGCTCGCCGCACGGCCCAAGCTCGACGGCCTGCCCCAGCAGTCGGTGCAGCTGCTCGACTGGGGTGGGAGCCCGGCGGCGCTCGTCACCTACGGTGAGGGCCTGGGCGGAATCGCCGTGATCGAGCAGACCGCCGCCGGCGAGTCGTCATCGAGCTCGCAGGGCCCGTCCTCGAGTGGCCTCAACCTCCCGGCCGTGTCGATCAACGGCCACAGCGCGCAGGAGCTCCCGACCGCGCTCGGAACGGTCTTGCGCATCCAGAACGGCGGCGTCGAGTACACGCTGCTCGGGTCGGTCCAGCCGTTCGCGGCGGAACGGGCGGCAAGGCAGCTGGTGCCCTGAGCGACGTCACGGACACCGCGCCCCCGGTTGAAGTCCGGGGACTGGTAAAGCGCTACGGCGAGCTCGAAGCGGTCGCCGGCGTGGACCTCACCGTCCATGCCGGCGACGTCTATGGATACCTCGGTCCCAACGGGGCCGGGAAGACCACATGCCTGCGGATGATGCTGGGATTGATCCGGCCGACCGCCGGCACGGTGCGGCTGTTCGGGAGCGATCCACAGGAGACGGTGCAGGCGCTCGACGGCGTCGCCGGCTTCGTCGAGGCGCCGACGTTCTATCCGTACCTGAGCGGCCGGCGCAACCTCGAGTTGCTCGCCGGGTTCGACGGCGGCGACGCCGGCGACCGGATCGACCAGGCGCTCGAGACGGTCGAGCTGACCGACCGGGCCCGCGACAAGATCGGCGGCTACTCCCACGGGATGCGCCAGCGGATCGGGATCGCCGCGGCGCTGCTCAGGGATCCGAAGCTGCTGCTGCTCGACGAGCCGGCCACGGGGCTGGACCCCGCCGGAATGCGCGACATGCGCCTCCTGATCCGGCGGCTGGCCGATCAGGGGATGACCGTGCTGCTGTCGAGCCACCTGCTCGCCGAGGTCGAGGAGCTGTGCAACCGGGTGGCGATCGTCCGCAAGGGCAAGATCGTGTACGAGGGCGCGATCGCCGATCTCAAGCGAGGCGCCGGCGCGACCTACCGGCTGTCGACGACCGACGACGATCGCGCGATCGCGGTGTGCCGCGCCCAGCCGGGGATCGCGGACATCCGCGTCGTCCACGGGAAGGTCTCGTTCGCCGCCGACGAGCCGGCGGTCGCCGAGCTGTCGCAGGCGCTGATCGAGGCCGGCGCGCTCATCCACTCGCTCGCGCCTCAGACCGTGACGCTCGAGGACCTGTTCTTCTCGCTGACCGAGGGCGACGGCGTCGTCAACGGCGGCGCGCCGGCGGCCGAGCCCGCGGCCGCTCGCGCGGAGGCATCGTAAGTGAGCTCGGGCGCCGGAACGGTCGAGCAGCCGCGGTTCGGTGCCGGCGCGGCGGGGCGGTCGCGGTCACGGCCCGGGGTTGCGACCGTGTACCGGTGGGAGCTGCTCAAGCTCCGCTACCAGAAGCGGACGTACCTCGGGCTCGGGGCGGCGGCGATCGTCCCGATCCTGTTCGTCGTCGCGATCCACTTCCGCCACCACCGCTCAGGCGGCGGGGACTTCGCGTTCGCGTCGTACCTGACCAAGAGCGGGTTGGTCGTGCCGCTGGTGCTGCTCCTGTTCGGCGCGGTGTGGCTGTTCCCGCTGATCACCGCGCTCGTCGCCGGCGACATCTTCGCCTCCGAAGACCACAACGGCACGCTCAAGACCGTGCTGACGCGCTCGCTCGAGCGCTGGCAGATCTTCGCCGGCAAGGCGCTCGCCACCGCCACCTACGCGATCACCGCGATCTTCATCTCCGGGACCGTCGGCGTGATCGCGGGCAGCATCCAGTCCGGCTTCAACTCGGTGCAGACACTGTCGGGGTCGATCGTGTCGGCGCCCAAGGGACTCGAGCTCGTCTACCTGAGCCTGCTCGTATACCTGATCCCGATCGGGACCGTCGTGTGCATCGGCCTGCTGCTGTCGACGATCACCCGCAACAGCGCGGCCGCGGTCGTGGGCACGCTGATGATCTCGCTGCTGTTCCAGTTGATCGGCGTCCTGCCGGGTCTGGGCGCGCTCGGGCCCTACCTGCTGAGCACCCAGTTCAACGCGTGGCAGGGGCTGCTGCGCCAGCCGATCGACTGGGCGCCGATCGTCCGCGCCGCCTGGGTGTGCGCGATGTATGCGGTGCCGGCGCTCGCCGCCGCGTTCCTCGTGTTCCTGCGCCGCGACGTCGCCGGTGGGTGACCGTGTCGGCGCAACCGAGGAGGGCCTGCGCGACAGGGTCCTGGTAGTCGACGACGATCCGCCGCTCCGGCGGATGCTCGCTCGGACGCTGACCGCCGAGGGGTACGAGGTGACCGTCGCCGCCGACGGCGGCTCCGCGCTGGCCGAGGCCGAGCGCGCGGCGCCCGACGTGATCGTGCTCGACGTGGCGATGCCCGCGCTCGACGGGCTCGCCGTGTGCCGCCGGCTGCGGAGCAAGGGTGTTCCGACGCCGATCCTGATGCTGACCGCGCGCGACGCCGTGCCCGATCGCGTCGCCGGGCTCGAGGCGGGCGCCGACGACTATCTGATCAAGCCGTTCGCGGTCCAGGAGCTGATCGCGCGGCTGCGAGCGCTGACACGCCGCGGCAGCGACGCCCACGCGACGCCGTTGCGGTCCTACAGCGACCTGACACTCGATGTCGCCGCTCGGCGGGCGACTCGGGCCGGGCGACCGGTCGAGCTCACGGCGCGGGAGGTCGACCTGCTCGAGCTGCTGTTGCGCGAGCCCGGTCGGTTGGTCACGCGCGAGCGCGCGATCGAGGAGATCTGGGCGGACGGGGCGGAGGCGAACGTCGTCGATCGCTATGTGACGCGGCTGCGCCGCAAGCTGGGAACGCCGCCGCTGATCAGGACGGTCAGGGGGAGCGGGTTCATGCTGAGGGCGTGAGTCAGCTACGCGCCGTCGACGTGCGCGGCCTCGGCGTGCGCGGCCTTGGCGGCCGGCTGCGCTTGCGCCTGCTCGGCGGACACCGCGGTCCCGATCAGATCGCCCTGGGCGCCGTCGCAACCGAGCTCGCGGAGCTGATCGAGCTGGGCCTCGGTTTCGACGCCGTCGGCGATCACAGCGAGTCCGAGCGCGTGCCCGAGTTCGACGAGCGCGCCGACGATCGACGCGTCCTCGTCGGACTCCGGGAGCGTCTCGATGAGGCCTTCGTGGATCATGATCAGGTCGATCGGCAGCTGTCGGAGGCGCGAGAACGACGTCGCGCCCGACCCGAAGTCGCGGAGCGCCAGCCTTACGCCGGTCGCCTTGAGCGTTCGGAGCGTCGCCGTCACGGCTTCGGAATCCCCACCGACGGCAGCCTCGGGCACCTCGAGGCAGATCGCGGCGGGGTCGACCTCGGTGGTCCGGATCGCGTCGCTCAGCAGCGACGCCAGGCTCGGCTCGCGAAGCTGCCGTGCCGACAGGGCCAGCGACAGCCGCATGTCGGGCTTGTCCGCGCGCCAGGAAGCGAACTGGGCGAGCGCGTGCTCGAGCGCGAAGCGGCCGATCGGGATCGCCATGCCGGTGTCCTCGGCCAGCGCCATGACCTCCGCGGGACCGAGCAGGCCACGCCGGGGATGCTGCCAGTGGACCTGCGCGTCGACCCAGCGCATGTCGGCGACCGTGTTCAGGGAGATCCTCGGCTGATAGTGGAGGCGAAGCTGGCCGCGCTGCACGGCTTCGCGGATCGCGCTCTCGAGCTCGATCCTGGAGACCGCTCGGCGGCGCGATTCCTCGTCGAACAGCTCAAACCGCGCACGGCCGCGCTCCTTGGCGCGGTACATCGCGGCATCGGCCTCGCGGATCACGGTGTCGGGAGAAACGGTCGGGTCGGACACCATCGCGATCCCGACGCTGACCGTGACCTCAGCTGGACGCCGTCGACGTCGATCGGCCGGCTGCTCGCGGCCTGGCAGATGCGGTCGGCGATCAGCACGACCTCGCGCTCGGACGTGAGGTCCTCGAACAGGAACGTGAACTCGTCCCCGCCGAACCGAGCGACCGTGTCCATCGGGCGCAGCAGCGCGCTCAATCGTTCTCCCAGTGCGGTCAGCAGCCGGTCGCCGACGGCGTGGCCGCGCGAGTCGTTGATCTGCTTGAAGTCGTCGAAATCGAGGAACATGACGGCGAGCTGGGCCCCGGAGCGGCGGGCACGCTGGAGCGCGACGCCCAGCCGGTCGAGGAACAGGGCACGGTTCGGCAGGCCGGTGAGCGGGTCGTGGAGCGCCCGGTGGGCGAGGTCCGCCTCCGAGCGCTTGCGCTCGATCGCGTGGGTGAGCGCGCGCCGCAGCAGTGCCGGTCCGAGCTCGGACTTGACCAGGCAGTCCTGCGCGCCGGCCTTGAGCGCCTCGAGCGCGAGCGCCTCGTCGTCGCCGTCGGACAGCAGCACGATCGGCGCGTCGGGGGCGGACAGGCGGACATAGGCGAGCAGTTCGATCGCCTCCTCCGGCTCATCGGGCGGGACGTCCAGCAGCACGCAGCAGGACGGATAGTCGACGAGCGCCTGCGCGGCCGCGGCGTCCCAACCGGCGTGCGCCAGCAGCTGGGTGCGACTCCAGGTCCCGTGCAGCAATTCGTCAATGAGCCGCGCTGTCTGGAAATCGGCCGACAGCAGCAGCACCCTCACGGGGCCGGCGTGCACCGAATTCCCCTGCAATGAAAGTCCTTTTCGAACAACAGCTCCACATCCTTGTTTCAAACCTGCCCCACGTTAAATATGGGCGGATACCCGAAAAACTTGTGGAACAGCCTGAAAATCGCGCAGTGGTCGCCAGGTGTTGCCTCGAATGCGATCGTATTTACGTGAGCGACCACTAGAACTCGGATGAGGCTCGGCCGGCCACAGACGCTGCGGTTCCGGCTCGTCCTCGCGGCGGCCGGATCGATCCTCGTCGCGCTCGTTATCTTCGGCGTCGCGACCGTTCTGATCGTCGGCCATGAGCTCCGCAGCTCGCTCGACAGCGCGCTCCGCCAGCGGGCCCAGGGCGTGGCGGAGCTGGCCGTGTCGGCGCCGGGGGTGCTGAATGCCCCCGGGGCGCTCGAGAGCCCGGTGTCGGGGCGCTCGATCGCGGTCGAGGTGGTCGACGCGCGCGGCCGGATCTTGGCCCGCTCGCTGACGCTCGGAGCGGGGCTGCTGCCGCAGGACAGGCTGGCTCGGGCCGCACGGGTCTCGGGGGCGACCGGGTTCGAGAACATCGAGCTGGGCGGTCGGCCGTTCAGGCTGTTCGCCGCCCCGATCGCGCTGAGCGGCCCCGCCGGCGGCGGCGCGGTGCTGGTCGCCTCCGACACTTCCGATATCTCCAACACGATCGCGCATCTTGGCGTGCTGGTGACCCTGACCGGCGCCGGCGCGGCGCTGCTGGCCGCGCTCCTCGCCGCCGTGCTCACCGCGCGTGGGCTGCGCCCGCTGCGGAGGCTGGCGGCGGGCGCCGGCGAGATCGAGCGCACGGCCGACGCCTCGCGCCGCCTACCCGAGCGCGAGGTCGCCGATGAGATCGGGCAGCTCACCGGGGTCCTCAATCGGATGCTCGCCTCGCTCGAGGCCGCCCGCGACGGCGAGCGGAGGTTCCTCGGGGATGCCTCGCACGAGCTCCGGACACCGGTGACGACGCTGCTCGGGAACGTCGAGTTCGCCGCCCGTCACGGCGCCGATCCCGAGGTGCTCGAGGAGCTCCAGCGCGACGCGCGCCGTCTCGCCAGGCTGGTCGACGACCTGCTCGCGCTCGAACGGGTCGATGCGGGGGTGGCCGGCGACGAGGAGGTCGACCTGGGCGCCGTGGTGCGGGGGGTCGTCGGCGCTCACTCAGGCGAGGACGACGGCCGCGTCGATTCCGTCGGCGTCGGTCACGCGGTCGTCCGGGGCGACGAGCGCGCGCTGGCGCGGGCGGTCGAGAACCTGGTCGAGAACGCTCTGGTCCACGGGCCGCCCGGTGGCCGGGTGACGATCGCGGTGTCGCGTTCCAACGGATCGGCGCGCGTCACCGTGAGCGACGAGGGACCCGGGCCGGATCCAGCCGACCGCGACCGCCTGTTCGAGCGGTTCTGGCGGGGCGCCGGCGCTTCCGGCCGGCCCGGGTCGGGGCTCGGGCTGTCGATCGTCTCGGCGATCATCGATCGCCACGGTGGGCGGATCGTCGTCGACGGGTCCGCGTTCACGCTGGAGCTGCCCGCGGTCGAGAGCGATTGACGTGCCCCGCGATCAGCGTGACGCCGAGGCTCTCCGTGCGTGGGGCGCGATTCTCATATTCGTCTTACCTATCACTGATTGTCTCTTCCGAGAACACGGCATGATTGGCAGCGACAGCGGATGACCAAGAACGACGACCGATCGCGCGCGGTACAGGCCCGCGACGCGGCGCTCGGGCGGATTCGGCGAACGAGACGGTGGGTGATCGCCGGCACCGCCGCGCTCACCGCCGGGTTTGCGGCGCTGGTCTCCGCGGTCGCGCCGGGGCGGTCGCTGGCCTCGAAACCGGCTGCCGGCACCAAGGTTGCGTCCGGCGCCGGCGGGTCCGCGGTCGGCGCTCGGAGCTCATCATCCGTTGTGCCGCGGCTGCCGCCGGCGGCCAATCCGGACACGCTCGGGTTGCAGGGACCGTCACAGCCGCCACGGTCGGTTCCGAGCCGGCCGCAGAGCTCCCAGCCGCCACAGAATTCGCAGCCGGCGCAGCCGGCGCCGTCGGCCCCGACGCCACAGTCTTCGCCGGCGCCCCAGTCGTCCGGTGGGGGCGGAGTAGTCTCGGGGGGCTCGTGAGCAAACGACATGAGCCAGTCTCCAGAATGCGCGACGCTCGAGGCGTTCGGAAGCAGCGCGCTTGTTGCGGTCACTGAGGCCGCCGCGCTCTCCGCGGCGACGGCTGTCGTCGAGCGGATCGTCGGCGAGTTCGATCACGCGTGCTCGCGCTTCCGCGACGACTCGGAGTTGTCGGCGGTAAATGCGTCCGCCGGTGCGGCCGTGCGAGTCGGGCCCGTGCTGCTCGAGGCAGTGACCGTAGCGCTTCGCGCCGCCCGCCTGACCGAAGGCGACGTCGATCCGACGGTCGGGCGGGCGCTGATCTCGCTCGGCTACGACCGTGACTTCGCGGCGATGTCGGGCGGTGGTTCCGGGGCTCCGCCGTCGCGCTCGTCGGGGGTGCGGCCGGTTGCGTCTGTCCCGGGCTGGCGGACCGTGACCATCGATCCCGAGCGGAGCACGATCCGCGTCCCCGGCGGAGTCATTCTCGATCTTGGCGCCACGGCGAAGGCGCTGGCCGCGGACCGGGCGGCGGCGGAGGCGAGCGCCGCCGCCGGCTGCGGCGTCATGGTGTCGTTCGGCGGCGACCTCGCGATCGCCGGACCGGCGCCGACGGAGGGCTGGCGGATCCGGGTGACCGACGACCATCGGGCCGGCTTCGACGCCCCCGGTCAGTGGATCTCGCTCGGCTCCGGCGGGCTGGCGACGTCGAGCACCGCGGTCCGACGATGGCGGACGGGCGCGGGGACGGCCCACCACCTGATCGATCCGCTCACCGGACGGTCCGCCGACAGCGTCTGGCGCACGGTCAGCGTGTCCGCGAGCTCCTGTGTGGACGCGAACATCGCGAGCACCGCGACGATCATCCGCGGCGAGCAGGCGGCGCCGTGGCTGGAGGCGCTCGCGCTGCCGAGCCGGCTCGTGCGCGCGAACGGCACCGTGCTCCACGTCGGTGGATGGCCGCCGGAGGGCGACGACCTGCCGCTCGCGGGGACCGGCGCCGCGGCGCTGAGCCTGGTCCCGGAGGGCTCGGGCGGATGAGCCTCGCGCCTGGCGCGACGCTCGGACCGAGCGCGTACTGGTACCTCGCGCGCGGCACGGGCGCGGTCGCGCTCGTGCTGCTGACCGCCAGCGTGGTCATCGGGATCCTCGGTTCGGTGCGGTTCGTGGCCGAGCGGTGGCCGCGGTTCGCGATCGACGCGGTCCACCGCGACGTCTCGCTGCTCGTGCTGGTCGTGCTCGTGATCCACATCGTCACGAGCGTGCTCGACGGGTTCGCGCCGATCACGTTGCTCGACGGGGTGATCCCGTGGGGCTCGCCCTACCGGCCGCTGTGGCTGGGGCTCGGCGCGCTGTCGTTCGACCTGCTCGTGGCGATCGCGATCACCAGCCTCGTCCGGCGGCGCCTCGGGTATGGGGCGTGGCGCGCGGTCCACTGGCTCGCGTACGCGAGCTGGCCGGTCGCGGTGCTGCATGGTCTCGGCACCGGCAGCGACGTCAAGCAGTGGTGGATGCTGGCGCTGACCGTGGTCTGCATCATGGCCGTGCTGATCGCGGTGTGGCTGCGGATCGCCCACGTCGGCTCGGATCACGCCGGTCTGCGCGCGCCGGCGACCGCGCTCGCGGTGATAACTCCGATCGGGCTGATGATCTTCACGCTCGCGGGCCCGCTCCAGCGCGGCTGGGCAAAGCGGGCCGGGACGCCGGCGTCGTTGCTCGGCGGCGGCTCGGGCTCTGGGGCGGGCGGCTCGGGCTCTGGGACGGGCGGCTCGGGCTCTGGGACGGGCGGCTCGGGCTCTGGGGCGGGCGGCTCGGGCGGCGGCGCGAGCTCGATCAGCAGTCCGTTCACCGCGAACCTGTCCGGCAGCGTGCGCGAAAGTTCCGCGCCCGGCGGCGCCGTGGTCGACCTCTCGACGAGCGTGAGCGGCCAGGTCCGGGGCCGGTTCCGGGTCAGGATCGTCGGCGAGCCGATCGGCGACGGCCTGTCGATGACCGGGAGCCAGGTCGATCTCGCGCTCGCCGGGGTGCCGTCGGTCCTCCAGGGGACGATCGACGACCTGCGCGGCACCGAGTTCACCGCCCGCCTCGCCGACAGCCAGGGCTCGGTGGTCGATCTGCGCGCCGTGCTCCAGATCAACAACCAGAACAACACCGTCACCGGGACCCTATCGGGCACGCCCGGGTAGTCGCGACCGATGACCCTCGCGGACGGCGGCCACCACGGATTGCCACGCCTGCTCGCCGGGCTCGAGCCCGGCGGCGGCGCGATATCGCTGGCGGCGCACACGCGAGTGCACGGCCCGCTGCCGCAGGTGCCCGCCCACCAGCTGATCGAGGAGGTCGAGCGAAGCGGGCTGCGGGGCCGGGGCGGCGCGGACTTTCCGACGGCGCGCAAGCTCCGCGCGGTGGCCGAGCGCCGGCGCGTCGGTCCGGTGATCGTCAACGGCTCGGAGACCGAGCCGGCGAGCGCCAAGGACCGCCTGCTGCTGTCGAGGCTGCCGCATCTGGTGCTCGACGGCGCGGTGCTGGCCGCCGGCGCGGTCGGGTCGCGGCAGGTGATCGTCAAGGTCGGCGAGAACGCGGCCGACGCGGTCGCGGCGCTCGAGGCCGCGATCGCCGCGCGGGGACGGGAGCCGGTTTCGTTCTCGGTCGTGACGGGCCCCGAGGGATATGTCGGGGGCGAGGAGAGCGCGGTCGTCCAGTATCTGAACGGGGGGCCTGAACTACCCACGTTCATCCCGCCGCGACCGTTCGAGCGCGGCTACCGCGGGCGCCCGACGCTGATCCAGAACCCCGAGACGCTCGCGCAGGTCGCGCTCGTGGCCCGCTTCGGGTCGCGCTGGTACCGCGAGCTCGGCACGGTCGCTGATCCCGGATCGGCGCTCGTCACGATCACCGGTGCGGTCAGGGCGCCGGGGGTGTACGAGCTCGCGTTCGGGACCGCGATGAGCGACCTGCTGGCGGCGGCCGGCGGCCCGTCGGAGCCACTCCAGGCGCTGCTGGTCGGCGGGTATTTCGGGACGTGGATGGAGGCATCGCAGGCCGTCGGGCTCCGGCTGGCGCGCGAGGACCTGCGCTCGGTCGGCTGCTCGCTCGGGTCGGGCGTTCTGATCGCGCTTGGCGAGAGCTCGTGCGGGCTGCACGAGAGCGCTCGCGTGATCGCGTATCTGGCCGGACAGTCCGCCGGTCAGTGCGGCCCCTGCGTGTACGGGCTGCGGGCGATCGCCGAGGCGGTCGGCGCGCTCGCCGACGGCGTCGCCCACGCCGCCGAGCGTGACCGGGTTCTTACGTGGGCGTCCGAGGTTGGCGGGCGGGGCGCGTGCCACCACCCCGACGGCGCAGTGCGGTTCGTCGAGAGCGCACTCGCGGTGTTCGACGACGACATCGACGTGCATCGTCGAGGGCGATGCCACGCCAGGCCGGCGGGGCTTCCGCTCGGAGGACCGTCGGTCGCCGGGGGCCGAGCTTCGATGGAGCCCCCGCCTGCGCGTCAACCCAGTCGGCGGCGATTGGTTCCGATGAGCGTCCGGCTGCGCGTCAACCCGATCGCCTGCGAGGCCCACGGGCTGTGCGCCGAGTTGCTGCCCGAGCTGATCAGGCTCGACGACTGGGGCTACCCGATCCTCGACGAATCGGGGGTTCCGCCGGACCTGCTCGGCCTGGCCCGCCGTGCGGTCGACGCCTGCCCGACGCTGGCGTTGCTGCTCGAGGAGGACCGGACCTAGCCTACGTTCTCGGCCCTGCACCGTCCACCGCACGGTTGTACGACCGGTCCGTTGGCGCTAGGTTGTCCGCGTGCGAGGCGCCGCGCGTGGCCTGATTCGTGTCCGCCGGATTCACCGGTTCCCGACCATGTGCCGATCCTGCCCGCGTTGTTCTTCGCCGGCGTCATCTGGCTCGGTTCTGGTGTAAGTTCGGCCGCCGCCCAGGAAACGCAGTACAAGGTGACGTTTGTGGCGCGTGTGTGCCCCGCCTACACGGACATCTTCGCCAACCGGGCGCGCAACGACATCCAGGAGACCCTGGCGGACCTCGGGCCAGACAGTCCGTACGTGGAGCCCTTCCGCGTCAGCCCGTCGGTGGAGGATGGCGAGTCTCCGCAGACTACCTGCCACCCCCTTCCGAACTGGCAATTTACGCTTGGGCACTCCTATGAGAGCCGCGCGGTTACCGGTCCTTGGGGTTCGCTCTCGAAGGTGACCGACCCGTTCCCTCGAGCGCCAATCGTGACCCAGAACTCGACGCCGTTACTCGATCAGAACGGACAGCAGATCGGCCACGACACGATCGCCGGCGCGGTAACGATCACGCTGTCCTCCGACGAGGTCGCGCAAGCGGAGTCAAGCCAACAGCTGTGGGCGCAGGGCGGCACCCCGGACGATCCCGTGCTCAATAATCAGTACCCCGGGCAATACGGGTTCGGCGCCTTGCGGTGTGCCGTTGACGCCCTCAACGGCGACAACGTCGAGTACATCTTCTTCCCCGAGGGCGTCACGCACGTGTTCTGCTACGGCCTGTACGTCGAGCCGCCACCGACCAGCGGCACGATCACGATCAAGAAGCAGGTTATCGGCGCCCCTGAGGGAGACAATCCCTCATTCCCGTTCAGCGGAAGCGTCTCCTTCGACCCCAACGGCTTCACGCTCGGGAACGGCGACTCGCGGGACTTCTACCGCGCGGGTGGGCAGACATGGGGTGTCACGGAAGGCGACGTGCCGAACTACCGGTTGCAGGGCATCGCCTGTACGACGGAGCCGACACCATCCGAAAGCACCTACACGACGAGCGGGGCGACGCTGTCCATCGCCCTCGTTGCCGACGAGCACGTCACCTGCGTCTACACCAATGAATACGTCCCGCCATCCGGAGGCCTCACGATCCGCAAGGTGACGATTGGCCGCGTCGGCACGTTTTCTTACTCCGTTATCTCTCAGTTCGGCGAGCGTCCGGGGAGTCGGGTCGTGGCCACGACTACGACGCCGGGGGTACCGGTCGATGCGGTGCCCTCGCTGCTCAACCTGGCGCCGGGTACGTACGTCATCCGAGAGAGGGTGCCGAGATCGCTCCACGGGAGATGGCATCTGGTTCGCGTGCGATGCAACAGTCGATCGCGTTCGACAACCCGACCCTTCCTGGTCGAGATTCGCAGCGGAGTCAGCGTCGTCTGCACGTTCGTCAACCGGTTCATCCCGCGAGGCTCGATCTCGATTGCCAAGGTCACCGAGGGCGGCACCGGAACCGCGACGTTCAAGATCAGTCCGACAGGCGGGCCGGCGGCCGACTACCTCCAGACCGCGACCACGACCAGCCCGGGCGTCGCGGCCGACGCCGCGCCCAAGACTCCCGCCGACGCCACCGATCACCTCCGCCTGGGCCGCTACGTCATCACGGAGCAGCCGCCGCTCACCGCCTCCGGCGAGTGGACACTCACTTCGGTGGTCTGTGACGGGGTGGACGTACCTTTCGCGCAGGGAGCGGTGGAAGTGACGCTCACGCGGACGAACCCGGATGTGCGCTGCGTGTTCACGGACAGCTTCTCGGCCACACCGACCCCGCCGCCGCAGCCCAATCCGGAGCCCTTGCCGCCTCCGCCAGGCCCGGGTCCGCAGCCGCCGACTCCAGCCCCCGACTACCAGATCAGCGACCTGAGCGTCACGAAAGTCGCCGCGGCGCCCGGGGTCACGCGGGGAGCCGGGGCCACGTTCCACCTCACGGTCAAGAACCTCGGGCCGGACGCGGCCGAAGACGTGGTGCTCGCCGACCAGCCGCGTGGCACCGCCACCGTGGTATCGATTCACCCCTCCAGCGGATCCTGCCGGAAGGGACCCCCGATCATCTGCCGCTTGGGCACGCTCAAGTCCGGCGCCGCCGTGACGATCACCGTCCGGATGCGCGTGCGAACGGCGGCCTCCACCTTCACCAACCGCGCGGTGGTCGGGACGGCGACGGTCGAGCGGACCCTCGCGAACAACATCGCCGCCGCGCGGATCGACGTATTGAGCGCCCCCCCGCCCAGGGTCACGGGCTGAGCCGGCCCGGCGACGTCTCAGGAACGACCGCGGGCATCGCCTGTTAGCTCCGTCAGGTCTCGAGATGGGAGCGCGTGGCCGGCTCGGCCGGCTCGCCGGGCTTCGGCTCTTGGTCGGCGAGCGTGGCCGGCGACGCGGCTCGCCCGGGCTCGGATCTTGGCCCAGACGCGGCTCCACCGCGCCCGGGTGGCGCCGGGCGTGCGGCGGCTTCCCCGCGATCCTCGCACGGTCGAACGGCAGCCGGGTGATTCGGCCCGCGCTCATCCGCCTCGACGGCGTGGGTTCCCCGATTTCTCGACGGGTCGGGAGCATTTCCCGACCCGCTCGGGCTGGTGCGGCGCGCGGCCGACGCCGGTCGGGCGCTGGCGCGGCTGGTTGACGAGAAGTAACCGCCAGGGCATGCGCCCACTCCCAAGGCGGCTGGTGCTCGCACCCGTGCCGATGAAATTGTGAGTGCGGCACTAGACGCGGCCGCTGCCCCGGGTGTAGGTTGCGCTGAGCGATCAGGAGGGGAACCGTGGGTCATTTCGTGTTTGTTCGCCGAGGCTGGCGAGTGACGGTTCTGGTGGCGCTGGGATTGGGGGCGTTCCTGCTGCAGGCCGCGTCTGCCGGCGCCAGCGTGCGCCCTGGACCGCGTGCGCTATCAAAGGGCTTGCGGAGCGGCACGGAGCTGGTGTGGGACGGAACACTTGGTCATGGACAGTATGGCCCCAGCGGGTTTCTCCCCACCGCCCCCTTCGACCCCCTCAAGGGCTACCCCACGAGCAACCCGACCACGGGCTTCAGCCCCACTCAGGAGTACTTCGCCGGCGTGATCGTCGGCACGCCGACCGACGGGAGCCCGCAGGTCAGCCTGTACTGCATCGACATCAGCACCGATACGTTTCCGGGCTTCGGTTACGTACTCGGCACCTGGAGCGAGGCCAACGTGCCGAACGTGGGCTACGTGGCCCGGATCCTCAACGAGTACTACCCCAAGGTCAGCAGCGAACCCGCCACCCTGGCCGACACCGGCACCGCGACCGACGAAGACCAAAGGGGCGCCGCCGTGCAGGAGGCGATCTGGTTCTTCAGCGACGGCTTCGTGCTGAACACCTCCGACCCGCTGCACGCTACGGTCGCCGCGATCGCGAACAAGATCATCGCCGAGGGGCCACTGGTCGAGCCGCCACCGCCCAGCCTCGCCATCACTCCGCCGAGTCTGAGCGGCCCGGCCGGAAGCGTGGTCGGACCGTTCACGGTCACCACCAGCAGCCTCTCCCGCCGCCGCCACCGGCGCGTGCGCGGCGCCCCGGACGCCACGGTCACGGCCACCGGCGGAACTATGTACTCGAACGCCGCCGGTACCGCGCTGCTCGGCAATGGAAGCACGGCTACGGTGCCGGATGGCCAGAAGATCTGGCTGCGCTCCGCCGACGGTTCTTCCAGCGCCGTCCTTGAGGCCACGGCAACGAGCACCGTCCCCAGCGGCAACGTATATCTCTACGACGGGAACACAGGGGCCGCCGCCGGTCAGAAGCTCATCCTCTCCCAGCCGGCCACCTTGACAACGACGGTGCGCGCCACCGCGCAATTCCTACCCGCGGGCTCGCTCGTCGTGACCAAGACCATCTCCGGCCCCGCGGCCGGATCGCAGGGCCGTGTGGTCATCGGCGTGGTCTGCGACGACGGCGTGACCAGGCCGGACCTCGTCATCGATGCCGGCACGCACGCGGGCGACACGTCGCGCACGTACAACGACATCCCCGAGGGAACATCGTGCACCGTCACCGAGACATCCAACGGCAGCACCTCGGCCGTGGACGTGGTGGTGACCGGGGACGGGCAGACGGTGACGATCCCCTCCGGCGGTACCAAGACGGTCCACATCACCGACACTTCTGACTTCTCCCCCGGCTCGCTGCTCGTGCGAAAGACGATCGCCGGTCCGGCCGCGGGCCAGCAGGGGGCCATCACGATTCACACGGTGTGCGATGGCAAGGCCCTGACCCCGGACTTCGTCATCCCCGCCGGGACCGCCACCGGCGACTACACCAAGCAATACGATCAGATCGCCGCGGGCGCCACCTGCACCGTTACCGAGACCGCTGACGGACACACCAGCGCTGTGTCAGTCGTCGTCGTGGGGAGTGGGCAGAAGGTGTCGGTCCCGGCCGGCGATATCGTTGAGGCGGACATCAGCGACACCTACGGGCTCGTCCCGGGCCAGCTGGAGGTGACGAAGACGATCACCGGCGCCCAAGCCGGGCAACAGGGGCCGGTGGTCATCCACACGGCCTGCACCCCGGCCGCCAACACTCCCGACTTCGCCATACCGGCAGGCGCGACGGGCGTCCAGGCGCAGATCTACTCGGGCATCTCCGCGGGAGCCAGCTGTGTGGTCACCGAGACCGCGAACGGGCAGACCAGCGCGGTTACGGTAGCCGTCAAGGGCAGCCCGCAAACCGCCACGATCCCTGCCGGCGGGGCTGCGGCCGCTTCCATCACCGACAGCTACGGTGCTGCCCCCGGCTCGTTGCTCGTGACCAAGACCATCGCCGGCCCGGTCGCCGGGCACCAGGGACCGGTCACCATCCACGTCGTGTGTAACGGCATCGCCCAGGCGCCAGACTTCGTGATCCCCGGCGGGAGCCGGGCTGGAAGCGTGTCGCACAGCTTCGACGGCATTCCAGCCGGCTCGGTGTGCACTGTTACGGAGACCGCGGACGGGTCCACGGCCACCGTCACGGCGACCGTTGTCGGCAACGGGCAGAACGTGACCGTTCCGGCGGGCAAGGTGGTGGTGGCGAACTTGACGGACACCTACGAGGCCACGACCGGGTTCCTGAGAGTGACCAAGACGATCACTGGACGGGCCGCCGGCCATCGCGGGCGGATCGCCATCCTTGTGGCCTGTGGTGGCCCGCTAGAGGCCTTCGCCTTCCGCATTGCGCCCCGAGCCCACGCCGGCTCTGTGTCGCGCTGGTTTGCCGGACTCCCGGCCGGATCCCGCTGCACCGTGGTCGAGGTTGCCGTCGGTCGCACCAGCAAGGTAGCCGTCGTCGCGATCGGGCGTCGCCAGAAGGTGACCGTACGCGCCAACCGTAGAGCCACCGTTCATCTCACTGACCGCTTCTCACGCATCATAAGGGTCCCGATCCCACGTGTCACCGGCTGAGCCCGGGCGTGGTTGGCCGGGCCCGGTTAGCTCGTCTCGTCTATGCGCGCCGGCGGTTCAGGCTCGCGCGGTGGATCGGGGCCCGCGCGGAGCAAATCCAGCTGCCACCAGCCCACGTCCCACCAGGCGCCGAACTTGAAGCCGATCCGCCGGTAGACGCCAACTGGCAGGAAGCCGAGCGACTCGTGCAGTCCGACGCTGGCCTCGTTCGGCAGCGTGACCCCGGCGCATGCCACGTGGAAGCCCTGTCGTCGGAGCAGCTCGAACAGCGCCGTGTACAGCGCACGGCCCAGACCGCGGCGGTGGTAGGTCGGGTCGACGTACACGGTCACGTCAGTCGCCCATCGGTACGCCGCTCGTTCCCGATGCAACGAGCCGTATGCAAATCCGCACACCTCGCCGTCCTCCTCGGCTACCAGCCACGGATGCGTACGCGAGATCCGCTCAATCCGCCGGGCCACCTCATCCGCGTCAGGCGATTGTTCCTCGAGCGAGATTACGGTGTCACGCACGTACGGGGCGTAGATCGCCGCGCAGCCGGCGGCGTCTCGGTCCGGGTCGGCGTGGCGGATCAGCACATCCGGAATCTAGCCTCGAGTTACGCGACCTGGCTTTGGCCCAGCGGCCCGACTTCGGTCACGCGGCCGGCCCGAGCGGCCCGGCCTCGATCTCGGCGCTCCGCCACCGCAGGTGCTCAGGTCCGGTGATCTTCCATCCCGCCGGCATCACGTGGCCGAGCCCCCGCGACACCACGCCGAGCGCCCGCAGCTGCGCTTCGTCGATCGCCGTCCAGCGAAGCCCGAGGCGCCGGCGGACGGCGGGCTCGAGCAGCCCGACCCCGCCCAGCCAGACAGCGCGGCGGATTGGAACCTTGAGCGCCGGCCACAGCCGGCCAGAGATCGGAGTCGGTGGTGCGTCGGCGTGGCCGATGGTGTCCAGCACGCGCTCGATGCTGTCCGTCCGCGTGAGGGTGGTACGGGCGGTACGGCGGAAGTAGGCACAGAACTGCGACCAGGTCGCGGGCAGGTCCCGATCGCGCACGCCGATCACCCGCCCGAGGCCGCGGTACTCACCGTAGAAACGTTCGGTGTCGGCGGGAGACATCGGCGTGCCGAAGTGGGCGTGACCGCGGACGTAGGTGTCGAGCAAGGTGGCGTGCACCCAGGCGTAGGCCTGCGGCTCGAGCGCGCTGTAGCGCGTTCCATCCGCGCGCCTGCCCCTGAAGCGCTTGTGGAGCTTGCGCAGGCGCCGGCCCGCGGCAGCCGCGTCGCGTCCGCCGTAGACCAGCATGCTCACGTAGTCCATCGTTCGCAGCAGCC
Source organism: uncultured Solirubrobacterales bacterium (assembly GCA_963777335.1). Taxonomy (GTDB): domain Bacteria; phylum Actinomycetota; class Thermoleophilia; order Solirubrobacterales; family Solirubrobacteraceae; genus Palsa-465. The sequence continues at coordinate 223,802 of CAVZQD010000011.1, forward strand.
GGTCCCAGAGGTTCCGATCGAAGTCCGAGTAGTCGGTGACGCCGGCGTCGACGGTTGGGTGCGCCACCTGGAGCAGCAGCGGATACAGCATCGCGAAGGTCAGACGCAGGTCACTGGTGGCGCGCCACGCCACCGAGTCCGGCCCGAGCAGCCGCCGGTCGAGCTCTTGTCCTGTGGGGAACACCGCGGGCGTCTTGAAAATGTAGTCTCGGCGCGATGAGCATTCAGAACCTGAGCGACGAGCAGCGGGCGTTCGTGGACGCGATCCGCGACTTCGCCCGGCGCGAGTGCGGGACGCGTGAGCAGCGCGATGCCCTGACAGATCACGGGCCTGGCCGATCTGGCCACCGAGCTTCAGTCCACGCGGGACCTGGTCTACGGGGTCGCGCGGGCGGTCAAGGCCAATCCGGATCGCATGCTTCCCCGCGAGGCTCGATGGCCAAGCTCAAGGCGACCGAGTTGGCCAAGCGGACCGCGTTGGAAGGGATGCAGATGATGGGCGGCTACGGCTACGCCACCGAGTACGACATGGAGGCCCACGTCCGCCACGCGCTGGTGACCACCATCTACGGTGGCGCCAGCGAGATCCAGCGCGAGATCATCGCCCGGTCGCTGGGACTGTAGTAACGGCTTCGTCTCAGTCTGAAACGGCGCCGCTCCACATCTAAATCATCTCTGTCGAAACTGGCGGCGGGGGCGAGTCGACGCGGCATGGTTTGACCGATGCGTCGCGCGACCACGGTGCACTTTTCGTCACTGACGACCGCTCAGCCCTCTGCTGACGGATGTTGCACCGTAGGGGTGCGCGATCCGTCAATCTCGGATGTCGCTGGCGTTAGTGGCGGATCGTGCACCCAGGGGAGGATCGGTGCGCCGCGGCAGTGAGGTCGATCGCGTGATTCTGGCGATCGCAGCGACCAACAACCGGGTCCTAACCGTGCGGGGGCTCACCGCCGCCGGTGTCGGACGGCGCGCGGTTGCGCATCGCCTGGCGATCGGCCGGCTGTATCGAATGCACCTGGGCGTTTATCTGCTCGATCCGCCACGAGAGGCGAGCCGGATTACCCTCCTGACCGCCGCGGTGGCGGCCTGCGGGCACGATGCGGTACTGAGCCATCGCTCTGCCGCCGAGCTCTGGGGCCTCCTCCCGCCCCGCCCAGGTGACATCGACGTCACGATTGTCGGTGCCAATGCCGGTGTACGGCAGGGCATCCGCAGGCATCGGGTGCCAGAGCTGGAGGCATCCGACATCAGCACCAAGCGAGGGATCAGGGTCACCGCGCCGGCGCGCACAGTCCTCGACGGCGCCTCGTACCTGTACCGCGACGATCTGGAGCAGTTTGTGGCCGAGGCGCTGGCGACGCGGCTTGTCGACCGGCGCAAGCTCGAGGCCGCGGTCCAGCGCTGTCCGACGCGACGCGGGGTCGGGCGACTGCAGGCGCTGCTGCGCCAGGAGGGCGGGCCCCGGCGTACGCGCTCCTGGGCCGAACGGCGCATCCTGAGCCTCGTCCGCCAAGCCGGCCTCCCGGTGCCGAGGACCAACGTTCAGCTTCACGGGCACCAGGTCGACGCATTCTGGCCTGAGCATCGACTCGTGGTCGAAGTCGACAGCTGGAAGTTCCACCGAGATCGCGCCGCCTTCGAGAACGATCGGGCACGCGACGCGACCCATGTGGCTCACGGATATCGCGTCCTGCGCTTCACGGCGGCGCAGCTCCGCGACCATCCAATGACCGTGATCGCGCAGCTGGCGGCGGCCTTAGCTCTAGCCGCGTAGGGCGGGCATCAATCCACCGCCTGGGCCACGAAAGCTCGCACCAGCGCCGAATCATCGCCGGCGCGTGTGACCGCCACCAGCTCTGACAACGGCGCGCCGGCCACCGGCCGGTAGGTGACGCCCTCCAACGCCAGCCGGTTGACCGAGGCAGGCACCAGGGACACGCCGGTGCCGGCGGCGACCAGGCCGATGATCGTCAGCATCTCGGCCACGTAGTGGATGAATGAGGAGCGCCGCCCAGAGCGCCGATCAGCTGGCGCATCTCATCCGGCAACCGCTCAAGGATCCCAGGCGGGGGCGCCGGCGGCTCGCCCAGGGGCTCGCCGCCGGCGCCATCACGTGTCGAGACAGTCGCTCGATCGATGAACTTCTTTCTTTGGTTGTAGGATCGCGGTAGGGACCGCCGTTGCCAGCGGCTCCCCGCACGGATCCCAGCGTGCGCGTTTAGCGCACTGGGGCTCCTCCCTCGGGTTCTGGCGTCGAACCGAACGCCCGGCCACGGATGAAGGATGTGCGGCGGGGGCAGCCATCGATCGGCCAGTCGGTTCGCCTCCGCCCAGGTGACAAACCCTCGCTGGCTGCGACGCCGAAGCGTATGGCGCCAGTTGCGTATGACCCGTTCACGGAAGCCCTGCACCGCCTTGCCGTTGCCGGGCACCGCGTAATAGTTGTAGTGTCCTTGCGGGACCCTGGCGAGCCAGCGCCCCTGCTCGGGGACCGGGAGATGCATCCTGGTCCGCATGTCCGCCTTGACGGCATGCAGCTTTGAGCGCATCTTCTTCTTGCTCGTGACTCGCTTGAGCTGGAAACGCCCGCGCCTGTCCTTCCCGCAGATGTGGGTGATGCCCAGGAACTCGAAAGTGTCCGGCTTGGGAAGCCCGCGCTTGTGTCGAGCGCTCGGTGGCGAACCGTCCGAACTCGATCAACCGCGTCTTCTCCGCCGCCAATTCCAGGCCGAACATCGCGAGCCTGTCGCGAAGGTCGGCGAGGAACCGCTCAGCGTCCTCACGGTGCTGGAAGCCCGCCACGTAGTCGTCGGCGAACCGCGTCAGGATCACGTCCCCGCGCGCGTGCCGCCGCCGCCACTGGTCGGCCCACAGGTCGAACACGTAGTGCAGGTAGACCTTGGCGAGCAGCGGTAAGACCGATGCCCCCTGCGCCGTACCCTCCGTCGTCTCCGAACATTCCCCGGTCTCGATGACCCCTAACTCTGAGCCATTTCTGGATCAGGCGCAGGACCCTCTTGTCCGCGATCCGATGCTCGAGGAACGTCTCCAGCCAACCTGATCGAGCCGGGTGAAGAAGTCGCGAATGTCCGCGTCGAGCACGTAGCTCACCTTCTTGCGTTCGATCTCGACCGCGAGCGCGTCCAACGCATCGTGCGGACCGCGCCCAGGCCGGAACCCGTACGAGAAGCCGAGGAAGTCGCTCGTAGATCGCGTTGAGCACCTCGACCACCGCCCGCTGGACGATCTTGTCCCCCAGCGTGGCGACCCCGAGCGGCCGCAGCCGCCCGTCGGGCTTCGGTATCAACGCTCTGCGAACCGGGCTGGCCCGGTACGCCCCTCGTTGGACCCGGTCGTGCAGATCACCGAGGTTGTCCTCCAGATCCATCCCGTAGTCCCGCCACGTCACCCCATCGACGCCCGCGGCGGCGTTCGAACTGATCGCCCGGTACGCCTCCCGCAGCCGATCGACGCCGACGTGATGAAGGAGCGCAGTGAACCTCGCATCCCTGTCCTTGCGCGCCGCCTGGCGCACACGATCAAGCTCGCTTGACACGCCCATCCCGGCGCTGTGTCCGGCACGTGTTTCGCTGGCCGTGTTCCCCTCGGGCAGGCCCCTTCCCTCCGCCACCTCCGCCCCCGCGAGCGCGGGCTTGTTCGGCGGCTTCGCAGGTAGTACGGGCCTGTCTGACTTCCCGCCGCCGTTCACCGAGGGATTACCACCAAAGCGTTCCCCTCGCGGCCCGTCAGGCATCGATCTGCCACCCCGCGAACCATCCCGGACGAGGCATCATCGACTACCCACGGGCGACCGCGGGACCTCCCGGTTCTCGCGCATAGAGCTTGTCGTACGTGCCTGAGAGCAAAGGCGGGTCCGAGGCCACCGTCAAGATCGCGAAGGCGGATCTGGTGCCGACTGATCACAACCTCCGCGACGAATACCGAGACTTCGCTGAGCTCGAGCGCGCGTGCGAGCAGTTCATGGCCGAGGTCAACACGCGAGCGCACCGGATCACCCGCCGCCCGCCCGTCGAGATGTTGGCCGAAGAGCACGAGCATCTCCACCGGCTGCCACGGATGCCGCACACCATGTGCTTCGGACAGACGCGCAAGGTCAACTGGCAGTCGCTGATCAGCGTGGGTGGCGCGCAGTACTCGGTCCCGCACCAGCTGATCGATGAGCGCGTGTGGGTAAGGGTCGACGACCAGGAGCTGATCGTGGTGCACCTCGACGGGCTGACCGGCCCGCGGGAGGTCGCCCGTGACCGGTTGACGACGCCCGGCCGCCCGGCGATCTCAGAGGAGCACTATCCGCCCCGGCCTGCCGGCGCGCTCGAGCGCAAGCCGAGAGCCCGCAGCGCCGAAGAGCGAGAGTTTCTGGCGCTCGGCGACGGCGCCGAGCAGTGGCTGATCAAGGCCGCCGCGGCGGGCGCACAACGGCTGCGGCGCAAGATGGCAGAAGCAGTCGACCTCGCCAAGCTGCACGGCAACGCTGATGTGGATCGTGCGCTGCGGACGTGCGCGGACGCCCGCCGGTTCGCCGACGGCGATCTGGCCGCGATCCTCGCCCACCAGCAACAGGCGGGCGAGCTGATCCTGTTCCCGGCCCCTGAGGCGCGCTCGCTGCAGCGCTCGACCCGCAGCTGGGAGGGATTCGGACGATGAACACGCCGGTTCTCGCTCCCTGGGTCCAAACCGACGCGCTGAGAGGCGATCTGCGGGCCCGCGAGACCCCGCCGCGACCAACCCATCAGCCACAAACGGACGCCAACAGCTGCCTCGGAGGCGGGTGATGACTGTCAAGCCGCCCGCCCCGCCGCCGCTGCCCGACGAGCTCGACCGCCTGCTGCGCCGACTGCGGCTCCCGTACGTCCGCAGGGCGGCGCCGGAGGTAATCGCCCACGCAACCGCGCAACGCTGGGAACACGCCGAAGTCCTGCGCGTCCTGCTGGCCGAGGAGGCCGCCGGACGTGACCAGGCGACAATCAGGATGCGCCGCCGGGCGTCTGGGCTGCCCAGCCGGCAAGACCTTCGACGCCTGGGAGCCCGACCGCTGCGCGATCCCAGCCAAGGCCAACGCTCGCTGCGGACGCTGGAATGGATCGACCGCGCAGAGGTGCTTTGTGTTTGTGGTCCAAGCCAGCCTGCGGCCGGTGCGTCCTTGACGCTGACGATCGTCGCCACCGTGCCTGCCGATACGGCCGACGGAACGCTGCTGCTCAACGTCGCCACCGTGCATGGCAACGAGGACGAACCCGCGCCGACCCGCGTCCGAATCGGGACACGACAATCACGGCCGTCGTCGTGCCGAATCAGCCCATCCCACCGACGCCCACCCCGGAACCTCCCAGTCCGGACGGGCCGACTCCGCGTCCCGCAGCCGCCCGAGCCGCCGACCCCGGACGCGCTGAGCGCCCGGATCACGCTGCAGAATCACTAGCCCCAGCGCGGTGCAAACCGGGGCCACGGCGACGTTCAACCTGCGCATGAAGAACCTCACCGAGGTCTCGGCGCTGAACGTTCGCGTCTGCGACAGGCTGCCAAACGGCCTGACGGTCGCTTCCGCCCCCGGGTTCAGCGTGCACGGCCGGACGCTGTGCAAGGCCGTCGGCACGCTCAAGGTCCTGGCGAGCAAGACGCTCAGTTTCACCGCTCGCGTGACTGCGGGCGCCGGCTCGCACATCACGAATCCCGCCACCGCCACCGCCAGCAACGCGAGGACGGTTCATGCCCGGGCGAGGGTCAGGGTCACGCCTGCCCCTGCCGTCACGGGCTGAATCAAGCCAAGAAACCAGACGCCGACGCCGACCGCCTCGCCCGGCGGGTTGGATAACGTGTAGCTCCCTATGCGCGCGGTGCGACGGGCTCTGGTCCTGGTGTGGTGTGTGGTCGCGTCCGGTGGCGTGCTGGGAGTCGTTGACGCCTCGGCCAAAGGTTCCGCGTGCGCGAGTTCGCTTGGGAGCACGCCGGTTCGCGGGCCGACGAACACGGTGGCTTGGCGCGCGGGCATCGAGGCGCGGACCGCGGTGTTCGACCATTTGCCGGGTGGTAAGAGGTTGGCTCATCCCTCGGAATGGCTGGCGCCGACCGCTGCCCCATGGGTCTTGGTGATAACGCGCCCCCACGACGGCGTTGGCCGTTGCTGGGTGCAGGTCCGGCTTCCGTGGCGGCCCAACAACGCCGCAGGATGGGTCAACGTGAACGAGGTCCTGCTGGCGAGCACCCCGTGGCGCATCGAGGTCTCGACGGCACGGCGCACGCTGACGCTGTTTCGCGCCGGAAAGCCCGTTCACACCGTGAGCGTTGTCGTCGGGAAGCCGAGTACCCCGACTCCGGACGGCCTGTTTGCCATCGCGTGGGCGATACCGTGGCATCCCAACGATTTCCTGGGCAGCTGGGTCCTCGAGTTGACGGCGCACAGCGACGTGTTGCAGGAGTTCGATGGTGGCGATGGGACGGTTGGAATCCACGGCCGGGGCGGCGCGAGCCTCGTGGATCCGCTCGGATCGGCGGCCAGCCACGGCTGCATCCGGCTGGCTAACAACGACATCGACTGGCTGGTGAGCACGGTCGGCCAAGGTCGACTGCCGGGGACGCCGGTTCAGGTCGACTGAGGGCCTGTGTCCCGCGGAGGCGGCGGTCCCGGCTCGGGAGGCGGGCCGTCACCGTCGCTGTCGGCTAGTTCGAGCTGCCACCAGCCGACGTCCGACCACGACCCCAGCTTGAATCCGATCTGCCGGGGCACGCCGACGAGCGTGAACCCGCACGCCTCGTGCAGCCCGACGCTGGCCTCGTTCGGCAGCGCGATCACCGCGAGGGCGACTCGGTAACCCCGGTCGGCAAGCGTTTCGAGCAGCGCCCTGTACAGCGCCCGCCCGGCCCCGCGCCGCTGGTGTCGCGGGTCGACATACACCGTCACCTCGGTCGCCCACCGGTCCGCCGCGCGTTCGCGGTGCGGACAGGCATAGGCGTAGCCGATGATCTCACCGGCGTCCTCGGCCACGAGCCAGGCTTGGGTCCTGGGGAGCCGGTCGATCCGCTGTGCCATCTCAGCCGGCGTCGGCGCCACGTCCTCGAAAGAGATGATCGAGTCGTTGACGAACGGTGCGTAGATCGCCGCGATCGCCTCGGCGTCGCCGGCGCTGTTCGCGGGCCGGATGAGCATCTGCTCAGGTGCCGGCGCCCTGCTGCCAGACGCCGATCTCGTTGCCGGCGGGGTCGCGGAAGGTGGCGACGGTCAGGTTCCCCTCCGGGTAGGGGTCGGTGGCGATCTTGGCCCCGTTGTCGCGCGCGCGTGTGAGCGTCTCCCGGACGCTGTCGACGTACACGTACGGCCGCACGCCGCCGGCGCCGGCGCCGGCGACCGGCAGGTCCGGCATGAAGTGACCGATGACATGACCGCTCCCGTCCCGGAAGCTTGGACTGGCCCGGTCGACGTCGACCGTCCACCCGAATACCGTCGCGTAGAACCTCGCGGTCTGCTTGGGGTCCGGTGCCGGGATGCGCAGATACGACACCCCGCCTGGCCTGAACACGGTGGGCTCCGCCATGCCGTCGATTATTCCAGCGGCCGCAGAGTGTCACACTCGCCCGAGCAGCTCCCGCGCGATCGCCTTCTCGCGCATCCGCAGGTGCTCAGGGCCGCTCACCTTGCAGCTCGCCGGCAGCACCGAGCTCACGCCGCGCGACGCGCGCTCAGCATGCGGAACTGGACCTCGTCGACCGTGGACCACCTGAGGTTCAGACGCCGCCGGATCGCGTCGTCGATCAGTCCGACGCCGCCGAGCCACAGCGCCCGCCGCGCCGGCAGCTTGATCGCGGGCCATACCGCTCCCGGGATCGGCACCGGTGGTGCCGCCGCGTCCTTGAGCGCGTCAAGCACGCGACCGACCGACGCCGTCCGCTCCAGCGTGCGGCGGGCGGTTCGCCGAAAGTAGGCGCAGAACTCCGCCCACGTCACGGGCAGGTCGCGTTCCCGGATCCCGATCAATCGGCCGAGGCCGCGGAACTCGAGGTAGAAGCGCTCGGTCTCGGCTGGCGTCATCGGGTGGCTGAAGCGGGCGCTGGCCCGGACGAACGAGTCGAGCAGCGTCGCGTGCACCCACGCGTACGCGCCCGGCTCGAGCGCGGAGTGGGGCGTGCCGTCGACCCGCGTTCCACGGAAGCGCCGGTGAACGGCGCGCAGGCGCCGGCCGGCGGCGACGGCGTCCGCTCCTCCGTAGACCAGGACGCTCAGGTAGTCGATCGTGCGGACCACGCGCTCCCATGGATTCCGCTCGAACTCCGAAAATCGGCCACGCCGGCGTCCACCGTCGGATGTGCCACCTGAAGCAACAGCGGGTACAGCACCGCGAGGTTCAGGCGAACGTCACTCGTCATTCGCCAGGCCACTGATTCGGGCCCGACCAGCAGCTGCTCGATCTCGGTGTCGCGGGGAAACAGCGCGCCAGCCATCCGCTTTTTAAGGAATGTAGTCTCGACCCGACCCACCGAGATGCAGATGGAGGATGAGTAACTTGAACCTAACCGACGAGCAGCGCGCGTTCGTCGAGGCGATCCGCGACTTCGCCAGGCGCGAGTGCGGGACGCGCGAGCAGCGCGACGCGCTCACCCACGACGGGACCGAGCCCCACAACCCGGAGGTCTACGCGAAGATCGCCGAGCTCGGATGGCTCGGGGCCGCGATTCCGGAGGCGTACGGTGGCACGGGCGGCGGCTCGGTGGACCTGTGTCTGCTGTGCGAGGAGTTCGCCCGCGGCCTGATCCCGATGGGCTTCTTCCCGGTGACGATGATGTCCGCGCGGCCGCTCGAGCTGTTCGGGAGCGAGGATCTGAAGGACGAGATCCTGCCGCGGATCGTCGCCGGCACCGTTTACGCGATCGCGATGTCCGAGCCCGAGGCGGGGTCGGACGTGGGCAACCTGTCGTGCCGCGCCGAGCGGGCCGACGGCGGGTGGGTGATCAACGGGCAGAAGACCTGGATCACGGGCGCCCACGCGGCCGATCACATTCTGCTCGTGTGCCGCACCTCGCGCACCGGCAACAAGCACGAGGGGCTCACGATGATCTCGGTCCCGCGCGAGAGCGAGGGGCTAGAGATCCGCGGCATCGACACGATGGGCGGCCGCGAGGTCAACGACATGTTCTTCACTGATTGCCACGTTCCCGAGGAGCGCGTCGTCGGCCGCCCCGACCACGCCTGGATGCAGCTGATGGCCGGCCTCAACAACGAGCGGCTGATCATCGCGGCGCAGGCGCTCGGGATGGCGGAGCGGGCGCTCTCAGACGTGCTCGCCTATGTGAAGGAGCGCAAGCAGTTCGGCAAGACGATCGGCAGCTTCCAGACGGTGGCGCACCGGCTCGCGGACCTCGCCACCGAGATCGAGGCGACCCGGCACCTCGTGTACGGGGTGGCGGAGACGGTCCAGGCGAACCCCGACAAGATGCTGCCGCGTGAGGCGTCGATGGCCAAGCTCAAGGCGACCGAGATCGCGAAGCGGACCGCGCTCGAGGGCATGCAGATGATGGGCGGGTACGGCTACGCCACCGAGTACGACATGGAGCGCCACGTCCGCCACACGCTCGTCACGACGATCTACGGCGGGACGAGCGAGATCCAGAAGGAGATCATCTCGCGCTCGCTCGGTTTGTGACCGCGCGACGGCCGAGCGACACGGCGTCGGCGCTTAGTTGAATTTGCCCCGGCGGCGACGTTTAATTTGCCCCGGCGGCGACGTCGGCTCAGCCGGGGCCAAACGGCGGAATGTTGCGGAAGATCGTCGGGCGCGGATCGGGCGGCTCGGACGGTTTCGGCCTCGACTCGATGCTGGCTTTGAGCGGATCGGTACGGCGGAAGCCCTCGAGTTGTACGGACACGATCTCCCACTGCCCGGCGTCGTTCTGCTTGGGAAACCACTGGCTCGCACTGTCTCCGTCCCGATTGAGCTCGGCACAACGCGCAACGGCCTCTTCGCGAGTCACACGCTCAGCGTATCGCGGCCGATCGACCGGCGACGGTGCTGAGGAGAACGAGGATTGGGATCGCAGACCATCTACAGCCCCACGTGATTCGCAGACGGGCGGACCCCGGGAGTACACCGGCGGCCGACGGCGTCACAGGGTCTCAGGGCAGGCCGGCGTGCGGGACGTCGACGGTGGTCGTCAGGAGGACGGCCTCGCGCGCCTCGCTCCGGTTGGACTCGAGGAAGTCGGGGGCGGCGCACACCAGCAGCGTGCGGCCGTCGTCGCCGCCCAGCGCGCACGCGTAGCAGCCGAGCCCCTCGGGCGTGGGGATCTCCTCGAGGATCGCGCCGCCCGGCGCGACGCGGATGCAGCGTCCACCGGCTTCGTCGGCGGCCCAGACATGACCTTCCGCGTCCAGCGTGCATCCGTCGGGCCCGATCGCGATCTGAGGCAGCATCTCCTGGAGCGGCCCGAGTTCGGGCGTCGGCGCCAGCTGTGCCCAGACGCGGCGGTCGGTCAGCGCGCCGTCGGCACCGATCGTGAATGCCGTGTAGCGGCAGCCCGCGGTCTCGCCGACGATCAGCGTCGTGCCGTCGGGAGTGATGACCGAGCCGTTGGGGAACATCAGCTCGTCGGCGGCAAGCGTCGCGGTGCCGTCGGGATCGACGCGCATCAGCGGCGCGAGCTTCGGGTCGGCGAACGCCATCAGGTCAAACCCGAAGCATCCGACCCACGCGCGTCCGTGGGCGTCGACGACCATATCGTTGAGAGAGCTGTCGGTGAACCCGCCGAGACTCCGCGTGGACGCTCACACTCCCGTCGGGACGGCGCCGCAGGACGCGCTGATCCTTCATCGAGACGATCAGCAGCGATCCGTCGGGCAGCCAGCCAAGCCCGGATGGCTGGTGCTCGACCTCCACCAGGAGTTGCTCGCTGCCGTCGGTGGTGACGGTGTAGACGGCATGCCGGTAGAAGTCCGACACCCACCACCGGCCGTCCCGCCATCGCGGGCACTCGAAGAACGCGCCGCCCTCCAGCAGTGGGACCATGGTCCGTTCGGTCACGCCGCCACGATATTCGATCCTGATGATCCGCTTCGACGACAGCCTCCGTTCCGCCATCTCCGCGAGGCTCGACGCGCACGCGCGGCGAGCGCAGCCGTTGGGCGAGCGACGCCACGCCGCGGTGGCGGTGGTGCTCGTCGACAGCGACCCCGAGCGCGATCGCGATCGCGGAATCGTGGACGCCGGCGGTGGCGGTGGCGGAATCGTCGACGCCGGCGGTGGGGCGGCTTTCCTCCTGTGCCAGCGCGCGTTGCGGATGACCCGCCACGCGGGCCAATGGGCGCTGCCCGGAGGGAGGGTCGATGCCGGTGAAACCCCACTCGATGCCGCACTGCGTGAGCTCGACGAGGAGCTCGGGGTTCGCCTCGATCGAGGACGCGTGGTTGGCTGGCTCGACGACTATCCGACGCGCTCGGGGTATGTGATCACGCCCGTGGTGCTCTGGGGCGACCCCGACCCCGCTCTCAAACCCGCCCGCGACGAGGTGTTCGCGGTGTACCGCGTCGGCCTCCAGGCACTCGTCGACGCCGTGCCGCGGTTCATCTCGATCCCCGAGAGCGATCGCCGGGTGCTGCAGCTGCCCCTCGGCAACGAGCTGATTCACGCGCCCACCGGCGCGGTGCTCTTCCAACTGCGACAAGTCGGGCTACTCGGCCGGATCGGCGAGCGAGTTGACGAGATCGGCGAGCCCGTGTTCGCTTGGTCCTGACGAACTACAACCACTTAAGGAGAGCCAGTGAGCGTCCAATCCACCGTCCTCGACGCCTTCCATCTCGATGGCCGAGTAGCGATCGTCACCGGCGCCTCGTCGGGACTCGGGGTAGCGTTCGCGAAGGCGCTGGCGGAGGCCGGCGCCGATGTGGCGCTCGGCGCGCGCCGCATCGAACGGGTCCAGGAGACCAAGCGGATGGTCGAAAGCGCGGGCCGACGGGCGATCGCGGTGGCGACCGACGTCTCCCAACCCGAGGATTGCCAGCGGCTCGTCGATGAAACCGTCGAGCAGCTCGGCCGCGTCGACATCCTCGTCAACAACGCCGGGATTGGCACCGCCGTGCCGGCGACGCGCGAGACACCGGATCAGTTCCGCGAGGTCATCGACGTCAACCTCAACGGTTGCTACTGGATGGCGCAGGCGTGCGGCCGGGTGATGGAGCCCGGCAGCAGCATCATCAACATCTCGAGCGTTCTCGGGATCACGACGGCGGGCCTGCCCCAGGCGGCCTACTCCGCCTCGAAGGCGGGCGTGATCGGACTCACTCGCGACCTCGCCCAGCAGTGGACGGGTCGTAAGGGGATCCGCGTCAACGCGATCGCGCCGGGCTTCTTCCCCTCCGAGATGACCGAGCAGTACCCGCCCGGGTACCTCGAGGCACAGCAGCAGCGCATCCCGGCCGGGCGGGAGGGCGATCCACGCGAGCTCGCCGCGACGCTCGTGTTCCTGGCCAGCCCTGCCGCAGGCTACGTGACCGGTCAGACGCTGGCCGTCGACGGCGGCCTGACGATCGCCTAGCGCTGACGATCACCGCTTGAGCTCGGGCGACGATCGGTCCGAGCGGGTGAATGCGAGCGGGCGTCAGCTCTTTGCGCCGATCGACCTGCCGTGAGGGGCCGACGCCCAGCAAGCTCGGGCGGTTCCGCAGGGGGCTGAGGTAGGGTCCCCGTGCGCGGATGCCGATCAGCTACCACCGGTTCGCCGGCAGCAGCCTGGACCGCCTCGCGGCGCTGAGCGATGGCGTGTTCGCTGTCGCGATGACGCTACTGGTGCTGGACCTCAAGTCCCCGTCGGTGCCGAAGCGCACGCAGCAACCTATCTGGGCGGGCGGGGGCGGTTCCGAGCATGCGTTGCTGCACGGCCTGGCCCACGACGTGGCGCCGCGCCTGCTGCCCTACGCAATGAGCTTTCTGACGCTCGGGATCTTCTGGATCGGCCAGCAGTCGCAGCTCGAGAGCTTCACGCGCAGCACGCGGGCATTGACGTGGATCCACCTCACGTTCCTGCTCGGGGTCACGCTCATGCCGTTCTCGACGGGGCTGCTTGCTGAGGACACGACCTACCGGCTTTCGATGGCCGTCTACTGGCTGAACCTGTTCATGCTCGGCGCCGTGCTGTTCGCCAGCCTGGCGTACGCCGAGCGTGCCGGGGTCATGAGCGCGGACACGACACCGGAGATGCGAGCGGCCATGAGGCGCCGGATCGTCATCTACCAGTGTCTGTACGCGGTCGCGGCGCTCACGTGCCTGATCAACACGTACGTGGCGATCGGGCTGCTCATCGCGCTGCAGATCAACTCCGTGCTGGCGCCGCGGATCTGGATTCTCGACCGGGCCTGATCCTAAGTCCGAATACGGTGAGATGCGCCCGGCGGGCCTGTCGGGATCTCGCGGCCGCGGCGGCGGCTCGTCGATCGCCGGTCCGTTCACATGACCATGAGGCCGCGTGCCTCTTGCGGCGCGCCGCGCGTCTTGTATCGACCGAATTACCTGTCCATCCGTCGATTCGAACCAAGCGGGTGACGTGTGTCGCTGTCGTTCCATCGCAGTCCTCCTGCCGCCGAACTAGATCTATCGTGTAACGATATCGTAGCACGATATAGGAGCCTCGCGGATTGGTGTCTCGGGCGACTACACCGCGATTCCCAAGCCGACACAACGCTCGGAGAGCATTGCTCAGCCGATCGCCTCGGCCACGAATGCGCGCACGAGCGCGGAATCGTCGTCGGCGCGGGTGATCGCGACGAGCTCGGAACGGGGCGCGCCGGTCACCGGGCGATACGCGACGCCGTCGAGCGCGAGCCGGCTGACCGACGCCGGCACGAGCGACACGCCGGTCCCGGCCGCGACCAGGCCGATGATCGTGAGCATCTCGGGCGCGTACTGGATCACGCGCGGGCCGGCGCCGGTGCCGGCCAGGGCGCCGATCAGGAGGTCATGGAAGCCGGGCGCCTGGTCTCGCGGGAACAGCACCAGCGGCTCGTCCGCCAGCCGGCGCAGCGGCACTCGGCCGAGCGCCGCCAGCGGATGGCCCGCCGGCAGCGCCGCCACCGTCCGCTCGCGCAGCACCGTCTCCGCGCGGAGGTCTCCGTCGTCGTCGATCGGCGGGCGCACGAGGCCGACGTCGACCAGGCCGGCGGCGACCGCGCGGAGTTGGTCGACGGTCGAGCGCTCGCGCAGCTCGATCGCGACGCCGGGCCGCGAGGCGCGGAACCGCTCGACGGTGCCGGGGACGATCGACAGCAGCGCCGAGCCGACGAATCCGATCCGCAGCCGGCCGGTCTGGCCGGCATCGATCCGGCGCGCGGTGGCGACCGCTCCGTCGAGCTCGCCGAGGAGCGCCCGGGCGTCGCGCAGGAACGCCTCGCCGGCCGGCGTGAGCTGGACCCGCCGCCGCGTACGGATCAGGAGCGCGAACCCGAGCTCGTCCTCGAGCGCCCGGATCTGCTGGCTCAGCGGCGGTTGGGAGATGTGCAGCCGCTCCGCGGCACGGCGGAAGTGCAGCTCCTCCGCGACCGCGACGAAGTATCGAAGCTGGCGCAGTTCCATGATTCGTTCAGCGAATCAATAGAGCTTAATTAGATATTGGACACGATCACAGGGACAGGCGTACGTTGTCCCGACCAAGGCGCCATGTCTTTCCTCCTAACGTGCCCCAACTGCGGCGTCCGCGAGGTGACCGACTTCGGTTACGGCGGTGAGATCTCGCCACGCCCCACCTCGCGCCCCACGCTCCGAGAGCTCGGCGAGTACAACTACTTCCGCCGTAACCGTGCCGGCGTCCAGCGTGAGTGGTGGTTCCACCGGTCGGGGTGCCGCGCCTGGTTCATCGCCGAACGCGACACCCGCACGAACGAGGTTCTCCTGACCGCGCTGCCGGCCGACCCGGCCGACCCGAACGGCGGTGGCGCCGCATGAGCCGGCTGCCGAACCAGCCCGGGGAGCTGATCAACCGCGACAAGGTGATCCGCTTCACGTTCGACGGCAAGCCGGTCGAGGCGTACGAGGGCGACACCGTCGGATCGGCGCTGTACGCCGACGGCCGGCGCACGTTCTCGCGCAGCTTCAAGTACCACCGCCGGCGCGGGCTGCTGTGCTGCGCCGGCCAATGCCCGAACTGCATCGTCGCCGTCGACGGCGCGCCCGGCGTCCGCGCGTGCACCGAGCCGGTCCGTGAGGGCATGGAGGTCGAGCATCTGAACGCGCAGCCGGGCCTCGAACTCGACGTCATGCGCGCGACGGACATCGTGGGGACGAAGTTCACGCCACCGGGCTTCTACTACAAGACGTTCATCCGCCCGCGCAAGCTGTGGCCTCTGTACGAGAAGGTCCTCCGCCACGCCGCCGGCCTCGGCGTGCTTCGCAAGGAGCAGCCCGAGCGCGAGTGGCGGACCGAGTATCGCCGGCGCCACGCCGACGTGCTCGTCATCGGCGGCGGGAGCGCGGGGCAGCGGGCCGCCGCGGCCGCAGCCGGGCAGGGCGACGATGTCGTGCTCGTCGACGAGGGGCCGCTTCCGATCGAGCCGATCCCCGGCGTCGAGATCCTCGCTCGGGCGAGCGCGCTCGGCTATTTCGACGGGATCGTCCCGGTGTGGCAGGGCGACACGCTGCACCAGATCCGCGCCCGCCGTCACGTGTTCGCGACCGGTGCGATCGAGCAACCGCTCGTATTTGCGGGGAACGACCTGCCCGGGGTGATGCTGTCCGGCGGCGCGCTCCGCCTGGCCCAGCTCTATGCCGTCAGGCCGGGCACCCGCGCGGTGGTCGCCTCGACCTCGGACCGCGGCCTCGAGGCCGCTGCTGTGCTGCAAGACGCCGGCGTCCAGATCGTCGCCGTCGCCGATCTGCGCGAGGCGCGCACCGCTGCCGCGGAGCACCTCACCGCGCGCGGGATCGAGGTGCTGGTCGGCCACGCGATCCTCGAAGCGAAGGGCGGGAAGGCGGTCGAGGCCGCCGTCCTCGGGCCGATCGGGGTCGAGGGCGCGTCGGTGGAGAAGACGTTCGACTGCGACCTCGTCGTCGTTTCGGGCGGCTTCGCGCCGGCGACGTCGCTACTGCTCCAGGCGGGCGCGCGGACGCGCTACGACGCCGCGCGCGGATGCTTCGTCCTGGACGAGTTGCCGACCGGCGTGGAGGCCGTGGGCGACGTGGCGGGTGTCGACGAGGAAGGCGCGGAGGCCGCCCCGGTCGCGGTCCCGCCGCCGGTTGCCGGCGCCGGCCACGGCAAGTGCTTCGCGTGCCTGTGCGAGGACGTCACCGCCAAGGACATCAAGCTGAGCGTCGAGGAGGGCTACGACTCGATCGAGCTGTCCAAGCGCTACACGACCGTGACGATGGGGCCGTGCCAGGGCCGTATGTGCCAGCTGCCGGCGATCCGGCTGATGGCCAAGGAGACCGGGCAGAGCCTCGAGCAGGTGGGCACGACGACCGCGCGCCCGCCGTGGGTGTCGGTGCCGATGGGGATCCTCGCCGGCCGGCCGTTCGAGCCCGCCAAGCGATCGTCGATCCACGGGCGCCACCGCGCGCTCGGGGCGAACATCAAGTGGGCGGGTGACTGGCGCCGCGCCTACGACTACGGCGATCCCGAGGCCGAGGCGCTCGCCGTGCACGAGGCCGCCGGGCTGATCGACGTCTCGACGCTCGGAAAGCTGCTCGTCCGCGGTCCCGACGCCGGCGAGTTCCTCGACCGCCTGTATCCGAATCGGTTCAGCGATCTGGGGCCCGGGCGGATCCGCTACGGCGTGATCAGCTCCGACGCCGGCCGGATCGTCGACGACGGCACGATCTGCCGGATCGACGACGACACGTTCTACGTGACCACGACCTCGAGCGGCGCCGGCGCGGTCGAGGAGTGGTTCTCGTGGTGGCTCGCCGACTGGCGCATGCGGGTGCAGCTGACCGACCTGACGCAGGGCACCTCGGCGGTCAACCTCGCCGGGCCCCGCGCGCGCGAGATCCTCGAGCGAGCTGACCGAGCTGGACTGCTCGGCCGAGGCGTTCAAGTACCTCGACGGCAAGCAGGCGAAGGTCGCCGGCGTCCCGTGCCTGATCCTGCGGATCGGATTCGTCGGCGAGGTCGGCTACGAGATCCACTTCGCCGCCGCCTACGGCGAGCACGTGTGGGACGCGCTGATGCAGGCGGGCCGCGACAAGGGCATCCGGCCGTTCGGGCTCGAGCCGCAGCGGATCCTGCGGCTGCAGAAGATGCACATCCTCGTCGGGCAGGACACCGACTCCGAGTCGACCCCGTTCGGCGCCGCGATGCCGTGGATCGTCAAGCTCGACAAGGAGGCGGATTTCATCGGCAAGTGGGCGCTCGAGCACTACGCCGAGGAGGAGCCGGAGACCCGGCTGGTCGGGTTTACGCTCCCGAATGGACACGTGCCGACCGAGGGCGCGGTGATCATGGACGCGGGCGGCGCCCCCGTCGGCCAGGTCACGAGCTCGCGCTTCTCGCCGGTGCTCGACCGGGTGATCGGGATGGCCTGGGTGCCGAGCCCGCTCGCGCGCGACGGCTCGCAGGTGACGATCTCGGACGAGGGCACGACGATCCGCGCGGACATCCAGACCAGGCCGTTCTACGACCCGGACGGCGAGGTGCTCCGCTCGTGAGCCTCGCGTTCCTGGAGCTGGCCGGCGCAGACGCGTATGCCGTGGCGCGCAGCCCGATGGAGGGCAAGGCGCGAGCGGCCGGCGCGCGGTTCGAAATCCGAGACGGCTGGAACGTGGCGGTCGAGTTCCCCGGCGAGGCGAGCGCGGCGGAGACCGCCGCCTGGGCCGACGTGTCGCACCTGCGGAAGCTCGAGCTTCAGGGCGAGAGCGTTCCCGGCGAGCTCGGCGAGGCCAAGCGCGAAGGCGACGCGTGGATTTGTCAGATAACTCCTGCGAGAGCGCTGCTGCTCGGCGGCGATCACGCCGCGCCGGCGGGTGCGGTTGACGTCACGACCTGTTTTGCCGCGCTCACGGTCTTTGGCCCCCAAGCCCGGGAGGTGATCGCGCGCTTCTGCGCGCTCGACCTTCGCCCCCAGGTCTCACCTCCCGGCAGCTTCCGCCCCGGCTCGATCGCGCGCCAGCCGGGGATGATCCTGGTGCAGGACACCGACCGATTCCTGCTGCTCTTCGGCTGGGCCGTCGGGGAGTACATGTGGTCGGTCGTGGACGACGCGGCCAGATCGCTCGATGGCGGTCCGGTTGGCTCACGAGCACTGAAAAACAATGATTGACATCTTCCGTAAGCGCAGGATGTGGAGGCGGCAGGGCGAGCTGAAATCGGCCTACGACGTCGTGATCGTCGGCGGCGGCTCGCATGGTCTCGCGGCCGCCTACTACCTCCAGAAGGACCACGGGATCCGCAGCGTCGCGGTGCTCGAGAAGCGCTACATCGGGTCCGGGGCCGCGGGCCGCAACACCACGATCCTCCGCTCGAACTACAAGACGCCCGAGGGCGCCCGCTTCTACGACGCGAGCGTCAAGCTGTACGAGGGCCTCTCGCAGGAGCTGAACTTCAACCTGCTGTTCTCCCAATGCGGGCATCTGACGCTCGCGCACTCCGACCGGGCGATGTTCGTGATGGCCAACCGGGCCGAGGTCAATCGCCTGGCCGGGATCGACTCACGCGTGGTCTACCCCGACGAGATCAAGCGGCTGGCGCCGGCGATGCAGGTGACGAACGAGCACGCGACGTATCCGATCGTGGGCGCGCTGTACCACCCGCCCGGCGGGATCATCCGCCACGACGCGGTCGTGTGGGGGTTCGCGCGCGGGGCGGACAGCGGCGGCGTCGAGATCCACCAGGACACCGAGGTCCTCGGGATGGAGCGATCGAACGGCCGCGTCACGAAGGTCCGCACGAGTCGCGGCACGATCAGCGCCGGCGCGGTGCTGAACTGCACCGCGGGATGGAGCACGCTGATCTGCGACATGGTCGGCGTACCGCTGCCGATCACCACTCACATCCTCCAGGCGTGCGTGACCGAACCGGTCAAGCCGCTGCTCGACGTCGTGATCGTGTCCTCGCAGATGCACGTGTACATCAGCCAGACCGACCGCGGCGAGTTCCTGATGGGCGCGGAGATCGAGCCGTGGACCACGTATCGGATGCAGGGCACGATGAACTTTCTGCAGGAGGTGTGCCGGCACACGATCGAGCTGTTCCCGCAGCTCGAACGGGCGCGGCTTCTGCGAAGCTGGGCGGGCCTTTGCGACCTCAGCCCCGACTACAGCCCGATCCTCGGCAAGACCGAGGTCGAGAACTTCCACGTCAGCGCGGGCTGGGGGACGTACGGCTTCAAGGCAGCTCCGATCGTCGGCAAGACGCTCGCGGAGCTGGTCGCGAGCGGTCGCACGCCCGAACTGATCGCGCCGTTCGAGGTCGAGCGTTTCTACCGGGACAAGCTGGTTTCAGAGCTTGCGGCGGCCGCCGTGAGCCATTAGAAGGGGACATGGAAGAGTGGCATCGAGCACGACTGGAGATACGACGATGAAGAGCAGTCTCGAGATCGCCCAGGAGGCGGTACTCCAGCCGATCGAGCAGATCGCCGAGCGAGCCGGACTCGAGCCCGATGAGATCGAGCCGTACGGGCGCTACAAGGCGAAGGTTTCGCTGTCGGTGCTCGACCGGCTGAAGGGCGTCAAGGACGCGAAGGTCGTGTGCGTCACCGGGATGACGCCGACCCGCGCGGGCGAGGGCAAGACGACGACGCTGGTTGGCCTGACCCAGGGTCTCGGCGTGATCGGCAAGAACCCGATCGCCTGCCTGCGCGAAGCATCGGTCGGACCGGTGTTCGGGATCAAGGGCGGCGCGGCCGGCGGCGGCCTCACCCAGGTCGTTCCGATGGAAGACCTGAATCTGCACTTTACCGGCGACATCCACGCGATCGGCGCCGCCAACAACCTGCTCGCGGCGATGATCGACGCGTCGATCCTCCACGGCAACGCGCACCGCATCGACGCGCTCCGGATCCCGTGGCGGCGCGCCGTCGACATGAACGACCGGGCGCTGCGGCAGATCGCGATCGGGTTGGGCGGACGCGCCAACGGCTACCCGCGCGAGAGCGGGTTCGACATCACGGCGGCCTCCGAGGTGATGGCGATCATGGCTGTCTCCCGCGACCTGCAAGACCTGCGGCGGCGCCTGGGCAAGATCACCGCGGCGTACTCGTTCGGGGACGGCAAGGCGATCACCGCGGAGGATCTGCGCGCGGCCGGTGCCATGGCCGTACTGCTCAAGGACGCGCTCAAGCCGAACCTCGTGCAGACGCTCGAGGGCCAGCCGGTGATGATGCACTGCGGACCGTTCGCCAACATCGCGCACGGCAACAACTCGCTGGTCGCCGACCTGATCGGGATGAAGCTCGGCGACTACGTGGTGACCGAGTCGGGCTTCGGCTCGGACATGGGGATGGAGAAGTTCTTCGACATCGTCTGCCGGTTCGGCAAGCTGACTCCGTCGGCGGCGGTGCTGGTCACCACCGTGCGGGCAATCAAGCATCACGGCGGGGTGGCCGACGACCCGCGCGTCGAGCGCGCGGCCAGCCTGCAGGCGGTCGAGGTCGGGATGGCCAATGTACGCCGCCACCTGAAGATCATCGAGACGTATGGCGTCCCTGCCGTCGTGGCCGTCAACCGCCGTCCCGGCGACACCAACGAAGAGGTCGAACTGGTCAAGCGGCTGGCGCTCGAGGCGGGCGCGTTCGCAGCCGAGGCCAATGAGGGGTTCTCCAAGGGCGGCGCCGGCGCCGCCGACCTGGCCTCGGCGGTCGTCGAGGCCTGCGAGCAGCCGAACACCTTCCACCACCTGTACGAGGACGACGCCCCGCTCCAAGACAAGATCGAGGCGGTCGCCACGCAGGTCTACGGTGCCAAGGACGTGTACTACTACCCCGAGGCCGAGCGCAAGCTCAGCCAGTTCACCCGCGAGGGCCTCGGCCATTTCCCGGTGTGCATGGCCAAGACGCACCTCTCGCTGTCGGCCGACGCCACGCTGCTGAACGCGCCGGAGAACTTCACGCTCCCGGTCAGGGACATCCGCGCCTACACCGGAGCGGGGTGGCTCGTGCCGCTGTGCGGCGACATCGTGCAGATGCCCGGGCTCGGCACGGAGCCCGCGGCGATGAACATCGACATCGACTCCGAGGGTCGGACCGTCGGGCTTTTCTGAGCGCCCATTCGGCGAGCTGCTCGACGCGGTCGCGGCCCGGACGCCGGCGCCCGGAGGCGGATCGAGCGCGGCCTGCGCGGGCGCGGTCGCGGCGGCGCTCGTCGAGATGGCCGCGGCGTTCAGTCCCGACCGCGAGGAGACGGCGCGACGCGCCCGCGAGCTGCGAGCGCGCGCGCTCGAGCTGGCCGAGATCGAGCTCGACGCCTACGAGCCGGTGCTCGAGGCGTTGCGGCTCCCGCGCGATGACCCGGATCGAGCGGCGCGCGTCGACGAGGCCCGCGCCACCGCCTCGGAATCGCCGCTCGCGATCGCCCGCGTAAGCGCCGAGCTGGCCGAGCTGGCCGCGGAGCTCGCGCGCGCCGGGAACCAGAACCTCGCCGGCGATGCGATCGCCGGGGCGCTGCTCGCCGAGGCGGCCGCGCAGGCAGCCGCCCGGCTGGCGGCGATCAACCTGCCGGAGGGCTCGGCCGTGCGTGAGGCGGCGGAGCTCGCGCGCCGGGCGCAGGCGGCCCGGGAGGCGGCGCTGGGTTAACGATGGGCCCCGCCGGCGGCCGATCGCCATCGATCGCGATCCGTAGGATGCGGGGGATGGGGAAGCTTCTCCGCCGCATGACCGACCGCGACGAGCTGCTCGCGGAGTGGGACCGATCGGACCTGGCGTCGGTCGAGATCGCCGAGCGCGAGTACCGGCGGTGGCTCGATCAGGAGTACGTGGCGGTTCGGAGCGACGACGGCGCCCACTACGCGCCGCTGACCGGCGACCGGCTGCCCGTCGACGCCGCGGAGGTCGTCCTCACGATCGCGATGGGCGGCGGGTGAACTCTCGTCGCATGCGCACGGCGGGGGCAAAGCGCGTCTGCGTGGTGCCGATCACGTGGAAGCCGATCCGCTCATAGAAGCCCTGGGCGGGACCGGCGGTCACCTCCATGCAGTCCCCGCCGGTGGAGGTCGCACGGTCAACCGCATCCTCGACGAGTGCCCGGCCGATCCCCCGCCGCATGTGCTCGGGCTCGACGAACAGCCCGTCGAGTTCGTGTATGCGCCGCCTCGGTCGGGATCACGACCGAGAAGCCGATCGGTGTGTCGCCGTCGCTGGTGGCGACGCGCACCCAGCCATTGTCGATGAACACCTGCGGCAGCTCGATCGCGTCGGGATGGGCCGCGAGCTGTTCTCGGAACTCCTCCCACACGTCGGATGACCGCCGCTGCAGCGCCTCGAGCACCGATGCCTCCCCTTTCTTGGCATTGCGGACTCTCACCACGTCATCGGGAAGGGCGGCGGCGTGTCGGAGCGCATCCGGATAGCGGGCCGACAGCGCGAATATGCCCGCGCCGGCGACGACGTCGACGGGAGCCCCGCCCAGAAGCCCGGCGAGATGACGACTCATCGCCGGCGGGTGGGTGGTGTCGAGCTCGCCGGCCCACAACGCCACCGGAGCCGTAACGCGCGCGTAGTCGATTACCCACGGTCGCGCGAGCATGCGCGTTTCGCGCGCGAGCGCCGCCGGACGGGAGACGATCTCGGCCGAGCTGGTGGCGTGTATCGACCAGTTGACCGGATCCTCGAGGACGGCGCGATCGGCGCTCGGGAGCTGCTCGGCGTATCTGCGGGCGGCGGCGTCGGGGTCCCTGCGCGTCTGGTGGGCAAAAGCGGAGCACAACGGACGCAGCAACCAGGGCGCACGGCGGGCCAGGATGAACACCGTGCGCATCGGCCCGCTCACGCCGGCCAGCGCGTCGCGGTCTCGGAGCGGCGCCAGCCCGCCGACGAGCGAGATCCCGGTGACGCGGTCTCCGGCGGCGCTCGCGAGCGCCAGTCCGTACGGGGTGCCGCCTGACTGGGCCACGATCCCGAAGCGCTCGAAGCCCGCGGCCCCGACCACCGCGAGCAGATCGCCGGCGGTCGCGGCGTAAGAGCCATCAGCGGCCGGCGCCGAACTGCCGAAGCCGGGCCGGTCCGGCACGAGCAGGGTGAGCCCGAGCCGCTCGGCCGGCGAGGCCATCGCGCGCCCGAGTCCGCGCGATCCCGGGCCGTCGAGCACGACGACGAGCGCGCCGTCGCCGGCGCCGTAGAGGCCGTAGCCGATCGTTCGCCCGTCGGGCAGCGCGAGCATGTGCTCGCGAGCGGCTCGATCCCGAGTGTCGGTCGTCATACCTGCCGCCAAGCTTCGCGCTTACGCATCCGCCGCGCATCGGGGGAGGACCCTTAGATGCTCGCGGCTCCGGGTCCGTGAGTCGCGACCGCGTGCTGCTCGCGCTCGATGATGCGCGCGACCTCCACGCGCGAGCTCACGCCGAGCTTGGCGAAGATGTTGCGCAGGTGGGTCTCGACGGTCTTGACGCTCAGAAACAGCTCCGCCGCGATCTCGGGGTTGGTGCGGCGGTCGACCACGAGGCGGGCGACCTCGAGCTCGCGCTCGGTCAGCGAAGCAACGCCTTCGCCGCTCGGCACCGATCCACGGGCTCGGGAGGGAACGCGACGGCCCAACCGGCGCAGCTCGCGTTCGGTGGCGGCGGCGTCGCGGCGCGCGCCGCACGCGATGAACGTCGGCAGGGCGCGCTCGAGCTCTGCCACGGCCCGGTCGGTGTTGCCCATCGCCGCGAACGCGCGGCCCGCAAGCGCGCGGGCAAGCGCGGCGACCAGGACCGCGCCGGCGCGGTCCGCGCGCTCGCTCGCCGTCAGCGCCCGCGCGGCGGCACCCCCAGGATCGCCTTCGGCGATCTGCACCGCCGCCAGCGCGGCCTCAGCCCCGGCGTTTGCCAGGTCGAGGCCGAACCGCTCGGCCCAGCGTTGGGCCGACTCCGCGGTTCTCCGCGCCTGCTCCGGCCGACCGCAGGCGAGCCACGCTCGCGTGAGTATCTCGAGGAAGTTCGCGCGAAATCCGCCCGGAATCAGCGGCAGGTCATCGCCGCCTCCGGCGCGAACGATCGTCTCCGCGGCGCGTTCGGGTTTGCCCGACTCGAGCAGCGCGGCGCCGAGCGCGCCCCCGACCCAGGCGGCCGCGACCCCCTGCGCCGTCGCGCGCGCAAGTGCCTCGGCCTCGCGCGCGGAGGCCAACGCGCCGTCGATGTCTCCCGCCGAGACGAGCGTGAAAGCGCGCTGCAGCAGCCCGATGCCGAGCCCGATCGCGTTGCGGCTGAGGCGCGCGCCATCGATCATCCCGTCGTTTACCTCGGTGGCCTCGGCCAGCCGGCCGGTGGAGGACAACCCGCCGGACAGCACCTGGGAAAGCCCTGGAAACAGATCGCCACGGCCCGTCGCGCGGGCCAGGGACAGCCCACGTCGCGCGTGAGCCTCCGCTTCGGTGAATCGCTCGAGCTGGTATTCCGCCCCGCACAAGTAGACCAACGGGTCGAGGAACGCGCGCGACAGCGCCTCGTCGGGCATCTCGTCGACCAGCCTGGCGGCGCGCGAGCAGTGCGCCCGGGCGTCGGATATCGGCCCCGCCGAGGCCGCGGCCAGCGCGAGCATCGCCAGCGCGCCGGCGGTCAAGACATGGTCTTCCTCCGCCTCGGCAACGACGAGCGCGCGGGACGCCCAGCCTCGCACGCTGTCGTGGTGAGCCGCGTAGTAACCGAACCCGGCGAGATCGACCAGGAGCCTCGCCTCGAGGGCCGGCGCCGCCGCCGCCGCAGGCGTCAGGGCGTTGATGAGCCGGGTCTTGGCCTCGTCCCACCGTCCGAGCAGCAATTCGATCTTGGCGCAGGCCGAGGTCAGCCTTACCCACGTCGACACGTCCTCCTGGGCGGCGAGCTCGACTGCGGCCAGTAGCACGCGGCGGCTGTCTTCGAGCCGCCCGATCGCCGCGTAGGCGGCGGCCAGCGGGCCCAGCAAGCGCAGGCGCTCATAGCGCGACGTCGAGCGCGGCACGATGCGCAGGGCGACCTGCAGCCACATCGCGGCGCTTGCCGGCGCCCGCTGCGCCACCTCCTGAGCCGCTTCGCGCAGCAGCGCGGCCGCCGGGGCGTCGCCGTGGCGCGCCGAGCTGGCGACGTGATGGGCGCGAACGATCGCCGGCGCGCCCTGCGCCTCGAGCGCGGCGGCCGCGCGTTCGTGGCAGACCAAGCGCGTGCCGGGTGGGGAGGTGGCATAGATCGCCTTGCGCACGAGCGGATGGCGGAACCGAAACTGCCTCGGGGCGTCACCGGGGCGCAGGATGTCCTGCGCGATCAGCTCGTCGAGCGCGATCAACGCGTCGGCCTCCGGCATGGCGGCCGCCGGCACGGCCAGATCGAGATCGAACGGGTCGCCGGCGACGGCCGCGGCCTGCGCGAGCGAGCGGACGGGCGCCCAAAGCCCGTCGAGCTCGCGGGCTATCGATGCCCTCACCGCCGCGGGGACGTCGTGCGCCTCCGTCCATTCCAGCGCGGTCGGGACCCGGTCGTGCGCGACGTCGCGCGCGAGCTGAAGCAGGAAGAACGGATTGCCGCCGCTCTCCCGGTACAGCTCGTCGAGGGGGGGCGGCATCTCCGCGATCGAGCGCGAGACCTCGCTCCGCCCGTCCGTTCCGCCTCGTCGATCGCCGCGAGCAGCGGGCGCCTGGCCGGTGCGCAAGGTCCGCCAGCATCACGGCCGCGTCCGGATGTCGCAGATGGCCGAGCTCACCGACGCCCCGCGCTCATTGGACGTCGTCGAGCATCAGGACCAGTGGGCGGCGCGCCGCCAGCCGCTCGATCAGCTCCCGGGCCGCGTAGTGGGCCCGGAAGCGCTCGGCGGCGCCGCGCGGCGGCGGCGTCGCCGGGCGCACCGACCGCAGCGCCGGGAACACCGACGCAAGCTCACCGAGCTCGTCGGCGGCCAGGCGGTCGAACGAGCGTGCGTCAAGGGAGGCCAGGTGAGCGTCAAGCGCGTCGACGATCAGCCCGAACGGGAAGTCGCGTTCGAGCTCGGTCGCCCTTCCGTGCAGTGCCAGGCATCCGGCAGCCTCGGCTCGGCGGCCCACCGCCGCAACCAGGGAGGTCTTGCCGATTCCGGGTTCGCCGCTGAGCACGAGGAATCGCGAGGCTCCCGCGAGGACCTCCTGGAGGAGCTGCTCGAGCGCGCCGAGCTCGCGGTCGCGGCCGACCAGGGAGTGAGCCGTTTCGGTCATTGGCTGGTCCCGGTCAAAGCATAAGCCCGGCCCGATCCCCGTCATCAGGGTGGCAAGATCAGGGTCCTCGCCTGATGTCCGACCGCCACGAGCGGCGGATCCTTGGACCGGCGCTGAGCGCGTCGCGCGCAAACGCCGGTCTCTCTCACGAACCGACAGCGAGTCTCGTTCGTACCACGACCAAACACAGCACCTCAGGGGGCCAACTATGACACCACATATCGCCGATCTACTGCTCGACTGCCCCACCTGCGGCCTGCCCGCGGAAATCACCGACCGGTTCGTCCTCGACGGCGTACCGACTCCGGTCGAGCACGTCAAGCTCGTCTGCGTCAAGCGTCACTGGTACACGCTGCCGGTTGATCAGCTGCCGGTCGCACGGCGAGCGCACCCCCGGGGGCAGCTCCAGGATCGAACAGCGCGGGGGTGAGTATCGATGGCGAGGATTGTCATTTTGGGGGCTGGGATCTGCGGGTCGGCGGCCGGGTTGCTCCTGTGCCGCGACGGGCATGAGGTGACGGTGCTCGAACGCGACTCCGAGCCGGCGCCGGTCTCGGTGCAGGACGCTTGGGAGAACTGGGCACGCGAGGGCGTCACACAGTTTCACCAGCCTCACTATCTGCAATCGCGCGGCCGGATCATTCTCGAGAAGGAACTGCCGGACGTCGTCGCCGCAGTCGAGGCGGCCGGCGGATTGCGATTCGATCTGTTGGGCGTGATGCCTCCGTCGATCGAGGACCGGACGCCCCGCGACGGCGATGAGCGCTTCCGGACCGTCACCGCCCGCCGCCCGGTCCTCGAGCAAGCCCTGGGGCTCGCCGCCGAGGCCGAAGCGGGAATCGACTTACGCCGCGGCGTCTCCGTGCGCGACCTCGTCGTCAACAGGTACAACGGCACGCCGAACGTGTGTGGGGTGAGGACAGACGCGGGCGAGGAGGTGCACGCCGACTTGGTAGTCGACGCGATGGGCAGGCGCTCGCAGCTTCCGCGCTGGCTCGGATCCGCCGGCGCAGCTCCAGTTCACGAGGAGGCGGAGGACGCCGGGTTCATCTACTACACGCGTTACTTCCGTGCGCGCAACGGACGGTTGCCCGAGTTCAGAGCGGCCCCGGTCACCCATATCGGGACGTTCTCACTTCTCACTTTGCCCGCCGACAATCACACCTGGTCGGTCACCGTCTTCACGGAGGTCGGCGAGCGGCGGTTCAAACAGCTGCGTGACCGCGACGTCTGGACCGAGCTCGTAGCCGCGTGTCCGCGACACGCGCAGTGGCTCGAGGGCGACGCGATCACCGACGTGCTGCCGATGGGAGGAATCGTCGACCGCTACCGCCGCTTCCGCATAGGTGACAGGCCGGTGGCGACCGGCATCGCGTCGGTCGCCGACGCGTGCGCCTGCACGAATCCCTCCAACCGAGATACGGGCGCTCCGCGAGGGGCTCGAGCCCGAGCCTGAGAGTGGCTCGGGCGCGGCGCTGCGCAGAGCGTTGCTGGCCGCGATACCGCACGACGCTGACGCGTTTCGCGCACATGTCGCCTGGCGGTCCTGCCTGACCCGCCTGGAGGAGACATTCGCGAATCAGGAGTTCGTGGAGCGGATCCTCGCAATCGCGCGCGACTGCGATCGCCCACCGCCGGCGGGCCCGAACCGGTCACAGCTGCTTGCGCTGCTGGCTCGCCGAACCGGGTGAGAACCGGATCGGTGACCCCCGCCGTATAGCACAGGTAAGAGGGCCCTCACCTTGAGGCAAACACAACGGTGGAGGGACCGGTGGGGCGGGTCGCGGTCAGCGGATGCGCCGGCCCATCTCGGCGGTGTCGTAGCCGCCGAGTGCCTCGACCGCCGACCCGAACGCCGGCGATTCCAGCAGCTCCCAGAACGGGGCCAGAACCTCGTGCTCGAGTGACGCGCGCTGGAGCACGAGGTCGTAGGGCTCGTTCGTGACCGGGACGAAGTCGAGGTGCAGCGCGCGCGCGGCGGCGAGCACGCCCATCCCGCAGTCGGCGCGGCCCGAGGCGATCGCGGCCGCCACCGCGAGGTGGGTCGGCTCCTCGCGCCCGTAGCCGACGATCGTGTCCGGGTCGATCCCCGCCCGCGCGAGCTCGTAGTCGAGCAGCACTCGAGTGCCGGCGCCGCGCTGGCGGTTGACGTAGCGGAGACCCGGCCGAGCGAGATCCGGCACGCCATCCAGATCGAGCGGGTTTCCGGGGGCGACGAACAGGCCCTGCTCGCGGTGGACCAACCGGACCACGGCGACTTCGCGGCCGGCGAGCACCTGGTCGACATACGGCAGCGTGTAGGCGCCGGTGCCGGGGTCGAGCAGGTGCGACCCGGCCAGGTGGCACAACCCGTCGCGGAGCGCGATCAGCCCGCCCATCGAGCCGACGTTGCCCGAGGCGAGCGTGATGTTCGGGTCGCGGGCGCGCAGATGCGATGCGGCGAGGTCGAGGATCATGTCGTGCGAGCCGATCGCGACGATCGTCCGCTCGATCTGGGTCAGGCTGCGGAGCAGCTCGATCTCGACCTCCTCGCCGGCATGATGGCCCTCGACGGCGGACGGGACGATGAGCAGACCGTCGGCGCGAACGAGCGAGGTGAGCACGCCGGCGCCGCGCGGCAGCGGCGAGGCGACGAGCGCGCCCCCAACCCGGCCGAGCCGGACCCGAACCCAGTCGTCCATCCCGAGCGTCGAGGCGAGCTTGCGCGCGAGCCGGGCGCGGATGGCGGGGCGGGGCGTGGCGGCGGCGCCCTCCAGCTCGGCGAGCATCGGTGCGGCGAAGATGTCGAACGTCAGCGACGCCGACACCGGGTATCCCGGCGCGCCGAGCACCGGCGTCGAGTCGATCGCGCCGAGCACGACCGGATGGCCTGGGCGCACCGCGACGCCGTGAACCGCCAGCGATCCCAGCCGCTCGACGAGCGCCGCGGTGTGGTCGTCGCGGCCGGCGCTCGAGCCGGCGATCACGATCAGCAGGTCGCACCGCCGGACCGCGGTCATGATCGCGTCGGCGATCCTGGCCTCGTCGTCGGGCTCGACCGGCAGCACCACCACCTGGCAGCCGATCTCGCGGGCCTGCCCTGAGAGCATCAGCGAGTTGGTCTCGAGCAGCTCGCCGCGCTCGAGCGCTGAGCCGATCGGGCGCATTTCGTCGCCGGTCGGGAGGATCGCCACGACCGGCTGGCGGTGGACGCGGACGTCGGTGGCGCCCGCGGCCGCTGCCGCGGCGGCGTCGACCGGCCGCAGGCGGTGCCCCGCCGGCAGCAGCAGCTCGCCGGCGCTGATGTCCTCGCCGATCGAGCGCGTGTGCTGGTAGGGCGCGACCGCCGCGCGCAGCTCGGCGCGGCCGGCGACGTCGTGGACGTGCTCGCGCATCACGACCGCGTCGAACCCGTCCGGCATCGGGTCGCCGGTGTCGACGACCACGAACGCGTCTCGGCCGAGCAGCAACGGCGTGGTCTCGCTCGCGCCGACGGTCCCGGCGGCGCGGATGGCGATCCCGTCCATCGCGGCGGAGTCGAACGGAGGGGAGGAGCGCGTAGCCCAGATCGGCTCCGCAGTGACGCGCCCGATCGATCGCTCGAGCGGCAAGCCGACCGCCTCGAGCCGCGGCGGGCAGCCGGCCGCGGCGCAGCACTCCCGCCAGGCGGACTGCGCGCTCGCGAGCGGGACGTCGCGCAGGAACGGGGTGGTGCGGCTAGCCATACGGGAACACCTCGACGGGCTCGCCGGCGGACAGGCCGTTGGCGTCCTCGGGCACGATCACGTAGCCGTCGGCGGCGGTCAGGACCGACAGCAATGCCGAGGACCCGAAGATCGGCTCCGCGAGGCGAGCGTCGTCGCTCAGCCGGACCTGGACGAGGTCGAGTCGCCCCGCCGCCGACGGGAGATCGCGGGCCAGCGTCGAGCGGATCGTGCCGACGCGCGGTTCGGCTGTCCACCCGCCCACCCGGCGGACGACCGGCATCCCGATCAGGCGGAAGACCACGAGCGCCGAGCGCGGGTTGCCGGGCAGGCCGATGATCGGAACGCCGCCGCTGTGCGCGAGCAGCGTCGGCTTGCCTGGCTTGATCGCGAGGCCGTGGCACCAGGTCTCCGCGTTCGGGAGCGCGGCCACGGCGCCGGCGGTCTGATCGCGCATTCCGACCGACGACCCGGCGCAGATCACGACCACGTCGCCGGCGCCGACCGCGGCGGTGAGGGCTTCGCGCAGGGCGACGTCGTCGTCGGGGACGATCGCGCCCGGTGCCAAGACGCCGCCGGCCTCGCGCACGAGCGCACCGACGGACACGCTGAGCGCGTCGCGGACCTGGCCGGGGGACAAAGAAGCCGTGTCCGGCGGCATCACCTCGTCGCCGGTGGCGAGGATCGTCACGCGCGGCGCGGCGTGGACCGCGACCTCAACCACACCGGCCGCGGCGAGCAGCGCCACGTCCTGCGCCCGCAGCGGACGGCCGCGGTGCACGAGAGCGGCTCCCGCGGCGGCGTCCTCGTCGAATCGGACGACGTTCTCGCCGGGCGCCACCGGACGCACGACCTCGATCGTGTCCGCGGTCGCCTCGGCGGTGTGCTCGATCATCACGACCGCGTCGGCGCCGGCGGGCAGCATCCCACCGGTCGGAATGGCGACAGCGACCCCCGAGCCGACAGCGTGTGAAACCGCGGCGCCCATCCGCACCGCGCCGGTCACTCGCAGGTACCCTGGGATCGACTCCGAGGAGCCGAACGTATCTGCCGCCCGGACCGCGTAGCCGTCGACGCTCGAGCGGTCGAATCCCGGCAGCGCCTCCCCGGCGACGATCTCGCCGTCCGGGACCCGTCCGTACGCGTCGCCCAGCGACACGGTCTCGACCGGGGTAATGTGACCCGGGCGGAATTCGGCCAGCGCCTCGGAGACGGCCCTTACCGTGAAGAATTCGCGGCCGGTGGCGGCCACGTCAACCGGTCGCGCCGGGCGGCTGGTCCTCCGGCTCGGGCCGAGGATGCGGCCGGGCGCTGGTCCCGCCGCGCTGCCGGCCCAGCACGCTCATCACCGGGCCGAGCGCCACCTGTCCGAGCCCGCAGATCGACGTCAGCCGGAGCGTCTCCTCGAGCCGGTCGATGCGGTCGTCGATCCCGTCCGCGTCCGCGCCACGCTCGAGCGCGTCGGTCAGGATGCGGTGGGCCTTGTGGGAGCCGACACGGCACGGCACGCACTTGCCGCACGACTCGTTGCGGAAGAAACGGAGCACGTTGGTGGCGGCGGCGAGCAGATTCCGCTCGGTGGAGAGCACCACGACCGCGCCGGACCCGAGCATCGAGCCGGCCTCCGCCAGCGGCTTGAAGTCGAGCGGGACGTCGAGCTGGTCGGGGCCGAGGAAGTTCGAAGACGCGCCGCCGGGCTGGAACCCGCCGAGCTCGAGCCCGTCGGGCAGCCCGCCGGCGAGCTCGATCAGCTCGCGGGCGGTGGTCCCCATCGGCACGCAGTAGACGTCCGGATGCGCGATGTCGCCCGAGATCGCGAAGAATTTGAGGCCGATGCCGCCGCCCGTCCCCTGGTCCTTCCACCACTCTCCGCCGCGCTGCAGGATGATCGGAGCGGCCGCGAACGTCTCGACCGAGTTCATCAGCGTCGGCTTGCCCCACAGCCCGTTCGTGCCCGGGAACGGCGGCTTGTTGCGGGGCTCGCCGCGGTGGCCCTCCATGCACTCGAGCAGCGCCGACTCCTCGCCGAGGATGTACCCGCCCGGGGAGGTGAACACGTCGATGTCGAGGCTTCGTCCGGACCCCAGCACGTCCTCGCCGAGCAGCCCGGCGTCGCGCGCGACGTCGAGCTCGGCGCGGACCTCGGCCTCCTCGAGGCCGTACTCGTGGCGGATGAACACCCAACCCTGCTCGGCGCCGACCACGATCATCCCGGCCAGCATGCCCTCGATCACCAGGTGCGGCTGCTCGGCGAGGATCTGGCGATCCTTGAACGTGCCGGGCTCGGACTCATCCGCGTTGCAGATCACGTACTTGGGCTCGGCGGCCTGGCCTGCGACGATCTCCCACTTGGATCCGGTGGGGAAGCCCGCGCCGCCCATGCCCTTCAACCCCGAGTCCTTGAGCGTCTGGATCGCGTCTTCGGGGGCGAGCTCGCCGGCGAGCATCGCGCGGACGGTGGCGTACCGTTCAGAGGACGGCTTGTCCGCGTAGGGGTCGTTCGGCCAGGTGCGGGGCGGGGTTTTCGCGTTCGCCGGGGCGGCTTCGCCGTCCGCGTCGAGGGCGTGCTGGACCGCTTCGGGAACGTCGGCGGCGCGCAGGGGCCGCTCCTCGACGGTCGCCGCCGGCGCGATGTCGCACCGGCCGATGCACGAGACCTCGCGGACCTCGATCTCGACGCCGTCGCCGTAGCGCTCGTGGATTGCGACGATCTGCTCGTCGGCTCCGTGGAGCCAGCACGACAGGTCGCGGCAGACCGTGACCTCGACCTTGGGCGGCGCCGCCGTGCGGAAGTGTGGATAGAACGAGATCAGGCCCTCGATCTCGTACAGCGGCCGACGAGTCTGGCGCGACAGCCGGGTGAGCTCCTCGCGCGGGAGCCAGCCGTGCTCGCGCTGGATCGCGTTCAGCGACGGGATCAGGCTCGGACCCGGGAACTTGCCGGCGCGCGCCTCCCGGCCCGGGACGCGACCGTTCGTGACCGCCATCAGTGCGCCTCCGCGGACCCGTTCCCGTTCGCGGCGGGTTCGATCCGCACCGCACAGAACTTGAATTCCGGGATCTTCCCGACCGGGTCGATCTCGTCGATCGTCAGCAGATTCGCGGCCGCCTCGCGGAAATGGAACGGGATGAAGCAGTTGCCCCGCGCCTCCTTGTGAGACACCTTGACCTCGAGCGCGATCGTCCCGCGACGCGAGCTCACCCGCGCCATCGCACCA
Source organism: uncultured Solirubrobacterales bacterium (assembly GCA_963777335.1). Classification (GTDB taxonomy): domain Bacteria; phylum Actinomycetota; class Thermoleophilia; order Solirubrobacterales; family Solirubrobacteraceae; genus Palsa-465. Next base: position 256,973 of record CAVZQD010000011.1, read on the forward strand.
TCGGCCAGTCCGCACTCGGCCGCGTCGACCGGGTGCATGTACACCTGCGGCCGGGGCTGGATCGCGTCGAGCGCGAACGAGCGGCGCGTCATCGAGCCCGTGTGCCAGTGCTCGAGCAGCCGTCCCGTGTTCAGGACGAATGGGTACTCGTCGTTGGGCAACTCCTTGGCCGGGAGCCACTCCGCGGGCACGAGATGGGCGAGCCCGTCGTCGGTATTGAACCTCTCGGTGAACATCACGACGGTGCCGTCGGAGTTCTCCGGGTCCGGGTTCGGGTAGAGCTTGCCGGTCAGCCCGAGGTTGTCGTAGCTCAGGTTCGCGTAGCTCGGCATCACCGAGACTATCTCCTCGAACACCTCTCGGGGCGAGGTGTAGTTCCAGTCCAGCCCGACCCGGCGCGCGATCTCCTGCACGATCTCGTAGTCAACGCGCGCGTCGCCTGGGGGATCCAGCACCTTGCGCCCGATCTGCACACGGCGGTCCGTGTTCGTGTACGTGCCGTCCTTCTCCATGTAGGAGGAGGCGGGCAGGATCACGTCGGCGAACTCGGAGGTCTCGGTCAGGAAGATGTCCTGCACGCACAGGAACTCAAGCGCGGACAGCGCCTTGCGGACCTTGTTGATGTTCGGATCCGACAGGAACGGGTTCTCGCCCATCATGTACATCCCCCGCACGCCGCCCTTGAGCGCCGAGCCGATGATCTCGGTCACGGTCAGGCCCTTGACGGGATCGAGCTCGGTCTCGCCCCAGGCCTTCTGGAAGCGCTCGCGCGTGGCATCGTCGGCGACGCCCCTGTAGTCCGGGTAGAACATCGGGATCAGGCCGACGTCGGATGCGCCCTGGACGTTGTTCTGGCCGCGCAGGGGATGCAGGCCGCTCCCCGGGCGGCCGACGTTGCCGGTGATCGCGCACATCGCGATCAGGCAGCGCGCGTTGTCGGTGCCCGTCGTGTGCTGCGAGATCCCCATCCCCCAGTAGATGATCCCCGCCGCCGCCTCGCCCCAGGTCCGCGCCACCCGGCGGATCTGCTCGGCGCTGACACCGGTGATCTGCTCGCCGCGCTCGGGCGGGTAGTCCTCGACGGTCTCCGCCAGCGCCTCGTAGTTCGAGGTCCTGTTCCGGATGAACTCCTCATCGACGAGCCCGAGGCGGATGATCTCGTGCATCACCGAGTTGTAGAAGGCGACGTCGGTGCCGGGCTTCAGCTGGCAGAAGATGTCGGCGTGGTCGGCGACCTTGTCGGCGCGCGGATCGACGTAGATGATCGTCGTGCCGGCGCGGCGCGCCTGCTTGAAGAACGACGACGCGACCGGATGGTTCGCGGTCGCGTTGGAGCCGGCGATGATGATCACGTCGGCGTTGATCACGTCGCCGTAGGTGGTCGAGACCGCGCCCGAGCCGATCCCCTCGAACAGCGCGGCCACGCTCGAGGCGTGGCACAGGCGCGTGCAGTGGTCGACGTTGTTGGTGTGGAAGCCGGTGCGGATCAGCTTCTGGAACAGGTAGGCCTCCTCATTGGAGCACTTGGCCGACCCGAACCCGGCGATCGCAGCCGGGCCGCCGACATCGTAGATCTCGGTGAGCCGCCGCGCGACGAGGTCGAGCGCCTCGTCCCAGCTGGCCTCGCGGAACGACGGCATGACCTGGTCGTAGTCGACGAGTCCGCCGGGCTTGCGCCGGCGCTCCGACCGTCCGCCGGCCTCATCGCCGCGCACGTCCATCGACAGCGGGCCCTTCGGGTAAGCATCATCCACGCGGATCAGCGGCTTCGTCAGGCGCTGCGGCGACGCCGCGTAGTCCCAGCCGTAGCGGCCCTTGACGCACAGCCGGCCCTTGGACCCGGGCTGCGCGCGGCCCTCGGCGAACGCGATCGCCTTGCGCTCGTCGTCGACGTTATAGGTGAGCGCGCAGCCGACGCCGCAGTACGGACACACGGTGTCGACCTGGCGGAGCTTCTCGCGGGGCTGGATCGGGACGCCGCGGATCGGCTTGTTGGTCAGCGCGCCGGTCGGGCACGCCGCCACGCACTCGCCGCAGGTCACGCACGAGGATTCGCCCATCGGGTCGTTCAGATCGAACGCGATCCGGGTCGTGTAGCCCTTGCCGCTGCGGCCGATCACGTCGTTGCCCTGGATGTCGTCGCACGCGCGCACGCAGCGGTCGCACAGGATGCAGGCGTCGTGGTTGACCGCGATCACCGGGTTCGAGTCGTCGATCCCGCGGCCCTGACCCTGGGGCAGGGCGTCACTCTTATCGAGGCCGTACTGACGGACGAGCACGAGCAGCTCGTTGTCGGCGGTCGTGGTCTCCTTGGGGTCGTGCTCGGGGTCGGGCTGGTCGGACTGCAGCAGCTCGGTCAGCATCGAGCGCTGGGCGTCGATCCGGTCGTTCGTGGTCGTGACCTCCATGCCCTCCTCGCACGGGCGCACGCACGCGGCGGCGTACACGCGAGCGCCGACGTCGACGACGCACATCCGGCAGACGCCGACGGGGTCGTAGCGGTCGTCGTGGCACAGCACCGGGATATCGATGCCGAGCTGCTTGGCGGCGTCGAGGATCGTCGTGCCGTCCGGGACGGTCACGGCCTGGCCGTCGATCGTCAGCGAGACGTTCTTGGTGATCGCCGGAGTTATCGTCGTCGTAGCCATTCGGACCTCCACTATCCCACTTTTGCCCCGATTGGTTCGGAGCCCACAAGTCCGTGCAATGACAGCTCGCTGACCGTCCCCTGGTTGGGCACGCCGGTCTCGTCGAGACCGCGGCCGCGGTAGTACGAGTCGATCATCGCCCCGAGCCTCGCCGGGGTCAACGTTGCTGTGCGGCCAGACTCAAGTTCCAGCGATTCGGAGAGGAACCGGTCGGGGAGCCAATCCTCCTCGCGGGTCCATCCCTCGCGCAGGTTGAGCAGGCGCTTGGCGAGCACGATCCGCCGCGCGGTGGTTTTGAGCTCGCCGGCGTCTGAATGCCAGCCGGTAACCGTGCTCAGGAGCTTCGCCCACTCTCCGAACGGGTCGTCGAACACCCCGCGCAGGAACTTGCACAGGATCAGCGAGTCCATGATCGCGGCCCGGTTCTCGGTCTCGATCGCGCCGGCGACGTGAGACTCACCGCCTTGCAAGCGGTCGTGGGCGCCCGAGAGGTCGGCCTCGTAGGCGCCCGAGCGGTTGTGGTCGGCGCCGCGGGCGTTGACCGCGAGCCCGAGCGCCATCGCCTGGAGGGTCCGCGGCTCGTACCCGGGGAGCTCGAGTCCCTTGACGTGGGCGGCAAATTTTTCGGATCCGTGGCCGACGCGCTCTGATGCCGCTCGTGATCCCTCCGCCAGCAGCTCACCGAGGCCCTCGCGCGCGCCGATCTCCTCGATCGCTCTCAGCAGCGCTTGCGGATCGCCGAAGCGCAGCCACGGCGCGTCGATCAGCCCCTTCTCGACGCACTCCATCGCCCACGCGATCGTCCCGCCCGCGGAGATCGTGTCGAGGCCGAGCTCGTCGCAGCGCGAGCTGGCCGCGATCACGGCGTCGGCGTCGCCCACTCCGCACAGCGGCCCGAGCGCGAACACGTTCTCGTACTCCATCCTGGTCTTCTTCCCGCCGGGCCCTCGGTAGATGTGCTCGCATCCGATCGAGCAGGAGGCGCACGAGTTGCGGGCGAGGTGGCGGAGGTCGGCGATCTCCTCGGCCGCGAGGTTTGGAGCGTGGTCGAACGTGGCGGCGCTGAAGTTGCGGGTGGGGAGGGTCGAGATCGCGTTGAACGCGAGCAGGTTGGCCATCGTCCCGAGCTCGCGGTACTTGGCGGTGGCGTGGCCAAAGGAGCGGGCTCGCAGGTCCTTGGCCGCGTGGAGCACCGCTTGCGGGTCGGCGGAGGCGACCTTGGTGCCGGCGCGCACCATGATCGCCTTGCACCACTTGGATCCCATCACCGCTCCGAGCCCGCCCCGGCCGGCGTGACGCCCGTCGTGAGAGATCGTCGCGTAGCGGACGCCCTTTTCTCCGGCCGGTCCGATCGCCGCCACGCGCCAGGCCGGGCCATGCCGTTCTCTTAGTCTCGCCTCCGCCTCGGCGGCGGACAACCCCCACAGGTCGTGTGCGGGCTCGATTCGGATCTCGTCGCGGTCGATGAGTACGACGCTCGGTCCGTCGGTTGCGCCCTGGAGGACGATCGCGTCGTGGCCGGTGAGCTTGCCGGCGATCGCGAAGTGACTCGAGGCGAGCGCGTCGGTCAGCCGACCCGTCAGCGGCGACTTGGCCACGACCGCGAACTTGGCGCTGGTCGTGAGCGGCGTCCCGACGAGCGGCGAGAACACGAACATCAGCGGCGCCCGCGGATCGAGCGGCTCGACGCGCGCCGGGCAGTACCGGTGCATCAGCCACGTGCCGAGGCCGGCGCCCCCGATGTACGAGCGCAGGACTTCATCCTCGATCGGCTCCGCCTCGCCCGTACCCGTGTCCAGGTCTACGAGCAGCGCCTTCCCGAAATACCCGCCGGGTGGCATGTGAATAAGGCTAGTGGGTCAGCCGCCGGCGTCGGCGACCATCAACGCGACCGTGTCGCCGGCCACGAGCGGCAGCTCCGGGTCGCGTGTGATCTGGTCGCCGTTGAGCGCGGCCACGACGTGCTCGTCCAGGCTGAGGCCTGCGGCGTCGGCCACGGCTCCGAGAGACCACGCGTTGACGGTTTGCCGGCGCGGGGCCGGCGGCTTGGCCAGCGGTCCGAAACGCTCGACGACGATCTCGGGCGCCGGCAGGGCGTGGGCGCGTTCGTAGTCCGCGGGCTCGTTGAGGTTGCTGACCGAGGTGAGATCGGGGTCGAGGCGGCTCAGCGCGCCGTCTCTCAGGAGTTCGGCTTCGTCCATTTGCAGCACCCGGGAGCGCTCGAACAGGAACGCGGGCCGCATCCGGTCGGCCGCGATCAGGTCGGTTATCGCGGGCAGGAGGCCGATGCGGTAGGCAGCTGACAGCGGCTGGCGATACCCCCCGACGTCGGGGAGGACGACGTCGAACTCGTCGTCGAGCGCGCCGACGACGCGGCGGACGAACGCGGGATGCAGCAGCGGTACGTCGGTCGAGGACACGTAGGCGATCTCCGCTCGGTCGCCGATCGCGGCCAGTCCCGCCGCGATGCCCTGCACCGGACCGCGACCTTCGTGCTCGTCGGCCACGGTCTCGACCGCGCCGTCGAGCGCCGGCAACGCCTGCCCCGGCGCGGACACGACCACGACGGGGCCGTCGACCGACCGGGCCGCGATCCCGGTCACGCGGCGCAGCAACGTCGAGCCGTGCCATTCGAGCGCCGCCTTCGGCGACCCCATCCGTGACGATTTCCCACCTGCGAGCACGATCGCGGCCGCCTGCGCCATGGGCGCAAGGGTAGACCGCCTGAGATTCCGGTCGCCTCTTGTGCTTCAACCGCCGCGCGAGCGAGTTCTGCGGTCGGTAGCTTCGCTGTCGGTTGCACGACTTGACACAATAGGTTCAAAACCTGTACCGGGGAGGAGGGCGAGAGGTGGCCCGCGACGAGGCGGTGGGGCGGTGGCGACGGTCTCAAGGCCCTAATGACGGGCGCGCCGCCGATCAGCCGCGGAGCCCGTCGCTCGTGGACAGCGCCGAGGAGGCGCTTCACAACTGGCTCGCCGGTGGCCGCTACCGGCAGGGTGACCGCCTGCCGCCTGAGCACGAGGTCGCGACGATGCTGGGCGTTTCGCGTGGCACGCTGCGCAGCGCGCTCCGCCGCCTCGAGGAGCGGGGCGAGATCGTGCGCCGGCAGGGGAGCGGCACGTTCGTCGGACGCAGCGCGGTGCCGGCCGCCCTCGGCGAGCGGCTCGAGCGCCTGGAGCCGTATTCCTCGCTGGCGGAACGCCGCGGACTCAGGCTGGTGTCGGTCGACCTCCACATCGAGCGCCGAGCGGTCGGCGCCGAGGTGGGCGAAGCGCTCGGGCTCGCGCCGATCGCGCAGGCGATCACGTTCTCGCGAACGATCGTCGCCAACGAAGCCCCGGTGGCGGTGATGTTCGACGTCGTCCACCCGAAGGTGTCGTTGCCGGACGACGCCGAGCTTCGGCGCGCGCTCGAGCAGGGCCAGATGGTGCTCGACGTGCTGATTGGCCTCGGCGTCCCGGTCACGTACGCGCGTACGCGGGTGATCCCGTCGCTGCTCAACCCGCGCGAGCGCGCCGGCAAGCTACTGGGGGTCCGGCGGACCACGGCGGTGCTCGAACTCGAGGAGCTGATCTACGCCGGCCGCGACGAGCGCGTCGCATACTCGCGCGACCTGTTCGCCCCGGGTGGGTTGGACGTGGCCGTGACGCGCTCGCTCGAGTCGACCCGTCCGACGCCGATCGTGGGTTTCCGCGGCTCCCGCAACTCGCGCGACGCGGGCGCGCGCACCCGCCGTACGTGAGCGCCGGGCCGCGGCAGCGGGTGGCGTCGGTGGCGCGCGCGCTGGCGCTGCTCGACGAGGTCGCGCGCAGCGACGCCGGCCTCGGCGTCAACGAGCTGGCGCGCCGGATCGGGGTCAACGCCAGCACGGCATCGCGGCTGCTCGGAACGCTCGAGGAGGGAGGGTTCGTCGAGCGCTCCCCGGACGGCCCGTATCGGCTGGGGCTGAAGTTCGTGGCGCTGTCCGACCGCGTGCTCGGACAGCTGGACGTGCGCGAGCGGGCGCGTTCGTGGCTGACCTGGCTCGTACAGGAGACCGGCGAGACCGCCACCCTGTCGGTCCCGGGCGGGGGAGAGGCGATCACCGTCGACTTCGTCCCGTCGTCGTCGAGCGTGGTCAGCATGGCGCGGGTGGGTCGGCCGAGCGTCGCCCACGCGACCGCGGCCGGGAAGGTGATGCTGGCGTTTGGGGCCCCTGCCCCGGCGGGTGGTCCGCCGGCCGAGTTGGTCGCGTTCACCGACCGCACGATCACCGACCCCGGAGCGCTGGCGGCCGAGCTCGAGGAGGTGCGGACGTCCGGGATCGCCGAGGCCGTTGGCGAGCGCGAACCCGACCTGAACGCGCTGGCGGTGCCGGTGATCGGGCGCGGGGACGAGCTGGTCGCGATTCTCGGGCTCCAGGGACCGGCCGCGCGGCTGCCCGCGAGCACGCGCCGGAACCTGCGCGCGCCGCTCCGGCGGGCGGCGTCCGAGCTCGGGCGATCGCTCGGCGGGCCCGGATAGGATGGGCCATGCTCGGATCACGCGGCCGATTGCGCTCGGCGGACCGGCGTGCTCTCGCCGACGAGGAGCTGATGCAGCTCGTCCAGAACGGCGAGGTCGACGCGTTCGAGGTGATCTTCGACCGGCATGCGTCGGCTGCGTTCTCGCTCGCCTACCGGATGTGCGGGCGTCGCGCGGCCGCCGAGGACATCGTGCAGGACGCGTTCGTGTCGCTGTGGCGGAGCGGCGGCGGCTATGACCCCAGGCGCGGCAGCGTCAGATCGTGGGTGCTGAGCGTCGTCCACAACCGGGCGATCGACGCGTTCCGGCGCTCGGCACAGCGGGACCGCCGTAACGTGACCGACGACGGGATCGCCGAGCGTCTGCCGGCGGCCGACGCCACCGACGCCGAGGTCGAGCGCCGCGACGACGCCCGGCAGGTGCGAACCGCGCTCGACGAGCTGCCGCCCGACCAGCGCCGGGTGATCGAGCTCGCTTACTTCGGCGGCTTCACGCACCGCCAGATCGCCGAGATGCTCGATCTGCCGCCCGGTACCGTGAAGGGCCGGATGAGGCTCGGGTTGAACAAGATGCGCTACGTGCTCGGGGAGCAAGCGAGGGTGACCGCATGAGCGGCGAGGACCGGATCGCGAACGGCCACCGCTTCGGCGAGGACGCGGCGGCGTACGCGCTCGGGGCACTCGACTCGGCCGAGGCCGAGGCGTTCCGGGCGCACCTGGCCGACTGCGCCGCCTGCCAGAGGGAGGTGGCGGAGTTCGAGCAGACCACCGGCGCGCTGCCCGAGTCGGCCACGCAGTATCAGGTGCCGAAGGACCTCCGCCGGCGGGTGCTTCGCGAGGTGCGCGCGACGCCGAAGGCGCAGGCGGCCTCGCGGACAGCCCCCGCGCGTTCGTGGCGCCCGGCGCTGGCGTGGGGCGGAGCGTTCGCCGCGGCGGTCGTGGTCGCGGTGGTCGTGGTGGTCGCGCTGAGCTCGGGCGGCTCGAGCACAAAAACGATCCAGGCGTCGACCGGCAGCGCCGAGCTGCGGATCACGAGCGGGCATGGCGACCTGATCGTCCACCGCCTGCCCCAGCTGCCCGCGGGGCGCATCTACGAGATGTGGGTCCAGCGCGGGAGCGCGACGCCGACGCCGACCGGCACGCTGTTCGGCGTGAGAGCGGACGGGTCGGCGGCGGTCGGGGTGCCCGGGAGCCTGGGCGGGGTCAGCGCAGTCATGGTCACGCAGGAGCCGGCCGGGGGGACGCTCGCGCCCACGTCCGCGCCCGTGATCGTCGCGCCCGTGACCTAATCAGCTCCGGTGACTCGCGCCTTTGACCTGATTAGCTGCGGTGACCCCACGGCAGTTCGCGGTACGCCCGCCAGGCAGGGATGCCTGGCGGAACGGCCCCAGGGATGCCGCGCCTGCGCGGCCCCAAATCAGCTCCAGGGGTAGGGGCTGTGCGAGACGGGGTGCAGGTCCCCGGTCTCGAACCGCTCGAACCTGAACGGGTGCAGCAGCGAGGAGTGCTCGCCGGCGAGGACGCGCGCGATCTCGCGGCCGACGGCGATCATCTTGTAACCGTGGTTGGAGTCGGCGGCGACGAACACGTTCGGGCGCATGTGGTCGAACACCGGGAAATTGTCGACGGTGAACGCGCCGGCGCCGCCGCTCCGGGTCTGGCGGTACGCCGGGCGCGCGCCCTCGAACCGGCCGAGGCAGTGCGAGAGCGCCGCGCACCACATGTCGGCGAAACCGGGCTCGACCGTGCCGGTCGGGTACGGATCGATGTCGATCGCGTGGCCGAGCCGGAGCGGTTGGGCGCCGCCCTGCACGGTCTCGCGGTCGGGCTTGAAGTACACGCCCCAAGGCTCGCTCGTGATCAGCCGCGCCGCGTCGTCGCGCAGCGTCTGATCTGAGTCGATGTGGAGCACGGGGGACTCGCGGCCGTCGTCGGTGACGAACAGCTTCGGGTCGAACTCGATCTCGCCTTCCTGGAGGTACCAGTACGTCCACATCGGCAGGTCGGTGTCGAGCTCGCCGTCCGGCCGGCGGACGTCGATCCGCGCCGGCAAGCCGAGCATCCCCCAGATCGAGGCGATCCAGGGGCCCGCCCCGACGACCACCTGATCGGGGTGGATCGTGCCCATTGTGGTGTGTACGGCGGTGACCGCGCCCGAGTTGTCCTGGTCGAAGCCGGTGACCTCGACGCCGGTCCGGATCTCCGCGCCGGCCTGCTCGGCCTTCGCGGCGAGGCCGAGCATCGATTCCTTGTTGAAGGCGAACCCGCCGGCGCGCTCGTGCAGGCAGACGGTCAGGCCGGGCGCGCGCCAGTCGCCGTACAGCGAGCGCATGTGCGCCGCGACGGCCTCCTCGCCGACGTACAGCTCGGACGGATAGCCGATCCGCTGCTGGCGCTCGTATACCTCGATCAGATCGCTCTCCTGCGCCGGCGGGCCGAGCGCGATGTAGCCGCTCCCGTGGTAGTGGAGCGCCTGCGGGTCGGACTCCCACACCTCGACGCACGCAGCCATCAGCTCCGACATCGCCGGCTGGAAGTAGTTGTTGCGGATCACGCCGCACGCGATACCGCTGGCCCCGGCGGCGACCTCGGTCTTGTCGAGGACGAGGACGTCGCGGCCCTGGCTCGCGACGTGCCAGGCGGTCGACAGGCCGTGGACGCCGGCGCCGATGACGAGAACCGGGACGGAGTCGGGAAGGGGATCGGGCATCGCTTGTGCTCCTAGTGTTGCGTTCTGCGCAATGGCATTGCGCGTTAGGCGTCAATGAGAATAGGGCCGTTCGGTGGCAGGGTCAAGGCGGGCACCTGGGGGAGGCCGGTGCGCCTCCCAACCCCCGGTAAGTGCGCTCGGCGAGCCCGGTGCGCCTCCCAACCCGGGTAAGTGCGCTCGGCGAGCCCGGTGCGCCTCCCAACCCGGGTAAGTGCGCTCGGCGAGCCCGGTGCGCCTCCCCACCCCGATAAGTGCGCCACTCGGCGAGCCGCCGGGCTCGAGTGTGTTGATTTCGTTGCCATACCGGGACGAATGCGCATTCGGCCGGCGCGGTGGGTCGAATGTCACGTTAGCGGGGCTGGATCGCGTCGTCGGCGCGAGCCGTGCGCCCGCCCGAGCAAGGGTTGCCTCGACCTTCGGTTACTGATATAACCGCGGCTGTACGAATTTGTACAACGGTTTTCCGGCGAGCGCCGGCGACCGTTTGGGAGCGTCCGCGCATCGCTTGGACCAGGGTGCAAGAAAGGAGTGGAGGATGGCGGTAGCAGTCGACGGCGGCGATCCGAGTGCAGTGACGGTGCCGCTTGGTGGAACCGTCCAGACGGTGCTCGACAGCCCGCGGATCGCGCCGGCGCCGGCGACGCTCGAGGAGGCTCGGAACGCTCCCGGCCGGCGCGAGAAGATCGAGCAGATCACGCGCCGGATCGAGGAGCAGGGCATCAAGTACGTGTTCTTCCAGCAGGTCTCGGTCACCGGCCGGGTGATGGGCAAGGGCGTCGTGTCGACGTTCTTTCCGCAGGTCGCGGAGAAGGGCTACCAGCTCGTGTACGGCGCCACCGCCAACCTGTTCACCGACCGCCACGGCAACTACATCGGGTTCGGCCCCGAGGAGTCAGAGCTCGCGGCGGTCGCCGACCTCGACACGTTCGCGGTGCTGCCGTGGGACGAGCGGGTCGCGCGCGTGTACTGCGACTGCTACGACACCGAGACCGGCGACCTGCTCGACGCCGACTGCCGCCAGAACCTCAAGCGGGTCGCGCACGAGTTCGAGCAGGAGCTCGGCTACCAGTTCCTGATCGGGATCGAGCCCGAGACGATGTGGCTGAAGAAGCCCGAGGACGGCCAGCTCCCCGAGGGCATCACCAAGCCGTACTGCTACCACATCCACCAGTTCGAGGAGCTCCGTCCGGTGCTGCTCGACGTCGTCGACTGGGGCCAGCGGCTCGGCCTCGACATGAGCTACGGCGACCACGAGGACGCGCCGGGCCAGCTCGAGCTGAACTTCCGCTTCGACCGCCCGGTCCGGACCGCCGACAACCTCACGACCTACCGCCAGGTGTGCGCGGCGGTCGGCCGCAAGCACGACGTGCTCCCGTCGTGGATGCCCAAGCCGTTCACCGGCGTGTCGGCCAACGGCCACCACCACCACTTCACGCTCGTCGATGAGAACGGCGTCAACGTGTTCCACGACCCCGACGGGCCGGCGCAGCTGTCGGAGATCGCGCGGAACTTCCTCGGCGGCATGCTCGAGCACTTCGGCGCGCTGATGTGCATCGGCAACCCGACCGTGAACTCGTACTGCCGGATGTGGGACACCGGGTTCTGGGCCCCGATCTACAAGAACTGGGGCTGGCAGAACCGGACCACGACCGTGCGCGTGGCGACCGGCGGCCGGTTCGAGTACCGGGGCGTCGACTCGTCGTGCAACCCCTACCTGACGACCGCGGCGCTGCTCCAGGCCGGGCTCGACGGCGTGCGGCGCAAGCTCGACCCGGGGCCGCCGCAGCAAGGCAACACGTACGACCTGCTCCAGCAGGGAGTCGAGATCGAGCGCGTGCCCGAGAGCCTCGGCGCGGCGCTCAATGCGCTCGCGGCCGACGAGCTGATCCAGGGCGCGATCCCGGGTCGCCTGTACAAGGTATTCGAGTGGTACAAGCGCGACGAGTGGGAGCGCTACCTGGCCGCGGTCACCGACTGGGAGCGCAACGAATACCTCGAGGTGCTCCCGTAGTCCGGGGGCGGCGCGTATGTGCGGAATCGCCGGAATCATCTATCGGAACGGAAACGCCGACGGCGGCCACCGGCTGGGCGCGGACATGACGCGCATGCTCCAGTCGATGAAGCACCGCGGCCCCGACTCGACCGGGTACGCGCTGTACCGGCGGCCGAGCACCGATCTGATCATGCGGATCAAGCTCGACGACGGCGGCGGCAACGGAGATATCGAGTACGTCGACCGGCTTCGCCGGCGCCGGCGCGCGGTGGAGGCGCGTCTGCGCGCCGCCGGCGCTCGCGTCGACTCGATCGAGGACATCAACGCGTACACGATCGCGGCCGCGCTCGACTACGACGGCGAGCTCAAGCACCTCGCCGACTACGTCGAGTCCGTGCCCGGGGCCGAGGTCCTCTCAGCGGGCTCGGCGCTCGAGATCATCAAGGACCTCGGTGACGCCCAGACCGTCGGCGGGGCGTACAAGCTCGACGGTTACATCGGCACGCATGGGATCGGGCACGTGCGGATGGCGACCGAGTCCGATGTCGACATCTCGAACGCGCACCCGTATTGGGCGTACCCGTTCTCGGACGTGGCCGTCGTCCACAACGGGCAGCTGACCAACTACCACCAATGGCGCCGGCGGTTGGAGCGGCTCGGCCATCGGTTCGCGTCGGACTGCGACTCGGAGATCATCGCCGTGTACATCGCGCAGAAGATGGCCGAGGGGGCAACCCTCGAGGAGGCGATGCGCCAGAGCCTCGAGGACCTCGACGGCGTGTTCACCTACATCTGCGTCTCTGACGACGCGCTCGGGATGGCCAAGGACGAGCTCGCCGCCAAGCCGCTGGTGCTCTACGAGGGCGACGACATGGTCGTGCTCGCGTCCGAGGAGATGGCGATCCGGGCGGTGATCGACCGTGAGATCGATACGTATGACCCGTACGAGAGCCAGGTGATGGTATGGACGCGGTAGAGGCACCGGGCGCGGTCCCGCAGGCGCGGTTCGACCCGCGCGGACTGGTCGAGCTCGACGAGACGATCCCGCGGATCGCCGAGATCGACGGCAACCGCGCGAACTTCGACGCTCGCGAACTGACCACCCGCCAGATCAACCTCGAGCTGCGCCGGCTCGTGTACGAGCTCGGTATCGAGGACGTGACGATCCGCAACCCGGGCGCAAAGCACTCGCTCGGCGTCGGGATCCTGCAGCGGTGCAAGATCACGTTCGAGGGCAGCCTCGGCTACTTCGCGTGCGGGCTGATCGACGGGCCCGAGGTGCGCATCACCGGCCGCGTCGGCTGGTCGGCGTGCGAGAACATGATGTCGGGCGTGTGCGTGATCGACGGCAACGCCGGGTCGCTCACCGCGGCCGCGCTGCGTGGCGGCGACGTCGTGGTCCGCGGACAGGTCGGGGCGCGCACCGGGATCGACCAGAAGGGCGGGACGATCATCGCGCTCGGCGACGCGGGCTCGATGACCGGGTTCATGATGCAGCGCGGGACGCCAGATCATCTGCGGCAACGCCGGCCACGGCCTCGGCGACTCGATGTACGACGGCGTGCTGTACGTCGGCGGCAAGGTCGCGTCGCTCGGGATCGACTGCGTGCCGGGCGAGTGGACCGAGGCGGACACCGAGTTCGTGACGCGGAAATTCGGGATCTACGGTCTGGGCGAGCCGCCGGAGCTCCAGAAGTTCGTGTGCGGCAAGAAGCTCTACAACTACGACTCGCTCGAGCCGTCCGAGAGGAAGATGGTGCTGTGATGGCTGCCACCGACGAGAACGCCCCCCTGCGCCGGAACCAGCTCGGTCATAGCCGGATCTTCACCCCCGAGGTGATCGACGACATCCACGTCAAGGCCGAGCTCGGCCGCTACCGGATGCGCGGGTTCTCGATCTTCAAGCCGATCCCGCACTGGGACGAGCTGATGTTCCTGCCCGGGACGCTGACCCGGTTCGTGATCGAGGGCTACCGCGAGAAGTGCGTGACGAAGACCGTGCTCGGCGCGCGCTTCGCCAAGAAGCCGATCGAGCTCGACATCCCGATCTACATCACCGGCATGAGCTTCGGGGCGCTGTCGCTCGAGGCGAAGATGGCGCTCGCCAAGGGGGCGTCGATGGCGGGCACCGCGACGTGCTCGGGTGAGGGCGGGATGATCCCGCCCGAGCGTGACCTCTCGACCAGGTGGTATTACCAGGTCATCCAGAGCCGCTACGGCTTCAACCCGCACCACCTGATGCTGGCCGACGCGGTCGAGTTCTTCATCGGCCAGGGCTGCAAGGTCGGGCTCGGCGGGCACCTGATGGGCCAGAAGGTGACCGAGCAGGTCGCCGAGATGCGCTCGCTCCCGGTCGGAATCGACCAGCGCTCGCCGGCGCGCCACCCGGACTGGCTGGGCCCGGATGATCTGTCTTTGAAGATCCAGGAGATCCGAGAGGCCACGAACTACGAGATCCCCGTGCAGTTGAAGCTCGGCGCGGCGCGCGTCTACGACGACGTGCGGATGGCCGCCAAGTGCGGCCCGGACATCATCTATCTCGACGGCGCCGAGGGCTCGACCGGCGCCGGCCCGCACATCGCGACCGAGGAGACCGGAATTCCGCTGCTGGCGGCGATCCCGGAGGCGCGGCGTGCGCTCGAGGATGTCGGCATGGCGGACGAGATCGACCTGGTCGTGGCCGGCGGGATCCGCAACGGCGCCGACGTCGCCAAGGCGATCGCGCTCGGTGCGACGGCGGTGGCGATCGGCCACTCGGCGCTGATGGCGCTGAATTGCAACAAGGAGATCCCGGGCGTCACCGATTACGAGGGCACGGTCGGCGTGCCGGCGGGGCAGTGCTACCACTGCCACACCGGGCGGTGCCCGGTCGGGATCACGACGCAGGACCCGGAGCTGCGCCGGCGGCTCGTCGTCGACGATGCCGCCCAGCGCGTCTACAACTTCCTGCACACGATGACGCTCGAGTGCCAGATGCTCGCGCGGGCGTGCGGGAAGACCGACGTCCACAGCCTCGAGCCCGAGGACCTGTGTGCGCTGACCGTCGAGGCCTCCGCGATGGCGCGCGTGCCGCTCGCCGGCACGGACTACATCCCGGGCGTGTCCGAGGAGCGGACGCTCGAGCGGATCGAGCGGCTGCTCGAGCGGCATGTCGAGAACCCGATCGACTTCCTGGAGATGGAGGCCGGCAGGTTGGGAGTGGGGGCCGCCGGGCACGGGGGTGGGCTCGTGAGCGAGACCGAGTACACGATCTCTATCGATGCCGAGTACCTCGCGGGCCGGCGGTTCCCTTACCAGGAGGACATGTCGCTGGTCGAGGACGTCGACCTGCTGGCGGCGACCCCGGGTGAGGACATCAACTGGCTCGAGGACGTCGAGCTGCTCGAGGAGGACGGCGTGCCGGCGGTGTTCGACCGCTATTCGAACTCATTCCTGAAGATCTACTTCCCGATCCCGTCGGGCCGCGAGGACGAGATCGCGCGCAAGGTGCTGATCAAGCACCTCGCGTCGGGCAACTCGTACGGGATTGCGTTGAAGGAGCGCCACTGCAAATTCCCCCAGCCCGAACTCGGGCCGTGGGTCGAGGGGTCGCGGACGGTCGGGAGCGACTGGAAGCCGAGCGTGCTCGAGGGATGGGAGCCTCCGGCACACTGACCGGCGTGCCGGACGAATCGGATCTCCCGCGCCAGGTTCGCCGCGGACCGAAGATCACGATCGCGCTGCGAGTGCGGCGAGAAGCGCTACCTCCAGTACGGGGAGCGGTGGACGTGCGAGAAGTGCGGCCGCACCTGGAACACGCGCCGGATTCCGCTCGAGGAGTACGCGGAGCTGCGCCGCACGCAGATGCGCTACCGCCGCGTCCCGCTTGCGGCTGCTGTGCTCGTGGTCTGCGTGATCGCCTTCATCGTGATCGGTCGGCGCCTCGGCGGGCTGCTGATCGTCGCGTTCGCCGCGATCTCGTGGAGCATGTTCGGGCGGCCGCTCTACAAGCGGCGCTATCGCGGGCGATCGAGAAGGTCCCGACCTGGAAGATCGAGTCCGAGTAGTGGTCGTACGTGTCGTGCGGGGTCGTCGGGGCGGGGTTCGCGGGGCTCGCCGCCGCCTCCGAGCCGTTGCTCCGGGGCCGAGGTGGAGGTGTTCGAGGCGCGCGACGGGCGAGGTGTTGCAGACCGTTCTCCGATGAGATGTTGTCCGGACCCGCCCACGCGCCGTCTAACCTGGCGATGACCGTGGCCGGTGCTGACAAGCCTCTTCAGTTGAGCTCGAGGTCGACGGGAGGACCGTCCGGATCTCGAGTCCGGACCGGGTGTACTTCTCGGCGCGGGGCGAAACCAAGCTCGACCTGGCGAAGTACTACCTGAGCGTCGGCGAGGGGATCGTTCGCGCCCTGCGCGAGCGCCCATGCATGCTGCACCGCTTCCCGGACGGCGTCGATGGTCAGAAGGTGCATCAGAAGCGGCTGCCGAAGGGCGCGCCGCATTGGGTCGAGACCGTGAAGATCTTCTTCCCGCGGTTCGGGCGGACCGCCGACGAGCTGTGCGTGACCGAGCTGGGCAGCGTGATCTGGGCTGTGCAGATGTCGACGGTGGAGTTTCACCCGTGGAACTCCCGCTGCGCAGACGTCGAAAAGCCCGACGAGTGGCGGATCGATCTCGACCCGATGCCGGAGGCTTCGTTTGACGCGGTTCGGCGGGTGGCTCACGTCGCCCGGGAGGTGCTCGACGAGATCGGCGCGGTGGGTTGGCCGAAGACCTCGGGCGGGAACGGGCTGCATATCTACGTGCGGATCGAGCCGCGGTGGGGGTTCGGCGAGGTGCGCGAGGCCGCGCTGGCGTTCGCGCGCGAGGTCGAACGCCGGATCCCGTCCGATGCCACGACGACCTGGTGGCGCAAGGACCGGCCGCCCGGCAAAATCTTCGTCGACTACAACCAGAACGCGCGCGACCACACGATCGCGAGCGCGTACTCGGTGCGGGGAAATCCGTCCGGGACGGTGTCGACGCCGATCTCTGGGAGGAGCTCGACGACGGTTGGATCCGCGCGAGTTCACGATCGCGACGGTGCCGGCGCGGTTCGCAGCGATCGGCGACCCGCACGCGGGCATCGACGACGCGGTGTTCTCGCTCGAGCCGCTGCTCGAGTGGGCCGAGCGGGAAGAGTCTAGGGCTCCGGCAGGTTCTCGATCGCCACCGGCTCGATCCCCTCTTCCGGCGGCAGCTCGAAGCCGAACACCTGCGCGTAGAAACTGAGCTCGGCGTCGAGCGCCCGCCGGATGTTCTCGGCACGCCGCAGCCCGTGCTGCTCGCCGTCGAATGGTAGGTAGGCCACCGGCACGCCCTTGGCGCGGAGCGCGTCGACGATCATCTCGGACTGGTTGGGCGGGACGACCTCGTCCTGCAATCCCTGGACCACGATCAGCGGCCGGGTGAACGCGTCGACATGGTGGATCGGCGACCGCTCGCGGTAGATGTCGACTCCGTCTGGGATATGGCGCGATCAGGCTGTCGAGGTAGCGGCTCTCGAACTTGTGCGTCTCGCGGGCGATCACCTCGAGGTCGGCCAACCCGCAGTGGTCCGCGCCCGCCGCGAACGGCGTGTCGGCGCGCGCCAGCGCCGCCAGCGTCGTGTAGCCGCCCGCCGATCCGCCGCGGATGCAAAGCCGGGCGCGGGTCGACGCGGCCCTGGTCGGCGAGCCAACGCGCCGCGGCGATGCAGTCCTCGACGTCCGCCACGCCCCACTCGCCGCGGAGCGCGTCGCGATAGGCGCGGCCGTAGCCGGTCGAGCCGCGCGTAGTTGACGTCGATGACCGCGAAGCCGCGACTGGTCCAGTACTGGACCCCGACGCGCAGAATCGGCGCCGCCGACGCGGTGGGGCCGCCGTGGAGCGACGATCAGCAGCGGTGGCAGTTCGCGCTCGGGGGGAGCGCAGGCCGGATTTGCCGGCGCGTAGAACAGGCCGTAGGCGACCCGGCCGCGCGCGGAAGGGAACGCGACGGGCTCGGGCGCCGACACGTAGTCCGCGTCGACGCCGAGGTCGGCGAGGTTCCGCGGGGGACGGATTTCGATCAGCGCCGCGACTTCGCTCCGATTCTCCGAGCTTCAGACAGCGAGACCGACCGCTCGGACGTGGGCGTGCCCGCGATCAGCACCACCTCCGCGCCTCGCGCGGCGCGGACACACGAGATCCACGAGAACCGCGAGGTCGAGGTCGGACACGGTCGCCGTCGGCGAGCCTGACCGAGAGCCCGTCGAACCCGTCTCGCCACCGGGCGAACACGATCCGTCCATCGGGAAGCGCCGCGTAACGGGACTCGCCGAGCGTCCACGGTGGCTCGCCGATGTCGGCATCGATCTCGACGAGCGGTGCGACCTCCCCGTCAGCCGGGGACCACCGGTACAGGTTCCACCAGCCGGTGCGGTCGCTGATGAAGGTGAGCGATCCGTCGGGTTGCCACCTCGGCTTGCTGGCAGGATTCCTCGGCCCCGCCCGCGATCATGCGTGTCCTGGCCGCGGTCCAGATCGCGCACCACGCAGCCGGGTCGCGTCCCACGGCATGTTCGGGTGATCCCACTCGATCCAGCAGAGACGATCACCCGACGGGGCTCCAGCGCGGGTTCGCGACGAAGTCCGGGCCGGTCACGAGCACTTCCGGGATCGACTCCTCGTGTGCGGCCAACTTGACGAGCTCGTTGCGGACGTCGACCGCGCCGCGCCCGTCGGGAGGATGATGCTCCCGCACGCAGGCGATCGATCGTCCGTCGGGGCTCAGGTCGCCGTCGGCGTAGCGGTCGCGCGGCTCGTGCGGGCTACGGAGTGATCGGGACCGGCGCTGCCCGCGTCGACGTCCAGCCGGTACAGGCGCTGGTCGTCCCACGCCGCGAACCACACCACCCCGTCTCGGACCCACCAGGCTCCGTCGCCGTACTCGTGCACCGAGGTGCGGGCGCTCTGCCCTTCGGGCAGCAGATCGGTCGTCGTCCCATCCGCGCGTCGCCGGACGAGTTGCGTCCGCCCGCCCTCGTTCGGCCGGCTCTCGGCCCAGATCACGTCGGCTCCGTCGACCTGGACATCGGACAAGCCGACGGCCGACTCGACCACCACGGCCGACGTGACCGGCGTCCGCCACGACCCGTAACGGAGCACCTCTCGTCCGGCCGCGTCTCTGGACACGGCCGGCACGCTAACAGCCGGGTCGGGTCGCTAGGGGCTGTCGTGCGGCATGGTGGACGAGCAGCACGTCGCAGTGCGCGTGATGGGTCACCGCCTCGCTGACGCTCTGGCCGGTAAGGCGCTGGATCAGGTTCGGCTCGCGGCTCCCAACGACGATCATGTCGGCGTTTCGCTGCATTCGCGAGCTCCACGATCGCGTCGGCGGGCTCGCCGACCGCCGGCTGATAGTCGGCCTCGATCCCCTGGCCTTCGAGGTACGTGCGCGCGGCCGCGAGCTCCTTGGCGTGCTTCTCGGGCGGGTCGGTCGGGTCGACCGGCCCTCCTGAGCGCCCGATGCTCATCATCAACGGGGTGACGCTCGTGACGACGAGCTTCGATCCGAGCGCTTTGGCAAGCATCGCGGCCCGCTCCAGCGCCCGCTGCGATCCGGAGGTCTCGTCGTAGCCGACGACGATGGTGCTCATGGCTGCTCCTCGTTACGCGTGCACTGCCGCGGACGGCGCCGACAGCTCGGCGAGCTCATCCTGATCGGGCTCGCTCGGCGTGTGCTCCTTCCAATGGACACTCTCGCCATCTTGCACGATGCGGCGGTAGAAGAACAAGAGCAGCGAGCCGACCAGGACGCCGATGCCGATCCAGAAGTCGGTCCATGTTCCGTACCCATTGAGCTTGGGCGCGAGCGCGCCGACGACGAGGAACAAGGCGTTCAGGCCACACAGGATCGCGGCGATCGGCAACCAGACGGAACTGACCTTGATCGGGCGCGGCCAGTTCGGACGGTCGCGCCGAAGTAACAGGAACGCGCTCAGCGCGAACACGTGGCACAGGACGTAGCCGATGTTGCTCATGTACAGGATCGCCAGGTTCGACGTGATGAACACGACCAACGCCACGTTGACCACGAGGTCGACGGTCATCGCCCTCGCGGGGACGTGGAAGCGATTGAGCACGCCGAGCTGCTTGATCGTCATGCCGGCGCGCGAGATGCCGAACAGCGCCCGGCCGGCGTCGGCGGTCGACGAGGTCATCGACAGCAGCAGGCTGGCGATGATGCAGATCGTGAAGAAGCTGGCCGCGCCGTGGCCGACGATCTGCGTCATGGCCTGGGTATAGAACTGTCCCTCCGCGGTGGCGGACGGGACGGCGCCGGTCACGCCGCCCAGACCAAGCGGCACGAAGATGCACACGAACAGCTGGAAGGCCGCGGCGCTGCGCAGCGCCTTGGCTGTGTCACGCCGTGTGTCTCGATACTCCGGCGCGAACGTCGCGCACGCCTCCGTGCCGTAGGTCGACCAGGCGAGGATGAACATGTACACGATCGCCACCTTGAGGCCGCCCCAGGGGCCCGCAAAGGTCGAGTGGACGTTCGAGGAGTGCCAGTCGCCCGTGAAGTACGGGACGACGATGAACAACGCCAGCGGGATCATGAGCAGCGCGGCGCACACGTAGCTGAACCACACGGCTGGGCGCAGCCCGAACACGTTGAACAGCCACACGGCGAGGATCGTGCCGATCGCGATGAAGTGCGGGAGACCGAGGTGGTACGAGAAGATCGTGACACGTGCAGGTCGAGTGCGGGCCACCACTGCCCCTGGGCGAGGTCGCCGATGATCTTGCCGAAGATCGACGAGCACGACCGACCAGCCGATCCAGTACCCGAACGCCGACAGCGGGCCGACGATCGTGGTGTACCTCCGCCAGCCTTCGTGGGCGTACAGCGAGATGCCGCCGCTGCGGTTGCCGAACATCGTGGCGGGCTCGGAGTAGATCCAGGCCTGGAGCATTCCGATGAACGCCGACGCGCCCCACAGGACGATCGACCCGACCGTCCCGAAGATGCCCAGCGTGAAGCCGAGGCTTCCGAGCAGGAAGCCGGGGTTGCAGAGCGCGATGACGAATCCGTCCCACCATCGGAGCGTCTTGAGGAGCTGTACTTCTTCGACGGTGGCTGTAGCCAACTTCCTCTCCTCCTCGCTCAGAGCCGGTCGCGATCACGCCCAGCTGTTTGTGGTCCCCTCATGACCCGCGGCTTTATACCAGTTTGTATAAATCTGGTCAACAACAGGCAGGGCGTAAGATCGTCGCGATCCCCCGGGGGAGCATTCGCTTCGTGAACGAGATCAGAGATGTGACGGCGGTCGAGGTCGGGGCTCCGCCCGCGAACGCCCGCCCGCGTCCGGTCATCCTGGCGACGTTCTCGGTGCGGTTCGATCCGCGAGCCGAGCGGATGGCGTTCGACAGCGCCCTGGACGTCGGGGCACGCTTGATCATCGTCAACCTGATGATGCTGCCTCCGTACCCGACGACGATCATGCTGGCGAGGGAATACGCGACGCTGCCGCATGAAGAGGATCTCGAGGCCGTCAGGGCGACCGCCGCCCGGGCGAGCGCACTCGGGATCGGCACCGAGCTGCTGCGGGTGTCGAGCCGCCGGCCGCTGGCGGCGCTCGTCGAGCTGATCTCCGAGCACCGCGCATCGCTGGTCGTGCTCGGTCCCGACGTCCGGCGGTCGCCGCGCTGGCAGCTACGGCTCGCGGCGCGCCGGGTGCGCCGTCAGACCGACTGTCTGATCTGGATCGCGCCCGACGGTTAGTTTGAGCGCATTTGTCTACGTGTCTACCGGTCGGCGACGCGATCGGTGAGCCCGCGCATCGTCCCGAAGCGGCCGGTATAGAACAGCAGCGGCTCGTCGTCGCGGTGGTCGAGGTACTCGACCTCGCCGATCCAGAGAACGTGGTCTCCGGCCCGGTGCACGTCGACCACCCGGCACACGAGGTGCGCGACCGCTCCCTCGAGCAGCGGCAGGCCGGCCTGCCAGCTGAAGGTTGGCTCGACCGGCGACGGTTTCTGGGCGGCGAAGTGCGCCGCGAAATGCTGCTGCTCGTGAGACAGGACGCTCACCCCGTAGCGGCCGCTGCGCGGGAGCATCTCGTTCATCCGACACCGCCCGAGCGAGACCAGCACGAGCGGGGGCCGCAGCGACACCGACAGGAAGCCGTTCGCGGTCATCCCGTGAACCGCGTCCTTCTCGACCGTGGTCACGATGGTCACGCCCGTGGCAAACCGCCCCATCACCTGTCGAAACTCCCTGGCCGCCTGCTCGACGGCGGCGGCCTTCGGGGTCAGCCTGGCGACCCCGGTCGGCGGGAGCAGATCCGAGCCCGACTTGGCCTGCGCGCGCTTGCCCGCCGGCCTCGGCGGCGGCATCAGCCCGCCGGAGGTCTCGGTTGGCCGGACCACCCGGGTGAGCCGCGCCACGCCCTCGCGCTCGGTCACGGTCGTCACGATAGCTCCGATGGTGGTTGTCTCGCGCGCGTTTACGACCGGGGGCGGGTCTTGTCGGGGTCGTAGAAGGGGATCCGCACGACCGTCGAGGGGATCCGCTTCTGGAGCCCGTCGAGCTTGCCGACCTCGACGGGTGTGCCGATGTCCGCGTACTGGACCGCGATCCTGGAGAGCGCGATCGAGCGTTTGAGGGTCGGGCTGCGCGTACCACTCGTGACGACGCCGACTCTTTGTCGACCCACGTACACCGGGTCGCCGTGGCCGGCGGTTTCGTTGCTGTCAAGCTCGAGCCCGACAAGCTTTCGTTGCGGGTGCTCCTTGCGCTCGATCAGCGCGTCGCGGCCAACGAAGTCCTCGTCGTTCGCGAGTGCGACCGCGAACCCGATCCCGGCCTCGAACGGGTCGACCTGGTCGTCGAACTCGTAGCCGGCGAAGATCAGCCCGGACTCGATCCGGAGCATGTCGAGCGCCTCGAGCCCGAGCGGCTTGATCCCGAGTGGTTGCCCGGCCTCCCAGATCGCGTCCCAGACGGCGGGACCGTCCGACGGGTGGCACCAGACCTCGTAGCCGAGCTCGCCGGTGTACCCGGTGCGCGAGACGATGATCGGGATCCCGTCGTGGGTGTTGATCCGCCCGACCAGGAAGCGGAACCACTTGAGCTCGACGAGGCCCGGCTGCGTGGGCGGGGTCCAGACGATTTGTTTGAGAAGGTCCCGGCTGAGCGGACCCTGGACGGCGAGGTTGTGGAGCTGATCCGTGGTGGGCTTGATCCAGACGCGGAGGTGGTCGCGGTCCGCTATTTCGCGCAGCCACACCCCGTCGTAGGGGTCGCCTCCGACGAAGCGGAAGTTGTTGTCGCCGAGGCGGAACACCGTGGCGTCGTCGATCATCCCGCCGGTCTCGTTGCAGATCGCCGTGTACACGACCTGGCCCACCGACAGCTTGCGGGCGTCGCGCGTGATCGTCTTCTGGATGAGGGTTTCGGCGTCCGGTCCGAGCACCTCCCACTTGCGCAGCGGGGAGAGGTCCATCACGACGACCTTCTCCCGGCAGGCCCAGTACTCGGCGATCCCGCCCTCGTTGTTGAAGCAGTGGGGGAGCCAGTAGCCGCGGTACTCGAGGAATGATTTGGTGAGGGCGCCGGTGCGCGGGTGGAACGCGGTCTCCTGAGTGAGGACCGGTGGCGCGTCGGCGGTCACGCGGTGGGCGATGGCCACGGAGAACCGATTCTGCGGGGAATAGACGCGTACGTGGACATCTGTCACCTCCCAGGCATTTGAAGGGTCGACATCGTCGGGGCAGGCCGATGATGCGCACACGAGGTCGGTCATCGCGCGCAGCATCACGTAGTCCCCGGGCCGCGACCACGGCTCGTCGGAAACCAGCTGCATGTTGCTGTCGAAGGCCGTGTTGTAGAAGAAGTTGAGGGCCTCCCAGCCCTTGCGGGGGGCGATTGTGTATCGCTCGAGGGCGCCGTTGAAGTTGTCGGTGCAGTTGATGTGGCCCGGGTAGCCGAGGTCTTCGTAGTACTTGCGCTGGCAGGCGAGCGCGAATGTGTCGTGGCGGCCGACGGTGTCGCGTACGACCTCGACCAGGGGGTCGAAGTCGAGGTCGTAGAACTTCCCGTAGAGGCCCGGGGTGGGGTAGGCCTGGCCCATGAGTGTTCGTGTCACGGTGGCGTCGAGACCGCGCTCGATGCCTTGCTGGAGCTTGGCGGCGTGGAAGGCGAGGAAGTCCGAGCACTGGCGGCCCTGGACGTCGATCACCTGGATGTACTCGCCCCGCTTGACGTCATAGCTCAGGGCGCTGGCCCTGTCGACCCGGAAGTCGAGCCGCGGCTCGGCCAGTGGCGCCGGCAGCTCCGTGTCCTCGCGGGTTTGTAACGCTGCGCGTGTCACCTCGATCAGCAGCTCCGAGGCGGGCGGGTCGCCGTCGACGATCCGCCCTCCTGGGGCTTCGACGGTTAGCGTGGTGGCGCCTTCGGCGGTCAGGGTGATCTCGCTGCCGGGCCTGGAGTCCTGGCCGAACACCGTGATGTCCCCGTTGCGCGCGCTCTCGTGCTCGAGGCCGAACGCCGCCAGACCCTCGCCGCCCCGCGCGGTGAGGACGGCGGTCTGGCCGCCGTGGCGGTCGATCACCTTGACGCGGTCGTCGCCGTCGACGCGGATCTCGGTCGCTCCACCGGGGGCGACCCGGTAGAACTCGAGCCCGGGCTCGGTCGGCCGCAGCCCATTGATCAGGACCGCCATCGCGGTTTGGCTCCTATGACGCCGCGGGCGCCGAGGCCTTCTCAACCTCGGCGAGCAGCTGCTCCGCGAGCTCGCGCTTGCCGTCGGCATCGAGCTTCTTGAGCTCGTTCTCGACCGCGCGGCGGTTGTAGTGCTGATTCCAGTAGTCGAGGCTCTCGAACCCGAGCAGGACCGCCTTGCCGACGAACTGACGCAGGACCTCGTTGGTGGGGCCCATCACCCAGCCGGCCTTGGCGTCGCGGAGGTAGCGCTCGAGTTCCATGTCGCGCTTGTAGCCGGTGCCGCCGCACGCGTGCAGCATCTTGTCGACCACGTGGGCGGTGTTCTTGGCGGCGTTGAACTTGATCTGCCACGCCCAATGCAGGAAGTTCGCGCGCGCGAACTCGCCCGGCGGCGGCTGGATCGTGTTGTGCTCGGTGGCGTTGTCCATAGCCTGCGCCACCGAGTAGACGAACAGCCGGGCGGCGTTGGTGTCCATCACGGCCTCGCCGATGTAGTCCTGGATCGTCGGGTAGTCGGCGACGCGGAGGCCGACGTCGACGTGGCGCTTGCGAGTGGTCTGGCGCTTGCCGATGTCGATCGCGCCCATGGCCAGTCCGTTCCAGACGCTGGATGACCCGATCAGGAACCAGGGGTCGACCGCCTCGTCGTTGGAGGCGGCGCCGTCGCCCTCGGGTCCGACGATCTGGTCGCCGGGGATGTCGACGCCGTCGACCTGGATCGGCCCGGACTGGTTGCCTCTGAGGCCGAGGGCGTCCCAGCTCGAAGGCTGCGATTTCACGTCCTCGCCGTCGATGACGAACACGGACAGGTCGTCGTAGCCGGTGAAATCGGGGGAGGTCGTCTGTACGACGTAGAAGTCGGCGAACCCGCCCGAGGTCGTCCACGACGCTTTCTTGCGGACGTTGTAGCCGCCGTTTCGGCGCTCGGCGCCCGAGGAGATCGGGTACCAGAAGTGCGAGCCGGTTTCCGGATCGCTGTAGGAGAGGGTCCCGATCTTGCCGCTGTTCAGCGGTCTTATGTACTTCTCGATCAAGACCTCCGTCGGCCGGAGCATGATCGTGTTGACCGCGCCGATGTGCATCACGTAACACATCGCGGTCGACGCGCAGCCGTAGCGCGCGATCGTCTCGCACGTCATCACGAAGGCGACGTGGTCCTGGCCGAGGCCGCCGTACTCGGTCGGCACCGTCAGCGCCAGGAACCCGTGCTCGCCGAGCAGCTCGAGGTTGCGCCGCGGGAACTTGAGCTCGTCGTCGGAGACCTTGGCGTTGGCGCGCATCTCCTTCTCGCACAGCTCGATCAGCAGGTCGCGAAGTTCCTTTTGGCGATCGGTGAGCACCCACTCCGGATCCCACTCGTAGCCCAATCCCCAGAAGGGCTCGCCACCCCATGTCTTCTCGGCCATCTACACCCTCCGCTCGCTCTGCACAAATATGTCCAATACAGTTCTACCTGAGTGGGTGATCGGTGTCTAGTCGGCTCGTCGGTGGGTCGTACGGCACCGAGAGCGGTCGCTGGTATCCGCCGGCGCCGGCTGACGCGGGCGCCGATCAGCATCCGCGCCACCGCCACCGTGTAAACGCCCAACACGGGTCGTGCGCGACCGTCTTGGGGAGATAAGCACGCGGGGGTTGCTTATGTTCCCAAAGCGCGTGGCGGGGCGGGAGTTTGGGGCTTTGTGCACGGGCGGGTCCGCCAGTTTGGGGCTTTGTGCACGGGCGGGTACGCCGATGGTGGGGATTTCCCCACCATCGAGGATGGGGGTCCGCAGCCGGCCAGACGCCCGATCCCCCCAGCGATTTTGGAGGCCGCCGAAGGCAGTCTGCGGTGCCATGCAAACCACCCCCTCATCCACCAAATCTGGCGGGTCGGCAGGCTCCGGCGTGCTGTCCCGCTTCGTCCACGCCGCGGCCCGTAGCGCGGCGCGTCGCCCGAAGACGACCGTTGCGCTCTGGCTCGCGCTGATCGTCGCGTGCGTCGTGCTCGGCTCGAGCGCCGGCATGCGCACGCTGTCGAACGCCGGTTCGGGCACGGGTGAATCGGCTCGTGCCGACGCTCGGCTGACCGCCTCCGGCCTCAAGGGCCCCGCCACCGAGAACGTGCTCGTCCGTTCGAGCAGCCCGAAGCGCACCGCGCAAGCGGTAGACGCGCTCGAGGCCGGCGCCCGCCGCCTGCCGGCGGTGAAATCGGTCCAGGGCCCGAACGACTCGCCCGAGCTCTCCCGTGCCGGCGGCCGAACCGCGCTCGTGGTCGTGACGCTACGCGGCGACCCCAACAAGCCCGATAGCCGCGCCGCCCAGGTGCAGCATTTCGTCGAAGAACTCGTCCGCGAACGCCAGCCCGGCGTCACCTTCTACGAGGCCGGCAGCGGCTCCGAGGACAACGCGATCACGAGCCTCGTCAACAACGGGCTCCACCGAGCGGAGCTGATCTCGATCCCGATCACGCTGCTGATCCTGGTGCTCGCTTTCGGTGCCGTGGTCGCCGCGTCGGTGCCGTTGCTGCTCGGCCTGACGTCGGTGGGAGCGGCGATCGGAGCGCTGGGGCTCGTGTCACACATCGCGCCCAACGGCTCCTCGACCGCCCCGGTCGTGGTCTTGATCGGCCTCGCCGTCGGCGTCGACTACTCGCTGTTCTACGTCCGCCGAGAGCGAGTGGAGCGGCGCAACGGGGCGTCCGCCGACGCGGCGCTCGCCGCCACCTCGGCGACCGTCGGCCGGGCGATCCTGGTCGCCGGGATGACGGTCGTGATCGGCCTCGCCGGGCTGCTGTTCACCGGCTTCGGGGTGTTCACCTCGATGGCGCTGGGCGCGATCCTGGTCGTCCTGATCGCCGTCGTCGGGTCGCTGACCGTGCTCCCGGCGATGCTCGCGCTGCTCGGCGACCGCGTCGACCGGGGCCGGCTATGGCCGCGCCGGCGCAAGGCGCGGACCCGGCGCCGGAGGACGATGTGGCAGGTGCTGGCGGGCGGGGTCACGAACCATCCCCGCACCTCGCTGGCGCTCGCCCTGGTCATCCTCGCGGCGCTGGCGGCGCCGCTTGGTCTCGATCACGACCGCCGAGCCCGGCCAGAACGACGTCTCGCCGAACACGCCGATCCGCGCTGCCTATACGGCGATCGAGCGTGCATTCCCCGGATCCGAAGACACGGCCGACCTGGTCGTCAGTGGACACGGACTCCACAGCGAGCGGGCCACCTCCCAGCTGCGGAGGATCGGCCGTCAAGGCCAGGCGATCACTCAAGGACGGGGCGCGATGAACACGCAAATCTCGCGTGACGGCCAGACCGCACTGCTCCAGATCCCGATGCCCGAGTCCAGCCTAAGCGTCGCCGACCACAAGGTCCAGGCGCTGCGGCACGAACTCGAGCCGGCGGTCGCCGGCGCGATCCCGGGCGCGCACGCGGATCTGACCGGCGACTACGCGGGCAACCTCGATTTCACGAGTCGCCTGTCGAACGTCACGCCGCTCGTGATCGCGTTCGTGCTCGCGCTGGCGTTCATCCTGCTGATCGCGACGTTCCGTTCCGTAAGGCTGGCCCTGTCGGTGATCGGGCTCAACCTGTTGTCGGTCGGCGCCGCGTTCGGCGTGCTGGTCGCGGTGTTCCAGCACCACTGGGCCCAGTCGCTGCTCGGCTTCCAGTCCGACGGCGCGGTCGTCGACTGGCTGCCGCTGTTCGCGTTCGTCGTGCTGTTCGGCCTGTCGATGGACTACACGGTGCTCGTGCTCGAGCGAGCCCGCGAGGCTCGGCTCGCCGGCGCGAGCGCCAAGGAGGCGGCCGCCACGGCACTCGGCTCGACCGGCGGGACAGTGACGAGCGCCGCGCTCGTGATGATCGCCGTGTTCTCGGTGTTCGCCACGCTGCCGCTGCTCGAGTTCAAGCAGCTCGGGGTCGGACTCGCGGCCGCGATCGCGCTCGACGCGACGATCGTCCGCGGTCTGGCGCTGCCGGCGGCGCTCACCTTGTTGGGCGACCGCGGCCTGGCTCCGGCTCGCGCTCGTGCACCTCGCAGGCGCGCGCGGGACTGGGATCATGGAGTCAATGTCGCAGCGATCGAAGCAACCAATGACTGATCGCGGCAACGAAATCGACCTGGGGTCGGTGGTCCGAGGGGCGGCGTTCGCGCCGTCCCTCGTGGTCCTGACTGCGCTGATCGTGATCTGGGCGGCGACCGGGGCCGGCTACTTCTGGCCGATGTGGGCGGCGCTGGGCCTCGCGATCCCAACCGCCCTGTGGGTCGCCGTGCGCTGGGCGTGGCGTCGGCCTAAGGGGGCGACTCGCCGGTACGCGCTGCAGGCGAGCGTCTCCGTGGTGCTCGTCGCCATCACGGTGCTGGTCTGGGCGATGTCCGGAGGCGGCTTCTTCTGGCCGATCTTCCCATTCGTCGGGCTGGCTGTTGCGCTCGCCCTCCACGCGCTGTTCCTGCGCCCCGGCCAGCGCTCGCTTGAACTTCGAGTCGACGAGCTGACCCGGACCCGCAGCGGCGCGCTCGACGTGCAGGCGTCCGAGCTCCGTCGGATCGAGCGCGACCTGCACGACGGCGCCCAGGCGCGTCTGGTCGCGCTCAGCATGCAGCTCGGGCGCGCCGAGGAGCGGCTCGCCGATCACCCCGACAGCGCCGCGCTGGTGCGGCAGGCTCGGGAAGAGGCGACCGCCGCGATCAGGGAGCTGCGGGACCTCGCGCGCGGGATCGCGCCGCCGGTACTCGCGGATCGCGGCCTGGTCGCCGCGGCCGAGTCGCTCGCAAGCCGGTCGACCGCGAACGTCGAGGTGGTCGGACAGCTCGATCACCGCCCCCCACCGGTGGTCGAGACCGCGGCCTACTTCGTCATCGCCGAATCGCTGACCAACGTCGCCAAGCACGCGCCGGGCGCCGGCGCGGCCGTGACGCTGAGCCTCGACGGCGCGATGCTCGTGGTCGAGGTCGCCGACAACGGACCGGGCGGCGCGAACCCCGCGGGCGGCGGGCTGACCGGGCTCAAGCAGCGAGTCGAGGCGCTCGACGGCCGGCTCGAGGTCCACAGCGTCGCCCGTGAGGGAACGGTCGTCTGGGCCGTGCTGCCGTGCGAGTAGTAATCGTCGAGGATCAGGCGCTGCTGCGCGAAGGGATGGTGGCGCTGCTGGCCGAGAACGGGATCGAGGTCGTCGCGCAGGCCGAGGATGGTCCCGGGCTGCTGCGGATCGTCGACGGCCACAAGCCCGATCTGGCGATCTGCGACGTACGGCTGCCACCGACGTTCACCGACGAGGGGATCCGGGCGGCGCTGGAAGCGCGGCGCCGCCATCCCGAGCTCGCGATCCTGGTCCTGTCCGCGTACGTCGAGCCCGTGTACACCGCCGAACTGCTCGCGGCCGGACAGAGCGGCGTCGGCTACCTGCTCAAGGAGCGCGTCAGCGAGGTGCGGACATTCGTCGACTCGGTCAAGCGCGTGGCCGCGGGCGGGACCGCGCTCGATCGCGAGGTCGTCAGCGCGCTGATCGCCGACCGCGATCGCAGCGGCGACGGCGCGGAGCTCGAGGCGCTCACGCCCCGCGAGCGTGAGACGCTCGAGCTGATCGCCCAGGGCCGCACCAACGCCGCGATCGCCCGCGAGATGGTGGTCACGCCCGGCGCGGTCGAGAAGCACGTCTCGAACATCTTCGCCAAGCTCGACCTGCCCGCCGGCGACGATGATCACCGGCGGGTGCTGGCTGTGCTCGCGTATCTACGCGCGACCGGAGGGCAATGATTACGACGTCATGCCGCTGAACTGGCCGCCACTGATCGTCAGCACCTGGCCGTTGACGTAATTCGCCCACGGGGTGCAGAGCAGGAATATCCCACCGGCGGCTTCGCGCGGAGTGCCGGGGCGGCCGAGCGGGATCAGGGCGGGGCCCAGCGCGCGGAGCTGCTCGGGGATGCCGAGCTGGACCTTCTCGCCGGCGATCTCGACGACGTTCTCCTCGTTCTTGGCGGCGGTCAGGCGCGTCTCGATGAACCCGAACGCGACCGCGTTGACGTTGATCTTGAACTGACCCCATTCCTTGGCGAGCGTCTTGGTGAGGCCGATCACCGCCGACTTGCCCGACGAGTAGTTGGCCTGCCCCGCGTTGCCCATCGTGCCCGAGATCGACGACACGTTGACGATCTTGCGGAACACCTCGACGCCCTCCTCGCGCTCCTTCTTGGCGGGCTCGCGCATGTGGGGCGCGACCGCGCGGCACATCCGGAACGGCACGACCGAGTGGATGTCGATCATCTTCTGGAACCAGTCGTCGCTCATCTTGTGGATCGGCGCGTCGAGCGTGTATCCGGCGTTGTTGATGAGGATGTCGACCCTGCCCCACTGGTCGATGACCTTCTGAACGAGCTCGTCGGGAACGCCCGGCTTCGTCAGATCTCCTCCAAACACGAGGGTTTCGCCGGCGATCTCGCTCGCCGTCTGCTCGGCGACGTCGCCGTCGAGGTCGTTGATCAGGACCTTCGCGCCGTTCTCGGAGAGCAGCTCCGCGGTCGCGCGTCCGATTCCGCGTGCCGAGCCGGTGACGATCGCCACCTTGTCATCGAGGATTGCCACGTCCATGCCTCCAATTTCGTGTGTCGAGGCTGGGCATCATGCCAGCGCGGCGGCCAACGAGGCGCCACGGATCCCCGACTCGATCGCGCCGTCGATGAACCCGGACCAGCCGTTGGCGATGTCAGAGCCGGCGAACACGACGGCACCCTCGGGGCGCCGCATCGCGGCGTGATGGTGCTCATACCAGCCCGGGCGGTGGATCGCCCAGGTGCCGCGAGAGAACTCGTCAGACAGCCAGTCGTGGGCGGTGGCGTCGATCACCTCGTACCCGGGCAGGATCGCGTCGATCTGCTGCTGCACCGCGGGCAGGTCGGCGGCGTCGCACCGCGCCGCGTCGGGCCCGAACCCGATCATCAGCTGAGAGCCGTCGCCGTCGACCGACTCCGTGCCGAGGTAGCCGAACGGATGCCCGGGGCGGATCGCGTTCTGGTGCAGCGACTCGCCGCGGGCGTGGATGAAGATCTTGATCCCGCGCGAGGCCTGGCCGAGCGCGATCGCCGCCAGCTTGTCGTCCGGGAGCGCCGGCGTGAACTCGATCGCGCCCAGCGCATTGAGCGGCACCGCGACGACCACCGCGCGCGCCGCGAACCCGGACCCGTCGCGAGTCTCGACGTCCACGCGGTCGCTGCGCCGCCGGATCGCCGCCACCGGAATGCCGAGCCGGCGCTCGAACGGCGCCGCCGACGCAATTGCGCCAAGCAGCGCCCGCGTGCCCTCGACCATCGTCACGCGCCCGCCCGTGAACTGGGTCAGCTCTAGGCTGTAGCCCGAGAGCGCGTGCCAGCGCAGCACCGACACCGCGCCCGCGTCCTCGAGCGGGGCGTGGGCGAGCGACTCGAGCTCGGCGGTGAGCACGTCGCGCTCCTCGGGCGAGAGCGCGAGCTCGTCCCGCCGCTCGGCGATCGACAGACGGTCGAAGCGGGCGAGCGCGGGGGCGCGAGTCGGATCGTAGGGCACCGGCAGAGCGTCGCGGACCCCGTCGACGAACCGGTCCCAGCCGCGCCGGGCGATCTCGTCGCGCTCCTCGATCGACCCGGATCGGCGGTCGGAACCCACATACCAGCCGGCCACGGCGGCCTCGTCGCTGACCGAGACCTCCAGGCCGGCGCGGGTGATCTCCGACCACGTGTGGGGCTGGTGCCAGTGGACCCAGGCGCCGCCGTACTCGATCGTCGAGCCGTTCCAGGGCGCGGTCCACGTGCGCCCGCCGAGCCGGTCGCGCGCCTCGAGCAGCAGGACCGAGCGGCCCCGCAGCGATGCCTCGCGGGCGGCGGTGACGCCGGCAAACCCGCCGCCGACGACGATCACGTCGTTCATGGGACCGCCACCGCTTCCGCCCCGACCGGGACCCGCCGGCGCGCGATCGCGTCGACCGCGATCGCCCCCTCCACGCCTGCGAACACCGGGTTCAGCTCGATCAGCTCGAGCGATTCCTCGACCAGGACCTCCCCGACCCGCTCGGCCAGCCCCGCCACCGCGGCCAGGTCCACGGGCGCCGTGCCGCGGCCGCCGGTCAACAGGGGCGCGCCGCGCAACGACCGCAGCGCTGCCTCGATCCTGTCCGTGCGCGCCGGCAGCGGCACGATCGCGACATCGGTCAAGACCTCGGTCCAGACGCCGCCGAGCCCGATCACGAGTGCCGGCACGATCGCGTCGGCGCGCGCTGCGACGATCAACTCGACCGCGGGAGGGGCCATCCGCTCGGCGAGCACGGACGCGGCCTCATACGCGTCGAGCGCGGTCAGCCGACCGAACGCCCTCCGCACGTCGGCCTCAGAACGAAGCCCGAGCTCGACCGCGCCGGCGTCCGACTTGTGCTGGATGCCGGCGGCGCTCAGCTTCAGCGCGATGGTCCCGCCGAGTTCGCCGAGCGCGGCCACGGCATCGTCCTCGTCGGACACCACTCGACCCTCGACGACGCGCACGCCCGCGGCCCGCAACAGCTCCTTCGCGTCGTGCTCGGACAACCACTCGAAGCCTCGACCCGCGTCCGCGGACCGCGCACCGGGAGCCACGCGCGCGATCGACCGCAGCCGATCCGGATCGCCCGCCGGCCGCTCGAGCGCCGCGGCGCAGCACAGACCGGTGCGCAGACCGGCGACCGCGGGGATGCCGTCCTGGATGAAGCGCCAGGCGGCATCGTCGTCGAGCAGCTCGGGCAGCGTCGAGGAGACGATCGTGGCGGCCTCGCTCACGGCGGCGCCGGCGGTGATGCCCTCGCGAACGGCATCCCACGACTCCCCGATGGCGCCGTCCAGATCCGGCGGCTGGTCGTAAAACACGAGCACCCGGCCGATCGATGGATCGGCGCCGAGCGTTTGCACGAGCCCGGACAGCGCCGCGGTGTCACCCCAGATCATCGCCGTGTAGTCGAGCGGGTTGGCCGCCGTCGCCGCCGCCGGCAGCAGCTCGCCCAACCGCTCGCGGGTCGCCGGCGCGAGCTCCGGCAGCGCGACCCCGAGCCGCTCGGCCTCGTCGGCTCCCTGGGCGGAGTCGCCGCCCGAGCACGTCATGATCGCGAGCCCGCCGGAGCGCGGCCGCCCCCGGACCGGTACCGCGAGCGTCTTGGCGAGCTCGAGCAGCTCGTGGACGTCGGACGCCCACACGCCGCCGGCGTCCTCGATCAGCGCGCGGAAGATCCGCTGATCGCCGGCGAGCGCCCCGCTGTGAGCCGCGGCGGCGTGAGCCCCCGCCTTCGAGCTCCCGACCTTCAAGACCGTCACGCGCACCCCGGACTCCGCGCAGGCCGCGAGGCCGTCGCACAGCCCCGGTCCGCCGTCGTCCTCGAGGTAGAGCGCGACCGCCCCGACTCCGTCCTCACCCGCGAGGAACGCCAGGTAGTCGGCGGCGGTCAGCACCGCCTGGTTCCCGCTCGCGACCACCGTGTGGAACCGCAGGCCCCGGCGCGTCGCGAGCGCGTTCACCGCGACGTTGCCGCTTTGCGAGATCAGCGCCACCGCGCCGGGCTCGCGCGGCACGAGCGCGTCGCCCCACAGCGCGGTGCGCGCGTGCATCGCGACGATCCCGTTGCAGTTGGGCCCGCACACGGGGAGGCCATGACGCCCCGCGGCCGCGACCAGATCGCGCTGCAACCCGACGCCGCCGGCGAACTCGGCGAACCCGGCGCTGAACACGACTGCGCCCCCGCAGCCGACGCGCGCCCGCCTCCTCGACGGCGGCCGCGACGCCCGCGGCCGGGACCGAGACGATCACGGCATCGACCGCGTGCGGCAGGTCGGCGATCGTAGGCACGCACGGCCGTCCGAGCGCCTCGGTGCGGCTCGGGTTCACGCCCCAGGCCGGACCCGCAAACCCGATCGCGTCGAGGTTCAGCAGCGCCTGGGCGCCGTAGCTGCCGGGCCGATCGGTGGCGCCCACGACCGCGACCGACCGCGGGCGCATCAGACGGCTCAGATCCATCACGTGCGGCTCAGTGGATCGTGGCCTCGACCCCGCGGCGCTCGAGCGCCCGGGCGATGATCAGCCGCTGCACCTCGCTCGTGCCCTCCCAGATCCGGTCGACCCGGAGCTCGCGCAGGAACCGCTCGGCGACGTAGTTGCGCATGTAGCCGCGCCCCCGAAGATCTGGACGGCGCGGTCGGCACACCGGCCGGCGGCCTCGGACACGAACAGCTTGGCCATCGAGGCCTTGGCGTGGATCAACTTGACGTCCGCGCCCGCGTCGACCATCCCCGCGACCTGGAGCGCGAGCAGCCGGCCGAGCGCGGCGTCGGTCGCCGAGTCGGCGAGCGGGAACGACACGCCCTGGTAGTCCATGATCCGCGACCCTCCCTGCCGGCGCTCGAGCGCCCACGCCGTCGCCTCCTCGAGCAGGCGCCACATCGCGCCGAGCCCGTGCGTCGCGATCCCGAGGCGCTCCTCGGTGAACCAGGCGCGCTGCAGCGTCTCGCCGTTTCCGATCCCGCCGATCACGGCGTCGGGGCCGACCTCGACGTCGGTGAAGCGGATCGTCGGATGGCCGTGGGGATAGTTGTGGGTGAACCGCGGGTTGTCGACGAACTCGACGCCGGGTGCGTCGGGCTCGATCAGGAACAGCGTTCCGAGGCGGTCCGCGCCGTCGACCACGTTCGCCATCACGATCAGCACGCGGGCCACGTCGCCCGAGGTCACGAACCACTTCTCGCCGTTGATCCGCCAGCCGTCGCCGGTCGACACCGCGGTCGAGGCGATCCCGCCCGGATCAGAGCCGGCCTCGGCCTCGGTGACCGCGTAGGCGTCGCCGCCCTCGCCGCGGAGGGCGGGTATCAAATACCGCTCGACCTGGTCCGGCGTGCCCTGGAGCAGCACGTTGTAGGCGCTCGGCACGTGCCAGTGCAGGCCGTTCGTGACGCGGCCGAACTGCTCGTTGACGAGGAACCACTCGAGCATCGACCAGCCCTGGCCGCCGTACTCGGGGGCGAACCGTCCGCCGTTCAGCCGCGCGGCGATCGCCTCGCGCTTGACGACATCGACGGTCTCCTCGGGGAGTTGGCCGCCCAGCTCCTCGGCCTCGACCTCGAGCGGCATCAGCACCGTCTCGACGAACGTCCGCGCTCGCTGCTGGAGCTCGAGCTGGTCTGACGGTCAGCTCGAAGGCGGCGGACGTGGGGATCACGGCGGTGCTCATGCTTGGTCCTCGTTTCTCGCGGCGAGCAGCTCGGAGAGCCGCCGCCTGTCGGTATCGGTTCGTCGCGCTCCGCCCCCCGCGAGGGCGAGAAGCAGGTTGTGGTGGTTCGAGATCACGGCGATCGCGACCTGGCGGGCGCGCGCCACCTCGGGGTCGGGGTCGCCGGCCCGGCGGTCGATCAGCTCGACCACGTGGTGCAGGTAGCCGTCCCAGCGCCGCTCGCTGCCGCGCAGGACCAGTCGCTCGATCCGCGCGGCCTCCTCGGAGACCGCCGCGTCGGTCGGCCGGTGGCCGCAGACGAGCGTCGCGACCGCGGCCGGAAGCTCGCGCTCGGGCTCGGGCGTCAGCGACAGCCAGGGCGCGGACTTGACCATGGGCGGTAGACTAACAGCAACTGATCACAAAGTCAGGATTTTGATTTTTGTTTTCAGTTGCCGAGGGCCGGCCGCCCGCCATTGCCCGGTGGCGACGGCGGGCGGCGGGACCACATCCACGACACGCGAGGACGATTTGATGGCAGCGCTGACCGACGTTCAAGCCCCACTCGCCGAGGCGCTCGAGCCCCGGCTGTACCTCGACCCGGAGCTGGTCGAGGTCGAGCAGGAACGGATCTTCGAGCGGACCTGGCAGCTGATCGGCCACGTCTCGGCGCTTCCGGGGCCGGGCAGCTACACGACCGGGTTCGCCGGCTCGCAGCCGGTCCTGGTCGTTCGCGACGAGTCGGGCGGCCTGCGCGCCTACCACAATGTCTGCCGCCACCGCGGATCGTGCCTGCTCAGCGGGTCGGGCCAGTGCAAGGGAGCGATCCGGTGCCGCTACCACGGCTGGACCTACAAGTTCGACGGCACCCTGATCGGCGCCCCCGAGGCTCTCCAGTTCGGCAAGCGCCTGAACAAGTCCGCGCTCGGGCTGATGCCGGCGCGGGTCGAGCAGCTGTGCGGGCTCGTGTTCGTCAACCTCGATCCCGATGCGACGCCGCTGGCCGACCTGGTCGGCGACCTGCCGGCGCGCCTAGAGCGCTACCGGATCCCGACGCTCGAGTCGTTCGGGCCGTCCGGCGGCTCGCAGCCCGCGAACTGGAAGATCGTGGCCGAGAACTATCTCGAGGGTTACCACATCCCGATCGCGCATCCCGCCCTGATGCGGATGCTCGACTACAAGCGTTACGACACCGAATTGCACGAGCACTACGCGTGGATCGAGGCGCCGCTCCGGGAGAAGCCGAGCAGCAACCGGCTCGAGCGGCTGTACGCGCAGCTGGTGACGCCGATGCCCGGCTTGACCGAGGATGACCGCCGCACCTGGCGCTACGTGTTCATCTATCCGAACACGACGATCGACCTGTATCCCGACCAGGTCAACACGTGGCAGATGCTCCCCGACGGGGCCGGCCGCACCCGCGACGTGTTCGCCGGCTACCGCGCGCCCGGCAGCGGCCCGCGGACGCGCGCCGTTCAGCGGCTCAACAACTGGCTGAACACGGTCGTGCTCAAGGAGGACATCGACCTCGTCGAGAACGTGCAGCTCGGTCTGCGGACGCGCGGATACAAGTGCGGTCCGCTGTCGCGCCGGGAGAGCGCGGTGGCGTGGTTCGCGGACCGGGTCCGCTCGGACCTCGGGGAGGTCGGCTCGGACCTCGGGGAGGTCGCGACCTCTTGAGCGCGGGCAAGCCGAGCGCGCGCGAGCGGATCCTGGGCGCCGCCGCCGCGCAGATCGCCCGCGAGGGGATCGACGGCGTCCGGATCGCGCGGATCGCGATGGAGGCCGGCGTGTCGACCGCGCTCGTCCACTACCACTTCGAGACCCGCGACGCCCTGCTCGCCGAGGCGCTCGACTACTCCTACGCCCATGCCGGCGACGCGCGCATCTCGAGCGGCGAGCTGCCGGCCGCCTCGCACTCCGAGCGCCTCGAGTCGATGATCGAGCAGTGCCTGCCGACGACGTCCGCGCTCGAGCAGGACTGGGTGCTGTGGGTCGAGCTGTGGTTGCGCGCGGTGCGCCATCCCGAGCTCCGACCGGTCGCCGAGGAGCTGTACTCGCGTCTGCACGCGTGGTTCCGGGACGAGATCGCCGCGGGCGTCGACGACGGCGAATTCGCCCGCTGCGATCCCGACGAGGTCACCGATCGGCTGCTCGCGCTGCTCGACGGCTACGGCGTCCGCACGTTGATCGGGGACCGCGCGATCCCGCTCGAGCGCGCCCGGCAGGCGGTCTCGAGCGCGCTCGCGCGAGATCTCGGCCTGGGGGAGACGCTGACCGCGGCGGCGGATCAGGCGGGCGAGCCCGCCCCCAGCGCGGCGCGCGCGGCGTCGCGGCCGGTGCGCACCGCGCCCTCCATGTAGCCGGCCACCCAGTGGTCAGAGCCGGCGACGTAGAACGGCGGCTCGTGGGTCCCGTGCAGCGGCCCGACCCGGGTCAGGTCCCCGGGCGCCCAGCTCGAGATGTAGCCCTGCGTGAACGGGTCGACGCCCCACGCGCGCTCGAGCATCGCCAGCGGGAACCGCGCCTCCTCGCCATACAGCGCCACCAGCCCGTCGACGACCGTGCTCGACCGGACCGCCTCCGGCGTCGCCAGGAATGCCGACAGGCGCTCGGGCGGGACGAGCATCGACAGGACGCCGGCGCCCTGCGGCCACGTCGAGCCGAACAGCCACTCGCACTCGGCGAGCCCGTTCTGCCCCGCCTCCTGCCAGAACGACGCGCCGTACGCGGCGACGACCTTGGCCGCGAGCGCCTGGCGATGCGAGCGAAGCGACCGCAGCCGGGCGTCGCTGACGCCGGCGATCTCGACCGCACGGAGCGGGCCGGCGGGGATCGTGCACACGACCGCCTCGGCGGCGATCGCCTCGCCGTCCGCTTCGAGCGTCACCTCGACCCGCCCGGGGCGAATCGAGATCCGTCGTGCCGCCGCCCCGAAGCGGATCGTGTCAGGCCCGAGCTCGGCGGCCAGCGCCGCCGGGACGGCGGCCGAGCCCTCGCCCACGCGCAGGCCCTCCCACCGCTCGAGGTCGTAGAAGCCGTCGCCGCCGAGCGCCGCGTGCTTGCGCAGCTCGGCCAGCAGCGAGGTCCGCTCGGGGCCGTCGCAGGCGAGCGACAGCGACGCGAGCGTGTGCCGGCGGTGGACCGCGGGGAGCGCGCCCCGGCGGCGGAGCCACTCCGCCAGGCTCGTGGCATCGAGCGCCGCGGCGTCGGGATGGGACCACGGATCGTCGGGGTCGACGGTCGCGGCCAGCTCCGCGAATGCCCTCCCCACGCGCTCGTCGTCGCGCCGCTCGGCCTCGCTCATCCAGGGAACGTCGTCGCCGACATGCACGCCGTCGACGAGCCCCCAGCTGATCTCGCCGGGATCGGCCACGTAGCTCGGCTCGACCGACAGGCCGAGCTCATCGACCAGCTCGCCGTAGGCGGTGTGGCCGGGCCCGAACACCTCGCCGCCGGCCTGGACAGTGCGTCCGTCGGGCAGCGTCGCCGCCTCGACGCGGCCGCCGACTCGGTCTCGCGCTTCGAGCACGATCACGTCGGCTCCCGAGCGCTTGAGGTCCCGCGCGGCGCTCAATCCCGCCAACCCCGCCCCCAATACCGCCACATCGACCACGGCAGACGACCCCTCTCGTTGTGTGAGCGAGGCCCCGCGGCCTTGACAGCGCCGGGGCGATCGCTGTAGTTTTCTGAATCGCCGTTCAGTATACGAATTGGTACGAGGGTTGAGAAGAGAGAGGGCCGTCGAGGCCGAGGATTGAGAAGAGGGATGCCGCGTCCAAAGGTCGAGCACCTGCGAAAGCCGCAGATAATCTCGGCGGCCGCCGAGGTGCTGTACGAGCGCGGCCTGTTCGACACGCGCATCGGTGACATCGCCAAGCGCGCGGGGACGAGCGCGCCGACGATCCTCTACTACTTCGAGTCCAAGGACCGGCTGCTCGAGGAGGCAGTCGACCAGACCGACCGCGACTTCTACGAACGGCTGACCGCGGGCCAGGCGCGGCAGGAGGGTGCGGCCGACAAGCTCGTCCACCTGATCGAGGAGATCAGTCTTGGGCCAGGCGGCCTCAGCGACTGGACGCTGTGGATGGAGATGTGGGTCCGGGCCCGCCGTGACCCGGCCGTGCGCGATGCGTACTTCCGGCTCGACCGCCGCCAGCGCAACCTGATCGGGGACATCGTGCGCGAAGGCCAGGAGGAAGGCGCGTTTGACCGGGACGCAGATCCCGACGAGTTCGCGCTGGCGCTGAGCGGGCTGATGGACGGCCTCGGCGTCCAGGTCACCCTGGGCCAGCCGGATGTCACCGCGAAGCGGATGGTGGACCGCTGCCTGGCGCTCGCTGACAGCGAGCTTGGCTGCGACCTCCGCGGGGCGAGGAGGGCGAGTGCATCCACGTGAGGGATGGTCGGAGGGAGGGATCCGGCACAGACCGCATCCGGAGAGCGCGATCTCTCGTCGCCAGCTGCTCGCCGCGGGCGCCGGGCTCGCGCTCGGCGGATTGCTGGCCGGCTGCAGCTCGACGAACCCCGCCGGGGCGAGCAGCGCGGACCCGCCGCTCCCGCGTCAGGACCGCCCGGTCAAGTGGCCCCTGTGCTCGGGCAACAAGATGATCGCGTCGGGCCTCGCACCCGAAGAGGGCGCGACCCTGCGCCTCTACAACTGGGTCGCGTACATCAACGAGGCGGTGGTCAAGAGCTTCTGCAAGAAGTACAACTGCAAGTACTCGATCACGACCTTCAACACGATTGAAGAGGCGATCGCCAAGCTGCAGAGTGGGGAGCTCGAATTCGACGTGTTCTTCCCGACCGTCCCCGTGCTCGGTCAGTTGATCGCGGCCAGGCTGATCCGGCCGCTCAACCACAGCTACATCCCCAACATCGCCAACGCCTGGCCCGATTATCAGAATCCGTTCTACGACCAGGGCTGGCGGTACACGACGCCGTACTCGATCTACACCACGGGGATGGCCTGGCGCAAGGACAAGGTGAACCTCTCCCCGTCGTGGAACATGCCCTGGGAGGGGGCGCCGTATGCGGGAAAGGTGGCCGTCCTCGACGACTACCGGGAGACGATCAGCCTCGCGCTCATGCGGGCCGGGAACTTCGACCTCAACACGACGAACCCCGCTCAGATCCACGCCGCCGGCCGGGCGCTCTCGCAACTCTCGTCGCTCACCAACGTTCGGATCGACAACAACGATTACACCGACGTGCCCTCAGGAAAGACCTGGATTCACCACGCGTGGTCGGGTGACATGGCCAGCGCGGCCGACTACCTGCCCAAGGGCACATCGATCGATACGGTCGGCTACTGGTTCCCGGCCAACAGGAAGGGCCCGGTCGCGAACGACCTGATGGTGAATCTGACCAGCGGCGCCAATCCGGTGCTTTCTCATCTGTTCATCAACTACATGCTCGACGTGAACAACGCACTGGAGAACTACAGCTTCGTGGGTTACATGCAGCCACTGACCGAGGTGACCCCGCATAAGCTGACCAAGGAGCAACTGCTCCCTCCGCAGCTGGCGTCGACGGTGGTGCTACCGGACTACTTCCGCAACGGCATCTTCCAGCTCGAGCTGCCTCCGGCTGCCAACGCCGTCTGGGAGTCCACCTGGAATTCGTTCTCGAAGGGGCTATAGGTGAGACGATGACCGGCCGAAACGACCCCAACGACCGGCGCGGCCGCGGGCTGTGGATAGCGCTCGCGCTGCCCGGAGCGATCTGGCTGCTGGTTCTGTTCGTAGTGCCGTTCTACGTGATGCTGTCGGTCGCCGGCGGCGGTGTCAACGAGTTCTTCCAGACGGTCGTCCCAATCTGGAACCCGGGGCGGTGGTCGAGCTGGAACCTGAGCGCGGTCTGGCATGAGATCTTCGGACCGGGAGCGTTCATCGCCGCCCCGGCGCTGCGAACGCTCATCTATACCGCGATCGCCACGGTGATCTCGCTGGCGGTCGCCTACCCGGTGGCTTATTTCGTCTCCCGCTACGCCGGCAGGCGCAAGACGCTGTTCCTGGTCCTGCTGATCGCGCCGTTCTGGGTCAGCTACATGATGCGCATGCTGGCGTGGATCGATCTCCTCCAGCAGGGAGGCCTGTTCAACAGCGCGTTGTCCTTCTTCGGCCTGCCCGGCAACACCGACTGGCTCGGCGGCAAATCGGTGACCGTGATCCTGGGCCTCGTGTATGGCTACATCCCGTACGTGATCCTGGTGCTGTACGCGTTCCTCGACCGCATCGACCAGAGCATGCTCGAGGCTGCACGCGATCTCGGGCTCAGCAAGTGGCGGACCTTCTG
Source organism: uncultured Solirubrobacterales bacterium (assembly GCA_963777335.1). Lineage (GTDB taxonomy): Bacteria > Actinomycetota > Thermoleophilia > Solirubrobacterales > Solirubrobacteraceae > Palsa-465. The sequence continues at coordinate 298,999 of CAVZQD010000011.1, forward strand.
GCACGTCACGCTTCCGTTGAGCAAGCCGGCGATCATCGCGGGGACGTTCATCACGGCCCTGCCGATGCTCGGCGACTACTACACCAATCAGCTGCTGTCGGGCTCGCCCGGGACGACGATGATCGGCAACGTGATCGAGGGCCAGCTCGAGTCGCCCGGCGAGGTCGGACAGGGCGCCGTGCTGTCCCTGATGCTGCTCGTCGTGCTGCTGATACCGATGATCTATTACGTCGTGAGCACCGCTCGCGCCTCGGCCGAGTACGCCTGATGGCAAGCACGGTCGGCCAGCCCGTAACCACCCCCGCCCCGGGCCGGGGGGAACTCTCCTGGCGGGGCGGCTCGCGGGGCAACCCGTGGCGCCGGCCGTGGCTGATGGAAGGATTCACCTGGCTCTACATCGTCTGGTCGATCGTGCCGATCGCGATCGCGGTGCTGTTCTCGTTCAACAAAGGCGCGTCGCAGGCAACCTGGCAGGGCTTCTCGACCAAGTGGTACGTCGGCAGCCAGGTCACCTCGGTGCTCCACAACCCGAGCCTTCATCAGGCCGTGATCCAGACGATCGTGCTCGCCGTCCTGACCACGTTGATCTGCGTGCCGATCGGAGTGTGCTTCGCGATCGGCATCGATCGCTGGCGCACGCGGACCGCGAACGGACTGAACATCGTGATGATCTTCTCGTTCGTGATCCCGGAGCTGCTGCTCGCGGTGGCGCTGTTCCTGCTGGTCACGCAGGCACTGACGTTCCTCAGGCTCGGAACGACGGCAGAGGTGGCCGGTCTGGTGGTATGGAACATAAGCTGGCCCGCGATCATCGTGCGCGCCCGGCTGGTGTCGATCGGACGGAGCTACGAGGAGGCGGCCTGCGATCTCGGCGCGTCGCGGCTCGGGGCGATCCGGCGGGTGCTGCTTCCGCTGCTGACGCCGGCGATCTTCGCGAGCGCAGTACTCGTCTTCGCCAGCACCGTTGACGATTTCGTGATCGTGGAGCAGCTGTCGTCGACGGCGAACACGCAACCGATGTCGGTACTGATCTACTCGAACGTCCATGGCGGACTAAGTGGGCCGGCGCTCAACGCCCTGGCCACGATCATGCTGTTGCTCTCGCTCATCGCCGCGCTGATCGGATATATCGGTTACAGGTGGATGACCCGGGGCGAACGCACCAAGGGCGGCGCCGACGCGCTGACCGGGATCGCGGGAATCTGAGGAGACAAATAGATGAGTGGAGGACATGTCAAGCTCGAGTCACTGACCAAGCGATTCGACGATGTCACCGCGGTCGACGAGATCTCGGTCGAGATCCAGGAGGGCGAGTTCTTCTCGCTGCTCGGCGCCAGCGGGTGTGGCAAGACGACGACGTTGCGCATGGTCGCGGGGTTCGAGCCGCCGAGCAGCGGACAGATCCTGCTCGACGGCACCGACGTCGGAAAGTGGGCGCCCCACCGTCGCAACGTCAACACCGTGTTCCAGAGCTACGCGCTGTTTCCGTTCTTGACCGTCGCCGAGAACGTCGCGTTCGGCTTGAAGTACAAGTCGGTGTCGAAGCCCGAGCGTGACAGTCGGGTGGCGGAGGCGATCGAGCTCGTTCAGTTGTCCGGTTTTGAAAAACGACGCCCTAACCAGCTCTCGGGCGGTCAGCAGCAGCGCGTCGCGCTGGCGCGGGCACTGGTGCTGCGTCCGTCGGTCCTGCTGCTGGACGAGCCGCTGGGGGCGCTCGACGCCAAGCTCCGTCGCACGCTCCAGGTCGAGCTGGGTGCGCTCCAGAAGCAGGTGGGAATCACGTTTCTGTATGTCACCCACGACCAGGAAGAGGCACTCACGATGTCCGATCGCCTGGCCGTCATGAACCACGGACGCATCGCGCAGCTCGGCACCCCGGAAGAGGTGTACAACGAGCCCGCCGACGCGTTCGTGGCCGATTTCCTCGGCGTGTCGAACCTGATGGACGCCCGAGTCGAGCCCGGCGGCAATGGACACGGACCTTGCCGCCTGCGCCTCGGCGATTTCACGCTCGAAGCTCGGGCGGGCCAGCTTGACGCCACCGGCGATGTCAAGGTCGCGATTCGTCCGGAGCGCATCCGTCTGCAGCCGTACGAGGCAGATGGTGTCAACAGGGTGCCGGGGATGGTCGAGCGCCTGGTCTTCCTCGGGTCGACCACGCACATCTACGTGCGTCTCGCCACCGGGTCGGCGCTTCAGGCGATGGTGCGCAACGAGGGGGACGCGGTGCCCTACAGCCAGGGAACGCCCGTCAAGGTGGACCTACCGCCCGACGCGCTCCGCGTCCTTCCCGACCCGGGCGTCAGCGTCAGCGAGATTCACGACGAGACGCTCGGCGACGCGCCGCTGGACTTGACCGGCTCGGTGCCGACCTCGAGCTGACCGCGGATCCCAACCGCACGACCAGCAGCGTCGCCAGCATCAGCGCCGCCATCGCGGCCAGCGGCACGGCGTCGCTGGTTGCCCGGGAGACGCTCGCCGCTGCCGGTGCGCCGACCGTTTCCCCGGTCGCCCACGCGAGGTTGAAGAGCATCGACCCGAACGCGAGCGCGGCGCCGATCCGCTCGATCGCGTCGGTCATGATCGAGACCGCCGGAAGCCCGAAGGCCGTCAGCGGTCCGCCCAGCGTGAGCACGGTCAGCACCGCCAGCACGAGCGGCGATCGCGGCAGCGGGAGCAACACGAGCAGAACCGCCATCGCGCCGAGGCCGGCGCTCAGCGGGAGCAGGACCCCGCGGCGATCGACGAGACGCCCAACCGCGGGGTTTACCCGCAGGGCCAGCAGCGACGCGAGCACGAACGTCACGCCGATCGCCACGTCCGAGGCGCCGAAGCGCGACAGCCGCAGCGGCAGCAGCGTGCCGGTTGCCCCGATCGTGCCGGCCTCGAGCAGGATCAGCCAACAGCCGAGCGCGATCCTGGGGTCCTTGGCCAGCACCCGCAGAGGCGCTCCGGCGCCGAGCGCCGCGCGCGGAGGCTCCGGGTGCTGAAGCGTCCACGCCGTGAGCGCGAGCGACACGCCGCCGACGCACACGAACACCGCCCCGGTTCCGGTGGCCACCGCCACCGTGCCGAGTACCGGGCCGACCAGCGTCCCGAAGATCGCCGACGCGAACACCGATCCGAGCATCGCGCCGCGGCGTTCGGGTGGCGAGATCGCGATCACCCACGCCAGGCCGCCGCCCCAGATGCAGCCGCACGCGATTCCCTGGACGAACCGCAGCCCGTCGAGCACGACGATGTTCGAGGCGAACCCGAACGCGACGATCGAGCCGGTGAACAGGAGCAAGCCGACCACGGTGGTGCGGCGCACCCCCGCGCGGGTGGCGATCCACCCACCGAGCAGCGAGCCCGGGATCATCCCCGCCGGGTAGGCGGCCGCGAGCACGCCGATCGCGGTCTTGGACGCGCCGAAGGCGTGCGCGTAGTGCGGCAGCACCGGGGTCAGCACCGAATACAGGACGGACTCGAACCCGAGCAGCACGCGGATCAGCACGACCGTGCGCTGCTCGGGATCGAGCGCGCGGGGTGCTTCGCGGCGCCGGCGGGTTTGGAGCGCGCTCACGATTTCACCAGCGCGCTACGATTTCACCAGCCGCTCACGATTTCACCAGCGCGCTCACGATTTCACCAGCCGCTCACGATTTCACCAGCGCGTCCGCGAGCCGTCGCAGCCGCGGAGCGGGGTCCGAGGTGTCGCCGGATGCGAGCTGGTCGACGAGCAGACCATCGGCGGCGGCCAGGAGCAGCTCGGCGTCGGGCCGCGGGTGCCGCGAGCCCGCCGCGGCGAGCACCGGGGGGAGTGCCTCCAGGTAGGCGTCGGTCCACCGCGTGGTCACCTCGCGGAGCGCCGGGCGGCGCGCGGCTTCGAGCAGCAGGGCGTAAGTGGCGAGCAGCCACCCGCGGCTGGTCTGACCCGACTCGTCGCCCGGGCCGACAATCGCGCCCACCGCCAGCTCGAGCGGGTCGGGCGCGTGCTCGGGGGCCTCGCCGAGGAATGCGTTCAGGCGCTCGATGTCGCGGTCGGCGGCTCGCTCGAGCGCCGCCGTCAGCAGGTGCTCCTTGGACTGGAACCAGTAGGTCGTCGAGGCGAGCGGCAGCCCCGCCACGTCGGCGACGCGCCGGTGCGTGACGGCGTCGACTCCCGCCTCGGCGACGATCCGCAGCACGGCATCGAGCAGCGCCTCGCGGCGGGCCGCTCCCCGGGGTCGAACGCCGTCGTGAGTGCTCGCAGGCATATTGGTACAAATGTACCAATTATCATCCTGGGGTGGCGTCCGGGGTTGGCGAGTTGCGGGCCGCGACGGGATAGAGTCCGAGCGGCGATGAATGCGAACGAATGGCTGGCCGCGTTTGCCGAGCGGCTCGGGACCGAGCCGCCTACGACCGAGGAGTTCAAGAGGATCCTGGACGTGGCCGGATCGGCGGCCCATTCGTCCGAGCGGGTCGCGGCGCCCGCGGCGACGTGGGTGGCGGCCAAGGCCGGAGTCGACCTCGACGAAGCGCTCCGGATCGCGCGTGAAATCGGGGCGGATGACTGATCGCCCGGGCGATGGCTGATCGCCGCTTCGACATCGTCGTGTTCGGCGCCACCGGATTCACCGGCGCGCTGACCGCCGAGTACCTGGCGCGCCACGCTCCGGCCGGGACGAAGCTGGGCGCTCGCAGGACGGAACGCGGCCAAGCTCGAGCAGGTGCGCGGCCGGCTGGCGGCGATCGACTCCGGATGCGCGGAGCTGCCGCTGCTGCACGCCGACGCCGGCGATCCGGGTTCGCTCCGGGAGGTGGCGGAGGCGACCAAGGTCGTGATCACCACCGTCGGCCCGTACATCCGCTACGGCGAGCCGCTGGTCGCGGCGTGCGCTGCGGCCGGGACCGACTACGTCGACCTGACCGGCGAGCCCGAGTTCGTCGACCGGATGTGGCTCAGCTACCACGAGCAGGCCGAGCGAAGCGGCGCGCGGATCGTGCACTCGTGCGGCTTCGACTCGATCCCCTACGACCTCGGCGCGCAGTTCACCGTCGAGCAGCTGCCCGAGGACATGGCGATCTCGATCGACGGGTTCATGCGGACGAAGGCGTCGATCTCGGGCGGCACCTACCAGTCGACGATCGAGATCCTCAGCCGCCTGCGGTCGAGCTCGATGGTCGCGCGCGAACGCCGTCGGCTCGAGGGAGATCCGTCCGGGCGCCGCGTGAGAGGCCTCTCGGGCAGGCCGCACCCGGACAAGTTCGCCGGCGGCTGGGTTGTCCCGTTCCCGACGCTCGATCCCGCCACCGTGCTCCGCTCGGCCCGGGCGCTCGACCGCTACGGACCCGATTTCAGCTACAGCCACTACGCGGTCGTCGGGCCGCTGCCGATGCTCGTCGGCCTGGGCGCCGCGGCAGGGGTGGCGGTGGTGCTGGCGCAGATCCCTCCGGCCCGCGAGCAGCTCCTGAAGCTCAAGGGCTCGGGCGAGGGACCGTCGGAGGAGCGACGCGCGAAGTCGTGGTTCAGCATCCGGTTCGCGGCGCACACGGGCGACGGGGCCGAGCTGCGGGCCGAGGTCAACGGCGGCGACCCGGGCTACACCGAGACATCGAAGATGCTCGCCGAGTCGGCGCTGTGCCTCGCGCACGACGACCTTCCCGAGCGAGCCGGACAACTGACGCCGGCGGTCGCGATGGGTCCGGCGCTGCGCCGGCGCCTCGAGGCGGCCGGGATCGAGTTCAAGGTCCTCGATGTCTGAAGGGTGCGAGTTCAAGGTCCTCGATGTCTGAAGGGTGGACAGCCGCGGACATGCCCGACCAGCACGGGCGGGTCGCGATCGTGACCGGCGCCAACAGCGGGCTCGGCTTCGTGACCGCGCGCGAGCTCGCGCGCGCCGGCGCGCGGGTCTTGGTGGCCTCCCGGAGCGCGGACAAGGGGGAGAGCGCCGCGGCGCGGATCGTCTCGGCGGTGCCGGGCTCGGCGGTGGAGGCGGCCATCCTCGACCTCGCCGACCTCGAGTCCGTGCGGGAGTTCGCCGCGGCCGGGCCGGACCGGCTCGACCTGCTGATCAACAACGCCGGCGTGATGGCGGCGCCCCGGCGTGTGACCCGGGACGGGTTCGAGAGCCAGTTCGCGACCAACCACCTCGGCCACTTCGCGCTGACCGGGCTGCTGCTCGGCCGCCTGCTGGCCGCGCCGGCGCCCCGCGTCGTGACGGTCTCGAGCACGATGCACCGCGGCGGCGCGATCGACTTCGACGACCTCCAGAGCGAGCGCAAGTACAGCCGCTGGGGCGCCTACAGCCAGTCGAAGCTCGCCAACCTGATGTTCTGCTTCGAGCTCCAGCGCCGCGCGGTCGAGGCCGGGACCGCGCTGCTCAGCATGGCCGCCCATCCGGGCTACGCCGCGACTAACCTCCAGGCCGCGGGGACCGACCGCTTCTACGAGCGCTGGTTCATGGCGATCGGCAACAGGCTGTTCGCCCAGAGCGCGGAGATGGGCGCGCTGCCGACGCTGTACGCGGCCACCTATCCCGATCTCCCGGGCGGGACGTACGTCGGCCCCGGTGGGCGCAGCGAGCAGCGCGGGTACCCGAAGGTGGTGAGCGCCGCCGGCAAGGCGTACGACGAGCAGGCGTGGCGGCGGCTGTGGGAGGTGTCCGAGGCGCTCACGGGCGTGCACTACGAGTTCGACTCGCACCCGGCGGCCGTATGAGCTCGACCGGCCGCGACATGCCCGCGGCCGGCGCCGGCATCGAGGATGCCGGCGCCGCGGGCGTGGGCGATTTCCGCAGCGACGGCCACGCCGCGATCGAGTGGGCGGCGGACTACCTCGAGCGCGTCGGCGACCTGCCGGTGCTGGCGCAGGTCGCGCCGGGGGACATCCGCGCCCGGCTGCCGGACAAGCCGCCGGACGACCCCGAGCCGTTCTCGGCGGTGCTGCGCGACCTCGACGAGATCTTGCTGCCCGGAGTCACGCACTGGCAGCACCCGCGCTACTTCGCGTACTTCGCGACGACCGCGGCCGAACCCGGGATCCTGGCCGAGCTGCTCGCGGCGACGCTCAACTCGATCGCGATCTTGTGGCGGACGGCGCCGGCGTCGACGGAGCTCGAGGGCGTCGTGCTCGACTGGGCCGCCGACCTGCTCGGGTTGCCGTCCGGCTGGCACGGCCACATCGAGGACAGCGCCTCGACCTCGACGTTCGCAGCATGCATTGCCGCCCGCGAGGCGACCGGCCGCGACCTGATCGTGTGCGCGGAGCACGGCCACTCGTCGATCGAGAAGGCCGCGCGGATGCTCGGGATGCGGCTGCGGAAGGTGCCGGTTGACGAGGAGTTCCGGATGCGCGCGGATGCGCTCGGCGATCTGTCCGACGCCGCCGTGACCGTGGCCACCGTCGGGACGACCGCGACCGCGGCGGTGGATCCGGTGCCGGCGATCGCCGACGCGTGCGCGGCGAGCGGGACGTGGCTCCACGTCGACGCCGCCTACGCCGGCTCGGCGATGGTGTGCCCGGAATACCGGTGGGCGTTCGCCGGAGTCGACCGCGCCGATTCGCTGGTGGTCAACCCGCACAAGTGGCTGCTGACGCCGATGGACTGCTCGCTGTTGTGGACCAGCCGGCGCGATGACTTCCGGCGCGCGTTCAGCGTCGTCCCCGAGTACCTGCGCACTCCCGACGCCGAGGACTCGCTCAGCTTGAGCGAGTACGGGCCGGCGCTCGGCCGGCGCTTTCGGGCGCTGAAGCTGTGGGCGGTGCTGCGCTGCTTCGGCCGCAGCGGCCTCCAGCGCCATATCCGCAACGGCGTCGAACTCGCGACCGAGTTCGAGCGCTGGGTGGCGGAGACCGACGGCTGGGAGGTGTGCGCCCCTCGCCACTTCTCGCTCGTGTGCTTCCGCCTCGAGGGCGACGATGACCGGAATCGCAAGCTGCTCGAGCGCGTCAACGCGAGCGGCGAGATGTTCATCTCCCACGCGGTGCTGAGCGGCCGCTACGTGCTGCGGCTCGCGATCGGTCAGCAGAGCACCACCGCGGACGATGTGCGCCGCGCTTGGGAGGTGCTCGTCCGCGAGGCTGATCGGGTTTGACGCCGGCCTGAGCACCTGCCCGGATGAGGGATTTGCCCCCGACATAGCGGCAGCTACGGGTGCCGCCCCGAACAGCTACGGCGCCCGCCCCGAACCTCAGCCCGGCAGCGGGAACATCGTCAGGAATCGCACCGCCGCCTCCCTGTTGCCGCTGATCGACAGGTCCTCGGTCGTCAGCGGGTGTCCGTGCCAGAGGATGTGCTCGAGCGTTCCCGGATCGGTGGCGATCGTGGCCTCCGGATTCGGGGCGGATCCGCGGGTCACCTCGAGCCGGCCGTCCCTCGGTCGGGCTTCGAAGCGCTGGCCGCCGAGTCGCAGCTCGAAGCTCGAGCCAAGCAGGCCGTCGGCGCGGCCTGGGTCATACAGCGTCTTCAGCGCGAGGAGGAGCGAGTCGACCCCTAACGTGGCGTCGCCCGGCGGGAACGGCGCCCGGCTGCCCCAGCGGCCCAGCCCGAGCACGACCGGCTCGAGCTCGCGTCCCCAGTCGGTGAGCTCGTACACCTGCGCGGCGATCGGCGGGGGCAGCCTGTCGCGCCGCAGCACGCCGGCCTGCTCGAGCTCGCGCAACCGCTGCGAGAGGACGTCGGGGCTGAGGTTCGGCATGCCGGCGCGCAGGTCGGTGAATCGCTTCGGCCCGAGCAGCAGTTCCCGGACGACGAGCAACGCCCAGCGCTCGCCGATTACGTCGAGCGCGCGCGCGACGCCGCACGGGTCTCCGTATGTGCGCTTTCCGGCCACGGTACGGGAATATAGTTGACAGTCGGAATAAAAGACCTTATGGTTGGTTTTTCCAACTACTGGCGGAGTCTGCGATGGGAGGTATCGAGAACGATGAGCGAGCGCGATTCCTATCCGGCCGGCGTGCCCTGCTGGGTCGACAACCTGGTCCCCGACCCGGCGAGGGCGATGGACTTCTACCGTGAGCTCCTCGGTTGGGAGTTCGACGGCCCCGGCCCCGGCGACTACTACGTGGCCACGCTGCGCGGAAGAGACGTGGCCGGAGTGGGGCAGGCTCCTCCTGCCGTGTCACCCGGGTGGAACACGTACGTGTCGGTGGCGAGTGCGGACGACGCGGCCCGGGCCGCGGACCATGTCCTGGTCGAGCCCTTCGATGTGCTGCCGGCCGGCCGCCTTGCCGCGCTCGCGGATCCCGGTGGCGCCCCGATCGGGGTGTGGGAGCCGGCCGAACGCCGGGGCTGTCAGCTCGTCAACGAGGCGTCGGCGTATGCGATGAGCGCGCTTCACTCGCCCGAGCCCGACGCGGCGGCCCGCTTCTACCGCGACGTGTTCGGATGGGAGAGCGAGCCGTTCGCGCCGGGAATCAGCCTGTTTCGCCTGCCGGGCTACGTCGGCGGCGAGCCGGCGCAACCCGTACCTCGTGACGTGGTCGCGGTCATGGCGCAGGACGACGGGCCGGCCCGCTGGAGCGTCGACTTCTGGGTGACGGACGCCGATGATTTGGCCGCCCGCGCGCCGGGGCTCGGCGGCAGCGTCGTGGTCCCGCCGTTCGACAGCATTCCGACGCGCCAGGCGGTGGTGGCGGATCCGTTCGGGGCGGTGTTCTCGGTGAGCACCGCGGCGGGCAAGTGAACGCGACCGCAGCCGGATGATGCTTCACGGTGGTCGCGGCGACGGCCCCGCTCGGCATCCATGCCTCGCAGACGGGGCCTGCCGCGCCACGTCCGACGGACGCCGCCGAAGGCGGCCCCTACTTCAATTCGGCCGACGTCTTACCGAGTAGCTGGCGCGCCACGATCAGCAGCTGGATCTGCTGCGTGCCCTCGAACAGGTCGAGGATCTTGACGTCGCGGGCCCATTTTTCGAGCAGCTCGCCCTCGCCGTAGCCGACCGACCCGCACAGTGCCACGCACCGGAGCGCGATGTCGGTGGCGGTCCGGCCGGCCTTGGCCTTCGCCATCGAGGCCTGGAGCGAATTCGGCTTCTTGTTGTCGGCCATCCAGGCGGCCTGCATGGTCAGCAGCCGGGCCGCCTCCCAATCTGACTCCATCGCGATGAACTCCGACGCGGCGGCGACCTGGGCATGGGGCGGAAGGTCGTAGTCGATCTCGACGCCCGCCTCGGTCAGCAGCTCACGCGTGCGCTCGAGGCATGCGCGCGACACTCCGATCGCCATGCCGGCGACGAGCGGGCGAGTGTTGTCGAACGTCTGCATGACGCCGGCGAACCCGCGCCCCAGCTCGATCTCCGGGCTCCCGAGCAGGTTGTCCTTGGGGATCCGGCAGTTCTCGAGGCGGAAGTCCGCGGTGTCCGACGCGCGGATCCCGAGCTTGTGCTCGAGGCGCTCGAGGATCAGGCCCGGGTTGTCGCGCTCGACCACGAACGACTTGATCGCGGCGCGGCCCTGCTTGCGGTCGAGCGTGGCCCAGACCACGATCAGCTCCGCCCGGTCGCCGGCGGTCACGAAGATCTTCTCGCCGTTCAGCACGTACTCGTCGCCCTCGAGCGTCGCGGTCGTGCGGATCGCCGCCGAGTCCGAGCCGGCCTCGGGCTCGGTGATCGCCATCGCGGCCCACTTGCCGCCGAAGCGCTTCAGCTGCTCCTCGTTGGCGACCGCTGCGATCGCGGCCTGGCCGAGCCCCTGTCGCGGCATCGTCAGCAGCAGCCCGACGTCGCCCCAGGACAGCTCGATCAGCCCGAGCAGGCTGGCCATGTTGCTGCCGTTGCGATTTCCGGGGCGGTCGCGGGCCGGCTTCTCGGCATCGCCCGCGCGGACCAGCTTCTTGCCGTCGCCCTCGCCGACCCCGCCGGCGCCGGCGCCGCTGAGCGCGCCGCCCTCGTTCATGCCGTCGATCACTGTGGCGAGCATGTCCAGCTCCTTCGGGTAGCCGTGCTCGTCGCCGTCGTACTTGCGTGAGTTGGATCGGAAGATCTCGGTCGCGACCTGGTGGGCCTGGCTGACGAGGAACTCGAATCGCTTCGGGGTCTCGAGGTTGATCAGACGACCAGCGCCCCTTCCATCACGCCGGCCGCGCGCAGGTCGCGGTACCAGCGCTCGACCGGGTGCTCCTTGGTGTACCCGTGGCCGCCGAGGAGCTGCACGCCGTCCGAGCCGATCGCCATCCCACGGTCTGAGCAAAGCCGCCTCGCGAGCGACACCTCGCGCGCGAACGGGACTCCCTGATCGACGCGGCTCGCCGCGCGGTACGTCGCCAGCCGCATGCCGTCGAGCTCGATCGCGATGTTCGCCACCGTGAACGCGACCGCCTGCCGCGACGAGATCGGCTCGCCGAACGCCTTGCGCTCGTTCACGTACGGGATCACGTAGTCGAGCACGGCCTGGCCGGTCCCGACGGCGAGCGAGCACCAGCCGAGCCGCGCGAGCTGGACGCACTCGGCGAATACGTCGCGAGCGCCGTCGCCGAGCAGCGCGCCGGCGGAGAGCTTCACGTCCTCGAGGATCAGCCTGCCGGTCGCCGCCGCGCGGATCCCCATCGCGGGCTCGGGCTCGATCCCGAGGCCTGGCGTCCCGGCCTCGACGATGAACAGCGCGGGGTGGTTGCGGCGCGGGTGCGCGGGAGCGGAATCCTCCAGCCCCGCCGCGACGATGAACAGCTCGGCGTCGGCGGCGCGGGGCACGAGGGACTTGACCCCGTCGAGCACGAACCCGTTGCCGGAACGACGCGCCCGCGTCTGGAGCTCGAACGGGTTGAACAACGGCCGCGGCTCGACGATCGCGATCGCGGCCGCGGGCACGTTGTCGCCGACGAACGCCGGGAGGTACGTGGCCTGCTGATCGGTGTCACCCCACAGGCTGAGCGCGGTGCAGACGCCGGCGGGCGCGAGGAACGCGACCGAGATCCCCATGTCGCCTTGCGCGAGTGCCTCGGCCATCAGCACGGTCGTCACCGCGGAGCGCTCGGCGACGCCGCCGCCGAGCTCCTCGGGGATCCCGACCATCGTCAGCCCGAGTTCGTTCGCCTGTCCGAGCAGCTCGCCCGGGGCGGCGCACGCCTCGTCGGCCTCCTGCGCCGCGGGACGGAGCTTGGCGAGCGCGAAGTCGCGGACCGACCCGCGCAGCAGCTGCTGCTCGTCATCCGGCGTCAGGTCGAACAGAACAGGTAACACGATTCGATGTAACGTCGATCGAGGTCGAATGCCACGCGCCGTAACCGGCGGCCCAATCGAATCTTGCCTCTTACGGGTTCCTTATGCACCGGACGTCATCCTGGATTGCGTATTGCGCGTGCTGATCGCAGAGGACGAGTCGAGACTGGCCGAGGCAATCGCGCGGGGGCTCCGCCGCGAGGGGATGGCCGTCGATCTGGCCCCGGACGGAACCGACGCGCTGGTCAAGGCGCGAGTCGTCCGCTACGACGTGCTCGTGCTCGACCGCGACCTGCCGGGCGTCCACGGCGACGATGTGTGCCGGGCGGTTCGCGGCGAGCGGCCCGAGACCGGGATCCTGATGCTGACCGCGGCCGGCGCGCTCGAGGACCTGATCGAGGGCCTCTCGCTCGGCGCGGACGACTACCTGCCCAAGCCGTTCCGGTTTGCGGAGCTCGTCGCCCGGATCCATGCGCTGGCCCGCCGCGCGTCGCCGAGCCGGCCGCCGGTGCTCACGCAAGGCGACATCGAGCTCGACCCGGCGCGGCGGTTGGTGAGCCGCGCCGGACAGCCGGTCGAGCTGACGCGCAAGGAATTTGGCGTGCTCGAGGTGCTGATGGACGCGGCTGGGGCTACCGTATCGGCCGAGGAGCTACTCGAGCGCGTGTGGGACGAGCACACCGATCCGTTCACGAACGTGGTGCGCATGACGATCATGACGCTGAGGCGAAAGCTGGGTGATCCGCCGGTCGTCGAGACCGTGATCGGCGTCGGCTACCGGATGACCTGATGCGGGTCGAGCCGGCCTCGATCCGTTTGCCGGCGCCGACGATTCGGCTTCGCCTGGCGTTGCTGTACGGCCTCGTGTTCCTCGTGACCGGGGCCGTGCTGCTGACGATCGGCTACGAGCTCGTGCGCCACAACCTGAACGGCACGTCGGACTATCGCAACGAGCTGCGCAAGCTGGGGTTCGCGCCGCCCTTCCAGCCGCCCGCGTTCGGGACCGGCTCGACCACGGCGCGCTTCCTCGAGGCGGTCCGCGCCCAGCTGCGCAGCGACGCTCTGCACCGGCTGCTGATCGAGTACGTGGTCGCGCTCGGCGCGATGACGATGGTCTCGGTAGCGGCGGGGTGGCTGCTGGCCGGCCGCGCGCTGCGGCCGCTCCGCGACATCACGGCGACCGCGCGCCGGGTGTCGGGCGAGAACCTTGGCGAGCGGATCAGCCTCAAGGGCCCGGCGGACGAGCTCAAGCAGCTCGCCGACACGTTCGACGGGATGCTCGCCCGGCTCGACGGGGCATTCGCCAGCCAGCGGCACTTCGTCGCGAACGCCTCGCACGAGCTGCGCACTCCGCTCGCGATCATGCGGACGGAGGTCGACGTGTCGCTCGCCGACCCGGACGCGACCGTCGACGAGCTGCGGCGGATGGGCGAGGCCGTCCGCGAGACCGTGGATCGCTGCGAGCGGCTGATCGAGGGGCTGCTGATGCTGGCGCGCAGCGAGGCCGCGACCGGGCGCGAGGAGCCGGCCGACCTGGCCGCGCTTGCGGCCGACTGCATCACCGATCTGCGCGCGCGGGCGAGGGAGGCCGGCGTCGACGTGCGGGACGACTTCGAGCCGGCATGGACGAGGGGGGATCCGGCGCTGCTCGAGCGGATGATCGCCAACCTCGTCGACAACGGCATCCAGCACAACGAGGCCGGTGGGTATCTCCAGGTCTCGACGCGGACGGTCGGCGGGCGCGTGCGGCTGACGGTCTCCAACGGAGGGGCCGTAATCGACTCCGCCGACGCCGACAAGCTGACCGAGCCGTTCAGGCGTCTGGATCGCGCCGCCGGCGGGTTCGGCCTCGGATTGTCGATCGTCCGCTCGGTGGTCGTCGCCCACGGCGGCACGATCGAGATTCGGGCTCCGGAGACGGGCGGGCTTGACGTCGGGATCGAGTTGCCGGCGCTCCCGCGGGTGAGCGTCACGGTCGCACCTAAGAGGACCGCAAGAGCGCTTACGCAGAGCTGATGCCGGCGGCGCTACAACGGTCAGGCATCGTGACCTCCGCATTGACAGCCGCGCGCGGTTGGCCTGCCCTCCTGCCGGCAACGGATTGCCATTCCCATGAACAGCCGCCGGGACCGACCCTCTAGGCCCTGGCTTCTCTACGCCCTGGGAGTCGTGGCGATCGCGGTCGCCGTGCTCGCGGTGACGGAGATCGGCCCGCCGACCAGCTCGGCGAGGACGTCCAAGCAGATCGTCACGGCCGAGCAGGGAGTAGTCCAGTCGACCGTGACCGGCAGCGGCAACATCGCCGCGGGCACGGACGTCTCCGTCAATTTCAACACCAGCGGCACCCTCCAGGACGTCTACGTCAAGGTCGGCCAGCACGTCAACGGCGGCCGGCTTCTCGCGGACCTCGATCCGACGTCGGCGGATCTGCAGCTGAGCCAGGCGCAGCAGGAGTTGACTTCGGCCGAGGACCAGTTGACGTGCCTGCAGGATCAGACGACGGCGAATTGTGGTTCGGGTGGGTCCGGCGGTTCGGGTGCCGGGTCGGGTTCTTCGGGGTCTTCGGGTTCTTCGGGCTCGGGGTCGTCGGGGTCGTCGGGGTCCTCGAGCACGACTAGTTACTCGCCGAATTCGAGCGGGACGGTCGAGTACGCGGCGTTTGAGCCGGGGTCGACGAAGCCGGGGTCGACGACGCCGGGGTCGACGACGCCGGGGTCGACGACGCCGGGGTCGGGCAAGACCAAGAAACCGAAGGGCGGATCGACCGGGTCGGGCGGGACGCAGTCCAAGTCCGGGACGAAGGTCACGAAGACGACCCCGAGCGTGACCGTGACCGTGGTGGTGCCGAGCACGAAGGAGTCGTCGCCGTCGGGTAGCGGGGGATCGGGTGGCGGCGGGTCGACGCCGAAGACCAGCTCGACCTCGACCACGACCACGACTTCGACGCCGTCTCCGAGCAGCCTCGCATCGGCACAGGCGTCGGTGTACAGCGCGCAGGCCGCGGTCCACAACGCCGAGATCGCGGTCAACAACACCAAGCTTTACGCGCCGACGAGCGGGACGATCGCGTCGCTCTCGAGCCTGAGCCCCGGGGACTCGGTGTCCGCCGGCGGCTCTTCGAGTGACTCCTCGAGCAGCTCGTCCTCGTCTTCGAGCTCGTCGAGCAGCGGTTCGGGCGCGAGCGGAGCCGCGACCGCGGGGAGCCTTGGCGGGTCGGGATCGTCCTCGTCGAGCGGCTCGAGCTCCGGGTTCGCCGAGATCGTCAACACGAGCTCGCTGACGATGACAGTCGCGTTCAGCGAGTCGGACATCAGCAAGGTCAAGGTCGGTCAGTCGGCGACGGTCTCGCTCGACGCCCTCGCCGGAGTGCAGCTCGCGGCCCATGTCAGCTCGATTTCGCTGGTGGGAACGACCAGCAGCAGCGTCGTCTCCTACGACGCGACCCTGACGCTCGATCAGAACGACTCTCGGGTCAAGCCCGGCATGAGCGCGTCGGCGACGGTGATCACCGGCGAAGCGTCGGGGGTCACGGTCCCGAACTCGGCCGTGACCGGCAGCGGATCGCTCGGCACGGTCACGCTGCAGAAGAACGGCAAGGAGGTGACCCAGCAGGTCGTGGTCGGGGTGCGCGGTGACTCGCGGACGCAGATCATCAGCGGCGTCAACGCCGGCGATCAGCTCGTGATCACGATCGCGCTCCCGTCGCTCAGCTCAACCGCGACGGGAGCCTCGGGTACCGGCAGCGGCACCTTGGGAGGCGGCCTCGGTGGTCTCGGTGGCGGCGGATTCCCCGGTGGTGGTGGCGGCGGGGCGTTCCTCCGTCGCGGCGCAGGAGGCGGTTGATGTCGAGCGATGACAGCCGCCCACGCCGTGTGGCGATGGCGCGGGCGCAGCGGGTGCTGAAGGCTCGGCGCGACCAGGCAGCACGGCCCGCGCCCCTGAAGAAGCCGCCGGCCGCTACGGCGCCATCCCTCATGGCGGGTTCGCGGCGTGCGCCCGTGATCGAGTTGGTCGACGTGCACAAGACGTACTCGGTCGGGGACATCGCGGTGCACGCGCTGCGCGGGGTGAGCCTGCGGATCGAGCGCGGCGAGTACGTCGCGATCGTCGGCGCCTCGGGTAGCGGCAAGACAACGCTGATGAACATCCTCGGGTGCCTCGACACGCCGACCACGGGCAGCTACCACCTGAACGGAATCGACGTGCGCGGCCTCGACGAGGACACGCTGGCTGACATCCGCAACCGTCACATCGGCTTCGTTTTCCAGAGCTTCAACCTGATCCCGCGCACGCGCGCGCTCCAGAACGTCGAGCTGCCGCTGTCCTACGCCGGGGTGCACCGCGCCGCGCGGCACGACCGTGCGCTGGCGGCTCTGCATCAGGTCGGGCTCGGCCCGCGCGTCCATCACATGCCATCGGAGCTGTCGGGCGGGCAGCAGCAGCGCGTCGCGATCGCGCGAGCGCTCGTCACCAACCCGGCGATGATCCTGGCCGACGAGCCGACGGGCGCGCTCGACACGGTCTCCTCCTCGGAGGTGCTCGGCATCTTCGGGCGGCTCAGCGACCAGGGGCGAACGATCATCCTGATCACGCACGAGCAGGACGTCGCCGCCCACGCCCGCCGCGTGATCCGGATCAGCGACGGGACGATCCTGTCCGACGAGGTCGCCGACTCGGACTCCGCGGAGCGCGTGCGGTGATCGAGATCATTCGGGTGGCGCTCGCCGGCCTGGCCGCGAACAAGCTGCGTTCGGGGCTCACGATCCTCGGGCTGATGATCGGGGTCGGTTCGGTGATCGTGCTGATCGCGGTCGGCACCGGTTCGTCGACCGCGGTCGAGAACCAGATCGACCAGCTCGGGAGCAACGTGCTCCTGGTCAGCGGCGCACCGACGCTCGGCGGGCTGTTCCGTCGCACGACGGGGACTGCGACCTCCGGCCTCACGGTCGCCGACGCGAACGCGCTCGAGAACCCGTTCGAGGCGCCGGACGTGAAGACCTCGTCTCCAGTCGTGACCGCGAACGGGGTGACGCTGACCTCGGGCGACGATCACCTACTCGCCGTCGTCGTTTGTCGGGACGACCCCTTCATACGAAGAGGCGCGGAGCTACACGATGGCCCAGGGATCGTGGTTCACGAGCACGCAGGAGAATGACCACAGCCGCGTGCTGGTCGTCGGCCCGACCGTCGTCAGCGAGCTGTTCTCGGGGCAGGACCCAGTCGGCCAGACGATCCAGGTCAACGGCACGAACTTCCAGATCATCGGCGTCACCGCGCCGAAGGGCTCGAACGGGACGTCGAACCAGGACGACGTGGCGATCGCTCCCCTGCCCGCGGTCCAGGACACGCTGACCGGCTACGGGAACATCAGCCAGATCGTCGTCCAGGCGAAGTCGCGCGGTCAGCTGAACGCCGCACAGACCGAGGTCACGAACATCCTCAACCAGCTCGATCCGCCTTCGCCGGGCTCTGAGACCACGAGCAACTTCAACGTGATCAACCAGAGCTCGATCATCCAGACGTCGACCGCGAGCAGCAAGGTGTTCACGACGCTGCTCGGCGAGGTTGCCGCGATCTCGCTGCTCGTCGGCGGGATCGGCGTCATGAACATCATGCTCGTGTCGGTCACCGAGCGCACGCGCGAGATCGGGATCCGCAAGGCGGTCGGCGCCCGGCGCAGCGACATCCTGACCCAGTTCCTGGTCGAGGCCGTGCTCGTGTCGTTCTTCGGCGGGATCGCGGGGGTGATCGCCGGGATCATCGGCAGCCAGTTCAAGATCGCCGGCGTCGAACCGGTGATCGCGCCTTACTCGATCGCGCTCGCGTTCGGCGCCGCGGTCTTGACCGGGCTCTTCTTCGGAACCTATCCAGCCGGCCGCGCCGCGGCGCTCCGGCCGATCGAGGCGCTCCGCTTTGAGTGAACAACACGAGACACGAGGTAGCGAGATGAACGCGATCCCCTACGACAGGCCTGAGGAGGAGTGGGACAGCTATCAGGAGGGGACCGAGGGGACCGAGCAGGATTTCGCGCTCCCTGGCCGTCCTCGCCGGCAGTGGTTCAACCGTAAGAGCGCGGCGCTGTTCGCGGTGTTGCTCGGCGCGATCGGCTTCTACGCCGGCGTGCGGGTCGAGAAGAGCCAGGTGTCGAGCTCGAGCTCGAGCACCGGCGCGCTGGGCGCGGGCGGCGGGGCGGCGGCGTTGCGGGCCGCGGCGGCTCGCGGTAGCGGCACCACGGGTAGCGGCGCGACGGGTAGCGGCGCCGCGGGTAGTGGCGCGACCGGCGCCAGCGGCTCCGGAGCGGCTTCACGCGCC
Source organism: uncultured Solirubrobacterales bacterium (assembly GCA_963777335.1). Classification (GTDB taxonomy): domain Bacteria; phylum Actinomycetota; class Thermoleophilia; order Solirubrobacterales; family Solirubrobacteraceae; genus Palsa-465. The sequence continues at coordinate 317,437 of CAVZQD010000011.1, forward strand.
GGCGCGAGCGGTAGCTCAGGCTTGCGCGGGCTGTTCGGGGGCGGTGCGGGTGGCTTTGCCGGCGCGGGCGGCGCGGGCGGGACCTTCGGGACCGTCAGCAGCATCAGCGGCGACAACCTTTACATCTCCGAGGCCAGCGGCAACACGGTGAAAGTCACGCTCTCGAGCGCGACCAAGGTCACGAAGAACGTCGGCGTTGGCAAGAACGCAGTGCGCCCGGGCGACACCGTCGTCGTCGCCGGCGCGAAGAACTCAAACGGCACCGTCGCGGCGACCACGTTGAACGACACCGGTGCCGGAGCCGGCGGCGCCACAGGCGGCGGCGGCTCGAGCGGCAGCAGTAGCAGTAGCAGCAGCGGCTCCTCCGCGGTTAGCTCGCTATTCGGGGGCGGGGGCGGATGAGCAGCAACAGCCTCTCTTCACAGTCACTTCCCGCTTCGGGGCGGGGCGGATGAGCAGCAACGTTCTCTCTTCACAGTCACTTCCCGGTTCGGGCGGGGGCGGATGAGAGCTTCATTTACGAAAGGAAGCAGTGTAAAAGTGTTTGACGTTCGATCCAGGCGAGTGGCAGTGGCGCTCGTCACTCTCGTTGCCGGTGGCGCACTGGCCGCGTGCGGTAGCGCCAGCAGCTCGAGTAGTACCACGAGCAGTACGACGGCCTCGGCATCCGGTTCGAGTTCGAGCTCCGGGGCGGCGAGCGGCGGCGCCAACAGCGCCCGGCGCGCGCAGCTGGTCTCGTGCTTGAAGGCGCACGGCGTGACCCTTCCGTCCCGTCCGGCCGGCGGGGGTGCTCCTCCGGCCGGCGGCGCGCCTCCGGCCGGCGGCGGCGGTAGCGGTACCGGGACGTCCACGACCCCGCGACGTGGCTTCTTCTTCGGTGGGGGTGGCGCTCGCAACCTCTCGCCGAAGATGCAGGCCGCGTTCAAGGCGTGCGGCGCGAACTTCGGCGCCGGTGGTGGCGCGTTCCGTGGGCGGATCTCGCACACGGCGATCAACAACTTCGTGGCGTGCGTGAAGAAGAACGGCTACCCGGAGATGCCGAGCCCGAACTTCTCGGGCAAGGGTCCGATCTTCCCCAGGAGCGTCGAGACCAACGCGAAGTTCCAGTCCGCCAGCCGTACCTGCCAGCACCTGCTGATCCCGGCGCGACCGAGTGGCGGGTCGAGTGGGACTACCAGCACGACATCGGGGGCCTGACCCCCAGCCGGGAGTTGACATGAAGATCAAATTGCCGTCGAACATGCGTGCCGGCGCGTCCACGGGCGCCGGCGCTCACGATCCTCCGGAGCCGGCGACGACGCCCCTCGGGGAGCCGGCGACCGCGCCGCCGGGCGGGCCGGCGGCGCCGGTGGAGCCCGTGGTTCCACCGCCGGTCGCCGCGCCGGGCGTCGAGCCGGGCCCCAGTCCGGCAGCGGGTGCCAGGGCGGGGCTCTGGGCGGGCTCACCCGCACCGGCGGGATCCGTGATCGGTCAGGTGCTGCCGATGTACTTCGTCGGCGACGAGTCGCACTCGATGGCGGGCGAGCCGATCGCGGCCGTCAACCAGGGCCTGATCGACCTCCGCGACGAGGTGGCGAAGCATCCGCTGATCGGCAAGAAGGTGCGGTTCGGGATCGTCACGTTCGCCGAGACCGCACAGACGCGCCTCGAGCTCTCGGAGCTGAGCGAGGACGTCGTGCTCCCGACGCTGGCGCCGCGCGGCCGCGGGACGAGCTACGCGAGCGCGTTCGAGGCGCTGCGCCAGACGATCCCGGCCGACGTCGCGCTGCTCAAGAGCAACGGCTACCAGGTTCACCGTCCGTCGGTGTTCTTCCTGAGCGACGGCCTGCCCACCGAGAAGGCCGAGAAGTGGACGGCGCGCCTGGCCGAGCTCAAGGACCCGAGCTTCCGGGAGCGGCCGAACATCCTCGCGTTCGGCGTCGGTGAGGCCGACCCGGAGGTGATCGGGATGCTCGCGAGCTCGCCGCGGTACGGGTTCATGATGACCCAGGGGGCGTCCACCGCGGGCGCGATCGCCGAGTTCGCGGCGTCGATGCTGAACTCGATGGTGGCCTCCGCCGAGCGGCTCGATCGCGGTGAGCAGACGATCGAATTCGAAAAGCCGGAGGGGTTCGTCCAGCTCGACGCGCCGCTCGTGTAGCGTCGAGCGATGACTGCCGCCGGACGCTCCGCGTCGGTCCGCCGCCGGGTCAGGCTGGCGCGGGGCCCGGTGACGATCGGCGAGCCGGCGGCGGCGATCGAGGCCCGGCTGGCCGGGGGGGAGCCGTACCGGCCCGACACGATCGCCGACGGAGGCACCGCGTTCGGACTGACCGTCAGGGCGGCGTCGGTCAGGGGCCTGTACAAGCGCTACACCGGCGGTCCGCGGCAGGACGACATCTGCCTGCGGTTGCACGCGGGTTCCGGCACGCTGATCGCCGCGGTGGCGGACGGCGTGTCCGGGGCGGCTCGGTCCGATCTTGGCGCCGCCCTCGCCGTGCGGTACGCGGCGGCGGCGGTCGTCCGTCAGCTCGATGACGGCCGCGAGTCGGTCGACTGGGGCCCGGTGTTCGAACAGGCGGCTTGGGCGTTGGTCGAGGAGCATCGGCGCGCCTCGGGCTTTGGTGACGCCGGGGTCGACGATGCTTCTGGATCGTTGGCGACGACGCTGCTGGTTGCGGCGGTTCGCGGCTCAGATGTGGAGGTGGCCGCGGTCGGCGACTCGCCCGCGCTCCTGCTGAAAGACAGCGTCTACGATGCCGTCGTGGGCGAGCATGAAGGCTTCGACGGGTTGGTGGGCGGTGGAGTGGACGCGCTGCCCCGGTCCGCAGGCGCTTCGCACGTTGCCCGCTGTTCGTTCGATGGCGGGGGCGTTCTGCTCCTGTGCACCGACGGGCTGGCGATGCCGCTCGCCGGCGGCGACGGGGAGGTCGGGGCCACGCTGGCCCGCGAGCTCGCGCGCCCGCCGGACGTCGTCGACTTCGCGCGGCTGCTCGACTTCAGCCGCAGCACGTACGACGACGATCGGAGCCTGATCGCGGTGTGGGGCCCGGGCCGGTGAGCGCCCTGGTCGACGTCGGCGCGTCGGCCGAGCGTCGCTCGCTCGGGGTGCAGGAGTTCGGCGAGCTCGTGCCGATCTCGCGGTTCGGGGGCCAGGGTCGCGTGTACCGGCCGGCGCTCGTCCCCGCCGGGCTCGGAGCCGGGCCCATGGTCGTGAAGCTGTACCGGCGCGCGCCTCCGGCCGGCGCCGAGCAGGTGCTGATGGAGATGGTCGCCTGGGGGCATCTGCTCTCCGACGAGCCGCGCGAGACGTTGCAGCGGGTCGCCGCGTGGCCGTTGGCGATCGTGCGCCGGGGGGAGGTCGCGGCCGGGGTCGTGATGCGCGACGTCAGCGGTCGCTTCTCCGCTCCATTCGTGATGCCGAGCGGCCGGCGCGACAGCGTCCTGCTCACGCTCGAGCACCTGCTCGGAGCCGACGACTTCCTGCAGATGCGCGGCCTCGGCGTCAGGCTGGACACGTTCAGCCGTACTGAGGTAGCCGAGCGGATCTGTGACGCGCTTGCGTTTCTGCATCGGCACGCGATCGTCGCGAGCGACATCGCGCCGAACAACGTGCTGATCGCGTTCGGCGCGGGCGACGAACCCGAGGCCTGCCTGATCGATTGTGACTCGATGGTGTTCCACGGACGCCAGGCGCTCACGGCGGTACAGACCGGCGACTGGGAGCTGCCGGCGGCATATGGCGAATCGCCGAACACGCGTGCGGCCGATGCATACAAGCTGGGCCTGGTCGTGCTGCGGTTGTTCGCGCGCTCGCACGACGCGCGGGCGGCGGGTCCGTACCTCCAGTACGTGCCGGCTGAGCTGCGGAGGCTGCTGGTTCGGGCGCTTGATGCTGATGCGGTCAACCGCCCTCCGGCCGGCGAGTGGCAGCGGGCGCTGCGCGGGCTGCTCGCCGACGGTCGCCTGAACGAGCGCTACCCCGGTCCCGCGCCGACGCCCAGGGTGGTGGTCCGGCGCGCTCCGGCCGCGCCTTCGCCTGAGGCGGCGGTCGTCCGGGCTCCGGGAGGGGCCGCTCGCGCGGTGGCTCCGGGCGCGTTCGCGCGGGCGGCCGGCGCGGCGGCTCCAGGCGCGTTCGTCCGGGCGGCCGGCGCGGCGGCGCCGGCGCTCCAGTTCAACGGGGCGCTGTGGCTGAAGCGAGCGGTCGTGGTGGCGTGGATCGTCGCCGGGACGGCGGTGCTCCTGCTCGTCCTGTCGCGGCTGTTCGCCGCCGCGGTGCCGGTTCCGGACGCGGGCAACGCCGGCGCCGGCTCGCAGTCGCAGTTCGGGTCGGGCGCCAACAGCCCATACATCTACCAGTACTACTACCCGGGGCGGCGCGGGGAGCTGGCGTTTCCCCCAGACCGCCAGCCAGGTCCCCTAACGGTCACTTACGGAGATCTGACGGGCCGACCCATAGGCTGGCGGACGCGACGAAAGTGCGCCTCGTCGCTTGCGGACGGACTCCCCGAACCCCGCAGCTGGGGACCGGCGGCGGCTCCGGGTCGTGACTCCCGCCCGGGTCCGCCAGCCGGTCCGCAGATCGGCTCGCGGGCTACCGCGGGTCCGCCAGCGGTCCGCAGGCGTGCTCGCTCGTGCTCGCGGGCTACCAGGCGTCGACGTACGGCCGGCGCTTTGTCTGGTGGGGGGCCGGGAGTTCGTGGAATAGGGTCGCGATCCAGCGAGCGCTGTCGGCCGGATCGATCACGTCGTCGATCTCGAAGTAGGCGGCCATGTTGAGGCCCTTGCCTTTTTCGTAGGCCGCGGCGACGGCGTCGTCGAAGGCTCGCGCGCGCTGCACCGAATCGGCGATCGACTCGAGCTCGCGACGCATCCCCAGCCGGACCGCGCCCTCGAGTCCCATCGCTCCGAACTCGGCCGTCGGCCACGCGACCGTGAACAGCGGCGCCTTGAAGCTGCCGGCGGCCATCGCCTGCGCCCCGAGGCCATAGCCCTTGCGGAGCACGATCGTTCCGGTCGGGACTGTGAGGTTGGCGCCGGTGACGAACATGCGGGAGAAATGCCTGACGGTCGCGGTCTTCTCCGAATTCGGCCCGACCATGAAGCCGGGGGTGTCGCACAGGAACAGAAGCGGCAGCCCGAACGCGTCGCACAGCTGCATGAACCGGGCGGCCTTGTCGGCGCCGTCGGCGTCGATCGCGCCGCCGAGATGCGCCGGGTTGTTGGCGATTACGCCGAGCGGCCTGCCGTTGTCGGCGCGGGCGAGCGCGGTGACGATGCCGGCGCCGAACCCACGACGTAGTTCGAGCACGTCGTCGAGGAGGGCGTCGATCACGGTGCGGATGTCGTAGACGCGCTTGCGATTGGCGGGAACGAGGTCGCGGAGGGCGTCCGGGTCGGGTTGTGACCCCGGGTCGGGTTGTGATCCCGGTGCGGGTTGTGATCCCGGTGGGGGTTGTGATCCCGGTTTGCCCGTGGTGTCGATGAAGTACGACAGGTAGCGCTTCGCGGCTTTCACGGCTTCCCGCTCGTCTGCGACCCGCAGGTCGACGACGCCGTTCGCGTCCTGGACGTCGATCGGGCCGACGTCCTGCGGGTCGAACACGCCGAGGCCGCCGCCCTCGATCATCGCCGGCCCGCCCATCCCGATGCTCGAGTCCTCGGTGGCGATCACGACGTCGCAGCAGCCGAGCAGCGCGGCGTTGCCGGCGAAGCAGTAGCCCGCCACGATCCCGATGAGCGGGACCAAGCCGCTGAGCTTCGCGAACAGGTGGAACGCGCGGCAGTCGAGGCCGGCGACGATCGGCCAGTCGACGTCGCCCGGCCGCCCGCCGCCGCCCTCGGCGAACAGCACCACCGGCACGCGCCGGCGCTCGGCGAGCTCGAACAACCGGTCCTTCTTCTGGTGGTTGCGCATCCCCTGGGTGCCGGCGAGCACGGTGTAGTCGTATGACATGACGATCGCGGGCGCGCCGTCGATCGTCGCGGTGCCGGCGACGAGGCCGTCGGCCGGCGTGCGCTCGATCAGCTCCTCGCGGCTGCGCCGGCGCTCCTGGGCGGCGAACATCAGCGGCCCGTACTCGACGAAGCTGCCCGGGTCGATCAGGTCATCGAGGTTCTCCCTGGCCGTGCGCCTGTATTGCTCGTGACGCTTTGCGACCGCGTCGGGGCGGGCGGCATCGAGCGTGAGGTCGTGGCGCGCTCTGACGGCTTCGAGGTCGTCGCGGCCCGCAGGTGGGGCGGTGTGGTCCGGTTTGGCGTTGGCTTCGGCTGTGTCGCCGGGTGCCAGGACCGCGAGCAGCTGGCCCTCGTCGACGGTGTCGCCGACCGCGACCTCGACGCTTCGTACGACCCCGTCGACGCCGGCCGGGATCTCGTGCTCCATCTTCATCGCCTCGAGCACGACCACCGCCTGGCCGGCCGCGATGCGATCGTCGGCGCTGCCGGCGATCGCGATCACCGTGCCCGCGAACGGGGCGTGCAGCGAGACATCGGGCATGCGCGGCGAAAGCTACGCGACGACCGTGCGAACGGCGACGAGGATCTGCTCGGGCGATGCGTTGTCGCCGGCGTGGGCCGACATGTGCGACCAGACAACGTCGCCGTCGGGCCGGATCACGAGCGAGCCGCCGAGCTGGGCCGCGTTCCCCACGGTTCGGGTCTGGATCCGGCCGCTGCGCGCGCCGGCGATGAGACCCTTCGAGACGCTCCTCGGGCCGAACAGCTCGGATACGTTCGCGACCTTTGCCCCCACGGCTCGGTAGCTGACCCGCCGCTCGTCGGCGAGCACCGGGAGCTGGATCCCCTGGCGCCGGCGAAACTGGGCGGCGTGGCGCGGCGTCGCCTGTCCGATCAGCACCAGACCGACGCCGGCCGCCTTGAACTCACCCCGGGCGCGATCCAACTGGATCGCGTGGTCTTTGCAGAGAATTCACCCGTAGTGGCGGAGCCAGATGAGCGCCCCCGGACGCTCGCTCCAGAGGTCGCCGAGACGGATGTCGTGGCACTCGTGGTCGGGCAGGACGATCTCCGCGAGCTCGTCCGCGCGCGACGGCGCGCTCGGTTTGTTGCCGGCGGGCATGCGCTGGCAACGCTACTACGGGATACTCCGTCCGTGGCGGTAGCCGAGCCCAAGCTCCTCTGGACGCCCTCGCCGGAGTGGATCGGGCGCACGACGCTCGCGCGCTACCAGGCGTGGCTGGACGAGAAGCACGAGCTGCAGTTCGAGAGCTACCACGACCTGTGGCGCTGGTCGGTTCGCGACCTGGAGGCGTTCTGGGGTTCGCTGGTCGAGTTCCTGGGGGTTCGGTTTGCGCAGGAGCCGGCGCGCATCCTGGGCAACGATGCGATGCCCGGCGCGAAGTGGTTCCCGGGCTCGCGGCTCAGCTACGCCGAGCACATGTTCGCCGGCAAAGACCCCTCGGCGCTGGCGATCCAGCACGCGTCCGAGTCGCGCGAGCTGGCGTCGATGACGTGGGGCGAGCTGCGGGCGTTGACGGCGTCGATCGCCGCCGGATTGCGCGCGTCGGGCGTCGGCGAGGGCGATCGGGTCGCCGCGTACATGCCGAACATCCCCGAGACGGTCGCGGCGCTGTTCGCGTGCGCGTCGATCGGCGCGGTGTGGTCGTCGGCCGCGCCCGAGTTCGGGGTGCGGAGCGTCGTCGACCGGTTCTCGCAGATCGAGCCGAAGGTGCTGCTGGCCGTGGACGGCTATCGCTACGGCGGCAAGGAGTTCGATCGGTCCGACGCGGTCGAGCGGATCGCCGGCGAGATCCCCTCGCTGTCGCGGGTCGTTCGCCTTGGGTATCTCTCCGGGTCCGGGTGGGAGGATGGTTTCCTCGGATCTTCTGAGTCCCTCGAGTTCGCCCAGCTTCCGTTCGACCACCCGCTGTGGGTCCTGTATTCGTCCGGGACTACCGGGCTGCCCAAGCCGATCGTGCACGGGCAGGGCGGGGTTTTGCTCGAGCATCTGAAGAAGGCGCACTTCCACCTCGATGCGCAGGCCGGGGACCGGATGTTCTGGTTCACGACGACCGGCTGGATGATGTGGAACTTCATCGTCGGGATGCTGTTGAGCGACGCCTCGATCGTCCTGTTCGACGGGAATCCGGGCTACCCGTCGCTGGGGACGCTGTGGGATCTGGCGGCGGACAGCAGGATGACGTGCTTCGGCACGAGCGCCGCGTTCATCAGCGCGTGTATGAAGGACGGGATTTCGCTGCGCTCCGAAGGCCGGGACCTGAGCGCTCTGCGGTCGGTCGGATCGACCGGATCGCCGCTGTCGCCCGAGGCGTTCGAATGGGTCTACGACCAGCTCAGCTCCGATACCTGGCTGTTCTCGACCTCCGGCGGCACCGACCTGTGCACGGCGTTCGTCGGTGGCGTCCCCACGCTGCCGGTGTACATGGGCGAGCTTCAGGCCCGCGCACTGGGCGCGGCTGTCGAATCGTGGGACCCGGAGGGCAAGCCGCTGATCGAGGAGGTGGGGGAGCTCGTGATCACCAGGCCGATGCCGTCGATGCCGATCTACTTCTGGGGTGATGAGTCGGGAGAGCGGTACCGGGACAGCTACTTCGAGATGTACCCGGGGATCTGGCGCCACGGCGACTGGATCGAGATCACCTCGCGGGAGACGGCTCTGATCTATGGCCGATCGGACTCGACGATCAACCGCGGCGGCGTCCGGATGGGCACTTCGGAGATCTACCGGGCCGTGCTCGCGGTCGAAGCGGTGACCGATGCGTTGGTGGTCGACGTGCCGCGGGAGGGCAGCGAGGCGTGGATGCCGCTGTTCGTAGTCCTGCGCGAGGGTGTCTCGCTCGACGACTCGCTGGTGTCGGAAATCCGCCGGCGGGTGCGCGAGGACTGCTCGCCCCGGCACGTGCCCGACGAGATCCGTCAGATCTCCGAGGTCCCTCGAACCCTCTCCGGGAAGGTGTTGGAGGTTCCGGTGAAGCGAATCCTGATGGGAACGCCACCCGAACAGGCCGCCTCGCGGGAGTCGTTGGCCAACCCGGCGGCCCTCGACTACTTCGTGGATCTCGCGCCGTAGGGGGAGAACTCCGGCCCGCCGCGGGCTCTTAACGGGTGCGTGCTGGATTTGCCGCGCATATGGCGGCTTTTCCAGCACGGGGTCGATCGGATGGCGGCGGAACACGAACACGGAAAGGGCGATCGCGGCCCTGGCCCGGAAGCAACACGGATACGTCACCCGTGTGCAGCTGCTGAAGCTCGGCCTGGGGGCTGACGCGATTGTCTACCGCGTTCGGATAGGTCGGCTGATCCCGGTGTACGCCGGCGTGTACGCGGTCGGGCACATACCGTTGGGGCAGGAGGCGCGGGCACATGCCGCCGTGCTCGCCTGCGGCGACGGCGCCGTCCTCAGCCACGGCTCGGCCGCGGCGCTCTGGAAATACGTAAAGGGTTGGCCGCGGCAGTTCGAGGTCATCGCGCGGAACGACCGGCGCCGGCAAGGCATCCGCGTCCACCGTTCGAAGACGCTCACCCGCCGCGACGTCACCCGCCAGCTCGGCGTCCCGGTGACGAGTCCCGCCCGCACGGTGTTCGAGATGGCGCCCCGTCTGAAGACCGATGCCGCGCTCAGAAGGTTCGTCAACGACGCCCGACTGACGCACACCTTCCACCTCGGCGCGCTCGCTGAGTTGCTGTCTCGCCACCCGCGACATCCCGCCACCAAGCGCCTGGCGCAGTTCGTCGAGGCGCCAGTCGGCATGACCCGCTCTGAGCTCGAGGACCTGTTCGTGGACTTCGCGCGCCGGTACGGGTTGCCACAACCCACGATCAACGCGCGGAAGGGCCGGTTTGAGCCGGACATTCTGTTTCCCGAGGAGCGCGTGATCGTCGAGATCGACAGCTGGCAGTTCCACGGCGACAGAGCCAGCTTCGAGCGCGACCGAGACCGCGACGCCGATCATCTCGCCGCCGGCATTTTGACCGTCCGCGTCACCGACGAGCGGCTGAAAGGCTCGCCTGACCGCGAGGCGGCCCGGCTCCTCAAGATCCTCCGGGCGAGGCGACGCCGCGCCGCATGAAGTTCTTACGCTTCTCTCAAACTAGCCTGAGAGAGTGCCGTCCACGGGCGCGCCGTTGTGCGGAGCGCCCGGCCAACTGGAGGAGCGCACGTTGCAGCGCAGTCTCAAGCGAAACCTCGTGATCGGGTTGGCGGCGCTGGTTGTGGCCGCGTTTGCCGGCGGCGCATACGCCGCCACTCAGAGTTCCGGTCCGAGCACGCGCCAGGCGTTCCTGAACGACGTCGCCAAGCGGCTCCACGTCACGCCGCAGCAGTTGAGCTCCGCGCTCAACGGCGCCGCCGTCGATCAGCTTCAGGCCCAAGTCAAGGCCGGACGGCTCACCCAAGCGCAGGCGAACGCGCTGGAGCAGCGGCTGCGGAGCGGCGGCCCGGCGCCGCTCCTGCCGCTGACTCCCGGGCTCGCCCCTCCGGGCCCGCGCGGGTTCAAGGCGGGTCCCCCGGGCACGTTCGGCGCCGGTCCGCTCGGGTTCGGGTTCGGCGGCTTCGGACTCGGTGGCGCCGCGAGCTACCTGGGCCTGACCAACGCCCAGCTGATGCAGCAACTACAAAGCGGTAAGTCGCTGGCGCAAATCGCGACCTCGAAGGGCATGACCGTCGCCGGCCTCGAGCAGGCGATGACCGCCCCGATCAAGAAGGCGCTCGATACGGCGGTCTCCCGGAAGGCGATCACCGCCGCGAAGGAGAAGCAGATCCTCAGCCGCTTCTCGGCCAGCCTGAGCCAGCGGATCAACCAGAAGGGCTTCTTCTCGGCGCCGAAGCTGCGTCGCCCGCTCTTCCGAGGCGGCCCGGGTCGCTACGGCGGATGGCCGGGGCCGTACGGGCCGGCGTTCAAGCCGCCCGGCGCCGCGCCCGGTTCGCCGGCCAAGCCCGGCACCCCGGGCGCCGCGCCCGGTTCGCCGGCGAAGCCCAGCGCGCCCAAGACGCCGTCGACGCCGGGCGCGCTCCCGCAGTTGTTCCAGCCGGCGCCCACCGCTTAGGACACCCGTCAGAATTATTACGGCTCCGACGACGTCAGTCACGCCCAGCCACTCGCCGGATTCCGCCACTAATTCTGACGAGCGCCCTTAGTCGGCACTCTTACGCTGCTCTCATCGATTTCTGACTGGTTTCTCATCGGTAGCTGCTGTACTGAGACGACCGAAACACAGCCATGCATTCGCTAGGAGAAACCAACTCATGAAAGGCCTGAGCCGTGTGCTCCCGATCGTCGGTGGCGCAGTTGCCGGCGGGGCAATCGCGCTCGCCGTGGCGAGCGGTAGCACGACCACGCATTCGGTCACCACGACGACCGTGGTACAGCCGTCGAGCGCGCCGGCGTTACCGACCAGCTTCAGCAGCGGTCGCCCCGAGACGATCAACCAGATCTACCGCGCGGTCGGCCCCGGCGTGGTCGACATCACAACTTCCTCCACCCAGAACACCGGCGGCGTGTTCGGCTTCGGTCAGTCGCAGCAAACCGAGGGCGAGGGCGCCGGCGTCGTGTTCGACAAGAAGGGCGACATCCTGACCGACGAGCACGTCGTATCCGGCGCCCAAAAGATCACGGTGACGTTCCCTGACCAGACCAAGGCGTCGGCGACCGTCGTCGGGTCCGACACCGGTGCTGACCTGGCGGTCATCCGGGTCCAGGGCGTGCCCGCGTCGCAGCTGCACCCGCTCACGATCGGTGACTCGGGCGCCGTGGAGGTCGGCGACAGCGTGATCGCGATAGGCAGCCCGTTCGGCCTGCCCAACACCGTCACCGCCGGCATCGTCAGCGCCGTCGGCCGCACGATCAACTCCCCGAACCAGTTCACGATTCCGAACGCGATCCAGACCGACGCCCCGATCAATCCGGGCAACTCCGGTGGGCCGCTGCTGAACGCGGCCGGTCAGGTGATCGGGCTCAACGACCAGATCGAGACAAACAACACCAACGGCCAGGGCGAGGGCTCGAGCTCGGGCATCGGGTTCGCCACCCCATCGAACAGCGATGCCCGGATCGCCCGCGAGATCATCTCCACCGGCAAGGCGCACAACGCCTGGGTGGGCGTCAGCCTCAACCCGAACGTGTCGGGCGGCGCGGCGATCTGGAACAACAGCTCCACCACGGGCGCCGCGCCGATCCAGTCCGGTTCGCCTGCGGCCAAGGCCGGGCTTCAGCCGGGCGACGTGATCACGGCCGTCAACGGCACGCCGATCGCATCGGTCAACCAGTTCGTGGCCACGATCGCCAACTATGCGCCCGGCGACACCGTGGCCCTGACCGTCAACCGGAACGGGCAGACCAAGAGCATCAAGCTGACGCTCGGCTCCCAGCCGGCGACCGCCAACCAGAGCAAGCAGTCACAGGGCAACGGCTTCGGGATCCCCTAAACCTAAGATTCTCCTCACACTAGGTATGAGCGAACTGTCGCGGCCGGCCTGAGCGCCGGCCGCGGCGGTAAAGAAGACGCGAGGCGGCCGCCGCCTAAGAGGCGGCCGAGGCCAGGTGGATCGTTCGCTCCATCAACTCGCGGTGGACGCTCCGGGTCCGGCCCTCCCGCCGCTTCCACTCACCCTCCGCATCGAGCGTCCAAGCGTTGGTGTCGTCGGCGAAGCAGCGCTCGAGCGTGTCCTCGAGTTCGTGTTGGAGCTCCGGATCCTCGACCGGCACGAGCAGCTCAACACGGGTGTCGAGGTTGCGGGGCATCAGATCGGCCGAGCCGATGTAGTAGACGCGCTCGTCGCCGCGATGGAACGAGTAGATGCGCGAGTGCTCGAGGAACCGCCCGACGACCGAGACGACGTTGATCGTCTCGCTGACGCCCGGCACGCCCGGTAACAGGCAGCAGATCCCGCGTACGTTGAGGTCGATCGGGACGCCCGCCTGCGAGGCGCGGTACAGCGCCTCGATGCACTGCTGATCGACGAGTGAGTTCATCTTCATCGCGATCCGCGCCGGCTTGCCGGCCTCATGCGCGGCGATCGTACGATCGATCTCCTCGATCAGCGGTACCCGCATCGAGTTGGGGGCGACCAGCACCTTGCGCTCGCGTGCCGGATGGGCGTAGCCGGTCAGGGTGTTGAACAGGTTGGCGACCTCCTGGCCGATCTCCCGGTCGGTCGTGAACAGCCCGAAGTCCTCGTACAGGCGGGCGTTCTTGGCGTGAAAGTTGCCCGTGCCGATCATCACGTAGTGGCGCACGCCGCCTCGCTCACGCCGGACCACGAGGATCGCCTTGGCGTGGGTCTTGAGCCCAGGTATCCCGTGGACGACGTGCGCGCCCACTTCTTCGAGCGCGCGGGACCAGCCGATGTTCTGGCGCTCGTCGAATCGAGCCTTCAGCTCCACCAGGCACACGGCCTGCTTGCCCTTCTCCGCCGCCTCGATCAGCGACGGGACGAGCGCCGAATCGTCGGAGGTCCGGTACACGGTCATCTTGATCGCCAGCACGTTCGGGTCGTCGACGGCCTGCTTGACGAACCGCTCGACGCTGCTGGCGAACGACTGGTACGGGTAGTGGACGAGCACGTCGCGGGTACGCATCGGGGCGAACACATCGGGCTGGTCGTCACGGTCGGTGGGCCCGGGGACGAACGCGGGATGGGTGATTGGGGTCCACTGCGGCTGGCGAATCTCGGCGTGTCCGTCGAGACCGGCGATCTCCCACAGATCTCCGAGGTCGAGCAGCCCCTCGACGTCGTAGACCTGGACCTCCTCCACGCCGAGCCACTCGATCAGGCGGGCGCGGAGTGGCGGATCCATGCTGGCGCCGACCTCGAGCCGCACGACCTCGCCGAAGCGCCGGCGACGGAGCTCGTCCTCTACGGCCTGGAGCAGGTCGTCGGCCTCGTCGGAGACCTCGAAGTCGGCGTCGCGAGTGACCCGGAACAGGTCGTAGCTGATGATCTCCATGCCCGGGAACAGCGCGTCCAGGTGCTTGGCGATGATCTGCTCGAGCGGGATGAACGTGTCGGGTGAGATCTCGACGAACCGCGGCAAGACCTCCTTGGGGACCTTGACCCGCGCGTACACCTCGTGGTCGGCGTCGGGGTCGTGGAGTCGGACGATCAGGCTCAGCGACAGGTTCGAGATGTACGGAAACGGGCGGCCCGGGCCGATCGCGAGCGGCGTCAGGACCGGGAAGATCTCCTCGCGGAAGTGCCGCGCGATCAGGCTGCCCGGCGCCGAGGACTCTTCACAGCCGACGATCCGGATGCCGTCGTTGGCGAGCTCTGGCTGCACGGTGTCGGTGAACTGCCGAGCCTGCCGGCGGTCGAGTTCGCGCACCCGCTCGGAGATGCCCTGGAGGACCTGGGTCGGCGACAGGCGGTCCGGGCCCCGGGCATCGACGCGCGCATCGAGTTGGTCGTGGACCCCGGCGACCCGGACCATGAAGTACTCGTCGAGGTTGGTGGTAAAGATCGCGAGGAACTTCAACCGCTCCATCAGCGGCAGCGATTCGTCCTCGGCCAGCTGGAGCACGCGGTCGTTGAAGTCGAGCCACGACAGCTCGCGGTTGATGTAGACCGCCGGGTCGGCGATCGCGGCGAGCGCCCGCTCTTTCGCGTCGCGCCCGTCGGCCTCCGCCTCGGTCGTAGTGGCCTGCCCGTTCTCCAGTTGTGTGTCGCTCATCTCACTCCTACGTTCGGCTTGGCGATCGCGCTCAACTCGGACGGTCGCAGCAGCGTGACCAGCTCGCCCTTTGAGATGGCCGCGAGGCCGCCCTTCTTCATCCTCGCCTGCGTCCCGGTCAAATCATGGAGCAGCAGCGAGAACGACGGGTCGTGTCCGACCAGCAGCACGTCGACGAGCCCGGCGGTGAGAGCCTCCACGTCGATCGGCTCGCCTGACAGCGCCCGCTCGATCGTGACCGGCACACCCAACGGCGCGCATGCTCGCTCCGCGGTCTGCACCGCACGGAGCTTCGGACTGCTCAGGCAGGCGTCGAGATGGACGCCCAGGACCGCCAAAGTCCGGCCGGCGGCGTCGGCGTGCATCGCGCCGCGCTCGGTCAGTGGGCGCTCGTCGTCCGGCGAGCCGTCCTCAGCCTCGGCGTGTCGCAGAAGCCAGAGCATGCAGACAACTCTAGTGGGAGTGGCGATTTCCCGGTGAACGGCCGTGGCCCGGTGAGCGTCGGTGCGCCGCGCCCGGCTAACCGATCAGCAGGCGCCGGCCGAACACCCGCTGGAACGCCTCGCCGTCGCCGTAGCGCTCGACGCTCCAGCGCGGCAGCGTGAGGTCGCCGGCGGCATCGAGGTGCAGGTCGACACCGTGTCCGTTGGCGCGGAGCCGCGCCTCGCGGACCGACTGGTCGCGACCGCGCTCGAGGTGCTCGGCCAGACGCAGGATCACCGAGCAGCGATCGAGCAGCTCGTCGTCGCCGTCGTCGGTGAGCGCGGACACCTCGCCGAGCTTGGGGGCGCCCTTGCGGTGGTAGCGGGTGATTTGGGCGATCAGCGCGCGCTCGCGCGGGTCGTAGCCGGGGAGCTCTGCGCTGACGATCAGGTAGTAGGAGTGCTTGTGATGGTCGTCGTAGGAGATCGTCATCCCGACGTCGTGGAGCATCGCCGCCGCCCACAGCAGCTCCCGCTCGCCGGCGCCGGGCTCGAACAGGCCGGCGTCGGCCAGCGAGTCGAACATCTGCAGCGACAGCAGCGCGACGTGCTCGACGTGGGGGAGGTCGGACTCGTACTGGATCGCAAGGTTGCGCACGCCGGCCATGCGGACGTCCTCGAACAATGGCTCCGGCTCGTCCGCGAGCAGCTCGCGCGCGATGAACACGCCGTCGCGAAGGCTGGCCTCGGTGACCTCGATGCCGTCAAACGACCCGAGCTCCACCACGGTCTCGATCACGAGCGCGGACGCGAGGATGATGTCGCTGCGGCCGAGCTTGATCCCGGGCACCTCCCCGCGCTCGTCGACCGGCAGCGCCGCGAGCGTCTTGACGAGCTCGCCGAGCATCTCGCGCGTGAGCACGAATCCCTGCACGCCGATGTCGGGCTGGTCGTCCATGCGCTGGGCGGCGGCGGCGAGGTTGCGCACGGCGCCGCCCATGCCGACGATCCGGTCGCCGGCGGCGGCGAGCCCGCCCTCATCGGCCAGCACCTCTCGCACGTGTGCCCGCACCCGCTGAAGCTCGCGCTTCTTCGCCGGACCGGACCCGGCGAGGAACTGCTCGGTGACCCGCACGGCGCCCAGCGGGTACGAGCGCAGCGACGCCGCGCGACGGTCCGCCACCTCGATCAGCTGGATGCTGCCGCCGCCGGTCTCGAGCACGACCCCGTCGGTCATCGTCGAGCTGTTGATCGCGGCCACGTAGCCGAACCGCGCCTCGTCCTCGTCGGAGATCACCTCGATGTTCAGCCCGCTGGCGGCGCGCGCCGCCTTGAGGAACATCTCGCCGTTGGTGGCATCGCGGATCGCGCTGGTCGCGACCACGTGGACGGCGTCCGGGCCGAGGCTGTGGGCCGCGCAAAACCGCTCGAACACTGCGAGCGTCTCGAGGCCCCGCCCCATCCCGGCGTCGCTGAGGCGGCCGGTCTGGGCCAGGCCGGCACCGATCCGCACGGTCTCGAAGATCTCGTCGGTGAGCTTCCACCAGTCCCCCGGCGCGAACATGTACACGACCAGGCGCCACGAGTTCGACCCGAGGTCGATGACGGCGACCTGACGGACAGCCTCGCCCGCCTGGCCCGTCGCCCGAGTCGATCTCCAGCTCACGTATACCCAATGATCGGTGTGGCGGCGGACGAAACCACCCGGCGCGTGTCACGATGGCCGCTTGAAATCCGAGAAAGACCGGATGTTGCGCGGAGAGCCGTATCTCGCCAACGACCCCGCGTTGCTCGAGGAGCGCAAACAGTGCCGGCTGGTGTGCGAGCGATTCAACGCGACGAGCTTCGCCGACACGGCCGCGCGGCAGGCGATCCTGGGCGAGATGCTCGGCCGCCTTGGCGAGGAGGCCGAGGTGATGGCGCCGTTCGAGTGCGACTACGGCTACCACATCACGGTAGGGGCGCGGACGTTCATCAACTACGGTGCGGTCGTGCTCGACGGCGCCGCGGTGACGATCGGCGACGATGTGCAGATCGGCCCGAACGTGCAGCTGCTGACCGCGCTTCACCCGCTCGATCCAACAGCGCGCCGGCGCGGCACAGAGACGGCCAAGCCGGTCACGATCGGCGACGGCGCGTGGCTCTCGACCGGTGTGATCGTCTGCCCCGGCGTGAGCATCGGCCCCGACGCGGTCATCGGCGCCGGGAGCGTCGTCACGAAGGACATGCCGGCCCGTCACCTCTGCTACGGCAACCCCTGCCGGGTGATCCGTGAAATCGCCTGAGCGGGTCCTGGTGCTGTACGAGCAGAGTCGCGGGGGCGAGGCGGCGCTCGACGTTGCGCGGCGGCTCGCCTGAACGTCACCGCCGGCGTCGAGATCCGGATTGTCGACCCGGCGTCGCGGCAGCGGTCGCCGCGGCCCGCCGGCGCCGCTGGTTGATACGGATCGCGGCGCCGATCGCCGCGCCGAAGAAGAGCGCGCCGATGTAGAACGGGCTGATCAGCAGGATGGCCGCGATGCCGAGCATCGTCAGCCAGATCGCAGGTCTCCAGTCGCGCCAATCCCCGGTCACAGCAGCAATCTAGCGCGCCTCATCGCACGCCCAGGCTCAATTCGTTCGCCACGCGCTTCTGGATCGAAGCCACCGCCCGGAACGCCTCTCGCAGGTAGCTGCGGGTGAGCCCGCTGAGCTCGCCCGGGTTGACGTGGTCGTCGGGCTCCTCACCGGCCCGTAACTGCGCCACCTGATGCTCCAGTCGCAGCGCCGTGATCAGTGCCAGCGCATCCTCGAGTGTGCGGGCCTGGGCCTCCGGCAGGGTCCCGGCCGCCGCGGCCGCGCGGAGCCGCTCGTTCGTCGATGCGCTCGTCACCCCCGCGGCGATACCGGCCCACCGCGCGAGGTCGACGATTGGGATCACGCCCCCCTGCTTGAGATCGAGGCGGCCGCGATGCTCGCCGGTCGACTCGACGACGAGTCCGCGGAAGAAGCCCGTCGGCGGGCGGCGCGACAGCGCGAAGCGAGCCAACAACCGGAGCAGGGCGGGGTTGCGCGGCGCGAGGCGGAAGCTGTCCGCCACCGCCGTCCCGGTGTGGATCCCCCACACGGGCCGGCTGTCGACTAGCACCGAGACCAGGACCACCGCCTTCTCCTTGGTCGGATCGGCGATCCAGCTCCGCACCGCGCGCTGCCAGGAATCGAGTGAGCGGACAAACCGGAGGTCGGAGGCGGTCGCGCCGTGCTCGTCGGCGCGCAGCCCACAGGCTTGCAGCTGTTCGACGACTCTCTCGCCAATCGCGTGCACCCGGAGCCGGGTGTGGTCGGAGCCAGGCGCGCCGAACCACGCGATCGCGCTGTCGATGTCCGAGGAGGGGAGCGCTTCACGGCGGCCCTGGCTGCCGAGCGCGAGCCACGCGAAGTCGACCCCGGGGTCCGGGCCTTCGTCGGCCGCGAGGTCGAGCAGGCGGCGCGTGAGCGCGTCGACCACGACCGAATAGACGGCGACGACGTTGACGGCCGCGACCCGGGCGGCGTGGAGGGCGAGCACCATCGGGTGCAGCTCGCGGCCGGCGTCGATGAGCTCGTCGATGGACTGAGCATGGGCGATTCGCCAGCGCAGGAAGAAAGGGGAGCGTGACTGCGCCCCGACCAGGTCGATCTCCTCGACCACGCCGAGGATGTCTCCGATGGCCGACACCACCGGGAAGTGGCGGAAGCCGCGGTCGAGCATGTCGAGGAGGACGTCGCTGCCGAGCCGGTCGGGCGAGCAGGTGTACGCCGGCGCGGACATCGCCGCCGACACCGGTGCGTCCACGCTCAGGCCGCTCGCGACGACTCGCGTGCGCAGATCGCTGTCGGTGAGGATGCCCAACGAGCCGTCGCCGAGGTGCACGACGGCGGATGTCGAATGGGCCGCGGTCATCAGCGCGGCCGCGTCGCGGATTGCGGTGTCGGGGCGGCAGACGACCGGATCGCTGCGGATCAGAGCGCCGACCGGCTGAAGCGGGGGGTCGCTGCCGGGCTCGGTGCGCACAGCGCCGGCACCCTCGGCCCACGGCTCGAGCAGCGAGCGGGCGACGAACCGAAGGCCGGCCGGGCGGGACAACGGCTCCTGCGCGACCTCGGCGGGGATCCGGTAGCAGACCGTGTCCTCGCCGGCGCGGGCCTCGAACCCGGTCGGGAGCCCGGACAGCATCGAGGCGTGGCCGAAGCACTCGCCCTCGCCCAGCAGGTCGAGCACGCGGCCGT
Organism: uncultured Solirubrobacterales bacterium; assembly: GCA_963777335.1. GTDB lineage: Bacteria > Actinomycetota > Thermoleophilia > Solirubrobacterales > Solirubrobacteraceae > Palsa-465. The sequence continues at coordinate 336,734 of CAVZQD010000011.1, forward strand.
CGAATACCATCTCGACCGCGCCGGCGCGCACGACGCGCAGGTGCGCGACCGGCTCGGCGCCCTGGGAGAAGATCGTCGCTCCGGCTTGATGGAACTCGACCTCGGCCGCCGAGGCCACGCGCTCGACCTCGTCGGCATCGAGCGCGTCGAACGGTGGATGCTCGCGGAGAAAGCTCGTTACCTCGGGCGCCGCGGTGGCGCTCATGCCCGGGACCTTAGCCGACCATTACGACCACTACGACTGCTAACCGACGGCCGCCGGCGCGGCGTGTTCGGCGCTGCGCCCAGCGTCCTCCTTGAGCATGTCGGCGCACTTCTCGCCGATCATCATCGTCGTGATGCACGGGTTGATCGCCGGCAGGAACGGGAGGATCGAGCCGTCCGCGATCCGCAGCGAGCGCACGCCGCGCACTCGCAGGCGCGAGTCGACGACCGCCAGCGGGTCCGAGTCGGGGCCCATGTGGCAGCTACATGCCGGGTGGTAGACCGTGTTGTGGGTCTTGTGCATGTAGTCGACGAGCTCGTCGTCGGTCTGGGCCTCCGGACCGGGCGCGAGCTCGGCTCCCGCCCACTCGGCCATCGCCGGCTGCGAGACGATCTTTCGCGCCAGCCGCATCCCGTACGCCATCACGCGCTCGTCGTGCCCGTCGGCGTCGGTGAAATAGCGCGGATCGACGCGTGCCCGATCCCGGTAGTCGGACGAGCGCAGCCGCACCGTGCCCCGCGAGCGGCCGCGGCACACGTTCGGCGTCAGGCAGAAGCCGTTCTCGGTCGTCGGGTAGCCCCAGCGCGCGGTGTTCATGTCGAACGGCACCGACCCGTAATGCATCATCAGGTCGGGGCGGTCGAGGCCTTCCTCGGAGGTCGAGAACAACCCGATCTCCCACCACTGCGTCGAGGTGCGGATCATCGGCTTCTTCGCGTCCCACTGCACGATCCCCTCGACGTGGTCGTCGAGGTTGGCGCCGACGCCGGGCGAGTGGACCAGCGTCTCGATCCCGAACTCGTGCAGGTGCTCGCCGGGGCCGATGCCCGACAGCATCAGCAGCTTCGGCGTGTCGATCGCGCCGGCGCTCAAGATGACCTCCCGCCTCGCCCTCACCGAGGCCTGGGTGAGCAGGTCGGGCGTGAGGTACTCGACCGCGCTCGCCCGGCCATCATCAAGCGCCACCCGCTTGACCCAGCAGCCCACACGGATCTCGAGGTTCGGCCGCGACCCGATGATCGGGTGCAGGTACGCGTGCGAGGACGACATCCGCGTGTTGTCGGCCGACGAGTTGATCTGGAACCAGCCCGCGCCGTTGGTCACGGTGTGGCCCTCGTTGAAGCGGGACGTCGGCAGCCCCGCCTGCGCGGCCGCCTCGAGCACCGCGACGCCGCACGGATCGTCGTGGCGGGACCGTGCGGATGTTGACCGGGCCGTCGCGGCCGTGGTGGTCGCCGGGACCGTCGTTGGTCTCCAGCCGCTGGATCAGCGGCCAGCAGTCGGCCGAGCTCCAGCCTTCGCACCCCATCGCTGCCCACTCGTCGAGATCCTCCTTCGGCGTCCAGAACGCGATGCAGGAGTTGTGCGACGAGCAGCCCCCGAGCACCTTGGCCCGGGCATGACGCAGGAAACTGTTCCCGCGCGTCTGGGGCTCGATCAAATAATCCCAGTCGTAGCCCGAGTCGAGCAGGTACATCCAGTCCTCGAGGCGCAGGATCCGCGGGTCGTCGACGTCCGACGGGACCGGCCTCGAGCAGGCAGACGCGTGACGGACGGGTCCTCGGACAGGCGAGCCGCGACGACGCAGCCCGCGGTCCCGCCGCCGGCGATCACGTAGTCGAACTCGCCCGCATCGATCATGGCGCCATCTCTCCCATCGCGGGCAGGTGGTCGAGCTCCGGCACGTCGGCCCGGTGCTCCTCGAGCACGTCGCTGCCCTTCTTCACCTGCACTGTGAAGTAGTAGACGGTGCCGATGATCACTACGGCGCCGATGAACAGCACGGGCGCCCACTGGAAGTACCAGTGCGGGTGCCCGACATAGTTGTAAACCGCGTTGCGCGGCCACGCGATGTTGATCGCCACAAGCGTGCCGTAGATCACGGCCGCGATGTTCACGGGCAGTCCCCAGCGCCCGAGCGAGAAGTACGGGCCGTGATCGGGTTTGGGCCATTCGCCCCGCAGGCGCTTAACCAGCATCGGCACGGTCACCCCGAGGTAGGCCATGTAGAACATGATGATCGCGATCCCGGTGATCACCAGGAAGGCGCTCTGATTGCCGACGTTGATCGCCAGCAGCGCGATCGCGAGGATGCCGGTCGCGAGCGCCGGTACGACGGGCACCTTCCGGTGTCCGGACACGCGCGCGACCTGCGAACCGAACGGCAATTGGTTGTCGCGGGACATCGAGAACAGCATCCGGATCGTCGCCGTCTGAACGGCGAGGCAGCAGACGAAAATCGCGAGCGCGCAGTCGGCCAGGAAGATGTTCCCGGTTGTGTTTCCGAACGCCTGCTTCATCACGTATGGAAGGCCGAGAAGTCCGACGTTCTTGTCGAGGATGTGCTTGTTCGCCATCGACGCGAACAGGATCACGAGACCTCCGATCACGGCGGCCGCCGCGATCGCGCGAATGATCGCAGGCGGCGCGTGCTTGCGCGGGTTGTTGGTCTCCTCGGCGAGCGTCCCGGCGGTGTCGAACCCGTACATCACGTACGCGCTCAGCAGGCCGCCGACGAGCAGCGCTCCGAAGTAGCCCCACGGATGGCCGGCGCCGAAGCCGTAGGAGTGGAAGATGATCTGCGGCCCGTGGTGCGCGTTGACCAGCAGCAGGATGACGAGGATCGTCGAGCCGATCAGCTCGGCGGCGACGCCGACGTTGTTGATCCGCGACATCAGCTTGACGCCGAGCATGTTGATGATGGTGGTGATCGCCACGAGGATCGTTCCCAGCAGGAGGGCGTTCTGGGCTCCCCCTTTCGTTATCGTGGCCCCCGCGTCCGCGGACGAGCCGAAGAACTGGAGGCCGGTGGTGATCTGGGGAAGGACGACCTGCCAGTCGACCGCTACGGCGGCGATCGTGACGATCGCCCCGACGATGTAGATCCAACCGGTCATCCACGACGTGTAGCCGCTGCTGATCTGTTTCGACCACTGGTAGACCGAGCCGGCGATCGGATACTGCCCGGCCATCTCCATGAAGCACAGCGCGACTAGGATCTGGCCGCCGACCACAACCGGCCACGTCCACCACACGCCAGGTCCGGCGTTGACGTAGCCGGTCGCGAACAGCGCGGTGACGCCGGTCAGGATCGAGATGTAGCTGAACCCCGCCGCAAACGCGGAAAAGCTCCCCAGTGAACGATCCAGTTCCTGCTTGTAGCCGAAGCCTGCGAGCTCGTTGCTGTCCGACGAGACGCCGCTCCGCCTGCGGAGCTTCTCCTACAGCTGCCATCGATCAACCTCCCCGGTCGGCGCCGTGTCGCGCGACCATCGAACACCACGGCCTGTGCCGTGCCTGGGGCCTGAGCGCACCCGCCGAATCCATTGACCCGAGCCTGATCGGGCGGTTATATATCAGTTGTCGAACTGTGTCAACGCGACCGGGGCCCGGGCCCCCGAGGGATTCATGGCGACGCAAACCGCTGCAAAAGATGTTCGTCGGCGGCAGCTGGCAGCCGAGCTCCAGTGGCGAGACGTTCGAGGCCACCAGTCCCGCGACCGGTGAGCTGATCGCGACCGTTCCGCAGGGCGACCGTGACGACGCCATCCGCGCGATCGACGCGGCCGGCGCCGCCGCGGACGGCTGGGCGCGACTGACCGCGTTCGAGCGCGCGGCCAAGATGCACGCGATCGGCGATCTGATCGAGGCCCGTCGCGACGGCCTGGCCCGTACGCTCACGCTCGATCAGGGCAAGCCGCTGCGCGCCGAGGCGTTCGACGAGGTCGACGAGCTCGTCGAGTACTGGCGGATGGCCGCCGAGGACGCCAAGCGCCTCGGAGGCGAGCTCCCGAACTCATTCTCGCCGGGCAAGCGGGTGATGCTCACGCGCCGCCCGCGCGGCGTCGTCGGCGTGATCAGCCCGTGGAACTGGCCGTACACGATGCCGGCCGAATTGATCGCGCCGGCGCTCGCGTGCGGCAACGCGGTGGTGTGGACGCCGGCGCCGTCGACCGCGGTGTGCGCGGTGGCCCTGGCGGAATGCATCGCCGATGCCGACCTGCCGCCGGGCGTGTTCAACCTCGTCACCGGGCCCGGCCCGGTGGTCGGCGACGAGATCGCCCGCAACCCCGGGACCAACGGCGTCGCGTTCATCGGGTCGACCGCGACCGGGCGGCTCGTGGCCCAGGCGGCCGCCGGCAAGGCGGCGCTGCTCGAGATGGGCGGCAACGGCCCGCTGGTCGTGATGGACGATGCCGACGTCGAAGCGGCCGTCGACGCGACGCTGACCGCGTGCTACCTATGCGCCGGTCAGAGCTGCACCGCCGGTGAGCGGATTCTCGTCCACCGCGCTGCGCGCGACGAGTTCGTCGAGCTGCTGGCGCGCCGCGTGACCGAGCGGATCCTGCTCGGCGACCCGTTCGACGACGCGACCACGATGGGCCCGGTCAACAACGAGCCGGTGGCGGTGAAGATGGACGAGCATGTCGGCGACGCGGTGGCGCGCGGCGCGAGCGTGGTCAGCGGCGGTGAGCGCGCCGACGGCTTCGCGACCTCGCTCTACTGGCAGCCGACGATCCTGACCGACGTGCCGGCCGACGCCCGCGTCGCGGTCGAGGAGACGTTCGGCCCGGTCGCCCCGGTGGTCGCGATCGACTCGCTGGAGCACGCGATCAACCTCACCAACGCCTCGCCCTACGGCCTGCTCGCGGCGATCTTCACCGGGAACCTCCAGGACGGACTCGAGTTCGCCGACCGGGTTCACACCGGCTGGGTCAACATCAACGAGTCGAGCAACTACTGGGAGGCGCATCTCCCGTTCGGCGGCCGCGGCGGGACCGACAGCGGGATCGGCCGGGTCGGCGGCTCGCACGTCATGCAGTCATTCACCGAGTTGCAGACGGTCGTGCTGTCGCCGCACACGCGGCGGCCCTGAGCGCCGACCGGAGAGCGGCGCGCCGTTCAGAGCACCGCGCGGATCTCGCGCTCGAACGTCGCGATGTGTGCCGCGAGGATGTCCCGCGCCCGGCCCGCCTCGCCCGCGGAGATCGCGAGCAGGACGTCCTGGTGCTCGTGGACGCGCGCGAACAGGTGCGGCAGCCGGTCGATCACCAGGTACCAGATCCGCAGCGACAGGTTGAAGTAGCGACCGAGCGTCTCCTCGAGGAACGGGTTGGCGGCGCACTGGTAGATGAACCGATGCACGCGCGCGTCGAGCTCCATCAGCGACTCGAGGTCGTCAGTGCCGCGGCTCGCCTGTAGCTCGTCGAACAGCCCTGAGAGCTCCTCCCGTTGGGCATCGGTGATCCGCTCCGCCGCCCGGTATGCAGCGTGGCTTTCGAGCTGGGCGCGCACGTCGGAAATGTGGGCGAGATCGGTGATGTTGATCTCCGAGGCGAACGTGCCGCGCCTCGGAAATACCGTCACGAGGTTCTCGAGCGCGAGCCGCTTGATCGCCTCCCGGACCGGCGTGCGGCCCATCTCGAGCTCGCGGCCGATCAGGTCCTCGTCGATCGGAGCCCCCGGCGCGATCCGCAGCGTGACGAGGCGGTCGCGCAGCTCTCGGTAGGCGCGGTCGGCGAGCAGACCGCGCGGCGCAGCACGGCGGGTCGGGACGACTGATATATCAGTCATCGGCCAGGTGGAGTGTATAGATGACGGGCCGCGCCGCCAAGCCGTCGATCGCCTAACGCGGGAGCGCGGTGCGGACCGGGCGAACCACCATCAAGCCGAGCGTCCCCGCGCACAGGGCGGCCGAGATCACGAACGGCACGGCGTCGCCGGTGGCCTTTGCAAGGGCGCCGCCCCCGCCCGCGCCGAGGATCTGGCCGGACGCCCAGGCCAGGTTGATCAACGCCATCGCGTAGCCCTGGCTGACGCCGTACGAGTCGGCCGCGTCCGACAGCATCGCCATTGCCGGCGCCCAGAACGTGCCCAGGCCGACCGTCTCGAGCACGATCACCACGGCCAGCAGAACCGCGCTTTCCGGGACGGTGAAGAACAGCAGCGCGACGGCAGTCACCGCAAGGCCGGCGCGGAGCGGGAGCATCCTGCCGCGCCGGTCCGACACGTGCCCGACGGCCGGGCTCATCGCGGCCTCGACCCCGGCGGCGATCAGGAACGTAGCGCCAATGCCGGCCGCGCCCGCACCGAGCGCCGCGAGCCGGAGCGGCCCGAGCACGTTCATCGTCCCCGACGCGATCGCGGGTAGCGCGACCAGCCACATGCTCAAAGCGATCACCGGCCGGCGGAGCTGATCGAGCAGGCGTGTCCGTCCGTATTCACGGGGAAGCGGCGAGGGAGAGGGCAGGCTCGCGACCGCGACCGCGAGGACCGCGGCGACGACCACCACTGCGGAAAACACGCTCGCACGTCCGAGCGCGTGGGCCAGCGTGCCGATCACCGGGCCGAACAGGGCACCTCCGATTCCGGCCGCCAGCGCCCCACCGATCGCGCTCCCGCGGCGCTGGACCGGGACCTCGGCGACCAGCCAGGCGAGGGCGCCCGCCCACGTGCACGCGCCCCCGAATCCCTGGACGACGCGCGCCGCGTCGAGCAGGACGATGTTGTCGACGAGGCCGAAGGCCAGGCTCGATGCGGCCATCAGGGCGAGGCCGGTGTACAGCGTGATGCGAGGGCCGGCTCGCTCGGCCAGCAGGCCGCCCGGGATCGCGCCGATGAGCGTCCCGATCGCGTATCCGGCGGTCAGCACGCCCGCGGATGCCTTCGAGAGGTGCAGCTCGCGCGACAGCGACGGCAGCAGCGGCGCCACCGCGGCGTAGAACATCGTGTCGACGAAGACGATCGCTCCGGCTACCAGGAACAGCAGCCGGAGCTCGCGCGGGTTCAAGATTGGGTGACGGTACTAATCGCCCAGCTCGACCCGCCGGCGCACGACGAACTCCTCGAGCTCGGCGCGAATCGCGTCGTCGAGCGGCGGCGCCTCGTAGCTTTCGAGCGTCGAGCGCCAGATCTCGCCGGCGCGGGCCGTCGTGTCCCTGGCGCCGCGCTTGGACCACCGGTCGAAGTTCTCGGTCGAGGAGAGGAGCGGCCGGTAGAAGCACTCGCGGAACCGCTCGAGCGTGTGGGCGGCGCCGAGGAAGTGCCCGCCCGGCCCGACCTCGGTGTGGGCGTCGAAGGCCAGCGACCCCTCGTCGATCTCGAGCGGCGTGAACTCGTGGCGGAGCTCGCGCAGGAGCTCGACGTCGACGATGAACTTCTCGTAGCAGGACACGAGCCCGCCCTCGAGCCAGCCGGCCGAGTGCATGACGAAGTTCGTGCCGGCCAGGAACGTCGGCAGGAGCGTCATCAGCGACTCATACGCGGCCTGGGCGTCGACGGTCTGGGACGCGTTGAGGCCGCCGCCGCCCCGCCAGGGGAGGTTGAAGCGTCTGGCGATCTGACCGGTGCAGAGGACGCCGATGCCGGACTCGGGGGTGCCGAACGAGGGCGAGCCCGACTGCATATCGGTGTTACTCAGAAAGGATCCGAACACCACGGGGCACCCGGGGCGGATCAGCTGCGCGAGCGCGATCCCGGCGAGCGCCTCGGCGACCTGCTGGACGAGCGTCGCCGGCAACGACACCGGCGACATCGCGCCCATCAACAGGAACGGGGTGATGACCACGGCCTGGTTTGCCTTGACGTACTCGAACATCGCGGCCAGCATGCGGTCGTCGTAGCGGAGCGGGGAGTTGACGTTGATGAGGCTGATCGAGACCGGCGCTCGCTCGATCGTCTCACGGCCCCCGAACAGGATCTCGCCCATTTGAACCGTGTCCGCCGCGTTAGGGCCGCTGGTGACCGAGCCCATGTAGGGCTTGTCGCTCAGGGTCTGGAGAGCGAACACCATGTCGAGGTGGCGCGAGTCCAGCGGCCGGTCCTCGGGCTCGCAGATCGTGCCGCCGGGCGAGTCGAGCTCAGGGAAGGCCTGGGACAGCTTGACCAGGTTCTCGAAGTCGGCCATCTTCGCGTCCCGGCGAACGTCGCCCTCGCGGATGAACGGGCAGCCGTACACCGGGGCGAACACCATGTGGTCGCCGCCGATGTGCGCGGTGTTCGCGGGGTTGCGGGCCTGGAGCTCGAACTCGCGCGGCGCGTTGGCGACCTGTTCGAGGATGAACTCCGGGTCGAAGCGGACGCGATTCTCGTCCTCGACGATCTGGCCGGCCCTCGCCAGTAAGTCGACCGCCTCCGGGAGCAGGAACTCGATCCCGATCTCGGACACGAGCCGCCTCCAACCGCGATCGATCACGGCCATCGCGTCTTCGCTGAGGATCTCGTAGCGGGGCATGGTGTTGACGAACACGGCGGGCTCCTCGCGTCGGGGTGGGACTTGGTCGACGGGCCCCCCAGCCGGGGGTTGACCTGGCGACTTCAATCCGTAATCTATAGCGCGTGGAACAACAGTTCCAAGTTGGCGCGCCTCCGGCCCATGGCACCGCCGCGATCGACCGCGGCGCCGATCTGCTGGTGCGCGTGCTCGAGAGCGAGGAGCCGGTGGCGTTGGGAGAGCTCGCGTCGGCCGCCGGGCTCCCCAAGAGCACCGCGTCGCGGCTCGTGAGCGCGCTCGAGCGACGCGGGCTGATCGAGCAGGACGGCGAGCGCGGGCGCCTGCGACCGGGACCGGCGATCCTGCGAGTGGCCGAGCGGAGCATGCTCGAGCGCAACATCGTCGAGTTGTCCAAGCCGGCGCTCGACGCGCTCTCCGAAGCCACCGGAGAGACGATCAACCTGGCCGTGGCCGGGCTCGAGGGCGTCGAGCACATCGCTCAGGTGGACAGCCGGCACTTCCTGGGGGCGGGACAGTGGCTCGGCCGCTCGGTGGGTTATGAGCATTCGGCCAATGGCAAGGTGTTCGCGGCGTTCGGCCGCGCGCCGGTAGACGCGGCCGTGGCGACGATCGGCGAGCTCCAGGCGGTTCGACGGGATGACTACGCGACCTCGATCGACGAGCTCGAGATCGGGCTGGCCGCGATGGCGGCACCGGTGCGCGGCGCCCGGGGCGAGGTGATCGCGGCGCTCAGCATCTCGGGACCGACGCTGCGAATGACGCCGGCGCGGATCGAGGAGCTGAATCCGATTTTGACCAGCGAGGCGCGCGGGCTGAGCCGGCGCCTCGGCCATCGCGACCAAGGAGAACGAGCGGCGTGACGGATGAAGAGATCCTCCAGCTGTTGTATGACGAGACGCTGGTCGGGAATGCGCCGGCGGTCAGACACGGCGTGGAGGATGGCCTGGAGCAAGGGCTCGAACCCGACCGGATGCTGTACGACGCGCTGATCCCGTCGCTCGAGGAAGTCGGCGCACGGTTCGAGCGCGGCGACTTCTTCGTCCCCGAGATGCTGATCGCGGCGCGGGCGATGCAGGGCGCGCTCGACATCCTCCGGCCGCTGCTGGCCGACACCGGCTCCGCGCAGGTCGGCACGTTCCTGATGGGCACGGTCAAGGGGGACGTTCACGACATCGGCAAGAACCTCTGCAACATCATGCTCGAGGGGGCCGGGTTCCAGGTGATCGACCTCGGCGTCAACGTACCGCCCGAGAAGTTCATCGAGCAGATCGAGGAGCACAACCCGGACATCGTCGGGTTCTCGGCGTTCCTCACAACGACGATGCCGATGTTCAAGGCGAACATCAATGCGCTCGAGAAGGCGGGGTTGCGCGACCGGGTGATCGTGATGGTCGGCGGCGCTCCGGTCACCCAGGAGTACGCCGACGCGGTCGGCGCCGACGGCTACTCGGCGGACGCGTCGTCGGCCGTGAAGAAGGCGAAAGAGCTGATCGAACTCCGGCGCGAGAAGGTGCTCGTATGAGCGCTCTTGCTCCGGTGCAGACCGTGCTGCGCTCGCAGTCCAGGACCGTGACGATCGGCCGCGACCGGCCGTTCTGCATCATCGGCGAGCGGATCAACCCGACCGGCCGCAAGAAGTTCGCCGAGCACCTGCGCGCCGGCGAGCTGTCGACCGTGACCCACGACGCCGTGGCGCAGGTCGAGGCAGGCGCGGACATGCTCGACGTCAACGCCGGCATTCCGCTCGTCGACGAGGCCGAGCTGCTGGGGACGATGCTGCGGACCGTCCAGGAGGCGGTCGACGCGCCGATCTGCATCGATTCGTCGGTGATCGAGGCTTTGGAGGCGGGGCTGTCGGTGTACGAAGGGCGGGCGCTGGTCAACTCGGTGACCGCGGAGGACGACCGGCTGTCGGAGATCCTGCCGCTGGTGGCGCGGCACGATGCTGCCGTGATCGGGCTCGCCAACGACGAGACCGGGATTCCGGAGACGCCGGAGAAGCGGCTCGAGTGCGCGCGGAAGATCATCTCCGTCGCGGCCGACTACGGGATCGCACGCGATGACATCGTGATCGACCCGCTGGCGATGACCGTTGGGGCGGACCCGTCGGCGGTGCGGACCACGCTCGCCACGATCAGCATGATTCGCGACGAGCTCGGCGTGAACATGTGCCTCGGGGCCTCGAACGTCTCGTTCGGGCTGCCCCAGCGGCTCGTCCTGAACGCTGCGTTCCTGCCGATGGCGATGGCGGCGGGGCTCACCAGCGCGATCATGTCGGCCTCAGAGGTGTGCGTCGACGCGGTCCGCGCGTCCGACCTGCTGCTCGGCCACGACGAGTGGGGCGCGAGCTGGATCGCGGCGCACCGGGCGCGCCAGGCGACGCTCGCCCAGGAGGCGCCCGTGCCGTGAGCGGGCCCTCGCCTCAGCGCCGGAGGCTCGAGCTCGCGCAGGAGATGCCGCCGGCCCCCGACGACGGCGCCCAGCGCGTCCGATTGCGGTTCTTGCCTGAGGGCGCGGAGGTCCGCGTCCCGAGCGGCACGCCGGTGTTCGACGCCGCGAGCTGGAACGGGATCGCGATCGACTCGACATGCGGCGGTCACGGGACGTGCAAGAAGTGCCGCGTGCGGATCGTGTCCGGGGACGTTCCCGTAGGGCCGTTGGACCCGCGGGCGTTCACGACCGACGAGCTGCGCGAGGGGTGGCGGCTGGCGTGCCGGGCAGGCGCTCGCGGAGACCTGGTGGTCGAGGTGCCCCCGCTCCAGACCAGGCCCAAGGCGGCGCTGGCCGGAGTCGGGCGGCACGTCATCCTCCGCCCGGCGGTGCAGAAGCGCCACCTGGTTCTGGACGAGCCGACGATGGAGGACCAGCGCTCGGACCTCCAGCGGGTGCTCGACGAGCTCGACGACCTCGAGCCGCACGCGTCGATCGAGGTGCTGCGGTCGCTGGGTTCGGTCTTGCGGGGGTCCGGCTTCGACGTCACCGCGGTGGTGGCCGATCAGGAGCTGATCGGGTTGGAGCCGGGCGACAGCACCGCGCGGCGGTTCGCGATCGCGTTCGACCTCGGGACGACGACGGTCGTGGCGACGCTGCTCGATCTCGAGAGCGGTCAGCCGGTCTCGGTGCGCTCGATGCTGAATCGCCAGCAGCCCTACGGGGCCGACGTGATCACGCGGATCTCGGCGACGATGATGGATTCCGACGCGCTCGAGGCGCTGCGGTCGCGCGTCCACGAGACGCTTGCCTCGCTCGTCGACGAGGTCTGCTTGGAGGGGGCGGTCGAGCCGAGCGAGGTGTACGAGATCACCGTGTGCGGCAACGTGACGATGATGCACCTGGCGCTCGGGATCGACCCCGAGCCACTGTCGATGGCGCCGTTCGTGGTCTCGACCCACTCGTTCGGAGAGGTGCTCGCGCGCGACTTCGGGGTCGACGTGCACCCGCGCGCGCCCGCGTTCGTGTTCCCTTCTCTGGGCGCCTACGTTGGAGGGGACATCGTCGCGGGGTTGCTCGCGACCGGGCTGACGCGGGACCGTCGCGTGCGGTTGTTCATCGACGTCGGCACCAATAGCGAGATCGCGCTCGGCTCGCACGAGCGCGTGGTCGCGACCGCGGCGCCGGCCGGGCCGGCGTTCGAAGCGGCGCAGATCCGGTGCGGGATGCGCGCGTCGGAGGGGGCGATCGAGGGCGTGAAGATCTCCGCGTCCGACGGGGTCGCCCTCGACCTGATCGGGGACGTCGACCCGGTCGGGATCTGCGGATCGGGGCTGGTCGACGCCGTCGCCGAGCTGGTCCACTGCGGGTTGCTCGACCACTCGGGGCGGTTCATCCCGGATGAGGACGCGGCGGTGTCGCACCCGGGCCTGGTGGACCGGCTCACCAAGATCGGCAAGGAGCGGGTGTTCGTGCTCGACTGGCGCGGCGGGTCTGATCCCGAGTCGTCCGTGTTCCTCTCGCAGCGCGACGTGCGCGAGCTCCAGTTCGCCAAGGCCTCGATCGCCACCGGGTGGAGCATCCTGATGAATCAGCTAGGGCTTTCGGTCGCCGACGTGAGCCAGGTGCTGCTCGCGGGCAGCTTCGGGGCCTATCTGACGCCTCTTAGTGCGGTTCGGATCGGGTTGGTGCCGGCGATCGCGCTGCCGCGGATCGTGTCGGCCGGCAACGTCGCGGGGGAGGGCGCGAAGATCGCGGCGCTGTCGGTGCGCGAGCGGGCCGAGGCGTACTCGATTCTGCGCGAGGTCGAGTACGTCGAGCTGTCGGGACGTCCGGACTTCAACGACATGTTCGTCGATCAGCTCGCGTTCCCGGGATGAGACAGCCCGCGGTTGTCGCCTGCGGGGCACTGGCGCTCGACGTGCGGCGGATCGCCAAGCGTCGCGGCTGGGACCTGAAGGTGATCCCGGTGCCGGCGCTGCTGCACAACCATCCGGAGTGCATCGGCGATGCGGTCGCGGCGCTGTCCGGGGACCACGATGTCGTGGCCGTCGCGTACAGCGACTGCGGTACGTACGGCGCGCTCGACGGATTGCCGCGCCTGTCAGGAGAGCACTGCTACGACGTGTTCGCGCGGTCCGAGGTCCAGGCGGCGCTCGACGAGGAGCCGGGCACGTACTTCCTGACCGACTTCCTGGCCCGGACGTTCGAGCACACGGTGTGGCGGGAGCTTGGCCTGGATCGGTATCCGGAGCTGCGCGACGAGTACTTCGGCAATTACACGCGCGTGTTGTGGCTCGCGCAGCGGGCGACGCCGGCGACGCGCGCGGCGGCGGAGCGCGCGGCGGCGCGGCTCGGATTGCCTCTCGAGGTTCGTGAGGTCGGCGACGAGGGCCTCGAGCGGGAGCTCGAGCGGCTGATCGCCACCGGGCTGGTCGAGAAACCGGCGGCGGAGCGATCAGCCGCCGTCGTCGATCGCCTCGGATAGCAGCGTCGCCACGTCCACGACGCGCAGGTCCGCGCCGGCGCTGTGGACGCCGTCGTCGAGCATCACCGCGCAGAACGGGCAGGCGACCGCGAGCGTGCCGGCGCCGGTGGCGGCGGCCTCACGGACGCGTTCCTCGTTGATCGGCTTGGCCCGCTCCTCCATCCACATGTGCGCGCCGCCGGCGCCACAGCAGAACGTGGTCTTGCGCGAGCGCTGCATCTCGACCGGGGTCCCGACGGCGGACACGATTTGTCTCGGGGCCTCGAGCACGTCGTTGTGGCGCGCGAGGTAGCAGGAGTCGTGGTACGTGATCTCGCGTCGTCGGTCATTCGCTGGTTTGATCCGCCCGTCCTGGACGAGCTTCGACAGGAGCTCGGAGTGGTGGACCACCTCGTAGTTGCCGCCGAAGTCCGGGTACTCGTTGCCGATCGTGTTGAAGCAGTGCGGGCAACCGGTGACGATCTTTCTTATCCCGGCGTCGTTGAGAGTCTCGACGTTCTGCTCGGCGAACGCCTGGAATACGTACTCGTTGCCGATCCGGCGGGCGGGGTCGCCGGTGCAGCTCTCGCGCGGGCCGAGGATCGCGAAGTCGAGGCCGGCGTTCTGCAGAAGCTTGGCGGTCGCCTCGGCGGTCCTGCGGGCGCGCTCGTCGAACGAGGACGCGCAGCCGACCCAGTACAGGTACTCGGGGGCGGGGTCGCCCGGTTCGAGAATCCTGACGCCGAGCTCGGCCGCCCAGTCGGCGCGCTCGGACTGCGCCTTGCCCCACGGGTTCGACGAGCGCTCGACGTCGCGGAGCATCGGCTCGGACTCGGCCGGGAAGCTCGACTCGACCATCACGAGGTGCCGGCGGAGGTCGACGATGTGATCGATGTGCTCGATCGAGACCGGGCACGCCTGTACGCACGCGCCGCAGGTGACGCAGTCCCAGACCATGTCGGCGGGGACGGCGGTTGGGACGAGCGACGTATCAGTGTCCTGTGCGAGTACCAGGTCGCGCAGCCCCATGATCACGAGCTTGGGGCTGAGGACCTTCCCGGTCGCGAACGCCGGGCACGCGTCCTGGCAGCGTCCGCACTCGGTGCACGAGAACGTGTCGAGCACCTGCTTCCAGGTGAGGTCGGGGGCGGTGCCGGCCCCGAACCGGAGCTCGTCCTCCGGGACGTCGGGATCGTCGAACTTCAGCGGCTCGAGCCGGCCGCCGGCGCGCGTGCGCCCGAACCACACGTTGACCGCGGCGACGAAGATGTGGAGGTGCTTCGAGCGCGGGAGGTAGGCGAGGAAGCCCAGGATCGTCAGTACGTGGATCCACACGAACACGCGCTCGAGCACCCTGGTCGTCTGGTCGTCGGCGAACAGGTGCGAAAGGGCGTTGGAAACCGGCGACCAGGATGCCGGCCATTCGTTCAGGTGGAGCGCGATGCGAGTCGCGTGCCACAGGAGGAGGCTGATCACGATCGTCGCGATCAGCGCGAGGATCAGGTCGGCCTCGCCGAGGTGGCTGCCCTCGAACCGTTTCGGCTTTTGCACCTTGCGGATCCATAGCGCCGCGATCACGCCGCCGAGCACGAGCACGCAGAAGATGTCGACCAGCAGCGCGTACCAGCCCTGGTGGCCGAGCCACGGGAGCGTCGAGCCCTTGGCGACGATCCCGATCATCGCGATCAGGATCGTCGGGACGAGCACGAGGAAGCCCCAGAAGATGAACGCGTGCATCAGCCCCGGACCGAGCCGCTGGAGCAGCTTGCGCTGCCCGAGCACGATCTCGGCCTCGTTGCGAGCGCGGCGCGGCACGTCTCCCTTGCGGGTCGCCGGGGCCGCTCGTCGCACGAGACCGGCGAGGAGGCGGACGCGGGTCGCGAACAGCGTGCCGCTTACCCCGAGGGCGGCGGCGAGCGCGAGCGCTGAGATCAGCGAGGCTATCCGCCGCCCCTTGTCCTGCGGATCTCGGCCGAGATCGCCGGGACCACCTCGTGCAGGTCCCCGAACACGGCGTAGTCGGCGCTCGCGAAGATCGACGCCTCGTTGTCGGGGTTGATCGCCATCAGCTTCTTGGCTCCCTTGCAGCCGGCCATGTGCTGGGTGGCGCCGCTGATCCCGCAGGCGATGTAGAGCGAGGGCGACACCTTCGTCCCGGTCTGGCCGACCTGATCGGTGTGGGCGCGCCAGCCGGCGCTCGTGACCGCGCGCGAGCAGCCGACCGCGGCGCCGAGCAGCGCCGCCAGGTCCTCGATCACCGCGAACCCCTCCGCGGACCCGACACCGCGCCCACCGGACACGACCACGTCGGCGTCGGCCAGCGACACGCCGGCGGTGACAGTGACGGTGTGTTCGGAGACTCGCACGTTCGCCATCGCGGGCGCCTCGACCAGCTCGATCTCGGTGTCGGCTGCAGGGTCCGCACCCACGGCATGCGGGGCGAGAGTCAGCAGCGCCGGCGTCCCGTGCAGCCTCGCTTCCTCGAGCAGGCTCCCGCCCCACCGCACGCGGGTCAGCGTGAGCGGGTCCCCCGGCGTCGCGGAGACGCAGTTCGCAGCCATCGGCAGGTCGAGTCCCGCCGCGACATGCGCGAGCACCTCGTTGCCGCGGTCGGTTCCAGGGCCGACGACGACGGTCGGCCCGCGCTCGCCGATCGCCTGCGCGAGAGCGGTGCCCCAACCGTCGGGGGAGTAGCCGGCGGGATCGTCGATCCCGACCGCTTGCACCTCGCCGGAGTCGAGGCCCTTCGCGAAGGTCAGGGCCTGCTGGTACAGCTCACCGTCAGAGCGCTCGGCGAAGACGAGGATCATGGTTGCAGGAGCCCCAGTTCTTGGAGGACGGTTACGACCGCGGGGGCAGCGCCGGCGCCGTTGCCGAGCACCTCGGCCTGCTTGCCCGAACCGGGGGGGAGGGTGAGCTTGACCATCTCGAGCCTCGGCTCGGGGCGGACCGGGGTCGAGCTCTCGAGCGGCTTGCGCTTGGCGCGGAGGCGGCCGGGGACCGATGGGTAGCGCGGCAGGTTGAGCCCTTCCTTCACCGTCACGACCGCGGGGGTTGGGACGAAATAGACGTCGCGCCCACCCGCGACCTCCTGCTCGAGGCGGAGTTGCCCGTCTTCTTTCGTGATCCCTTTCACTCCGGTCACGACCGGCAGCCCGAGCTGATGGGCGACGCGGATCGCGACCTGGTAGTTGCCGGCGTCGGCTGATTCATTGCCGAACAGGAGCAGGTCGCAGGAGTCCGGTTCTGCGCGGATCGCATCGACGATCGCGTTTGCGGTCGCCTGCGGATCCCACTCCTCTGATGCGTCGGTGACCAGGTGGACGGCGCGATCGATCCCGAGCGCCATCATGTCGCGGAGCTGCTCCTCGGCCTCGGGCGGGCCGAGGGTGAGCACGACCGATGAGCCGCCGTGCTGCTCGATCAGCCTCACGGCTTCCTCGACGCCACACTCCTCGTGCGGGCTGACGGTGAAGCCGAGATGGCGCGTGGAGATCGCGCGCTCGTCATCGGTCAGGACGATCTTGCCTCCCGTCAGTGGCACGCGCTTTACGCAGACGATGATCTTCATCGGCTCAACCCCGGATGCGCGAGTTGTCGGGGTCGAACACCGGGGTCGAGTCGTTCGTCACGACCGTAACCGGATAGCGCTCGCCCATGTACTCGACCGCGAGTTCGTTTCCTGTGACTGCGTGCTCGGGCGGGAGGTAACCCATCAGGATGTACTTGCCCAGCGACGGCCCGCTTCCGGCGCTCGTGACGTATGAGCGGCGGCCCTTGCGGTCCGTTATCGCCTCGCCGGCGCGGGTGAGGATCGGCTCGTGCCCGAGCATGTAGCGCTTGGCGCCGGACTTCGACGTGTGGTCCTCGACGGTGAGGGTGCACATGATCGCGGCGGGTTCTTCGTCGCGGTGGCGCAGGTGCGCCTCCTTGCCGATGAAATCCTGGTCCTTGACCTTGCCCCACGCCATGCCGGCCTCGACCACGTTGAAGTCGCCCTCGAGCTCGGCGCCGTACGCCCGGTAGCACTTCTCGAGGCGGCCGGTGGTGCCGTACACGCCGATCCCGGCGGGGATGATCCCGTGCGGCACGCCCGCCTCGGCGATGATGTCCCACAGCCGCGCGCCCTGCTCGATCGGAACGTACAGCTCCCAGCCGAGGTCGCCGACGTAAGAGATCCGGGAGGCCAGTGTCCTGACCGGGCCGATCTCGATCGTCTTGCAGCGCGCGAACGGCATGCCTTCGTGGGAGACGTCGTCGCTGGTGACGCTGCTGAGGATGTCGCGAGCTTTCGGTCCCCAGAGGCCGAGCGTGGTGAATGCGCTGGTCCGGTCGTGGACCTGAGCCGATCCGTCGTCCGGGAGGTGGTCGGCGAACCACTTCTTGTCCGACATTCCGTACGCGCCACCGGTCACGACGCGGAACACGTCGTCCGCGAGGCGCATGATCGTCAGGTCCTGCTTGAAGCCGCCGCTCGGGGTCAGCAGCGGGGTGTAGACGACGCGGCCGATTGGGACGTCCATCTGGCGCATGGCTACTCGCTGGACCGTTTGGAGCGCGCCCGGCCCGATTACATCGAAGATCGCGAACGCCGTGAGGTCGATCATCGCCGCCCGATCGCGCATCGCGAGGTGCTCGGCGTTGATGATCGGCGACCACCAGCGCGACTCCCACTCGGCCTCGCGCCTCGTGATTCTGTCGCCGTACTCGTCGACCAGTCCGGCGTTGGACTCGTACCAGTGGGGCCGCTCCCAACCCGCGCCTTCGATGAATACGGCTTCCAGGGCGCGCTCGCGCTCGTAGAACGGGGACAGGCGAACGTTCCGGTCAGAGGCCCACTGCTCGCCGGGATGGACGATCCCGTACATCTTGTTGAAGCCCTCGGAGGCGCGGGCGACGATGTGGGTCCGGGTCCTCTGGCATGAGTACGCGCGCGCGATGTTGGACTCGAACACGTCGATCTCGGATTCGCCGTGGACGATCAGCTCGGCGACGGTCTTGCCGGCGCCCGGGCCCTCCTTGATCCAGATCGCGGCGGCGGACCATAGACCTCGGGTTTCCGGGGTCTCGCCGAGGAGCGGCATGCCGTCATAGGTGACCGACAGCACGCCGTTGATCGCGTACTTCACGCCGACGCTCTCGTCGCCGACGATCTCGGGCATGAGCTCGAGCGCGAGCTCCATCTGCGGGTCGAAGTCCTCCTGGGTGAACGGCAGCTCGGTCGGGCTGAGCGCGGACTCCTCGATGCTCGGGATCTCGTCCGCGTCGAGCGTGATCGGTCGGTGGGCGTAGGACCCGATCTCGAGCCCGGTCCCCTCCTGGCGCTCGTACATGTTCGTGTCGACGTCGCGGACGATCGGGTACTCGATCATGCCCGTGGTGTTCGCGAACCGCGGCACCGGCCCGATGTCGATCATCTGGTGGACCATCGGCGTGAGCGGGATCGAGGCGCCGGCCATGCGGGCGATGCGCGGGCTCCAGGCGCCACAGGCGATCACGATGAGCTCCGCGTCGAAGTCGCCGCGGTTTGTCCGGACGCGGGTCGCGCGACCATTCTCGACATCGATTCCGAGGACCTCGGTGTTGGCCGACACCGTCATGCCGGCTGCCTGGGCGCGCTCGCGCATGATCGTGCCGGCGCGGAGCGAGTCGACCACGCCGGCGCCCGGCGTGAAGAAGCCGCCGAGGATCAGCGTCTCGTCGATGTACGGGACCTTGTCCTTGACCTGGGCCGGGGTTAGCAGCTCGACGGGCTCGATCCCCCAGGACTTGGCGGACACGATGCGACGCGTGAGCTCCTGCATCCGCTCCTCGGTGCGGGCGATCTCGATCCCACCGCTCTCGATGAACACCCCGAGGTCCTTGTACTGGCGCATGCTCTCGAGCGTCAGCGAGGTCATCTCCTTCGAGTGATCGACGGGGAAGATGAAGTTCGAGGCGTGCCCGGTCGAGCCGCCGGGATTTGGCAGCGGGCCCTTGTCGATCATCATGATGTCGGTGACGCCCAGGCGCGTCAGGTGATACGCGAGGCTGTTGCCCACGATCCCCGCGCCGATCACGACCACTCGCTTGTTGTTGCCTGCGCCCGCCATGTTCGCTCGCTCGCTCCTGATATATCAGATGGATGCCAGGTGTGGGGAGTAAGTGAGTTGGTTGGTGGGTTAGCCCGAAATTCTCCACACTCGACCATCCGCTCCGCTCGAGTGTGCGGAAAGCCGCGCTATACGGGCCGTTGTGCGCACTCGGCAGCCGGGCCGCGTCGAGTGTGACGTTAGGCGCCCTGATTTCCGGTGTAGCGGGACTGCGGGCCCGGGGTGGCGGGGGCGCGGTGGCGGGGCGCGGCGGCTTCCGAGGGTGTTGGCGGGCCGCGCCGGCGCGGGACCCGGTGACGAGTCGCGGTGGTGGCGGGCCGCGCCGGCGCGGGACCCGGTGACGAGTCGCGATGGCGGCGGGGCGCGCCGGCGGCTAGCGGCGCGCTGCCATCTGGCGCCGGCGCTCCGCCCGATCCATGGGTTTACCCCTGGGTGCTGGAGGCGGCGCGGCGGGATCGGTGCGAAGCATCCGGATCGTGGTGAGGATCGCCAGCAACGTCATGATGACCGCGCTGCCGAGGCACCACTGGCAGTAGGCGTGGATCGTGAACGCCTCGCGATAGGTCAGGTACATGCTGAACAGGAACCCGACGAGCGCGAGCCCGAACCCCATTGCGCGCCCTAGCTCACCGCGGATCCAGACCGAGATGAAGATCCCGATGTAGCCGGCGAGCCCGAGCGTCGCCACCGGGATGCCGTCGAGCTTGGACCAACGCGAGTGCTGGACGGTCTCGCAGCCGCCGCTGGAGAGGCACAGCACGTTCAGCTTGGCGTAATGGGTGTAGGTCAGGTACGTCCCGATTCCGATGCCAATCAGGGACAGGACGCCGATCGCGATCCGCAGCTTGCCGTCGGCGCTCGCGCGCCGGGGCGTCGCCGTGCTGACCGCGGTGGTCATGAGACCTGTTTTATCGCCGACTGAAGCTGGGCGTAGGTGGGCACGGCCGCGTTGGCCGCCGCCTGGCCCTTGGGTCCCTGGAAGATTAGCGTCGGGGTGCCGCTGACGCCGATGTTCTTGCCGGCGGTCTGATCACTGTTGACCTGCGCGGTCAGCGCCGAGTCGTTCCGGTCCGATTGCCAGGTGGCCAGATTGAGCCCGGTGACCTGTCGCGCGAGCGAGGTCAGGTAGTTCTCGTTTACGTAGCCGGTGTTCTCCTGGCCCTGCTCGCGGTAGAAAAGTTCGGTGTACTGCCAGAACTTGTTCTGCTTGCCGGCGGCCAGCCCAGCGACCTGCTGCGTCGGGAAGATCTGCGGATTGGGGCCGTTGCACGTGGCCGTGCAGAACGACTTGTAGACGACCTTCACCTTCCCCTGGCGGACCTCATTGGCGACCAGCTGGGGGAACCCGCCCTGGAGCGTGAACTCCTGGCAGACCGGACACTCGTAGTCGCCGAAGTAGGTCATCGTGACCGGCGCCTTGGCGTTCCCGAGCGTGGAGCCGGATTGAGGGATGCCCGCGTACATCTGGTCGACCTGGTTCACGGTGGCGGTCGCTTCCGTGCCCGTCTTGATGCCGCCCTTGTTGCCGCCGCTGTTGATGATGACCAGCGCGGCGACGACGATGATCGCTCCGACCACGATGGCGCCGATGGTCCGCAACCGCCGGTCGCGACGGGCTTTTTCGGCGCGGGCCCGCTCTTCGGCGAGGCGACGCGCGCGTGCCTCTTCCTTCTGCTTGGTTCGAGAAGCCATCTTCGTAAGGGGGGCGCGCCCGAGGCGCGTTCGAGGGGAGGATAGCGGCACGAATACGCCCGCCAGCCCTGTTGTCGGCAGGTCTTCATCACCTCTTCAACTTCGCGGTCAGCCTGACTGAAGTGGACCGCGTTGGGGGGCGGCCCGCCGCCGCGGACCGGCCTCCGTGGTGGCCGGCCGCCCCTGGTCCCGCCACGGCCGGCGCCGGCGGACAGCCCGATCCGCCCGGCCGCCCCTGGTCCCGCCACGGCCGGCGCCGCGACAGCCCGATCCGCCCGGCCGCCCCTGGTCCCGCCGGCAGCCGTCCGCCTCCCGACGGTGCGATCCCGCGGCCAGGCCCTCGGGGATGCCGGCTTACCCGCTGTTTGCGTGTAAACATCCTGTGATCAGGATGCATCCCGGCATGTCTTCAGCCTCGCCGTGGATTACAGTGATCCCGATGTCGCGTGACAACAGCGAGGCGCAGCCAGCCGCCCAAACCGCTCCGCAGCGTGCCCAAGCTCGCCTCCGGGTAGCGGTCGTCGACCGCGATCCGGGCTTCATGCAGGTCCTCGCGAACCGTCTCGGGGCGCTCGGGTGCGATCACCGCGCCCTGTCGAGCCCGGCGACGGTCGAGACGCTCGTCGCGATGCGGCTGAACGCGCTCGTGCTTGACCTGTCGATCATCGGCCCGGACAGCTGGGACTACCTCGAGCGCGTGTGCGGGCGCCTGCCCGGTCTGGCGGTGATCGTTTGCACCGGCCCCTCGTCGGTGGCGCAGCGGGTCCGGGGCCTGCGGCTCGGCGCCGACGCCTGGATGACGAAGCCGTGTCATCCCGAGGAGTTGATCTGCGTGATCGAGGCCGCCGTCCGCCGGCACCGCCGGCAGGAACTGCCCCAGATCGACGTCGCCGCGACGATCGGCGAGATCACGATCCGGCCGGACCTCTACCAGGCCTACGTCGGCGAGCAGAGCCTCGAGCTCACCGCGCGCGAGTTCGAGATCCTGCAACTGCTCGCCCAGTCCGATCGCGTGCTCCGCCGCGAGGAGATCTACGAACGTGTATGGGGGTATGCCATGGCCCACGGAGACCGCTCGGTCGACGTGTTCGTGCGCAAGCTCCGCCAGAAGTTGCGTGCCATCTCGCCGTCCTGGAGTTACATCCACACGCACTTCGGGGTTGGCTACAGATTCGCTCCCGAGCTCGAAGGGGACGAGATCGAGGTGAGTCGCGGGGCCTTCGAGGCGCCACCCGAACCGGCCGCGCTGGGCCGCTGACCCGGCCTGTCACCGCGCGCTCGCGTGGCGGCCGAAGGGTCCCCCGAAACGGGGGCGTTCGCGCGGCTTGGTCACAACCTATTCACATCGTCGTCACGATTCGATAACGCGCGGACGGATCTCGGCCGCGAGCATCGGCATTCATGCCGGCGATCGTCAGGTCCAGCAGTGAGGTGATCGAGGTTGGTCCGCTCGAGATCCTCCCCGAGGAGCATCTGGCGCGCGCGAACGGCCGCGCCCTCGTGCTCTCGATCCGGGAGCTCCGGCTTCTGACCGAGCTCGCGCGCCGCGCGGACCGGATCATGCCGCGCGAGGAGCTGTTTCGGCTCGTCTGGGCCCGCGACATGCGAGCGGGGGACAGGTCGGTCGATGTGTACGTGCGGAAGCTGCGCGTGAAGTTGGAGGAGGCGCTCCCGGGGTGGCGGTTCATCCATACCCACTTCGGCTTTGGCTACCGGTTGTCAGCCGAGCCGACACAGAACGCCAACGATCCGTTCACAAGTGGATGACATCGAAGCCGATCGTTGCCCCAAGACTTGGCGCACACCTAATGAAGGAGATGTGATCTTGAAACCAAGACGTATGGCAATGGTCGCGACGGCGCTCGCCGCCGCGCTCGCGGTGGCGGCGTGTGGATCGAGCAAGAGCAGCAGCACCGGCTCGAGCGGCGGCGCCGCCGCCGCATCGACCAGCTCGAGCGGCTCGAGCAGCAGCGGCGGCTCCGGGACCATCAACGGCGCCGGCTCGACGCTGGCGGCTCCGATCTACCAGCAGTGGGGATCGACGCTCAAGGGCCAGGGGGTGACCGTGAACTTCAACCCGGTCGGCTCGGGCGCCGGCCAGACCGAGCTGGCCTCGGCGACGGTTGACTTCGCCGGCAGCGACCCGTCGCTGAAGCCGTCCGACAAGGCCAAGATGAAGGGGGCGGTCCTCCAGTTCCCGGTCGCCGCGGGCGCGATCACCGTGTCCTACAACCTGTCCGGCGTCAAGAGCGGGTTGAAGTTGGACGGGGCGACCGTCGCGAAGATCTTCCAGGGTCAGATCAAGACCTGGAACGACCCCGCGATCAAGGCGCTGAACCCAGGAATGAGCCTGCCGAGCACCAACATCACCGTCGTCCACCGCTCGGATTCCTCGGGCACCACCCAGGGCTTCACGACGTGGCTGTCGGACGTCGCCCCGGCCTGGAAGTCGTCAGTCGGCGCGGGCAAGGACGTCAACTGGCCGACGGGGACCGGCGGCAAGGGCAACTCCGGCGTCGCCGCCGTGGTCAAGCAGACCGCCGGCGCGATCGGCTACGTCGAGCAGGCGTACGCGCTCGAGAACGGGTTCACCTACGCGGCGATCAAGAACTCGGCCGGCTCCTACGTTCTGCCGTCAATCCCCAACACCTCGGCCGCGTTCCTCGGGATCACGGTTCCGCCAGACCTCGGGATCTCGACGATCAACTCGTCGAACGCCGGTGCCTACCCGATCGTGTCGCAGACGTTCCTCGACGCCTACAAGGACCCGTGCAAGGACGGTGGCGCCGGCTCCGGCACCGCCGCCGCGCTCAAGAAGTTCCTCACCTACGCGTTCGGGGCCGGCCAGCAGACGCTCGGCGCGGGATCCAACCAACTCCCGTACGCGCCGGTGCCCTCGGCGATCGCAGCAAAGGACAACACGCAACTGGCGACGATGGTCTGCAACGGATCGGCCATCTCGTAGAGGCGTAGGTGGAAGCAAGCGCCACCACTGTCGTCGGCGGCCGCTCGGCTCTCGAGCGGTCGCCGGCTGGGCGTCTTCCCGATCGGGTCCTGAAATGGGGGCTGAGCGCGCTCGCCGCGCTCATCCTGATCCTGATCGTCTACTTCTTCATCCGCCTGGTCGGCCAGTCCGGCCACGTGTTCAGCACGTATGGGATCAACTTCGTCTTCGGCAACGACTGGGACGTCTCGCGCAGCATCTACCACGGTGGTGCGCTCCTGTTCGGCACGATCGTCACTTCGATCATCGCGCTCATCATCGGCGTGCCCATCGCCGTCGCCAGCGCCGTTTACATCGACGAGCTCTGTCCGCGCCGGCTGCGCGGCTCGCTGACGATCCTCGTCGACCTGCTCGCGGCCGTCCCGTCAGTCGTGTACGGGCTGTGGGGCGTGTTCGTGCTCGCGCCGCGTCTGCTTCCCGCCGAGAAGTGGTTCGCGAGCACCTTCTCGTTCATCCCGTGGATCGGCGGCGGCATCCCGGAGCTCTACAACTACTTCATCGCCGGGTTGATCCTCGCGATCATGATCCTCCCGATCGTGTCGGCGATCTCGCGAGAGGTGATCGCGACCGTTCCCGCCGAGCACAAGGAGGCGGCGCTGGCCCTGGGGGCGACGAGGTGGGAGATGATCCGCATGGCGGTTCTTCCGTACTCGCGCCCCGGCATCACCGGCGGGGCGATGCTCGGCATGGGGCGGGCCATCGGCGAGACGATCGCCGTCGTGCTCGTGATCGGAAGCGCGCCGAAGATCGGAAGCCATCTGTTCAGTCAGGGCTACACGCTGGCAGCGGTGATCGCCAATGAGTTCGGCGAGGCCACGGGGGTCCACACCTCGGCGCTGTTCGCGGCCGGGCTGGTGCTGTTCGTGCTCACGCTGATCGTGAACATGATCGCGCGCTGGTTCATCTCCCGAGGCTCGCACGGCACCAGGGGCACGGGCGCGACCGGCATGACGATCACCGCGGGTCCGGCGAGCGAGTCATGAGCGCCACGACCGTCGGGCAGATATCGGGGCGGCGCCGGCGCACGGACAAGGTGATGCGGGGCTCGCTGCTGGCCGCGACGATCGTCGCGCTGATCCCGCTGATCCTGATCATCTACTACCTCCTCCACAAAGGGCTGAGCGCGTGGACCCAGAGCGGCTTCTTCACCACCGATCCCACCGGCAGCTTCTTCGGCAGCCCGGGCGGGATCCGCAGCGCGATTCTCGGCTCGCTCGAGATCGTCCTCCTCTCGACGCTCATCTCGATCCCGATCGGGATCGGCGTGGCCCTCTACCTGACGGAATACGGGAAGCAGTCGTGGTTCGCCAACACAGTGCGCTACTTCGTCGACGTGATGACGGGTGTGCCGTCGATCATGTTCGGACTGTTCATCTACATCGTGCTCGTCGTCGGTCGCTTCGGGGGGAGCGGGTTCGCGGCCTGGAAGGGCGCGGTGGCGGTCGCACTGCTGATGCTTCCGATCGTCATCCGCTCGTCTGAAGTCGTGCTGCTGCTCGTGCCGAGCAGCCTGCGTGAGGCCGCGCTGGCGCTCGGCGCGCAACGGTGGCGCGTGGTGTTCCGGGTCGTGCTGCCGACGGCGGCGCCCGGCCTCCTCACCGGCTCGCTGCTCGCCGTCGCCCGCGGCATGGGCGAGACCGCGCCGCTGCTGTTCACCGTCTCGACGGCGTTCGCGCTGACGTTCAACCTCAGCGCGCAGATGAACACGATGCCGTTTCTGATCTACACCGACATAACCTCGCCGCGGGCGGCGATCCAGACGATCGCGTGGGGCACTGCGCTGACACTGGTGGTAATCGTCCTGGTCCTGAACCTCGTCGCCCGATTGATCGCTTCAAGGAGCCGCATGGCATGATCCCGCCGGACACGACAAGCAAGGAACAAACCGACATGTCCACCGCTGGGGGGCCACCGCCTGAGCGAGCGGAGCCGGCGCCGCAGGCCGCGAAGGCCGCGACCGCAAACAAGTCCGGTCACGCGGTCAGCATCGACGACCTGAACGCCTACTACGGGGCTCAGCACGCGATCAAGGGGATCACGATCGACTTCCCCGCGAACGAGGTGACCGCGCTGATCGGCCCCTCGGGATCGGGGAAATCAACAGTGGTCCGCTGCATCAACCGGATGCACGAGGAGATCCCCGGGGCGCGCGCCGAGGGCCACGTGATGCTCGACGAGCTCGACATCTACGACCCGACCGTCGACGTGACCGCGGTGCGGCGGCTGATCGGGATGGTGTTCCAGAAGCCGAATCCGTTCCCGACGATGTCGATCTTCGACAACGTCGCCGCCGGGTTGCGACTGACCGGCACCAAGAGCAAGGACCTCAAGGACCTGGTGCACCGATCTCTGCAGGCGGTCGGCCTCTGGGACGAGGTGAAGGACCGCCTGAACGAGCCCGGTATTGGATTGTCCGGCGGACAGCAGCAGCGCCTGTGCATCGCGCGCACGGTCGCGGTCGAACCGGAGGTGATCCTGATGGACGAGCCCGCCTCGGCGCTCGACCCGATCTCGACGCTCAAGATCGAGGAGCTGATCGACGAGCTCAAGGAGCGCTACACGATCGTGATCGTCACCCACAACATGCAGCAGGCCGCGCGAGTCGCCAACTCGACGGTGTTCATGCTCGAGGGCGAGGTGATCGAGCACGACGAGACCAACAAGATCTTCACCAACCCGAGCGACGAGCGGACCGAACGGTACGTGACCGGGAAGTTCGGGTAGGGGGTCGCCTTATGCAAGAGACACGGCACCAGTTCCACGAGAACCTGCGCGCACTCGAGGCCCAGGCGCTCGACGGTCTCGACCTCGTCATCCAGCAACTTGACCGCTCGCTGGAGTCGATCTCCTATCAGGACGTGGAGCTGGCCGGCATGGTCGTCGCCGACGACGACCGCATCGACGGCCGGTACCTCGAGGTCCATCAGGGAATCCTGTCGCTGCTGGCCCGGCAGGCACCGGTGGCGGGCGATTTGCGGATCGTCGCGGCGCTGCTGCACGTGATCCGCTGCGTCGAGCGGATGGGCGATCAGTGCGTGAACATCGCCAAGCTCGTGCCGCTGTCGGGCTACGAGGCGCCCAAGGACAAGGACATCCTCGATGCGATCGAGCGGATGGGGCGTTGCGCCCGCTCGCAGGTCTCGCAGGCCAAGCAGGCGTTCGCCGGCCGTAACGTCGAGCTCGCGCAGGATCTCGTCCGCCAGGACATGGAGATCAACCGGCTCAACCGGGAGATCTTCCGGCGGGCGGTCGAGGTCGGAGACAACCTCGAGCTGCGCGAATGGGCGATGTTCATGATCCTCGTGGCTCGCTGCCTGGAACGAGTCGGCGACAACACGGTCGACATCGCCGAGCAGACCGTGTTCGTCGTCACCGGGCTGTTCCGCGAGTTCGCGGACGCTTCGAACTCGCCCGAGGTCGCGCAGCGACCCTAACGCCGCCCACGGCGCAGGCATTATCCTCGCGCCAACTGTGGCGTCCCAGAGATCCAAGCGGCGATCCCGAAAGCGCCGGAATCCTCACGCGGCGCCGGTTGCGCAGTCCTCACGCCGCGACCAGGCTGCGGCGCCGACGTCGGCCCGCCGCGCGGCGACCCAGCCGGCGCGGCCCGAGCGCCGGCGCGCCGGTCCGCTCGGCGCCTACGGCGAGCGGCCGCCGAGCCGGTTCGGAGGGATCCCCGTCGCCGAGATTGCGATCTTCGTCGGCGCTGTCGTGCTCGTCGTCGGCGTGATCAACCACGGCGGGGTGGCGCTGATCGGCGGCGTGGTCATCTGCCTGCTCGGCGTGCTCGAGGTGACCACGCGCGAGCACTTCTCGGGTTATCGCTCCCACACGGTCCTGCTCGCCGCGATCCCGGCGGTGGCGGTGGAGTTCCTGATCGCGGTGACGGTCGGGCCGCCGGCGATTCGCGCGCTGCTGCTGGTTCCGGTCGCTGCGGTGTTCGCGACGTGCGCGTGGTTTCTGCGCCGGCGCTTTCTGATCGCGCGCCAGGCGCGGATCGCCAAGCCGGTCAAAACGGGCCCGGCAGCTACCTGAACGGCAGCGGATGGTCGGCGACCGGGTATTGCGTCGTCGGCGTGATCGAGATGATTCTCGGTCACGGCCGGCAGGCGCAGGGTGAACACCGCGCCCCCGTCGGGAGCATTGGCCGCCTCGACGGATCCGCCGTGCTGCACCGCCGTCTGACGGACGATCGCAAGCCCTAGTCCGCTGCCCTGCCGGTGTCGCGAGTTGGCGCCCCGGAAGAAGCGGTCGAACACGTACGGCAGGTCCGCCTGTTCGATGCCGGTTCCGTGGTCGCGCACCTGCACCCCGCGCTGATCGACGATCACTTCGACCAGTCCGCCGGCCGCGGAATGGTGGGCGGCGTTGTCGAGCAGGTTTTTGATCGCGCGGTCCAGACGCTCGGGGATCCCGTCGACGGCCACCGGCTCGAACGAGCTCTCGAACCGCACATCGGGGAAGTCGCGCCGCGCGCGTGTCAGGCACTCGGCGACGACCCGATCGAGGCGGACGTCCTCGGCCGAGGTGATCGGAAGGTCGCCCCGGGCGAGCTCGATGACGTCTCCGATCAACGCACTCAGCTCCTCGCTCTGCTCGAGCACGTCGGCGAGCAGCCGGTGGCGGTCATCGTCGGCGAGCGCGTCGCCGGCCATCAATACCTCTATGTTGGTGCGCAGGCTCGTGATCGGGGTTCGCAGCTCGTGGGACGCGTCGGCCACCAGCTGCCGCTGCGCGCGCACCGACTCGTCGAGGGCGGTGCGTGAGCCCTGCAATCGCTCGATCATCGCGTTGAACCGGGTCGGCGAGCCGGCCGACCTCGTCGTCGGCGTGGTACTGGATGCGGCTGGTGAGGTCCTCGGTGTCGGTGATGTGCTGCGCCGTCTGGGCGACCTCGGCGAGCGGCGCCAGTACGCGGCTTGCCGCCAGGCGCCCGAGGCACGCGGCGAGCGCGATCCCGCCCGCGCACAGCAGGAACAGGACCAGGCGCAGGTCCGCGAGGACGTTGTCGGACGGGGACCGAGCGGCCGGGCGAGCTGCAAGGCGGCCGGTACCGTGCCGAACCCATTCATGGCCGTGACCGGGACGGTGAACACGCGCAATACGGTGCCGCCGACGTTCACGTTCTGGAGGTAGGCGCCGCCGCTGCCGTTGCCGGCTGGCGAACGACGCGGCACCGGAGTCGATCGGCAGCGTGACGTTGCCGTCGCTGCAAGACAACCCCATTGGTGGTCACCACCTGCCAGATCGGGGCGCCGCCGCCGACGCTGGAAGGCAGGTTCCCGCCGCACCGCAGCTGCGATTGCGAGACGAGCCCCGCCTGGGTCCGGAGCTCGCTGTCAACCTGCCCGAGCAGCTGCGAGCGGACGACCACGTAGACGACGATCGCCGCCAGCAGAATCGCCAGGGCGACGGCCGAGGCGCACGCTATGGCGAGTCTGCGGCGCAGGGGCACTCCCGACCTCCCTCAGTCGCGCAGCACGTAGCCGACGCCTCTCACCGTGTGCAGGAGACGCGGCTCGTCGCCCGCCTCCGTCTTCCGTCGCAGGTAGCCCATGTACACGCCCAGCGCGTTGGAAGTGGGACCGAAGTCGTATCCCCACACGTTCTCGAAGATCGTGGAGCGAGTCAGCACCTGGCGGGGGTGGCGCATGAACAACTCGAGCAGCAGGAACTCGGTCTTCGACAGCTCGATCACGCGATCGCCGCGGCGGACCTCGTGGGCGACCGGGTCGAGCACGAGGTCGGCGTATCTGAGGATCTCGCCGTCGGTGTCCTCGCCCGATCGGCGCAGGAGCGCTCGCAGCCGGGCCTGGAGCTCCCTGAGCGCGAACGGCTTGACCAGGTAGTCGTCGGCGCCGACGTCGAGGCCTTCGACCCGGTCGTCGACCGCGTCGCGCGCGGTCAGCATCAGGATCGGGGTCCGATCGCCCGCCTGGCGCATCCGGCGGCAGACCTCGAGGCCATCCAGCTTGGGCATCCCGATGTCGAGGATCACCGCGTCGGGCGGCGACTTCGCGAGCGAATCGAGCGCCTCCTCGCCGTCGCCGGCGAGCTCGACGTCATAGCGATCGAGCCTCAGGGCCCGTTCGAGCGCCCGCCGGACGGCAGGCTCGTCGTCCACCACCAATACGCGCGCCATGCGGGCAATTGTGCCGCGTTGACGTAAACGTTTGTGAAGACCTAGGGTGCCGCGCCCCCGAGCCTCAGTGGTTCAGGCGTTGCGGGCAAGTTCAGCGGGCGTTCACGATTCGTATTGCGGCGGGTTCGGCAATATCCGTGTCGTGCCCAAGGCCAAGGACAGCCGCAAGCTCTCGACCTACCGCGCCAAGCGCGACTTCGCGACCACGACGGAGCCGGCCGGCGGCGACGGCGGAGGCGACGGCCACCGGTTCGTCGTCCAGGAGCATCACGCCACACGGCTGCACTGGGACCTGCGGCTCGAGCACGACGGGGCGCTCGCGTCGTGGGCGATCCCGAACGGCCTCCCGGCCGATCCGAAGGATAACCGGCTGGCCGTGCGCACCGAGGATCACCCGCTCGAGTACCTCGAGTTTCACGGTCAGATCCCCAAGGGTCAGTACGGCGCGGGCACGATGACGATCTGGGACCACGGCACCTTCGACGTGCACAAGTGGGAGGAACGGAAGGTCGAGGTCACGTTCCACGGCGAGCGGCTCAGTGGCCGCTACGGCCTGTTCCCGATCGGCAAGGCCGGCGAGACGAACAAGGACTGGATGATCCACCGGATGGATCCGCCGGCGGACCCGGACCGTGAGCCGATGCCCGAGCGGATCGTGCCGATGATGGCCAGGGCGGCGACCGACCTCCCGCCGAATCAGCGACGTTGGTCGTTCGAGGTCAAGTGGGACGGGGTGCGCGCGATCGCCTACGTGCAGCCCGGGCGCCTACGCCTCGATAGCCGCAACATGAACGAGGTCACCGACGCCTACCCGGAGGTCCGCGGGCTCGTCGGTGCGCTCGGAATGCACGAGGCCGTGCTCGACGGCGAGATCGTCGCGTTCGACGACGGCGGCCGGCCGAGCTTCGAGCGGCTCCAGCGGCGGATGCATGTGACCTCGGCGAGCGCGATCCGGCGGCTGGCGAGCACCACGCCGGTCATCTACGCGATCTTCGACCTGCTGTATCTGGACGGCCGCTCGCTGATGGATCTGCCCTACTCAGAGCGGCGCGCGCGGCTCGAGTCGCTCGACCTGAAAGGCCCGGCGTGGCGGGTCCCGGCCGCCCACTCCGGTGAGGGCACGGCGCTGCTCGAAGCGACCGCGAAGCAGGGCCTCGAGGGCGTGGTCGCCAAGCGGCTCGACACCCGCTACGAGCCGGGCCGGCGGAGCGGCGCGTGGCTGAAGATCAAGAACACGCTCCGCCAGGAGCTGGTGATCGCGGGCTGGATCCCCGGGGAGGGCCGGCGGACCGCGAGAATCGGCGCGCTGCTGATGGGCTTCTACGAGGACGGGAAGCTACGCTACGCGGGGCGGGTGGGGACCGGGTTCACCGAGAAGACCCTCGACGACCTCCGCGGGCGTCTGTCGCCGCTCAAACGCGACAGGAGCCCGTTCGACATCGCCCCCAAGCTGCCGCGCGAGGCCGTGTTCGTGGAGCCGCGGTTGGTGGCGGAGGTCGAGTTCCGCGAGTGGACGACCGAGCGGGTGATGCGGGCGCCGTCGTTCAAGGGGCTTCGGGAGGACAAGCCGGCCGCTCAGGTGATCGTCGAGGTCGCGCCGCGCGGCGACGAGGAGTCCGCGGCGGGATTCGACCCCGACGCGCCCGAGGACTCGCCCGAGGCGCTGTTCGACGAGGTCGAGCGTCTGCCCGAGGGCGCGCTCGCCGTGACCACCGAGGGGCGGCGGCTGAAGATCACCAACTGGGACAAGGTGCTGTACCCCGAGACCGGCTTCACCAAGGGCGACCTGGTGGCTTATTACGCGCGGGCGGCGCCGGTCGTGCTCCCGCACCTACACGACCGGCCGCTGACGCTCAAGCGGTACCCCAACGGCGTCGATGCGCCCTACTTCTACGAGAAGCAGTCGCCCGCGCACCGCCCCGAATGGGTCCAGACGGTCCGCATCGGCGACGTCAACTACACGCTGGCGCAGGACCGGTCGACGCTGATCTGGCTGGCCAACCTCGCCGACGTCGAACTGCACACGTCGCTGTCGCTGGCGGCGAACCCGGGAGAGCCGACGATGATGGTGTTCGACCTCGACCCCGGCGCTCCCGCCGGGCTCGTCGAGTGCTGCGAGGTCGCGCTGGTCCTGCGGGGTCTGTTCGATCAGCTCGGGCTGCGCAGCGTGGCCAAGACGTCCGGCTCGAAGGGACTGCAGGTGTACGTGCCGCTGAACACGCCGGTCGACTATCGCGTGACCAAGCCGTTCGCGCGCCGGGTCGCCGAGCTGCTCGAGCAGCGAATGCCCGAGCTCGTCGTCTCGCGCATGACCAAGCGGCTGCGGCCGGGGAAGGTGCTCGTCGACTGGAGCCAGAACGACGCGCACAAGACGACTGTCACCGTCTATTCCTTGCGCGCGCGCGAGCGGCCGACGGCGTCCACGCCGGTGACCTGGGACGAGGTCGAGCTCTGTCACGAGCGCGGTGACGAGCGCGAGCTGACGTTCGAAGCCGATGAGCTGCTCACGCGCGCGAGCGAACAGGGAGACCTGTTCGCGACGGCGGTCAGCGTCAAGCAGGAACTGCCGGCGCTGCGCTGACAAAACCGCCCTTGGATCGCCGGGACCGCGTGGCGGATCCGTTAGGCTGGCGCTGTGTCGCCGATCGATCAGATCACGCTGCGCAACCGGCTGCTGGTCGCCACCGCGATGTGGAAGGAGACGATCGCCGAGCCGCTGCCGAGAATGCCTCCGGGCGACCCCGCCGACCAGATCCAGAGCTTCGAGATCACGCTCGTCGATCGCCTCTGGCAGAGCGCCACGGCCGAGTCCGCGCGGGAAATCGCCGACCGCACCTGGGACCTCGTCCACGACCGTCCCGAGGACGATCCGGTCAAGCGCCGGGTCGTGGAGTGCCACGAGGCGCTCGCCCGCATAACCCGCCTCGGCGACTGAGGACCCGTCAGCGCAGTGGCCGCTCGGGAGCGGCGTCCGAGTGCAGCGCGTCCAACGCCACGTGCGGCTCGGGCTCGGCCAGCGCGTTGCGCGGGAGGCCGGCGGCCGCGTACGCGTCGGCCTCGTCGAGCGTCTCGTGCTCGAGCAGGCCGGCGACGAGCGAATCGAGGTTCGCGCGATGCTCCCGGAGCAGCGCGCTGACCTCGACGTGGGCCGACTCGACGATCCTGCGGACCTCCTCGTCGACGAGCCGCTGGGTCGACTCCGAGGTCTCGGAGGCGCCGGGGAGGAACGGTCCCATTCCGTCCGCGGGGATCACCGCGATCGGGCCGATCGCGCGGCTCATTCCCCACCGTCCGACCATGTGCCGGGCGATCCGGGTCAGCTGCTGGATGTCGGACTCGGCGCCGGTGGTGATGTCGCTGAACACGAGCTCCTCGGCCACGCGTCCGCCGAGCGCGACCTTGATCTGGGCGAGCAGGTGCTGTTGCTCGAAGTTGAAGCGGTCGGCGTCGGGCGCCGAGAACGTCACCCCGAGCGCCTGGCCGCGGGGGATGATCGAGACCTTGCGTACGGGGTCCGCGCCGGGGGTCAGCATCCCGACGATCGCGTGGCCGGCCTCGTGGTAGGCGGTCCGCCGGCGGTCGTCCTCGGAGATCATCACCTTGCGCTCGGCCCCGAGCACGATCCGCTCGAGCGCGTCGGTGAGATCCTCGCGGTTGACCTTCTCGTGGTTGCGCCGGGCGGCGAGCAGCGCGGCCTCGTTGACGAGGTTCTCGAGGTCGGCGCCGACCATTCCCGGGGTGGTGGACGCGATGGCACCGAGATTGACGTCGGCGGCGAGCGGGACCCCGCGGGTGTGCACGCGCAGGATCGCCTCGCGGCCGACGCGGTCCGGAGAGGAGACCACGACCCGGCGGTCGAACCGCCCCGGGCGCAACAGCGCCGGGTCGAGGATCTCGGGACGGTTGGTCGCGCCGAGCACGATCACGCCGAGCCGGGGGTCGAACCCGTCCATCTCCGTCAGGATCTGGTTAAGCGTCTGCTCGCGCTCGTCGTGACCCCCGGAGATGTTCGGCCCGCCGGAGGCGCGCGACCGGCCGATCGCGTCGAGCTCGTCGATGAAGATGATCGCGGGAGCCGCCTCCTTGGCCTGGGCGAACAGATCCCGCACGCGCGAGGCGCCGACGCCGACGATCATCTCGACGAACTCCGACGCGGACATCTGGAAGAACGGAACGCCGGCCTCGCCGGCGACCGCCCGGGCGAGCAGCGTCTTGCCGGTGCCGGGCTGGCCGCTGAGCAGCACGCCGCGCGGGATCCGCCCGCCGAGCTTCAGGTACTTGTCCGGGTTCTTGAGGAAGTCGACGATCTCGGTCAGCTCCGACTTGGCCTCGTCGATGCCGGCGACGTCGTTGAACGTGACTCGCTGGTCCTGGGCCTCGACGCGGCGGGCGCGCGAGCGGCCGAACGACATCAGGCCGCCGGCGCCGCCGCCGGCCGACGCGGCGCGGCGGAAGACCCACACGAGCAGTAGCAGGAACAGGAGCGTCGGGCCGAAGCCGAAGATCAGGCTGGTCAGGAACGACGGCCCGGTGTTCGTCGGCTGGGCGTTGATCTCGACGTTGTTCTTCTGGAGCGTCGCGAACAGCTCCTGGTCGTTCGCGAACGACGGGATCTGCGTGGAGAAGTATGTGTAGCTGTTGCCGTCCGAGGGGTACTTGACCTGCTTCTTGAACGTTCCCTCGATCGACGCGCCGATCGACGAGATCGACTGGATGTTGTCGTCGTTGGCCTGAGTCAGGAACGTTGGGCTGTACGGGATCCGGACGCGCGGGCTCGGACTGAGCGCCTGCGAGGAGATCCAGAAGTTCAGGGCGATCAGCCCGACGACCAGCAATACCGCGATCCAGCGGATGTTCGGCCCCGACGGCGGCTTGGCGGGCCGGCCACGACCGTCCGGCGCCGGAGTCACGCGCCAGCCGGGTGGCTGTTGCTGGGGAGGACCGCTCGGCGGCCGCAGCCGGGGGCTGCTCTGGGGTCGCCGCGGTTGCTCGGCCATCAGTTGATTGTGGCAGTGCGCCGCACGCGGGCAAGCAACTCTTCGGGCGTTATTCGATACGGCTCCGGAATGAGTCCGCGCCCTCCACGCTGGCGCCGGCGGCCCACGCGCGGTCGGCGAGCCACCGGTCGGAGGTCACCACGCGCACCGCGGCCGGATCGGGGTCCGCGCGCAGGCGCCGGACGATCTCGTCGTCGGCCGAGTTCGGGCGGGGCTTGGGAGCGTGGGCGACCTCGATCACGGTCGAGCGGATCGGCGGTCGCGGCGGCCGCTCGAACACGACCGTGACGTCCTCGCCGCTGACGGCGGCCCACCGCTCGAGCATGTCGACGAGCCTCAGCATGGCCTCGTCGCGATCCTTCCACCACCCGTCGGGCCGGGCGCCGATCACGTTCATGCCGTCGACGAGCCATCGCATCGTGAGACTCAGGCTAGTCGTCGGCCGAGGGTCGCCGACGGTCGCGCTTGCGGGTGGCCCGGCGCCGCTTGCTCTCGAGCCGCCGGTGTACCGAGGCGGCCGTCGGACGGGTCGCCTGCCGGCGGCGGGGCGTGGCGATCGCCTGGGTCAGGCGCCGGCGCAGCCGCTCGAGCGCGAGCTCGCGGTTGCGGGCCTGGCTGCGCGCGTCCTGCGCGACCGCGGTCACGCGTGGGCCGGCGCGGGCGATCACCCGCCGCTTCTGCTCGTCGGTCAGCGCGGTGGATGCCTCGACGTCGAAGATCGCCTCGACGCGGGACGCGGTCACGTTGGCGTGCTGGCCGCCGGGACCTGAGGAGCGGGACGTCCTCAGCGCGATCTCCCTCAGAGGCAGCCGGATATCACGACCGATTGACATCGGATCGTCCATGTCCTGTACCTTCCCACGTCGTAAGGCCGTCCTACCGGCGGCGTCAATTACGTGCAGGCGCCGGGATATCTCCTCCGCGGTAGCAGCACTTCAAGCGGAGGAGCACTCCAGATGCCAACTGGCACAGTCAAGTGGTTCAGCGACGAGAAGGGGTTCGGCTTCATCACCCCCGATGACGGTGGCCGCGACCTGTTCGTCCATCACTCGAGCATCACCGCTGACGGCTATCGCTCGCTCGCCGAGGGCAGCAAGGTCTCCTACGAGGAGGAGGCCTCGCCGAAGGGCCCGAAGGCGGTCAACGTCAACAAGATCTGATCAGGGGCCTCGCTCCGCTCGGCATCCATGGGTCCAGTTCCGCCGGGCATCCTTGCCCGGCGGCGCGATCGCTTCCCGTTCCCCCCATTCGGGGGGACGAGCGTGACCGGGGGCGAAACTTCGTCTTTCCCCGCGCGTACTATTGGGTAGAGCGGTTTGATAGTGGGCGCACGGCTTTCCAGTTATGACTAAGACGGTCGAGGAGCGCGAGCGAGTAGTAGTTCGCTTCGCGGGCGACTCCGGTGACGGGATGCAGCTGGCGGGCAGCCGGTTCACGGATGCCACCGCGATGCTGGGCAACGACCTGGCGACGCTGCCGAACTTCCCGGCCGAGATCCGCGCGCCCGCCGGCACGCTCGCCGGCGTTTCCGCGTTCCAGATCCACTTCGGCTCGCGGGACATCCTCACCCCGGGTGACAAGCCGAACGTGCTGGTCGCGATGAACCCGGCGGCTTTGAAGGCGAATCTCTCCGAGCTCGACCGCGGCGGGACGGTGATCGTGAACGAGGACGCGTTCAGCAAGCGCAACCTCGAGAAGGCCGGCTACAGCTCGAACCCGCTCGAGGACGGTTCGTTGAGCGCGTTCCGCGTGCACCGGATCCCGATGACGTCGTTGACGGTCGCGGCGGTGGAGGCGATCGAGGACGCCTCGACGCGCGATGCCGGCCGGGCCAAGAACCTGTTCGCGCTCGGGGTGCTGTCGTGGCTGTACGGCCGCCCGACGGACGTGACCAAGAAGTGGATCGAGCAGAAGTTCGCCCGTAATCCGGGCGCGTTGCTCGCGAACCTGGCGGCGTTCAACGCGGGATGGTCGTTCGGCGAGACGACCGAGCTGCTCGACGTCCAGTACAAGGTCAAGCCCGCGACCGATGTGGCGCCGGGCACGTACCGCAACGTCAATGGCACCACCGCGCTGTCGCTGGGGCTGGTCGCGGCGAGCGCCCGCAGCGGGCTGCCGCTGTTGCTCGCGAGCTATCCGATCACCCCGGCATCGGAGCTGCTGCACGAGCTCTCGCGCCACGCGACCCTGGGCGTGAAGACGATTCAGGCCGAGGACGAGATCGCGGCGGCGGGGATGGCGCTCGGCGCGGCGTTCGGAGGCCGGCTCGGGGTGACCGCGACGAGCGGACCCGGGATGGACCTCAAGGCCGAGACGATCGGCCTCGCGGCCGCGCTCGAGCTGCCGATGATCGTGGTCGACGTGCAGCGGGCCGGTCCCTCGACGGGGATGCCGACAAAGACCGAGCAGTCCGATCTGTTGATGGCGGTGCACGGCCGCCACGGCGAGTCGCCGCTGCCGGTGATCGCGCCGAGCACGCCCGGCGGCTGCTTCGACGCGGCGTTCGAGGCGGTGCGGATCGCGATCCGCTACCGGACCCCGGTGATCCTCCTCTCCGACACGTTCCTGGCCTCCTCCTCGGAACCGTGGCGGGTGCCGGTCGTGGCCGACCTTCCGTCGATCGACCCCGCGTTCGCGGTGGCAGAGCCAGGCGAGGAGTTCATGCCCTACGCCCGCGACGAGCGCCTCGCGCGCCCGTGGGCGATCCCCGGGACGCCCGGGCTGGCGCACCGGATCGGCGGTCTCGAGAAGGCCGACGTCACCGGCAACATCTCCTACGACGGCGCCAACCACGCGCGGATGACCGAGCTGCGGGCCGCGAGGATCGACGGGATCGCGCGTGATATCCCGCCGCTGACGGTTGATTCCGAGCCCGGCGCGACGCTGCTCGTGTTGGGTTGGGGTTCGAGCGAAGGCGCGATCCGCGCCGGCGTGCGCCGCGCGCGAGAGGCCGGGCACACGGTCGCGTCCGCGCACCTGCGCCACCTGAACCCGTTCCCGGAGAACACCGGCGACGTGCTGCGCTCGTTTGACCGCGTGCTCATTCCCGAGATGAACACCGGCCAGCTGGCGCAGCTGTTGCGCGCCAAGTATCTGGTCGACGTCGAGTCGTTCTGCAAGGTGCAAGGCCAGCCGCTGTTCGCCTCCGAAGTCGAAGAGCAGATCGCGGAGCGGCAATGAGCGCGGTCGCCTCGGGCAACGGGAATGGAAATGGGAACCCGCCGACGCTGACCAAGGCCGACTTCCAGTCTGATCAGGAGACGCGGTGGTGCCCAGGGTGCGGTGACTACGCCGTTCTGTCCGCGGTGCAGCAGTTCATGCCCGAGCTCGGCATCCCGCCCGAGAAGATCGTGTTCGTCACCGGCATCGGCTGCGCCGGACGGTTCGCCTACTACATGAACACGTACGGGATGCACGGCATCCACGGTCGTGCCCCGGCGCTCGCCACCGGGCTTGCGTCGGCGCGCGAGGACCTGTCGATCTGGATCGTCACGGGCGACGGTGACTCGCTCTCGATCGGCGGCAACCATCTGATCCATGCGCTGCGCCGGAACGTGCCGATCAAGATCCTGCTGTTCAACAATCAGATCTACGGCCTGACCAAGGGCCAGGCGTCCCCGACCTCCGAGCTCGGGAAGATCACGAAGTCCACGCCGTTCGGGGTCGCGGATCACCCGTTCAACCCCGTCTCTTTGGCGCTCGGCGCCGAGGCGACGTTCGTGGCGCGCACGATCGACCGTGACCGCCGGCACCTGACCGAGGTGCTGCGGGCGGCGGCGACGCACGACGGCGCCGCGCTCGTCGAGATCTACCAGAACTGCCCGGTATTCAACGACGGCGCGTTCGCGGCGCTGACCGAGAAGGAGACCAAGGACGCCAACCAGATCCGTCTGGAGGCTTCACGTCCGATCCGGTTCGGGGCCGAGAACGAGCGCGGCGTCGCGCGCGCGGCCGACGGTGGCCTCGAGATCGTTGACGTCGCCGACGCGGGCGAGGACAAGCTGATCGTGCACGACCCGGGGCGCTCCGATCCGGGCCTGGCGTTCTCGCTGGCGCGGCTGGCGGACGACCCGACCGTGCCCACGCCGATCGGGATCTTCCGCCAGGTCGAGCGCCACGTGTACGGACGGGGCGGTCCGGTCCGCACCACGCCCGCGACCGACGTCGAGCTGGCGGACCTACTGCTCGGCGCCGACAGCTGGACCGTCGGCTAACGGGCCCGTAGAAGAATTATCTGGCGTTTTGGCGGCGTCTGGACGCGTCTGACGCCACCCCCTCGCCCTCACGTACCACCAGTACGATCGCGGCGAGGGGGTGGCGTCAGCCACGCCCAGCCACTCGCCAATTCCACCACCGAATTCTCCTACGGACCCTAACTCACCGCGGCCACGACGCCCGGCGATCCGCGGGTCTCTCGCTACCCTCGATATGTGAACGTAGAACTGCTGTGGTGGGAGGGATGTCCCTCGACCGAGCGGGCGTTGACGGCCGTGCGCGAAGCGCTGACCGACCTCGGACTCGACGACGTCGATGTCCGCATGCGGGAGGTTCGCAGCGACGCCGAGGCGGAGGACGTCGGATTCGTCGGCTCGCCGACGATCCTGATCGACGGCGCCGACCTCGCCCCGGCTGCAGCGGATGAGCCGATCGGCCTGAGCTGCCGTGTTTATCGCCGGCGCGACGGCCGCGTGAGCCCGATTCCCGATCCAGACGATCTGCGCGAGGCGCTCCGAGCTGCCGCCGAGCGCGCGGAGGTGAAGCGATGAGCATTTCGATCGGCGCCCAGGCGCCCGACTTCCAGCTGTCCGACACCGACGGCGCCACCTGGTCTGCGTCCGACTCCGGCGCACCCGCCACCGTCGTCGTGTTCACCTGCAACCACTGCCCGTACGCGCTCGCGTGGCAGGACCGGCTCGCCGACGCCGCGCGCGACTACGCCGATCGCGGCGTCCGCTTCCTCGCGATCAATGCCAACGACGCCGACCGTTACCCGCGGGATTCGTTCGATGCGATGAAGGCCCGAATCGACCGCGAGGACTGGCCGATGCCGTACCTCCACGACGCCACGCAAGAGATCGCGCGCGCGTACGACGCCAGGGTGACGCCCGACGTGTTCGTGCTCGACTCCGAGCGCCGCCTGCGCTATCGCGGCGCGCCCGACGCCGACTACGACGATCCCGGACAGAACGCGCAGTGGCTCCGCGAAGCACTGGATGCCGTACTCGCCGGCTCCGAGCCGTCGAAGGCCGAGACCAAGCCGGTCGGCTGCTCGATCAAGTGGAAGGCGTAATGGCGGACTACACGCCCCGGCAGGTGGCCGAGCTGATGGCCCAGGGCGGGATCCAGCTGATTGACGTCCGCCAGCCCGAGGAGCACGACGCCGGTCGCATCGCCGGCGACCGCCTCGTCGTGCTCTCGGACCTCCCCGGCGAGGTCGACAGCATCGACCGCGGGCGGCCGGTCGTGTTCTACTGCCGCAGCGGTGCGCGCTCGGCGATGGCGGCCGAGGCGTTCCTCGGCGCCGGATTCGACGCCCACAACATGGCCGGCGGGCTGCTCGATTGGCACGCGGCCGGGTTGCCGCTCGAGCCGACCGACGGCTACGTCGCGTAGCGTCCCTCCGAGCTAACCGTCGGCCGGGTTGCCGCTCGAGCCGGCTGACGGCTACCTCGCGCAGCGTCGCTCCGAGCGCAGCACCTCCGCCACCGAGCGACTTGCTCCGATCCGGGCCGGAATCGCGGTCAGCTACGGGGTGTGAAGGCGGCCGTTTGCAAGATTTCGGTCGCGCTGAAGGACTCCGCCCAAAGAGCGCGATACGAGTTAGGTGACATTTGTCGAGCGCGTCGTGTAGTGTGCCGCGCCGACATAGAAGCCCAGCCGAGTCCCCGGCAGCCACGGCGCCGGGGAGCGGGGAACCCGATGGAGCCGAGAGGCTCCGGGGGGCGAATCGCCGGACCTCCGGCGTAGCGCACTCTTTCAGCGCGAGCCCGACAGCTAACCCCGTAGGCGCAAGAAAGAGAAGGGGTTGTAGTTGTCGAGCCTGGATTTACAACGCGTCGCCCGTAGGGCGGGTGCCTCTGCGCTCATCGCGACGGCGATCTTCGCCGGCGCATCGGCCGCGGCCACTCCCGCGACCCGGCCCGCGTCCGGCGGCGCGGCGATGGCGGCCACCGTCAGGACCGCCGGTACGCTGACGAAGCCGAGCACGGCCAAGCAGCTCGGCGTGCGACTCCTGCACCAGGGGTTGCACGGCAACGACGTGACGATCCTCCAGGGCTACCTCACGATCGCCGGTTATCCGACGTCGGTCGATGGCCAGTACGGCCCGGAGACGGCAGCGAGCGTGGCCGCGTTCAAGACGGCCCACAGCATGATCCCCGCCAACGGGGTTGCCGGCGCCTCGTTTGACAAGGCGCTCGCGGCGGCGATCAGCGCCTACGAAAGCGACGTACCCACCGGGACCACGACCATCAACCCAGACGGGACCGCGACCGCGCCGGCCAACGCGCCCGCTGCGGTACAGGCGGCGGTGGCCGCGGCCAACCAGATCATCGACACCTCGTACTGCGTCGGCGGCGGCCACGGCCAGTGGCAGTCGAGCTGCTACGACTGCTCAGGGGCGGTCAGCTACGTGCTCCACGGCGCCGGCCTGCTGTCGAGCTCGGAAGATTCCACAGGGTTTGAGTCTTACGGTCAGTCCGGTCCCGGGAAGTGGATCTCGATCTACACCGACCCCAGCCACGCGTTCATCGTGATCGCCGGGCGAGCCTTCGACACCGCCGACTACGGAGGCCCCAACATCCCAGCGGGCACTGGGCCACGGTGGCGCTCGAACCCGCTCGGGAACCTCGCCGACGGCGGCAACTACGTAGTCCGCCACCCGCCGGGCTTGTAGAAGGAGAGTTGGCTTTGGGGAGAAAGTCGCAATATTTCCGACTTTCTTCCCAAAGGCCCGGCTAGCGCCGCGCCGTCGCCGCCGCACGATCCGCGCCAGCAACGACGACCGCGGCGGCGGTGGCGAGCCGTGCCTGGTCGCCGGGCACCTAACGCCCGGCGCACTGTCGTAGCATGGGCAGAGCTATGAGGCGTGATCGAGATCCAGCCGCCACGCATGAGATGCGCGGGCGCGCATCCCGTAGGCGGCGTCTCGGTGCGGGGGTGAGGGCCGGGACCGGATGAACCCCAACCCGCCCACGGCCCGCCGTATCCTGCTGTCAGCGCTGGCCGCGCTGACCGTCGGTCTGGGCGCGATCAGCCTGATCGCGGGGTTCAGCGAATCGCCGCCGGTCCGCCTGCTCCAGGGGATCGCCGTGTTCGGCGCGGGCGCGGTGATCGTCGGCGGCGCGGTCGTGCTGGTCATGATCCGCCTGGCGAACTGGCACGACCCGGAGTCCGAGATCGACTTCGAGGCGCTCGTCCAGCGCACCGAGCGGCTCGCGGCCGAAGGCTCGTGGGGCGAGGACGAGGACGACGTCGATGATGACGAGGAAGACCTGTTCGACCCGTACAACGAGGAGGACTTCCAGGCGCTCGTCCGCGGTGCGATCGACGATCTGCCGCTGGAGTTCCACCGCGCGCTCGAGCACGTCGCGGTCGTCGTCTCCGACAGCGGCCGGCGCCACCGCGCCTACGGCCTCTACCAGGGCGACACGATCGCCCAGGACTACTTCCACGACCGGATCGTGATCTTCCGCGACACGTTGCTGCGCGACTTCGGCCACGACCCCGACCTGCTGAGGGCGCAGGTGACCCGCACGCTCCGTCACGAGCTCGCCCACCATCTGGGGTGGGACGAGAAGGGCGTCCGGGGACTCGGGCTGTAGGAGCGAAACGCACATGCCAGAAGCCGTGATCGTCGACGCCATCCGAACGCCGATCGGGCGGGCCGGCAAGGGGTCGCTCAAGACCGTCCGCGCCGACGATCTGGCCGCGATCCCGCTCCGGGCGCTGATCGAGCGCAACCCCGAGGTCGACTTCGCGCAGACCAACGACGTGATGATGGGCGCCGCGTCGTCGGTCGGCGAGCAGGGCTACAACGTCGGGCGGAACGCTGCGCTGCTGGCGGGGATCGATCATCACGTCCCGGCGTGCACGGTCAACCGCTTCTGCGCCTCCTCGCTGCAGACGATCCGGATGGCGTTCCACGCGATCAAGGCCGGCGAGGGCGATCAGTACATCGCCGCCGGGGTCGAAGCGGTATCCCGGGCGGGGCTGGGCGCCGGGATGATGGAGGAGGCCAAGAACTCCTACCTGAACGGCTCGAACGGGTCGGCCTACGACGTCTACATCCCGATGGGCATGACCGCCGAGAACGTGGCCGAGCGCTGCCACGTCACGCGCGAGGCCCAGGACGAGTGGGCGGTGACCTCCCACAGCCGCGCCGTGGACGCCCGCGACTCGGGCCACTTCGACCCCGAGATCGTGCCGGTGCCGGTGCCCGCGCACAAGGACACCGACAAGGACGGGAACGAGATCGACGTACCCGACACGGTCGTCACCAAAGACGACGGGCCGCGCGCCGGGACGACGATGGAGGTGCTGGCGAAGCTCAAGCCGGCGTTCCGGCCCGACGGGACCGTCACCGCCGGCAACGCCTGCCCGCTCAACGACGGCGCCGCGGCCGTACTGGTCATGTCCGCCGAGAAGGCGAAACGGCTCGGCCTCACCCCCAAGGCGCGGATCATCGGCTCGACAGTCGCCGCGATCCGGCCCGAGATCATGGGCCTCGGTCCGATCCCGGCGATCCAGGCGCTGCTCGAGCAGACCGGCGTGAGCATCGACGACGTCGACGTGGTCGAGATCAACGAGGCGTTCGCGGCGCAGATCGTCCCGTGCAAGGAAGAGCTCGGGATCCCGGACGAGAAGCTCAATCCGTTCGGCGGCGCGATCGCGCTCGGGCACCCGTTCGGGATGACCGGGGCGCGGATCATGACCACGCTGATCAACGGCCTGCGCGCGCTCGACGGGACGCTCGGGATCGAGTCGATGTGCGTCGCCGGCGGGATGGGCCAGGCGATGCTGATCGAGCGGCTGAGCTAGAGGGCCGCGGGCTGCGCTAGAGGCCGCGGGAGCTGCGCTAGAGGGCCGATCACGCCGGGTTCAGCGCGGCGGCATCCGCAGTGCGCCGTCGAGCCGGATCACCTCGCCGTTGAGCATCTCGTTCTCGACGATGTGCGCGACGAGCGCGCCGAACTCCTCGGGGCGCCCGAGGCGGGAGGGGAACGGGACGGCCTGGCCGAGGGCCTCGCGGGTCTCCGGGGAGAGCCCGGCGAGGAGCGGCGTGTCGAACGTCCCCGGCGCGATCGCGCACACGCGGACCCCGAGGGACGCGAGGTCACGGGCGGCCGGCAGGGTCATGCCGACGATCCCGCCCTTGGAGGCCGAGTAGGCGATCTGACCGATCTGCCCGTCGAAGGCCGCGATCGAGGCGGTGTTGACGCACACGCCACGCTCGCCCGACTCGGTCGGCTCGGTGTCGAGCATGGCCGTGGCCGCCAGCCGCAGCACGTTGAACGTGCCGATGAGGTTCA
Organism: uncultured Solirubrobacterales bacterium; assembly: GCA_963777335.1. Lineage (GTDB taxonomy): Bacteria > Actinomycetota > Thermoleophilia > Solirubrobacterales > Solirubrobacteraceae > Palsa-465. Next base: position 381,526 of record CAVZQD010000011.1, read on the forward strand.
CGCGGATGACCGTCTCGAACTGCTCGAGCGGGTGCGGGCCGCGCTTGCCGGCGATGCGCGCGCCCCCGCCGATGCCGGCGCACGACACCGCGATCCGGAACGTGACCGGCTGCGCGGTGGCGGCGCGCACCGCCTCCCGCACCGCGCTCTCGTCGGTGACGTCGGTGGGCACGAACGTGGCCCGCTCGCCGAGATCGCCCGCCAGCGCCGCCCCGCGGTCCTCGTTCAGGTCCGCGATCACGACGTGGGCGCCGCCGGCAACAAGACGGCGGGCGGTGGCCTCGCCGAGACCCGAGGCGCCGCCGGCGACGAGCGCGCCGTTGCCTTCGATCCGCATCCGCGGAACCCTACCCGCGGGCGCGGGACGGCGGGTCCTCGTGCTGACCGGCTGGAGGCTTCCTCACGCCCGGGCGGCCAGCGACAGGGCGAACAGCTCGTCCGGGTCGGTGTACCAGGCGTCGAGTACGAGGCCGGCGGCCTGGAAGTCCGCCTCTATCCGCCCGCGGGTGAACTTGGCGCTGATCTCGGTGCGGAGCTCCTCGCCGGCGGCGAAGTCGACCCGCAGGCCGAGGTCCCCCACCAGCACCGTGCACGGGCGACGAGAGCGCAGGCGCATCTCGATCCACTCCTGCCTGCGATCGAAGAACGCGATGTGGTCGAAGGCCTCTGGACAGAAGTCGGCGTCGAGCTCCCGGTTGATCACGTGCAGGACGTTGCGGTTGAACTCGGCCGTGACGCCGTCGGCGTCGTCGTAGGCGGCTTCGATCACCGCGGGCTCCTTGACCAGGTCGGTGCCGAGCAGCAGCCGGTCGCGGGGGCCGAGCAGCTTCCCGATCTCGCGCAGCAGGCGCCGGCGCGTGCCGGGAAGGAAGTTTCCGATCGTGCCGCCGAGCAGCGCGACGATCCGCGGCGCTCCGTCCGGCTCCGGGACGTTGCCGAGATGCCGCTCGAAGTCGCCGATCACGCCGTGGACCGCGAGCCCGTCGAACTCCTCGACGAGCTCCTGGGCCGCCGCCTCCAGCGCGCTCTCGGAGACGTCGAGGGGAACGTAGCGGCGCAGCGTCCCCGCCCTCGCCATCGCCGCGAGCAGGATCCGCGCCTTCTCGGCCGATCCCGAGCCGAGTTCGACCAGCTCGCCCGCGCGGGTCCGCCGCACGATCCCGTCAGCCCGAGCGAGCAGGATCGCGCGCTCGGTCCGGGTGGGGTAGTACTCGGGGAGCTCGCAGATCCGCTCGAACAACTCCGAGCCGCGGGCGTCGTAGAAGTGCTTGGGCGGGATCTCCTTGAACGGGCGGGTCAGCCCGTCGAGCACGTCGTTGGCGAGCGAGCGCTCATCGCTCTCGGACAGGAACGACTCGATCGTGATGTCCTCGCTCTGAGTCAGCGGTCTCATGCGCGGCTCGCGATCCCGAAGCTGCGGCATCTGGCCACGAACTTCATGCGTCTCTCGCGATTCGGATGCCGGAGAAGATCTGCCGGCGCTGGGGGTAGTCCCAGTTGCGGAAGGTGGACGTTGCGACGCGGGTGCGCGTTGCCCACGAGCCGCCGCGGAGCACGCGGTAATCGGGTCCGAAGAACACCTCCGAGTATTCCTTGTACGGGTGCGCGACGAACCCGGGGTAGCCGTCGAACGGGGTGCTGGTCCACTCCCACACGTCGCCGATCATGCCCAGGCAGCCGTACGGCGAACGGCCGTCGGGATACGCGTCGACGGGCGCCGTTCCGCAGCCACGATGGTCGAGGTTTACGTGCTGTCCGGGCGCCGGACGCCGGTTGCCCCATGGGTACCGGCGGGCGCGCGGATGGGCGGGATCGGTTACCTCGTCCCAGGTCGCCGCCTTCTCCCATTCCACCTCGGTGGGGAGGCGGGCACCATGAGCGCGAGCAAAGGCGTCGGCCTCGAACCAGGACACGTGAACGACCGGCCTGTCCGGATGAAGTGGCTCGAGCCCGCCCAGCCGCCACTCGGCGTTAAGGTCGGCCGTCCACGCACCAGGTCTGGCGATCTCGTATTGCTCCTTCCACGCCCACCCTTCGTCTGACCACCACTCGCGACGCTCGTAGCCGCCGCCCTCGACGAACGTCCGGAAGCTCGCATTGGTGACAGCGGTGCGGCCGATCAGGTAACCGCGCACGTCCGTGCGGTGGCGCGGGCGCTCGTTGTCGTAGGCGAAGCCGCGGGGCGGTGCGCCGATCGTGCACTCGCCGGCGGGAATCTCGATCAGGTCCAGCCCGGTCGAAGCCGGGCGCGGTGAATCCGGCATCGGGCGACGTCCGGTGAGCTCATAACCGTCGAGGCGCGCCAGCATCAACGTCTGCACCATCGTCTCGTCATGCTGGTGCTCATGGCGCAGCACCATCTCGTGCAGGAGGCCGTCGCCGACGCCGCGTTCCTCGATCACCTCGAGGGTCCGCGAGCGAACCTCCGCCAGGTACTCGCGCGCCTGTGCCGGTCCGAGCAACGGAAGGTCACCTCTGACCGCGCGCGGCGTCTCGAACGCGTCGTATATCGCGGCCAGGTCGTCGCGCAGCAGCGGGCGTTCGCCGTAACGGTGCACGAGCCACAGGTCCTCGTAGGCGGCGATGTGCGCGAGGTCCCAGACCAGCGGGCTCATCAGCGGGGAATGGACGCGTTCGAGATCGTCGTCCGACACCGAAGCGACCAACGCGAACGTCCGGCGGCGTGCCTCCTGAAGCGCCTCGACGATCCGCGTCGCGGTCGGGGTCGCCGTGGCTGCGATCGTGCCGGTCACTGGGTGACATTGTAGGCCCAGGGTTCATTAACTTGCGGAGAACTCGGGTGACTATATGAAAGTAACTCGAGGTTAACCGGTTCACCCACCTGAGGTGAACCGGTTAACCTTTTAGGGTGAAGCGGTTCAGTGAATCGAGTAACGCAGATACAGAGAGCTGTCGCTCTCGATCGCCCACACGAGCGTGAGCTTGCGCAGCTCGGCGAGTGGCTCGCCTCGGGTGATCTCTGGGGCCGTGCCGCCCCCGGCGAGCTTGGGTGCCAGCGACAGAAACAGCTCGTCGACGAGGTTCTCCCGGAGGAGCGCCCCGAACAGCGTGGGGCCGCCCTCGCACAGGATCGAGCGGACATCGAAGGCCGACCGCAGCCGCCGCATCATCGTGGTCAGCGTGAACTCGCCCGGGTCGAGCCGGACCACCTCCACCTGGGCGGCGAGCAGCGAGGTGTCGATCGCCGCGGGCGTGAACACGACCACCCGGGCCGCGGGTTCTGAGAACAGCGGGATGTCGGTCGGGATGTCTCCGCTGCGGCTGAAGATGCACGCGAGCGGCTCGGGGCTCAGCCCCGAGGCGGCGCGCCGGTGCCGGCGGTCGGGGTCGCGGACGAGCCTCCCGTAGCGCTCGACGCGGAGCGTTCCGGTGCCGACCAGGATGGCGTCGACGTGCTCGCGCAGCCCGTGGAACAGCTGCCGGTCGCCCGGGTCGCTCAGCCCTCGCGAGACCCCCTGGAAGGCGGCCCGTCCGTCGGCGCTCGCGACGAAGTTCACGATCAGGTAAGGCCGCTCGGTGTGGGCGCGGCCGGTGAGGTCGAGCGACGCGAGCAGCTCGCCGATACCGACCGGCACGGACTGGGGCACGAGCCGGCGGAGCTTCGGGCCCGGGCCGGACGGCGAGGCGGCGGTCACGAAGTCGAACGTATCAGCAGGGTGATAAACACACAGCCTTGAGCCCAAGGCCGGTTTGAGGGAGGGAGCATGCTCGACTGCACCTATCGCGTCCAGATCCGGCACCACGCCGGGCAGCTTGCCCGCGTCGCCCAGGCGATCGCCGACGGCGAGGGTCTGATCGGCGACGTGGTCACCGTCTCGCTCGGGCGCGAGAATTCGGTCAGGGACATCACGGTCGAGGTCCGGGACATCGCCCAGTCCGACCACATCGCCGAGCTCGTAGACGGGCTCGACGGCGTGAGGGTGCTGTGGCATCAGGATCGCGCGCTGCTTCGGCACGTCGGCGGCAAGCTCCGAATCGACGCCCTGCGGCAGGTACGAACCGTTCAGGAGATGCGCGACGTGTACACGCCGGGGGTCGCGCGCGTGTGCACCACGATCGCGCAGCAGCCCGAGCTCGCTTCGCGCTACACGATGATCGCGCGGAGCGTCGCGATCTGCACGAACGGCACGAGAGTGCTCGGCCTCGGCGACATCGGCCCGGTCGCGGCGATGCCGGTGATGGAGGGCAAGGCGGTGTTCTACGACCAGTTCGTCGGGATCTCCGCGATGCCGATCCTGATCGACGCCACCGACGTTGACACGTTCGTCAACACGGTCCTGCGGATCGCGCCCACGTTCGGGGGGATCCACCTCGAGGACATCTCGGCGCCCGAGTGCTTCGAGATCGAGCGGCGACTCAAGGAGGAGCTGCCCCAGCCGGTGATGCACGACGATGTCCACGGCACCGCGGTGGTCTCGCTCGCCGCGGCGATCGTCGCGTGCCGGTACGCCGGAATCGAGCTCCGCTCGGCGACCGTCGGACAGCTCGGGCTGGGCGCCGCCGGTTACGGGATCGCGGCGCTGATGGTCGATGCCGGCGTGCGCCGGGTGATCGCATTCGACCCGCTCGAGGCGTCCCACGCCCGCGCCCGCGAGCACGGGGTCGAGATCAGCTCGATGGAACGGGTGATGGCGGAGGCGGACGTGGTCGTGGCGACGACCGGTCGCCCCGGCCTGATCCAGCCGGAGATGATCCGTCCCGGGCAGGTGATCCTCGCGCTCACCAACCCCGACCCGGAGATCGAGCCCGAGCAGGCCGAAGTGGCCGGCGCCGCGTTCGCCGCCGACGGCCGCAGCGTCAACAACGTCCTCGGCTACCCGGGCATCTTCGCCGGCGCGCTGAAGGCGGGCGCGGCCGGGATCAACGTCGAGATGAAACTCGCGGCGGCCGCCGTCATCGCCGACCTCGCCAAGGAAGGGGAGCTCGTGCCCAACGCCCTGGACAAGAGCGTGCACGAAGCGGTCACAGAGGCGGTCAGGCTCGCGGCCGTGCAGAGCGGAATCGCGCGCCCCGAGCGGGCCAACACGGAGCTGTGAGGTAAGCGGGATGACGTGCGCCCGGGTCTCGGGAAAACGGTTACGCTGCCCGCCGATGGACTTACTCCCATGAGCGAGAACAGCGACCGCACGCGCCCGGATCGGAACCTGGCGCTGGAGCTCGTCCGCGTGACGGAGGCGGCGGCGCTCGCGGCCGCCCGCATGGTCGGGCGGGGAAGCAAGGAGGGGGCCGACCAGGCCGCGGTCGACGCGATGCGCCACGTGCTCGACTCGGTCTCGATGGACGGCGTGGTCGTGATCGGCGAGGGGGAGAAGGACAAGGCGCCGATGCTGTTCAACGGCGAGCAGATCGGCGACGGCACCCCGCCGCTCGTCGACGTCGCGGTCGATCCGCTCGAGGGCACGCGCCTGACCGCGCTCGGGATGCCGAGCGCGATCTCGGTGATCGCGCTGGCCGAGCGCGGCTCGATGTTCAACCCCGGCCCGATCGTGTACATGGAGAAGATCGCCGGCGGTCCCGACATCGCCGACCTGCTCGACCTCGACCGGCCGCTGCCCGAGACGCTCGGGCTGATCGCCGAGCGCAAGAAGATCGACATCCGCGACGTGATGGTCGTGATGCTCGACCGCGAGCGCCACCACGAGGCGATGGAGGAGATCCGCGAGGCCGGCGCGCGCGTCCGGCTGATCCTCGACGGCGACGTCTCGGCGGCGCTGCTGGCGGTCAGCGACAACACGCCGGTCGACATCCTGTGGGGAATCGGCGGCACGCCCGAGGGCGTGATCACCGCGGCCGCGATCAAGTGCATCGGCGGCGAGCTGAAGGGGCGGCTGTGGCCCCGCAGCGACGAGGAGCGTGACGCCGCGGTGCAGGCGGGCTACGACCTCTCGAAGACATTGAGCTGCGACGACCTGGTCGCCGGCGAGGACGTGTTCTTCTCGGCCACGGGCGTAACCGACGGCGACGTGCTCCAGGGCGTTCGCTACCAGGGCGACCGCGGGGCGACGACCGAGTCGCTCGTGATGCGGTCGCGGTCGGGCACGGTCCGGCGGGTGTCGGCGCGCCACGATCGCGCCAAGCTCCGCGCGCTGACCGGAGTTCGCTACGGCTGATCGCCCATCCCGCGGCCCCGCGCTGCCCGGAAGCTGGACGCGGTTGCGACCGCGGCCTGCCGCGCCACGTCCGACGGATGCCGCCGAAGGCGGCCCCTATCAATGAGAAGCGTGATCCCGGAGGTGGCGGGCGCGATCGAGCGCGGCGCGTCTGGCGGTGCGCACGTCGGCCCGGTGTGCCGCGAACCGGCCCACCTTGGACGTGGCCAAATCGAGACGGGCCAGGGAGCGCAGGAAGGCGTGGGTGACCAGAACGTGGATGGCCGACTGGGTCACCTCGTACACCGGCACGCTGAACCCGGACGCGATCGCCGGGTAGAAGTTCGCCACCTCGAGCTCGATTAGGAGCCTGACTCGACCGTCTTTGTTGTCGAGGAAGGTGACGACGAGTGCCAGGAACCCGCGGCCGCGGCCGGCGCGGGCGACCAGGAGGCCGTCCCGGATCTGCCAGCAAACACTGCCCTGGTCAGGCTCGAGCACGTAATCCGGCGCATCGAAGCGCAGAAGTGTGAGCGGCCGTCCGAGCAGGACCACGGAGCGCTCGTTCTCGCCGTACACGACCCTGATCAGGCCGAGGGTCACACGGGAGAGGAACCGCCAGTACGTCCGCGCCAGGTCCTCGAGATGGGCGGCGTTCCACATCCGCTTCCAGTCCGTCTCGGCCATGGTCAGCTCGACCAGTTGCGCTGAGCGGACCGCGCCGTCGCGCGCCACCACCGTCGACTTGGGAGGCGAAACGATCACGGCCTGCGCGGGATTGCCGGCGCGGCGCAGGCGCCGACGCCGCGAAGCCACCAAAGCGGTGAGCGCTGCCACGACCGCGGCGAACATGGGCACAGCGGGATTGTCTCAGCGCGGAAGGCGCTCGAGCGCCACCGCCGCGCCGGCCTCCAGCTCGCCCTGGCCGGCGGGGATGAACGCGAGCGCGTCCGCGCCGAGCAGCGAGGTCACGATGTGGGATCCCTGCGGTCCGTTGGGCATGGCCACCAGCTTCCCGTCGCGCCGCTCGAGGCGGACGCGCACCGCCTGCTCGCGGTCGGGATTGCGACGGACGGGCGCCCCGAGCACCGCCTCGGGCTCGAGCAGGGGCTGCTCGGTGCGTCCCTGAAGCGCGGCCAGCGCCGGGCGCACGAACAGCGAGAACGTCACGACGGCCGAGACCGGATTGCCCGGGAGGCCGAACACGAGCGCCGCGCCGCGGCGGCCGAACCAGGTCGGCTTGCCGGGCTGGAGCGCGACCCGCCAGAACACCTCCTCGACGCCGAGACGCGCGAGTGCCGGCTTGACATGATCGTGCGGGCCGACCGACACCCCGCCGGTCACGATCACGACGTCGGCACTGTCGAGCGCCGACGCGAGTCCGGCCTCGGTCGCGGCCGGGTCGTCGGGGAGTCGCTTGGCGCCCCCGACGGTCGCGCCCTCCGCGGCCGCGAGCGCATCGAGCATCGGGGCGTTCGAGTTGTGGATCTCGCCGGGGCCGAGCGGCTCCCCGGGAGCGCGGAGCTCGTCGCCCGTGCACAGGACCTGCACCCTCGGGCGCCGGTAGACGGTGAGCTCGGCCGCGCCGGCGGAGACCGCCGCACCGAGCTCGGCGGCGCCCAGCATGATGCCGGCGCGCAGCACGGTCTCGCCCGAGCGCATGTCCTCGCCGGCCCCGCGGAGATGGTCGCCGGCCACGACCACGGCGCGCGTGAGGATCACGCCGTCGCGAACCTCGACGTCCTCCTGGGGGATCACCGCGGTGGCGCCCGCCGGGATCGCGCCGCCGGTCGAGATCCTGATCGCGCTGCCGTCGGCGAGCGCGTCGGCCGACGGGGTGCCCGCGCGCGACTCGCCGACCACGACGAGGGTCCGGCCGGCGTCGCCGTCGACGATCGCGTAGCCGTCCATCGCCGAGCACGGAAACGGCGGCACGTCGCCGGTCGCCGTCACGTCCGCGGCGAGCACCCGATCGTGGGCGTCGGCGATCGCCACCCGCTCGGTTCCGAGCGGCTCCGCGGCTGCGAGCACCCGGTTGCGGGCCTCCGCGATCGTGATCAGAGCGGCGCTCATCCCCTCATTCTCGCGGACGACGCGACCGGTTGGGCCCAGTGCGTATGGACGGGGTCGAGGCATGGTAAAAGTGGCGGGATGGAGCGGGGTGTGCCACGGCGCCGACGACCAAGGCCGGTCATTGCCGAAGGAGTGAGAGCGCTGTTCGTGCGCGGCGACGAGCTCGCCAAAGGATGGCTGCTGGCGCTCGTCGAGGATGCGCCGCTCGAGTCAGCGGCCGCGATCATGGCCGGCGACGTCACTCGCGACGGCCCGCGCATCTGCGACGCGGTGACTCGCGCGATCTGCGACGAGGCCGACCTTCGGCGAATCGAGGCCGGCGGCGTGCTCGAGCCGCTCGTGTCCCGCGCGGGCGAGCTCGCCGCCGCGCGCACGTCGGAGGATGCCGCCCACGCGGTCGAGGCGCTTCGGACGGTGGTCTGGAGCGCGTTGCGGGCTGAGCTCGAGCCGACCGACCCCGACCTGCTTGCCGACGCCGGCGAGCGGCTGTCGCTGGTCGCCGAGCTCGTGCGCGGCGCCGTCCTGCGCGGGCGCGCCTCGGCCGAGGCCGGCGGCGCAGCGGACGATGGGGCGGGCGATGCGCGCTGGATCGGCGCGCTCCGCGACGAGATCGTTCGGGCCGCCCGCGCTCGGCTCCCGCTGTCGCTGCTGCTCGTCGAGCTCGCGGAGGCGGAGCGGCTGCTCTCGGCCGAGCCGCGCGGTGAGGCGAGCACGATTCTCGGTCGGGTCGCCCAGACCGTGCGGACCGCGCTCCGGCACCGCGACCTGCTCGCGTGTGAGACCGAGAGCCGAGCCTGGATCATCGCCCGCGACACGGGCCGGGCCGGCGCGCAGGCGCTCGGATCGCGAATCGCTGCCGAGGTCTCGAGCGGGGAGCCGTGGCGCGGCGCTCCACTGACCGTGAGCGTCGGGCTCGCCGTGCTCGGCGAGGACGGGCACAACGCGGCGGCGCTGATCGACGCGGCCGAGCAGATGAAGTTCGCGGCCGAGGCGAGCGGAATCGGGATCGTCACCCAGGAGTCCGTCCAGGGGGGCTCCGAGCCGTCCACGCCCGGTCCTTCGCTCGTCAGCTGAACACGCGCTACTGTGCGGCTGCTGCGGCGGTCGACGGCGCCTCCGTGCTGCTCGTGGTGGCGGCCGGGACCGCGGCGGCGCCGAGCACGACCGTGGTGAGCGCGCCGATCGCACGCCCGGTGGCCATCGTCAGGTCCCAGTTGGCCCCGTGGGCGTAGGGACCGCGATCGATCACCGGGACGGTGATCACGCGCCCCTTGTAGTAGAGCTGGACGAGCGTCCCGCACGGGAGCGTCCGGTTCGCGACCCCGATCGTGTTGCGTCTGAGGACCTTCCCGCACGCGGTCCGCTGACCCCAGAACCCGGGGCCGTACAGCGTCGCGATCGAGCGGCGGTAGACCGTGACCGCCAGGGTGGGAGCGGCGGCGGCGATGCTCGAGGCCTCGGAGCCCTTGAGGACCGCGCGGATCGTGAGCTGTCCGGCGCGCTTCGGGTACCACGACGCCGCGAACGCGCCGCCCTGCTGGGCGTTCGCGTCCGCGACCGGCGTCCAGGTCGCGGTCGGCGCGGAGCTCAGCTGATCGATCTCGACGAGGTCGCCGGCGTCCGAGGCCGGAACGCTACCGCTCACCGACACGCCACCGCGGATGAACGCCGAGGCTTCCGAGGTGATCGTGATGCCGTCGCTGCTCGCGCTGACCGGGACATCGCCGGCGGTGACGGGGACGGGCGGGCTCTGACCGGAGCCCGGGCTCCCGGGGCCGGTTCCGGCGCCGCCCGAGCCCGGCGGGCCCGCCGCGAGGGCCGGCCCAGGGATCACGATGGCGCCGGCGGCGGCCACTAACGGGACCAGATAGCGATTGGCGCGAGCTCTCGCGAGCAGCTTGGTCAGTCCTCTCGTCGATGGGCCTACGGGGTGAGCTGACGGGCTCGCGCCTTGTGAGCGCTACGGCCCGGCTGGGCCGATTCGCCCCTGCGGATGTTTGGACCCGCAAGTGGTTCCCCCGCCGATCGTCCGCGGACGGATCGATCGCTCGGCGTTAACGGCGCGAGATTCTAACCAGATGCGCTGATGGTGTGCGCCGGCACCGGCCCGGCGGGGCTGATGGTGTGCGCCGGCACCGGCCCGCGCGGGGCGGGTCCGACCAGCCGGGATCTTTCGCGGCGCAGCCGGCTGCCGAGTGGGATCAACCGCGCTATGGGCGTGGTAGGCGGCCGACCGCGTTCCGCAGCAGGCGGGCGCTGACCGAGAGCCCGATCTCCGCGAGCTCGCCGGCGGCCTGCGCCGCGATGCCGAGGATGTCCCTGCCGGTCGACGGTTCCGGCCGGCCGGCTCGCGGCGGAGTCGGGGGGACGCCGGGGAGCTGCGCGGCGCGGGGGACGCGCGCTTTTCGCTGCGACGGTGTGGGCGGCTACGCGGCAGCGCGCCGAGGACGTCTGACGGGAGTTCGTCGCTCAAACCGACCACAATCATGGCGCACGCCGCCACTCGGAGCCTCAAGCCGCCAATTGGAGCCTCGAAGACGCGCTCTCAGCAAAATCCGAACACGATTTTGAAACCGCCCCGACGCTGACGCGTATACGTATAACCGGGCGGCGCGGCGGCGCCCCGCGCCTTCATTGACTTCAAAAAGTATAGCGACTAGACTTGCGTCATACGTTTTACTAGCGGGTGTACGCCCTCCGGGCCCTCGCCCGTTTGTCATCCTCTCTCAAGCCGGCGGTGTCCAGGGCCGGCGGGTACGACGAGAAACGGATCCAGATGTCAGTAGCGGACCTGCAGGAACTCGAAGAGATCAAAGGCCTCGTCGCGCGTGGTCAGCAGCTTGGCGTGCTGACCTTCGCCGAGATCTCCGGCGCGGTGTCGGAGCTGGACCTCGACGAGGCCGACGTCGAGGAGCTTCACGGCTTCCTCGAACGCGCTGAGATCGAGCTCGTCGAGGAGCTCGACCCGGCTCTTGCCGCGGCCGACCTCGAGCGGGCCCCCGACAAGCGCGGCCGGCGCAAGCCCAAGACGGCGCTGGACCTCAAGCCGGACATGACCACCGACTCGCTTCAGCTGTTCCTGAAGGACATCGGCAAGGTCCGGCTGCTCACCGCCCAGGAGGAGGTCGACCTCGCCAAGCGGATCGAGCGCGGGGACCTCGACGCCAAGCAGAAGATGGTCGAGTCGAACCTCCGGCTCGTCGTCTCGATCGCCAAGAACTACCGCAACCAGGGCCTGCCGTTCCTGGACCTGATCCAGGAGGGAACATTGGGCCTCGTGCGCGCGGCCGAGAAGTTCGACTATCGCAAGGGCTTCAAGTTCTCCACCTATGCCACCTGGTGGATCCGCCAGGCGATCGCTCGCGCGCTCGCCGACAAGGCGCGGACGATCCGTATCCCGGTGCACGTGGTCGAGAAGCTCAACAAGATCGGTCGGGCCGAGCGCAAGCTCGTGACCGAGCTCGGACGCGAGCCAACCGCCGAGGAGATTGCCGAGGTCACCGGGATCGAGCCCGAAGAGGTCGAGTCGATCAAGCGCTCGGCGCAGGCTCCGGTGTCGCTCGAGAAGCCGGTGGGCGACGAGGAGGAGTCGGAGTTCGGGCAGTTCATCGCCGACGAGCGCGCCGAGTCGCCGTACGAGCGGGCGGCCGAGATCCTCACCAAGGAGGCTCTCCGCGAGGCGCTCGAGAACCTCAGCTACCGGGAGCGCCGGGTGCTGGAGCTGCGCTACGGGCTCGGTGGCGAGCACCCGCGCACGCTCGACGAGGTCGGCCGGACGTTCAACGTGACGCGCGAGCGGATCCGGCAGATCGAGAACCAGTCGCTGAAGAAGCTTCAGTCGCTGGCTGAGGCGCAGAAGCTGCGCGACGTCGCCTGATTTATCGCTGGTTGAGCGTCCACGCGAGGCGTGGGCGCTCAAGCCGGCGATCGTTCGCGCCGATTCCGAGATCGATGTTCGATCTCCACGAGGCGCTTGCTTACGTCGTCCACAACGAGGGCTCGGATCTTCATCTGAAGGTGCCGGCGCGGCCGACGGCGCGCTTTCGCGGCCAGCTCGAGCCGCTCGAGCAGTATCTGGAGCCGCTTGCGCCGCCGGACACCGAGCGTGTCCTGCGCCAGATGCTCGCCGACCACACCGAGAAGATGGCGGCGTTCGACAGCGACAACGAGATCGACTTCTCGTACACGGTCCCCGATCTGGCGCGGTTTCGCGTCAACGCCTTCCGCCAGCGCGGATCGGTGTCGATCGTCGCGCGCGTGATCCCGTTCACCGTGCGGACGATCAGCGAGCTCGGCCTCCCGCACGCGATCGAGGAGATCGCCAAGGAGGAGCGCGGGCTGATCCTGCTCACCGGCACCACCGGGTCGGGCAAGTCGACGACGCTGGCGGCGATCATCAACCACATCAACGCATCGATGGCGCGCCACATCGTCACGATCGAGGATCCGATCGAGTACCTGCACCGCGACCGCCAGTCGATCATCAACCAGCGCGAGGTCGGGATGGACACCGAGTCGTTCGGCCGCGCCATGCGCCGGGTGCTCCGCCAGGACCCCGACGTGATCCTGATCGGGGAGATGCGCGACGAGGAGACCGTCCGGACCGCGCTGTCGGCGGCAGAGACCGGCCACCTCGTGCTCTCGACCGTGCACACGCTGGACGCGGCGGAGAGCGTCAACCGGATCATCGACTTCTTCCAGCCCCACGAGCAGAGCCAGGCGCGCGCGATGCTCGCCGGCACGCTTCGGGCGGTCGTCTCACAGCGACTGGTGCGGACCGCCGATCATACGAGCCGCGTCGCGGTGTGCGAGATCCTCCGGATGACCGGCCGGGCGCGCGACATGATCCTCGATCCCGATCAGACCGACCGCCTGCGCGAGGTGATCGCCGAAGGCGAGTACTACGGGATGCAGACGTTCGACCAGGCGCTCCTGAGCCACTACCAGGCCGGGCGGGTGTCGATGGAGGACGCGCTGCGCGTCGCATCGAGCCCGCACGACTTCAAGCTGCTGGTCGCCGGGGAGGGCCGGACCGCGACGTCGATGAACGACCTCGCGGGGTCCGATCGCGTGAGCCCCGCGTCCCGCAGCCCAGCCCCCGTGCCGCACGTCAGGCCGGCGGCGCCGATCGCCTCGGCGAACGGGCGGCCGTCCGCGCCGCCGCCGGGCATGGCCGCGTAGCCCGGCGCCGCGCGCGCGGCTTCGTACCACGGCGCCTCACTGACCGGCGTGCTCGCCAACTGCGAGCTGGGTTCGCCGATTCGTTCCGGGAGCTGTACTACTCCGGTGACGAGGTGTACTGCGACGGAACGGGGAACTGCGCTACGCGCCCGGAGACGCAGTGAGCGGGCCCGGGCTACGACAGCCTGACCGGTCTCGGTTCGCCCGGGACCAACTTCGTCCGTGCGGCACGTACTACGGCGAGGCGCTGACCAACTTCGTCAACGCACTGGGTGCCCAGCCGATAGACGGACTGGAATTCGGCCCGGTCAGCTCACAGACGGGTGAATTGTGGCTGGCCAGCGGCGACCCGCTCAGCTGTCAGGGCTCTCGCCGGTTGTGGTCGGACCGGGTCAGACGGGAACGATCCCGGTCACGATCACGCCGAGCGCTCCCTCCGGGACGCAGGTGTCCGGGACGCTGTACATCGACGACGCCAGCCAGCTCGGGTTCCAGGGCTACCTCGGGTACGAGGGCAACGACGTGGCGGCGATCCCTTACAGCTACACGGTGAAGTAAGCGGGTGTGGCTGCCGTCTTGGCGGGGCGGCAGCCAAAACTTCAGTTGGTGAAGCATTGCGCTAGAATGGGCCGTAGATGGCTTCTTCTAACGAAACCTGCCCTGTCTGCCGGACTGCCGAGATCGTGTGCGGCAAGTGGACGCTGCTGGTGATCCGGGACCTGGCCGAGGGTCGGTCGAGGTTCTGCGAGCTCGAACGGTCGCTGCACGGGATCAGTCCGCGGACGCTCTCGTTGCGGTTGCGCGCGCTCGAGGAGGAGGGGATCGTGGAACGTCAGACGTTCCCCGAGGTGCCTCCGCGCGTCGAGTATGCGCTCACCGACAAGGGCCGCGCGTTGGTGCCGCTGATCGAGGACATGCGGGCGTACGGCCTCCAGTGGCTGTTCGAGGACTGTGACGAGTCTGGCGCTGACGCTGGGGCGGACCAGGATCGCGAGCCCGCGATCGCCGCGGTCTGACCGGCGCGGATGCGGGTCGCGGTCGCCGCGGATGAGCTGACCGGAGTCGCGCCGTCCCTGCCCGAGGAGCTTCGCCGGCGCGGGCACGACCCGGTGTTGCACGGCGCCTACGCGGATGCTGAGCGTTCCGACTGGGCGTGGGCGAGCGAGGCGGCGGCGCGGGACGTGGCTGACGGCAAGGCCGAGCAGGCGATCGTCGCGTGCTGGACCGGAACCGGCGCGTCGATCGCGGCCAACAAGGTGCCGGGCGTCCGCGCGGCGCTGTGCGGCGATGCCCGAACCGCGGACGGGGCGCGGCGTTGGAACGACGCGAACGTGCTCGCGCTCAGTCTGCGCGCCACCTCTCAGGCCGAGCTCGACGAGATCCTCGACGCGTGGTTCGGGGGCAGCGCAAGCGCTGAACCCGACGACGTCGAGAACGTCGCGCACCTGAGCGAGATCGAGCGCTCGGCGTAGCTGCTGTCGCCGTCAGCGCAAGACGACGAACGTGCCGGACCCGATCGCGTGTCCATTTACGTGACGACGCGCTCTCGAGCTCCATCGGCGCGAGCGCTTCGGACCGCCCGGATTCCCCAGCCGGAGCGCGGTGGTGCTCCCTGGTGCTCGCGCTCCAGTGCGGCATCTAATAGCTGCAAGCCAGCGGTCACGTTGCAGGATCGCCCGTTCGGGGGGCGAACCGGCGGACGTGCGCAACAGCACGCTCCACGGGGTGATCGAGTCGTTCGCGACGGAGGCGGCGATGGTGCTGTGCGCCGAGACGGCCTCCGGCGCGGAGATCCCGTTCGAACTGGTCGACGCCGCCGGCGGTCCGCGCGGCCGGGTCCCGCTGTACTGCTACCGCCCCCTGACCGGTCCGTTCATCCAGGACCGGCTCGGTATGTTGGCGGGGCTGCCGACGTATGCGCCCGCGGTGAGGGCAATGAGCGGTCTCGAGGGCGTCGACGCGTATCTTCGCCAGCGCGGAGAGTCGCGCATCCCGTCGGACCGGCGCGAATGCGCGGACGCGGCGCTGCGCACGTTCCTGTCGGTGCTGTACGCCGATCGCAGCGAGTTCGCGTTCGACCCGGACCGGTTCGAACCAGCCTACGAGGAGCTCGAGCAGGCGCTGTACGAGGGACGCGCGGTTACCACGGTGGTGGCGCCGTTGCTCGGCATCGCGCTCGACCGCTACACCACCGAGCTCGCGCTCGGCGAGGGTTTGTCCTTGGTCCGCGGCGACGCTCTCGACGATGCGCCGCCCGATGCGGTCTGGGGAGATGCCGAGGAGCCCCACGTCCTGATCATGCTGACCGTGGCGCAGGACCGCGCCGCGCCGGCGCCCGTGTCGGTCGCGCGCGTGCGCTTCCGCCGGACGCTCACCGCGCTGCGGCTGTTCGAGCGCGGCGGATTCGCGCTCGGACCCGTCGCCTGGACCCGGATCGATGCCGGCAGCTGGCGTCCGGTGCCGCTTGGCGGGAGCGGGCGACCGCGGCTCACGAGACGGATCCCGGTCGAGCAGGAGGACGAGCTCCGAGCGTTCTGCAACCTCGTCGCAAGGCGGACGCCGCGAGGAGGGGAGGCCGCTTGGGCCCTTTCCCGATTCGAGATGGGGTGCGAGCGGCTCGCGCCGTTCGAAGCGCTCACCGACTACCTGCTGGCGCTGAGAGCGCTGCTCGAGCCCGAAGGGCCGGCGAGCGGGCGATTGGCCGGCCGGCTGGCTGCGATCTGCGCCAGGCCCGAGGACCGCGCGGGACTGGCCGAGCGGACGGCCCACGCGATCTCGCTCGAGCGCGCGGTGATTGCCGGGCTGGCCCCGGCCCAGCCCCGGGTTGACGCGCTCGTCGACGAGCTGTGCGAGCAGCTGCGGGCGCTGCTCAGGGACGTGCTGTGCGGCCACCTCGAGCCCGATCTGTGCGCGGTCGCCGACGATCTGCTGGCCAACGCGGCCGCCTGAGCAGCGACTCCCATAGCGGGCGCCGCCCGCGCTAGGCTTGGCGGTAGACCGCTCCCTACTCGGTCCCGTCCAGGGGCCGGGAGTGTCCTGCCGCCAGGCTCGACATATAAGTCCTGGGGCTCTAATGCAGTTAGGGGGAGCGCGATCGCAGCTTCGAGCGGGCGTCCAGCCCGCTCGTGCTGTTTCTGGGCGCGTCGTGATTTTGGGGTTTTGATGGTTTCTGGCGGGCGTCGTGATTTTGGGGTTTTGATGGGGCGGGTCGGCGGTTATGCTCCGACGCGTGCCCACCGTCGCACCCAACGTCCATCCCGCGTGTCTGAACACGCCGCGGATAAACGACGACGGGTTCGAGCAGCTCTGCCATCTGGTCACCGAGCAGGACCCGGATACCGCTCTGTGCGGCAAGGACGTGACCGGCTACCCCTGGGACCCGCCGTGGCCGCGCTGCGAGGCGTGCCTGTCGGTCGCCCGGGGAGAGATGAACTGACACAGGGCCTCGACGGATCGAGCGGGCAACGACCGTGAACGACTTCCGCCTGACCTGCATCGTCGAGATCCCGATGGGCAGCCGGAACAAGTACGAGTACGACCCCAAACTCGGCGCGATCAAGCTCGACCGATTCATATCGGCGTCGGTCGTTTACCCGACCGACTACGGCTACATCCCGGAGACGCTGGCTCCGGACGGAGACGCCCTCGACGTGCTCGTGTGCGTCTCGGAGCCGACGTTCCCGGGCTGCTACGTCCTGGCCAAGGCGGTCGGGCTGTTCCGGATGGCCGACGAGAAGGGACCCGACGACCACGTCGTGTGCGTGCCGACTCACGACCCTGGTTGGAACACCTACGAGGACGTCGAAGACCTCCCCCGACAGCTGCGCGCCGAGATCACCCACTTCTTTACGGTCTACAAGGATCTGGACGCGGACCGGCACTCCGAGGTGACGGGCTGGTCCGGTCGCGACGACGCGCTCAACGCGATCGCGGAGGCGCGCCGGGCGTTCCTGGAGGCCGAGGGGTAGGGCGCCGCGGCCGAGCGCGGAGCCGCGGCCGAGTCGTCTCAGTCCGCCTGCGCCTTCTTGGTCTCCTCCTTGGTCTCCTCCGTCGTCTCCTCGGCGGTCTCCTCCGGATTCTCCTCGGGCTCGTCCGACCGTTTCTCCCTCCGTTTCGCCTGGTGCTTCCACACTCGCCAGCCGATCCAGGCGATGATCAGCAGCCCGACCGCGATCCCGAAGAACGCCTCGTACTTCGTCGCCGTCCGGTAGATGCTGTCGATGTTGCTGCCCGAGAAGTAGCCGATCGAGACCCAGACCCCGACCCACAGCGCGGCGCCGAGCATGTTGAACACGACGAACTTCTTCCAGTGCATGCCGGTGATGCCGGCGATGATCCCGTTGGCCTGACGGAGCCCCTCGACGAAGCGCGCGATCACGATCACCTTGCCGCCGTGACGGTCGAAGAAGCTCGCGGTCTTGTCCAGTCGCTCGGGGGTGAGAAAGATGTATTTGCCGTAGCGCTCGGCCAGTGGGCGGCCGCCGAAATGGCCGATCGCGAACCCGACGTTGTCTCCGAGAATGGCCGCGATGAAGCCGATCAGGGCCACCAGCCAGATGCTCAGGCGACCCGTGCCGGCGTACACGGCGGCGATGATCAGCACGGTCTCGCCGGGCACCGGGACGCCGAAGTCCTCGAGGAAGATCAGCCCGAGCGCGAGGTAGCCGAACCGGTCGAGCGTCGGCTCGAGGCTGTGGAGGACGCCCGGGAGGTGGGCCGGCGGAGCGGACGCGGCCAGTAGCGGATCGATCACGATGAAGACCCTACCGGCGCGCTTTGCGATGATCGCGACATCACCGCCATCAAGCTCACCTCGCTGTCCCACGGCGCCGGCTGCGCCTGCAAGGTGCCGGCGGCGCTGCTCGCGCCGCTCGTCCAGGCTCTTCCTCAGCCGTCCGATCCCAACCTGCTGGTGGGGACACTGACCAGCGACGACGCCGGCGTCTACCGGGTCCGCGACGACCTCGCGCTGGTGCAGACCGTCGACTTCTTCACGCCGATCGTCGACGACCCGTATGACTTCGGCCGGATCGCCGCCACCAACGCGCTGTCGGACGTGTACGCGATGGGGGGCACGCCGCTGAGCGCGCTGAACCTGGTGGCATGGTCGGTGCAGGACCTCGGCGCCGAGATGCTCGGCGAGGTGCTGCGCGGCGGCGCCGACGTGGCGCGGGCGGCCGGCGCCGCGATCGTCGGCGGCCACACGATCGATGACCCCGAGCCCAAGTACGGACTGGCGGTGACCGGCGTGATCCACCCCAACGAGGTGATCACCAACGCCGGGGCCCGCGCCGGCGACGCGCTGGTGTTGACCAAGCCGGTCGGCGCCGGCGCCGTCACCACCTCGCTGAAGAAGGGCCTCGTGAGCGACGGGGTCCTGGCCGGCGCGGTCCAGGTGATGACCGAGCTGAACGCCGCAGCTGCCCGGGCCGCCCAAAAGGCCGGCGCCCACGCGATGACAGACGTCACCGGCTTCGGGCTGCTCGGCCATCTGCACGAGCTGGCGCTCGCGAGCGGCGTCTCCGCCGAGGTCGATGCGGCGGCCGTGCCCGCGATTCCCGGCGCGGTCGAGCTGCTCGAAGACGACCGCGCGGTCGCCGGCGGAAGCCGCAGCAACCGCCGCTACGCCGAGGAGTTCGCGTCGTTTGACGACGACGTCGACGAGGTCCGGCGGCGGCTCGTGACCGACGCGATGACCTCCGGCGGCCTGCTGGTGGCGGTCGACCGGCAGCGCGCGGGCGAGGTCCCCGGAGCCGTGATCGGCCGGCTCCTCGAGGGCGAGCCCGGCACGATCCGAGTCGTCTGAGGCAGAGCTACCCCGCGGCTTCCAGGTCCTCGCGCGACGCGACGCCGAGCAACCGCCCCTCGGGCGTGGTGACGATCGCCCAGCGCAGATCCTTCTCGGCCAGCGTCCTGGCCACGTTCTCGGTGGAGTGGTGCGGACGGAACGTCTTCGGCCCCGGCTCGGCGACCGCCCAGACGGACTGCTCCGAACGTCGGTCCAGCGCGCTCGCCGGCGCGCGCCCGAGCACCGTGCCGTCCTCGCCCGTGACCAGCGCGAACGGGTACCGAGAACGCGTGATCGCCTCGCACACGTCGGCGACGCGATCGGTCGGCGCGCAGCGGACGGCGTCATCGCGCATGACGCGCCCCACGGTCGGAGCATCCGCCCGCTCGCCCTCGACCGCCAGGTTGTGCGCCAGCCAATCCACCTTTCCCGGCACGTAGTCGTAGACGTCGCCGAACCCGAATGTGTCGAGCCGGCACGCGGCTCGTGGACTCAGATCTCAGAGCGAGTCCCAGCAGTACACCACGACCGGTCGACCCCGGTCCAGCACGGCCGCGGCCTGCTCGTCGAGCGCTCGCAGCGGCAGGTTGATCGCGCCGGGAAGGTGCGCCGGGGCGTAGTCGTCCTCGGGCAGCACTTCGACGACCTGAGCCCCGCGATCGATCAGCTCCTGCAGCTGCTCCAGGCAGATTGGCGTTGCCATCGTAGTGTCACCGTAGCTCAGCGATGGCCTCGGCGAGGATCGCCAGCGTCGCCTCGAGCGCCTGCGGGATCACGTGCGTGTCGGCGAGCAGCGGCATGAAGTTCGTGTCGCCGTTCCAGCGCGGGACCACGTGCAGATGCAGGTGATCGGCGACGCCGGCCCCCGCGATCTTGCCGAGGTTCAGGCCGACGTTGAAACCGTCCGGATTCATCGCCGCTCGGATGGCGAGGATCGAGCGGCGGGCCAGGCGCATCGTGTCGAGCATCTCCGCCTCGTCCAGCTCCTCGAGCGCGCCGAGATGACGAATCGGCGCCACCATCACGTGCCCGGGGGCATACGGATATGCGTTCAGGATCGTGATGCAGTGCTCGGTGCGATCGATCGGCGCATGCGCGGGATCGGTGTTGTCCGGGGACGCAGCGGCGCAGAAGATGCACTCCCCGTCCTTGGGTCCGGTTACGTACTCGATGCGCCACGGTGCCCACAACGGCCGCTCGCCCATGACGGGGCAGCGTACCGGCGCGCGGCGTGGGAGCCTTCGCTCGTGTTCCACGTCGAGCTGCGCCAGTTCCCACATCAGACCCGCGCCTTCAACCTCACCCGCGAGGAGCTCGACGAGCGGATCGTCAACCCCTGGCTCGCCGGTGACCCGATCGAGCTGAACGAATACAGGTGGCTGCCGGACCGTGCGACGCTCGCCATCTACGAGGCGCCGCCGCTCGGGATCGCGGAGATCGGGCTCGGTCGGGGGTGGCAGAACGTGACCCGCAGCGGGAGGGACGTGACGCAGGAGGTGCTGATTGAGGCCCGCGACGGCACCGCCGAGCTGCCGACCGCCGAGGACTTCAAGGATGAGGTCGCGGCCCGCGCCGGCGCTGGACCGATCTCGATCTCGGGGCTGGTCGAACTCGCCGGCGAGTGGTATCCGCAGTCGCGGGTGAGCGAGCGGATCGCGCTGTGCGAGGGAGTCGTGTGGGAGCTGCTCCATTCGGTCCCGGTCACGTTGTCCCGCCGCGGCCAGGCGGTGCCGGCCTATGAGTGGCAGGACCTGCTGCTGACCTGGCCCACGTGGATTGACGACGGTCCCGACCCGGTCTCCCTGGGACCGCTCTAGCAACGCGGCGTCCTACGCGACGAGATCCTCGATCAGCTGCTCGCGTTCGGCCTGGGATGCGAACAGGTACCGGTGGATGCGCGCCAGGCCCTCGACGTCGTGGACGTCGTCGTCGAGTTGGGGCACGAGCAGCAACCGGAGGGCATCGAGCTGTGCGGCCAGCCGCGCAAGGTTCTGATCGTCACGCCTGGCGAGCACGTGGTAGTCGCGGAAGTTGTCGGCGACCCTGCCGGCGAGCGGGGGCGTGAGCGTCCTCGCCAGCGCGGCGCTGAGCTCGCGCGGCTCGCGATCGCCGAGCAGGTCGTGGTGCACGCGGTTGACGATCACCCCGGCGAACGGCAAGCCGTCACTGGCGAGCCGCTCGCCGAACCAGATCGCCTCGTCGACCGACTCGCGTGTCGCCGAGGTGACGAGCACGAACGCGGTGGTGTCGGCGCGAAGCAGCTGCTCGACCTGAGCCGCGCGCCGGCTGAAGTCGTTGGTCATGTCGCCGAGCAGCCCGAAGAACACGGTCAAGTCGGTGATCAGGTCAAGGCCCGTGATCTTGCGAAGGCCGCCCAGCAGCGGCAGCGCGCCGCGACCGAGCGTCCGGAACCCGAGCCCGGTGGGCCTGAGGAACGCCTTCAAGGCGCGGCCCTCGAGGAACGAGTTGATCCGGCCGGGCGCGTCGAGGAACTCGAGCGCGTTGCGCGACGGCGGCGTGTCCAGGACGAGCAGGTCGAACTCGTGCTCCTGGTCGAGCTCGTACAGCTTGGCGATCGCCGTGAGCTCCTGGGATCCCGAGACCGCGGTCGACAGCTCGCGATAGACCCGGTTGGCCTTGATCTCCTCGGCACGCTCGGCATCCGGCGCGATCCGATCGATCAGCTCGTCGAACGTCCGCTTGGGGTCGAGCATCATCGCCCACAGCTCGCCTCGCACCTCGATCGGGCCCGCGGCCAGCCGCTCGGGGGCGACGCGCCGCGGCTCGTTCTCTAGCTGCTCGAGGCCGAGCGCGTTGGCCAGGCGGTTGGCCGGGTCGATCGTGACGACCGCCACCTTGGCCCCGCGGGCGGCCATCCCCAGCGCGATCGCGGCCGACGCGGTGGTCTTGCCGACGCCGCCCGAGCCGGCGCACACGCACACGCGCTTGCCCTCGAGCATCTCGGCTACGTTCACAGCGCAGCCTCGAGCGCGTCGGCCAGAACCTCGAGCTCGGCGACGCCCAGATGCTCGGCGAACACGTACGGCAGCTCGATCAGCCGGCCGTCCACGTGTCCCCGGAGCCGGTCGCGCTGCTCGCGCTGGGTGGCGCCGCGCGTGTGCTCGGACAGTGCGGCTCTGAGCGCCGAGCGCGCCAGCCGCGAGCGCGTACTCGACAGCGCGGCCGCCAGCTCGGCGATCTCGGCCGGCTCGAACCGAGCCGGGTACAGCGCGTTGACGATCACGAGGTCGAGCGACAGTTCGTCCTTGGCGAGCTCGTCGGCGAGCGTCAGCGTCTCGTTGACCGGCATCTCCTCGGGCGTCGCGACCGCGACCACGCCGGTGAACTCGCGGTCGGCGATCGTGTCCGCGATCGTGCGCCCCTGATGGGCGATCGGTCCGACGCGGGCGATGTCGGCGAACGTCTTCGGCGTGCGCAGCAGGCCGACGCCGTGTCCGGTCGCCGGCGCGTCGACGATCACCAGGTCGTACGGCGCGGCGCCGCGAGTTCGGCGGTCGAGCTGCGCGAGCTCCCACACCTTGCCGATGCTGAGCAGCTCGCGCATCCCGGGCGTGGCCATCGCGAACGCCTGGAACAGGCGGCTCGAGCCGAGCGCCTGGCCGAGCGTGCCGGCCTTGACGCGCAGGTACTCCTCCATCGCCTGCTGTGGGTCGATCGAGATCGTGAACAGGCCGGGAGCAAGCTCGAGCTCGCGGAACCGCTCGCGCTCTCCGTCTTCGGAGAACAGGCCCTGGACTCGGTCCTGGCTCGCGAGCTCGGCGACGATCGTGCGCAGTCCCCGCCGGGCCGCGAGCAGTCCGAGCGCGATCGCCACGGTCGACTTGCCAACGCCACCCTTTCCGGTGACGAACACGAGGCGTTTGTCCAGGAGCGCCGGCACCGCACTCGAAAATAGCGGGGCGACCCGAGAGGATTCCGCTCGGCTTCTACGAATACTCGGGCGATATGAGCCACGTGATCGCGTTCGCCAACCAGAAAGGTGGCGTCGCCAAGACCACGACTACGCTCAACCTCGCGGTGGCGTTCGCTGAGGAAGGGCATCGGGTCCTGTGCGTCGACATGGATCCCCAGGGCAACCTGACGATGTCTCAGGGCATCGACCCCGACACGCTCGAGAAGTCGATGTACGACGTGCTCGTGCATCACATCTCGATCCGCGAGGTGATCCGCAAGCGCGAGGTCGACGTCGCCTGCTCCTCGATCGACCTCGCCGGAGCGGAGATCGCGATGTCGACGATGATCGGCCGCGAGCGCTCGCTGGAGAAGGCGCTGAAGCCGGTCGAGGACGACTACGACTTCGTGTTCATCGACACACCGCCGAGCCTCGGGCTGCTGACGATCAACGCGCTGACTGCGGCGAACAAAGTGATCGTCCCCGTGCAATGCGAATATCTGTCGATGCGCGGCCTGATCCAGCTGCAGAACACGCTCGCGATGATCCGCGAGAACCTGAACCCGGACGTCGAAATCGAGGGTATCCTCCCGACGCTCGTCGACACTCGCACGTTGCACGCCAAGGAGGCGATTGAGCTGCTGGAAGAGAACTTCGGGGACCGAGTATTCGCGTCGCGGATTCGCAAGACGATCCGTTTCGCCGAGGCCCCTGTGAAAGGGATGTCGGTCCTGAAGTACGATCCCGACGGTTTGGCCGCACACGCCTATCGGCAGCTCGCGAAGGAGGTCCTTTCCCATGCCAAGCGGTAAGCGCGCGAGTATGCGCGAAGGACCACTCGCCGCGCTCTTCCGGAAGGCTCAGGACACCGAGGAGCGCGGTCAGGAGGCCGCGCCGGCGCCCCCGGCCGAGCCGGAGTCCTCGGCCACGTCTGAGCAGCCCGCACCAATGGCCCCGCCCGAGCCCGAGGTCGAGGAACCGCGGATCCCGCTCCCGCACGAGCGCCTCCGCCACGCCTTCTCCGCCGACATCCCCGAGAACGTGTTCGAGCGAGCGCCCGCGCCCGAGCCCGCGCCGCCCGAGCCCGAGCCGGCGCCCGAGACCGAGCCCGAACGCGACGTGTACGCGCGGGTAACGCGCGACGAGCCGCTTGGAGAGCGCGAGGCCGGAGGTCCTGTCATCCGCGTAATCGGCGTCGGCGGGGCGGGCGTCAACGCGATCAACCGGATGGTCGAGGCCGAGATCGCGGGCGTCGAGTTCCTGGCCATCAACACCGACCTTCAGTCGCTCCAGCAGTCGGCCGCGCACGAGACGCTCCACATCGGCGACTCGATCACGCACGGGCTCGGCTCGGGGTCGAACCCGGAGCTCGGGCGCGCCGCGGCACGCGAGGAGTACGACCGGATCAAGGCGATGCTGCGCGGTTCGGACATGGTGTTCATCGCCGCCGGGGCCGGCGGCGGAACCGGCACCGGCGCGGCGCCGATCATCGCGCAGATCGCGCGCGAGCTAGGCGCGCTGACAGTCGGGATCGTCACCCGTCCGTTCCAGTTCGAAGGGAGCCGTCGCCGTGACCAGGCCGAGGCCGGGATCGCCGATCTGGCCGACGAGGTCGACACGCTGATCGTGGTTCCGAACAACCGGCTGCTGTCGGTGCTCGAGCGCAACGTCTCGATGGTCGAGGCGTTCCGCGTCGCCGACGACGTCCTTCGCCAGGGCGTTCAGGGGATCTCCGATCTGGTGACGCTCCCCGGCCTGATCAACCTCGACTTCGCCGATGTGCGGACGATCATGTCGGGCGCCGGCACCGCGCTGCTCGGGATCGGGATGGGCACCGGCGACCGGCGCGCGATCGAGGCGGCCGAGCGGGCGGTGGCCTCGCCGCTGCTCGAGACGAGCATGGAAGGCGCGCGCTCGATCCTGCTGTCGATCACGGGCGGCCCGGACCTGTCGCTGTGGGAGGTCAACGAGTCGGCCAAGGCGGTGGCAGAGGCCGCCCATCCGGACGCGAACATCATCTTCGGAGCGATGCTCGACGAGAAGCTCCAGGACAACGTCTGGGTCACGGTGGTGGCCACCGGCTACGGCGACTCGCGCGTCCGACCGCGCGAGGTCGGCCGTGTGACCGCGGACCGCACCGGCGACCGCGGACCCGCGCTGCGCGAGCCGGCGGGCGAGCCGCGGGTCAGCCGTGTGCGGCAGCGCAGTGGTTCACTCGACCTCGACGTGCCTGAATTCATTCCGCGTAGATAGGACCGGGCGGTCGTGACGGCCGAGCCGCACGGCGTGATCGCCGCCGGTCATCCGGTGTGCGCGCAGGTCGGTGCGGACGCGATGCGCCGCGGCGGCAACGCCGTCGACGGCGCGCTCGCGGCGATGCTGTCGTCGTTTGCGTGCGAGCCGCTGCTGACCAGCCTCGGCGCCGGCGGCCACATGCTCGTGGTCGAGCCCGGGAAGGAGCCGGTGCTGCTCGACTTCTTCGTCGAGGCTCCGGGCCGGGGCGCCGACGCGGGGGCGCTGGCGACGCTCTTGCCGGTGAGCGTCTCGTTCGGCGACGCGATCCAGGTGTTCAACATCGGACCCGCCTCGGTTGGGACCTACGGGATGGCGGCCGGGGTGTGCGAGGCGTCGTCGCGGTTCGGCCGGATCCCGCTCGACGAGCTGGTCCGGCCGGCGGTGAAGCTCGCTCGCGACGGCGTCGAGCTCAACGGAGCGCAGGCGTACGTGATCGAGATCCTGGAAGGGATCGTCACCTCGACGCGCGAGTGCGCCGCGCTGTTCGCTCCCGACGGCCATGTGGCGCGGGAAGGCGACGTCGTCCGCCAGCCTGAGCTCGCCGACGCGCTCGAGCGGTTGGGAGGCGAGGGAGCCGCGCCGTTCTTCACCGGCGACATCGCGGCCGCGATCGTCGACTGGCTGGCGGAGCGTGGCGGCATCGTCACCGCCGAGGATCTCGCGTCGTACGAGGTCGTCGATCGCACGCCGATCCGGGTGTCGTATCGCGGCCGCGAGGTGGTCACCAATCCACCGCCGTCGGCCGGCGGGATCCTGATCGCCCACGCGCTCGCGCTGCTCGATGCCACCCACGGGACGCCCGGGTTGACACGGATCGTGGACACCATGGAGCGAACCCAGGCCGAGCGCACGCCCGAGTTCATCGAGGGGCTCGACGACCCTGAGTTCGTCAAGCGGTTCCTGGCGCGGCGCTCGCCGCTCGGGTCGACCACGCACGTCGCGGTTCTCGACCGCGACGGCTGGGCGTGCTCGGTCACCTGCTCGAACGGGTCGTGCTCGGGCGTGGTCGTGCCCGGCACCGGCGTCCACCTGAACAACATGCTCGGGGAGCAGGACCTCAACCCGCTCGGCTTCCACCGCGATCCACCCGGACGCCGGATGCCAAGCATGATGTCGCCGACCGCGGTGCTTCGAGAAGGCGCGCCCGAGCTGGTGCTCGGCAGCGCGGGGTCGAACCGGATTCGCTCGGCGATCCTGCAGACGATCATCCGCGTGATCGACGACGGCCTCGAGGCGGGCGACGCCGTTCAGGCCCCACGGGTCCACTTCGAGGATGGCGTCGTCTACGCCGAGCCGGGGATCGACACCGGGGCGCTCGAACGCGCGGGCCGAGCAATCGGCCGGTTCAGGGAGCTCAACCTGTTCTTCGGCGGGGTACAGGCCGCCGCGCGCGATCGTCACGGCCGCCTCTCCGGCGGCGGGGATCCGCGGCGCGGCGGGGCGGCGCTGGTAGTTTCGGCTGGATGAAGCTTCGCGCAGCGGTCGTACTCTTGCTCGCTGCGCTCGTCACGGGCTGCGGGTTCGAAGTCGAGGAGCCTGATCTGTTCCTCGTGACGCGCACCGGCGCCCACGGTCAGAAGCTGTCGCTGCTCGTGAACGACGGCGGGACGATCTCGTGCGACGGGGCCAAGCCGAAGAACCTGTCGGACTCGCTGCTGTTGCAGGCGCGCGACCTCGCGACCAATCTCAACAACGACGTCAGTGCCAAATTGCGGTTTCCAAACAGCACCCGAAGCGTTTACTCATACACGGTCAAAGTGCAAAACGGCACTATGTCTTTTCCAGATACCGCGGCGCTGTCGCGGAAGGAATTGTCAGATCTGGAGTTGTTTGTAGTACAGGCCGCCACGAATCCCTGCCGCCTAAGTTCTTGAAGAACTTCTTAGGCCCAGCCGCCGGCTAGAACGACCGCTACCGTCCACGCTCGTGATCAACGCCGCCGCAACGACTGTCCATATGACGACCTTCCAGGCGATCGTGCTTGGGTTGCTCCAGGGCATCACCGAGCTGTTCCCGATTTCCAGCCTCGGTCACACCGTCATCTTCCCTCACCTGTTCGGCTGGGACAACATCGTCGCCTGGCAGTCCGAGCCCGAGTCGCCCTGGCTGGCGTTCGTGGTGATGCTGCACGTCGGCAGCGCCGTCGGGCTGCTCATCTACTTCTGGAAGACCTGGATCGAGGTCATCGGAGCGTTCTTCGCGACCGTTCGCAAGCGCAGGGTCGAGACGTCGACCGAGCGGCTTGCCTGGTTGATCATCATCGCGACGATCCCGGTCGGAATCCTTGGATTTTTCCTCGAGCACCCGATTCGGGTGGCGCTCGCCAAGCCGCTCGCGGCGTCGATCTTCCTGGTCATCAACGGCCTGATCCTGCTCGGCGCGGAGCGGTTCCGGCGCCGCGCCGAGGTGCGCGCGCTCGCCGCCCGCGAGGGGATGAAACGCGACGGCGGCCGCCGGCTCGACACGCTCGAGTACAAGGAAGCGGGCCTGATCGGCTTCTTCCAGAGCTTCGCCCTGATCGCCGGGCTCAGTCGCGACGGCATCTGCATGGCCACCGGATTGGTGCGCGGTCTCGACAACGAGGACGCGGCTCGATTCGCGTTCCTGCTCGCTACGCCGCCGATCCTCGCCGCGGGCCTGTTCAAGTTCAGCGATCTGACCGGGTCGCTGGGAGCCGGCATCCGCGGCGACGCGGTGATCGCCGCGATCTCGGCGGCGATCGCGGCAGTCTTCACCGTGCATTTCCTGATGCGGTACTTCAAGACGCGCACGCTGACCCCGTTCGGCATCTACTGCATCGTGTTCGGGGCGGCGATGGTCATCTACAACGCCTGACGCATCCGCGGGCGGTTCCCCGCGCGCCGGCTCAGCTCGCGCCGAAGCGGACCTTGCCGTTGGAGCGGGCGCGCTCCTGCACCTTGTCGACGAGCTCCAGCCGCTTGATCGCGGCCCGGAACAGCCGCGTCACCAGCCGCAGCCGGGCGTTCTCTGAACGCATGTCGAGCAGGCCCTGCTTGGCATCGAGGCCGAAGTCGACGGTGGCGGCCATCGCGTAGGCGGTCATGCCGGCGAGCTCATCGGCATCGGGCTCGCGGTCGGTGGCGCGCTTGTACAGCTCGGCGTAGGCCGCGTGCGCGCCCTTCGCGAGGTCCGCGTCGACCTCGTCCTCGCGGTCCTCGACGAACTCGATCACGCCGGCGGGATACGGGAGGTGGCCCTGGCGCTCGAGCACGCGGAACGGCCGGGTGCCCCGGACGATCAGGTGCATGCGGCCGTCATCCATCCGTTCGAGCACCTGGTCGATCGCGCACGCGCAACCGACCTCGCGCAGGCCGTCGTCGGACATCCACAGGATCCCGAACTCGCGCTCGGACCCGATGCACTCGTCGATCATCGTCTTGTACCGCTCCTCGAAGATGTGGAGCGGGATCAACTCTCCGGGCAGCGCGACGATTCCAAGGGGGAACAGCGGAAACTCGCGCGAGGGGCCTTCGGGCACCACCCGCACCAGTCTAGGACCGTCGCGCCGTGACCAACAGGTTGTAGAAGATCGCCGGCGGCAACAGTGGCTCGAGCAGCCGCTCGTCGATCTGCTGGAGGAGCAGGTAGCCGCGGAACGCATATTGGCGCCACAGCATCGGGACGTCGTCCGGGTCCGCGGACGCCTCCAGCGCGCGATTGAACCAGCCGAACCAGTTCGCGAGCAGTTCCTCGCCGCGCACCCGCACGTCGGCGAACTCGGCGTCGCGGGCGAAGCGAACGAGATCGTCGGGCGCGAACGCGTGGATGTCGACGACCTGCTCGAGCCCGTGGTCCGAGCCGTTGTTCGACCCCGGACCGGCCGACGACGGCGGCGGGGGCGCGGCTCGGAGCGCGCGGCGCCAAGCGGGCGCGACCGCGACGGCGCCCCGCTTGGGAATCGCCGCGAGGCGATCGCCGACGCGCGACGGTTCGCCGGCGAACACGATCCGACCGCCGGGCTTCAGGACTCGACGGAACTCGGAGAACGCGCGCTCGAGATCGGGGAGGTGGTGGAGCACGGCATGCCCGAGCACGAGATCGAAGCTCTGGTCCCGAAACGGGAGCGACTCGGCGTCGGCCCGCAACGCCCGTACTTCCAGCCCGAGCCGCTCGGCGTTCGCGGCCAGGGCGCGGACCATCCCGGGCGAGATGTCGGTGCAAGTCGCATCGCGGACGACTTCCGCGCGTAGCAGGTTCAGGCTGAAGTAGCCGGTGCCGGCGCCGACCTCGAGCGAGCGATCGAAGCCGCGCTCGAGTGCGGCCGACCCGAGCAGCTTGCGGAGCTTGCCGACCACCTGGCCCTGGCCGACCTTGCCGAAGTCGATCCCCCATTTGAAGTCGTAGCTCTCGGCGGCGACATCGTGGTAGCGGGTATTGACATCGCGGATCTCGTCCGCGCGCCGCCGTGCCTCGCTCCGCATCCCCTCGCTCCGCAGTGCCTCCATGGCGTGAGGACATTACCCTAGGCCCCGCGCCGGTGGACCTGTACGTACAGCAAAACCAGCCTCCGGGAGTCCCTCCGCTCGAGCTGACCGGCGAGCGCACGCTCCCCGACGTCCCGGCGGAGAACTACTGGTATCGCCGCCATCTGGCGGTGTACGAATGGATCGCCGCGCGGGTCACCGGCGCGGTCGTGCTCGACATGGCGTGCGGCGAGGGATACGGATCGGAGGTACTCGCTCGCTACGCCGCAAACGTGATCGGGGTCGACGGCAATCCCGAGGCTCACGAGCACGCCCGGCTCAGGTACACCGGGCCGAACGTCACCTTCGAATGGGGCGCGGTCGAGACGTTCGGCGAGCCGGACTGCTACGACGCGGTCGTGTTCCTCCAGACGATCGAGCACGTGATCGACCCGCCGGCCGTGCTCGCCCATTTCAGACGCATCCTCAAGCCGCGCGGCGCCGCGTACATCTCGACCCCGAACGTGCTGAAGCTGGCGCCGGCGGGGCACGCCAAATCGGACAACCCCTGGCACCTGCGCGAGTACCGAGCGCAGGAGTTCACCGAGCTGTGCCGCGGCACGTTCGCCGACGTCGAGGTGCTCGGCCTGTTCCACGCCCGCAAGCTCCGACTGCACGAGCTGGCGCTCAGGCTGGGCTGGGACTCGGTCCACAAGCGGGCGAAGATCACCGACGCGTTCTACCGCCGTTTCACGCCGGCGATCGCGAGCAGCGACTTCGCACTGCGGGCAGAACGGCTCGACCACGCGCTGGACTTCCTGGCGGTCTGCCGGAGCTGACCGAGCCGGCGCCTATTCCCAGCGGAACGTGCGCGGAATGCGCCGCATTCGGAGCAGACGTGCCGGGACGCCGGCCACGACCGCATTCGCGGGCACGTCTCGCGTCACAACCGCCGACGTTCCAATCACCGCGTTGTCCCCGACCGACACGCCCCGCAGCAAGCACGCGCCATACCCGATCCACACGTTGTGCCCGATGTCGACGTCGCGCTTGTAGATCCCCTGCTCGCGGATCGGGCGCTCCACCTCGACCATCCCGTGGTCGAAGTCGATCATCATCGCCCGGTCGGCGATGATGCACTCGCGCCCGATCGAGATGTGCTGGAAGGCGGAGATCGTGACCTCCTGGCCGATCACGGACTTGGCGCCGAGCGAGAACTCGCCCTCGTGGACGCGGACCTTGCAACCGTGACCGATCCATGACCACCGCCCGAGCGTCACCGACGCGTCGCGGCCGATCTCGAACTTCACCCCCGGGCAGACGAAGCACAGCCCGTCGGTCCGCAGGCGCCCGCGCCACCGCAGCTTCAGCCACAGCCAGCGTGCGATCAGGCGCAGGTATCCCAGCTGGAGCATGTGGTGCGATCGCGCGAAGCGCAGGAACGTCAGCGGGCCGCCGTGCAAGGGCGGCGGACCTGAGCGCACGATCGGCGGCCTTGGATTTGGATCCCGCCCGCCCCGCGTCCGCTCGAGCTGCTCGGTGCTCACCGACTGCACCGCAGGATCGTACCCCTGACATGATTGCCGGGCGATGGCAGGTGCTGAGGACTCACTCGCGGGGCGCCTTCTCGCCGGCGACCGCCGGGCGCTCGCCCGCGGCATCTCGCTGGTCGAGAACGACGACCCGGAGGGCTGGGCGCTG
The DNA here is from genome assembly GCA_963777335.1 of uncultured Solirubrobacterales bacterium. Taxonomy (GTDB): domain Bacteria; phylum Actinomycetota; class Thermoleophilia; order Solirubrobacterales; family Solirubrobacteraceae; genus Palsa-465. The sequence continues at coordinate 413,011 of CAVZQD010000011.1, forward strand.
GTCAGGGAGATCTACCCGCGCACCGGGCGCGCCGCCGTGATCGGCTTCACGGGCCCGCCCGGCGCCGGCAAGTCGACGCTGCTCGGCGCGCTGACCAAGCTCGAGCGCGAACGCGAGCGGACCGTCGCCGTGCTGTCGATCGACCCGACCTCGCCGTTCACCCATGGAGCGCTGCTCGGCGACCGGATCCGGCTGTCCGACCATTTCCTGGACCCGGGCGTGTACATCCGCTCGATGGCGAGCCGCGGCGCGCTCGGAGGGCTGAGCGAGGCCTCGCTCCAGGCCGCGCTGTTGATGGACGCCTCGGGGCGCGACGTGATCCTGCTCGAGACCGTCGGCGTCGGCCAAGCCGAGGTCGACATCATCGACCACGCCGATACGGTCGTGCTCGTGTTAATGCCGGGGTCGGGCGATTCGATCCAGGCGCTCAAGGCGGGCGTGATGGAGATCCCCGACGTGATCGTGATCAACAAGGCCGACCACCCGCTGACCGACACGATGGTGCGTGAGATCAAGAACGTGCTCGCGCTCGGGCCGCAGGACGGCTGGAAGGTGCCGATCATCAAGACCGAGGCGGTCCGGGGCGAGGGAGTGCACGAGCTGGCCGAGACGCTCGCCGAGCACCACGCCTACGTCGAGGCCGAGGGGACGCTGTCCGAGCGCCGGCGCCGCAACCTGCTCAACGAGGTGCTGGCGCTCGCGACCTACCGGATGCGCCGAGAGCTCGAGGCCTCGGTCCGCGAGGATCCCGAAGTCCAGGCGCTGCTAGACCGCGTGGTGGCGCGCGAGATCGATCCCGCGAGCGCGGCCACGACCGTGCTCGAGCGGCGCGCGGAGGACCTCGCGCGATGAGCGCCGCGCTCGCGCCCGCGTTCGCCGTGGCCGCGGTCGTGCTGTGCGTGGCCGGCGTGATGAAGCTGCGCTCTGCCTCGAGACGGATGCGCGCCCTCGGGGTCGGCGAGGTGGCGCTCGGCATTGCCTGCGCGGTGCATCCGACGCGGCCTCTGGCGGTCGCGCTCGCGCTCGTCTACACGTCGTTCGCCGCGGTGGCCGTGGTCCTCATGCGTCGACGGGTGGCGTGCGGGTGCTTTGGAGAAAACGACTTTCCGGTGTCGCTCGCCCACGTGATCGCCAGCGAGCTGCTGGGGATGCTGGCGTTGGCCGCGGCGCTCGCCGGGCCGCGGGGGCTCGGGTGGGTCCTCGGACAGCCGGCGCCGACCGCGGCCGTGCTGCTGATCGGGATCGCGGGCGCGGCGTACGCGACCGTGCTCGTGTACACGCTCGCACCGCGGGCGTTTGCGGCCTGGAGCGCCGAATGAGCGTGGTCGAGCGGCTCGGCGGGCTGCTCGAGCGGCGGACGTCGCGACGCGGGGCGCTGGCGCGCGCGGCCGTCGCGGGCTCGGCGTTCGCGGTCGCGCCGGTGCGCTACCTGATCCGTCCCGGCACCGCGTGGGCGGTGCTCCGGCCCGAGCAGTGCGCCAAGGGCAGCAAGTGCAGGGACGGCTACACGGCGTTCTGCTGCGAGATCGAGAACGGCAACAACGCGTGCCCGCCCGACACGTACATCGCTGGCTGGTGGAAGTGCACCAAGTACCGCGGCTACGGGCTGTGCCACGAGGAGGGCGCGCGCTACTACATCGACTGCAACCGGAACCCTGGCACGGTGTTCCCGGGCGGCTGCCGGTGCGCCCATGGCGATTGCACGAACCGCGCGGTCGACTGCAACCACTTCCGCTACGGGCAGTGCAACGCGCAGATCGCCGGCAGGACCGAGGTCGTCTGCCGCCTGGTCGTGTGCCAGAACCCTGCCACGGTGCCGTCGATGAACTGCAACGGCACCGAGATGGTCGACAACCGGACCTGCACGCACGACAACCCATGCCTGGAAGGCCTTGGGATGCAGCTCCCGGGAGGAGGGGGGGCGTAGGTGGTCGCGCTGGTGTCGGTCGAGACCGTGCTGCTGGTCCTGCTGATCGTGCTCGTGGCGGCGCTGCTCCGCAGCCACGCCGAGCTGCTGCGCCGGCTCGGCCCCGAAGGTGGCGACGCGCCCCGGCTGCCCGACCCACCGCCGGCCGGCGTGCGAGCCGACACCGCCGCCCCCGAGCTGGCCGGCGTCACCCCGACCGGCGACGCGGTCAAGCTGGCCCTAACCGGATCGCCGACCCTGCTGGCGTTCCTGAGCAGCGGGTGCACGAGCTGCGCCGGGTTCTGGGAGAAGCTCGGCGACGGCGGGCTCGCGTCCGAGCTGCGCCCGGTGATCGTGACGCGCGGCCCAGATCGCGAGCCGTCCGCCGAGCTGCGCACGGTGATCGTGACGCGCGGACCAGATCGCGAGCAGGCCGCCAAGCTGCGCAGGCTCGCCCCCGATGCCGTGCCGGTCGTCATGTCCTCGCGCGCATGGGAGGACTACGGCGTCCCCGGCACTCCGTACTTCGTGCTCGTGCGGGACGGCGCGATCGGCGGCGAGGGAGTCGCCACCACGTGGAGCGCGCTCGCGTCGCTGCTCGGCGACGCGATCGAGGAGCAGCGGGGGCTCGACGAGCGGCTCGCGGCGGCCGGCGTCGGGCCCGATCACCCCAGCCTGTACCCGGGCGGCCGGCCGTGAGCGAGCTGGTGGTCCTCGGGTGCGCGGCTGCGGTCACGGCCGCGGTCCTCTCCGCCTGGTCACCCTGAGGCGAGTCGATGCTCGCGAGCATCACCCCGCTCGGAGAGCGGGGCCGGGGTTCCAACTGGTGGGTCACGGCGACCGCGTTCCTGATCGGCGCCACCGCGGCAGCGGTCGTCGCCGGCGCGGCTCTCGGAGCGCTCGGCTCGGTCGTGGCGCCGGCGCGCCCCCGGTTGCCCGTGCTGGTGGCGGCGATCGGCGTCGCGATCTTGCTCGACCTCCTCCCCCTCGGGGTTCCCGGGCCGCGGCGGCAGGTCGACGAGCGATGGCTCGACCAGTACCGGGGCTGGGTGTACGGGGCCGGCTACGGTGCGCAGCTCGGCGTAGGTGTGACCACGATCGTGTCGAGTGCGGCGACGTACGTGGCGCTGCTGGCGGCGCTGGAGACGGCGAGCGCTCCGGCCGGCGCGATCGTCATGGGCTGCTTCGGCGCGATCCGCGGACTCACCCCGCTCGGGGCCGCCGGCGTGCGCAGCCAGCGCCAGCTGATCGATTTCCACCGTGCGCTCGCGCGGTGGCGCGCCCCGGCTCGATGGGGCGCGGTCGCGACTCAGGCCGCGATGCTCGTGCTCGCGCTCGCGCTGTTGTGACATCGCTCGAGGCGCACGGCCTGCGGGTCGAGCTGCCGCGGGGCTGGAGCGGGCGGCTGTTCAAGCGCCCGGCGGGCGGGGCCACGCTGCACGCCGGCGACTTCGACCTCGCGCTCGACGACGGCGAGTTCGGTGACCAGAGCACGGCCGGGATGCCGGCCGGAGCGACGTTCCTGGCGCTGGCCGAGTACCTGCCGGGCTCCGGCCTCGAACCCGGGCGCGGCCTGTTCTCACCCCGCCGCGTCCCGACGGCGCTCGACCCGACGAGCTTCAGCGCGCGCGGGATGGCGCACCCCCGACCCGGTCAGCTCGGACGGCAGGAGTTCTTCACGGCCGCGGGCCGGCCGTTCTGCCTGTATGTGGTGGTGTCGGGCGCCCGTCGTGAGCGGCGCCGGCAGCTCGCGACCCTCGGAGTCGTGCTCCGATCCCTGCGGATCAGCTCGCGGTGACGTCGGCGCCCGTGTAACGGGCGGAGTCGTGGCCGAGCACGATCACGCACCGGGTCAGGTTCAGGCGGGACTTGTTCACGTAGGTGGCGCTGATCTGCTGCGCGAGCACCGTCCCGTCTGGAAGCGTTGTGGTCGCGGTGACCTGGAGGTTGATCCGGTATGGGACCTCCTCGCCCATGCTGTAGACCGCGCCGGCGCATTTGAGCGGCGCGAAGAAGCGGCCGGTGCCGGAGTAGTGCCCGGGAGAGGTCTGGTTGAGGATCAGCGTGTCGGTGTCGTTCGCGCGTCCGCGGAACAGGCGGACCTGGGCGCACGGCCCGGCGACGCACAGCGGCGTGAACGTCCACGTCCGCTGCACGACCTCGCCGACGTGCTCGCCGCGGACGTCATCGGCGGCGGTCACGCGACCGGTCATCTGGTAGGTGCCCGCGAGGCGCGACTCGGTTCCCGAGCCGGGTTGCGCGAGCGCCGCCGGGGCTGCCACCGCCGGCACGAGCAAGCCGGCGGCGACGGCGAGCGCGCGGCCGCGCCGACCCCGCGTCATGCTCCGAGGGCCCGGGCGATCACCATCTCCTGCACCTCGTCGGTGCCCTCGCCGATCGTCAGGATCTTCGCGTCGCGGTAGAAGCGGCACACCGGGTATTCCTCGATGTAGCCGTACCCGCCGTGGATCTGGACCGCCTCGTCGGCGGCGCGCACCGCGACCCGTCCGCTCTTGAGCTTGGCCTGGGCGGCGGTCAACGTGAAGTTCGCGCCCTTGTCCTTCAGATACGCGGACTTGTAGACGAGCAGCCGCGTGGCCTCGATCTCGGTCGACATGTTCGCGAGCTTGCCCTGGATCGCCTGGTACTTCGAGATCGGGCGGCCGAACGCGCGGCGCTCCTTGGCGTAGGCGAGCGCCTGGTCGAGCGCGCCCTGGGCGAGGCCGACGCCCATCGCGGCGACGCCGATCCGGCCGATGTCGAGCACGTTCAGGAACTGGCGGAAGCCGGCGCCGCGCTGCCCGAGCAGGTTGTCCTGGGGCACGCGGCAGTCGTCGAACGCCAGCGGGCGCGTGTCGGACGCGTTCCAGCCCATCTTCCGGTACGGCTCGCCCGGCTCGTAGCCCGGCGTGCCGTTCGGGACGATCAGGTTCGAGATCTCGCGCTCGCCGGGCGTCCGCTCGCCGCCGCGACCGTCGGCGCCGCGCCCGGTGCCGGTCACCGCGGTGATCACGACCACGCCGGAGATGTCGGTGCCCGCGTTGGTGATGAACTGCTTGGCGCCGTTGATCACCCACTCGCCGTCCTCGAGCGCCGCGCGCGTGCGCGTGTTGCCGGCGTCCGAGCCGGCCTCGGGCTCGGTCAGGCCGAACGCCCCGAGCCGCTCCCCGCTGCACAGCCGCGGGAGCCACTCCCGCTTCTGGGCTTCGGAGCCGAACAGGTAGATCGGCTGGGTCCCGAGCGAGGTATGCGCGCACAGCGTGATCGCGATAGACGAGTCCACGCGGGCGAGCTCCTCGACCGCGAGCGCGTACGCGATCGAGTCGCTACCGGCGCCGCCGTACTCCTCGGGGAACGGGATCCCCATGAGGTCGAGCTCACCGAGCCGGCGGACGATGTCATACGGAAAGGCGTGCGTCCGGTCGAGTTCCTCGGCCACGGGCGCGATCTCCTGCTCGGCGAACTCGCGGACGGTTCGCTGGAGCAGGCGGTGATGGTCGGGTAGATCGAACTCCATGCCTTCGGATTCTCACAGCCTTACGATCAGGGGGTGTCCACCGAGGGCCAAGACTGCCCCGAGGTCCGGCTCGGCGCGCTGCTGGAGGGCGGGCTGGCGCCCGCGATCATGGCGCTCGTCGAGCGAGGGGTGCAGCAGCGGCCCGACCAGGCCCGCGCGCTCCGGCTCGAGATCGAGCTGCAATTGGAGGACATCTATCCGCCGGTCCGGATCGTGTTCGGCGACGACGGGGTGCTCGTCGAGGACGGGCCTGCGGCCGCCCCGGGCCTGCGGATCAGCGGGTCCCTGCCCGACCTGGCGGCGATGATGGTCGCGCCGACGTTCGGCGGCGTGCCGAGCCCGATGGATCCTCGCGGTCGCGCCGCGATCGGGCTGTTCGCCTCGCGTCGCGTCCGGATTCAGGGCCGCGTCGGCGCGCTCCGGAGCTTCGTCAACCTGATCCGGCTGTAGGCGATCGATCCACGGTGCGTGCGGGTGGGATGGGGCCGAACCGCCGGCGCCTGGTGAGGGCGGTCGCGGTCCGCGGGCGGTCGTGGCTCGCGGACAGGCGGACCACCCCGACTAAATGCGCACTCGACCTCCCCCCCGAGGTGAATGTGCGTTCAGTCGGCTCTGGTGCGAGTTTCGCCACGCTCGAGCGCCGCGCGAGGTCGAGTGTCGAGTTTCTCGGCGTACTCGGTGCGGCTGTGGCTACGGGGACGACCGCTAAGAGGTGTCGCCGGCGCCGTTGCGGGCCAGGTCCACGAGGAGGCGGACGCCGTACCCGGTCGCGCCCTTGTCGGCGAAGTACGGGCGGCGGACGTCCCACGCGGTTCCGGCGATGTCGAGGTGCGCCCACGGCACGTCGCCGGCGAAATGGTGCAGGAACTCGCCGGCGGTGAGTGCGGTCGCCTCCCGCTTCGTGGTCGAGTTGACGATCTCGGCGTAGCGGCCCTTGATCATCTCGGCGTAGTCGCGGTGCAGCGGCATCCGCCACACGAGCTCCCCGGTGCGGCGGGCGGCGCCCTCGACGCGCGCGGCCCAGGCGTCGTCGTTGCTCATCAGGCCCGCGTACGTCGACCCGAGCGCAACCACGATCCCGCCGGTCAGCGTCGCCACGTCGACGAGCCGCTCCGCGCCCTCGCGCCGGGCGTAGGAGATGCAGTCGGCGAGCACGAGGCGGCCCTCGGCATCGGTGTTGTTGACCTCGACCGTCGTCCCGTCGAGCGCGCGGATGATGTCGCCGGGCTTGACGGCGGCGCCGCTGGGCAGGTTCTCGGTGGCACCGATCAGGCCGAGCACGCGCACCGGCGCGCGCAGCTCGGCGAGCGCGGCGATCGCCTCGATCACGGCGGCGCCGCCGCACATGTCGAACTTCATCTCGTGCATCGTGGCCGCCGGCTTGAGCGAGATCCCGCCCGAGTCGAACGTCACCGCTTTGCCGACGAGCGCGATTAGCGGGGCACCGTCCGAATCGCCGGCGCCGTTGTAATCGAGCCGGATCAGCCGGGCCTGCTCGTGCGAGCCCTGAGCGACCGCCGCGAACGCGCCCATCCCGGCCTGGCGGATCGCCCTCTCCTCGAGTACGGTCGCCTGGATCCCGAGCCGCCCGGCGAGCTCCTGGGCATAGTCGGCGAGCGCGGACGGCGCCAGGTCATTGGCGGGCGTGTTGCCGAGGTCCCGCGCCCGGTTCTGGGCCGCGGTCAGGATCGCCGCGGCGCGCACGGGCTCGGCGACGTTGTGGTGGGCGCTCACCAGCAGCGTCTGAACCTGGCGCTCGCGCGATTCGTCGGAGTTCGGCTTGTAGCGATCGAACCGGTAGGCGTGTAGCAGCGTGCCCTGGACGAGCCCCTCGACGACGTCGTCGCCGACGTGGTGGGGGACCTCCCAGCACACCGCCGCCGTGCCGATCTCGCGCGCGCGCCGGTGCGCCACCGCCGCGGCCGCGCGGGCGCGCTCGCCGTCGAACCTCCCCCGGTCGCCGAGGCCGATCAGGATCGCGCGCGTGCCGGCCGAGTGGGTGACCGCCACCCGCTTGAACTCGCGCCGCGCCTCTCCCGAGGCGAGCAGGTTCCCAAGCGCGTCTCCGGGTAGATCGTGGGCGACGTCCTCGCCCTCGAACACTCCCACCACGATCGTGTCTGCGCCGGAGTCGAGCGGGGCTGCCGTCGTCGCCTCGACTTGCACGAGCCGAACATACCAGTGCTACTACGATGGACGCTTACCGCCGCTAACCCCCTCGGAGAGAGAGACAAGATGCCCAAGACCGTGATCCTCTCGGCCGCCCGCACGCCGATCGGCAAGCTCGGTGGCGGCCTGTCCAGTGTCGATGCGACCGAACTCGGCGGAACCGCGATCAAGGCGGCGCTCGAGCGCGCCGACGTCGCGCCCGATCAGGTCCAGCACGTCGTGTTCGGCCAGGTGCTCCAGGCCGGTCAGGGGCAGATCCCGTCGCGCCAGGCCCAGATCAAGGGCGGGATCCCCAAGGAGGTCTCCTCGGAGACGATCAACAAGGTTTGCGCGTCGGGGATCCGGTCGGCTTGTCTGCTCGACAACGCGATCCGGGTGGGCGATCTCGACGTCGGGGTCGCCGGCGGGATGGAGTCGATGTCGAAGTCCCCATACCTCCTAAAGGAGGCTCGGTTCGGCTTCCGGATGGGCGACGGCAAGGCGCTCGACGCGATGATCAACGACGGGCTCACGAACCCGTTCAGCGGCAAGCACATGGCGCAGGAGGCGAGCGAGGTCGGCGCCGAGCTCGAGATCAGTCGAGTCGACCTCGACCGCTGGGCGCTCCGCTCGCACCAGCTCGCGGTCAAGGCGACCGACGAGGGACGCCTGCCGGAGGAGATCGTGCCGGTGACGATCAAGGGCAAGAAGGGCGACACGGTGGTCGAGATCGACGAGGCGCCGCGGCGCGACGCGAGCCTCGAGTCGCTCGCGAAGCTGCCGCCGATCTTCATGAAGGACGGGACCCACACCGCCGGGAACTCGCCGGGCGTCAACGACGGCGCCGGCGCGCTGGTCGTCGCGAGCGACGAGTGGGCCACGACCAACGGCAAGCCGGCGCTGGCTACGATCGTCGCCCACGCTCAGGTCGCCGACGACTTCCCGTATCTCGCCCGGACCCCGGCGAACGCCGCCAAGAACGCGCTCGAGAAGGCCGGGCTGAAGGTCGACGACATCGACCTGTGGGAGATCAACGAGGCGTTTGCGTCGGTCACGCTCAACTCGATCCGCATGCTCGGAATAGACGAGGACAAGGTCAACGTGAACGGTGGCGCCGTCGCGCTCGGCCACCCGATCGGCGCCTCCGGTGCGCGCATCCTAGGCTCGCTGATGCTCGAGCTTCGCCGGCGCGGCGGCGGCCTCGGGTGCGCCGCGATCTGCTCGGGCGGCGGCCAGGGCGACGCGGTGATCATCGAGGTCAATGGCGGTTGACGGGTCTCCCGCCGCTTTCTTTGACCTAGACCGGACGTTGATGGAGGGCTCGTCGGCCTTCCAGTTCGGTCGTGCCGCGTATCGGGCGGGCCTGCTCAGCCGGCGACAGCTGATCGCCGACGGGTGGGCCAACCTGATGTTCCGGCTCCGTGGGGCGAGCGACGAGTCCTCGCACGAGCTGCGTAACCGGATCTCGCAGTCGCTCGCGGGCACGCGGGTGCGGGACCTGGACCGGCTCGGGGTCGACGTGCTCGCGGGCGTGCTGCCGCGGATCTATCCGCAGGTGCTCGAGCTCGCCTACGCCCATCAGGACGAGGGGCGGCGCGTTTACATCGTCACCGCCGCCTCTCAGGACCTCGCCGAGATGCTCGCGAGGGTGCTTACGTTCGACGGCGCGATCGGCTCGCAGTTCTCCGAGGTCGTCGACGGGGTCTACACCGGCCGTCCTGCAGGCCTGTTCATCTACGGCCGCGAGAAGGCGCGCGCGATCGAGCAGCTCGCCGAGCGCGAGGGGCTCGATCTGCAGAGCTCTTACGCCTACTCGGACTCCGGGTCGGACCTGCCGATGCTGAGGCTCGTCGGCCATCCCGTCGCGGTCAATCCCGACAAGGCGCTGGCCAGGGCCGCGCGCGAGGAGCGGTGGGGGGTGCTCCGCTTCGACCGCCTCGGGCGGCGGCTGAAAGCCGCGGTCGGGCTGGCGGCCGCGGCGGTCGCCGGGGGGGTCGGGTCGGCGGCGCTGGCCGCCCGCGCCCGGCACCGGCGGGCCCTCGTGGCCAAACTGAGGTAAGTTCAGCCACGATGTTCGCCCGAACACCTAGACTTTCGGGCATGGCGACCGGCGAGCGCATCTCAGAGCGGGAGCGGGAGGAGCGCTGGGAGCGCGACACATTCAGCCGCACTCCGGAGCGCGAGGCGCCGTTCTCGACGATCTCGGGCGAGCCGATCAAGCCGCTGTACACCGAGGCGGATCTGCCGTTCGATCCGGACGCGACGATCGGGTTCCCCGGGGAGTACCCCTACACCCGCGGCGTGTACGGCTCGATGTACCGAGGCCGGCTGTGGACGATGCGCCAGTTCGCCGGGTTCGGCACCGCGACCGAGACCAACGCTCGGTTCCGGTACCTGCTGGACCACGGGCAGACGGGGCTGTCGACCGCGTTCGACATGCCGTCGCTGATGGGGCTCGACTCCGACCATCCGCGCTCGCTGGGCGAGGTCGGGCGCGAGGGAGTCGCGGTCGATTCGCTCGACGACATGGAGACGCTGTTCGACGGCATCCCGCTCGACCAGGTGACGGTGTCGATGACGATCAACGCGCCGGCGGCGATCATGCTGGCCTTCTACGTGGTCGCGGCGGAGCGGCGCGGGATCGGGTCCGAGGCGCTCGGCGGGACGATCCAGACCGACATCCTCAAGGAGTACATCGCGCAGAAGGAGTGGTGCTTCCCGGTCGACCCGGCGATGCGTCTGGTCGGCGACATGATCGAGTGGTCCTCCGCTCACATGCCACGTTGGCATCCAATTTCCATCAGCGGCTACCACATCCGCGAGGCCGGATCGACGGCCGCGCAGGAGCTCGCATTCACCTTGAAGGACGGCCTCACCTACGTCGAGCAGGCGGTCTCGCGTGGCCTCGACGTCGACGACTTCGCGCCGCGGCTGTCGTTCTTCTTCAACGCGCACATCGACTTCTTCGAGGAGATCGCCAAGTACCGCGCGGCCCGCCGGATCTGGGCGCGCGAGCTGCGCGAGACGTTCGGAGCCAAGAAGCCCGAGTCGTGGCGGATGCGCTTCCACACCCAGACCGCCGGCGTGTCGCTGACCGCCCAGCAGCCCCTGAACAACATCGTCCGCACCGCGATTGAAGCCTTGGCCGGTGTCCTCGGCGGCACCCAGTCACTCCATACGAATTCATTCGATGAAGCGCTGGCGCTCCCGACCGAGCAGGCGGTGCGCGTGGCGCTGCGGACCCAGCAGATCATCGCCGAGGAAACCGGCGTCGCGAACTCGATCGATCCGCTCGGCGGCTCCTACCTGGTCGAGGCACTGACCGACCGGATGGAGGAGCAGGCGTACGAGTACTTCGAGAAGATCGACGCGCTCGGCGGAATGGTCGAGGCCGTCAAGCGCGGGTTCCCGCAGCGCGAGATCGCCGATGCGGCCTTCCGCTACCAGCAAGAGGTCGAGGCGGGCGAGCGACGCGTGGTCGGCGTGAACGCCTACACCGAGGGCGACGACCTCGCGACGGCGATCCTCCGCATCGAACCGCAGCTCGAGGGCGAGCAGGTCCGCCGCGTCGAGGCGGTGAGGGAGCGGCGCGACGGCGATGCCGTGGAGCGCGTGCTCGGCCAGCTCGTCGCCGCCGCGCGCGATCCGGGAGAGAACCTGATGCCGTTGCTGGTCGAGGCGGCGCGGGTCGAGGCGACCGAGGGCGAGATCGTCAAGGCGCTGCAGACGGTGTTCGGCAGCTACAGCGAAGCCCCCGTCTTCTAAGAGCAGCTTTTACACTCCACGTCCCCGTATGGGCGCCTCCACCGAGAAGAAGATCCGCGTCGTCGTAGCCAAGCCCGGTCTCGACGGACACGATCGCGGCGCGAAGATCATCGCCCGCGCGCTCCGCGACGCCGGCATGGAGGTGATCTACACGGGCCTCCACCAGACGCCCGAGCAGATCGTCGAGACGGTCATCCAGGAGGACGCCGACGCGGTCGGACTATCGATCCTGTCGGGGGCGCACATGACGCTGGTGCCGCGGGTGCTCCGGCTGCTCAAGGAGCAGGGCGCGGACGACGTGATCGTCACGCTCGGCGGAACGATTCCGTCGGACGACGTCAAAGAGCTGAAGGATCTCGGCGTGGCGGAGGTGTTCACGCCCGGTGCCTCGACGCAGCAGGCTGTCGAGTTCATCCGCAGCGCGGTGCGGGCCTGATCGGGCCTGAGGCGTGAACCGACCACGCAACCTCGAAACCGACCCCTGGACGCGACCGATTGACTCGTCAGTCAACGGGTACTATCCGATTCCTCTGAACCCTTGGGAGGCTCCACTTGAAGATTTGCGTGCTCGTCAAAGAGGTGCCGGACGCGGCCGTCGAGAAGCGCATCGACGCCTCGACGGGCCGCCTGGACCGGTCGGGGGAGAAGAACCTCAACCCCTACGACACCCACGCGATCGAAGCGGCGATGCAGATCCGCGAGGGCGGCGCGGTCGAGGTGGACGAGATCGTGGCCGTGACGATGGGGCCCGAGTCGGCGGTGCGCGCGCTGCACAAGGCGGTCTCGCTCGGCGCCGACCGCTCGGTCCAGTTGACCGACGACGGGCTCGAGGGTTCGGACGTGGCGGCTACCGGGTACGCGCTGGCGAAGGTGGTCGAGAAGGAGCAGCCGGACCTCGTGCTGCTCGGGCAGCAGTCGGACGACGGGGAGTGCTACACGATCGGTGCGGTCGTGGCCGACCATCTGAAGATGCCCTCGCTGACCCAGGTAATCAAGATGGACGTCACCGAGGGCGGGCTCCGGTGCGAGCGGCAGGCCGAGTACGGCTACGACACGGTCGAGGTCCAGTTGCCGGCGGTGATCTCGGTCGGCGACGCGATCAACGAGCCCCGCTACCCATCGCTCAAGGCGATCATGGGAGCGCGCAAGAAGCCGCTCGAGAAGGTCGCGACCGGAGACGTCGCGATCGACGCCTCGATGGTCGGGGTCGAGGGGTCGCGCGTGCAATGCGGTGACTTTCACGCGCCGGAGGCCAAGCCGGCGGGTCAGATCATCGAGGACGAGGACACGAACGACACCGTCGAGAAAATCGTCGCGTGGCTCGAGGAAAGGAAGCTGATCTGACATGTCGGATGTCCTTACCTACGTTCTGCATTACCAGAGCGCGTTCAACAAGAACTCGCTCGGCGCCGTGTCCGAGGGCGCGGCGCGCGCATCGGAGATCGGCGGCGAATGCCACGCGGTCGTCGTCGGCGGCGACGATCTGACCGACGAGCTGTGCCAGTCGCTCGGCGCCTATGGCGCGACCAAGGTGTTCCGGGCCCGCGGCGAGGAGGGCCTGGCCCAGCCGGTCATCGACGTGATGGCCAAGGTGATCGACGAGCACGGCCACTCGTACGCGCTGTTCGGCGGCGGACTGCTCGGGTTCGAGATCGGAGCCGGACTGGCCGCGCGCAAGCACGCCGGCGTCACGATGGAGGTCGTGCAGGTCCGCGTCGAGGACGGCAAGCTCGTCGCCGAGCGGCCGATCCTCCAGGACTCGCAGATCTCGGTGTCCAGGTACAGAGGCGACCTCGGGATCATCATCGGGCGGATCAACGCGTTCGAGATGGTGTCGTCGAACGGCGGCTCGGCCGAGGTCGTCGATGTCGACGTCGAGCACTCGCCGTGGTCGAACCAGGCGAAGATGGTCCAGCGCGGCGAGCAGCGCGGCGCGGACGTCGACATCGAGGGCGCGGACATCCTCGTCGCCGGCGGCCGCGGACTCGGCAACGCCGAGGGGTTCAAGCTCGTCGAGGACCTCGCCGCCGCGTTCGGCTCAGGCAGCGCGGTCGCCGCGACCCGTGCGGTCGTCGACGCCGGCTGGTACCCGTACGCGGCGCAGATCGGTCAGACGGGCAAGACCGTCGCCCCCAAGCTGTACCTCGCGGCCGGAATCTCGGGCGCGATCCAGCACAAGGTCGGGATGCAGTCCTCCGAGAACATCGTCGCGATCAACAAGGACGCGAACGCGCCGATCTTCGAGTTCTCCGATCTGGGGATCGTCGGCGACCTCAACAAGATCCTGCCCAAGCTGTCCGAGGCGATCAAGGCCAAGAAGGGGAGCTGACGCTCTCGTGTCCTCGGTCAACGGTCGCGGTCCGGTGGCGCCGAGCCAGTTCCCACCGCCGGTCGACTCGGTAGAGGAGTTCATCAAGCGTGAGCTGGATCCCGAGGACGACCGGATCGACGTCGGCGTCGTGATCGTCGGCGGGGGGCCGGCGGGCCTCGCGTGCGCCAACCGGCTGCTCCAGCTCCTCGCCGATGACCCGGAGCTGATGGAGAAGCTCGGCGAGGTCCCGGTCGCGGTGATCGAGAAGGGCAAGGCGTGCGGAGCGCACAACCTGAGCGGCGCGATGATGCGACCGTCCGGGCTGAAGGCGCTGTTCCCCGACGTCCCCGAATCCGAGTGGCCCTCGCACGGGACGGTGGCCAAAGACAGCGTCTACTGGATGCTCGGGCCGAGCTCGAAGCTGCCGCTCAAGCCGACCCCGCCGCCGTTCCGAAACCACGGCAACCACATGGTCAGCGTGGCCGAGCTGTCACGGTGGCTCGCGAACCGGGCCGAGGGAGCGGGCGCCTACATCCTCACCGAGACGAGCGCGCAGCAGCTGCTCGTGACCGACGGCGTGGTGCGCGGGATCCGTTCGGGCGACAAGGGCCGCGGCAAGGAGGGCCAGGAGCTCTCGAACTTCGAGCCCGGCTCGGACGTGACCGCCCGCGCCACCGTGCTCGCCGAGGGCACCTGGGGCCATCTGACCGGTCCCGCGATCACGGAGTTCGGGCTCGCCGAGAACCGCGAGCCGCAGGTCTGGGCGCTCGGGGTCAAGGAGGTGTGGGAGGTCCCCAAGCCGCTCGACCGCGTGATCCACACGCTCGGCTGGCCGCTCCGCTACGGCTCCAAGTGGCACGAGTTCGGCGGCTCGTGGATCTATCCGCAGGGGGAGAGCCGCGTCTCGATCGGGTTCGTGGTCGGGCTCGACTACACCGACGCCACCGTCTCGCCCCACGACATCCTCCAGCAGTTCAAGACCTCCAAGCTCGTCCGGGGGATCCTCGACGGCGGCAAGCGCGTCGCGTGGGGCGCCAAGGCGATCCCCGAGGGCGGCTACTGGGCGATGCCCAAGCCCTCGGCGCCCGGGATGGTGCTCTGCGGGGACAGCGCGGGGATGGTCAACGTGCCGATCCTCAAAGGGATCCACTACGCGATCCACTCGGGGATCATGGCCGCCGAGACGATCTTCGCCCGGTTGCGGGATGGCGGTACGGATCTGTCCGACTACGACCGGCGGGTCGAGGGCTCGCTGATCGGCAAGGAGCTCTACCAGTCGCGCAACATGAAGCAGCCGTTCGGCCGCGGCTTCTTCGTCGGCGGCGCGATCACCAACGCGATGGTGATCACCAAGGGCCGCATCCCGGGCGGCCGCTGGTCGAACCACCGCGACGCCGAGGCGGGCATGTCGATCGACTCCAAGAAGGACGCCTATCCGAAGCCCGACGGCAAGTACACGTTCGACAAGCTGTCATCGGTGTACGTGTCGGGCAACGCGACGCGCGACGACGCTCCCAACCACATCCGGGTGCGCAAGCAGGTCCCGCGCGAGATCGCGGAGACCTGGCAATGGATGTGCCCCGCGGGCGTCTACGAGATCCCCGACGACGCGCCCGAATCCGGCCACGTCGACGTGATCGTCAACTACACCAACTGCGTGCAGTGCGGGGCGATCACCGCGAAGGGTGGCCGACTCACCCCGCCCGAGGGTGGCGACGGGCCGCTCTATACGGTGACCTAACGGCTTCCGGACGCGTCTGGCGCACTGCTCCGCCGGTCCGGGGCGCGACTTTCGGCGCCGCGATTTGTTGTATTTGCGTATGCCCTGCAAGCGCATACTTGGGGCCGGCGTGGCCGTCGCGTGCGCGCTGGCGGTCGGATCCGGACCGGCGCTCGGCCAGACGTCGCCGACGGCGGCGAACGACCAGCTGCGTTCGTTCGTCTGCCAGAAGGCGCTCGATCCGCCTGCGCGGGCGGTCTCGGTCCAGGCCGTGATGCGGCCGCTGACGGGCACCTCGAAGATGCAGATCGAGTTCGACCTGATGCGCCAGACCAAGCCCCACGGGCGCTTCATCACCGTGCACGGCAAGGGTCTGGGCAGCTGGATCTCGCCGACCGATCCGACGCTCGGCCAGCAGGCCGGCGACGTGTGGATCCTCAACCACCCGGTCGTCAACCTCGCCGCGCCGGCCACGTACAAGTTCAAGGTCACCTTCAAGTGGATCGGCGCGCACGGCGACACGCTCGGCACGGCCACGCAGGCCAGCCCGACCTGCTACCAGCCCGAGCTGCGGGCGGACCTGCTCGTGCGCTCGCTGTCGGTCACGCCGATCAAGACCGGTCCGTCGGCCGGCCAGTGGGCGTACGTGGCGGTAGTCGCCAACCGCGGTTTGAGCGGCGCCGGACCGGTTCAGGTGGAGTTCTCGGGCGGCACCAGCGCGGCGGCGTCGGCGACGGTCGCGTGGGTGGGGGCGAAGTCCTCGGTCCGCCAGCGGTTCGTGTCGGCGCCGTGCACCGCCGGCGGCACACTGACCGTGACCGTCGACCCGAACCAGTCGATAGACGAGTACGACTACGCGAACAACGCGCTGACGATGGCATGCCCGGCGGTCCCAACCGGCTAGCGGTGGCGCCGGCCGGCTGAGGACGGTGCCGGCGAGCCAACGACCCCCCCGCGCGCGACCGACATAACGGCCGAGGGCGGACCTCAGGCGGCCGCTAAACTCGGACGTGCAATGAAGACCGGAGTCCATCCAGAATATGTAGACGCGCATGTGCGCTGCACGTGCGGCAACGAGTTCATGACCCGTTCGACCAAGCCGGAGATTCACGTCGAGATCTGCTCCGCCTGCCATCCGTTCTATACGGGCCGGCAGAAGCTCGTCGACACCGGCGGCCGGGTCGAGCGCTTCCAGCGGCGAGTGGCCAAGGGCCGGCGCGCTCGCGCGACCGCGGGCTCGTAGCCGCTGGCGGCGTGGTAGATGAGCGCGGCGGTCCAGGAGGTACGCCTGACGGCGTCGCGCGATGCCCCGGTGGGCGGACAGGCCGTGCTCGAGGGCGTGATGATGCGCGGCGTCGGGACTTGGGCGGTCGCCGTCCGCAACCCGCCGGCCGACGAGCGTGAGCTCGGCGACATCAGCGTCCAGACGTTTCCGATCGAGTCGTGGAACCGGCGCCGGCGGATCTACCGCTGGCCCGTGATCCGGGGCGTGGTCGCGCTCGTCGAGTCGCTCGCGATCGGCATCCGCGCGCTCGGGATCTCGGCCAACGCGCAGCTCCCCGGCGAGGAGCAGGAGATCTCGGGCGGGGCCTGGATCGGCACCGTGGCCGTCGCCGCGATCTTCGCGATCGGCCTGTTCTTCGTCGTGCCGGTCGGCGTGACCAGCCTGATCAAGCACCAGCTCGGCTCCTCGGTGGCGTTCTGGGCGGTCGAGGGAGTGCTGCGGACCGCGATCTTCCTCGGCTATCTGCTGCTGCTCTCGCGCGTGAAGGACCTGAGGCGCGTGTTCGAGTACCACGGCGCTGAGCACAAGGTGATCTCGTGCTACGAGGCCTCCGACGAGCTGACGCCCGAGCGCGCGAAGCTCTACTCGCGGTTCCATCCCCGCTGCGGCACGAGCTTCCTGCTGATCGTGATGATCATGGCGATCTTCGTGTTCGCCCCGATCGGGCTCCCCTCGTGGTGGATCCTCGTGATCACGCGGATCGTCGGCGTGCCGCTGATCGCGGGGCTCTCGTTCGAGGTGATCAAGTGGGCGGGTCGCAACCGCCGGCGCGGCTGGGTCCGCGCGATCATGTACCCGGGCATGCAGCTGCAGCGGCTGACGACCGCCGAGCCCGACCTCGACCAACTCGCGGTGTCGATCGCGTCGCTGCAGGCGGTGCTCGCCAAGCAGGAGGGGGCGAATGTCTCGCCGGACGACCTTGTTGGCCTTGAAGTAGTCGCGTAGGTTCCTCCGCGTAAGCGGGGAACGCCCTCGCGAGCGTTGATCGAGTTCGAGTTCGAGTTCGCGGGCCTACACTCGAACTCGACATGATCGACGAGTTGGTGTCCCAAATCGAGGCTCGCTTCGGCGAGCTCGAAGCCGAACTCGCGGACCCGGCGGTGATCGCCGACCGCGAGCGGTTCGCTGCGGCCAGCCGCGCCTATCGCGAGCTCGAGGCGGCAGCCAAGCTGGCCGGGGAGTATCGCCGCGTGGCCGACGATCTCGAGGGCGCCCGTGAGCTGCTCGCCGAGGATGGCGACGATGCCGAGCTGCGTGCGTTGCTCGATTCCTCGCGGGCGCGGCTCGAGGAGCTCGAGGACGAGATCCGGCTGGTGATGGTCGAGCGGGACCCGAACGACGACAAGAACGTGATCGTCGAGATCCGGCCGGGCGCCGGGGGAGAGGAGGCCGGGCTGTGGGCCGGCGACCTGTACCGGATGCTCACCCGCTATGCCGACCGGCTGGGATTCCAGACCGAGCCGCTGTCGATCGGCGACGGGACGTACACGTTCGGGATTAAGGCCCGCCCACCCCACGGGGCGTACTCGGTGTTCAAGTTCGAGGGCGGCACGCACCGCGTTCAGCGGGTCCCGGAGACAGAGTCCCAGGGCCGCATCCACACCTCGACGGCCACCGTCGCGGTGCTTCCCGAAGCCGAGGACGTCGAGGTCGAGATCGATCCCGGGGACTTGCAGATCGACGTCTACCGGAGCTCGGGCCCCGGGGGGCAATCGGTCAACACCACCGACTCGGCCGTGCGCGTCACTCACAAGCCCTCGGGGATCGTGGTCTCGATGCAGGACGAGAAATCGCAGCTTCAGAACCGCGAGCGCGCGATGCGCGTGCTCCGGGCCCGTCTGTACGAACGGGCGCTGGCCGAGCAGCAGGCCGAGGTCGCCGCCTCGCGGGCCGCGCAGGTCGGCACCGGCGAGCGCGCGGAGAAGATCCGCACCTACAACTACGGCGAGCGCAGGGTCAAGGACCATCGGATCAACCTCCTCCTCCACAACCTCGACGCGATCCTGATGGGTGAGCTCGACGAGCTGACCGGCGCGCTCCAGGACGACGAGAAGCGCCGGCGCCTAGAGGAACGGGCCGGTGGTTGACGCCGCCGTCGGGGCTCGCAAGTCGATCTCCCAAGCTTTGTCGGATGCGACCGCGGCGCTGGCCGCCGCCGGCTGCGACACGCCGCGCCTCGACGCCGAGCTGCTGCTTGCGTTTGTTCTCGGCGTGGGTCGTGAGCGGCTCGTGGTCGACGCTCGCGCCGAGCTGGACGCCGACGTGCTCGGGCGGTTCGCGGCCGTGGTGGCCCGTCGCGAGGCGCGCGAGCCGGTCGCCTACATCCTCGGGCGCAAGGCATTTCGCCGGATCGCGGTGGCGGTCGACCGCCGAGTGCTGATACCGAGGCCGGAGACCGAGCTGCTCGTGGAGGTGGCGCTTTCGCTCGGCCGCGGCGCCCGGGTCGCGGATGTCGGGACGGGGAGCGGCGCGGTGGCGCTGGCCCTGAAGCAGGAGCGCCCCGATCTTTCGGTGGTCGGCGTCGACATCAGCGCCGACGCGCTCGCGGTGGCGCGGTTCAACGCGGCCGAGCTCGGGCTCGACGTCGAGTTCATTCGCGGCGACCTGCTCGACGGGGTACCCGGGCCGTTCGGCGCGGTGCTGGCCAACCTTCCGTACGTCGCCAAGGGATCCGGGCTGCCGCCCGAAATCGAGCTCTACGAGCCGCCACTGGCTCTGTTCGGAGG
Source organism: uncultured Solirubrobacterales bacterium (assembly GCA_963777335.1). GTDB lineage: Bacteria > Actinomycetota > Thermoleophilia > Solirubrobacterales > Solirubrobacteraceae > Palsa-465. The sequence goes on from CAVZQD010000011.1 coordinate 432,389, forward strand.
ACCCGACGGGATGGATCCGGTCCGGCGGCTGCTGCCGATGGTGGCCGGCGTTCCGTTGGTCGCGCTCGAGGTCGGGTTGGGGGAGGCGGTCGCGTCGCTGGTCTCGGCGGCGGGCTTCCGCTCCGTCCAGATCCTCCAGGACCTAGCGGGTCACGAACGCGTCGTCGTCGGCCGCCGGTGACCGACGCCGAGGCGTTCGAGCGCTGCATCCGGGTCGGCGGGCTCGTGCTGTTCGGAGCCGACACGGTGTACGGGCTGGCGTGCGATCCGGGCGATCGGTTCGCGGTCGAGCGCCTCTACCTGCTCAAGCGAAGGACGCTGGACAAGCCGTCGGCGGTCATGTTCTTTTCGCTGGAGCGGGCGTTCGACGCCGTGCCGGAGATCGGCGAGCGCACCCGGGGGGCGATGGCGCGGCTGTTGCCCGGGGGCGTGACCGTGCTCGTGCCCAATCCGGCGGGCCGGTTCGCGCTCGCGTGCGGCTCGGATCTCGGGACGCTCGGGTTGCGGGTGCCGGTGGTTCCTGCCTTGGAGCGTGTCCGCCGCCCGGTGCTCCAGTCGAGCGCCAACCGCGCCGGCGGTCCCGATCCGCGGTCGCTCGACGAGGTCCCGCCGCTGCTGCGGGCCGCCGTCGACCTGGTGATCGACGCCGGGGACCTGCCGGGCACGCCGTCGACGGTGGTCGACCTGCGCCGCTACGAGGTCGACGGCGAATGGCGGGTGGTACGCGAAGGGGCGGTGGGAGAGCGCGAGCTGACCGCGGCGCTGCACTGGCAATACCACTTCGACGCGGGGTCGTATGCGGAAGAGATCCGCGCGGACCTGCCGTCGTATGACGTGCTCCAGGACGAGATCGCCGGCGCGAGCGGAACCGGGGCGCGGCGGATCCTCGAGCTCGGGACCGGCACCGGGGAGACGGCCCGTCGCCTGCTCGCCCGCCATCCCGACGCGCTCCTCGTCGGCATCGACGAGAACGAGCAGATGCTCGCGGTGGCTCACGACGGGTTGCCGACTGCGCGAGTCTCGTTGGTCGCGGGTCGCATTGAGGACTCGCTTCCGGCGGGCCCGTTCGACGTGGTCGCCACCGCGCTGGCCGTGCACCACCTCGACGGCGCGGCCAAGGCCGACCTGTTCCGCCGCGTGCGCACGGCGCTCGCCCCCGATGGGCTGTTCGTGATGGGCGACGTGGTGGTCCCGGTCGACCCGCCGCTGGCGACGACTCCGCTGACGCCCGGGTACGACCGTCCGAGCCCGCTCGCCGACCAGCTGCGGTGGCTCGCCGAGGCCGGACTCGAGCCGCGCGTGGTGTGGGAGCAGGGCGATCTGGCGGTGGTCGCGGCGCGGCGAATCTGACGACAACGCCGACCGATTCCATTGCTAGGCTCGTAGCCGCAGTGAGTGCCGCCGACCTGCCCGCCGACTTCTTCAATCGTCCCCTGTCCGAGGTCGACCCGGAGATCGCCGAGGTGCTGGCGTTGGAGCTCGAGCGCCAGCAGCGGACGCTCGAGATGATCGCGTCGGAGAACTTCGTGCCGGTGTCGGTGTTGGAGTGCCAGGGGTCGGTGCTCACGAACAAGTACGCCGAGGGCTATCCGGGTAAGCGCTACTACGGCGGGTGCGAGCAGGTCGACGTCGCCGAGCGCCTCGCGATCAAGCGGGCGGTCGAGCTGTTCGGGGCCGAGCACGCGAACGTGCAGCCGCACTCGGGCGCGCAGGCGAACTCGGCCGTGTACCACGCGCTGCTGAATCCCGGAGACACGATGATGGGACTCGAGCTGGCTCACGGCGGTCATCTGACTCACGGGATGCCGATCAACGTTTCGGGCCGCCTTTATGAGATCGCTGCGTATCACGTCGATCCGGAGACGAGCCTGATCGATATGGACGAGGTCGAGCGGATCGCCCACGAGCGGCGGCCGCACGTGATCCTGGCCGGCTGGTCGGCGTATCCACGCGTGCTGGACTTCGAGCGGTTCCGAGCCATCGCGGACGAGGCCGGCGCGTACCTGGTCGTCGATATGGCGCACTTCGCCGGCCTGGTCGCGGCGGGGCTGCACCCGAGCCCGGTGCCGTACGCCGACGTGGTCACCACGACGATTCACAAGACGATCGGCGGCGGCCGGGGCGGGATGATCCTGTGCACCGAGGAACTGGCCAAGCGGATCGACTCCGCGGTGTTCCCGGGGCAGCAGGGCGGTCCGCTGGAGCACGTGATCGCGGGGAAGGCGGTGGCGCTGCGGATCGCTCAGTCGGAGGCGTTCCGGGAGCGTCAGGAGCGGACGGTCGCCGGCGCCCGCGCGGTCGCGGCCGAGCTGCTGGGCGCCGGCGGAGGCGTGAGCGTGCTCACCGGCGGGACCGACGTGCACCTCGTCCTGTGCGATCTGCGCGAGTCGGCGCTCGACGGAAAGCAGGCCGAAGATCGGCTGCACTCGGTGGGGATCACCGTGAACCGGAACGCGGTCCCGTTCGATCCGCGGCCGCCGGCGGTCTCGAGCGGGCTGCGGATCGGCACGCCGGCGCTCGCCACGCGCGGTCTTCAGCTCGAGGAGTTCGTCGAGGTCGGGTCGATCATCGCCGAGACGCTGGTCGCGGGCGACTTCTCGTCGCGCCAGGCCGAGCTCGGGGAGCGCGCCGCCGCGATCGCCGACCGTTACCCGCTGTACTCGCGCCTGGGCGCGGCCGCGGTCGTTTAGCGGCCGCCGGGCACGGATGCCCGGCGGAACGGTCCCACGGACGCCGCCGCAGGCGGCCCAAATCATTCAAATGCGGCGACGGTCGCGAGGATCACGAACGTCGCCACGAGCGCGGTCCCCTCGAATACCGTCGCCTCGCCGTCGCCGGTGATCTGCCAGACGATCACCGCGGTCCCGATCAGCGCCCCGATGTATACCGGCGCGAGCGTGAACGTCAGCCGGGTGGCGGTCAGCAGCGACACCAGCACGAGCAGCGGGTACAGGAACGCGGCGATCTGCGACATCGAGTTCTTGACGACGGCGATCGCGAGCTCGGACCTGCCCTTGGCTGCGAGCACGATGCCCGCGACGTTCTCGACCGCGTTGCCGGCGATGGCGACGATCACGAGTCCGGCGAAGGCCTGTGAGATGTGGAGCTGGGTGATCGTCGGCTCGAGCGCGTTGACGAACCAGTCCGACACGAACGCCGCCGCCACCCCCGCGAGCGACAGCAGGACGATGCTCGTGGCGATGCTGAGGCGGGGCGGCTCGGACGCCTCCTCGACGAGCGACTCCGAGCTCAGGTACTGACGCAGCCAGGTCGCGTACACGGCGAGGATCACGCACGACCCGATGATCGAGATCGTCTCCGTGTGCCGGCTGGCGGAGTCGCTCGCCGAGTGGGTCAGCCCGATCAGGACGATGATGAACGACGCGACCAGCAGCAACGTCGCCGTGTCGTTCGGCAGCCTCGGGTTGAAGCGCATGATCCCGTCGTGGGCGCGGATCGCGCCGGCGACGATCACGAGCCCGAGGACCAGCAGCGCGTTGACGAGGATCGAACCGAGGATCGCGGTCTCGGCGATCACCATGTGTCCCGCCTGGAGGGCGAAGATCACCACGAAGAACTCCGGCAGATTGGCGAGCGAGGCCTGCAGCACGCCGGTGACGGCCGGCCCCGCCCGCCGCCCGACCTGCTCGATCGAGGTCGACACGACCCAGGCGACGCCGGCCAGCGCCAGCGTCGCGAACACGAACGCCACGGTCCGGGAGACGCCGCTGGCGTAACGGGTCACGCCGGCGAGCACGATCAGCAGCGCGACCACGACGAGCAGCGCCCTTTCGATGCGCGTGAGCCCGCTCAGTTGCTCGTCCGGAGTTCGAGTCGCGGCCGCCAGCTAACCCACCCGCTCGAACTCCCCGGTCTCGACCTCGCGCTGGACCCGCTGGTCGATCTCGCGTTCGCTGGTGTCCGGCTCCGCGGTTCGGATCTCCCGGCTGCGCCGGCTCTTGAACTTGAGGATCTCGAGCACGTAGATCAGGTAGATGCTGGCGGCGATCGCCAACAGCACGATCGCCACCATCACCAGCGCCCATCCAAGGTGGTAAGTGCCGTGGTGATTTGAATACGGCACGAACCGCAGCAGCACCGCGACGCCGGCGAGCATCAGCGTCCAGCCGTACAGGTAGGCGACCGTCCGGCGCTGGCTGTACCCCATCCGCGCCATCCGGTGGTGGAAGTGGTTGGCGTCGGCGTCCCACGGCTTGCGCCTGTACTTGAGCCGCTTGGCGACGACGAAGCCGGTGTCGAGGAACGGCACGGCGAGCACGAACAGCGGCACGATCAGCGCGACGACCGCGCCGGTCTTCACCGACCCTACGACCGCGACCACCCCGAGCAGGTAGCCGAGCAGGTTCGCGCCCGAGTCGCCCATGAACACCGAGGCCGGCGGGAAGTTGTGAAACAGGAAGCCGAGCGCGGCGCCGGCGGTCAGCGCCGCGAGCACCCCGGCGCCGGCGATGTGCAGGTCGAACGCGATGATCGCGAACGCGATCCCGTCGATCGTGCACAGGCCGGCCGCCAGCCCGTCGACGCCGTCGGAGAAGTTCACGACGTTCATCAGGGCGACAAGCCAGATCACGGTCAGCACGCCGCCGGTGTTCGGGAGCTGAAGCGTGTGGACGAACGGGAGCGTCACGTCGGTCACAACGGCGCCGGCCTCGACCGCGATCAGGGCCGCGGCGACCTGCCCGAGCAGCTTCCATTGGGGACGCAGCGGCCTCCAGTCGTCGACCGCGCCGACGAGCGTGATCAGACAGGCGCCACCCAGGATCGCGGCGGTGTGCACGGTCCCGCCGGACCCGGGGGCGGTGCCGAGCGTGTGGCGGAGGTTGATCGTGCTCGGGAGCCAGAACGCCGATGCGACGAGGACGCCGGCAAGGATCGCCAGGCCCCCCAGCGCAGGAGTCGCACGCTCCGCGAGGCCCCGCTCGGTCGGCAGGACCACAGCGCCGATCCGGCGCGCGAGCCTGGCGGCCGGCGGCGTCAGCACGGTGGCAACCACCATCGCCGCCAGGAATGCGAACAGAGCGTCCCAGTACTGCATGGCGTCCGGGGAAGCATGGCAGGGGACGAGGACTATTTGGTTACCGCATAGATGTCGGCCTTGTAGCCGTTGATCGGAGCGTTCGTCAGTGGCTTCGGGAGCTGAGCTTGGTCGATCAGCTTGAGGAGCCGGCGTTCGCGTTCTGAGCGGGTGAGGCGGGGGTCTTTTATGAGCGCCCGGATGACCGGCGCGCCCCTCCGGTTGGGCTCGCGGTCGAGGACGGCCTCGAGGGCCCTGTCCGTCACGATTTCGCGGTACAGGGCCTCCTGGAAGGCGTGCTCGGTGTCCCGGGCGGACTCGGTGGCCGCGAGGTCGCAGATTGTCCGCGCGACGGTCGTGATTCTGAGCCGGCTCATCGTCGAGACGTCGCCTCGCGCCAGCGCCGCAACTCGGTGGAGTCTGATCCCGGCCCGGGCGCCGGGATTGCGACCCGCCACCGTCACGTCGACATCACCGCCGATCTCTGGCAACAGGTTGAAAAGGCGGGCGGCTGAGCGATGACTGACCACCGCGCCGGTTCCGCACGCGAGCGCCGCTGCCCGGGCGCGGGCCATCGGGGTCGGGGGCGCCGATCCGACGAGGTAGACGCCTCGGTGCAGCCGGCGCATCCGCCCCGAGCGGGTGCGGTGGGCGATCGCTCCTCGCGCGAGGCCCGCGGCGAGCATCTGGTCGTGTGTGATCACGTTGTCCTGGCTGCCGGCAACCCTCGCGATCGTGCGCTCGACCTCATGCATAACTCGTCACTGGAGCGTCCATCGGCCGACCGTGCCGAGTTCCCCGTGATTATCGTGCGCAACTCGGCACGGCTCGCCGGCCGGACCGGAATTGTCGTGTTCTGCAGGTGATTTCGAGTTCACGGAGCCGAGTATCCATGCTCCCGGCGCCCTCGGACCGCGATCGCCGGTGGTTTGGAACGGGGTCGTTGCGGGTTCGTGACGGGGCGGAACGAACTCGCGACACGCGGCCCCTACGGCTGCTATTCTGACGTTTACGTAAGAATCAGATTCCGAGAACGTCCGGAGGAACATGTCCGCAGTTCAAACCAGTCGCGCCCGCCGTATCGGCGTCCACTCCGGGCATGACTCCTACAAGTGGTGGGCGCTGTCGTGTACCAGCCTGGGGATGCTGCTGGCGACGATCAACTCCGGCACGCTGATCATCGCGCTGCCGGACCTCGAACGGAGCCTGCACACGAGCCTGCTCGAGCTCGTGTGGGTGATCCTCGTCTACATGATCGCCTCGACCGTGCTCGTGCTGAGCGCCGGCAGGCTGTCCGACCAGTTCGGGCGCAAGCAGGCGTACATAGGCGGGTTCGTGCTGTTCGCGCTCGCCTCGCTGGGCGCCGGCTTCGCCGCCAACGGCACGCAGCTGATCCTGTGGCGAATCCTCCAGGGCATCGGCGGCTCGTTCCTGTTCGCGAACGCGGCCGCGATCGTCACCGACGCCTTCCCGCGCGAGCAGCTCGGGCTGGCGATGGGCACGAACACGATGGTGGCCGCCGTCGGTCTGGTGATCGGACCGGTGCTCGGGGGCGCCCTGGTGGCGATCTCCTGGCACTGGGTGTTCTGGTTCAACGTCCCGTTCGCGCTCGGCGGTAGCGCGTGGGCGTGGCTGATCCTCCACGAGGTCACCGGCCGCTCCGAGGACACGAGCTTCGATGCGCTCGGGACGATCACGTTCCTGATCGGGCTGACCGGGCTCGTGTACGGCATCTCCAAGGGCGGCATCTCGGGCTGGAGCGACCCGGCGGTGATCGCGAGCCTGATCGCCGCGGCGATCTTCCTCCCCGGGTTCGTCCTGATCGAGAGCCACGTGAAATCCCCGATGCTCGACCTGTCGATCTTCAAGAACCGCCTGTTCTCGGCTGCGTCCGCCGCTGCCTTCATGAACGGGCTGGCGCGGTTCGCGCTGATGTTCGTGTTCGTCTTCTACTTCCAGGGCGTCCAGGGGAACTCGCCGATCCTCGCCGGCATCAAGCTCGCGCCGCTGGCGCTCGGGATGCTGATCGCCTCGCCGCTGGCCGGGATCTGGGCCGACCGGCGCGGCTCGCGCGGGATGGCCGTGCTCGGGATGCTCGTCCAGGCGGCCGGGCTCGCGATGATGACGATGCTCCAGCGCGACACGGCGTACTGGGCCCCCGGCCTCTACATGTTCATCGTCGGGGTCGGCTCGGGGATGTTCAACTCCCCGAACACCGCCGCGATGATGGGCACGGTTCCTCCGCACCGCCGCGGCATCGCCGCCGGCGCCCGAGTGCTCGTCCAGAACACCGGCGCGGTCATCTCGATCGCGTTCGTGCTCGCGGTCGTGACATCAAGCGTGCCCAAGTCGGTCCTGTTTGCGGTGTTCAGCGGCCTCGCCAACCACATCACGAACGCGCAGCTCGTGCCGTTCATGTCGAACATGCACACCGCGCTGTGGTGCCTGTCCGGGATCTCGCTGCTCGGCGCGGTGATCTGCGCGGCCCGTCCATCGCATCTGAAGGCAGAGCAAGAGCTCGAGGCGCGCTCGTCCGCGAGCACGCATCCCGAGCAGGTGGCGGCATGACCACCACCGCGAGCAGGCCGCTGCGGATCGGAGAGGTGGCCGAGCTCACCGGCACGACGCCGCGGACGATTCGCTACTACGAGGAAATCGGGCTGCTCCCCGGCGCGGGCGATCGCGCCCAGGGCCAGCACCGCTCCTACAGCGAGGCCGATGTCGAGCGCGTGCGCGAGATCATCCGGCTCCGGGACCTGCTCGGCCTGTCGCTCGATCAGCTCGCCGTGCTGCTCGACGCCGAGACCGCGCGGGCGTCGCTGAGGCGCGAGCTCGAGCACACCGAGGATCCGGCCAGGATCAGGGGGCTGCTCGAGCAGGCGCTCGGACACATCGGCACGCAGCTCGAGCTCGTGCGCATGCGGCGCGAGGCGCTCGGGCAGCTCGAGGAGGAGCTCGTGGCCAAGCGGCGACGGATCCACAAGCGGCTGTCCGACCTCCCCGAGGGATGAGCGCGACGAGCGCTGCGGTACCGGCGAGGGGCGCGGGCGTCGACCGTCGCGCGATGACCGTGCTGTCGCTCGGTCACATGTTCACGGACATCGCGCAGGGCTCGATCCCAGCGTTGCTGCCGTTCCTGATCGCCGACCGTCACATCGGCATCGCGGCCGCGTCTGCGCTCGTGCTCGCGGCCACTATCTCCTCTTCGGTGGTCCAGCCGGCGTTCGGATACCTGTCCGACCGCGTGTCGCTGCCGTGGCTGATGCCGCTCGGGCCGGCGCTCGGGGGTCTGGGGGTCGCGCTCGTCGGCTTTGCTCCCAACTACGCGCTCACGTTCGCGGCCGTGCTGCTGAGCGGGCTCGGCGTGGCCGCGTTCCATCCCGAGGGCTCGCGCTTTGCCAACTATGTCTCGGGCGCGCGGCGCGCGAGCGGCATGAGCAGGTTCAGCGTGGGCGGCAACGTCGGTTTCGCGCTCGGCCCCGTCCTGGTCACGCCCCTTTTGATCGCGTTCGGGCTGCACGGCACGGCGTTCGTGCTGATCCCGACCTGTCTGATGGCGGCGGTTCTGGTCCACGAGCTGCCGCGGCTTAAGACCTTCCGCCCCGACGTCGTCGGCGGCCGCGTCCAGAGCGGCGAGCACCACGAGGCCTGGGGACCGTTCGCGGTGCTCGCCGGCGTGATCGCGGTGCGCTCGTTCGTGTACTTCGGCATGGTCACGTTCATCCCGCTCTACTACGTCAACGTCCTGCACACGAGCAAGGCGCTCGGCAGCGTGGCGCTCAGCGCGATGCTGCTCGGCGGCGCCGTCGGCACCCTGACCGGCGGGCCGCTGGCCGATCGCTTCGGCCGGCGCACGGTGCTGGTCGGCTCGATGCTCGTGATCCCGCCGCTGGTCGTCGGCTTCCTGCTGTCCGGGCCAATCGTCGCGATCGGGTTCGCGGCGCTCGCCGGCGCGGCGACGATCGCGACGTTCGCGGTGACGATCGTGATGGGGCAGGAGTACCTGCCCGGACGGCTCGGCGTCTCGGCGGGCGTGACGATCGGGCTGTCGATCGGGCTCGGCGGCGTCGGTGCGCCGCTGCTCGGGCTGCTGGCGCAGGCGCGCGGCCTGACCGCCGTGTTCGAGATCGTCGCGGTCCTGCCGTTGCTGGCGCTGGCGCTGGCGCTCGCGCTGCCACGGCGCACTCCGCGGGAGACGACCGATGGCGCCACGCGCCCGGGCCGCGCAGGATTGTCGCGGGCAACGACGTAACCAACCGCATCCGGCGCGGTAACTCTGAAACGGGAGGCGTGTCTGCGGCGCGCCATCGGCCGGTGAGCGTTTTCTAACTCGAGAACGGGTGGGCGCGATGCCGACGTTCCTATTGCCATGAGCTCTTCGATACATGCCTTGACCAGGCGCGTGCCCGCGTTCGCGGCGGTCGCGGCGGCCCTCGTCGGCCTCGCGAACATCGCCTCGACGCTGACGCCGAACATTCGCTGGCGCGGTCACCTGCTGCTCGAGTTCGAGCCGGTCGAGGCGATCCGGCTGTTCCACGCGCTGTCGCTCCCGGCCGGCGCCGCGCTGCTGCTCGTGGCCCCGTATCTGGCCAAGCGCCGCCGGCGGGCGCTGCAGACCGCGGTCGCGCTGATGATCGCGCTCGGGCTGTTCGACCTGCTCAAGGGCTTCGACTTCGAGGAGACGATCCTCACGTGGGGCGTCGCGCTCGTGCTGATCCTCACCCGGGACGCCTTCACCGTCCGCCACGACCCGAACACGCTGCGCTCGGCGATCTGGCGGGTGCCGCTGCTCGCTCTGATCGGACTCGCCGTCGCCATGATCGCGGTCCGGACGGGGAGCCACGCATCGTTCGGCAGCGTTGCGACCGAGACGTTCGACCTGCTGCGCTACCAGCCGGGCCCGATCCACTTCCACCATCACATCCCGATCGGCGTGCACATGCTCGAGCTCGGGGCCCTCTTGATGATCGCGTACGTGATCTTCCGGCCGCTGACGGTGCCGCGCGCGCTGCCGAGCCCGGCCGCGCGCCGGGTCGCATCCGATCTCGTCCGCGCGCACGGCGCCGACACGCTCGCGTTCTTCAAGCTGCGGGCCGACGGTCACTACATCTTCAGCGAGGACCGGCGAGCGTTCGTGGCGTACGCGATCGAGAACGGCGTGCTGCTGCTCTCCGGCGACCCCGTCGGACCGCCCGAGGCGCTCCCCGGGCTGCTCCAGCAGGTCCGCGAGTTCGCCGACGCCCGCGGCCTGAAGCTCGGCGCGCTCGGCGCCAGCGAGCGGCTGTGCCCGTTGTACGAGGAGCTCGGCCTGCACGCGATCTACCTCGGCGACGAGGCGGTCGTCGAGCTCGGCCGCTTCTCGCTCGAAGGCCGCCCGATCCGCAAGGTGCGCCAGTCCGTCAGCCGTCTGAGCAACGCGGGATACCGCGCCGAGCTGCATGAGCTGCGAACGCTCGACCCGGACACGATCGAGCAGATCGAACACGTGGTCGAGCTGGGTCGCCAGGGCGCGCCGGAACGCGGCTTCTCGATGGCGATGGACTCGCTCCAGGGCGAGCACGATCACGAGACGCTCGTGGTGCTGACGCGCGACGAGACCGGCGCGATCCGGGGCGTCCTGCAGTTCGTGCCCTGCTACGGGCGTCCGGCGGTGTCGCTGTCGTTCATGCGGCGCGATCCGGCGACGCCCAACGGGCTGACCGAGTTTCTCGTGGTGCGGGCGATCGCGCTTCTGCGCGAGCGCGGGCTCGAGGAGCTGTCGCTCAATTTCGCGGCGTTCGCAAGGTGGATGCACAGCCCCGAGAAGCGCCGCGAGCGACTGCTCGGCAAGGTGATCGCGCTCGGAAACCCGTTCTTCCAGATCGAGAGCCTGTACCGCTTCAACGCCAAGTTCTTTCCACGGTGGGAGCCCCGGTTCCTTGTGTACGAGGGCACCTTCGGCCTGCCGCGCGCCGGGATCGCGGCGATGTGGGCCGAGGGGCAACTCCCGAAGCCCCGGATTCGTCGCGCGTCGGCCGCTCTGTGACGTTCCGGAAGCCCGAACGCGGGTTGCCGGGGGCAACGCGGCGGCGCTAACGTACCGCTAACGTAGTGCCCCCACCTGATCACCCCAAGGTGGGTCCGTCCGCGAGCGCAGGCGAACAGGTTTTGACGCGACGGTTCCGTTTCGCGCCGCTACCCTTCCGGCCCTCTGAACCACTCATGCTTGGCCCCAATCGCCCCCATCCCGACGACCCCCGGTGTCACTGAGCGCTTCCGCAACCTCCGACGGCCACGTGACGCTACTCGCGTACCTCGATGTCGCGCTGCTCGTCGTCGCGGCGCCGATCATGCTGCTGATCGGCGTGCCCGCGGTCGGCTACCTGGTGGGCGCCGGCGCGTGGATCGCCCTGCGCGCGGTTGGCGTCGTCATCGACCGCGTCGTTCCCTCGCTCAGTGACCCGAGAAGCGAGATCACCTTGCGGCTGGCGTATTTGCTCGGCCGCCTGTTCCTGCTCGCGATCGCCGTGATCGTCGTCCGGAACGGCGCCGGGCGCGACGACGGGCTGACCGCGCTGCTCGTGATCGTGTTCGCGTTCACGACGCAGCTCCTGACCTCTTTCTTGACTCGGCCGAGGTCTGGACGATGAGCAAGACCCAACGAGCGCTCCTGATCGGCTTCGGCGCCTACATCGGCATCTTCGTCCTGCTGGTCGTCGTCTACGGCTTCACCCAGCACAAGAACAGCGAGTTCCAGATCCAGAACGAGTTCAAGCTCGTCAACTGGGTGAGCCTCGGGGTGTTCAGCATCAACCGCGCCGTGCTGTACCTGTTCATCGCGACGTTGCTGACGATCTTCACGATGGTGTGGATCGCCGGCCGGATGAAGGCGCGGCCGAACAAGGTCCAGACCGCGGTCGAGGTGCTGTACTCGCTGATGCGGAACAACATCACCCGCGGGAACATGCCCGACTCGATGGCGGCCAAGTGGTTTCCGTTCGTCGGCACGCTGTTCCTGTTCATCTGGTTCTGCAATCTGATCGGCTACCTGCCGCTGCCGACGAACACCGAGGAGAAGTTCAACCTTTTCGGCGCCCACATCCCGTCGTTCGCGCTCTATGCCGCGACCGCGAACATCTCGGTGCCGCTGGTGCTGGCGCTCGTCGTGTTCATCGCCTTCATCGTCGTGGGAATCAGGACGCAGGGCCCGGTTGGATACCTGAAAAGCCTGATTCCGGCAGGCGTTCACGGGGCGATGCTGATCCTGATCTTCCCGATCGAAGTGATCTCGACCCTGATGCGCCTCCTGTCGCTGACGATCCGGCTCTGGGCGAACATCTTCGCCGGGCACATCATTCTCCTGTTCTTGGCCGGCGGGCTCGCGGTGATCCTCGGGCTCCAGGCGCTCGGGTGGTTCGCGCTTCCGGCCGGAATCCTCATCTACCTGTTCGAGCTGGGCCTGGTGGCCACGCTACAAGCGTTCATCTTCGCGACTCTGGCCGCGATCTACATCGCCGGCGCGGCGACTCACCACTAACACGAGAAGGAGCCCTGATGCTTGCTGTTTTCCACATAATTCCCTTCGCGGCCGCGTCCGGAATCACGGCCGGGTTCGGGATCGCGGTCGGCGGTGGCCTCGGCGCGGTCGGCGCCGGCGTGGGCATCGGAATCATCTTCGGCAAGGTGATCGAGGCCGTCACTCGCCAGCCCGAGATGCGCGACGAGATCACCAGCATCCAGTGGCTGGGATTCGCGCTCACCGAGGCCGTGTTCTTTTACGGCCTCGTCGCCGGGTTGCTCTCTTACGTGCTCAAGTAGATGGCTGCTGTCTCGCATCTCCCCGTCGCCGCCTCGAGCGGCTCTTTCCTGATCACGCCGAACGTCGGGCTGATGATCTGGACCCTGCTGCTGTTCGGCATCTCGATGTGGATCCTCTGGAAGCTCGCCTTCCCGCGGATCTCCGAGGCGCTCGACAAGCGCCAGCACGCGATCGAGGATTCGATCGACCACGCCGAGCGCGTACGCCACCAGGCCGACGAGTTGCTCGAGGAGTACCGCGAGCGGCTAAGCGAGGCCCGGACTCAGGCCGAGGAGATCCTCGATCGGGCGCGCAAGACCGGCGAGGCCACCGAGCGCAACGCCCAGGAGCAGGCCGCGCAGCGGCGCGAGCAGCTGATGGAGCAGACCCGCCGCGAGATCGAGACCGAGACCCGCCGCGCGATCCAGGAGATCCGCCACGAGGTCGCCGACCTGACCGTGATGGCGACCGAGAAGGTCACGCGCAAGGTGCTCGACGAGGACGACCAGCGCCGGCTCGTGGAGGACGCGCTCTCGGAGCTCGACTTCAGCATGCTCGCGCCGGAGGACGGCGGTCGCTGACGTGACCGATCACGGGGGTAACCGGTAGTGGAAGAGATCGCTCAGGTCTACGCCCGGGCGCTGTTCGAGGTAGCCAAGGAGCGCGACCTTCTCGACCAGATCCACGACGAGCTGGCGCAGTTCGCCGACGCGGTGTCGGACAATCGCCAGCTCGCGGTGTTCTTCTTCTCGCCTTACTTCTCGACCGAGGAGAAGAAGGAGGGGCTGAAGAAGGCCGTCACCGACGCGGACCCGGCCTTCACGAACTTCCTAGAGGCGCTGATCGAGCGCCACCGCATGCCCGCGATCTTCCGGATCCGCGATCGCTACCAGGACATGTGGGAGGACGAGCGCGATCTCCTTCCGGTGGAGGTGACGAGCGCGATCGCGCTCGACCAGGCCACCGTCGGGACCATCGGGGAGCGGATCGGAGAGCAGACCAAGCGCACGGTCGAGCTCTCCAGCAAGGTCGATCCTGACATTCTCGGCGGGATCGTGTTGCGGGTGGGCAATGTCATCCTCGACGCGTCGATCCGGAACCGGCTGGAACAACTTCGCAAGCAAGTCGCGCGGGCCTAGTCACGCTCGCCCGCCAAGGAGTCACTGAATGCAGATCAACCCTGACGAGATCACCTCAATCCTCAAGGATCGGATCGAAGGACTCGACACCTCCAGCGCCGACCTGACCGAAGTGGGAACGGTGCTCTCGGTGGCGGACGGCATCTGCCGTATCCACGGGCTCGAGAACTGCATGTCGTTCGAGATGCTCGAGCTCCCGCATGACGTCACCGCGCTGGCACTGAACCTCGAGTCCGACAACGTCGGCGCGGTGCTGTTCGGCGAGTGGGCGAAGATCGTCGAGGGCGACACGGTCAAGCGCACCAAGCGACTGCTCGAGGTCCCGGTCGGCGAGGAGCTGCTGGGACGAATCGTCGACCCGCTCGGCAACCCGCTCGACGGCAAGGGCGAGATCGGCACGACGGAGACCCGCCCATCCGAGTTCAAGGCCCCGGGCGTGGTCCAGCGCCAGCCCGTGAAGGAGCCGATGCTGACGGGACTGAAGGCGGTCGACTCGATGATCCCGATCGGCCGCGGCCAGCGTGAGCTGATCATCGGCGACCGCCAGACGGGCAAGACCGCCATCGCCATCGACGCAATCATCAACAACCAGGACCGCGATCTCCTGTGTGTGTACGTCGCGATCGGCCAGCGCAAGGCGACCGTCGTGGCGCTCGCCAAGACGCTCGAGGACGCCGGCGCGCTCGAGAACACGATCATCGTGATGGCCGCCGCCGACGAGGCTGCACCGATCAAGTTCCTGGCCCCGTACGCCGGCTGCGCGATGGCGGAGCACTTCCTCTACAACGGCAAGGCGGCTCTGGTCGTCTACGACGACCTCACCAAGCACGCCGTCGCCTACCGGCAGATGTCGCTGCTCCTGCGCCGGCCGCCGGGACGCGAGGCGTATCCCGGCGACGTCTTCTATCTGCACTCGCGGCTGCTCGAGCGCGCGGTCAAGCTGAACGACGATCTCGGCGCCGGCTCGCTGACGGCGCTGCCGGTGATCGAGACCCAGGCCGGCGACGTGTCCGCCTACGTGCCGACGAACGTGATCTCGATCACCGACGGCCAGATCTATCTCGAGCCGGGCCTGTTCAACTCCGGCGTCCGGCCCGCGATCAACGTCGGGATCTCGGTCTCGCGGGTGGGCGGCAACGCCCAGATCAACCCGATGCGCAAGGTGGCTGGGCGGCTGAAGCTCGAGCTCTCGCAGTACCGCGAGCTCGAGGCGTTCTCGCAGTTCGGCTCCGAGCTCGACCCGGCCACCCAGCGGACGCTCGCTCGCGGGGAGCGCCTCGTGAAGACGCTCAACCAGCCCGAGCGCCACCCGATGCCCGTCGAGGACCAGGTGGTCCAGGTATACGCCGCCACCAACGGCTACCTCGACCGGATCGTGGTTGACAAGGTCGACCGGTTCCTCGCCGAGCTCAGGGAGTCCGTGCGGGCCAATCAGCCCGACCTGCTGGAGAAGATCGCCGGCGGGGACTGGAGCGACGAGACCCAGGAAGCCGCCGAATCAGCGGTCTCGAAGTTCGCCGAGGACTTCGGCTTCGACCTCGACGAGGAGGGCCATCCGATGGACGACGCCGCTCCGGAGCCATCGCGTCGCGAGCGGCGGGATGACGAGAGCGACGAGGAGGATCAGGCCGAGGCGGCGTGAGCCGCTGAGCCCGGAGTCGATCGATGGCGAAATCGCAGCGTGACGTTCGCAACCGCATCGGAGCGGTCAAGAACATCCAGAAGATCGCGCGGGCGCTCGAGCTCGTCGCCGCAGCCCGGCTGCGCCGCGCCGAACAGCGGATCGAGGCGCTGCGGCCGTACGCGAATGCGATCAGGCGGATGACGCGCCAGGCGGCCGAGGCCGCGGGGCACGTCCCGAGCCTGCCGATCCTCGAGGAGCACGAGCAAGTCTCGAAGGTCGGCCTGCTGCTGATCGCCGGCGACCGCGGCCTCGCCGGCGCGTTCAATTCGAATATCGTCCGCGCCGGCGTGGCAGCGGGGCGCGAGCACGAGGGGGAGGGGCACACGCCGGTGTTCTTCGCCTCCGGTCGCCGCCCGACGACGTCGCTCACGTTCCGCGGGTTGGAGCCGGTCGAGAGCTTCACCGGGTTCACCGACCGCCCCTCGTACGCGGACGCCCGCAGAATCGCCGATCGGCTGATGGCCGCGTACGTCGACGGGGAGGTAGACCAGGTCGAGATCTTCTACAACGGGTACATCTCGCCGGTGTCCCAGGTGATCCGGCGGGAGACGCTGTTGCCGCTCCAGCGGGCGACCGTGCTCGAGGAGGAGGAATCGGATTCGGACGAAGACGACTCCTCGGACGAGCAGTCCGAACCCCGTGCGCTGGTCGACTACGAGCCCGATCCGGAGGAGATCCTCAAGCGCCTGGTTCCCGATTACGTGGAGATCTCGATCTACCGGGCGTTGCTCGAGTCGACCGCGTCCGAGCACGGTGCCCGCATGACCGCGATGCGCAACGCGTCCGACAACGCGAGCGATCTGATCAAGAACCTGACACTCGAGATGAACCGGGCTCGTCAGGCCGAGATCACCCAGGAAATCCTGGAGGTCGTGGCGGGAGCAGAGGGGCTGTCCGGGTAGACCTACACTGGAGAAGCTATGTCAGTAGCAGAAGAACAGCGCAGCGAAGCCTCAGAGGGCGAGCCCGAAAAGAAGAACACCGGGCGCATCGAGGAGGTTCAGGGCGTCGTGATCGAGGCCGTGTTCCCCGAGCGGCTGCCGGAGATCAACCACGCGATCCTCATACGCAAGCCGGAGATCATGCGCGAGGAGGAAGCGATCGACATCGCCGGGGGCGAGGAATCCTGGCTGGTGTGCGAGGTGCAGCAGCATCTCGGCGACGACCGCGTGCGCGCGGTGGCGATGGACACGACCGACGGCCTGGCGCGCGGCGTCGAGGTGATCGACAGCGGGGCGCCGATCACGGTGCCCGTCGGGGACATCACGCTCGGGCGGATCTTCAACCTGCTCGGCGACCCGATCGACCTCGGCGACCCGCTACCCGACGACGTCACGCGTTGGCCGATCCACCGCGATGCGCCCACGGTCGAGGACCTGACGCCGACGACCGAGATGTTCGAGACCGGCATCAAGGTGATCGACCTGCTCGCGCCTTACGCCAAAGGCGGAAAGGTCGGCTTGTTCGGCGGCGCCGGCGTCGGCAAGACCGTGATCATCCAGGAGCTGATCCGGAACCTGGCCGAGGAGCACGAGGGCCTGTCGGCGTTCTGCGGCGTCGGCGAGCGCTCGCGCGAGGGCAACGACCTGTGGCTCGAGATGAAGGAGTCGGGCGTGCTCGAGAAGACCATGCTCGTATTCGGCCAGATGAACGAGCCGCCGGGCGCCCGCATGCGGGTAGCGCTGTCCGGCCTGACCATGGCGGAGTATTTCCGCGACGAAGAGCACCAGGACGTGCTCCTGTTCATCGACAACATCTTCCGGTTCGTCCAGGCCGGCTCCGAGGTGTCGGCGCTGCTCGGCCGCATGCCCTCCCAGGTCGGCTATCAGCCGACGCTCGAGTCCGAGATGGGCGAGCTCCAGGAGCGGATCACCTCGACCAAGGAGGGCTCGGTCACCTCGATCCAGGCGATCTACGTGCCGGCCGACGACCTCACCGACCCGGCGCCGGCGTCCGTGTTTGCGCACCTCAACGCGACCACGACGCTGTCGCGCTCGATCGCGGAGAAGGGCATCTACCCCGCGGTCGACCCGCTCGACTCGACCTCGACGATTCTCAAGGCGGAGATCCTGGGTGACGAGCACTTCCAGGTGGCCAACGAGGTCAAGCAGGTGCTCCAGCGCTACCGCGAGCTGCAGGACATCATCGCGATTCTCGGTATCGACGAGCTGTCCGACGAGGACCGGCTCACGGTCAACCGCGCGCGGAAGATCGAGCGGTTCCTGTCGCAGCCGTTCCACGTCGCCGAGCAGTTCACCGGCACCCCGGGCGTGTACGTCCCGATCGGGGAGTCGATCCGCGGGTTCAAGGAGATCCTCGAGGGCAGGCACGACGATGTCCCCGAGCGCGCGTTCTTCATGAAGGGCACGATCGACGAGGTGACCGCCGAGTCCGGGGGCGGCGAGCGCGAGGGCGGGGCCAAGGGCGAGGGCGAGGATGACGCCGAGGGCGAGAGCGGCGAGGATCGGGCCAAGGGCGAGGGCAAGGATGAGGCCAAGGGCGACGGGGAGGATGAGGCCAAGGGCGAGGGCAAGGATGAGGCCAAGGGCGAGGGCGACGGCGGCGAGTCGAACGGCAAGTCGGACGGCGGCGATTCGAACGGCAAGTCGGACGGCGGCGATTCGAACGGCAAGTCGGACGGCGGCGAGGACGAGGAGTAGCGCCCGGTGGCGCACGCCAAGTTCCGCGCCGAGGTCCTCACCCCGGAGGGCGAGGTGTTCAACGACGAGGTCGAGATGGTCTCGACCAAGACCGCGGTCGGTTCGATCGGCATCCTGGCCAACCACGAGCCGGTGCTGGCGATGCTCGATCCGACCGAGCTTCGCCTGTACAAGACCGAGTCGGAGGTCGTACGGTTCGCGCAGGCCGAGGGCTACATGCAGGTGGCCGAGAACCACGTGCTGATCCTGGTCGAGGAGGCGATGGCCCCGGGTGACCTAGACGCGGGCAGCCTGCGCGAGCGCCTCCAACAGGCGGAGCGTGAGCTCGAGTCCGCCGGCGACGACACCGAAAAACGGCGTGTGGCCGAGCGGGACAAGACTCGGCTGGAGCAGTTCCTGCAGATTGCGGCGGGTTGAGGGCCCCTAGGGTCGGGCGCCAGGTTCGGCCACGGCGCTCCCCTCCGCTTATCCTCTTGTGTCCATGCTGGACGAGCTGACACTCGCCGAGCGGCTGATCTCATACGACACGTCCCGGCCCGAGGAGATCGTGGCCGCGGCAGGATTCGTGAAGGGATGGCTCGAATCCCGCGACATCGAGGTGCGTCATCACGACCACAACGGGCTGCCCGTGCTGGTGGCGGAAGTCGGGCCCTCCGGCGAGGGCCAGGACTGTCCCTGCGTCGTGTTCCACGGCCATCTCGACGTGGTGCCCGGCCGGCCGGAGCAGTTCGAGCCGCGCGTGGACGGCGACCGGCTGATCGGCCGCGGCGCCTACGACATGAAGGGCGGCCTTGCGGCGATGATGTGCGCCCTCAAGGACATCGAGAGTCAGGGACGGGTGCGGGTCAGGCTGGTGTGCGTCCCCGACGAGGAGTCCGAGGAGGTCGAGGACCGCTCGACCGAGGCGGTCGTCGCCCGCGGCCTCGGCGGCGATTTCGCGATCACCGGCGAGCCGACCAACCTGCACATCGGCGTGGAGGCCAAGGGCGTTCTGGCAATGGTGATCGAGGTCCACGGCCGCGCCGCGCACAGCTCGACGCCGTGGCTCGGCGACAACGCGGTGCTCAAGGCAATCGACGTGTTCCGCGCGATCGAGTCGCTCCCGTTCTCACGCGAGTCCTCGGAGGTATTTGACCGGCCGTCGATAAACCTCGGGCGGATCGAGGGCGGCGACGCGATCAACAAGGTGCCCGACGAGTGCCGGATGTCGGTCGATGTCCGCTTTCTTCCCGGGCAGGACCCGGCGACGATCCTCGATCAGATCGGCCGGATCCCGTCGATCGACGTGACCAGGACGTTCATCTTCCCGCCGGTCAGCGTCGCCCGCGGCAACCCCTACGTCCAGGCCCTGCGCGACGCGGTCACGCGGTCGATCCCGGACAAGGAGGTGCTGAGCGTCGGGCGCGACGGGGCGTCGGACGCGGTCGCGTTCATGGCGGCGGGCATCCCGGCGGTCGAGTTCGGCCCGGACGGAGCGGGGCACCACGGGCCCGAGGAATGGGTGTCGGTGTCGTCGATGGCGCGCTACCGCCGCTCGCTCGTCGGCTTCGTGCGGACGTTGCCGATGTGGCTGGAGCGGACGGCGTCCGACGAGCCCCGCGATGCGATCGTCCTGGAGCCAGTGGGACGGGACGATGACGACTCGCGGTCCGGCCTGAAGGCAATCGACGGCGGGCTCGTTTGAGACGGCTGATCCCGAAGTCGCGGACGGGTACGCTCGTTCGGTTCGTCGTCGCCGGCGTGCTCGTGATCGCCTTCGCCGCGACCGCGACCGCGGTCGCCGGGCTGCTCCAGGTCCGGCAGATCACCGACTACTTCAACGTCAGCCCGCCGTTCAAGGCGGCGCCGTCGGTGACGATTCCCGATCCGGGCAACCCGCAGACGATCCTGCTGGTCGGCTCCGACCACCGCGCCGGGACGCCGTTCAGGGACGTCAACACCGACACGATGATGCTCGTCCGCCTCAATCCGAACTCCTCGACGATCAACCTCCTGTCGGTCCCGCGCGACCTCGAGGTCCAGATCCCCGAGGGCGGGGCGCAGGTGACCGCCAAGTTGAATGCCGCGTACTTCTACGGCGGCCCCAACCTGCTGATCAAGATCCTCCAGCAGCAGGTGTTCCCGGGTCTGAAGGTCAACCACGTCGTCGACGTCGGGTTCGGCGGCTTCGAGAAGATGATCAACGCGATCGGGTGCGTGTACGCCGACGTGGACCACCGCTACTACAACAACACCGCGGTCACCGACTACTCGAGCATCGACCTCCAGCCCGGCTACCAGAAGCTGTGCGGATCCGACGCGCTGTCGTTCGTGCGCTTCCGCCACACCGACAGCGACATCACCCGCAACGCACGCCAGCAGGACTTCATCCGGTGGGCGAAGAGCCAGTTCAGCCAGGACCAGATCATCAACGAGCGGGACACGCTGCTGAAGATCTTCGGCAAGAACGCGACGACCGACCACAACCTGCATACGACCGACGGGCTGATCAACCTGTTCGACCTGGTCGCGTTCTCTGCCGGGAACACGATCAAGCAGATCCCATTCCCCGCGACGCTGCTTCCGTGCGCGCCGGTTGCCCCGAACGCGACCAGCGCGGCACAGCAGACGCCCTGCTACGTGGGGGCGACGAGCACCCAGGCGGAGCAGGCCGCGTTCCACGCGTTCATGAGGCCGACCACGGGCTCGCCGCTCCCGAGCGCGCCGGCGCATGTCGCCGGCGGTGGCGGGAACGGGTCGCACCGGGGCGGAGGGGGCGGCCCCGTACCGGGTCTCGCGGCCGACGTGAGCGATGGCCAGGCCCAGGCTAAGGCGCTCGGGCCGACCGGGATCCCGATCTACTACCCGAAGCAGATCGTGTCGGGCTCGCAGTACTGCTCCAACGACACGAGCCTATGCCCCGTCGAGGGCGGCGCCGGGTCCGGGTACTACCCCCGGGCGTACCTGCTCCACGACCAGCAGGGCATCTCCCACTACTCGTACCGGATGACGCTCGAGATCAACCCGATCCTCGGCGAGTACTACGGGGTGCAGGGCACGGCCTGGCTGAACCCGCCGATCCTCAACAAGCCGACGCAGACGAAGACCGTCAACGGCAAGCAACTGCTGCTGTACGCCGACGGCGGCAAGTTGAGCCTCGTCGCGTGGCGCGCGGCAAATGCCGTGTACTGGGTTTCGAACACGCTCACCGACAACATTCCGAACCGCCAACTGGTGGCGATCGCCGCGTCGCTGACGCCGGGCGGCGGCAAGTAGACCGCTACCCTCCGCACCGATGTCCTCAGCGCGTGAACCGATCGCGGTGATCGGGACCGGGTACGTCGGGCTGGTCACCGCTGCCGGATTCGCCGAGCTCGGGAGCGAGGTCTGGTGCGTCGACATCGACGCCGACAAGATCGCCGGCCTGGAGCGCGGCGAGATCCCGATCTACGAGCCCGGCCTCGGCGAGGCGGTGGCGGCCAACCGCGAACGGCTGCATTTCTCGACCGAGCTCGCGCCGGCGCTCGAGCATGCCCGCCTGCTGTTCGTCGCGGTCGGGACGCCGCCGACGTACTCCGGCGACGCCGACCTGTCGGCCGTCAACGCCGTGGTCGACGCGATGCCACGCTCGGACGAGCACGCGCTCGTGATGAAGTCGACCGTCCCCGTCGGCACCGGCGCCGCGATCAGGCGGAGCCTCGCCGAGCGCGGCAAGGACGGATTCGCGTACGTGTCGTGCCCGGAGTTCCTCAAGGAGGGGTCCGCGCTCGATGACTTCCGGCATCCCGACCGCGTCGTCGTCGGCGACGACGGCGACTGGGCCGGGACCGCGGTGACCGAGCTGTACGCGCCGCTCGACGCGCCGCTGATCCGCACCGACATCGCGAGCGCCGAGATGATCAAGCTCGCGGCGAACGCGTTTCTCGCCACCAAGATCTCGTTCATCAACGAGATCGCCAACGTGTGCGAGGAAACCGGCGCGGACGTGCTCGAGGTCGCGCGGGGGATGGGGCTCGACCAGCGGATCGGAACGCACTTCTTGAAGCCGGGTATTGGATTCGGTGGCAGTTGTTTTGCGCCGGAGGAGACCGTCCTGGTGCGTCATCGCGGCCGGACGACGCTGCTCAGGTTCGATCGGCTGTGGAATCGAATGGCGGCCGAGCACGACGAGCTCGAGGAAGGGCTGATCGAACCTGTGAACCTCGAGGTGCTGTCTTGGGTGCCCGGTGGCGAGGAGCCCCAATTCCTTCCGGTCATGTGCGTCACGCGCCGCGACTACGAGGGCGAGTTGATCGAGGTCCGGACGAAGATGGGCCGGCGTGTTCGTACGACCGCCGATCACGGGTGGATCGTCGGCGACGGTTGCGATGGCGAGCCGCGCTTCAAGCTCGCCGATCAGGTCACGACCGACGACTGGGTTCCGCTCGCGCTCGGGCGGGCCGAAGAGTGGGAAGGAACGAAAGTCGCGTCTCTGCTTTCCGCCGCCGAGGCGACGGAGCTGTCGCCGCAAAAGCTGATCGTGCGCCCGCGTCGCGAGCTGCTGCAGGAGTTGGTGGCGCGCCCGTTGGAAGAAGAGCGCCGGCGCGTGTTTGCGCGGTCGGCCTCGGCGGCGGCGCGGACTGGCGACGTCAAGCGGACCGGCACGCTGCGGTGGGACGAGCTCGCGCCGGCTGGGCTACCGATCGAGGGCTCGACGATCAGTACCACCACGAGCGGTAACTACCCCCGCAGCGAGCTCCAGCTCGACGAGAAGTTCTGGCGAGTCGTGGGGCTCTACCTGGCGGAAGGGTGCGTCTGGTGGCGGCCGTCTGCGGGCGGGCGGATCAGATGGACGTTCGATCCTGAGCGCGAGCATCACCTGGTCGACGAGGTCGTCGCATATTGGCTGCGCCAGAACGTGACCGCGCGAGTACACCGCACCCCAACATCTATGCGCGTGGATGTGGCATCGTCGTTGCTCGCTACATGGTTCGTCGATGTTCTAGGCCTTGGGCGCAATAGCTACGAACAGCGTCTCCCCGACCTCATCTGGGAACAGCCGGACTCGGCGCGCTGGGCGTTGCTGTCCGGGCTGTTCGAGGGCGACGGCTCCTGGTCCCTGATCAACGGTGGGCGTAGCGTCATCATCGAGCTAGGGACGATCAGCGACGAGCTAGCCGACGGCGCGTTGCGGCTGCTGGGTAGCGTGCGGATCGTGGCATCGCGCCGCAGAGGACGCGTCGCCGGGTCGACCAAGGACACTCACTGGCTCCGGATCAGTGGGGCTGAGCAGGTCGAACGCGCAATTCGACTCGTCCCCGAGCGCGATCGCGCCGGTGTACTTGCGTCGATTGCCCGGCAGCAGAAGCGCATCGCGCCGACGGGCTACCGGCGGTTTGGTGACGGGCCGGCGTGGGTGCGCGTGACGTCGACAGAACGTCGTCGGTACGAAGGAGCGGTCTATTCGATGGAGGTGCCGTACGCACACACAGTCGTCGCATCCACCGGGACCGTCGTACCCCAGTGCTTCCCGAAGGATGTTTCGGCACTGAAACAACTTGCCGGCAACTCCGGGTACCACTTCCAGCTGTTGACGGCCGTGATCGAGGTCAACGAGCTGCAGAAGCGGCGCGTGATCGGCAAGCTCCAGAAGCATCTCGGACCACTGGTCGGCAAGAGCGTCGCGCTGCTGGGGCTCGCCTTCAAGGCGAATACCGACGACATGCGCGAGGCGTCGTCGCTGGTCCTCGCGGCTCGTCTTCAGGCAGACGGCGCCACCGTCCACGCGTACGACCCGGTTGCCGAGGCCGAGGCGCGCAAGATGATGATCGGCGTCCAGTTCGCGGACTCCGCACTCGACGCGCTGGCCGACGCTGACGCGTGCGTGATCGTCACAGAGTGGCCCGAGTTTGCCGCGCTCGACTGGACGGCGGCGGCCGAGCGGATGCGCGGCAGGCTCCTGATCGACGGGCGCAACTTCGTCGATCCCGAAGCGGTCAGGGCGGCGGGATTCGTCTACGAAGGCATCGGCCGTTGACCGGCCGCGTGTCGGGCCGTTGACGTGCAAGCGCTGATCCTCGCCGGCGGCGAGGGAACCCGCCTGCGGCCGCTGACCTCGACGATCCCCAAGCCGGTCGTGCCGCTCGTAGGGCGTCCGTTCATCTCGTACATGCTCGAGTGGCTCCGCGGCCACGGCGTCGACGATGTGATCCTGGGATGCGGGTTCATGGCCGATCGCGTCAGGGACGTGCTCGGCGACGGATCCGGCCTCGGGATCCGGCTGCGCTATCTCGAGGAGCCGCAGCCGCTCGGCACCGGTGGAGCGCTGAAATTCGCCGAGGACCTGCTCGACGAGCGCTTCTTCATGCTCAACGGCGACGTCCTGGCGGACCTCGATCTCACCGCTCAGCTCGAGGCGCACGAGCGCACGGGCGCCCGCGCGACGCTCGCGCTCGTGCCGGTCGACGATCCGTCGGCGTACGGGCTGGTGCGGCTCGGTCCCGACGGCGCCGTGAGCGCCTTCGTCGAGAAGCCCGGCCCCGAGCGGACCGATACGAACCTGATCAATGCCGGCGCCTACATCCTCGATCGGAGCGTGCTCGACGGCATGCCCCCCGCCGGGACGAATGTCTCCATTGAGCGCGACGTGTTCCCGAAGCTCGTTGGCAGGGGCCTGTTCGGCTACGAGGCAAACGGCTACTGGCTCGACATCGGAACGCCCGATCGCTATCTCCAGGGGACCTACGACATCCTCGAGGGCAAGGTCACGACCGAGATCGGCCGCCGGCTTCACGGCGCGGGATTGGTGCTCGTCGAGGGGGCGACGGTCGAGGGCCGCGTCGTCGCTCCGGCTCTGCTCGCGCCGGGCTCTTTGGTCGCGGCGCGGGCGCTTGTCGGCGATCGGAGCGCCCTCGGCGAGGGCGTGACGATCGGCGAGGGGGCCCGCATCGAGTCCTCCGTGCTGCTCGCGGGCGTGAGCGTGGGAGCCGCGACGACGATCCGAGCCTCGATCATCGGCCAGGACGTTCAGATCGGCGATCACTGTCAGATTGAGGGCGGCGTCGTGCTCGGCGCGGGCGTCAGGATCGGGTCGGGCAACACGCTCGCGGCCGGCGCGCGTATCTTCCCGGGTGTGGAGTTGCCCGATGGAGCGATCAGGTTTTGAGCACGACCGCGGACCTCACCCGGGACACGATCGAGTCGATCGACGCGGAGCGGCAGATCGAGGACATCCTGGGGATGCCGGATCAGCTGCGCGATGCGCTGTGGCGGGTGGAGTCGGCGAACCTCGAGCCCGACGACGCTCCGGGCGGCCTGATCGTGGCCGGCATGGGCGGCTCGGCGATCGGCGGGACGCTGGCCAGGGCGGCGCTCGGCGACCGGGCTTCCCGATCGTTCGTTATCGCTCGCGGGTACGCTCTTCCTCCGTGGACCACGCCGGACACGGCGGTCCTGTGCGCGAGCTACTCGGGCAATACCGAGGAGACCCTCGCGATTTACGAGGCGGCCGGCGCGGTCGGCGCTCGGCGGGTCGTGGCGACGACCGGCGGCAAGCTGGCCGAGGCCGCGCGTGCCGAGGATGTTCCGGTGATTCCGCTGCCCGGCGGCTTTCAGCCCCGTGCGGCGGTCGCGTACTCGCTGGTGGTGGCGCTCGAGGTCGCCTGGCTGTGCGGCGCCGGGGAACGGCTGCATGCGGAAATCGACGTCGCCGCCGCGCACCTCGAGCAGATCGTGTCGATGTGGGGCCCGGACGCCCCCGACAACTCGCTGGCCAAGCAGCTCGCCCGGGGCCTTCACGGCACCATCCCGCAGATCGCCGGCTCGGGGCTCACGTCGCCGATCGCATACAGATGGAAGACCCAGATCAACGAGAACGCGAAGATGCCGTGCTTCTCGCACGAGCTTCCCGAGCTCGACCACAACGAGATCGTCGGATGGGAGGGGGCATCGCAGCTCGGGCGGTTCAGCGCGGTGTTCCTCGACGACTCGGACCTGCATCCCCGGATTCGCCAACGGATCGAGCTGACCCGGGGGCTGATCGAGGCCGAAGCCGCCGGCACGTACCGGATCGAGAGCATCGGGCAGAACCGGACCGAGCGGCTGATCTCGCTGGTCCTGCTGGGTGATCTGGTGTCGCTCTACCTCGCGGTGCTGCGCGAGGTCGATCCTTCGCCGGTCCCGGCGATCGAGCGGCTGAAGAGCGCGCTCGCCCGCGGCTGAGGCGTTTCAGGGACGATCTCGGAGGGGGCTCGTACCAGACCCGAACCTGGCCACCGTTCGGGCACCCTCACCGCCGTGTGAGGGGCCCGAACGGCGCCCAACCCCCGAGTCCCTGCTGTGCCCCAGCCCAACTACCTCAAGGCAATGCCGCGCTGCTCGTAAAGCCGCCGGTCGGCGACATCGAGCAGTTCCTCTAGGGTTGCGCCGTCGTTCGGGAATGAGGCCATCCCGATCGTCAGCTCCCACGGGACCGAAATCTCCATTGCGGCGCGAGCCTCCGCGACGTGCGCCTGGATGCGGCGAACAACCGGCCCTGCGCTGTCGGCGGTCTGCTCGCCGAGCAGCAGGGCGAACTCGTCGCCGCCGATGCGGCCGACCACGTCCTCGGCGCGGGCCGATTCCTTCATCAGCCCGGCGACGGTCGTGAGCAGTTCGTCTCCCATCAGATGGCCCTCGGTGTCGTTGACGGTCTTCAGCCCGCGCACGTCCACGTAGGCGAGCACGAACGGACGGTCGTAGCGGCTGGCACGCGCGAGCTCGCGCTCGGCGGCCTCGGTGAAACCGCGACGGTTGAGGATGCCGGTAAGTGCGTCGGTCAGGGCTGCTGCGGAGATGGCCGCGAATTCCTTCTCGCGGCGGCGGGCCCGGCGGCCCGAACGGAACGCGAGGCCCGCGAAGGCGAGCATCAGGGCGAACGCCGCGCCCAGCGCGACCCACACCGCCGTCGGGATGAACTTCACGACGTCGTGGATGACCCGCTCGCCGCCCGTGATCGGCTGGAAGGCCGAGCCGCCCGAAGCCGGATGCTTCGTGACCGGATGGTGCGCCTGCGTGTGCTTGATCTTGGCCCCAGCGGCTGTAGCGGCTGTAGCGGCTGCAGCGGCGGTTCCGGCGGTGGCCGCACCTGCTCCGCCGGTGCCGGTGCCGGCGGCGCCGCCGGCGGCCGTGGTGCCGGCACCGCCGAACGCGGTCGGCAGCGTGGCCGTCGAGCGACGCGAGCTGCTGCCATGGGTCAGGTCGTTGATCGCCGAGGTGGAGGACTTGACAATGGTCTGGAGGCCTCCGAGCAGCGGGATGCTCGAGGTCGTCGTCGTGCTCGGGGTCGGCGTCGTCGGAGCTGCGGTCGGCGCCGGCGTCGTGGACGCGATCGGGTTGAGCGTCTCCGTCGAAGCGTCGGTCGTGGTCGGGGCGGCCAGCGCGGGCGTGACGACCGAACCCAGGCTCAGGCTGGTCGAGCTCGCCGACGACGTGCTCGAGGGCAACACGGCCGGGACGACTCCGGTGCTTCCGGTCGTGCTGTCGCAGCGCCCGTGGCAGAAGGACGTGGTCGACCCGGCGATCGGTGAGATGAGAGCGTCCGGGGTGACGGTGGGCGTCGTGTCGGTCGTCGTGGAGTCGGTGGTCGTGGTGCCAGTCGTCGTCGTCCCGGTCGTGGTTGTCGTCGTCCCGGAGGTGGTCGTCGTACCGGTCGTGGTGGTGCCGGTCGTCGTCGTGCCGGTGGTCGTCGTCCCGGTGGTCGTCGTCCCGGTGGTGGTCGGCGTCGTGCCAGTCGTCGTCGTGCCGGTGGTCGTCGTCGTGCCGCTCGTGGCGGCGTCGGCCGGTGGCTCGTCCCGGTGTCGGTCGTGGTCGTCCCGGTGTCGGTGGTGGTCGTCCCGGTGTCGGTCGGATTCGTCGCCGTGCTTTCGCTGGCGGTCTCAGACGCGGGGTCCGGCGAAGTCGTGGTGTTGGTGGCGTCCGTGGTCGTCCCGGTGGTCGTCGTGCCGGTGGTCGTCGTGCCGGTGGTCGTCGTGCCGGTGGTCGTCGTGCCGGTGGTCGTCGTGCCGGTGGTCGTCGTCCCGGTGGTCGTCGTGCCGGTGGTCGTCGTCGCCGCCGCCGTGGTCACTACGGGCGTCGTCGCCGCCGGGGGTACCGACGCCGCGGCGTCCTCGACATGAGCCTTCGGATTGGACCGGATCGCGAGCACGAGCTGCTCGGGCGAGCGGTGAGCCAGCGCGAGTCCGGCGAGCTTGCTCTCGAGCCGTGCCTCGCGGACGTGGCGGAGGTAGGCGCCGTTGCCGGCGGTCGCGCCGCCGACTCCGAAGACCGCACAGCCGAATCCGACGGCGAGTGCGGCGATCACGCAGACTGCCTTGCTGCGGTAACCCGTCGGCGTCCACTTCCGGGACGGCTCCATGCCCGGCCTCCGGCTTCCTGATTCGAGGTTGGTGTGCATGCTAGGCGCCACTGCACTTCTCAAGGGCTATTTCGACAAATGTCCGAGACAACTTGAGCCCTGTCGAAAAATCTTCTGGACGCCTGCCAAACCTTGACAATGTCGTGGTAAGGTTGTGAATCGATGCAGGGTTTGACCATCAACGAGGCGGCGCGGACCACAGGCTGGTCGCCGCGAATGCTCCGGTACGTCGAGCAGACAGGTCTGGTTTCTCCGGCCCGCTCTGCCTCCGGGTACCGCCTCTACGGGCCGGCCCAGCTCCAGCGCTTGCGTACGCTCAAGGAGCTGCTCGGCCGCTTCGACGTGGGCCTTTCCGATGTCGCGTTTGCGGCGCGGATGGCCGAAAGCCCTGATCTGCGCGAGTCCGTGCAGAAGTGGCTCGAGGCTGAGGCGCGCCGGCCCGACGACGTCGGGCCCGAGGACTGGCTCCGATTCGAGCAAGAGAAGCACCAGAAGCTGCTGGCGGTCGCCTGACGGCGATCGCCCGATGACCCCGACCGTGGAGGAAAGATGAGCACGACCGCTGCCAAGGCGGATTTCAAGGTGGCCGACCTGGAGTTGGCCGAGTTCGGGCGGAACGAGATCCGCCTGGCGGAGCACGAGATGCCTGGGCTGATGGCGGTTCGGCGCGAATATTCCGAGGCACAGCCGCTCGCCGGGGCCCGGATCACGGGGTCGCTGCACATGACGATCCAGACCGCGGTCCTGATCGAGACGCTGGTGGCGCTCGGCGCCGAGGTCCGGTGGGCCTCGTGCAATATCTTCTCGACCCAGGACCACGCCGCCGCGGCGGTCGTGGTCGGCCCCCACGGGACCGTTGAGGAGCCCGCGGGCGTGCCCGTGTACGCGTGGAAGGGCGAGACGCTCGAGGAGTACTGGTGGTGCACGTTGCAGGCGCTGTCGTGGCCTGATGATTCGGATTCCCACCCGTCCACCACCGCCGGCCCGAACATGATCCTCGACGACGGTGGCGACGCGACGCTGCTCGTCCACAAGGGTGTCGAGTTCGAGCGCGCCGGCGCCGTGCCCGATCCGTCGACTGCGGAGTCCGAGGAGTTCGCGATCGTGCTCGGGTTGCTCCAGCGCTCGCTGGAGGAGGATTCGCAGCGGTTCACCCGCATGGCGTCGGAGATCCGCGGGGTCACCGAGGAGACGACCACGGGCGTGCACCGCCTGTACCAGTTCGCCGAGCAGGGGCAGCTCCTGTTTCCGGCGATCAACGTCAACGACTCCGTCACCAAAAGCAAGTTCGACAACAAGTACGGCTGCCGTCACTCGCTGATCGACGGGATCAACCGAGCCACCGACGTGATGATCGGCGGCAAGCTCGCGGTCGTGTGCGGCTACGGCGACGTCGGCAAGGGCTGTGCGGAGTCGCTGCGAGGCCAGCGGGCTCGCGTGGTGGTCACCGAGATCGACCCGATCTGCGCGCTCCAGGCGGCGATGGACGGCTACCAGGTGCTCACGCTCGACGACGTCGTCTCGACGGCGGACATCTTCATCACGGCGACGGGCAATCGGGGCGTGATCACGGCCGAGCACATGTCGCGGATGAAGCATCAAGCGATCGTCGGAAACATCGGCCACTTCGACAACGAGATCGACATGGCCGGGCTGTCGAGGATTCCGGGCATCAACAGGATCGGCATCAAGCCGCAGGTTGATGAGTGGGTGTTCCCGGACGGGCATTCGGTGATCGTGCTGTCCGAGGGCCGGCTGCTGAACCTCGGCAACGCCACCGGGCACCCGAGCTTCGTGATGTCGAACTCGTTCACGAACCAGGTGATCGCGCAGCTCGAGCTGTTCGGCCACACCGACAGCTACGACAAGCGGGTCTACACGCTGGCCAAGCACCTCGACGAGAAGGTCGCGAGGCTCCATCTCGGAGCGCTCGGCGTCAAGCTCACCGAGCTCACCGCCGGCCAGGCCGCGTACCTCGGCGTGCCCGCGGACGGCCCGTACAAGCCCGACCACTACCGGTACTAGCGGGCTCGCGGACGAGGTTTGCAAGACCGGGCGCGAGCGGCGACGGGCGTTCCCTGTAGCGAACGAGACCGGGAGGACACGATGGCCCGCACGCGGCTGCCGCCGCACCAGGTCGCCGATCTAGGGCTCGCGCCGGCGGGAGAGTCGCGGGTCGCCTGGGCGGGCGGGCAGATGCCCGTCCTGGCCCGCATTCGCGCGCGGTTTGAGCAGGAACGCCCCCTTGAGGGCGTCCGGATTGCCGCGTGCCTGCACGTGACCGCGGAGACGGCCAACCTGATTCTCACCCTGGCCGCCGCCGGCGCGCGGCCGGCGCTGTGCTCGGCCAACCCGCTCTCGACCCAGGATGACGTTGCGGCCGCGCTCGTGTACGAGCACGGGATCGAGGTCCAGGCGTTGCGCGGCGAGGACACCGACACGTACGTGCGCCATGTCCGCACGCTGCTCGAGGCCAAGCCGCAGGTGACGGTCGACGACGGTGCCGACCTGCTGATAACGGCGCACGCACTCGGCGCGGAGGCGCTCGGCGAGTTGATCGGCGGCACCGAGGAGACGACCACGGGCCTGGTGCGGCTACGGCGGCTCGAGACCGATGGGAAGCTGGCGTGCGCGGTGGTGGCCGTCAACGAGGCTCGCACCGAGAGAGCATTGAACGATCGCCACGGCACGGGGCAGTCCGCCCTCGACGGGATCATCCGGGCCAGCAACGTGCTGATCGCCGGCCACACGCTGGTCATCGTCGGCTACGGGTGGGCCGGCCAGGGGATCGCCGAACGGGCTCGCGGCGCCGGCGCCGCCGTGATCATCTGCGAGGTGGATCCACTGCGAGCGCTCGAGGCCCGGATGGCCGGGTACGAGGTGATGCCGGCGCTCGAGGCGGCTGAGCGAGGCGACGTGTTCGTGACCGTCACCGGCTCGCGGCGAGTACTGCGCGGCGAGCACTTCGCGCGGATGAAGGACGGTGCGCTGCTGGCTAACGCCGGTCACTTCGACGTCGAGCTCGATCTTCCGGAGCTGACCGAGCTCGCGGTCAACGTCCGCGAGGTGCGGCCGCTGATCGAGCAATACGAGCTCGAGGACGGACGCCGGCTGAACCTGCTCGCGCGCGGCCGGGTCGTCAACCTGGCCGCCGGCGAGGGCCACCCGGGGGCCGTGATGGACGTCTCGTTCGCGATCCAGGCGCTGTGCGTCGAAGACCTCGTGCGGCGGCGCGATGAGCTCGTGGCGGGCGTACATCAGGTACCCGAGTCGATCGATCAAGAGGTGGCGACGCTCAAGCTGGCGGCGGTCGGGGTGTCGATCGACGAGCCGACGGACGAGCAGCTGCACTACCGGGAGTCGTGGGGGTAGGCGAGTGTCGGCGCGGCGGCTCTTCTGAGAAGATCCCCGCTGATGGAGGGTGCCACCAAACCGCGGGCGACCCGCACGCGACGGACGACGGCCCGCGCCGCGCTTCGCGGCGGGATCGATCTCGGGGGGACGAAGATCGAGGCGATCGTCGTCGACAACGCGAACACCATGCTCGGGTCGTCCCGCCACCCGACCCCGTCGACCGGCGGACCCGCGGACGTGGCGGCGGAGATGGTCCAGGCGATGACCGCCGCGTGTCAGGCGGCCGGGATCGAGCCGGCCACGCTCATCGGCGTCGGGGTCGGCTCACCGGGCGTGATCGAAGAGGCGACCGGCGCCGTGTCGACCGCGAGGAACCTTCCGGGCTGGGACGGGTCGTTCGCGCTCGGGCCGGAGCTCGCGTCGGCGCTCGGAACGAAGGTCGCGATCGGCAACGACGTCCAGGTCGCCACCGACGCCGAGTTCGCGCTCGGGGCGGGACGGCCGTACAAGTCGTTGCTCGGGGTCATGTGGGGGACCGGTGTCGGCGGAGGCATCATCCTCGACGGCAAGCCGTGGCTCGGCGGCGGCGGGGCGGGGGAGATCGGGCACATGGTCGTCGAGATCGGCGGCGCCCGCTGCCCCTGTGGGCGTCGAGGTTGCATGGAGGCCTACGCCGGTCGCGCGGCGATGGAAGCCCGCGCGCGCAAGCGGCAGAAGGAACAGCGCACCGACCTGTTCAAGATCATGAAAGAGCGGGGCCGGACGAAGCTCACGAGCGCGGTGTGGGCGCGGGCGCTCGAGCGCAGGGACAAGCTCACGGTCGAGCTGATCAACGAGGCCGTCGAGGCCCTCGGCGCCGGCATCGCGTCCGCGGTCAACCTGCTCGACGTGCCGGCGGTGATCATCGGTGGCGGTCTCGGCGTGCGTCTCGGCGAGCCGTACGTGAAGAAGATCCGCAGGGCGATGCAGCCCCACCTGTTCAACGACACGAACCCGCCGGACGTCTTGCCGGCAGCGCTCGGCGACGCGGGTGGCGCGCTCGGGGCCGCGCTGCTGGTCCAGCCGGCGCCGGCGCAGCGGCCGGCGACCCGCCGCCCGCGGGCTACCGCAAGCCCCTGACCGGCGCGGCGGCCGGCCGCGCGTCGGCCACTGACTGCCACGAGCGCCTGACTGGCGGCGGCGAGCATCTGCGGCGCGGGTTGCCGGCGCCACCGGGTGCAAAACGTGACAATCCGCCCGGCTGGCGAGAGCCAGGTGCAGATAAGCACCTCGGGCGTGCTTATGTGTGCACAGCGCTCGCGGAACGCGTGCCGTGTCACGTTTTGCAACGTCCGCGGCGGGTTCTGGCACGTCCGAGGTGGCTTTTCTGCGTCCGGAGGCGGGCGAGGCGCCGCATTCCCAGTTAACACCGGCTAAACATCCCGCTATGGCGGTTGACCTCCCGCTTTGACAGGATGGACGCCGCCGCTGGAGGCAATCTGCGGCAGTAGGGGAGAGAGAGTTGCAGCCATGACTTCCGCGAGAACGGCACGAATGCCCACAGGGATGTGCGAAGGCCGGCACGGACGCTGAAGGGTTCATGATCGCGCGGGTCGCCGCGGTCGCCTCGCTGGCGGTCGCGATCATCGTGGTCGTGCTGGTGCTGATCGGCGGCGGCTCCACGTACACGCTGCACGCCGATTTCGCGGACGCCGGCGGCCTCGTCACCGGCAACGACGTGCTGATGGGGCCGGGCAAGGTGGGCTCGATCCGGTCGATCTCGCTGACGCGGGGCGGCCAGGCGCAGATCACGATGAGCATCGACTCGACGGCGGCGCCGCTGCACCAGGGGACGATCGCGAGGATCTACGAGAACTCCCTGTCGGGCGTGGCCACCCGCTACATCGTCCTCGAGCCCGCCCCGAGTGAAGCGCCCGAGATCCCGAACGGCGGCACGATCGGCGAGGACCACACGTACTCGTTCGTGAGCCTCGACCAGGTGTTCGACTCGCTCGATCCGCTCACCCTCGCGGGGCTGCGCGGCGTCATCAAGGGCGAGGCGGCGAGCATCCAGGGCAAGTCCGCGCAGGCCAACGAGACGCTCAAGTACCTGGCCCCCGGGCTGGCCAGCACCAGCAACCTGACCGCCGAGCTCGACCGCAACGAACCGGCGTTCGACGGGCTGCTCGTCGAAGGAGCGCAGACCATGCAGGCGCTGGCCTCGCGAGCGGGGCAGCTGAGCGACCTGATCCGGCAGGCGAACACGACGACTGGCGCGGTGGCGCGCCAGAGCGTCGCGCTCCAGCAGGCCCTCCAGCTCCTGCCGACCACGCTCAATCGCTCGACCAAAACGTTCGCCGGACTCAACGGCACGCTCGACGCGCTCGACCCCGTGGTCGCGAAGTCGAAAATCGCAGCGCGCCGGCTCGAGCCGTTCGCCGTCAGCCTCAACAACCTCGCCAAGGTCGCGATCCCGACCGTCGGCGCGCTGAGCGACCTGATCCACAGCCCCGCCGGGACGGGCGACCTGACGACGCTGTTCCTCCAGACGCCGAAGCTCGCGCAGCTCGCGGCCAGCGCCTTCCCCAACCTGATCCAGGCGATGGACGCGTCGCAGACCCAGCTCGACAACCTGCGCGAGTACGCCCCCGACGTCATCGCCGCGCTCGCCGACGTCGGGCAGGCGAGTGGCTACTACGACGCCAACGGGCACTACGTCCGGGTCCAGCCCACGTTCTTCGCGTTCGGGTCAGGCGGCTCGAACCAGCTCGTCGCGCAGTCGCCGGCCGACCGCTACCAGGGCCTGCAGAAGGCCACCGCGCGCTGCCCCGGTGGCGCCGTTCAGCCGGCTCCGGACGGATCCTCGCCGGTCGCCGTCGCCGGCTGCCAGCCCGACTCGACCCCACCCGGGCCATAAAACCATGAGACGGCTCGCATTGATCGCACTCGTGCTTGTGGCCGCCGCGGCGATCGTCGCGGTCGCGAGCGCGTCCGGAACAGGATCCGGCGGCGATCCCTACATGGTGCGGGCGATCTTCGACGACGCCTCGTTCGCGGTTCAGGGCGAGCAGGTTCGGGTTGCCGGCGCGCCCGTCGGGTCGATTGCGTCGCTGGACGTGTGCGTCGCCGAGACCGGGTCGTGCCGCCCGGGAACGCTCAACAAGGCCGCGGTCACGCTCGAGATCGAAGACAGCCGGTTCGCGCCGTTCCACGCCAACGCGACCTGCGCGATCCGGCCCCAGTCGCTGATCGGGGAGATGTACGTCGACTGCAATCCCGGCACCGCGGCGGCGCCGGCGCTGCGAAAGATCCGCAACGGACCCGGCAAGGGCGACTACTACCTCCCGGTCACGCAGACGAGCTCGCCGGTCGACTTCGACATCGTCCAGGACATCTACCAGGAGCCGGTGGCGCAGCGGCTCGCGATCATCCTCAACGAGCTCGGCACCGGCCTGGCCGCGCGCGGATCCGACCTGGGCGCGGTCATCCACCGAGCCGACCCGGCGCTCGGCAATACCGACCAGGTCCTGAAGATCCTGGCCGGCCAGAATCGGGAGCTGGCCAAGCTCGCCACCGACTCGGCGGCCGTGCTCGGCCCGCTGGCGCGGCAGCGAAACGCGCTTGCGGGCTTCGTCACCCAGGCGAACACGACCTCACAGGCGAGCGCGGCCCGCGCCGCCGAGATAACGAAGTCGATCCGGCTGCTCCCGGGCTTCCTGAGTCAGCTCAAGCCGCTGATGGCCGACCTCGGGACGCTCGCCGACCAGGGAACGCCGCTCGCGACCGATCTCGGCCAGAGCGCGGCGGCGCTCGGCCGCGAGTTCCGGGAGCTGACTCCGTTCGCCGGTGCGGCGCGGACCGCGCTGATCAACCTTGGCGCCGGAGCGCAGCAGTCTCAGGCGCCGCTGGTGGCGACGATCCCGCTCGCCAAGCAGCTGAACCAACTCGGCACGCAGGCGGTCCCGTCCGCCACGGAGCTCGACAAGCTGACCGCGAGCCTCGACAAGACCGGCGCGATCGACCAGCTGATGGCCGTCCTGTTCAACGGAGCGAACGCGGCCAACGGCTTCGACAGCCTCGGGCACTACGTCCGCGACGAGCTGCTCGTCAGTAGCTGCACGGGCTACACGATCAGCCCGATCCCGGGATGTTCGGCGAAGTTCTCCAAGGCGAGCGCGGCCGCCGCGACCGCGTCGGCCGCCGCCGTGTCGCCCGCGAGCAGAGCGGTCCTGAGCAGCGCCGTCGCGAAAGCGGGCGCGTCGGTGGCGCGCACGAGCGCCGCGCCGCTGTCCAGCCTGCTCGACTACCTGATCGGACCCGGCGGATGAGTGGGCGTTTGATCGGAGCGGCCGGATGAACGCCTGTCTGATCGGAGCGGCCGGATGACCGCCTATCTCATCGGAGCCGGCGGATGAACGCCCGTCGCAACCCCAGCGGCTTCGGCAACCCGGTCCTGATCGGGGCGCTGACAGTGCTCGTCGTGATCGTCGCGGTGTTCCTGGCCTACAACGCGAACAACGGCCTGCCGTTCGTCCCGAGCTACACGCTGAAGGTCCAGGTGGCCGACGCGAGCGAGCTGACCCACGGCGCCGAGGTCCACATGGGCGGCGCGCTCGTGGGGTTCGTCGACAGCGTCCAGCCCGAGCGGGCGCCGTCGGGTCAGCCGATCGCCGTCCTCGGGCTCAAGCTCAACAAGAGCATCGGGCCGCTGCCCGTCAACTCGACGTTCGTGATCAGGCTGAAGGGCGCGATCGGGCAGAAGTACCTCGCTATCGGGCTGGGGAACTCGAGGCGCACGTTCCCGGACGGCGCCACCGTCCCGCTGCGCCAGACGAGCGCCGCCGTCGACCTCGACCAGGTGCTCTCGATGTTCAGCCCGCCGACGCGCCGGGGGGTCGTCGCGTCGACCGTGGGCTTCAGCGACGGCCTCACCGGCCGCGGCGTGGGCCTCAACAATGCGATCGGCGCGTTCGTCCCGCTGCTCGGGGATCTGAGGCCGGTGGCGCAGAACCTCGCCTCCCCGCGCGCCAACCTGGGCGGCTTCCTGCGCGGGCTCGAGGCGTTCGCGGGCACGCTCGCACCCGTCGCGAACACCCAGGCGAGCCTGTTCGTCAACCTCGACACGACGTTTCGGGCACTGGCGAGCGTGTCGGTCCCCTACCTCCAGGACGCGATCTCGAAGACGCCGCCGGCGTTCAGCGCGGTGATCGCCGGCAGCCCCGCGATCCGACCGTTCCTGACCGACAGCGCGGCATTGTTCAGCGAGCTGCGCCCCGGGATCGCGACGTTGCCGACCACCGCCCCCGTGCTCGCGGACGCGTTCGCGGCCGGCGTCAGGACGCTCCCCGGGACCGCCAAGCTCGACCAGCGTCTCGTCAGCCTGTCGAACTCGCTCGCGACCTACGGGCAGAACCCCGCCGTCCAACAAGGGCTCGATCGCCTGACGCAATTCGCCTCGAGCCTGCGCTCGCCGCTCGCGTTCCTGACGCCGGTCCAGTCTTCGTGCAACTACGTGTCGCTGTTCCTGCGCAACATCGGGAGCGTCCTGTCCGAGAACACGACCTCGGGCACGTCGCTGAGGTTCTCGCTGGTCGCGATCGACGACGTCCTCGGCGGCGAATCGGTCCCGTCGCACCAGCCGTACACGACGCCCCAGACCAACCCGATCGTCGAGCACGGGCCGCTTCACGTCAATCCCTACCCGAACACAGACGCGCCCGGCCAGACCGCCGAATGCGAGGCCGGCAACGAGCCGTACTCGGGTGCGGCGGCGGACATCGGCAACGTGCCAGGCAACCAGGGCCTCCAGACGGAGGAGACCGGGGCGACCGGGCAGACGATCACCGGGTCCAGCAAGACCAGCGGAGGCTCAAAGTGAGGCGCTACCGCCGCCGGGGGATGTCGAACTTCGCGGCCGGCATCCTCGCCGCGTTCGTGATCGCCGCGGCGGTCTACCTCACGTTCGGCGGCCCGACGCCGTTCAGCGCCTCGCCGTTCGTGCTCAAGGCGGTGTTCACGACCGAGACCCAGCTGCATATCCCCTCGCCGGTCCGGATCGCCGGCGTCGACGTCGGCGAGGTGACTTCGGTCAAGCCCCTCGGCGGCAACACGCGAGCGGCGGTGGTCACGATGGACATCAACAACAACGGCTTGCCGATCCACAAGGACGCGACCGCGGGGATCAACACTCGGATCTTCCTCGAGGGGAACTTCTACGTCGACCTGCACCCGGGCACGCCCAACGCTCCAATCCTCGACTCCGGCGCCACGCTGCCTGCAGCCAACACGTCCGGGCCGGTCCAGCTCGATCGCGTGCTGTCGGCGCTGACCTCCGATGCCCGGGGCAACCTGGACACGCTCGTCCAGGGCCTGGGCGCGTCGCTGGGCGGCCGGCCCACGGCCGCCCAGGATGCGAATCAGGACCCGAGCGTCCGGGGCCTGACCGCCGCGCAGGCGCTGAACAAGTCGCTGAACTAC
Organism: uncultured Solirubrobacterales bacterium; assembly: GCA_963777335.1. Taxonomy (GTDB): domain Bacteria; phylum Actinomycetota; class Thermoleophilia; order Solirubrobacterales; family Solirubrobacteraceae; genus Palsa-465. The sequence continues at coordinate 470,845 of CAVZQD010000011.1, forward strand.
TCGGCCGGTGCGTTCCGGGCGTCGGCGATCGTCAACCAGGCGCTGCTCGGGACCCAACCCCACGATCTGGGCAAGGCAGTCCAGGGCAACGAGGAGGTGTTCCGGGCGCTCGCCTCTCGCCAGAACGAGCTTGCGAGCCTCGTGACCACGTTCGACCGGACGCTGGCCGCGTTCGCGGCTCGCCAGAACGACCTGAGTGCCTCAATCGCGGCGCTCCCGCCGCTGCTGCGCACGACCAACAGCGCTCTCACCGCGCTCAACGCCTCGTTCGGGCCGACGAAGACGTTCGCCAAGGAGATCCTGCCGGGGGTCGAACAGGTCGACCCGACGATCGGGCAGGCGCTGCCGTGGCTCGCCCAGGCGACGGCGCTGCTCGGCCCGAGCGAGCTCGGCGGTCTCGTGTCCGACCTGACGCCGGCGGTGCAGGCCACCGGGAGCACGATCCACTCGAGCATCGGGCTCGTCTCGCAGAGCAACACGCTCGCCCGCTGCGTCACCCACAACCTGGTCCCGACCGGGAACACGGTGATCCAGGATCCGCCGAACACGACCGGGGTGTCCGTGTGGCAGGAGCTGCTCTCCGCGGCTGTGGGGATTGCCGGCGCGGGCCAGAACTTCGACGGCAACGGGCGCTATCTGCGCTCTTCGCCGGCGGGCGGAGCGACCCCGGTGCAGACCAGCAACCTCGGGACGCAGGGCCCGCTGTTCGGCAACGCGGTGCTCGCGCCGCTCGGCACACGGCCGGCGTGGCCGGGGAAGGCGCCACCGGTCAAGAGCACGACGCCGTGCTTCCAGAACGCCGCACCCGACCTCAACCGCGTGACCACCGGGGCCGGACCATGAAGCGCGCGATCACGGCCCACCGCAGAGATTTCCTGGCGATCATCGCGCTCGTCGCGATCGCGCTCGCGGTCGCGGGCTACATCCTCTACCACCAGCCCTCGTTCACCCTCGGGCAGAGCTACTACACGGTCCGGGCCGAGTTCGCGAGCAGCGCCGCGGTCACCCCCGGGCAGGGCCAGGCGGTCACGATCGCCGGCGTGCAGGTCGGGCTGGTCGGAGGCGTCCAGCTCGAGAACGGGCGGGCCGTGGTGACGATGGACATCTTCAAGAAGTACGCGCCGATCTACCACGACGCGACCGTCCTGCTCCGCCCCCGCACTCCGCTCAAGGACATGTACCTGGAGCTCGATCCAGGGATCAGGCAGACCGGCGCGGTCGCGAACGGCGAGATGCTCGGCGCGGGGAGCACGACCCCGGACGTCGACCTCGACCAGATCCTGGCCTCCCTGGACTCGGACACACGCAGCTACCTGCTGCTGCTGCTGTCGGGCGGCGCCGGCGCGTTCCACAACAAGGCGTCGAGCGTTGCGGCGCTCCGCGGAACGTTCAAGCGGTTCGCGCCGCTGGGCCGCGACACCCGCACATTCGCGACGCTGCTGGCGGCGCGCAGCAACAACCTGAGGCTCGCGATCCACAACCTCCAGCGGGTGGCCACCGCGCTCGGCGGCGTCGACGGCCAGCTCGCGTCGCTGATCCAGTCGTCGAACACGAACTTCGCGGCGATCTCGTCGCAGGCCGCCAACCTCGAGGCGGGGCTGTCGCTGCTTCCCGGGACGCTCGTGCAGACCAACCAGACGCTCGGCAAGGTGCAGCGCTTCGCGGCGCAGCTCGGTCCGACGCTCACGGAGCTGCAGCCGTTCGCGCGCGCGCTCGCGCCGGCGCTCAAGGCCTCCCGCCCGCTGTTCCACGACACGACGCCGGTGATCCAGAACCAGCTGCGGCCGTTCTCGATCGCGGTCCAGCCGCTCGCGCAAGCTCTGAAGCCGGCGGCCACGCAGCTGTCCAAGGCGGTGCCGCCGTTGACCAGCTCGGTCAAGGTGATCAACACGCTGTTCAACACGCTCGCCTATGAGCCTGACGGAAGCGAGCAGGGGTATCTGTTCTGGGGCTCCTGGCTGTCCCATAACGCCGCCAGCCTGACCGATCTCCAGGACGCGCAGGGTTCGACCGTGCGCGGCATCTTCATGGCCACCTGTCCGGCGCTGCAGCTGCTCGAGACGACGATCCAGGCGGGCAGCCCCTCGATCGCGCCGCTGCTCGACCTGCTGAATGCCCCCGACTACACCCAGATCAAGTCGCCGTACTGCCCGGCGGCGCTGGCCGGCGATTCGCGACTCCTACCGACCGCGGGAGGCGCCGGCAGATGAACCGCCAAGCACCGAGCCCCGCCCGCATTTTGACGATGGTCGCGTTCGCGGCGTCGTGCGTCGGCCTGCTTCTGTACCTGTGGATCTCGTTCGGAGGAACGACATCGCTGAGCCCGCGTGGCTATGAAATCAGCGCGGAGTTCAACCAGGCCGAGAACCTCGGCAGCCAGGCGGACGTCCGGATCTCGGGCGTGAACGTCGGCAAGGTCATCAGCGTTGGTCTCGACCGACGCACCGGGCTCACGCGGGCGGTGATGGAGATCGACCCGCAGTTCGCGCCGCGGCCGGCGGACACGCGCGCGATCCTCCGCCAGAAGACGCTGCTCGGGGAGACGTACATCGAGCTCTCCCCGGGATCGGCGACCGGGCCCAAGCTCGCAGATGGAGGGTCATTGCCGCGCGGGCAGATCGCCCCGACCGTGCAACTCGACCAGATCCTGTCGACGTTCGACCCGGCCACGCGGCAGGCGTTCGAGACCTGGATGCAGCAGCAGGGCATCGCCCTCACGGGCCGCGGCCAGGACCTGAACGCCGCGCTGGCGGAGCTGTACCCGTTCGCGACCAACGTCGATTCGGTGCTGGCGGTGCTCAACCGCGACAGCGCCGCCACGAGCACGCTGCTGAACGACGGAGGGCAGGTGCTGGCCGCCGTGACTCGCTCGCCGTCGGCACTCCAGCAACTGGTGAACAACGCCAACACGACGTTCTCGGCCACCGCCGCGCAGGCGGCGGCGCTGGCGGCCACGATCAAGGCGTTCCCGCGGTTCCTGACCGCGTCGAAGGTGACGATCGACCGGGTCACGCGGTTCGCGATCACGACCAAGCCGCTCGTCGACGAGCTTCGCCCGGCCGCGGTGAAGCTGAGCCCGGCGCTCCAGTCGGTGGCCGTGCTCGCGCCGGAGCTGAACAGCCTGCTCGTGAACGTCGGGCCGCTGACGAGCGCGTCGAAGGCGGGGGTGCCTGCGGTCCAGGAGCTCCTGAACGACAGCGTGCCGCTGCTCACCAGGCTGACGCCGTACCTCGGCGGCTTGATCCCCGTGGTCGACTACATCAACACCTACCGGCGCGAGATCGCCGCGTTCTTCGCCAACGGGACGGCGACCACGCTGGCGACGCTGCCCGGGAACGTCACCCCCGCGAAGCTGCACTATGTGCGCGTGTCGAGCCCGCTGAATCCGGAGACGCTCACGGACTATTCGACTCGCCTCGAGAGCAACCGCGGCAACCCGTACCTGGTGCCCGGCGGCTTCTCGAGCCTTGTGCAGGGGCTGCCGGTTTTTGCCGGCAATTTGTGCACGAGCAACCCTCAACCGACAATTGGTCCTAATATCAGTGCGTCTATCGCCGCGGTCCTGAGCACCGTGTACTACACCACGGACCCGAGTGGGCCGCCTTGCAGGGCCCAGCACCCGCTGGGCGAGGCGACCACTGGACAGACCCAAGCATTTCCTCAACTACAACCAATCAAATGAGCATGGCCGGCTCTGCTTGCATCCACATCAAAGGAGGAGTCAATTGCGACGGATCGTCGTAGTTGCCACGGCAGTCGCGGTGCTAATCGCCGCAGCGTCGGCCTTCGCCGCCACCGGCGGCCTCAACACCTATACCGCGAGCCTCAAGTTCTCGCCGAACAAGGCGGGCTCCGGCAAGGCGCCGTCAGCCACCGGATTCGTCCAGAAGTACGCGGCCAACGGCACGGCCCCCAACCGCACCGCGCCGCTGACCAATATCAAGACCACGATCTACGGTCTGGTCACCGACGGGAAGGACTTCCCGACCTGTAGCGCGGCGAAGATCATCAACGCCGGGAACGACAAGGCGTGCCCGAAGGGTGCCCTCGTCGCGAGCGGCTCGATCACCGCGCTCCTCGGCCCGACGAACGACCAGAGTGCGTCGAACCCCGAGATCGTTCCGTGCGATCCGCTGCTCGACGTGTGGAACGGGGGCCAAGGCAAGCTCGTGTTCTTCTTCGTCGAGGCGGCGGGTCACACCTGCGGCCCGATCCAGACGGGCGGCGTTCCGCCGTATCCCGGCACGATCAAGACCGTCGGCAAGAACCTCGTGCAGAACACGCCGATCCCGAGCTACGTCTCGTTCCCGATCACGGGGGTCGAGGGCTCGCTCACGAGTCTGACGCTGCACTGGAAGAACCTGAGCACGAAGCTCAAGAACGGCAAGACCGCGCATTACGCGACGTCGGTCGCCTGCAAGGGCGGCAAGCGCCCCTACAGCGAGACGTTCACCGCGGAGACCGGCCCCGGCGGCACGCCGTCGACGGGCACCGTCACCGCCACCCAGAAGTGCAGCTGACCTAGTCGTCTCCCGCGCCGGCGCCCTCGCATGATGTGGGGGCGCCGGTCATGGGCCGCCTTCGGCGGCGTCCCTGGGGCCGTTCCGCCGGGCGTCCGTGCCCGGCGGGACTGGTCGCGACCGCCCGTTCGGGCATGGACGCCCGGCCGTTCGGCGGTCGCGGCGACGGCCCCGCTCGGCATCCATGCCTCGCCAGGCGGGGCCTGCCGCGCCACATCCGACGGACGCCGAGCGCAGCGAGGCCCAAAGAAATCAGGCGATCTCGTAGCGCTCGGCGCGCTGGGCTGTCCGCTCGGACTCGTTCAGCATCTGCATGAACAGCACGACGAGCGCGATCCCCATCACGATCGACTGCTCGAGCGCCATCACGAGGCCGGCCATCATCTGATCCTCGAGCGGCGTGATCCCCCAGTAGGACGGCTGGTGGGCGTAGAAGGGGTAGATCACCGTCGGCGCGAACGCGAGCGCCACCCCGAGGAGGCCGACGAGCAGCTTGCCGCCGGCCATGTACGCGATGGGGCCGAGGCCGGCGAGGCGCTGGCGGTTGCGGATCGGCGACAGCACGTGCCACCAGTAGATCGATCCGGCGAGGAAGAACGTCATGTGCTCGGACGCGTGAATCAGCCCGTCGCCCTGGGCCTTGTCGTACAGGGCCGGCACGTGCCACAGCCACAGGACGCCGGCGTAGAAGATCACCGCGAACGCCGGGTGGGCGATGAAGCCGGCGCGTCGCTCGACCGCCTGCAGCTTCCGGGTCACCGGTCGCAGCAGCACCTTGGTGAGCCCGAGGATCAGGAGAATCGGCGCGATGTCCAGCAGCAGCATGTGCTGGACCATGTGCATCACCATCATCTGGTCGCCCAGCGAGTCGAGCGGCGAGACCAGTGCCACCAGGATCGTGACGATCCCGGCCGCGAACAGGAGCAGGCGCCAGAGGCTCGGCGGGTGGCGGTCGCCCCGGCGCGCGCGGCGCCAGCCGAGCGCGTACAGCACGACCAGCACGACCACGGAGACCAGCGCGGTCCAGTCAAACGTCCAAGACGTCTCCGGGCTCACGAGCATGGATTATGCGGCCACCGGCGCCCGCGTGCACAACCGCGAGCTGACTGGCCTGCGCCCCGGTAGCCAATCGACAAACGTCCGGTCGAGGACTAGGCTAGTGGGTTCACGCACATCCAATCCTTCTCAGCAAGGAGGTAGGCCGATGCGCATCGAGGTCAAGGGCCGGAACCTGCCAGTTTCCGAGGACCTGAGGGAGCACGTCGCCAAGCGCTTTCGCAAGGTCGACCGGCAGGTGTCGGAGTTCGCCGAGCTCGAGGTTGAGGTCTTTGAAGAGCGCAATCCGGCCATCGCCGACAACCAGGTGGCCGAGGTGACGCTGCACTTGAAGGGGGTGACGCTGCGGGCCCGGGATGCCTCGCCGGATATCCGGACCTCGGTCAATCTTTGCGCCGACGAGCTCCACATCCAGGTCAAGCGCCATCGCGACAAGCGGCGCAAGCGGCGCGAGGCGCGCGCCGCGGCGGCCCAGACCGCGGACGCCGGCGCGACTCCGATTGAGGACGAGACGTTCGCCGGAGGGGTGGCCGAAACCGGGCCGCCGGGAGTCTCCTCGGCGGCGTAAACCCACTGCTACGCTAGCCCCATGTCCATTCTGGACCGCGCGCTTCGCATGGGCGAAGCGAAGAAGTTCAAGGTCTACGAACAGCGGGTTGGACGGATCAATGCGTTCGAGGCCGAGCTCGAGCACTACACCGACGCCGAGCTGAGAGAGTCCGCCGACGAGCTGCGCGAGCGCGCCGCCGGCGGAGAGAGCCTCGACGACCTGCTGTACGAATGCTTCGCACTGGTGCGCGAGGCGGGCAAGCGCACGATGGGCATGCGCCACTTCGATGTGCAGCTGATCGGCGGCATGGTGCTGCACGACGGCGCGATCGCCGAGATGCGGACCGGCGAGGGCAAGACGCTGACCGCGACCCTGGCAGTGGTTTTGAATTCGCTGGCGGGGCGTGGCGTCCACGTCGTGACCGTCAACGACTACCTGGCGCGCCGCGACGCGATGTGGATGAAGCCGATCTACGACGCGCTCGGCGTCACCGTCGGCGTGCTCCAGAACATGCAGCCCTATGAGGACAAGCGCGCCGCGTACGCCGCCGACGTGACGTACGGCACCAACTCGGAGTTCGGCTTCGACTACCTGCGCGACAACATGGCCACGATGCTCGACGAGAAGGTCCAGCACGGCGGCCGGCCAAAGCCCGAAGCGGGCAAATCCCACTACCACACGTTCGCGATCGTCGACGAGGTCGACAACATCCTGATCGACGAGGCGCGCACGCCGCTGATCATCTCGGGCGCCCCGGAGCAGGCCGCGGAGCTGTACGTCCAGTTCGCGCGGCTCGCCCCGAAGATGGTGCCCGGCAAGACGCCCGAGGGGATGGACCCCCGGACGAAGAAGGAGTTCGTCGCCGACTTCGACTACGAATTCGAGGAGAAGCACAAGACGGTCTCGGTGACCGAACAGGGCGTCGCCAAGGCTGAGCGGTTCCTCGGGATCGACCACCTGTACCGAGCCGAGAACGGCCACCTGGTCAACCACCTGCAACAGGCGCTGAAGGCGGAGTCGCTGTACAAGCGCGACGTGGACTACGCCGTGATCGACGGCGAGGTCAAGATCATCGACGAGTTCACCGGCCGCATCCTCGAGGGGCGGCGCTGGTCAGAAGGCCTGCACCAGGCGGTCGAGGCCAAGGAGGGCGTGCGCGTCCAGGAGGAGAACCAGACGCTCGCGACGGTCACGCTCCAGAACTACTTCCGCATGTACGACAAGCTCGCCGGCATGACCGGTACCGCCCTGACTGAGGCGACCGAGTTCATGAAGATCTACAACCTCCCGGTCGTCGAGGTCCCCACGAACCGCCCGATGGTTCGGGAGGACAACAACGATCAGGTCTACAAGACCAAGGAGGGGAAGGCCAGCGCGATCGTCCGCGAAATCGAGAAGCGCAACGCCGCCGGGCAGCCGGTGCTCGTCGGGACGATCTCGGTCGAGGTCTCGGAGCAGCTGTCGGCCGATCTCAAGCGCAAGGGCATCCAGCACGCGGTGCTGAACGCCAAGCCCGAGCACGCCGAGCGCGAGGGCGAGACGATCGCCGAGGCCGGCGCGCCGGGCGCGGTGACGATCGCGACCAACATGGCGGGCCGCGGCGTCGACATCAAGCTCGGCGGCAACGCCGAGCACCTGACGACGCTCGAGATGGCCAAGCTAGGGCTCCACCCCGGCGAGCCCGACTACGACGAGCACTTCAAGAAGGCGTTCGGAGCGATCGAGGCGCGCGTCGACGAGGCCCGCGATCAGGTGCTCGAGCTCGGCGGCCTGTTCATCCTCGGCACCGAGCGCCACGAGTCGCGGCGGATCGACAACCAGCTTCGCGGCCGCTCGGGCCGCCAGGGCGATCCCGGCGAGTCGCGCTTCTTCCTCTCCGCCCAGGACGACCTCGTGCGGCTGTTCGCCGGCGAGCGCATCTACAAGATCCTCGACCGCCTCGGCAGCGTCGACGAGGAGGGGAACGAGGAGCCGATCGAGCACGGGATGCTGTCCAAGCAGATCGAGAAGGCCCAGCGCAAGGTCGAGGAGCAGCACTTCCTCCAGCGCAAGCACACGCTCGAGTACGACGACGTCCTCAACCAGCAGCGCGAGGTGGTCTACACCTACCGCGACGAGATCCTCGAGGGCCGCGACATGAGCGACGCCGCCCGGACCGAGATCGGGAACCTGATCGAGCGGCAGGTGGCGGACTACACCGCCGGTGACTTCGTCGAGGAATGGGACGTCGAGGGCCTGCTGCGCCGGATGGAGGAGATGTTCCCGCCGGACGCCGATGTCCTCGATGTCGACCCCCACCGGGTCGACCGCGAGGAGCTGACCGACGCCCTCAAGGAGCAGGCGGACGACGAGTACGAGCGTCGCGAGGAGGAGTTCGGCCCCGAGCTGATGCGCGACATCGAGCGGTTCCTGTTGCTCCAGATCATCGACCAGCGCTGGCGCGAGCATCTGTACGACATGGACTACCTGCGCGAGGGCATCCACCTGCGCGGGTTCGCCCAGATCGAGCCGCTGGTCGCCTACAAGAACGAGGCCTTCGAGCTGTTCCGCGACCTGATGAACAGCGTCTGGGAGGACTACGCCCGGCTGATCTTCCACGTCCAGGTCACGCCCGTCGAGCCGGGAAACGGCGGACCGCCGGCGCCGCCGCCGACGCGGCGCCCGAGCCGCGCAGCGAGCTCGTCGACCGGCGGGGGGCGGGTCACGTACTCCGGCGGGGGCGGAGCCGCGCAGGGCGCGATGGCGATCGCCGCCGCGGCCGGTGGCGCGGTCGAGGACGTCGCCGACCTCGAGGGGCCGGCGATGGCGCCGGTCGAGCAGCGGCGGGTTGATCCGGGCGAGCAGATCGGCCGCAACGACCCGTGCTGGTGTGGGTCGGGCAAGAAGTACAAGAAGTGCCACGGGGCTTAGTGGCCGCTCGGTGGCCGGTTCCGACGACCTGCGCGTATCCGATGAGCAGCGCGACCGCGCGGCACAGGAGATCCGGGAGCATTTCGCCGCCGGGCGCCTGACCGAAGACGAGCTGAGCGAACGGATCCAGGCGGCCTACGACGCCCGTACCGAGGGCGAGCTCAAGGCCCTGACGGCCGATCTGCCGAAGCTGCCGGCGACCCGGGCCGAACGGAAGGCGGAGATCGAGCAGCGCCGGCGCGACCTGCAGCGCCGGCTGCTCCAGGAGGCCGGGGGAGGGTCAGGCGCATTCCTGATCTGCACGGTCATCTGGCTGGCATCGGGCGCAAGCGGGTTCTTCTGGCCGATTCTCGTCGCGCTCGGCGTGCTGATCCCGCTCGTGCGCAACGGCTGGCGGCTATACGGCCCGGCGCCCGAGTACGACGCGATCGAGCGCGAGCTCGAGACGCGACAGCGAAAGAACGAGCTTCGCGGCCAGCTTCGCAACGACGCCCGCAGCCGCGCCGGCCGGCGCTATGACCGGCACGGCGGCGGAAGCTCCGAGCTCTAGCCCTGCTTCTGGTGCCGGACGTGGTCCGGCTCGATCACGAACTTGATTCGCTGCTCGCCCGGCTGGCGGAACGGGTACTCGTCCTGGCCGATGTACTTCTTGGTCAGCGCGTTGATGTGCTCGTCGGCCCCCTCCGTGGTGGCGGTCACCTTGCCACGGATCTCGACGTAGTTGTATGGGTTGCCGGCCTCGTAGACAAGCGCGGTGATGCGCGGATCGCGCTCGAGGTTGCTCGGCCACCGGCGGCCCTTGGCGCTGTTGACCGCGACGGTGCCGTTCTCGGCGCTGATCCAGACGATCGTGCTCAGCACCGACCCGTCCGAATTGAGCGTCGAGACAACTGCGTAGTTGGGCTCCGAGAGGAGCTTGCGCACTTCTGAATCGTTGAGGGTTGCCATGGCTCCGCAATGTACCGCTGCTACCGTGACGGACGATGACGACCGCGCCCTCAGAGCCGCTTTCCCAGCGCCTCGCGGCGATCCGCGAGCAGCTCAAGCTGCTTGCGGACTACCTTTGACCCCGCTGAGCTGACCGAGCGCGTCGACGCGCTCGAAACCGAGATGGGCGCGCCGGGCTTCTGGGAGGACCAGGAGCGGGCGGCGAAGGTCAGCGCCGAGCACGCGCGCGCGAGCCGCAGGCTGTCGGTCTACCGCGACCTCGAACGCGACGCCGACGATCTCGAGCCGCTGGCCGAACTCGCCGAGGAGGACCCTGAGATCGCCGCCGAGCTCGAGGAGCAGATTCGATCGGTGCAGGAGCGCCTGGACCAGCTCGAGGAGCAGCGCCTGTTCTCCGGCCGCTATGACATGGGCGACGCGCTCGTGGCGGTCAACGCCGGCGCCGGCGGCACCGACGCTCAGGACTGGGCCGAGATGCTCCTGAGGATGGAGATGCGCTGGGCCGAGAAGCGCGGGTTCGAGGTCGAGCTGCTCGAGGCCTCTCCGGGGGAGGAGGCCGGGATCAAGTCGGCCACGTTCCTGGTCAAGGGCGACAACGCCTACGGGCTCTACGCGAGCGAGAAGGGCGTCCACCGGCTGGTGCGGCTGTCGCCGTTCGACGCCGCCCACCGGCGCCAGACGAGCTTCGCGGGCATCGAGGTCTCGCCGGTCGTGCGGGAGATCGACGAGGTCGAGATCGACGACGACGACCTGCAGATCGACACCTATCGCGCCAGCGGCGCCGGCGGCCAGCACGTCAACAAGACCGACTCCGCCGTGCGGATCACGCACAAGCCGAGCGGGATCGTCGTCCAGTGCCAGAACGAGCGCTCGCAGTCTTCCAACAAGGCCGAGGCGATGACGATGCTGCGCTCGAAGCTGCTCGAGCTCGAGGAGCGCAAGCGGCGCGAGGAGATCGCCAAGGAGAAAGGCGAGGCCCAGGACGTCAACTTCGGCTCGCAGATCCGCTCGTACGTCCTGCACCCGTACTCGATGGTCAAGGACCATCGCACCGACTACGAGATGGGCGATACGGCGCGGGTGCTCGACGGCGATCTCGACGGGTTCGCCCGCGCGTACCTGCTGAAGTCGGCTAAGGGCCCTCAGTAGCCGACCGTCCAGCGCGGCTCGCCGGCGACCGAGACGACATCGCCGCGGTCAGGGCCGCCCATCGGGGGGCCGACTTCCTGATCCACCCGCGATCGTCGCCACCGAGACGGCATGCTCTACCCGCTCCGCGAGGCGGCGCCGGACACCGAGTTCGTCGCGGGCAACGAGGCGGCCCACTGCGGCTTCATGAAGATGATCACGCTCCCGAAGCTCCGCGACGCGCTGCGCGACGGCGTGCACGAGGTCAAGGTGCCCGCGGAGATCGCCGACCGCGCGCGGATGCCGATCGAGCGGATGGTCGCGATCAGCTGATCGGGGCCATCAGGTCGATCCCGCTCTCGACCGTGTCCCTGACGCGCGGGAGCGTCACCCGCTTTCGCTCGAACTCGTCCGGCGTGTAGCAGTGGACGTCGGCGGCCGCGCCCATCTCGAGCCCGTCCCACAGCGAGCCGGCGTGGTACACCCGCTCGAGCCACGGCATGCCCTCGAACGCGTGCGAGACCAGGATCACGATGAACTCGGGGCCGCGCTCGCGCTGCGGCGGCGCGCCCTGCTCGTCCGCGACGCGGGCGCCGCCGAGCATCGCGACGTCGATCGTCCATCGGTCGTCGACGCGAGACAGGTACCTCTGCAACTCGCGCCGGTTGACGGCGGTGGTCACCTCCACGGCGCGATTGTCCCGGTCGCGGGCGGTGGGCGCAACGGTTTCCCTTAGGTCAGTACTTGGCGATCGCCGGGACCATCTGATCGAACAGCTGGATTGCGGTCCAGTTGCCCGGTCCGTCGACCATCAACGCGAACGCGAGCACGTGATGGTTCTGCGCGGTGCAGTATCCCGCGAGGTTGGTCACGTAGTTCAGCGTGCCGGTCTTGGCGATGCACCGGCCCTGGGCGGCGGTGCGGGCGGCGATGTTCTGGACGGTTCCGCTGACTCCGACGACCGGCATCGACGCGGACAGGATCCGCCCGGTCGGCGTGTCCCACATCGTCCCCAGCAGGTCGACGACCTCGTCCGGAGATGAGCGGTCCGAGCGGGAGAGGCCCGAGCCGTCGACGATCCGCGGGTGCAGGCCGAACGACTCGATCACGTTAGAGATCACCTGCGCGCCGGCGCTGATGCTGCCGCCGGCGCCGAAGCGCACGCCCAGCTGCTTGGTCAGCATCTCGGCGAAGAAGTCATCCGAGGGCACGTCCATCAGCTTCAGCATCACCGACAGCGGCGGGGACTCGACGGATCCGAGCTGACGGGTGTCGCCCGGCACCGGCAGGGTCCGGTTGAGCGGACGGGCCCCGATCCCGGCGCCGTGCATGGTCAGCACCAGCTCCTTGGCCGCGAACGCCCCGGGGTTGAGCTTCTTGTACGTCGAGCCGTGGTCGTAGCTCAGCGCCGACAGCTGGCCGCCGAAATCGGGGACGTCGGGGGCGTAGCCGGTGGCCGGACCCCCGCGGAGCCCGTCGAACAGCGCCGCGTCGCCGATCACCCATCCCGTCACGCGCTTGATCCCGTCGTGGGCGAGCTGGCCGACCAGCTGATTCGCGGTCGGGCCGTACCCGTGCTCCCAGACGTGGTTGAAGGCGCCGTCGCCGAAGGTCGGGTCCCCGCCGCCGACCAGATACAGGTTCCCGTGCCATACGCCGCCGGGCCCGAGGTGGCCGGCGCCGACCACGGTCGTCTTGAAGCGGGTATTCGGGCCGAGCTGGTTGAGCGCGGCCACGGTCGTGTAGAGCTTCTCCACCGACGCCGGCGGGCGCCCGACGTCGGACCGCACCGAGAACAGGGCCTGTTTCGCCGTCAGGTCGTAGACCAGCGCGCCGGTCTGCGGTCCGCCCTTGTTCAGGGCGCCCGACAGCGCGGCCTGTAGCGCGGTCAGCTCGGGCGACGGCGGCGCCTGCGCCGGCTTCGGCGCGGTGGCGGCGTGAAGCTGGGTGGTCGGGGTTTCGGTATGCGCGATCGGGGCACCGACCGAGGCATCCGAGCTCGGCTTTGGCGCGTGGCCCCCGCCGCCACACCCGGCGACCATCGCCGCGACGGCGATGCCCCCCACAATCCGGCTTTTCAGGCTGACTCGAGCTCCTCCACCGTGTGCGGCCCGACGCATGCAACCGACAGCTCGTCGGCGACGCGACCGGCGACTTCTCTCACCTCGTCGAACGTTACCTCGTCGAGCAGCGCGATCGTTTGGTCGGGGTCGACGTCCTCGCCGTAGACGATCGTCTGCTGCGCCGCGTGGCGAGCGATCGCACCAGTGTTCTCGAACGCGATCGCGCGGGCGCCGGCGGCGTAGGCGCGGGCGCGCTCGACCTCGGCCTCGGCCGGCCCGTCGTCGCGGAGCTCGCTGACGATGTCGCGCATCCGCCGGTACGCCTCGAGCATCTTGCTCGACTCGAGCCCCGCGGACAGCTGGAGGACCGGCACGTCCGAGTAGGCGTGTGCGATCGAGTGGACCGAGTAGGCGAGGCCGCGCTGCTCGCGAATCTCGTCGAACAGCCGCGACCCCATCGAGCCCCCGAGCAGCGTCGAGTAGATCGCGAGCGCCGCGCGCTGCTTCGGATCGGCGATCTCGATTGTCGGGCGGTAGGACATCCGCAGGTGGGACTGATTGGAGTCGCGCTCGCGCACGAGGATCCGCGGCTGCTGCGCGGGAGCCGGGTCGTATGGGTCGGGCGCGGGCCGGCTCGGGAAGCGGGTGAACAGCTCGTCGACGGCGCCGTTCGCGGGCAGGTCGTCGAGGTTGCCGACCAGGAAGGCGCCGCCGCGCCCGGGCGCCCAGCGGCGGTTGCGAAACTCGATGATCCCCTCGCGCGTGAACGTGTCGCGAATGTGCTCGGCCGGGCCGAGGACGGGGCGTCCCAGGGGATGGTCTCCGAACGCCGCCTCGTCGATCAGATGCTCGGCCATCACCGCCGGCTGGTCGTTGGCGCGCGCGATCTCTTGCACGACCACGCCGCGCTCGCGGTTCAGCTCGTCACCGTCGATCTGCGGCCGTCCGACGAAGTCGGTGAGGAGGTCGGCCGCCGCGAGCGCCTTGCTGGAGCGAGCGGTGATGTGGAACGCGACCAGGTCGTGGCTCGTATAGGCATTCAGCACCGCGCCGATCCGCTCCGCAGCCTCGTTGACGTCCCGGTAGGTGGGGTACTTCTCGCCGCCCTTGAACACCAGGTGCTCGAGGAAATGGGCCATCCCGTTCTCGCTCTCGCGCTCGGTTCGGGCGCCGGCATCGAACGCCACCAGGATAGTCACCGAGCGGGTACCCTCGACCGAGATTCGGTACAGCGGGAGCCCGTTGGCGAGGGAGGTCTCCGTGATCGAAGGCATCTGCACAGAACATAGCTGTTCTTGCAAATCTGCTTGCAGGGGGAGGGATCAGACCGCGTTCCGGGATGGGCCTCGGTAGGCTGGTCCGCTGCTTATGGCTATATCTGAATCACAGCATCGAACCCGCCGCCGGCGCGAAAGCGCGGCCGCGGCCATCCCCGCGGCCCGCGAGAGCCGGCCCGTCGCGTCCCGTCCGGGTGCCCCCATCCTGGAGTTCCGCGGCGTGTCCAAGCGGTATTCGAGCGGCGACACGGGCCTCGACCAGGCCACGTTCTCGATCGACCGCGGCGAGTTCGTGTTCCTCGTCGGCTCCACCGGCTCTGGCAAATCGACGGTGATGCGCCTGCTGATCAAGGAGCTCGAGCCGACCGGCGGGACGATTCGGGTGGCCGGCCATGACCTCAGCCAGATCAGGCGCAACCGGATCGCCTACTACCGCCGCAACATCGGCGTCGTGTTCCAGGACTTCAAGCTGCTCCCGAGCCGGACCGTGTATGACAACGTCGCCTACGCGCTCCAGGTCACCGGCGGCACGCGCCGCGAGATCCGCGACAAGGTCCCGGACATCCTGCGGCTAACCGGCCTGTCGACCAAGCTCCACAACTACCCCGACCAGCTTTCGGGCGGCGAGCAGCAGCGCGTCTCGATCGCGCGCGCGTTCGTCAACCACCCGCCGCTGCTGCTGGCCGACGAGCCGACCGGGAACCTCGATCCCGAGACGAGCGTCGACATCATGCGGCTGTTGTACCGGATCAACCGCACCGGCACCACCGTGCTGATCGCCTCGCACGATCAGGCGATGGTCGACAGGATGCGCCGCCGCGTGCTCGAGCTGTCCCAGGGACGGATCGTCCGCGACGAGGCCACCGGGCTGTACGCGCGCGACGAGACCACGCGGGAGTTCGCCCGTCGGATGCGCCAGCCGTCGACGCGTCCGGACGGGGTGTAAGCCTGATGGGGTTCCCCATAGCCGTCTTCGGCCTCCCCTGCGCCGGGGGCGTGGGCCGATGAAGCTGGGATTCTTTCTGAAAGAGGCGATGCGCTCGATGCGCCGCAGCGCCGCCCCGAGCTTCGCCGCGCTCGCCACCGTGCTCGTGACGATGCTCGTGCTGGGCGTGTTCATCCCGATCGTGCAGGCGACCAATGGGGCGGCGGACACCGTCCGCGGCCGCGTCGAGGTCGACGTGTACATGAACACGAACGCCACCGCCGCCGACGACGCTCGGGTGCACAACGAGCTGCTCGGGCTGCAGCATGTGAAGTCGGTCCAGTTCGTCTCCAAGGCGCAGGCCTATTCGACGCAGTCCGCGGCCGATCCCCAGGCCTATGCGCTGCTCGGTTCGAATCCGCTGCCGGACACCTATCACGTGTATCCCGACAACCCGAGCAACGTGCTCGCGGTCCACCGCGAGATCGCGGGAATCGGGTCGGGCGGCACCGGCCAGCCGATCGACGCGTCGATTCAGAACGTCTCGAACAAGCAGACCGACACCCAGAAGATCCTCGAGGTCACGAACCTCGTGACGATCACCGCCGCGGTGCTGACGGTGCTGCTCGTGCTGGCTTCGATCCTGCTGATCGCGAACACGATCCGGCTGTCGCTCTACGCCCGCCGGCGCGACGTCGAGGTGATGAAGCTGGTCGGCGCCACCGATTGGTTCATCCGCGTCCCGTTCATGATCGAGGGCGTGATCGTCGGGGCGGTCGGCGCGCTGCTCGCGATCGCCGTCCTCGGCGCGACCAAGATCGCGCTGCTCGACCCGCTGGCGAGCCACTGGACGTTGATCGCCGCGCCACGGACGATCGGGTTCACGTTCCTCGTGATCGTGCTGCTGGCGGCCGGGACGCTGGTCTCAACGATCGGCTCCGGGCTGTCGCTGCGACGCTTCCTGCGCGTCTGAGGTCACGCCCCAACCGCCTCCCCTGCGACGACCTTCCGCACCCTGCGGTTGCGCCGGATCATGTGTGAGCGCTAACATTTATGGGTAGAAGGGACGCCGTCACGCAACCTGCTTGCGTAACTGGCCGGGCGCAAGCGCACAAACCGATGGGAGGATCCATGCAGACTGCATTACGCAGCCTCCGGAGGCTGCGCACGCCGACTTGGACCCGCGTTGTGACCGCAAGCCTCGTGGTTTTGCTCGGCACCGGAAGTGTTGCGCTCGCGGCCAAGCACGGCCACAAGCCCAAGCACGGCGGTCACTTGAGTATCTCCAAGCAGCCCTGGGGAACGGCGCACGGCCAGGCCGTTGACCTCTACACGCTGCGCAACGGCAACGGGATGATCGTCAGGATCACCAACTACGGAGGCGTCGTACAGTCGATCTGGGTGCCGGACCGAACGGGCCGGCTCAAGGACGTGGCGCTCGGGTTCCCGAAGCTCAGCGACTACATGAACGACTTCGAGAACCAGCCGTGGCCGGCGGCCGGCGGATCCGGTGACACGTACTTCGGCGCCATCATCGGGCGCTACGCCAACCGGATCGCGGGCGCGCAGTTCACGCTCAACGGAAAGAACTATCCGCTGGGGTCAGGACCACCGTGCCCGGCGACCCCCACGCCGAACAACGGTCTCAACCTGCTTCACGGCGGACCGGACTCCTACAACACGCAGGTGTGGAACGCGACTACCTCGTTCACGTCCGGCGGCGTATCGCTGATCCTCACCTACACCGATCCGAACTGCAAGAACGGGTTTCCCGGGACGGTCCAGAACACCGTGACCTACACGCTCACGCGAAACAACGCCTTGCAGATCTCCTACCGGGCGACGACCGACGCGCCGACCGTCGTCAACTTCACCAACCACACCTATTTCAACCTGGCCGGCGAGGGGTCCGGCGACGTCTACGCCCAGAAGCTGGCCATCAACTCGGACATGTTCCAGCCGACCGACGCCAACCTGATCCCGACGGGCTTTGCCTCGGTGGCCGGCACGCCGTTCGACTTCCGGGCCATGAAGCCGATCGGCCGGGACATCCGCAAGGCGAATCTGCCGCAGGGGGACCAGCTGACCACCGCGCATGGTTATGACCACAATTGGGTGCTGAACGGGTTCGGCAGCAACCGGCTCGTCGCCGTCGCCCAGGATCCGTCGGACGGTGTCGTCCTCTGGACCTACACCACCGAGCCGGGCGTTCAGGTCTATACCGGGAACTTCCTGGTCGGCGACCTGGTCGGAACCAGCGGACACACCTATCGCCAGAGCGATGCGTTCACGCTCGAGACCCAGCACTACCCGGACTCGCCGCACCACATCGGCGACCCGCGGTGGCCGTCGGTGGTGCTGAATCCGGGCCAGGTGTTCAGCTCCAAGACGACCTACAAGTTCACCACCGCCGGACCCGGGTTCCGGCACAACTTCTAGGTCATCGTCCGCCACACCGGCTGGCCGGACCATGCGGGTGGTCCGGCCGGCCGGGATGGCGTTGCCTGCCAGGAGTTCTGCACCGCCTGGCCGCGGGCGCCGTTGCCGGCGCCGGCGTCCTACTACATTTGGGGCCGTGGGGCTTCGCGGCGTCGTAACCTCATACGGTCATGTATCCCCGCCGCTCCCGTAGTCCCCGGATCGCCCTACGAGTTCTCGCCGGCGTGATCGTGCTCGTGATCGGGATCTGGATCGGCGGCCATCCGAGCTGGCTCCCCTCGCCGATCCGCGGCACGTTCGTGGATGACAAGAGGAATCCGCTCGTCAACCAGGTCCTCGACCTGCTCCAGAACGACTACTACCGGCCGCTCAATCGCAACCAGCTCGTCAACAAGGGGCTGGCCGGGATGGTGGCGAGCCTCGACGACCCGTACTCCCACTACTACGACCCGACCGACTATCAGGGCTTCCTCAACGAGGACAATCCGCACCTGAGCGGGATCGGGGTGGACGTCGAGGCGGAGTCGCGGGGCCTGCTCGTCGACGATGTATTCCCGGGGTCGCCGGCGGCCAAGGCCGGGCTCCAGCGCGGCGACGTGATCGTCGCGGTCGGCGCGACGTCGCTGGCCACCCGTCCGGCGAGCTTCGGCTCGAAGCTGATCAAGGGACGAGCGGGCACGCGCGTGACGCTGACGATCCTGCGCGGATCCAAGAAGCACACCGTGACGGTTCAGCGGGCCGACATCGTCGTCCCCGTGGCGGCGGGCCAGATCGTCAACTACCACGGGGTCAAGCTCGGCGCGCTCACGCTGACGCAGTTCGTCGACGGAGCGGGCGCCGAGCTGCGGGCTCAGGTCGAGAGGGTCCTCCACCAGGGAGCGCGCGGGCTGATTTTGGATCTTCGCGAGAACCCCGGCGGTCTCCTCAACGAGGCGGTGAACGTTGGCAGCATCTTCATCCCAGACGGCACAATCGTGTCGACCGATGGCCGAGCGCAGCCGCGTCAGGTCTACGTGGCCAAGGGCGGCGCGATCGCAACGAGCATCCCGATGGTGGTGCTCGTCGACCGCGGCACCGCGTCGGCCGCCGAAATCGTCACCGGCGCGCTCCACGACCGCGACCGGGCGAAGGTCGTGGGCACGCGGACGTACGGGAAGGGCGTGTTCCAGGAGATCGAGCCGCTTCCGAACGGTGGCGCGCTCGACTTCACGGTCGGCGAATACTTCACGCCGAACGGGACCAACCTCGGCGGCGGCGGGGTCAAGGAGGGCGTCGGGATCAAACCCGACATCTACGCCGTCACCAACCCGGGCGCGAAGACGGACACGGCGTTCACGGTCGCCGAGCACACGGTGGCCGCCGAGGTGAAGTGACCGCGGTCACCGACACGAGCGCGCAGTGAGCGCGGTCACGCACGCGGGCAGCGGCTCGCGCGTGGCGGTGCTGGCCCGGCGGGGCAAGTTCTTCGTCGCCGAACCATTTTTCGGCGCGGGTCCGCGGCCGGTGGTCAGCCGCGATCGCCAGGTGTCGGTCGGCGACCTCATCGTCGTCCGCGCCGGCTCGGGGCGCAACGGTCGCGGCGGGGGACGCGCGACCGTCGTGCGGAGGATCGGCCGCGCGGACGTGGCGCGCGATGTGATCGAGGCGCTGATGGTCGACCGAGGCCTTCGGCGCCGGTTCGATCCCGCGGTCGAGCACGAGGCCCGGGACGTATCCGCAGCCTCACCCGGCGCCTCCGATGACGCGGGGGCGCCGGGCGATCGGCGAGACCTCCGCTCGCTGCCGACGTTCACCGTCGACCCGGCCACCGCGCGCGACTTCGACGACGCGATCTCGGCGGCGCAGGAGGACGACGGAACGCGGCGGGTGTGGGTGCACATCGCCGACGTATCCGCCTACGTGCGCCCGGGGTCGCTGCTCGACCGCGAAGCCTACCGGCGCGGGACCAGTGTCTACGTTCCCGGGGCCGTCGAGCCGATGCTCCCCGAGGCGCTGTCGAACCGCGCGTGCTCGCTCCTCCCCGGACAGGACCGCCTCGCGGTCACGACCGAGCTCGTGCTCGACGGCGCCACGGTCCGCAGCAGCGCGTTCTACCGCTCGGTGATCCGCTCGGACGAGCGGCTCGACTACGGTGCGGTCGACCGGATCTTCGGCGGCCGCTCGCGGGCGTCGGGGGCCTGGGCCCCGGCGCTCGGAGTGGCGCGGGCGGCGGCCGCCGCGCTCGAGGCGCGCCGGGCCTCGCGGGCGGCGCTGTCGCTCGAGTCGGCCGAGCCGGAGTTCGAGTTCGACGACCGGGGCAACGTCGTCTCCGCCGAGCCGGTCGAGCAGACCGAGTCGCACCGGATGATCGAACACCTGATGATCTCGGCGAACGAGCAGGTCGCCCGGCTGCTCGCCTCGCGGCGCGTGCCGACGCTGTACCGGGTCCACGAGCGCCCCGACGGGATCGCCGCCGAGCGCCTGATCGACCAGCTCGCCTCGCTCGGGGTGCCGACGCCGCCGGTGCCGCAGGGACACATCACCCCGCAGCAGGCCGCCGATCTGATCGGAGAGGCCTCGCAGCTCGTCGAGCGGTGGACGGCGTCGCGGGGCGGGCGGGGGCGGCGGGCGCTCACGAGCCTCGTCCTGCGCTCGCTCAAGCAGGCCTTCTACGACCAGCGTAATCGCGGGCACGCCGGCCTCCAGCTCGCGAGCTACTGCCACTTCACCTCTCCGATCCGCCGCTACCCCGATCTCGTGTGCCACCGCGCGCTGCTGTCAGCGGTGACCGGCAACGAGCCCGCGCCGTCGGCGGCGTGGGTGGGCGAGGCGGGACCGTGGAGCTCGGCGCGCGAGCGCGAGGCGATGTCGGTCGAGCGCGATGCCGACGACATCGCGAGCTGCTTCCTGCTCGAGCGGTGGCTGCGCGGCACCGATCGGGACGAGCCGCTCGAGGGCGAGGTCATCGGGCTCGCCGGCGCCGGCGCGTTCGTGGCGTTCGGTCCCCGCGGAGAGTTCGAGGGGCTGCTCCCGGTGCGGCTGCTGCGCGGGGATTGGTGGGAGCTCAACGAACAGGCAACGATGCTCGTCGGCACGCGCGGCGGTGCCACGATCCGGCTGGGCGACCCGGTGCAGGTCCGCGTGGGCAGCATCGACGCGCCACGGGGCCGCGTCGACCTGGTGCCGGGCTGGGACGTGGGCTGAGATGGCCAAAGGGCGAAAGCGAAAGGCAGCCGCCGGCGACGTCGCCACCAATCGCCAGGCGTCGTATCGATACCACCTGCTCGAGCGGTTTGAGTGCGGGCTCGTGCTGACGGGCACCGAGGTCAAGTCGCTGCGCGAGGGAAACGCCCAGCTCAAGGACTCCTACGCGGTCGTGCGCGACGGCGAGGTGTGGCTGATCGGGCTGTACATCGCGCCGTACGGGCCGGCGGCGCGGGACAACCACGACCCCGAGCGGCCGCGCAAGCTGCTGCTGCACCGGTCCGAGATCGAGCGGCTGATCGGGCGGACGCGGGAGCGGGGGCTCACGCTCGTGCCGACGCGGATCTATTTCGCCGGTCCGCGCTCGCGGGCGAAGGTCGAGCTCGCGCTCGCGCGCGGCAAGGATCTGTACGACAAGCGCGAGGCGATGAAGAAGCGGGAGATGGCGCGGGACGTGCAGCGCGAGTTGCGCGAGGTCAGGCACTAGAAGCGTCCCGGCCGCGGGCCGGCGGAAAAGCACGGCGCCGCGCCCCGGGGCTGCGCTCGCCCGGCACTGTCAGGCCTCGTTCATTGCGCGGTCAACTATCGTCGGAGCGCCCGATGCGTAGCGACCCAGGACGTCGGGTAGCCCCAACCCATGACGATTGGTACGAGCATCATTCGCTCGTCTACACCTTCTGGTGGGCGCAGCGAGGCACCCCGTACAACGACGGGCGAACGTATCGGCGCGATCCGCCGGTCGCCTGAGCGCGGAACCGGGGGCGCGTGCGGTCTTAGCTGATCGTGCGCGCCACCAGCGTGGCGTGCATTCCAACGACGAGCAGGGCCACCAGGCTCAGATAGACCGCGGCGACGAGCGCACGATCGAGCGGCCTGACGCGGTAGTACGCCTCCTGCGCGCGACCGCCCGAGCGGCGCTGCTGCCAGCGCTTGTAGGTCTCGAATCCCGCGAACACCAGGATCAGCAGGATGATCGGGTTGGGGAAGATGATTGCGAGCGGGATCATCGCCGCGAAGCCCACGAACCACATCCACGGCGCCATCGCGGCCATCGCCCGCCCGCCGTCGAGCGGCACCACCGGCAGCAGGTTGAAGAGGTTGAGGAAGAAGCCGGTGAACGCCAGCGCGCGCCACAGGTCGCTGCCGGTGGCGTGCCAGACGAGGACGCACGCGGCCGCGCCGATGCTGCCGAGAATCGGGCCGGCCAGCCCGACACGCGCCTCCGCGGTCGCGTTGTCGCCGAGCGAGCGGGCCGCGATCACCGCGCCCAGGAAGGGGATGAACATCGGCCAGCTGGCCTTGATGCCCTCGCGCCGGAGCGCAATCGCGTGACCCATCTCGTGCACGAATAGCAGCGCGATAAAACCGGCGGCAAACGGCCAGCCCCAAATCACCGCATACGCGACGAGGGAGACCAGGATCGTTCCGCTCGAGGCGAGCAGCTTCACCTTGGGAAGGAGCAGCAGGATCGCCTTGAGCTTCGCGAGCGCCGCCACGATCGCGGCGCCGATCGCGGACAGCCGGCGTCGGATCGGACCCTGGCGACGGGGCGCCGGATCCTGCGGCTGCGGCTCGAACGCCGGCTCAGGCTCGGGGTGAGGCGCCTCGGGCGACCCCACGGGGGCGAAGGGCCATTGCGCGTTCGTTTCCATTGCTAGGGATTGTAGGAACGGCCATCAGCCGTTCCTCGGGTTCTTACGACGTCCTTCGGTTGATCGGCTCGTTCAGTTCCGGAGCCGGCCCGAGGCTATACTCGATGGACACATATCCCCGGGGACGACAGGCTTCGACGTGGTCGGTTCGCGGGGGTGGTTGCGAGTCGAGGTCCCGGGAGGCCTCGTAAAACACCCGGGAACAAATAAGTGCGAATCGTTCAGATTCCCACGCCTTTAACCTCGCTGTCTAATCACAGCTGAGTGTTAAGCCCGGCCGCCGTTCGCCTGCGGCGGTGGTCCGGGTCACCTAGCAGGCTTACCCGGTGAGGCCCGCTCCAGCCCCGTCGGGGACATCTTTCGGAGCTGGTCCCCGACAACCCCGCCGGCATGGCGAGTCGAGGGCGAGATCAGAGCGCCGGCTACGCTCGTAGACGCCACCTTTCGCGCGACTGCGGACGCGGGTTCAATTCCCGCCGTCTCCATGAATCCCCCGGAAATTAGGCGCTTTCGTCCTGATTTTCGGGGGAAATTTCTTCGCACTCCAGCCATGCCGCGTAGCGGTCCATCGCCCGCTCGAGATCCGTTCCGTCCTGGTGGCCGTAGATCCCGAGCGTCGTTGACAGGTCCGAGTGGCCGAGCGCCTGGGACGCGGCTTCAACGCCGGCGACGCGACGTAGCTCCATCGCGAAGGCATGCCGTGCCTGGTGCATGTTCAGTCCTTGGGTCACGCCGCGGCCGACGAGCCCCGCGTCCTGCGCAATCCGATACCACCAGCGATGGATCGCGGGCATTGAGATTCGGTCCTTCGGGCGGCCGTGGAAGGCCCACACGATCTGGCCCTCCGGCCCCTTGCCATCCGCGCGGCGGTCCACTGGATAGACGAGATAGTCATCAGGCTCGGGCAGCCTGCCCACGTGGGGGAGCTCCGTGACCAGGAGCAGGCCCAGCTCGCTGAGGATCGGCCCGCGCAGCGGGATCACCCGCTCCTTTTGCCCCTTGCCAAAGACGCGGAGCGTGCGCCGCAGCGGGTCGAAGTCTCGGATCTGGACGCCCGCGAGCTCGTTTCGGCGGATCCCGAGGATCAACAGGCAGAACAGCGCTAGCCGATCCCGCGGGTGCTTGGCGGCCTCGAGCAGCTGCGGCCGGGCACCGGCGGGCAGGGGACGCGCCACCTTTCGCTCGGCCCGTGGCCGGCGGATGCGGTAGGCGGGAGATATGGCGATGTGGCCCTCCTCCTCGCACCAGGCCCAGAAGGCGCGGACGACACTCGTTATCTTCTGGCGAGTGCGGGCGCTCTGGTCGCCCCACAGGTCGATGACGGCGCGTAGGTCCTCGGTGCTGACGTCGATTAGCTCACGGTCGGCGAGGGTGAGGCTCATCCGGGCCAGGACCGCCTCATAGTCGCGGACGGTGGTCGGCGTGGCGCCCCACTCGTTCTTGAACCAGCGCAGGTAGCGGGAGACCATCACGCCGACCGGGGTCCGCTGATAGCTCTTGTCCTTCACCGCAGCCCGCATCATTAGCGCTACCTCGCCCCAGGTCAACTTGGCGCGGCTCGGCGTCGCCTGAAGAACGCTCACCGCTCCTCCGAGTTCTCCATCCGACCGAGCGACTCCTGGGGGGTCGTCGCCGGCCTGTGGCGCTCCGGACTGTCCGCGTGCCAGACCATGCCCACGGGACCTCGGCAGAAGTACCAGCGCGCCTGGCGCCGTCGGCAGTCGATCACGCGGTCGCCCCCAGTCCCGAGGGCCGAACAGGACGCGTTCCGCCCTGGCCCGGACGGCCGTGCGCTCCTCCTCGCTGAGGAGGTACCGGGCGATCAGGGTGTGGATACGGCCGCCGTCCGTGCCCGTGAATCAACGGGGACGCGCAGTCGCGGCAGACTCCCCCGGCGCTTTGGCTCGGGCGTTCAGTCACCCTGCCTTCGACCTCGCCCTGATCGGGGGGAGGCGCGGTGCGCGGAAGCTGGCGCGACGGTGATTCGGTCATGCTTTCACCGCGACATCATTCGCCGACTCGCAGGGTCGCGCGGATGTCCTGCTTGGGCTGTTCCCGGCGAACCGCGGGCCTGGCGTCATGGGCAAGCCTCGGTCCAAGTCTCGCCACGAGTTGCCGCCCGCTCTCGGGGACAGCCCGTTCCTAGCGGGCGCTCCGGTGGCTCGTCGCGGGGTTGCGTCGTGTCGCCCCGGTCGCGCGGCCGTGGGCTGGGACACGGCCCCATGTCCACCGATGCCGGTTCCTCCGCCATCGATCGCGGCGTTCCGAGCTTCTGGCCGAGTCGCTTCTGGAGCGTCGCGTGCAGCAGGTGTCTCGGGAGCAGGGCGGCAGTGAACGAGGTCGGCGAGAGCAGCGCCTGGAGCTGCTCGTCGCTCCAGCTCGAGCTGCGAGTAGCGAGCACGACCTCCACGAGGATCTGTTCGCACCATTCGCGCACCTGCGCCTCGATCACCGTCCGAGCGCCGGCGATTCCGCGATAGCGGGCCTGCCAGCGGCTGATCAGGTCGGTGACCGCACGGAAGTCAGCGTTGATGGTCAGCTCGTGGCGTTCGAGGTGGTATCGGGCGGCCTGATCTTCGAGGTCGCCGATCGCGCGGGATCCGTCGCGGACGGAGATCCAGGCAACGTCGGGAAGATCGACGACGGCGCCTGGGCCAGGATGATCATCGGCGGGTTCTCCGAACAGCTCACGGTCCGACCCGTCGTGGGCAGGGTCTTTGCTCGCCGGGGTGTGCACCGCCTCCGCGGTCGGTGGTCCATCGCGCGCCTGGGGCCGGGTCGCGGGCCGGCCGGCCGGCTCATCGCTGGTGCCGCCGGCGGCTGACTTGACGGATGGTTGTCGTGGCGGTCGAGTCGGCCGGTAGCGGCTCAGCTGGTACAGCGGCATGATCGCACTGACACGGTTGCGGATCGCCTGCTGGCGCGGCAGACCGTCGGCGCTCGCGGCGCGTTCCTGGAGCCGCAGGATCTCCGTGGGCATCGCGGCAGCGAACTCCTCCGCCCAGCGTGCCCACGGCAGCGGCTCGTGGTCGAGCAGGAGCACCGTTCGCGCGGTGTTGCACTGCAAACGGCTGGCCGGGACGTGTGGTTCGAGGTGCAATACAACCCTTTCATAGCCGAAGCGGATGCCGAAGTCCTGAAGGCGCCCGTACCCGCCACGGGTCTGCGGCAGGATGTCGTAGAGCTCATCGCCGAACACGGCGGCGGCGTGGCCGGTCGAGGCCCAGATCGCGGCCTCGCGGCGGCGGAGCCGATGGTCCTCGTCGAGCACCCACCAGCGGGCGATCGCGTCGCTTAGCTGCACCGCCCCGGCCGCGACCGCGCGCCGTTGCAGCTGGCGCTGCTCCCCGTGGATGCGCTCCAGCTCTCCCGGCTGGCCTTGCTGGTCGCGGACGAGCACCTCGACCTGCTCCGGAAGCCGGAGGAAGCGGCCGTTGAGGTAGCGGGTGATCCATTGCCTGCGGCTGTCGGTGACGCTGTCGGCGGGCTGGATCGTGTCGTGGCGCTCGTGCTGGCCGAGGAGCACGACCTGGGTGCCGTGGTCGTGTCCGCGCAGCAGCCACGGCGTGTCCTGCTCGCCGAGCGGGCGCCAGAAGTCGCTGTGCCCGTCGGTCCAGCGCTGGGGCTCAAGCCCCCAGCGACCGTCGGGGTGTCGTTTGAAGCACACGAGTGCACCCTGGCCCCGATGCCAGGAGCGGTACTCCAGCCCGTGCGGGTTGCGCGAGCCGGCGGCGACCTTCGCGCCGACACCGAAGTTGCCAGCTGCGGATTGCTCGCGGCCGCTCGACGCCAACTGGTTGATGTAGTGGCCCAGCTGCTCAGGCGTCATACCGGTGCCGGTGTCCGTGACCGACAGCTTGCGCACCCGGCCGCCCGACGCGTCGTGCCGCAGCCAGTCAGCGTCCCACACCACGCGGCCGACAGCGCCGTCGCCGAGCGCGGCGATTGCGTCGAGCCCGTTCACCGTCAGCTCGCGCAGGCCTTGAAGGTCCGTGCACTCGCTGCCGAGGCGCTCGAGCAGGAAGGTCGGGTTGGCGACCGACAGCTCGTGCCAGCCGTCGATCGTCGCCTGGCGGTCGGCTGCGTGGTTGCGCTGCGAAAACTGGCCCGACACCTCGTTTGGTAGGTACCGGGCGGCTCGGCCAATGGCCCCCGGCAGACGGTGCCCGTCAGCCGTCGGGGAACGCGTCTGCGTGGCCGGCAGCCCAGGACCCGTAGATATCGACGACCGTGGACGACGCCGGCCAGTCTCGGGCCTGGAATCGCTCGAGTGCCTCGCCGCCGCGCCGTGTCGCGTGAGTCCGAGACCAGTCCGTTGACGATGGGGGCCTGCCGTACCGCTCCCGCCATTCGCGCATCGCTTCGCGTACCCAGTCGCGCGCGCGGGTCGCGGCGATCGCGCCGGGATGACAGCGCTTGCAGAACTCGTAGGCGTCGCCCTTACCACCGCGGGCAGCGGTGGGAGCGCCGCACCCCCGGCACACCCCCTGGTATCTGCCCTTCACCGCGCGTGCCTTCTCCCCCGTCGGGTCGTAGAAGTAGCCTGTGATCGTTGCGGGCGCGCGGCCGAGCCGCCCGGCGATCTGTGCAATCGACATACCCTCCGCCTCTCGGTGATGCCGCGCGAGTGCGACGGCGGGTCGGCGCTCTGCGACGCGGTCGAGCGATGGATTCGCGGTGGCTCCCATGCGCGTCGAAGGTATCGCAGGGACCTGACCGTTCCGCGAGAGATCCGCTTCCGGCGAGTGAGGCGCGGCGGCGCTTCCTCTCGCGGCTCGGGCAGTCCGGTCGACGTGGCCGCAGGAGGGGCTTTGTCCGCCGATCCGGTACTTGAACTGTGAGATGCCGACTACCAACAAGGGGGTCGGATAGCTACGACCGATGACACGCGTCGACGCTGGGCAGCACGGGTCTGCCAGCTCGACGCCTGGTCGCGCGAGCTACACGATCAAGCCAGGCAATGCGATGCGGCTCTCCGGCAGTTGGTCTCGCCGAGCGCGAGTGCGGAGGTTGCGTTCGCTGGAACCCGGGGGGATATCCCCTTGCCCTTGGCGTTGCTGCCTTGGGCAAAGGGGTTGGTTGTCGCTAAGGTCGATTCGACGACCGCGCGCACCCGGACGGGTGACCGCTATGTTCGCTCAGCTACGGCGGCCAGGGTGCGGCCGAGGTGGAAGACCGCCGCTTGGTCGGGCGAAGCGAAATCAGTCTTGTCGTCGGCGCCGCGGGTTGGCGCCAGCGCGAAACCCGCCACCGGTTCCAGAAACGTCCACAAGCCAAGCCCGGAGCTTTCCACCCGCCAGACGCCGAGGCCGTACCAGCCGCCTGCGTACTCCGCCTGGAACGACCGGCCCTTTGGCAGCAAGGCGTCCAGATAGCGGCGCACGGCGTCGTCGCGGTCAGCCGACCACGCTGGAGCGGTCAGTTGTCCGTCGTCCACGAGAGCGAGTGCGAACCCGCGGTGGTAGGCGGCTACGTCGTCAGCGCAACTGAGTCGCGAGAGGCAGCAATCGCAACTGCCTAGCACGTCGCTGCTGCCCGGGTCGACTGTGGCGTGCAACTTCTGCAGGAACGCGTCGGCGCTGACCCAGACGGGCGCAGTCTGGCTGCTGCGGTGAGCTACCGCGCGCCACACCCGCAGCGGTAACACCGCGTCGGCGTCCGCATGGCGTTCCTCGAAGTCTGTGATGTCCGAGAGTTGGGAATGCTCAAGGAGCCGACCACGGACGTCCTCGGCCGTAAGAAAGTCCGCCACCGGTCGGCCAGCATCGCAGCACATGTGGATGAATCTACGTCCGCACCCGGACGCGAAGCTGCAGCCCTGGCCCCCGCCGTCGGCATCGGGGGCGCGGAAGCAGCTTGCACGATGCGTACGCTGTTCGCCGTCTCATCTCAGCCAAGGCTCAGCGAGCGACAGCCAAGGTCGCGGGTCGGCGACGGCGAGCGTGAGGCACGCGGGCGGGTCGAGCCCGGCTGTCGGAGTCGATGGCACAGAAGCGCCGGAGTGGCTGGCGAGATCGCAGGCCCGAGGCCCTTCCAGCGTGGCTGGATCTGGGTGGTAGGAGTCGTCTCGCGGCGGCCGTGCATACGACCGCTTCTCGGGGATAGGAGTCGTCAGCGTTGGCCGGCGCAGACGAGCGCGTTCGTGGCATAGGCATCGCCGGCTCGCGGCCGGTCGGGACGATCGCTCTCCGGGAATGCGATCGTCGCCCGGGTGGCGCGGTTCGGGCGGAGGCGCACCGGTGAGTCTGGGCGGAACCGACAGTCTCCCAACGGCGCCGGCACCGGCCAAGCCTTCTGGAGTTAGGTGAAACCAGGTCCCTCGGGCCTCGTCTTGCGCTGAGATCAAGAGACTTGGATTTGGCGATAAGCGCGTCTTTCGGGGCGACCGGAGCCGCGCCCTGCTTCGATGTTGGCGCGGGTGTCGGGCGATCACGCGAACTCTTCCGCATTCCGCCGGAGCAGCAGTGGCTCGGTGCCGTCATCGAGCTGCTGCTGGTCGTCCGGAGCGGTAGCGAGCCGGTGACCGTCGAGTCCGTCATCTGCCTATGTGTAGTTCCTGAGTAGGTTGGTCCATCCGGGCCCCCTTGGAGGCTGAGAGCTGCCAAGCGACTCATCCCAAGGAGGACCCGGATGCATCTACACGCTAATGCCGCGCTCAGTCTGAAAGGCCGGGGATAGCTCTGCTCGTTCGGTCGTTTCGGTCGAGAGCGCACTCTGACGCAGGCCGCCGAGGCGGCCGGAGTCAGTGTGCGCTGCGCCCGCAAATGGGCCGGCCGCTACCGCGCTGAAGGCGAGCTCGGGCTGCGGGACCGGTCCTCGGCGCCACATCGGATCCCTCACCGAACCGCGAGCAGCGCGTCGAGGCGATCGCCGCGTTGCGACGGGTGCGGTTCACCGGCCCTGAGATCGCCGAGGTGCTTGACATGCCGCTCTCGACCGTGTCAGGGATCCTGACAGGACCGGGATGGGCAAGCTCGGACGCCTCGGCCTCGAGCCCGCGGTCCGCTACGAACGCGAGCGGCCCGGCGAACTGATCCACATCGACATCAAGCGACTGGGACGGATCCAGCACGGCGCTGGCTCCCGGTTCACCGGAGACGGCCGTCCGCAGCAAACGACCCACTCGCAAGGACGCACTCGGCGTCTAGCGCCAGACCGCCGGCTGGGAGTGCGTGCACATCGCCATCGATGACTGCACGCGCCTGGCCTACGCCGAGGTCCTCGCCGATCAGAGCCGACGCACCGTCATCGGCTTCCTCAGACGAGCTGTCGCGTTCTACGCCCGCCACGGCATCACCGTCGAGCGGGTGATGACCGACAACGGCGGCGCCTACCGCTCCACGATGCACGCCGTCGCCTGCCGCACCCTCGGGATCGGCCATCTGCGCACCCGCGCCTATCGACCCCAGACCAACGGCAAGGCCGAACGGTTCATCCGCACCCTCCTGGGCGGCTGGGCCTACGGCGCGATCTACCGCTCCAGCACCGAACGCACCGCCGCCCTTGACGGATGGCTCTGGCATTACAACCATCACCGCCGACACTCAGCCCTCGGTCACCAACCGCCCATCGCTCGCCTCTACGAGCGGAACCAACCTTGATGGGACTTACACATAGGCAACGTCCCGGCTGGCGACTGACCGGCGGACGATGATTACGGTGTCGCTCTCGTGGGCAAAGCGGCCATCCGACACCGACGAACTCGCAGACGCATGCAAGTCGCCCTTTCCGGAAGCGGCCGAAACGTTTGCAACCGGCGATTCCGAAGCAATGATCGGTTGATACGTTGGCCACCGCTCGGGATCACCTAAGGACGGGTTTTGCTGGTGCGCGGGTTCCACGTGCGCAGCGCTCATCTTTCATCCACGTCGAACATCACGCCATGGCTCTGTAAACAGGAATCGCAATGCCCAGGCGTGTGGGCCTGGCGTCGCGACCACGCGTCGGGGTCCCCGGAACGTCAAGCTCGACATCCTCGAGAAACGTGCCGACGCCTTCGATCTTCGTAGGTTTGACGGCGCCCGAGCACGCGATCCCGCCGAAAACCGGCGATTGAACAGGCCACATCCGGGTGGTACGTCCCGGACGCGGCGAGCCGTGGTGGCGGCGCGCTGCCGCGGCCGGCGCGCACGCGGGCCAGCCGGGGCGCGGTTAGCGGCACTCGGCCACGCGCTTCCCAGGCGCCCGGTGCAACAGCGGTTAGAGCACCTCGTGCGACCGGCTTCACCAGTGGAAGGTGGGCTGGAGGGCATCGAGCGCGCGGGTGGCTGCCGAGCGCAGCCCGTCAGGTGCGTCTCGGGTGTAGAGCGGCCCGGCGCCATTGATCAGCAGTAGGCGTACCTGGGCGACGCCGCTCGCGGCGACCGGACCGGGGGTGAGCAGCGTTTCGGCGATCCGGTCGAGCTCCCAGGCGGCCGCGAGGACCTCGCTCCGCTGGATCGGCACCCGTGCGATCGAAGGCGGATCGTCGGTGCGCGCCTCGTCGAGGATTCGACGGACACTCCGGCCCAGCTGCTCGCGGGTGCGACGCTCGCCGAGGTCTTGGGCGCGCAGGGCCAGCGCCACGTGAGTCGGCGCCGCACCACGCGCGAGCTCGATGTCGAGCCGCCTGGCACGCAACCGCGCCGTGACCCGGGCTCGCCAGCCAGCACGCGTCGCCACCACCACATCGCCGCCGTCCGCGGCTTTGAGCAACACCAGAGGAGCCATCGGGAGTGACAGTTCAGGCCGGTGTGGCCGTTAGATCGAAGCCTCGGCCGCGAACACGAGCGGCCCTGCCGGTTGGGAAGCGGAGGTCGAAATGGTGGCGCGCGTGGTCGGCGACAACGGGTGCGCAAGCCGGAGAGCCGTTGATGAAGCAGCTCAGGCGCTCGGCGACGAGCTCGGCTCGGGTTAGGTGTGGCAGATGACCAGCGCCGTCGAGCAGCACGAGCTCGGCGCCGGGGTTTGACGCGAGGGCCGCCGAAGCGTGATGCGCGGGGATCACCCGATCACGCGTGCCCCATAACACGAGCGTCGGAACCAGTCGCAGTAGATACAGTCGGTCAAGCGCGCACGCGCGTTGCCCGCGGTGCCCGATCACGGCTCGGACGGTTGTCAGCAGCGCCGTTCGTCGTTGGCGGCAGCCCGCGTTCGTGAGCACGAGTTGCAGGTCCCGGACTCCCCGGGCGGGCCTTGGGCGCGCCGGCCGTGTTGACGAGACGGGGAGCCACGGCGGCGAGCAGACCGAGCGTTGGTCGCAGCGTAGGGAGCCGGAGCGCGGGGCTTGCTCCTGGTAAGGACAATGCGCGGAGCAGCTGGTGGACCTCGCGCCCTAGCCCGCCGCTCGAGATCAGCGCCATTCGGTGTACTCGCGTGGGATAGTTGTACGCGAACGAGATCGCGATGCCGCCTCCGAGTGAGTGGCCGACGACCGTCACGTGGTCGTGTCCGAGCACATCGAGCAGGTCGCGAAGCGTTCCCGCGTGGCCGCCAGGCGAGTAGTAGTCGATGCCCGAAGGAGCGTCGGACCCGCCGTGCCCGAACAAGTCGGGTGCGATCACGGTGTGCGGGTGCCGAGCCCGGGGGGAATCACCTTGCGCCAGGTGAGCGCGTCCTCGAACGGGCCGTCGATCAACAGCAGCGCCGGGCCAGTGCCGGCGACCCGATACACGAGCCGATGGCCGTGCAACCACATCTCGTTGCGCGCGACGCCCGGAACCTCGGCCGCTGGTAGGCGGCGCTGCGCGGGGGAGAGTTCGGATTCGCCGCCGCGTCGTCGTGCCGGGAGTCTTGACGCCAGCAGCGCAGCGCCCAGAGCGGTGCAGGCCATCAACATCCAGGCGCGCTCGAAGGCAGGCAGCGGCGTCCGCGTCTCCGGGGTGCCGAGCACCGCGACGAGACCCGCGATCCCGACCACCGCGCCGATCTGCCGAAAGCAGCTGGAGACAGCAGTCCCGGTCGCCAACCTGCTCAGCGGCAGGTCGGCGACCGACGCGCTGGTCAGTCCCGCGAATGTCAATCCGACCGCGCTGCCCGACGCGAGCTGGGTGGGTAGCCAGTGACCGAGGTAGTCCGGTCGCGGCCCGGCGCCGTGGTAGGCGAGGCACGCGCCGCAGAACAGTATCAGCGCCGGCACGGCCACTAGGCGGGATCCGAACCGCTCGACCAGCCGCCCTCCGGCTGCGGCCGCAATCGCGGCCATCAGCGCCGCCGGGGTGACGGCGAATCCCGCCTCCAACAGCGAGTAGCGCCATATCTCGGTCAGGAACAGGATGTTCGCGAGCAGCAGCGCGTAGAAGCCGATCGAGAAAAACAAGAACGCCACGTTTGCGGTGCTGGAGGGAGCGGTTCCGCAGAATCGCCGGCTCGAGCACAGGCGCTGCG
>CAVZQD010000012.1:0-502134 GCA_963777335.1 uncultured Solirubrobacterales bacterium
GCGGTAGCGAGCGAGCCTCATACCGCCGAGCGGTTGTCCGAGTGTCGGGGTGACCCGAGGAGTCGCGGCAGTTCGGTAGTGAGACGTCCTGTGTCATCCATGAAGGGCCGGGTGTTGTCAAGGGCGCGGGTGTGGAAGGGTGAAGTGCGAGTGGGTGCTCGGGAGGCTGGATCGCGATGAGGCGCGTGATCGTCGGGGGTTTCGGGGCTTTGCCCCGGATTAGTTGCCGGGTTGCCGGGCGAGCCCGTCCGGGTCAAGCGCCGTGTTTCGTGGGCGTGGGTGATCGGCGCCGTGGGTGGGCGCTTGACGCGGGCGGGTGAGTCTGGCAGGGGTGCGAGCGTGGCGTGCTCATGGTGCTCTGGGGGTAGGGCGCCGGTTCGCTGAGCGCGTTTCGGCTTGGGAGGAGGCTCCAGTCATCCATCCGGTCGCGCAGGGCGGACCAGGGTGTCGTGCGGTGCCCAGGGGCTCAATCGAGACCGGCGGCCGTCCTTTCCGGTTGGGAGAGGAGGCCAGACACAGGAGCGAGCTCGCCTGGGCTTGCACCTCGCGCCCTGGTGAGCGCAAGTCTGGTGTGGGCTGGCGTTGGTCATGCCGCCTCGGCCAGCTGGTCGTCGTCGTGGTCGTTGACGGGCTGCTGTTTGAGGCAGCGGATCTCGCCGTCGCGCAGTCCGTAGTAGCAGAGGGTGAGGATCTGGCGGGCGACGGCGACCTTGGCGATCTTGCGGCCGCGGCGTTTGGCGATCCGCTCGTATTGGGCCCTGAGCGGTCCGCCGCCGGTGGGGGTGTGCTGCGCGGCCTCGGTCAGCGCCCAGCGCAGGATCGTGGAGCCTTGGTGGGAGATGTGCCCGAGGCGGGCTTTGCCGTCGGAGCTGCGGACGGTGGGGGTGAGTCCCGCCCACGCGCACAGGTGCCTGGCGGTGGGGAAGCGGTTGACGTCGCCGACCTCGGCGATGATCAGCATCGCGGTGTAGCGGCCGATGCCGCGGAGCTGGCAGAGCAGTTTGACGCGCTCGTCGGTCCTGGCGCGCTGGTCGATCTCGCCGGTGGTGGTGGCGATCTCGCGGTCGAAGTCGCCGATCAGCGACATCAGGCTGTCGAGTCTGCGGCGGGGACCTTCGGGCAACTCCACACTGGCGAGGAACTCGCGCCCGGCCGTGCCGAACAGGTCGGTGTGGTCGGGCAGGATCCCCTGGCGGGCGAGGAGCGCGTGCACGCGGTTCTTGATCGACGTGCGCAGGTGAACGAGCGTCGCGCGGTGCCGGAGCAAATCACGCAGGTCGCGCAGCTCGGGCGGGGCGATGTACGCCTCGGGCAACAGCCCGGTGCGGAGCAGGTGCGCGAGCGTGGGCGCGTCGACCGCGTCGGTCTTCACCCGGGCGGCGGCGATCGCCCTGACTCTGAGCGGATGCGCGAGATGCACCTCATAGCCGGCCTGCTCCAACAGGTCGGCCAGCCACTCCCACCCGTAGGTCGCCTCGAGCGCCACATGCGTGCCGTCGGGATCGCCCAACAACTCCTTGAACGTGCCTGGGTCGTTGACGATCCGTCGCGACAGCGTCAGCTCTCCGTGCTCGTCGATAATCGCGATCTGCGAACGCCGGCGATGCAGGTCGATGCCGACCCAACGCGTACCGTTGGACATGGTCGGTCCTCCTCTCGAATTGTCCGGCCGCGCGGCCATCATCCGCACGGTCTCGAACGACGCAGTTCGGGGCGGAGGGCCGACTTCCTGCCGCCCGGCCGGCGCACGCCCGCCCGGACCGCCAGAGCCCGCCCGGCCCTTCATGACATCAACCCCCTAGCGTGGTAGCGGATGTCGGCTTGCCGTCAAGCGCTTCGCGCTCGGCCCTTCGGGCCGCCGTGTGGGTGACGGCTGCGCCGAGCATCCGCTGGGTGGCGGCTGTGTCGGGCCGGGGGCCCGACGGTGTGGGGACCGTCACCAGGACATGCCGTTGCAGAGCACGGTGGCGGGCAGGGTCGTAGGGGACGCGGTCTTGCCAGCAGCGCCACACGACGCGGCACCAGGCGCGGCCGAGGGTGCGAGTTGCCCGCGGGTGGTCATGGCCGTCGGCGATCGCTCTGGCGTAGTGGGCCTGGGCCCACGGGTGCCATTGGCGGGTCGAGTCCGCGAGCGTGCAGAATGCGTCTCGCAGGCGCTTGTTGCATGCCCAGCGGAAGCAGGCGACTTTGCGTTTGCCGGACTCGACCGCGACCGGGGCCTGGCCGGCGTCGCCAGCGAGGGTGTCGCCGGTGGGGTAGCGGGCGCGGCAGTCGCCGATCTCGGCCAGCATCGTGGCGGCGGTCACGACGGACTTGGGATCGCGGAACAGCGAGCGGAAGATGGCGCCGTCGGGGTGCTCGTCCAGTGCCTGGGCGATCTGCCGCTCGAGCGCTTTGATGTCAGCGACGAGCAGCTTGAGCGCGGCGACCAGCGCGAGGACGAGCCGCTTGCGGGCTTGGATCTCGGCGCCGCCGGCGCGGCCCTGCGGCGCGCTTCGGAGCTTCGCGACTAGCTTGGCGGGCGCCTGATTCCCGGAGTAGCGATTGCGGGCCAGGAACGCCGCCATCCGCTTCTCGCGGAGCGTCCGGGCCTCGACCGGGCTCGGGCAGTGCTCCAGGAATGCGAGCGAGATCCGGCTGTCGAGCTCGCTGAACAGGCCGATCGGCGCCGGCCAGAACCGCTCCAGCTCCGCGCGCAGCTGGTTGCACAATGCCACGCGAGCCTGGACCAGTTCCTCGCGCCCGCGAGTGAGTGCCCGCAGCGCCTTGGTCTGATCGCTATCGGGCTCCAGCACCCGGAAGCGGTGACTGTCGGTGCGGGCCAGCTCGCACAGCACGAACGCATCGAACCGATCGGACTTGCCGCCCGAGGCGCGAAACCGCGCCCGCGTGGCGGCGACCTGGTTGGGGTGCAGCGCCAGCACCCGCAATCCGGCGTCCAACAGCCGCTCGACCAACAGCCCGTCGGGCCGCTCGACCGCGACCAGCTGCACGTCGTGTCGTACGAGCGCGCGGCACAGCGACCGCAGCCCCGCCTCATCGTGCACGAACGTGGCTGCCAGTAGCTCCTCGCCCGTCTCATCGGCGATCAGCACGTCGTGCTTCTCAGACGCCCAGTCGACGCCCGCGTAGTTACTTCCCATCGGTACTCCATTTCTCAGGTCAGGACTTCACAATGCTCCGACCAGGAGGTACCGTTGCGGGCGCTTATTGACTGGCCCTCTAACGGGCTACGTCCTGTTGCCGCTTGCGGCACCTCGCCCCGCCGGGAGGGGCTGGTCTCATACGGGCCCTCACACGGGCAACCTCGCTTGGCCCTCTCCCGGCGGCGGTCGAGGCCGACACGACCACACCGGCCGCGTCAACTACAGGATGACCAATAAGCCTCGCTCGCGGGCGTCGCTGCGCGACGCTGGGTGGCCGCGGGGTACCTTCCGATCTAGAGCGCGGGCGAGCGGCGCCCGCTTGGAAGCCCCTGCGGGGCTTTGCACCTTGCGGTTGCTGGAGGTACCACCGTGGCCACGATCTCAAGCCTACTCGCCGATCACGTGAGCCTGGAGGTCCGCTCGGTGGACCGTTTGTTCTTGCAGGGGTATGTGCCGAGGTTGATGTGCGAGGGGCAGGTGATCCGGTTTCTTTTGGATCGCGGGTTCCCGATCCCGTCGCCGGCGGTGCTGGGCAAGATCGGCCGCGACTACGTCAGACCGGATCAACGAGCTACATCGCCGCTAACGAGATCCCGACGGTCCGGTTCGTCAAGGGGGATGTGAAGGAGGAGATCGCCCGCGAGCACTTCCAGGCGGCCGAGCGCGAGGGCCGCTACGGCGTGGTGATGGTCGGGGTCTGTCAGGAGAAGACCTCGGCGTGGCGCGGGTGGCGCGACGGCGGCCCGGACGGGCATCCGCATTTCGTGTATCGCCGCCAGTCGATCTTCCCCAACAACTACTACTTCTATATCCGCGATCCCGACTGGGGGCCGGCGTTCATCAAGACGGTCGCCTACGCACCGTGGCCGGTGTGGATCTATCTGAACGGGAACGAGTGGGCCAAACAGCAGGCCGCCCGGCAGGGCATCGCCTTCCAGCGCGTTGGATAACGGGTTCGCGTCGTGCGAGGACCCGCACGCGCTCGCCGGGATCTGCCGCAGCCTGTCGCGCTGAGGATGTGCGCTTGTTCTTCGAGCGCTGGCAGGCCGCGCTGCCCTCGCCGTTGACCGTCGAGGACCGCCAACGTGGCTACGGCTATGACCTCGCGTTCCGGCAGCTGGAGATCTCCGACACGCGCGTGTTCGACCGGCCGGCCGCCGGGCCGCGCCTGGTTTGAGCAGACGCTCCCCGACCAGCTCACGCTCGGCCGCCCCGATCAGGCCGCGGTCATCTTCGGCCGGCGGGTCAACCGCCGCACCCCGGGCCGGTTTCACACCAAGATCTTCAACCGCGGGCGTGGAGGCGGCGATCCAGATCCACTTCCGCGCCTCAAAGGTCAAGCAGTACTTCAAAGAGGGCCGCGCGCTCAGAACCGAGACGACAGTCAACGACACCCGCGACTTCGGGGTCGGACGGCTCGCTCACCGATGAGAACTGGACGCAAGCTGATCGACATCGGACATCAGATCAACCAGCGGCTCCTGGACCACCAACTTGACGCGTGCCAATGCGCACCAGACGCCACGCTGCTCGAGCGCGTGGTGCTGCCATCCAGAACCAACGATGGCCTACCCGCCCCCGGACTCCGATTCGGGGAACCCCGAACGATGGCGCTGCTCGCCTGCCTGTGCAGCTTCCAGCACCTGTTCGCCGGGCTGACGAACCGCTCCCTGCGCGAGCTGATCGCCGGATTGATCCCCGGCTACGGCGCGCGGCAGATGACCTACGACCTACGGCGCCTGCGCCGCAAAGGGTTCATCCAGCGGATCCCCCGCACCCAGCGCTACGAGCTGACCAGCGAGGGACGCCGACTGGCCGTCTTCTTCACCAAGACCTACACGCGGATCGTCAACCCCGCCCTCGCCGAACTCGACCCCCACCTCCCAGCCGAGATCGCCACCCGATCACCACTCGCCAGCTCCTGGCGCGCCTTCGAACGCGCGCATCGAGGACAAAATCAAACAGGCCGCTATCGCGGCCTGAAATATGACCTGTCTGTGAACCCTTCAACGCCAAGCGGAGCTAGCACCGCGCGGGGTCTCGCACCAGGCCCGACGGCGCATCTGGCGATCGACCAGCCACCATCCGTCCTGCCGTGATTCTGAATGCGGAGGTCTCAATGACCGAACGCGGCATCGAACTGCTTGAAACGGCCGACGGGCAGATATCCGAGCTGATCGATCTTCTCTCTCCGCTCGGGTGGCGGTGCCGTTGAGCCTCCCTGCTCCGGTCGCGAAGCGCTCGGCGAGAGCACGGTTGCATCTCCTCGTATGCGTCGGATCATCAGCAACTACGGGGGTTCGGGCTCACTTCGGAAGAGCCGGACCCTAATCCATCACGTTGCTCGCTTGACCGCCGTGTTCCGGCAAGCAACGGCCAGTCGCGAGCGACTGAGAGCGGTCGCCAGTCGCGGGGGAAGCGCCCGATGCTCCTCGAGATAGGCGCACCTCGTTCGGTCTGGGTCGAGCTCGTTGGCAAGACGCACCGAGGCGGAGTTCAGGTTCTCGTTGCGACCTGCGTGTTTGGACGGCCCGACTCCACGGCAGGCCGGACGCCTCGCCGAGCAGCTCGTCGCGGTGTACCCCGAGAACCTCCTTCGTTGGCCGGACGGGAAAGCAACCCTCCCGTGGTCGGATAGGGTGCAGTTGCGACAACCGAAGTGGCGAGCGCCACAGGAAGAGAAGGAGTCATGTACGTGGCCGTTCGGAGCTATTCCGGGCAGGGTGGCTCGGAGCTGTTCGATGTCCTCGGGCAGAGGGAGGAGGACGTCAAGAGCCTCATCAGCAGTGTGCCTGGCTTTGTTAGCTACGCAGCCTTTCGCAGCGGCGACGGTGGCATGACTGTGACGATCTGCCAAGACAAGGCCGGGACGGACGAGTCCTCCCGGCGCGCGGCCAAGTGGGTCAAGGAGAACGTCAGCACCACGGGGAGCCCGCCCGTCGTGATCACGGAGGGGAGCACGGTCCTACTGTTCTGAGGAATTTTCATCCGGGGTCTCCTCTGAAGGCCGAGGTGATGCTAAAGCCTCGCGATCGCGGAGCGGACACCGGATGACGGTGCCCGCTGACGCTCGTCCGAGCCCCGAAGGGCAGGAGCTGCCGGTCGAACAGGATCGGCCCTGCAGGGCACTCAGAGGATGGCGTCTGATCGGCTCGCTGGTCAGGGCCAATCGGCAGCAGGTCATCCGGCACTAGGCGCTACAGCCGCGCGGGCGCAAAGCCGGATGCGCTACTCGTACTCGTAGAACCCGCGCCCGGATTTGCGGCCGAGCCTGCCTGAGGCGACCATCCGTTTCAGCAGCGGCGGGGGCGCGTACTCGTGAGCCTGGAACTCCTCGACGAGCGAGTTGGAGATCGCGTAGACCACGTCGAGTCCGATGAAGTCGCAGAGCGTGAGCGGTCCCATCGGATGCCCGCAGCCGAGCCTCATCCCCATGTCGATGTCCTCGCGCGAGGCAAAGCCCTCCGCGTACATCCGCACGGCCGCCATCAGGTATGGGATGAGCAGCATGTTGACGATGAAGCCTGACCGGTCCTTCGTCTCGATCGGGCGCTTGCCGATCTCCTCGACAAACGCCGTTGCCCGCGTGAGAGTGCTCGCGCTCGTATCGAGCGCGACGACGATCTCGACCAGCTTCATCACCGGCACGGGAGAGAAGAAGTGCAGTCCGAGCACGCGCTCGGGAAGATGCACCGCCTGCGCGAGCTCGGCGATCGGGATCGAGGAGGTGTTCGAGGCGATCACGCAGTCGTTTCCCGCGGCGCGGTCGATCGCGTGCATCAGCTCGAGCTTCAGATCCCGGTTCTCGGGCACGGCCTCGATCACAAGATCCGCGCCGGCGATCGCCTCCAGCTCGGTCGTAAGCTCGATCCGCTCGCGCACGTGGCTGGCCTGCGCCGCGTCGAGCTTGCCGCCGCCGACGGCTCGTGCGAGCGAAGACTCGATCCTGTCCCGTGCCCGCCCGATGCTGACCTCGTCTACGTCCCGTAGCATGACCGGGATGCCGGCGAGGGCCACGGACTCGGCGATCCCGGAACCCATCAGGCCCGCGCCCACCACGGCGACGGACTCGATATCGGATGCGTTGCTCACGGCAGGGTAGCCTACTCACTTGGGCGTTCAGTGGCGGTGGCAGCGCCGGACAGCCCGACAGCGGTTGCGATGGACGAGCTGGCGGGCGCGCGCTGATCGCCCAGCGGCTGGGCGATGAGGTCGAGTGGCTTGGGACCGCGACACCCGGCTGGCCCAACTTCAGTTCGACGAGTATCCGCCGGTGATCAATCTGCGCCCCTGAAGCAGATCACCCGAGCGCTGCAAGATCGCCGTGAAGCTAGCTGAGGATCGAGCCCGACGCCGCGGTGCAAGTGACAAGTGTTATTGAGAGGTTGCCCCGGAGGCACGCGCCTCTAGTGCGAGGGACGCCCGAGCGTCCGGAGCCTCTGTAGACACCAGCCTACAGGCGGCACTGTCGGCCTGGGCGTGCCATACCGGCGCGGCGCCCGGGGTGCCGCGACTCGTACGGCCGCATGTGGCGCCCCGGGTACGGTCGAGCGGCGGCCGGGATCGGGCGTAGGGCCGTGCCGCCAGGCCATGGCGGCGTGCGTTCTGCCCTGCTAGCTGAGGCCCGGGCCGACTTTGTGCCCCGAGAGCTGCCGTACTCGGCGCGTCGCGTCGAGACCGGCGTTAGCGCGTGGGGCTGTCCGCAGGTCTTTTGTTAGCCTCGGACGGGTCGTTGAAAATGAGCCTTGATCGTCGCGGGCGAGCGGCCAAGACGCCCAGCGATCTGGGCGATCGAGAGGCCCTCCACCCCGCGGAAGTGACGCGCCAGCGCCACACCGCGGCGGCGCTCGAGCACACGGCTATATCCGCGAGCTGATTCGACGGAAGACATGCAATGGAGGTATTGCTCCGATGCGGTGTCTTCCTCGCAGTCGTCGGGCCAGCGCAGCCGGCTCACTGGAACGCAGAGTCACGCTCTCCCCACGAGCGGCCCTCGACCTCCGCCGAGGACTCGTCGAGCGCGCCTCGGCCGGGACCGCTGCCGTCCTCCTGTTCCGCGCTTCCGAGGCGCGGAGCGGAGCGGCACGAAGGTGCGCCGCGAGGAAGCACGCCTCTACGTGGCCGGCGTCTGCATCCTCACGAAGATGGAGGAGCCGGCGGTCGACGTCCGACTGCTGCCCCGGCTCGTCCTTCTCAGCAGCGACGCCACCGCCGGCGTGGACGCCTCCATCTGCAGAGCACGGGCAATCTGGCGTTACACCCGCTTTCTTGAAAAGCGCTAGCGCGACGACCGCCCCGACGTCAATTGAGACTGATCAGTGCCGGCGGTCACCGTCCGGGCGGCGGAGCAGCCGCCCCGCCTAACTCGGAGGCCGGGCTTCGCCGCGCGCCTCGGCGCGCCGTTGCCGCAGGCGAGCACGCTCGTCCTCCCCGCGGAGCCTCGCTTGGCGCAAGGCGTCGGCGACAGAGGGAACCTCGAGCTCGAGGTCGAGCTCGACCGGTTGTCCGTCGGGTTGTGGCGTATCACCGACGGCGTCGGATTCTTGTCGCGCTGCCAGATACGGAGACAGGTATCGCCCGGCGATCTTGGTCGGCGGCCACCACAGCGCGCGGCGTTCCGCGGCTCCATCGCCCTCGCCGCCCGCAGGCTCGTGGCGCATCCAAGCCTTGCCCCGCCCGGTGAGCATCATCCCTCGGAGCACCGGGTGAAAAGGCTGCGGCGCAACGTCCGCACCGACGACCGCCGCGATCGACTCGGCTGCCGCATCAGCCTGCTGAGCGGCGAGACCGCCCTGTTTGACCGGAAAAGCGATCGCGTCCCCAGCCGCCCACACGCCCTCGACGTCGGGGACCTTGCCGTACAGGTCGGTGAGCACGAACCCGCGCGCATCCGCAGGAAGTCCGGGCAGCGCCGGTCCAACCGCACGCGGTAGGGCGACGACGCGGTCGACATCGAGCGTTCGCTCGCCCGGTAGTAAAACCAGCCGGCCGGGCTCGCTAGGGTCCTCGGTCACGTACACGCCGGTCTCTGCTCGAACCCCTGCCTCCTCGAGGTCCTCGCGGAGGGCCGCAGTCGCCCGTGTGCCGAACAGACCGAGCGGCGCGTCCTCGGGCGTGTAGACCGTGACCTCGATGTCGTCATGCCCCATTCCCCACGCCTGCCAAGCGGTCATCATCGCCAGCTCGTACGCGGGCAACGCCCAGGCCACCCCCGGCGGCACGACGAACGCGACACGCTTGAGATAGCCCTCGTCCAGATCGCGCAACAACCCGCCAAACAACTCGGCGTCGGTTTCAGGTGTCCACGTCAGCGCCCGGCGCAGGGCCGGCTCGCTGCGGGCGCCGACCGCGACCAGAAGCGCGTCGTACGGCACGCGCTGGCCTGCCCCGGTGACGGCGGCGCGGCCGGCGGAATCGACCTCACCGAGCGCCGCCTGGATCAACTCGGTCTCGAACTCCGACGCGATGTCCGCCAATGGGTGGCGGTCCGCGCGCCCGCGCCCGAACGGCTCAGCGACCGCCATTGGCCGGTACACGAACTCGGCTTCGGGAGCGAGCAACGCCAAGTCGACACGGTCACCCGCCATGTCGCGCAACGCCATGAGCGCCTCCAGGCCTGCCACCCCGCCGCCGGCGATCAGCACTCTAAATCGACCAGAACTCATGCAGCGAGACTCTATCGGCAGCTAGGGAGGGCGCAGGTGGAGATCTGCCACTGGCCAGCGTGTCGCCGAGAGCCTGCCTCAGCCAAGCGCATTGACGACGCCGCGCCGCCGCATTTGCCGTGAACCGACGAGGCCGCTACCACGGTGGCCGCTGGGCCGTTCTCGGCGCCTGGGTGCATCAGGTCGAGCACGACCACCGAGACTCGATGGCGGGGCTCCAAGTGGACGACCTTCGGGCCGTCGTCGCGGGCCAGGTCTGACAGGAAAATCCCGTCGGGAGGGCGATCACTTTGGGGCCGCGAGGTTGTTGACGTTCAGGCTGCCTGCGGCAACTCCTCGAGGATCACTTTGTGGCCGAGGCCCTCGAGTTGGGCGATGAGTCGTTTGGTGAGTCGTTCGGGGTCGCGTTTGCGAAAGTAGTCACCGCCGAGGTCGTTGTAGAGCTCGCCGGTGCTGAGCATGTGCCAGATGATGCAGATGATCGAGTGCTTGACGGCGCCGAGGGCTTTCTTGTGGCCGCGGCGGGGTCTGAGCCTGGCGTATTGGGCAGCGAGGTAGGAGTCCTTGGTGCGGATCGCTGCCATCGCGGTCTCTTCCAGGGCCCAGTCCAGCCACTTCGATCCCTTGCGGCTCTTGCCGGAGCGGCGTTTGCCGGCGGACTGGTCGTTGCCGGGGCACTGACCGGCCCAGGAGGCAAGCTGCTTGTCGGTCGGGAAGACCGACATGTCAATGCCGATCTCGGCGATGATGCACTCGGCGTTTCGCCGTTGGATGCCCGGG
This sequence comes from uncultured Solirubrobacterales bacterium, assembly GCA_963777335.1. Classification (GTDB taxonomy): domain Bacteria; phylum Actinomycetota; class Thermoleophilia; order Solirubrobacterales; family Solirubrobacteraceae; genus Palsa-465. Next base: position 10,592 of record CAVZQD010000012.1, read on the forward strand.
ATCGTGCACAGCAGCTCAACGGCCTTCTCGAAAGGGGCGATCTGCTCCCCGATTGCCTCGGTCAGGTTGGAGATCTGCTCGTCGAGGAAGTCCAGGTGGGCGAGGATCGCGCCGATCCAGACGGCGTGCAGGTGGTCAAAGCGCCCCTCCAGGGCTTCCTTGAGCGCCGGTATCTTCTTGCGCAGCTTGCCCTTGGCGAGGTCGGCGAGGATCTCGGGGTCGGTCGTGCCGGACACGAGCGCGTCGAGCATCGCCCGCCCGGACTTGCCGAGGATGTCGGTCGCGACGCAGTCGAGTTTGATCCCGGTGTCTTCCAGCGCCTTGTGCAGCCGGTTGGCCTCCCGGGCGCGTTCCTGGATCTGAGTCTTGCGATACCGGGTCAGGTTTCTGAGCGCTCGGATCGGCTTGGGCGGCACGAAGCTCGCTCGCAGCAGGCCGGCCTCAGCGAGCTGGCACAGCCATTCGGCGTCTTTGACGTCGGTCTTGCGACCGGGAACCTGCTTGACGTGGCGAGCGTTGACGAGCAGACACTCGAACTCGTCCTCGAGGATCGCCCACACCGGCTTCCAGAACACGCCGGTCGCCTCCATCACGACCTGCTGGACGCCGAACGCCGCCAGCCAATCGCGCAGCGTCAACAGCCCCGCCACCGTCGTCGGGAACTCCGCCACGTGCTGCTCGCGGCCCTTGCCACTCGCCGCGGGCACCCGCACGCACGCGGTCACCTGCTCCTTATGCACATCCAGCGCCGCCGGGCGCTCGACCACCGTCTCCATCCGGCCTCCTTGAACACGATCGACAAGATCGTCGCCCAGGGGCCTCTGAGAACTAACGAGTCTGACAGGCGTGCTCTTGGCAACAGTCCGGAACCCCGGGGAGACCCGCACGCCAAACTAGCCTCGGGCTCACAGGCACCAAGCGCTGAACGGCGTCGAGGGCGACCCCAGAATCATCCAAGATTTTCAGTCGCCCGCGACCGGCCGCAGGCCAGCCCAACTAGCCCGAAGTTCCCGGGTGAGCGGGTGAGCGATTGCCCGTGGCTGCTGGGGTTCCGCGGGTTTTGGGGTGGATGGGTGGTGACTACGGGTCGAGCGGGGCGTGCGCGGCGAGGTCGAGCGCACGGGCTTGGAGGGTGGTTGGTTGGGCGAGTTTGTGGAAGGTCGCGTTGGTGCCGGGCAGGCGGATGGTGTTGCGGGTGAGGGTCGCGAGCTCGGCGAGCAGGCTCTTGTAGCTGTGGCAGGGATCGCCGGTGCTGGTGCGTTTGGTGCGGGCTTTGCGCTGCGCGGCCGATGAGCGGACGGCTTTCGCGACCGGGTCGGGCTGGACTGGTGGGGTTTCGTCTTTGAAGAGCAGCGGTGCCCAGGCGTGGCGTAAGTGCCAGGTTAGGTAGTAGGCGAGCATGCAGAGGAACACGTGCGCGCGGACGCGGTCCTCGAGGTGGTGGTGGATCGGGCGGATCTCCAGTTCGGGGCCTTTGAAGGTCTTGAACGCCCGCTCGACCTGTTCGAGGTTCTTGTAGGAGCGCACGACCTCGCCGGTCGACAGTTCGGTGTCGGGGACGCTGGTCCGTAGCACGTAGATTCCGTCCAGCGCGGCTTCGGTTTTGATCTGCTCGGTCTTGCGCTGATAGGTGAAGGTGCTGTCGGTGATCTGGATCTCGAAGTGCTTTTTGACCTTGTAGCGTCGGAGCGCCGGTCCGACCGCCAAGCCGATCTGGTCGGCGCCGTGAAGCGTGCCGCGCTCCACGCGCTGAGCGATCTCATCAAGCCCCCGCTCGGTGGCTTGCAAGAGGTCTTCGCGTTTGCGGGCGCGCTCTGAGGCCACGAGCGGGTTGCGGCACACGATCAGCCGCTCGCTGGGGTAGTCCTCCGAGGTGATCTCACCCAGGTTGGTCTGATCGAACAGCGAGAGCTGCAGCACGCCGTCCCGCGCGAGCTTCTGAATCTGCGGCGCCTTGAGCGCGGTGATCCACCCTGTGCCATCGGCGTCGCGCATCAGCTCGAGGTTGGCTTTGGTGACGATCCCGCGGTCGCAGACGACCACCCCCCGGCGCAGCCCGAACCGCGTCTTGAGCTTCTGAATCTGGGAGGGCAGCGTCTTGTCGTCGTGCAGCGCACCGGAGAACACCTCCACACCGATCGGCCGGCCCGGCTTGTCGCACAACAGCCCGTAGACGATCTGCGAGCTGCCGCGCTTGCCATCGCGCGAGTAGCCCAATGCCGCCAGCTCACAACACCGCCCCTCGAAATACGACGACGAGACGTCGTAGAGCACCAGCTCCCCGTCGACGAGGTGCCGCCGGGCGAGGCGATCCTCGATCCGCGCCTGGCGATCTAGGAGCCAGTCCATCGCGGCGTACAGATCGTCCTCGTCCGCGTCGGCGACCCCGAGCTCCTCGGCCAGCGTCGACTGACCGAACGCGCGGACGCTCGCCAGCTTCGACGCCGGCGCGATCGCGCGCTGGCAGATCATCGCCAAGGCAACGTCCCGCTCCCGCGACGGTGAGCGATCCAGCAGACGCGCGAGCTCCAGCCGCACGCTCATCGCCAGCGCCGCGTTCACATGCCCCGCCGGCAACGAGCGCTCGACCTCGAACGCATCCGACAGCACCCCGACCGGCTCGCCACGCAGCCCCGCCCGCACCAACTCGACCAGTCCCTCAGGCAGATGCGAGATGTTCCCGACCGTCTCGTTCCTAACCTTGCCGCCCTCCCGATAAGAGCGGCGCAGCAGATGCGTGACGTACTCCCGCCCCTTCCCCTGCCGCCTATTGGTGACAACGTGAATCGCACCCATCGGACGCGGCCTTCTCGACATGAACGGACCATACCGCCAACACCGGACAGACCCCGCAGCCTAATTACTGACTACAATCGCGGCGATGAAAAAGGCCGAAACCCCAGCAACCACCGGGGTTCCGGCCTCTCAACCCCCAGTTATTGGAGGGAACTTCGGTCTACCGCCACGATATCGGCCTTGCCGAGCAGTCGTCGCGATGGCCGACATGCTGTGGTTCATCGTTCTTCGCGCCGCCTGAGCGCCTCGGACGACGGCGGTATGGCGGTTCGGCATCAGGCCGCTGGTGGTCTGGTCGCCAGGATCTCGTGCGTGTCGACGAGATCGGCGGGCGCGAGGATGAACACCTCGCACATCATGTCGGGGTGCTGCTGGTTACCGCTCATGAAGCCGATCACCCGCCGCCCGGTTGCGTGCTCGATCACGGCCTCGAAGCGCTCGCGCATCAGCTCCTGAAACTCCATGCGCTGTTGAATAACGGCTGCACCGCGACCGCCTTCGAGCAGCGTCTGCTCCACGCGCGAGAAGCCGCCGCGTAACACGCATACGACCAGGTCGTCCTCGTAGTAGGACTTCGTCCGCGCGTCGGCCCGCGGCCGTAGAACTCCTTCAGCAGCGCGACCATCCCGTCCGAGATCGCGGTCAGCACCTCGCCATGCTTCTGGGATCTGCTCTTGACGTCTTGTGTCGCCGACATGACGGGGCGCGCTCAAGATGCGAACCAGCCGATCGTAACCCAGTGAGCGCTGAACCGGGGATAGATCGCAGGGCGAGTCCTGGCCGTTCGCGTTGCGCGCGAAACCCAACCCGGAGGACGAGAGCTCTGACCGCGGGCGACTGCGTCCGACTGTCTAGCCGTTCGCGATCGCTTGACGTGAGGAGTACGGCTGGTTGTTGAGGGCATTCTTTTGAGGTCGGCCCCCATCGGGCGGGCAGCACAATCTGACTTCTGAGGTTTCCACCAACCCGGAGGTCGACATGTCCCAGCTGCTGGTTCTCCCCGACCCGGGGTCGCTATGACCTCCGCGGACCCCTCAGCTGAGCCGTTCAACGTGCTTATCGTGGGCGGTGGCGTGGCGGGGCTCGAGGCGGCGCTGGCGTTGCGCGAGCTGGGTGGCGAGCGCATCGCGACGACGATGGTCGCTCCCAACCCGGAGTTCGCGTACCGGCCGATGACCGTGCGCGAGCCGTTCGGTTACGCGGTGGCCCGCAGGTATCCACTCGACGAGATCGCGCGAGACATCGGCGTGGAGCTGCGCGTTGACAGCTTCAAGTGGCTGGATCCCGAGCAATCTGTCTTGCACACCGAGGCGGGCGAGCAGCTCTCCTATGACGCTCTCTTGTTCGCGCTGGGTGCGCGCATGTATGACCGCTTCGAGCATGCGCTGACGGTCGACGACGCGCGGCTGGATGAGTTGCTGCACGGCCTGATCCAAGACATCGAGGGTGGTTACGTGCATCGTCTGGCGTTCATCGCCCCCGAGCGGATGGGATGGCCGCTGCCGATCTACGAGCTCGCCCTGATGACGGCCGCGCGCGCTCAGGACATGAACATCGAGCTGTCGATCACGATCGCCACCCCCGAGGACGCGCCGCTGGCGATCTTCGGCCGCGGAGCCAGCGACGCCGTGTGGCAGCTGCTGAAGGACAACGGGATCTGTACGATCACCTCGGCCCACTGGACTGGCCGCTCGATCGCCACCGCCCCGCGCGCCTTGAACAAGCCGCTCAGGTTGGTGCCCAGCGCAGAAACCAGCGCAAAGCTCAATCCCAGGATCACGCGGACGCTGCGGATCCACGCTTGGTTTGCTGGCGTTCGGGGCTGATCCGGACCACGTCCCAGGCCAGGTGACATCGCTCCAGCACGGCGATCAGCCAGCCGCCGGGATCGAGCTGCCGCCGCCCAAGTCCGTGGCGAGCCGAGGTCGGGAACGCGTGGTGGTTGTTGTGCCATGCCTCCCCGAACGCGAGCGGCGCCAACCACGCCAGATTACGCGACTGATCGCCGGTCGCAAACGGCCGCCGGCCGAAGTAATGGCACAACGAGTTGATGCTGAAGGTCACGTGATGCAAAAGGAACACTCGTACCGCTCCACCCCACAGCAGCCCGGTGAGTCCGCCCACGATCGAACCGGTCAGCGCCACGCCGAGGCCGAACGGGACGGCCAGCCCGACCATCACCCAGAGCGGGAACGTGCGACTGATGAAGCGTAGATCGCGGTCGGCGAGCAGATCCCTTGCATAGCGAGCGGGGTTGGCCATCTCCTTACCGCGCAACATCCAGCCAACGTGGGCATGACCCAGTCCCCGCAGCGCACCTCGCCACCCCGCCGAATTGTCGACGTGGGGACTGTGCGGATCCCCGGGGCGGTCTGCGAAGCGATGATGCTTGCGATGCGTGGCCACCCATTCAATCACCGGCCCCTCGACCGCCATCGATCCGAGCACCGCCAATACCGCTCGCAGCGTCCGGGTCGTCTTGAAGCTGCGGTGGGTGAACAGCCGGTGATAGCCGACCGTGACGCCCAGTCCAGTGAGCGCGTAGGTAATCGCCAGCACCACCAGGTCCTGCCAATGCAGAGTCCCGCCCCACGCCAGCCAACCCCCCAACGCGAGAGCGACCGGCGGGAGCACGAAGAACAGCATGCGCACCACCCGCTCCGAGGTCTCGTGCTCGATCGGGACCATCTCCGCGGCACCCCGAACGGTCGCGGCACTCATAGGACGGGCTCCTCGCCGACGAACTGCGGGAGCGCCGCGACGGCCGAGTCGCCCTGGTCGATGTCGCCGATCTCCACATCACCGGAGCACCCGGTCAGCGCCAACACGCGGTCGACGTTAGCTGGCCCACGCAGCAGCACCAGCCGCCGGCCGGCCTCCCGCGCCCGCACCGCGTGGCTAACCAGCGCACGCGCGGCGGAACGGTCCATGAACTCGAGCTCGCGCAGGTCAAGCACGACCAGCCTCGCATCGAGCTGAGGCTCACCTAGCGTCCGCTCCAGCACCGGGAGGGTCTCGACGTCCAGCACGCCGGCTACGCGCACCCAGGCAGCGTCAAGACCACCGTCCGTCCAAGAGCACACCAACGCCGGCGATGAGACATCCGCGTTGCCCGCGATCGAATCAGAGAGAACCAGCGCATCGAACATGTGCGAACCCCGGGAGTTAGGTGGACCCTCGGAAGTCAGATCATGCTGCCGGCCCGATGGGCGGACCTCAAAATCGATGCCCTCCACCATCAACACTACCCGCGACGTCAAGCGCACTACTCGTGTTCGTCGATCAGGTCACCGGGACCCAGAATGGCACTTCGCAGATCATGTCGGGATACTGCTCGTGCCGCTCATCGAAGCCCTTCAGCGTCGGCCGGTCGCGTCTTGGTGCACCGGGTATGGTCGTGGTAGATCGCTCGTTTTGGTCCTCGCCCCCGGCCTCGCGCGCGCAAACCAGCCCGAAGGACACGAGAGAGAAGGCCGCCATGTCGGCCCCCGATACTCCCCAAACCGGCGACGAACTCCTCGCCGCTATCACCGAAGCGATCGTCGCGTTGCACCAGCGCTACCACCATCGCAAACCGGTTAGCGCCAAAACGCTGCTCCTCGGCGGCGACCTCCTCGCGTGCGTACTCGACGGCGTCTACACAGACATCGAGAAGACGATCATCGAAATCCAACGCACCAGCGTCATCCAGGAAACCCGCAGCGCTTTCCAGACCGCCACGCAACACAAATTCATCACCGTCGTCGAACGGCTCTCAGGCCGCGACGTACTCGCGTTCATCTCCAACCATCACATCGGACCCGACATCGAAATCGAGCTGTTCATGCTCGCGAGAGAGGGAATCAAACCTTCCCGGCACTGAACCATTGCGGTGGAAGAACCGGGCTCGCGGCCAAACCACAGGCACGAGAAATCGCTAACCGAGCGTGATCGTCCGTCGCGCTGATATGGGGGTGTACATCGGTATCGGGTTCGCGTCTATGTGATCGTCGTGGTGCTCATCCTCGCGGCGCTGATGGTTCCCGCGATGTCGGCACGCATCATCAAGCAGTACGAGCGCGTCGTGCTGTTCGAGCTCGGAAAGGTCAAGGGCCACGCGCGCGGACCGGGATTGATCTTCATCTTCCCGTTCGTCGACAGGGTTCATCGCGTGTCGTTGCGGATCGTCACGATGCCGATCCAGTCTCAGGGCATCATCACCAAGGACAACGTCAGCATCGACGTGTCTGCGGTCGCCTACTACCGGGTCGAGGATCCCGTCCGGTCGGTGGTCGCGATCGAGAACGTCGGAGCGGCGATCAACCAGATCGCGCAGACGACGCTTCGCGCCGTGGTGGGACGTCACACGCTCGACGAGACGCTGTCCGAGACTGACGCCATCAATCAGAACATTCGCGAGATCCTCGATGTTCAGACCGAGGAGTGGGGTGTCAAGGTCACGGTCGTCGAGCTCCGGGACATCCAGCTGCCCGACAGCATGAAGCGGGCGATGGCCCGCCAGGCCGAGGCCGAGCGCGAGAAGCGAGCCAAGATCATCGCCGCCCAGGGCGAAGCGCTCGCGGCCGGTGAGCTGGCGGCCGCCTCTGACGTGATGGTCGCCCACCCGCTGGCACTCCAGCTTCGGAACCTCCAGACGCTGGTCGAGGTCGCGGTCGAGAAGAACTCGACCGTCGTCTTCCCCGCCCCGTTGATGAGCACGATCGGCGAGCTCGGCGCGTTCATGGCTCGCGAGACCAAAGCCGCCGTCGCACTCACCGGCCCGGACTCGTCTCCCGAGCCCCCAAATGCTCCTGATCTGTCGGACGGGATCCACAAACGGAAAGCTCGTGGCCTCATGACCGCCGCACAACCACCAAGAGAGGTCCGCATGCCCAACAACTCAAACCCCAACCCGACATCTGCCGCGCCAATCCAGCGGTGCATCACAGCACCTTCGCCGAGGGTGAATCAAGCCCCGCCGACTACCCCGAGGAAGAGCACGTCGGCACGTTCGCCGAGCGCGAAGCTCCGAGCCTGAGCCAACTCGGAAGAAACAACACTCGCTCGACTCGCGTCGCACGGTCCCAGTCCTAGCGATCGCAAGCCGCCAGAACCATCCGCTGGTAAGCGCCGGCAGCTGGTCTCGGGGATCTGACAGTGACCTTGCCGGCAACCCGCGCCACGCGAGTAGTCGCGGCTCGCGATGGACGTCCTTCGGCAGGCGCGACCTAAGTCAGTGCTGCTCCCGTCAAACCTCTGCCCTGTTGGCGGCTGCAAAACCTTCGGCTGGCTTTGTCCTCGGAGTCTCACGTAGCGCTGCTACGCATCGACTCCTGCGTCCTCGCCATCCTTGGTTTTCGGTCGCCCATAGGAAACGTTTCCGGTTACGGCACTAGCTCCGCGTCGGATCCGGTCACGACGCCGACGCCGACTGTCAGTCGCGTTCAAGCAGCATCGCGATTCCCTGGCCACCCCCGATGCAGAGGGTAACCAGCCCGAGCTTGTGGTTCTCGCGTTCCATCTCGCCCAAGATCTTGGTGGTGAGGATCGCGCCGGTGGCAGCGATCGGGTGACCGAGGGCGATCGCTCCGCCGTTAGGGTTCACCTTCGCGGGGTCGAGGCCGAGATCCTTGACGACCGCCAGCGATTGGGCGGCAAACGCCTCGTTGAGCTCGATCACGTCGACGTCATCAAGCGTCCGGCCAGCCCGCTCGAGTGCCTTGCGCACGGCGGGGACGGGGCCGATGCCCATCGTCTTGGGTTCCACACCGCACACGGCGTAGGAGAGGATGCGGGCCCGCACCGGCGCGCCCAGCTCCTGCGCCCGGCCTGCCGACATGACCACGACCGCGGCGGCCGCGTCGTTCACCCCGGAGGCATTGCCGGCCGTGACCGTGCCGTCCTTTTTGAACGCCGGCTTGAGCTTGGCAAACGTCTCCAGCGTGGCATCGCGCCGGAGGTGCTCATCAACCCTGAACTCGACACTCCCCTTGCGTGCCTTGACCTCGACCGGTACGACCTCCTCGTCGAACAGCCCTGCTTCAATCGCCACCTGGGCGCGGCGATGGGACTCGAGCGCGAACTCGTCCTGTGCCTCACGCGAGACCCCGTAGGACTCGGCCACGTTCTCGGCCGTCACCCCCATATGGATCTGATTGAAGGGATCGGTCAGGCACCCGACAACCGCGTCGACAAGCGACGCGTCGCCCACACGTGCGCCCCAGCGCGCGTTCTCCATCCAGTAGGCGCCCCTGCTCATCGACTCCGCACCACCTGCCAGCGCCACGTCGGCATCACCGGCCTGGATCGCCTGGGCGGCGGAGATGATCGCCTGCACGCCGCTGCCACACAGGCGGTTGACCGTGAAGGCCGGCGCCTCCTTGGGGATGCCGGCACCGATGCCGACCACCCGGGCCATATACATGTCCTCGGGCGAGGTGTGGATGACGTTGCCGAACACCACCTGCTCGACCTGTTCGGGCTCAAGGCCCGCGCGTTCGATGGCTACGCGCGCGACGGTGGCGCCGAGCTCGGTTGGCGGGACGTCGCGCAGGCTACGTCCGAAAGAGCCGATCGCGGTCCGGGCCGCGGAAGTGATCACAACGCTGGTCACATGCTTCCTTTGGTGCGGGCTCTCGTGATAGCGCGATGGGTATTGCGCATCGCCGCGCGCAGGAGCTTCCCGGGCCACGTTCGGCAGGCGATCGACGACGGTCCCGGTCTCGTCACCACGTCTGGACGCGCTCGATTGGGCGCCGGGGCTCGATTCGCAGTCGCATGTCGAGTACCACGCAGCCGCTTGTCATGCACCGGACGGGGTTGAGGTCCGTCTCGACCACCTCCGGGACCTCCCGGAGCAGAAGGGCAAAGCGCAACATCAGCTCGCGCAGGGCCTGTCGATCGAGCGCGGCGCTGCCGCGGAACCCGTCCAGCTCAGTCGCAACGCCCTCGGCGGAGTCGATCAGCTCGTCGGCTTCTGCGTCCGTGACCGGCAGCAAGCGGAACGCAGCGGTTCGGCCAAGACCGGCCCGGCGACCGCCGAAGCCGACCCCCAGCACCGGGCCCAGATCGGGATCGCTGACGGCCCCCACCAGCACGTCCCCGCCGGAGGCGACCATGCACTGGACGATCGCTCCGATCCATTCCCGTCCGGCCGCGTGCACCCGTCGTTCGAGCTCGCGCCAGCCAGATCGCACCGCCGACTCATCGTCCAAGGCAAGCATCACAGCGTCGATGTCGCTCGCATGCGCGGGAGCGGCAAAGTCCGCCTTCAGCGCCACCGGAGCGCCGATCTCCGCCGCCACCGCAACCGCGCGCTCGACATCGCGACAGTGATGCGAGGCGCGAACCGGGATCCCGTACGTGGCCAGCAATGCTTCCGCCTCGGCGAGCGAAAGCCAGCCGCCCGCGGGCTCGCGATCAAGAAACGAAGAGATCACCGCACGCGCCGCCGGGCCGTCCAAGTCGCTGTAGCGCGGCGGCTCGCCGAGCGGCCGTGACAGCCATTCGCGACGTTCGGCCGCGCGAGCGAGCACGGCGGCACACGACTCGGGGAACAGGAAGTTCGGCACGCCCAAGCCGGTGCGCGCGGGCAACCGGCCGCCTGACCCCAACACCGACGCCACCACCGGCTTGGGTTGCCCCGCCGAGGCCGCGGAGATCGCCTCCAGCACGGCCTCCGGGTCGCCGTCATAGAACTCGACGTAGAAGACCATCAGCGCATCGATGCCGGCATCGCCGAGAAGCTTCGGGACGCTCGCCGAGTATTCATCCGGTCCGGCGCTGATCCCCAAGACCAGAGGATTCTGCGCCTCGCTCGTGTCGCTCACTTCCAACCCGCGCGTCGCACACGCGTCGGCGGCGAGCGTCGCCACCCCCGCGGAGCTGCTCAGGATCCCAACCCGCCGCCCAGTCGGCAGCGGTTGGCGCTCGAAGAACTCGGCGGCATCGAACAGCTCCTCGCCACTGCGGAACCGCAGCACCCCGGCTTGATTCAACAGCGCGTCGACGGCCGCGTCGACACGCAGGGCCGCCGCCGTGTGCGAGCTCGCCTCGCTGAGCACCCGCTCGGCCCGTCGACGCCCCTTGACCACGAGGATCGGCTTGCGGCGGGACACATGCCGTGCGATCCGCGTAAAGCGCTCAGGACTGCCGAACGACTCCACGTACAGCACCACCCCGGCCGTGCGCGCGTCCTGCTCCCAGTACTCGAGCAGATCATTGGTCGAAACGTCGGCGCGGTTGCCGAGCGAGGCGAACATCGAAACCCCGAGCTGCCGGGCCGCCGCATGACCGAGCAGCCCGATCCCAATCGCGCCGGATGGCGAGCAGATCGCCAGACCTCCGGCGCGCACGCCGGCGCCGGTGAACGTTGCGTTCAGGCTGACCTCGGCGGCGGTGTTGAGCACCCCCAGGGAGCTCGGCCCGACCATCCGCAAGCCCCCACTCCGAACGATCTCGAGCAGCTGCTCCTCTCGGGCCGCGGACGCCTCACCCCCTTCCTGCTCGGGACCAGCGGGGAGAACGAGCAACGCTCGTGCTCCCGCCGCGGCAGCCTCGGCGGCAAACTCGAGGACCTCATCGCCGGCGGCGGCGATGATCACGAGCTCCGGAGCCACCTCGAGCTCGGCCAGGCTGCGGGCGGCCTGCATCGAGCACACGACACCCCCGGCACGATTGACCGGTGTAACCACACCCTTGAAACCGCCGCCGATGATGTTCGCCAGGACCGCGCCGCCCACGTTGCCCGGCGTGGCCGCAGCGCCCACGACGGCCACCGACGAAGGCGCGAGGATCGGTCGCAACGACGCGATCGCGGCGAAATGGTCGCGCTCGCCGATTCGCTCCAGCACGGCCTCGGTCGGCGTGATATCCAGCGAAACCGTCAGCTCGCCAGACGAACCCCGTCGCCGCACGGCGAAGCCGGCGTGCTCGAACACCCCCAGCATTGGCCCATTGTTGGCCATCACCTCAGCATCGAAGCGGTGGATCCCGCGGTCGGCCGCGATCTCCGCGAGCTGCTCGAGCATCCGCATCCCGATACCACGGCGCTGATCATCATCAGCCACCGCAAATGCGACCTCGGCGACGCCGGGTTCGCGCAACCCGGCATAGCAGGCGACGGCTACCACGCGACCGTCGTGCCGGCTGATCAGCGTCAGGCGATCAGCGCCAGTGGCCTCCGCGTCCGCGCGCGCGACAGCGTCGGTGCGACCAAAGCCGTGGAAGCGGAGATAGCGGCTCTCCGGCGAGAGGCCGTCGTAGAACGCCTTGATGTCGTCGAGGTCCAACGGCGTCGGGGCCTGCAACCGCAGCGTCGCCCCATCGCGCAGCAGAACGTCTCTGACCAGCGGCTGGAGCTCGGGCGCCGAAGCGACGGTTACGTGGCTCGCCGAGATCATCACGGGAGCGTGGTGGGCGATGCGCGCGTCCCGGACTGCAACGCCGGAGGCCTCAGGCCGCGTAGGCCAACATGAGCGTCTCCGCCACGCAGACGGGCTTCTCGCCACCCTCGCGCTCGAAGGTCAGCTCGGAGGTCACCATCACCCCTCCCGACACGTCGTCGACCGCGCCGAGTCGGAGGTGCATGCGGACCCGATCGCCCACCGGCAGCGCCGCCGGGAAGCGCAACTTGTTGAGACCGTAGTTGAGCATGAAGCCCATGCCGTCCACGCGCAGCAGCTCCTCGAGGAAGCGGGGAGCCAGCGAGAGGGTGTAGTAACCGTGGGCGATTGTCCCGCCGAACGGCGTCTCTCTCGCGCGCGCTGGATCGATGTGGATCCACTGGCGGTCGCCGGTCAGCTCGGCGAACGCGTCGACGTCGGCCTGAGTGACATCGTGCCAGCTGCTCACCCCCAAGTCCTCGCCCGCGTGGGCCTTCAGCTCGTCGATGCCGTTGATCGTCAGCGGGGTCTCATGGAGGACGCTCATGAGACGGACCCGTTCGTCGTCGCGGCGGCCATGGGGATCGCAATCCCCAGGTCTGTCTCGGCCGACGGGACCATCGGCCCGTCGCCGACCGACGGGTCGACGATGCCCTCCTCGAGCCAGGTGTGCCGACCCTTGAGGACGTCCAGCGCCAGGCGGTGGTTGGGCGCGTCGGCGTTGTCCCACAGCTCGTGGAACAGCCGCTCGGTGCGATGCTGCGCCTGGTTGCAGAAGGCCTCTGCGAGCTCCTGCGTCTCGGCCGCCCGCTCGGGATGCTCCCGCAGCGCCGTCTGGGTGTAGACCACGGTCGCGGAGATGGCGAACAGCTCGGCTCCGATGTCCACGATCCGTCCCAGGAAGGCTCCGTGGTCCTCGGTGCCGGCCTGCCAGCGCGCCATGGCGTAGAACGTCGAGCGGGCGAGCTTGCGGCTGGCGCGCTCGACGAACCGCATCTGCCCGGCCAGCTCGCCGAAGCTGGCATATGACTGGGGCGCCTGTCCGCGGCCAACGGCGAGCTTGGGGTACCACGTGGCGTAGAAGGCACCCGCCTTGCCGAGCGCCTTCGCCTTGCGGTCGAGCGGGAGGTCGGGCTCCATCAGGTCCCCGGCCACGTGTAGGTGCTGGTCCATCGCCTCGCGGGCGATGATCAGATGCATGATCTCCGTCGAGCCCTCGAAGATCCGGTTGACGCGCATGTCGCGCAGGACCTGCTCGACCGGCACGCCGCGCAGGCCGCGGGCCTGCAGGGACGAGGCGGTCTCGTAGCCGCGGCCACCGCAGACCTGCATGAGCTCGTCGATCACGCGCCAGCCCATCTCGGAGCCGTAGAGCTTGGCGATGGCGGCCTCGATGCGTACATCGTTTCGCTTCTCGTCCGCCAGCCGGCTGGCCACGTCCAGCATGGCCTCGAGCCCGTAGGCGGTCGCGGCGATGAACGCGATGCGCTGCGCGGGCTCGTCGTGCTCGCCGATCGGCTTGCCCCACTGGACGCGCTGGCTGGCGAACTCGCGGGCGATCTTCGTCGCCCACTTGCACACCCCGGCACAGATGGCCGGTATCGCCAAGCGGCCGGTGTTGAGCGTGGCCAGGGCGATCTTGAGCCCCAAGCCCTCGCGGCCGATCACGTTCTTGGCCGGCACGAAGACGTCGGTGTACCGGGTCTGGGAGTTCTCGATCCCGCGCAGCCCCATGAACTCGCAGCGATGCTCGACGACCACGCCGTCGGTGTCACTCGGGACGATGAAGGCGGTGATGCCGCCCTTGTGACCCTCGCTCCGGGGCACCTTGGCCATCACGACGAGGACGTCGGCCACGGTCCCGTTGGTAGTCCACAGCTTACGGCCGTTGAGGAGGTAGCCTGACCCGTCCTCGGTCGGCGTCGCGGTGGTCGACACCCTGGCGGGGTCGGACCCCACCCCGGGCTCGGTCAGCGCGAACGCGGACAGCTGCGAAGTGCTTACCTTCGGCAGCCACTCGCGCTTCTGCTCCTCCGAGCCGAACAGCAACAGCGGCTGCGCCAACCCGATCGACTGGTGCGCCGACAGCAGCGTCGACACGCTGGAATGACATGTCCCGATCAGCATCATCGCGCGGTTGTAATAGACCTGCGAGAGCCCGAGGCCGCCGTACTCCTCGGGCACCTTCATGCCCAGGGCGCCAATCGCCTTGAATCCGTCGATCACCTCGTCGGGGATCCGCCCCTCGGACTCGATTGCCTGCGCATCGACCTCGTTCTCCAGAAACGCGCGGAGGACCGCCAGGAACCGTTCGCCCTTCTCTACAGCGTCGAGCGGCAGATCCGGCTGGGGGGAGATCAGATCGGGCTGGAAATGCCCCAGGTAGAGCGCCTTACCGAAGCTGGGCAGCTTCCAGTCCTTCTCCCGAGCCGCCTCCGAGATCGCTCGAGCTTCTTTGTAGCCGGCGTCAGCGGGCATGGCTATACCTCCGTCATCGGTGTTGCGGCTGTGAGGAATCCGCGGGTCCTCGCCCGTGAAACACGAGGCCCAGGGAAACGAGATGAGGTCAGCCTTCTACTACAAACACCGACCACCCACCCCATGTTGGATGGAGTGGAGATCTCAGCTAGAACTGCCTTCAACTGCTGGACAATTCCAAGTTAAACTCTATCACGTCGAGTGCGTCGCAGCGCGAGGTTCAACCCCAGTCCTAACCTATCCGCTCACCTCGTCGGCGCCGTGAATTATTACGTGGTGGAATCGACGACGAACACGTCGAGCGTGCGAGGACCGTGGACGCCCTCAACGCGCACGAGCTCGATGTCCACGGTGGCCGACGGTCCCGAGATGAAGGTTATCGGCCCCCCCTCCGCGGCGACGTGGGCCAGCGCGGCCACGCCATCAGGCACAGACGGGACGATGTCTTCGCGATCTGACGACGCACAGGTGGTAGTCGGGCACGAGCGTGAGTGCCCGGCGCCCGGAGGCGCCCACTCCGTCGAGCACGATCGTGCCCGTTTCGGCGATCGCGAGCGCGCATCCCGACAGCACCCCGTCCAGCTCGTCGAGCTGGCGGGGCGAGAGCGGAGGATCGTCCGGCACCAACTCGACGCCCTCGACGGTCCACGCAAGGGCCCCAGCCGGCACCGCGATCCGGCGCGCCTTGCGCTCCTCGCAGGCGGCCGCCAGCGCGCCCGGCAGCTCGTCGCCGCGCACTCGTCTCACGGTCGCCCGATAGTCCGCGACGCGCTGGCAGAAGAGGTCGACTGCGACGCCGTCGCCGCCGGCGCCCAGCGCGCCCGCTTGACGATAAGCGCGCGGGACTGGGGCGATCTCGGGTGCGGCGATCTCAGGTGCTGGGGCCAGAGCGGCGCGCACGCGCGCCAGCACGGCTTCGCGGCCGCCACTCACGGCGGACCGCCTGCGGACCGCGGCGGGCGCGAGCGCCACCACTCCCGGAACGTCTGCTCGGGTACCTCCGGAAGGCCGCGCATTGCCGACCAGCCGGGCAGTGCAGCAGTCACGATCGGCCCGCGGCCCAGCCGCGCGAGTTTCTGAGCCCGCTCGTACAGCCCCTGGGAGGCGAACACGCGGCCGACCGCGTCCATCGCCAGCGCCTCGGGTGAGCGCCGGCTCTTGTACTCACGCACGACCCGAGCACGCAGGTGGAGGAGCACGGATGGGATGTTGATCTTGACCGGGCAGACCTCATAACACGCCCCGCACAGCGACGACGCGTAAGGAAGTGTCGGCGCGTTCTCCAAGCCGCGCAGCTGCGGCGTCAGGATCGCCCCGATCGGGCCGGGATACACCGACTCGTACGCGTGTCCGCCGACGCGCGAATAGACCGGACACGAGTTCAGACACGCCGAGCAGCGGATGCAATGCAGCGCCTGGCGGCCCACCTCGTCGGCGAGCACATCGGTACGGCCGTTGTCGAGCAGCACGAGGTGGAACTCCCGTGGCCCGTCACCGGCGTGCACACCGGTCCACAACGACGTATACGGGTTCATCCGCTCTCCAGTGGCGGAGCGCGGCAGCAGCTGCAGGAACACCTCCAGGTCGCGCCACTCCGGCAGCACCTTTTCGATCCCCATCACCGTGATCAGCACCTGCGGGAGCGTGAGGCACATCCGCCCATTGCCCTCGGACTCCACGACGCCGATGGTGCCGGTCTCGGCGATCGCGAAGTTCGCTCCCGAGGTGGCTACCGGCACCGACAGGAACTTCTCGCGCAAGTGGCGCCGCGCGGCCTCCGCGATCGCGGTGATGTCCCAACCGAGATCCTGACCGCGCGCGATCGTCCGCTCGAACAGCAGCTTTATCTCCGCCCGGTTGCGGTGGATCGCCGGCACGAGAATATGCGAGGAAGTGTCATGACCGAGCTGGTTGATCAGCTCCGCCAGGTCGGTCTCGATCGCCTCGATCCCCTGCGCGGCCAGCGCGTCGTTCAGACCGATCTCGTCCGTCGCGAGCGACTTGACCTTAATCACCTCGCGCGCGCCGTGCCCACCGGCGATGCCGCCGACGATCGCGTTGCACTCGGCGGCGTCACGCGCCCAGTGCACCTGGCCGCCGGCGCGCGTGACCGACGCTTCCAGCCTCTCGAGCTGCTCGGGCAGCGTCGCCATCGCACGACTCTTGATCCCCGCGCCCGCATCCCGCAACCCCTCCCAATCGGGCACCTCCGCCACCCTCGCGGCTCGTCTCGCGCGGATCGTGCTCGTAGCCTTACCGACGTTGCGGCGCATCTGAGTGTCGGCGAGCTCCCTGCGCGCGGCAGCGGGAAAACCGGTCTTGCTCATGTGGCCGCCAGGATCTCGGCCAGGTGCATCACCCTCACCCCGGCCCGCTGACGGCGCAACGCTCCCCCGATATGCAGGAGGCACGAGTTGTCCGCCGCCGTGCAAACCTCCGCACCGCTGTCGAGCACGTCGCACAGCTTGTCGGACAGCATCGCCATCGATGTATCGGCGTTCTTCACCGAGAAGGTCCCACCAAAGCCGCAGCATTCGGCCGCGTCGCGCAGCTCGATGAGCTCGATCCCGCGTACGCGCTCGAGCAGTCGCCGCGGGCGGTCCCCGATTCCCATCAACCGCACCGAGTGACACGTCGGGTGCAGCGTGACCTTGTGCGGAAATGTGGCGCCAACGTCCTCCACCCCGAGGCGGTCAACGAGGAACTCGGTTAGCTCAGCCAGCCGGCCGTCGAGCCCCGCGCCGGTCTCGCGCAGGTACGCCACGCACGACGCCGACGGGGACACCACCACCTCGGCGTCCGCGAACACCCGCTCGAACCGCCGCGCAAGCGTAAGCCCCCGCTCCCGGTAGCCAGTGTTGGTGTGCATCTGACCGCAGCAGGTCTGTGCTTCGGGGAAATCGACCTCGCAACCCAGCCGCTCGAGCAGCGTCACCACCGCGCGCCCGGTCTGTGGGAACAGCGTGTCGTTGAAGCAGGTGATGAACAGTGCGACCCGCAAGGGCCTCACCAGGGGCTGTAGGCACGGATGTTGGCGGCCCTCAGCTCGGTGACATACGCGGCGCGCTCGTGTCCCGCCGCTTCGGTGCCGGGCGCCACCGACAGCATGCCGCGCAGCTCGTCGAGCGCCTTGAAGCCCTTGCGTTCCATCCACGCGGACAACCCGTCGAGCAGCACGGTCGCGTGCTCGGGTCCGTGCCGCAGCAGCGCCGAGGCGGTCATCACCACATCCGCGCCCGCGAGCAGGTACTTGGCGACGTCCGCGGGGTCTTCGACCCCCGTGGTGGCCGCGAGCGCACAACGCACCCTTCCGCGCAGCAGTGCGATCCACGTCCGCGGCACCAGCGCGTCGACCGGGCGCGAAAGCGCGAGGCCGGGCACCACCGCGAGCGTCTCCGTGTCGATATCGGGCTGCAGGAAGCGGTTGAAGAACACGAGCGCGTCGGCGCCCGCCGCGTCCAGCCGCAGCGCCATCTCGCCGGTCGAGCTGAAGTAAGGGCCGAGCTTGACCGCGACCGGCACGGTAACCGCGCCCTTGACGCGCTCGAGGACGTCGACGTAGCGCTGCTCGACGTCGCGGCCGGGAATGCTCGGGTCGCCGGGCACGTAGTAGATGTTCAGCTCGATCGCGGCGGCGCCCGCGTCCTGCATCGCGCGCGCATAGTCGGTCCAGCCTTCCGGAGTGACGCCGTTGAGACTGGCGATCACCGGCACATCGACCGCCGTGGCGGCGCGCTCCACCAGGCTCAGATGGCGGCGTGGGCCGTAGTCCTCCTCGGCCACCTCCGGGAAATAGGAGAGCGATTCGGCAAAGCTCTCGGTGCCGGCGTCGGCCATCCGGGCGTCGAGCTCGGCCTCCTCCCGCACCTGCTCCTCGAACAGCGAGTGCAGCACCACCGCACCGACTCCAGCGTCGGCGAGCCGCCGGACGCCGTCGACGGTGTGGGAAAGCGGCGAGGCGGACGCCACGAGCGGGTTGCGAAGCTGGAGGCCCATGTAGTTGGTCGATAGCTCCATCAGTGCTGATTCCTCCTGGCGTCGGCCGGGAAATCCGCGGCGCTGCGGGTGGCCATCTCCTCATAGATCTCCCAGCGCTGGTCGACCGTCTGCTGCGCGAGGCCCCCCAGGCGCTCGCCCTCGGTGGGGTTGGACTTGGTCAGCGCTCGGAAGCGCAGCTCTCCCTTTCGGTAGTCGCTCAGCTCCAGGCGCGGCCTGGGTGAGTCCAGTAGGAACGGGTTGCCGCCCCCTGCGCGCACGAGCGGGTCATAGCGGATCAACGGCCAGTGGCCGCTCGCGACGGCCTTGTACTGCTGGTCGAGCCCGTGTCGCATGTCAATCCCCTGCCCGATGCAGTGGCTATAGGCGATCAGCAGCGAAGGCCCCTCGTAGGCCTCCGCCTCGCGGAATGCAGTCAGCGTCTGCTGGGGGTCGGCGCCCATCGCCACGCGGGCCACGTACACGTTGGCATATGAGATCGCCTGGAGCGCGAGGTCCTTGGTGGACATCGTCTTGCCGGCGGACGCGAACTTCGCCACCGCGCCGAGCGGCGTCGCCTTGGACATCTGCCCGCCCGTGTTGGAGTACATCTCGGTGTCGAGCACGAGCACGTTGACGTTGTGCCCGCTGGCCAGGACGTGATCCAGGCCGCCGGACCCGATGTCGTACGCCCAGCCGTCGCCGCCGACGATCCACACGCTCCGCCGCATCAGGTGATCGACGACGCTGCGCAGCTCGGCGACTACCCCTTCGTCCAGCTCGTCGAGCCGCCGCTCGAGCTCGACCACGCGTCCGCGCTGGGCGCGGAGCTCGGACTCCCGCAGCTGCGGCGCCGTGAGGATCTCGTCCACCAGCTCCCCGCCGATCTCCTCACGCAGCTCGCTGAGAAGCCGGCGGGCCAGCTCGGTGTGGCTGTCGACCGCGAGTCGCAGGCCGAGGCCGAACTCGGCGTTGTCCTCGAACAGCGAGTTCGACCATGCCGGGCCGTGCCCGTCGCCGTCGACGGTCCATGGCGTCGTGGGCAGGTTCCCGCCGTAGATCGACGAGCAGCCGGTCGCGTTGGCGATCGTCAACCGGTCGCCGAACAGCTGCGAGATGAGCTTCAGGTATGGCGTCTCCCCGCACCCGACGCACGCACCGGAGAACTCGAACAGCGGCTCCAGGAACTGCGTGCCGCGCACCGTCCCGAAGTCCACCCGCGTGCGGTCGTTGCGCGGCAGCCGCTCGAAGAACGCGATGTTCTCGCGCTCGGCGGGCATCAGTGGCTCGATCGCCTCGAGGTTGATCGCCTTGCGCGCCGCGTCTCCTGGCGCCGAGACCGGACAGGCCTCGACGCACAGCCCGCACCCGGTGCAGTCCTCGACGTAGACCTGCAGCGTGTACCGCGTGTCCGGAAGCCCGGGAGCGTTGAGCGGTGCCGACCGAAAGCCGTCCGGCGCGCCGTTCAACCGGGATTGCTCGTACTGGCGGGAGCGGATCACGCTGTGCGGGCATACGAAGCTGCAGTTGCCGCACTGGATGCAGAGCTCGGAGTCCCAGGCTGCCACGATTTCGGAGATGTTGCGCTTCTCATACCGCGTCGTGCCGCTCGGGTACGTGCCGTCCACCGGCAGCGCGCTGACCGGCAGCTCATCCCCGCGGCCGGCCATCATCGCGGCGGTCACGGTCCGCACGAACTCCGGTGCGTGCGCGGGAACCATCGGCGCCGGCTCGCGCTCGGACGTCACCTGCTCGGGCACCTCTACGCGGTGGAGGTGCTCCAGCGAGCGGTCGACTGCCGTCTGGTTGCGCTCTACAACGTCGGCGCCGCGCTTGCCGTACGTCTTGGCGATCGACGTCTTGATTCGCTCGATCGCCTCGTCGCGCTCGAGCACGCCCGAGATCGCGAAGAAGCATGTCTGAAGCACCGTGTTGGTCCGTCCGGCAAGGCCCGCATCGCGTGCGATCTGCCCCGCGTCGATCACGTACAGCTTGATCTGCTTGGCGAGGATCTGCTCCTGGACCGGACGCGCGAGCGCGTCCCAGACGCGGTCTGGGGCCTGTCGGCAGTTGAGCAGGAGCGTCGCCCCCGGTGCCGCCCGATCGAGCACCTCGGCGCGCTCGAGCAACCCGAAGTGGTGGCAGCCGACGAAGCTTGCCTGCGAGATGAGGTAGGGCGCGCGGATCGGTTCGGACCCGAAGCGCAGGTGCGAGACCGTCTGCGAGCCTGACTTCTTGGAGTCATAGACGAAGTAGCCCTGGGCGTGCAGGCTCTCCTCGGACCCAAGGATCTTGATCGTGTTCTTGTTCGCGCCGACCGTCCCGTCCGAACCCAGGCCGAAGAACACCGCGCGCACGGTCTCCGCAGGCTCGATGTCAAGCGACGGGTCGTACGACAGGCTCGTGCTCGAGACGTCGTCGTTGATCCCGACCGTGAACCGCCGCTTGGGCCGCTCGCGCCCCAGCTCCTCGAGCACGGCGGTGACCATGCCGGGAGTGAATTCCTTCGAGGACAGGCCATAGCGGCCGCCGATCACGCTCGGCATCAGCCCGCGATCTCCGTCTGCGTGTGACTCGGCGAGTGCCGCGAGCACGTCGAGGAACAGCGGCTCCCCGAACGAACCGGGCTCCTTGGTCCGGTCGAGCACGGCGACGCGCCGGACGCTCGCTGGCAGCGCCTCCGCCAGCGCCCGAGCTGGGAATGGCCGGTACAGCCGGAGCTGCGCCACGCCGACTCGCTCACCCTGCGCGTGCAGGAAAGCCACGGTCTCGCGCGCGGTCTCCCCACCCGATCCCATCACCACCACCACGCGCTCGGCTTCGGGATGCCCGCTGTAGTCGACCAGCCCGTACTCGCGGCCCGTGCGCTCGCCGAGCTTGTCCATCGCGTCCTGCACCACCTCGGGTACGCGGGCATAGAACGGGTTGACCGTCTCGCGGGCCTGGAAGTAGACGTCGGGGTTCTGCGCGGTGCCGCGGATGAACGGCCGCTCCGGGGTCAATCCCCGTCCGCGGTGCGCGCGGACCAGCTCCTGCGGAACCATCGCCCGCACGTCATCGTCGGACAGCATCTCGATCGTGTTCAGCTCGTGCGAGGTGCGGAACCCGTCGAAGAAGTGCACGAACGGGACCCGGGTCCTCAGCGTGGCGGCCTGCGCCACCAGCGCGAGATCGTGGGCCTCCTGCACCGAGGCCGAGGACAGCAGGGCAAACCCGGTCTGGCGTACCGCCATCACGTCGGAGTGATCGCCGAAGATCGACAGCCCCTGCGCGGCCAGCGAGCGCGCGGCCACGTGCAGCACCATCGAGGTCAGCTCGCCGGCGATCTTGTACATGTTCGGGATCATCAAGAGCAGGCCTTGGGAGGAGGTGAAAGTCGTCGCCAGCGCGCCGCCCTGCAAGGCGCCGTGCAGCGCACCGGCCGCCCCCGCCTCGCTCTGCATCTCCGTCACCGCCGGCACGGTGCCCCACACGTTGGCCTGCCCATGGCTCGACCATTCGTCCGCCTGCTCGGCCATCGGCGAGGACGGCGTGATCGGATAGATGCAGCAAACCTCGTTGCACCGGTAGGCGACCGACGCCGCCGCACCGTTGCCGTCGACGGTGGCGCGCATCAGCTCGGCTCCTCTATCGCATCCCGCGGCGCTACGAACGCCTCCGGGGGTGTCGGCGCGCTCTCCGGAATCATCTCGATCGAGTGCACCGGGCACTGCTCGTAGCACGCCCCGCAGCCCGTGCAGCGGTCGTAGTTGAACTCGTAGCGGTATCCCTTGCCGAGCTTGATCACCGCGTCCTCCGGGCACGCCCCGAGACAGCCATCGCACTCACAGCAGTTCCCGCACGACAGGCACCGGTGTGCCTCGAACGTCGCCTGCTGTGGCGAGAGGCCACCGACCACCTCCTCGAAATCCGCGACTCGCTCGGACACCTCGAGCTCGGGCTGCTGACGGCGGGCCGCATCACCGAAGTACCACAGGTTGAGCATCTCGAACGTAGCCGGCGGGTGCTTCGGCGGGCGTCCTCCGTCCGCGCCCCGCAGCCACGCGTCAATTTCACGCGCGGCCCGCTTGCCGTGCCCCACGCCGACCGTCACCGTGCGCTCGCTCGGCACCATATCCCCGCCCGCGAACACGCCCGAGCAGCCCGTCATCATGGCGGTCGAGACCTGCACGGTGCCGTCGCGGTCGAACTCCACCCCGGGCACCGCGCGAAGGAAGGCGGTATCGGTCTCCTGACCGAGCGCCAGGATCACGCTGTCAGCAGCGAGCGTTTCGAACCGTCCGGTCGGCTGCGGGAACCCGGAATCGTCGAGCTCCATCACCTCGACGTTCAGGTCGGGCCCCTCAAAATTCTTGATCGTCCGTAGCCAGTTGATCCGCACGCCCTCCCGCTCGGCGTCCCGCGCCTCCTCCTCGTGCGCCGGCATCTGCTCGCGCGTGCGCCGGTAGACGATCAGCGTCTCCTCCGCGCCCAACCGGCGCGCCGTCCGCGCGGCGTCCATCGCTGTGTTGCCGCCGCCGTAGATCGCGACGCGGCGCCCGATCTCCGGCCGCTCGCCCGACGCGACCCCGCGCAGGAACGACACCGCATCCACGATCGGTCCCGCGTCCATGGCGGGAATCTCGACCCGTTTTGACAAATGCGCGCCGACCGCGACGAACACCGCGTCAAAGGCGCCTTCGCGGCGCTCCGCGTCAAGGTCGACGACCTGGTGGTTGCCTGTCATCCGGACGCCCAGCGCCGCGATCCGCTCGATCTCTCCGCTGAGCACGTCGCGGGGCATCCGATAGGCCGGAAGGCCATAGCGCATCATTCCGCCCGGCTCGGAGCCAGCATCGCGGATCTCGACCTCGTGGCCGAGCCTCGCCAGGTGGTAGGCCGCCGAAAGCCCGCTCGGGCCCGCGCCGATCACCAGCACGCGCTTGCCGCTGGTCGCCGGCGGCGGATCGAACAGCCACCCCCGCTCCAGCGCCAGGTCGCCCAGGTACCGCTCAACCGAGTGGATCGAGACCGCGCTGTCGAGGCTGGCGCGGTTGCAGACGCTCTCGCACGGGTGATAACACACCCGCCCGTGGATCGCGGCGAACGGATTGTCGGCCACGAGCGCACGCCAGGCCAGCTCGTGCTCGTCCGCCTGCATGTGGGCAAGCCACGCCTGGATGTTCTCGCCCGCCGGGCAGCCCGCATTGCACGGCGGGAGCAGATCGACGTATACCGGGCGCTGCTCGCGGACCGGCCCCGAGCGCGAGCGCCCGTGCAGCAAATCGGGCAGTGGCGCGATATCCGGTCGGAGCGCGGTCATCTCGGCGGTCCCGTCGATCGGTGGCTCGGACGTTGGACTGGCGCGGAAGATACTCTCGCCATAACGGTCTCCCGGGTTGGGTGGCGTTGCCTTTTCTGCAACATCCCCCGCGTGCCGCCGATCGGCCGCCGCGAGCGCGCGCTTCTGTCAGTGCCTATGCCTTGCCGGCCCACCCGCAGGCGCCCCGGCAGACCTCGACACTCAGCGAGCCTACGCTGATCCGCTGCCGACTACAAGCCCGCGAACCTCGGCACTTCCTCCCCAGCGGGAGAGCTCAGTCGCCCGCTTCGTACTTGAACGAAACGTCCACGCGCACGCGGTAGCTCGTCACCTTGCCGTCCTCGATCGTGACGTCGAAGCGGTGCGCCTCGGCAACACGCAGGTTCCGCAAAGTCTTAGCGGCGGTCTCGACCGCGTTGCGGGCAGCGTCCTCCCACGATTCGGTACTGACACCAACCAACTCGGTTACGCGATAGACGCTCTCAGCCATCCTCTGCTCCTCTCTTGGTTGACCCTGACGCGAGACTATTGCAGGTCGCGTCACCTCGGTGCTCGCCGGGGTCGTGCCACGCAGCGCCTGGCTTTGGGAAGATGCGTCCTGTGGAGCACCAGCTCAGCCGCGAACGTCGTTGAGCGTTAGCCCGTGGTTGCCGCGGCAACGCTAACCAGGCTGCGCGCGCGTTTGGAGGAGGTCGTCGGGCGTGAGCATGTGCGGACCGACGAGGGCGCGCTGGTGACGTTTTCGACCGACGCGACGCCGCTCGAGCGCGGTCGTCCCGATGCGGTCGTTTTCCCGGCGAGCACCGAGGAGGTCGCCGGGGTGCTGCGCTTCGCGAACGAGCGGGGGGTCCCAGTCGTTCCGCGCGGGTCGGGCACGAATCTGAGCGCCGGGACGGTTCCGCACCGCGGCGGGATCGTGCTCGTGCTGACGCGGATGAACAGGGTCAAGGAGGTCAGCGACGCGGAGCTCGTCGCGGTCTGCGAGCCGGGCGTGCGGACGATCGAGTTGGCGCAGGCCGCGGCCGCGAAGGGGCTCCTGTTCCCGCCCGATCCTGGAAGCCAGACGACCGCGACCGTCGGCGGCAACGTGGCGGAGTGCGCGGGCGGGCTGCGGGCGCTGAAGTACGGGGTCACGCGCGACTACGTGCTCGGCGTGCAGGCGGTGCTCCCGACCGGAGAGATCATTCGCAGCGGCGGGCGGCTCGTCAAGGACGTCGCCGGCTATGACTTGCGGCGGCTGCTCTGCGGCAGTGAGGGCACGCTTGCGGTGATGACCGAGGTGACGCTGCGGCTCGTGCCCGCGCCCGAGGCGTCCGGCTACGGGATGGCCTACTTCCCCGATCTCGCGTCCGCCGCGCGGGCAGTCTCGCGGGTCCTGGCCTCCGGCGTTCTCCCTGTCACGCTCGAATTCCTCGACCAGGTCTGCATCGGCGCGGTTGAGGACTACGCGCAGATCGGACTCGACACGTCGGCCGGCGCGCTGCTGATCTTCGGGCAGGACGGGAACCCCGTCGTGATCGAGCACGATCTGGAGCGGATGGCGCAGGCGTGCACGTCGGAAGGGGCGACGTCGGTGCGGATCGCCGAGTCTCCGGAGGCGGCAAGCGAGGTGCTCCACGCGCGCCGCGCCGCGCTGCCCGCGCTCTCGCGCCTGGAGCCGCTGACCCTGCTCGAGGATGCGACAGTACCGCGATCGCGGATCGCCGAGATGGTGGATTTCATCCAGGAGGTCGCGCAACGTCACCAGCTCAAGATCGGCACCTTCGGCCACGCCGGCGACGGCAACCTGCATCCAACCGCCGTCCTCGACTCGGCCGACCAGGGCGCGGTGCAGCGCGCCCGCGCCGCCTTCGACGAGATCTTCGCTCGAGCGATCGAGCTCGACGGCACGATCACCGGCGAGCACGGGATCGGCATCGCGAAGTTGCGCTACCTCGAGCGACAGCTCGGCGCCGACCACATGGCGCTGCTGCGGCGGATCAAGGCCGCGTTTGACCCGAACGGCATCCTCAACCCCGGGAAGCTCGGATCATGACTACCCCGGATGTAACGCCGGAGAACACTCCCGAGTCGCGCGGGGTGTTCACACCCGAGCTGCTCGGCCGCTGCATCTCCTGCGGCTTCTGCCTGCCTGCGTGCCCGACTTATCAGCTGACCGGCGTGGAGACGTCATCGCCGCGCGGGCGCATCAACCTGATGCGGGCGCTCGAGACGGGTGTGTTGCCCGACGACGATCCCACGGTCCACGAGGAAGCGTCCTTCTGCCTGGGCTGCCGCGCGTGCGAGCCGGTGTGCCCCGCGGGCGTGCAGTATGGCGAACTGCTGGAGGAGTGGCGCGACCACCTATGGAACGGCCGGCGGCGACCCTGGAAAGTGCGCCCACTGCTGTGGGCTGTGGACTCGCCGCGTCGCGTGCGCGCGATGGGGACCGTGCGCCGCCACGCCGGCCGCGCGAGCGAAGCACCAGGCCCGGTGAACCTGATGCTCGGGTGCTTTGAGCGGGTCTTGTATCCGCGAGTCAGCCGCGACGCGCGGAAGCTGGCTGCCGAGCTCGCCGTCCCAACCGCCCAAGGGTGCTGCGGTGCCCTGCACGCTCACAACGGCGAGCTCGAGCGCGGCAACGAGCTGGCCAGGGAGCTCGGCGAGGCACTGCCCGGAACGATCGTTACGACGTCCGGCGGGTGCGGCGCGCACCTCGCGGGCGTGCTCGGCACCGAGCGGGTGAAGGAGTTCTCGCAGTGGTGGTTGGCGCGCGAGGGTCCCGTGCCAGAGGCCACAGCGGCCGACCGGCGGGTGGATGGCCGACTACGGATCGGGCTACAGGACTCCTGCCACCTCCGCAACGGGCTGGGCGTCTGGCGCGAGCCGCGCGAGCTGATCGCGCGAGTCGGCGAGTACGTCGAGCTGCCGAGCGCTGCCGCCTGCTGCGGCGCCGCGGGCTCCTACGCGGTCGTGCGCCCCGAAGACAGCGCGCGCGTGCTCGACCCACATCTCGACGAGATCGCCGCCGCGGACCTCGACGTGATCGCCGTCGTCAACGCCGGCTGCTACCGACAGCTCCAGCAGGGCGTCAAGCGCCGCAAGCTCAGGACGCGCGTCGTCCACATCGCCGAGCTGCTGGCCGGGGAGAGCGATCGGGCGGCGGCTACGTGACGGTCCGCCGCCCGCCGATCACATGTCGATTCCGCCGTTGACGCCCCAGATTTGTCCGGTGATGTAGCTCGAGGCGTCTTGAGCGAGGAAGTTCACGACGCGGGCGATTTCGTCGGGTTGGCCCATACGATGCATCGGGATCTTCTCCAGGAACTCGGCAACCATGTACGGGGGTATCGTGGCGACCATGTCGGTCTCGATCAGGCCCGGGGTGATGCAGTTGACCGTCACTCCGATCCCGGTCTCGAGCTTGCCGGCCATCCTCAGGGCGATCGCCGCCTCCTTGGCGAGCGTCTTCGCGAGTCCGAACTCCCCTGACTTCGAGGCCGCGTAGTTCGCCTGACCGATGTTGCCGATCTCGCCGGTCACCGACGAGATGAAGATGACCCGCCCCGAGCCTCGATCGATCATGTGCGAGATCGCCGGCTGGGTCATGTAGAAGCTCCCCGACAGGTTCACGCGCAGGACCTTGTGCCAATCGTCCTTCGACATCTTCCAGATGGGCTTGTCAACGGTCACGCCCGCGTTGTTAACGAGGATGTCCAGGCGGCCGTGCTGATCGATCACGTCGTGAACGACGCGCTGGCAGTCGTCCCAGTCGCCGACGTTGCCCTGATGCAAGCTCAGCGTGCCTCCGTCGGTCTCGATCGCCTGGCGCAGCTCGTCGGCCCGCTCGCGGTTAGACGAGAAGCCCGCCGCGACCACCGCGCCGTCGGCGGCGAGGCTCCGACAGATCGCCGCGCCGATCCCCCGGGTCCCGCCGGTGACCAACGCGACCCGTCCGGTGAGATCCTTATCCCGCTCGGCGCTGTGAGGTCTTGAAGCTGTCGTTGCCATTGTTTGTCCCTTCGGTTCGCTAGTTGAGCCGCTCGACGATCATCGCCTGCCCCATACCTCCAGCGACGCACATCGTCTCGAGCCCGAACCTGCCCTCCACCTCGTCGAGGTTGTTGAGCAGGGTGGTCATGATCCGTGCGCCGGTCATCCCGAACGGGTGACCGAGCGCGATCGCGCCGCCGTTGACGTTGAGCTTGTCCGGATCGATGCCGAGCTCGTCGCGGCAGGGCAGAACCTGGGCGGCGAACGCCTCGTTCATCTCGACTAAGTCGAGGTCCTCGATCGTCATCCCTGCCGCCTTGAGAACCGCCCTCATCGCCGGTATCGGGCCGAGGCCCATGATCTCCGGGCGGACCGCCGCCACCGCGGACGCGACGATCCGCGCCCGGGGCTTGAGACCCAGCGCGCTGGCCTTGTCCTCCGACATCACCAGCACGGCCGCAGCGCCGTCGTTGAGCGGGCAAGCGTTGCCCGCGGTCACGCTGCCACCGGGCTTGAACACGGGTTTTAGTCTCGCGAGCGTCTCCGCGGTTGTGCCCTCACGCGGCCCGTCGTCGCTGGTGACCGTGTGCGCTTCGATCACGTCACCGCCGGCGTCGTGGACCTCGGGTATGTCCACACCCACGATCTCCCGGTCAAAATGGCCGCTCTCGCGCGCCGCGCATGCGCGCTGCTGGGAGAGCGCCGCCCACTCGTCCTGGGACTCGCGGCTGACGTTGCAGCGTGCGGCGACGTTCTCGGCCGTAAGCCCCATCGGGATGTACACGTTGTACCCAGTCCCGTTCGTGCCGTCGATCCGCGGATTCATTGCCGGAAGAGTCACCGCCGCGCCACGCGACACGCACTCCACGCCGGCCGCGATGTACTGATCGCCTTCGCCCGCCTTGATCGCGTGAAAGGCCATTCGGATCGTCTGCAGCGACGATGCGCAGAAGCGGCTGACCGTGACCGCTGGGACATGATGGTCGATCCCGGACAGCAGCAGCGCGTTACGGCCTACGTTGTAGCCCTGCTCGTGGTCGGGGAAGCCGCAGCCCATCATGACGTCGTCGGTTTCCTTGAAATTGACCTCCGGATTGCGCTCGACGAGCGCGCGCAGCGGAATCGCGGCGAGGTCATCAGCCCTAATGTCCCTCAGCGTCCCTTTGACCGCACGCCCAATCGGCGTCCGGATGGCGTCGACAATGACCGCTTCAGACATGATTCCTCCTACTTGGCTTCGAACAGTGGCTCGGCCTGGATCTCGACCGGGCCAGGACCTCGCGGGCCGGTCCTTGGGGCAGAATGACGTTCATCGCGGCCACGAGAGCGCTACGCCGGCTGCGCGACCGGCACGACGACGCGCTGGGCGAGATCGACGAGTCGGCTCGAGTATCCCCACTCGTTGTCGTACCAGGCGATTACCTTCACCTGGGTACCGTCGACAACAGAGGTCAGCGCCGCATCGAAGATCGACGAATAAGACGACTTGACGATGTCCGAGGAGACGATCGGATCCTCGGTGTAGGCGAGGATCCCCTCCAGCGCTCCGTGATCGGCGAGCCTCTCGAAGGCTGCGTTGATCTCTTCGGTGCTCGTCGCCTGGTTGGTCTCCACGGTCAGGTCCACGAGCGAACCGGTGGGCATCGGCACGCGCACGGCAATGCCGTTCAGCCGGCCCGCGAGCTCGGGGATCACCAGCCCGAGCGCCTTGGCCGCGCCGGTCGAGGTAGGGATCAGGTTGACCGCCGCCGCGCGCGCACGACGCAGATCCGCATGCGGCCCGTCGAGCAGGTTCTGGTCAGAGGTATAGGCGTGCACAGTCGTCATTTGCCCGTGCTCGATCCCAACTGCGTTGTGCAGGACCATGGCGACCGGGGCGAGGCAGTTCGTCGTGCACGAGGCGTTCGAGACGACGTGATGCGTGTCGGGGTCATAGACGTCGTCGAAGTTCACCCCCAACACGAGCGTGGCGTCCGGCGGCTCGGAGCCTTTTGCGGGAGCTGAGATGATCACCTTCCGGGCGCCGGCCTCCAGATGCTGGGCAGCGGCGGCCCGGGTGCGAAGCGCTCCGGTGGACTCGATCACGACGTCGACTTCGAGCTCCTCCCACGGCAACGCGAGGGGGTCGGTCTCGGCCAACGTGCGCACCTGGACGCCGTCGATGACGATGCCTCCCGCGTCAGCCGCGACCTCGCCCGGGAACCGCCCGTAGACGGAGTCGTACTTGAGCAGATGCGCAAGCGTCGCGGCATCGACGAGATCGTTGATGGCGACCACCTCGATGTCGGCACCTTGCTCGTAGGCGGCGCGAAGCACGCACCGGCCCACGCGGCCGAAGCCATTGATCGCTACTCGTACCGGCATGAGAATCTCATTTCTTTGGGGATGTACTCGGGTGACTTCAGAAATCGTGCTCATGCGACTCCGGCCACGAGGGCCGCAGCGATATGCCCGTTGGAGCTGGGATCGCGCTCGCTGCCGTGGAGCACGACTTTCAGCGCGTTGGTGGACGCGGCGTCGGCGAACGTGTCGTAGGCGCCCATGGTGTCCTCCAGCGGGAACCGGTGGGTGGCGAAGATCGTCGGATCGAGGCGGCCGCTGGCGACCAGCTTCATCAGGCGCGGGATCGTGTACGTATCGACCAACCCGGTCGTCACCGTGACGTCACGAGTCCAGAGCGTCTCCAGGTGAAGTGTTACCGGCTTGCCGTGCACGCCGATGTTCGCTACACGTCCGCAGGGCCGGATCAGTTCTGTCGCCAGCTCGAACGTCTGCTGTACGCCGACCGCTTCGAAGGCGACGTCCGCACCGCCGTCGGTCAACTCCATCACGCGCGCGGTGGCGTCCTCGCGGCCGTTGTTGATCGCGATGTCGGCGCCGAACCGCAGGGCGCTTTCGAGCCGGTTGTCATCCAGGTCGATCGCCACGATCTTTCCGGGCGTGTAGAGCATCGAGGTGAGGATCGCCGCCAGACCGATCGGGCCTGCGCCGACGATCGCCACGACATCGCCCGGCGAGACCGCGCCGTTGAGCACGCCGACTTCGTAGGCGGTCGGAAGAATGTCGGCCAGGAACAGGACCTGCTCGTCGCTGAGGTCGTCGGGAACCTTGTAAACCGAGTTGTCCGCGAACGGGACGCGCGCGTACTCGGCCTGTAGCCCGTCGATCAAGTTGCCGAAGATCCACCCGCCGCCACCCAGGCACTGGCCGTACCGGCTCTCCTTGCAATAGCGGCAGCGGCCGCACGAGCTCACGCAGGACAGCAGCACCCGGTCGCCGACCGCCACCGTGGTGACGTTCGCTCCGATCTCCAGCACGGTTCCGACGGCCTCGTGACCAAGCACGGTGCCGGGCTTGCAGTCGGGTACGTCTCCCTTGAGGATGTGCAGGTCAGTGCCGCAGATCGTCGAGCTGTCAATCCGCACGACGACGTCGGTCGGATCGATGATCGTCGGATCGGCGACTGTGTCCCAGCCGCGCTGGCCTGGACCGTGATAAACGAGAGCCTTCATATGCTTCGCCTTGCCTTTGATTGATCTTCGATGGCGTCCCTGTAGGGTCCGCCTGCCCGCGATCCGAGCATGGGCGACAGCCAGCGGGTCCGGTGGCCATCACCTCTGCGCGCCACGAGCGACGCGTCAGATGTCTGGGTTGACCCTGAGGTCAGGCCGGCCAAGCGCTGGAGCCGGAAAAACGTCAGCCCGCCGAAGGTTGAGGCGAAGCTGACAACCATCCTACACCTTCCCGACGCTGGCGTGAAGGTGCTTTAGCCGCCCACGGTCCCGGAAGGGGCTTGCGGTTGTTTGGGGAGTAGGGAGTGGCCGTCGACGACGGCGGCGGCGAGGTCGACGAGCTTGCGGTTGGCTGTGCGTGAGCGCTCGCGGAGCATCTCAAACGCGCCGTCCTCGTCGATGGAGTGGCGTTCCATCAGGATGCCTTTGGCACGCTCAGTCAGCGCGCGGCGTCCGAACGCGCCTTCCAGATCGTGATATTCGGTGAACCGGCGCAGCACGATGTCGATCGAGCTCTGCCAATCCTCGACGTCGGCGTCTGAGATGTGAGCGAACACGCCCCGCTTGGACGCCTCCTTGACGAACGCGGGATCGGGCGCGTGCAGGAGCACGATCACGGGGCAGGCGGCCTCGCGGACGATCTTGTCGATCAGCCCGAGCGCGTGCTCGGAGCTCTCACCGAGCCCGACAAGCGCGACGTCAGGCCGTTCCCGGGCGGTCACGGGCCCGACGTCCTCGACCTCGATCTCCCGCGCAATCACCTCGTGACCGAGTCCGACCACGATCGGGGCAACGATCGCAAGACGATCTTTACGCTCGTTGGCGATCAGGATACGCAGATGCTCGGTCTCGCGGTAGCTCATGGCTACGCCACCCAGGTCGAATTGTAGCTCGGCACGTGCCCCCAGTCGACTGCGCTCATCTCGATGTCGGCGGAGCGTCGGGGGTTTCGGTGCCCTCTCCGCCTACGCGAGCACGCGCGGCCTCGAAGTCCGGCGGGCGCTTCTGCAGGAAGGCCTGGATGCCCTCGCGGTACTCAGGTCCGAAATAGGCGTCACGGCGCAGACCGTGGAGCCTCTCGTAGGTACTTGGACTGATTGTCACTGAGTCGCTCAGCTCATGTATCGCCTGCTTGGCCGCCGCGACCGCCGCCGCGGAACGGGACGCGATCGTCCGCGCCATCGCGTAGGTGCGCTCCTCCAACTGGGCCCCGGGGATCACTTCGTTGACGAATCCCGCGCGCAGTGCCCGTTCCGCCGAGATCGGATCCGCGGTGAAGAACATCTCCTTCACGATCCCAAGCGGAGCGCGGCTCATGAAGTTCAGGAAGCCATTCGTGTTGTATGGAAGCCCGAGCTTTGCAGGTGTGATGGCGAACGCGCCCGTCTCGTCGGAGAGGACGATGTCGCACGCCATCACGAGATCGAATGAGCCTCCCCACACCGAGCCGTGCACCATCGCGATCACCGGTGCTGGGAAGCGCTTCACGGCTCGAAGGAGCATCTCGAGCGGCTCGTCGTAGGGGATCGGATCCAGGTCCGCAAGCGGCAGCTCGTCGACGTCGTGTCCGGATGACCACACCGGCTGGTCGCTTGCCGAGCGAATCACGACCGCGCCCACCTCCTGGCGGGCGAACTCGTCCAGGTTGCTCGAGCATCTCGGCGATCAGGTCGGCGCCGAGGGCGTTGCGCTTGGCGTAGTGATCGAACGCGAGCGTGCCGATCCGGTCCTTCAGTTGGGCTTGGATGAGGGTCATGATTTGCCTCTCAGATGATGGCTCGGGCGCGCTCACGAGCAGCATCGAGCATGAGCCTAACCCCTGAGCTAAGGTGGCGGTGGCGCAGGGGACGCCTTCGTCCCAATTGAAAACAGAACAGGAGAGCGGCGCGATGGAGGAGACCGGCAGCTACCGCACCCCAAGCGTCGAGCACGCTCGTGTCAGCGATGCGATGAACAATGCGATCGTGACCTGCTCGCGCGACGCGGGACTGAGCGAGATGGGCCGCCTGATGGCCAGCCACCACATCCACAGCCTCGTCGTGTCGCTCGGCGATCCGGCGCGGTGGGCACTCGTCTCGGACGTCGACATCGCGCAGGCCGCGATCGGCCGACGAGACGCCACCGCAGAGGATCTTGCCGTGCCGGCGACGGGCATTCCGACCGAAGCCACGCTGATCCGTGCAATCGAGGTGATGCGAGAGCAGCGAACCTCGCACCTGATCGTGACCGACGCCGAGAGCGGCCACCCGACTGGCATGATCTCGGCGCTCGACATTGCCGGCATCGTCGGCTGGGGCGAGGGCTAGCTCCGCTTAGCCGCATCCCGGAGAACGAGATGGCAGACCCCGTGAGTCTGCCGGACGGCCCCGACCGCTCGAGTGTCGGTTGCGTGTGCCTGGTCGTGATGGACGGCTGGGGGATCGCGCCCCCTGGTCCGAGCAACGCGATCGCGCTCGCACACACGCCGGTGTTCGACGAGCTGTGGGCCACCTACCCCCACGCGGAGCTCAGCGCGAGTGGCGCCAGCGTTGGGTTGCCCGACGGGCAGATGGGAAACTCCGAGGTCGGCCACCTGACGCTCGGCGCGGGCGCGGTCGTGCCACAGACGTTGACCGTGATCAACGACGCTGTTGCCGGTGGGGAGCTCGCGACCAACGAGGTCGTGCGGACGGCGCTCACCGCGACCGAGCGCGTGCACCTGCTCGGCATGGTCTCCGAAGGTGGCGTTCATTCCGGCTTCGAGCACCTGCGCGCGCTGATCGCGCTCGCCGGTAGCTTGGGCGTCCCCGATCTGGTTCTGCAGTGCTTCACCGACGGACGCGACACCCCGCCGACCGCGGGCGAGGGCTATCTGAACACTCTCGCGGACTGGTGCCGGGATGCGGGGGTGGGCCGCGTGGCGAGCGTCACGGGTCGCTACTACGCGATGGACCGCGACCGGCGCTGGGAGCGTATCCAGGCGGCGTATGACCTCCTCGTCCACGGTCGCGGCGAGCACAGGTCGTCCGATGCGCCCACGGCTGCGCAGGCCGCCTACCAGCGCGGCGAGACCGACGAGTTCATCATCCCCACGGTCGTCGGCTCAGAGGGCCGGATCCGCGCCGGCGACAGCGTACTGTGCTTCAACTTCCGCCCTGACCGCATGCGCGAGATCGTGCGCGCGTTGGCCGAGCCCGGCTTCGGCGAAGGCACCGAGGACCTCCCCGGGTGGCGCGGGCGCGGCGGCGCATCAGCGGTGCGACGGCTCGCGACCATGACCGAGTATCAGCACGGCTGGCCGTATCCGGTGGCGTTCCGCTCAGCACATGCGGCCGACACACTCGGCGCCGTTGTGTCCCGGGCCGGCGCCAGCCAGCTGCACGTGGCCGAGACCGAGAAGTACGCCCACGTCACGTACTTCTTCAACGGCGGCGAGGAGCAAGCTGCTGCGCGGGGAGCGTCGTGCGCTGGTGCCCTCGCAGCGCGACGTGGCCACCTACGACCTCAAGCCACAGATGAGCGGGCGTGAGGTGGCGACCGCGTTCGAGCAGGCGTTCACGGCAGAGCATCCCCGCTTCACGGTGATCAACTTCGCCAACGCCGACATGGTCGGGCACACGGGCGTGATCGTCGCTGCCGTCACCGCCGTGGAGACGGTTGACGAGTGCCTCGCACGGGTCGTGTCGGCGGTCCACGCGGCGGGCGGAGCATGCGCGATCACCGCCGACCACGGCAACGCCGAGCAGATGCTCGAGCCCGACGGAGGTCCCAGCACGTTTCACTCGCTCAATCCGGTGCCGCTGATCGTCACGGCGCGCGGCATCGGCCTGCGCGCCGAGGGAACCCTGGCCGACGTTGCGCCGACGGTGCTTGCGCTGCTCAGGATGGAGCCGTCACCCAAGATGGGCGGCCGCTCATTGCTCGAGCCGTGACCACTCGCCGTCCGTAATTCACGCTGAACCGCAGCTCGGCTGGGATCCCGTTCGCTTCCCGCGTCATTCCCAGTGGTCGCGACCCGCGTAGCGAGCCTCGTCCCCAAGCTCCTCCTCGATCCGCAGCAGCTGGTTGTATTTAGCCACACGCTCGGAGCGCGCGGGAGCGCCCGTCTTGATCTGGCCGACGCCGGTTGCGACCGCGAGGTCCGCGATGAACGTGTCCTCCGTCTCGCCCGAGCGGTGCGAGATCACGCATCGGTAGCCGGCGTCGCGGGCCAGCGCAATCGTGTCCAGCGTCTCGGTGAGCGTTCCGATCTGGTTGAGCTTGATCAGGACGCTGTTCGCGATCCCGCGCTCGATGCCCTTGCGCAGGATGGCTGGGTTGGTGACGAAGACATCGTCGCCCACAAGCTGCAGGCGGTCACCGACCAGGTCGGTGAGCTGCTTCCATCCGTCCCAATCGCCCTCGGCCAGCCCGTCCTCGAGGAACAGCAACGGATAGCGCGCCGAGATGTCGGCCCAGAGCTCGATCATCTCCGCACTCGACAACGACCGGCCCTCGCACGCGAGCTCGTAGCGACCGTCGTGGAAGAACTCGCTCGCCGCCGGGTCGAGACAGATCGCGACGTCGTCTCCAGGGCGGTAGCCGGCCGCCTCGATCGCCGCGACGAGCAGCTCGAGCGGCGCCTCGTTCGAGTCCAAGCTGGGCGCGAAGCCACCCTCGTCGCCCACGGCCGATGACAGCCCGCGCTGTCTGAGCGTGGCTTTGAGCTCCTGGTAGACCTCTGCGCCCATCTGAAGCGCCTCAGCAAACGAGCCGGCCCCGATCGGAGCAACCATGAACTCCTGGAAGTCGACTGGATTGTCCGCGTGGACACCGCCGTTGAGGACGTTCATCGCCGGGACGGGGAGCACGTGCGCGTCATCACCGCCGAGATACCGCCACAGTGGCTGGCCAGCCTCTGCGGCGGCGGCACGAGCTGCAGCCATCGATACGCCCAGCAGAGCATTGGCGCCCAAGCGTGACTTGTCCTCCGTGCCGTCGAGCTCGATCAGCGCTTCGTCGAGCGCCCGCTGATCCGACACATCCCGTCCGCGGACCGCATCCGCGATCTCGCCGTTGACGTTCGCGACTGCTTGTGTGACGCCCTTTCCGCGGTAGGCGCTGCCGCCGTCGCGCAGCTCGAGCGCCTCACGCGACCCTGTGGACGCGCCCGAAGGGACTGCCGCCCGGCCGGTCGCGCCGCCCACGAGCCGCACGTCGACCTCGACGGTGGGATTGCCGCGGCTGTCAAGGATCTGGCGGCCGTGGATGACTTCGATCACGCTCATGACTCGACTGGCCGTAGCGTATCGCCCCGGAGTTCGGCCGACGGCCTTTGCGCTCGTGGTCGTTCGGGTGTATGGTGAAAGTGCGCTTTGCCTCAATCCTTCGGCGGGCGATCTTTTCGGCTCCAGCGCTCGGCCGCTATGCAGCGTCGGTCTCACCGAGGTCAGCGTAGACCGTAGGCCTCAGGAGCCCAGCAGTTCCACCTCCACGCTTCACCGCTCGATCAAACGGCACTGTGCGCCGAGGATCTCGGCGCACCCAGAGAGGATCAAGTCATGGCAACCATCACCGATAAACGATCGCCCCCGCAAAACGCTGAGCGCAACGGAGCGCTCAACGGGGCTCGACCCCGAATTTGGCGCCGATCGGCGCGTAGCCGCTTCCGGCTGGGGCAACGCAGGGCCGCTCTCGTTGCTGGCTTTCGCCGTCGTCACGCTCATGCTGAGCCTGATCAACGCGAAAGCGGTCACCGCGACCGTGGCGCCCGTGGTGTTCAGCGTCGGCCTGATCTTCGGCGGCACCACACAGCTGATCGGAGGGCTCATCCAAATGCGGAACGGCAACACCTTCCAGGGCGTGTTGTTTTCGTCCTTCGGCGCCTTTTGGATCTCGCTGGCCGCGATCCTCCAGTGGTACTTGAAAGAGGTGCCGGCGGCGCAGGCAGGGCATGCACTGGGCCTGCTCCTATACGCGTTCATCCCACTGGTCCTCGTGCTGTGGCTCGCGTCCTTCCGCACGAGTGTCACCGTCGTCGTGGCGCTCGGCACCGTCCTGGTGACGTTCGTGTTGCTCGCCGTGGGCAACTACGGCGGTCACGCCAACCTGATCAAGATCGGCGGCATCACCGGCATCGTGGCGGCGGCGCTCGCCTTCTATCTGGCGTTGGCGGAGCTCTGCGAGTACTCCTACGGCCGGGCTGTGCTCCCCGTCTGGCCACTGGCCAAGACCTGACACAACCCCGACTGGCTTCGAGCGCGCCGGCCTTCGCCGGCGCGCTGACGTAGCAGACGCACGCAGCGTGGCAATACCCGACTCCAACCTCACCGTTGCGGTTACCGGTCTTCGAGGGCGCCGACGTCGTGGCCCATCTCGCTTTCATGATCAGTCGCCGCATACGGGTCCATCGCGATAACCCGGTCGGGATGACCGAAGACTGGCCGGCTCGGCCGGCCGCCCATCTTTTTACGCTCAGGAGAAGGCGGAGATCGAGCGGCTGCTCTCCGAAGAGGCCGCCTGCCATCCCGGGCTCGGGCTTTACCTACTGCGCCCGCCGATCGTGCTCGGACCCGATGCCGTAGGCGCCAAGTCTTTTGTACCTGGACCGCTCGCGCCGCTTGTCCGGCGGATCGTTGGCCTGGCGGGCCGGCTGCCGCTCCCGGTGATCACGCTACCGGTTCCGATCCAGTTCATCCACGAGGAGGACGTCGGGCGGGCGTTCCTGCTCTGCATCGTCGGCGTCGGGGCGCCCGGCGTCTACAACATCACCGGTGACGGCGTGTTGAGCGGCGCGCAGGTTCTACGCGAACTCGGCCTCACGCCGATCCCGGCCCCGGCGCGGCTCGTACGCGCGACCGCGTGCGGCATCGCCGCTCTGCTTCGCCCTGCCTTTCGCCCCGGCGTTCGCCGGGTTGGGCGGAGTCGATGTCGCACCCAGCGATCATGGACGCGAGCAAAGCCAAGCGGGAACTCGGCTGGCGCCCGCGGTACAGCAGCCTCGACGCGCTGCGCGACACGCTGAACGGTCGCTAGACGACGATTACCCGAAGATCGGGAAGCGTCGCTGCTTGGCGAGCCGATCCATTCCGTTCTGGATCGCGGATTCGACCTCGAGGTAGATCGAGTTGACGTACTCGCGATCATTGACCCGCTCCGGGTCGTTGTCGACGTAGATCGGGTCGAGCAGCTCGGTGCGGATCTTCGCGGGCAGCGGAAGGTGGGTCGGAATGGTCTCGATCGTCAGGCCGAAGGGGATCCCGAGCACGATCGGCAGCCGGGTCCCGCGAAGCTTGCGTTTCAGCCCCGAAATGCGGTCGAGGCCGTTCGCGATCCATTGGCCCTCAGATAGGACGAAGACGGTGTCATGGCCGCCGACACTGGCCACGGGCACAATCGGGACGCCTGAGCGGATCGCCTGGCGCACGAAGCCCTTGCGGCCGCCGAGGACAGCCTGATCGCGCTTGCGCCAGTTGCGCATCGCGTCGACGTCTCCCCCCGGCCAGATGATCACATCGCACCCGGCGCCGAGTGCTGCGGTGACGCCGGGACGGGAGGCTGGAATCACGCCGACCTGGCGGAAGTAGTCGCCGAGTCCGGGCGCGGCCATCAGGACATCGTGCGCGGTCGGATGAAGCACGCGCTCGGTGCGGAATCGCAGCCACCAACCGAACACGAACGTCCAAGCGTCCATCGTCAGCGACCCTCCTGAATGATTTCCGATGAGCAGCGACGTCTCCCCCGGCAGTCGGTCCCAACCGGACGTCTCCAGCCGGAAGTAGTACTTATTGAGGGCATCCCAGACAGGCTTCTGGGCGCGCATCAGTTTTTGATTGGGGCCGTCGAGCGCGTGTTCGGTGGCGGCGGCGACGCGCTTAGCGATGAGGCCTTGGATTGGACTCTGGGATTGGGGCTTGGCACTCGCGGGCTTGGCCACTGCAGCTGGCTCGGGGGCCGGCCGGGCGTAGCCCGCAGCTGGCACGGGGGCCGGTCGGCCGTTGCCCTTGTGCTGCGCTGCGCGCCGCTTCACCGGTGCTGTTGACGTTGACATCGGTATCAACCATACCAGCTCCGGTCCCGCAAGTCGAGCAAAAGCCGCGCATCTTTTACCGACTTGACGTCGACGTCGTCGTCATGCTCATGGAGTACCGTTCTGGAATGACATCGACCGACGTGCGAGAGACAAATGGCGGGACTCGCGAAGCCACGGGGCGGCGGACGAAGCGGACTAGCGGACCGACGCGCGAACGGCTCTTGGCCGCCGCGCGGGAGTCGTTCGCGAAACTCGGCTACGCCTCGACCCGGGTCGCTGACATCGTTGCGCTGGCGAGCACGAGTCACGGAACGTTCTATACGTACTTCGACGACAAGCGCGACGCCCTGTTGGCGCTGACCCAGCAGGCCGCGAACGCGATCTACGGCGCCGCGGTCGCGCCGCTCGCCGGCGCCGAGCGACAATCTCCGCGCGACGCGATCCGCGCCCGGCTGACCATTTTCTTTCGCACCTACAGCGAGTGGTGGGACGTTGTTCGGACCTGGGATCACGCAAGCGCGATCCATCCCGAGGTCGACGAACTGCGCGCGCGTATCAGGGAATCGATCGTCGAGCAGCTATGCCGCCTACTCGCACGCGACCGCGAGCTCAGACACGTCAATGAAGAACTCGACCTGGAAATCACGGCGATCGCGCTCACCGCAATGGTCGAGGAATTCGCGGATCGCTGGTTCGCGCTTGGCCGCACACTGGGGACGACCGAGATCGATCAGCTGACGGCACTGTGCGCCGGAGCGCTCTACTCAAGCGAAGCGGTGGGCACCCAGGGGCAGTTAATTCCAACGCAGATTGGAGAGTCGTGATGGGACATCTGCGCGACCCGGACGGTCGCCCATCACGTCCTGGACGACCGCCCAAAGGGGCCGACGCGTCTTTCGTGGACGCAGGAGAAAGGCGACATGAAGTCGGTCGAGGGTGTCTGGGAGCTCGAGGATCTCGGCAGCGGGCGCACGCGCGCGAGCTACAGGCTCGACGCCAATCCCGGCCGGATGCTCGGACTGGTCATCCGAGGGCCGGTGGAGGCGGCGACGCGAGCGATCCTCGTCAACGGCCGCCCCGACGAGCTCAGGCGACGTGTCGAGGGCCGCTGACCGCGCGCGTCTAATGCGCCGCCGGTGTCGCGTGCGCCAGCGCGGTTAGCTCGCGCAGGGACGTGACGATGCCGTCGGTGAGTACATCGAGATCGGGCACGGTGCCGCGATCGGCGCATAACCCGAATGTCATTTCGCCGGCGTACGAGACAACGGCGATCCCGAGCGCGTGCTCGGCCGCGAGCGGCACGATCGGCACGACGTCGACCATCGTCGCGCCGAACGCATACAGACGACGAGGCGAGGCGGGGACGTTGGTGATCGTGAGGTTGAACAGTCGCTTCGCAAACAGCATGCGCGCGAGGCCGGCATGGAGCACCGGCGGCGCTAGCTCGGTCAGCCCGGTCAGCTCGCTGGCTGCCTGCGCCTGCCCGCCGGCCTTGCGCTCCCGCGCCGCAGCGCTCACCAGCTCGTAGCGGCGCTGCGGGTCAGCCTCGGCCACCGGCAGGTCGACGAACAGCGATGAGACCTTGTTGCCGAGCTCGCCCTGGTCTCCGACGCTACGGATGTTGACAGGGACCATTGCGCGAAGGCCCTGGTGCGGCAGATCCTCGCCGCGAGCGAGCAGCAGCTCGCGCAGCCCGCCGGTGGCCGCACACAACACGACATCGTTGATCTTGCCCCCAAGTGCCGCACGGATCTTCTGCAGCTCCTGGAGCTCGACGTGAACGACCGCAATCCTTCGTGTCGCGCCGATCGGCACGTTTAGGCTCGAGCCCGGCGCCGCGATCAGCTCGTCTCGGACGAGCAGATCGATCACCGCGCGCGAGCGCTGCAAACCCTCCCGCGGATGCATGACTGCATGCGCGCCCGCGCGGGCGGCCGCGAGGCCCGTGCCGGCCACCAGGCCCAGGGGCGCCGTTAGATATGAGAGCCATCCATGCGAAGCCTCGACGGAGGCCGACACGCGCGCGGGGTGGGGCGCTGAGGGCTCGCGCGGCGCGGGCTCCGCGTCGAGCAGTAGGTCGACCGCGCCGACGGAGCCGGCGCCGTCGACCAGGCAGTGATGGGTCTTACACACCAACGCCCAGCGGCCATCGGGAAGACCGTCGAGCAGCACCATCTCCCACAGCGGACGGCTGCGGTCCAGGCGGTGTGAGTAGTAGTCCGAGATCCAGTCCAGGAACTCGCACTCATCACCTGGCGACGGGAGCGTCGCGTGGCGGACGTGTGCTTCGATCTCAAAGCGCTGATCGCTCTCCCACGAGGGCCAGGAAAGCCCCCCGGTGCGAGCCGCGCCGAGCTTTTGCCGGTAGCGCGGCAACAGGTCCAGGCGCTGTTCGAGGTGCTCGCGCACCTTCCCGATCGCCGGCGTCCGACCGCCGGGAAGCGGCTCGAACAAAAGCGCTCCGCCAATGTGCATCACGGCGCTGTCATCGGCCTGCTCGAGCTCCAGGAACGTAGCGTCGAGCGCCGTTAGCTGATCATTCGCGGGCATCGCGGTCCTTTGTTGCGCTTTCGATCACAGTGCGCGTCGCAGTGTCCTTGTCGATTTGAATTCCGAGTCCGCCGATCGTCGACGCTAGGCCCTGGCGGAGATGAACAGTGCCGTGCTCGCCGTCGCGAGCCGCCCGGATTCGAGCGCCACTCTCCGGGGGATCCTCATCATGGCCCGGCGGCGACGACCCCGCACGCGAGCTCGACGATGTGCGCGAACGACTCGGGGTCGAGGCTCGCGCCGCCGACGAGCGCCCCGTCGACGTCGGGGAGGCCGAGCAGCTCCTCGGCGTTCTCTGGCTTGAGCGAACCGCCATAGAGGATCCGGACCGCCTGGCTCGCGGACTTGTCGATGTCCTGCACCAACGCGCGCACGAATGCCACCGTCTCCTGCGCCTGCTCAGTCGTGGCGGTGAGG
The DNA here is from genome assembly GCA_963777335.1 of uncultured Solirubrobacterales bacterium. Taxonomy (GTDB): domain Bacteria; phylum Actinomycetota; class Thermoleophilia; order Solirubrobacterales; family Solirubrobacteraceae; genus Palsa-465. The sequence continues at coordinate 52,946 of CAVZQD010000012.1, forward strand.
CCCGTCCCGATCGCCCAGATTGGTTCGTAGGCGAGCACGACCTCCGGCAGCCGCTCGACGGGCACCTTGCCGAGGCCCTCCTGGACCTGGTGTCGCAGCTTGCGCTCGGTGTCGCCGCGCTCGCGCTCCTCCTCGGTCTCCCCCACGCAGAGGATCGGGACCAGCCCGGCCTGGAGCGCAGCCGGGACCTTCAGCGCCAGCGCGCCGTCCGTCTCCCCGAACAGCTGCCGGCGCTCGGAGTGGCCGAGCACGACGCCGTGAACGCCGATCTCGGTCAGCATCGTCGGCGACACCTCGCCCGTGAACGCGCCCTCCTGCGCCTGGTGCATCGTCTGGGCGAACACCTCGACGCGGGAGCCCCGCGTAGAGTCGACCGTCGGCGCGAGCGCCAGGAAGGGGACGCAGATCCCAACCTCGACGCCGTCCGCAGAGGCGACCTTGGGTAGCAGCGCCCGCACGTACTGCTCGGCCTCCTCGATCGTCTTGTACATCTTCCAGTTGCCGGCGATGAAAGAGATGCGCTCCGGGCTCATGACAGCGCCACCACCCCGGGCAGCTCCTTGCCTTCCATGAGCTCGAGCGACGCGCCGCCACCGGTGGAGAGGTGGTCGATGTCATCGGCGAGGCCGAACTGAGCCAGCGCCGCGGCCGAGTCGCCGCCGCCGGCGACCGTCGTGCCGTGGCACTGAGCGACGGCCTCAGCCACGCGACGCGTGCCGGCGGCGAATGGGTCCAGCTCGAACGCGCCCATCGGCCCGTTCCAGAACACCGTCCCGGCGTCCGCGATCACGGCGGCATAGGCCTCCGCCGATGAGTGGCCGATGTCGAGCCCCATCCAGCCGGCGGGGACGTCAACGCCGTCGAGCGAGGAGACCTCGGTGTCGGCCGAGAACTCGCGCCCGGCCACCAGGTCGCTCGGGAGTCGTAGCTTGTCGCCACCTTTCTCGAGCGCCGCGCGCGCGGGCTCGATGCCTTCGCGCTCGCACAACGAGTCGCCGACCTCGTGGCCCTGCGCCTTGAAGAACGGGAAGCACATCGCGCCGCCGACCAGCACGATGTCCGCACGGTCGAGGAAAACGTCGAGCACGCCGATCTTGTCGGTCACCTTGGCCCCGCCCATGACCGCCACCAGTGGGCGCTTCGGGTCCTCGAGGATGCCCTTCAGCGTCCGCACCTCGCGTTCCATCAGGCGGCCCGCGGCCGACGGGAGCAGGTGCGCGACCGCCTCGGTGGAGGCGTGGGCGCGGTGCGCCGCGCCGAACGCGTCGTTGACGTACAGGTCGGCGAGCGCGGCGTAGCGTTCGGCCAGCTCGGGATCGTTCTTGGTCTCCCCCGGCTCGTAACGGACGTTCTCGAGCATCACCACCTCGCCGTCGGGCAGCTCGTCGAGGCTCGGCGCCAGCGCGACCTCGACCCCGAGCAGCTCGCTCAGGCGCTCGGCCGCAGGCTTCAGCGACAGGTCCGGCTCGCGGTTCTTCGGCCGCCCGAGATGAGCGGCCAGGATCAGCTGCCGCGCGCCGCGCGACCGCAGCTCCTCGAGCGTCGGGAGCGCGGCGCGGATGCGGACGTCGTCGGTGATGCGCTGCCGATCGTCCAACGGGACGTTGAAGTCCACGCGCACGAGCACGCGCTTGCCCTCGGGATCAAGGTCGTCAAGCGTGCGCATGCACCAGCACCCACGGGGCAAATCCGATGAGGGCGGCGGTCGGACGGCTCATCCGAACAGCACCCCGTAGCGCTCGTACTCCTCGACCGGGACGGTGCGCAGCTGCGCGACGGCGTCGGACAGCGCCACCAGCTCGATGTTGGTTGAACGCAGCGCGACCATCATGCCCCAGGCGCCGTCGTGCACGGCGTCCATCGCGGCCAGTCCGAAGCGCGTCGCGAGCACGCGGTCGAACGCCGTCGGCGTGCCCCCGCGCTGGACATGCCCGAGCACCGTGGCCCGTGTCTCGAAGCCGGTCCGCTGCTCGATCTCCTGCTCGAGCCGTACGCCGATCCCGCCGAGCCGCGGATGGCCGAACTCATCGAGCTCGCCCGCGGTCAGCTCCATCGTGCCTTCCTTCGGGACGGCGCCCTCTGCGGCCACGACGATCGAGAAGTAGCGACCCCGCTCGTGCCGTCGGCGGATATGCCGGCAGGCCTCGTCGATGTCGAACGGGATCTCCGGGATCAGGATCACGTCCGCGCCGCCGGCGAGACCCGAATGCAACGCGATCCAGCCGGCGTGGCGGCCCATCACCTCCACGACGAGGATCCGGTTGTGGCTCTCGGCGGTGGTGTGAAGACGGTCGATCGCCTCGGTCGCGACCTGTAGCGCAGTGTCGAAGCCGAACGTCACGTCAGTCGCGCCGAGATCGTTGTCGATCGTCTTCGGCACGCCGATCACGTGGACTCCCTCGCCAGATAGCCGGTTGGCAACGCCCAGCGTATCCTCGCCCCCGATCGCGATCAGAGCATCGACCCCGTGGCCCGCGAGCGTCGCTCGCACCTTCTGCGGACCGTCCTCCCGCTTATACGGGTTCGTGCGCGAGCTCCTGAGAATCGTCCCTCCCCGCGGCAGGATCCCGCGCGTTGACTCGATCGTGAGCTCCTCGAACGAGTCTTCCAGAACTCCACGCCAGCCGTCGCGAAAGCCCGTCACCTGATCTCCGTAGCCATCGATCGCCTTGCGCACGACAGCACGGATCACGGCGTTCAGTCCGGGACAGTCCCCGCCTCCCGTGAGCAGACCGATGCGCATGACTGTCAGTGAACCTTCTGCCCCTCGTACACGTGAACGAAGTGCAGGTAGTTCTCGGCGATCTCCGAGGCGGCCGCGTCTCGCTCGAGTTCGCCTGAGAGGAACGCCTTCAGCGCGTCCCACCAGATCGAGCGGCCGATCGCGAAGCCGATGAAGCCGTCAATCGGCGCGGCCGCCTCGAGCCACTGCTCGACCTTCGCAGCCGAGGCGCCGCGCCCGAGCAGCACGCAGGCCACGCCCTCGCGGCCCTCGCCCGAGCGCGTCTGGCGGGCGAGCATCGCGGCATCCTCGCTCTCGTCGACGCCCTCGATCTTCCAGACGTCGACCTCGATCCCGGCGTTCTGGATGTCCTCGATCGCGCGTCGCATCAGCTCCGGTCGCAGCTCCGCGTCATAACGGTCGGTGTCGCCGCCGAGCTTCGCGAGCTGCTCGTCGGTGGCCGGCACGAGCAGCTCGAACAGGAACTTACGGTCGTGTTCGTGCAGCCAGTCGGCCAGCCGCTTGAGGCGTCCCAGCTGGCGCTCATTCAGCACCGGGTCGTCCTCGGGGTTGTAGCGGACGAGCACCTTGGAGAAGTCCGGGTCGAACTTCTCGATGTGCGCGCCGAAGTCCTCGCCGTAGTCGAAGTCGAACTCATTCTGACCAGACTTCTCGACCGGCATCGCCAACATGAGCCCGTGCTCGCGCGAGCGTCGGGGGATATCCGAGCCGAACTGCTCATCGACGAGCACGCCGGCCGCGCCTGGCTCGGCGCCTCGCCTTACGGCCTCGAGGACGCCCTCGAAGATCAAACGCTTGGCGTCGGCGATCGTCTCCGTCTCTTCGGGCGTGGGGTCGCCCTCGATTCCGAACATCTTCTTCTGGAACGACCCGCGATGGTCAAACGCGAGGACGTAGAGCTTGCCGTTGTATCCCAAATCCATTTGAACCATCCTTGTCTTGCGGGGTCGGTCGTTGAGGTCGGTTGTAACGCGGTCAGCCGGTGAAGCCGATTTGAAGCAGCTCGGTGATCTCGCTGATGAGCGGGATCCGCGGGTTGGTGCGCATGCTCGGGTCGGTGAAGGCCGTCTTGGCAAGCCCGGGCAGGGAGTCCTCGAATTCCGCGCGCGCAATGCCGAGCTGGGCCAGGGAGGCGGGCTCGCCGACCTCGGCCAGTAGCTGCTGCACGCGATCGAACAGCTGCTCTCGCCGGTCGGATTCGGAGCTGCCGCCGATGCCGAGGATCCAGGCGATCTGCGCGTACTTCTGGGGCGCGACGTAGGCGGAATAGCCGGGCGCGGGCATGAACTTGGTCGGCAGCGACGCGTTGTAGCGCAGGACGTGGGGCAGGAAGATCGCGTTGGCGCGGCCGTGGGCGATGCCGAAGCGAGCGCCGACGGCGTGGGCCAGGGCATGGTTGAGACCGACGAACGCGTTGGAGAACGCGAGCCCGGCGATCGTCGCGGCGTTAGCCATCGCCGAGCGTGCTTTCAGATCCGAGCCGTCATGGTAGGCGCGTGGCAGCGCGTCGAGGATCAGGTTGACGGCCTGCATGCAGAAAGCGTCGGTGAACGGCGAGGCGAAGATCGACACGGCCGCCTCCAACGCGTGGGTAAGCGCGTCGATCCCTGTGTCGGCGGTGATCTCCTGCGGCATCGAAAGCGTCAGGGTCGGATCGACCACGGCGACGTCGGGCACAAGCGAATAATCGACCAGCGTAACCTTCCGGTTACCGACGCTGACGACGGCGGCCGGGGAGACCTCCGAGCCCGTCCCGGCAGTCGTCGGCACCGCGATCAGCCGGATCGAGTGCTCGATCTGGGGGAACGATGCGATCCGCTTGCGCGCATCGAGGAACGGCAACGAGAGCTCATGCAGGTTCAACTCTGGGCTCTCATGGAACAGCCGCATCGCCTTGGCGGCGTCCATCACCGACCCTCCGCCGACGGCGATGATCACATCGGCGTCCACGCGGCCGAGCTCCTGCACCCCGGCGCGAATCTGGGCCTCGGTCGGCTCCGGCTCGACCGCGGAGAAGACATGCACCGAATCGGTGAGCAGATAACCGCGCACCTGATCGGCGACTCCCCGAGCCTCAGTCAGTCCGTCGGTCACGATCATCGGCCGCCGGCCCCCGAGCAGCCTCAGGTTCTCCAGCGCACCGGGATTGAAGTAGGTGTCCGACGGAACCCGGAACCACTGCGAGGGTGCCTGCCGGCGAGAGACGGCCTTGATGTTCAGCAGGTTTCGATAATTGACATTGTCGGTCGTGTTCGATCCGCCCCAGGTGCCGCAGCCGAGCGAGAAGGTCGGCGGCATCGCGTTGTAGATGCCGCCCAACGCCCCGACCGCCGTGGGCGCGTTGACGAGGATCCGGCCAGTGCGGATCGCGAGCGCGAACCGATCGATCACGGAGTCGTCGGTGGCATAAACGGCCGAGGTATGGCCGAGCCCGTCGTGCTCGGTAACCAGCTCGCACGCGGCGATCGCGTGCTCGACCGACGGCGAGCGGACGACACCCAGCACCGGCATCAACTTCTCGGCGATGAACGGATGGACCGCAAGCTCGTCCAGATCCGCGGGCAGCGGCGCAAGCAGCACCTTGTCGGCGTCGTCAACATCAAAGCCGGCCAACGCCGCCAGCGTCGAGCAGGACTGGCCGAGCACGCTGAACTCGATCCGGCCGTCATCGCCGAACGACTTGCGCGCCAGCGCGCTGGTCTCATCATCGTTCAGCAGCCGTGCCCCCATCCGTCGGAATTCCTCGATCACAGCGTCGTAGATCGGCTCGTCGATCACGCACGTCTGCTCCGCAGGGCAGATGACCGACGAGTCGAACGTCTTCGAGACCAGGATGTCGACCACCGCCATGCTCACGTCAGCGCTCCGGTGCAGGTACACGGGCGCGTTGCCCGAGCCGACACTGAGGCACGGCTTGCCGGCCGCGTTAGCGGCGGCAACCGCCTTCGGACCTCCGGTCGTCCAGATGAAATCGACGCCGGGATGATGGAACAGATACTGGGAGACGTCCAGCGACGGGTCCGGGATCACCTGCAACGCGTTAGGCGGCAGCCCGGCGGCTTCGCCCGCCTCCTGCAATAGCTCCGCGGCGCGGCCCGCACAGCGAGCGGCACGAGCCGACGGTCTCATAATCAGCGCGTTGCGCGTCTTGGCCGCGACGATCGACTTGAACAACGCAGTCGACGTCGGATTGGTTATCGGCAGCAGCGCAAGCACCACACCGATCGGCTCCGCGACATACTGAATCGCGCGCTCGCGGTCCTCGTCGATGATCCCAACCGACTTCTTGTCCTTGAGATAGTCATACAGAAACTCGGTGGCGATGTAATTCTTGATGACCTTGTCCTCGAGCACCCCAAACTGCGTCTCCTCCATAGCCAACTCGGCAAGATCAATCGCGTTCTCCAGCCCCGCAATGCGTCATCGCCCTCACGATCCGATCCACCGCCACCTGATCGAGAGCTCGCAACGCAACAGCAGCAACGCCAGCACGCTCCACAAAGCCATCCAGCCGACCAGCCCACTCCCCGCCCGGTCTCGGCGGTCTCGGCGGTCTCGGCGGTCTCGGCGGTCCTATCATCAATCACAAACACCATCGGCAACTCCAGTTCGTACCCGCGGGACTAAGGTGTGGGCACCGCCGCCGACGATCGAGCGCTTGCGGTGAACGATGCATGGACTCGGCTCCTAATGGGGGTTACGCGATGACCGCTGAAGGTCACACACACGCCGGCCGAGTCTTTGGAGCCGGAAAAGCCAGTGGCCCGCCGAGGCTTAGGGCGAAGCCGAGTCAAATGTTACAGTGTCTCCAAGGCCAGTCGGTAAACGTTGGGCAGAAGGTGCGGCTTAGTCCGCAGGTTTCTGCCCCGCGGGTGTGTCCCACCTGATCGTTGTCGACGCCGCCAGCGCTACCCGGCAGGCGTGCTTTCGACGCTCGACATTGCCGCCGCGTACGCAACAGCCTGATAGCAGGCGAGCCGGGTCTTACGCCAATACGCGCTCGGACGCCAGTCGCTGGATCACCTCGAAGTACCGGCCCAGGTGCTGTGGACCAAGGAAGTGCTGCTGCACCCGGACGCGAGCGGCGGCTCCCATCCGGTCCGCGCGTTCTCGGTCGGCGAGCAGCCCTCCGACGGCGTCGCCCACCTTCCTGAGGTCACGGGGGTCCGAGATCAACAGACCCGATCGGCCGTCGTCGATCTGGTCCCGGATACCGCCGATCCGGCTTGCGACGACCGGCCGCTCCTTCCACATCGCCTCGGCAACCGTCAGCCCGAAGCCCTCGGCGAGGCTCTTCTGAATCACCACGCTGGCGGCCCGTTGCACAGAATTGACGATCGCCGCGTTCTCCTCGCTGTCCTCCATCGGCAGCGAAGCCAAATGGACACGACGTCGCACCTCGCCGGGCAGCGCATGCCACGCGTCGATCACCGAAGCGAGCACTTGCGCCCCCTCGGGATCGTCGGCGACCGCTTCCGTCGATGGACCGGCCAGCAGCAGATGCGCCCCGCTGGCAGGGTCGACGTGCTGGGCAAAGGCGCCGAGCACACCCAGCGGGTCCTTGAGGCCGTCCCAGCGCGAGACCTGCACGACCAGCCTGTCTTCAGGTCCGAGCGGCTCGTCCTCGACGATCGTCGCCCGGCGGTCGACGCGGCCTGGCGTGCCGTCCGAGCGCGTGAACGTCGCCGGGTCAGTGCCGTACTGGGGGACTATGCCCGCCTTCGAGAGGATCGCCCGCGACTGCTCGGTGCTCTGATCCGCGTTCTTCGGAGAGAAGGCGTCGATCGACGGGTGGATCACCGTGATCCTCTCGCGGGGCAGACCCTCCCACGCAAACCCCCCACGCGAGAACACGAACCGATGAGCCTCCACCACGTACCCGCGCAGGAAGCTCCATGCATCACGGGCGTGGTCGGTCGCGCTGTCGAGACCGACGTGGCAGCGCCAGATCACCGTCGCGCCCGCCTGGCGCACTGACTGCGCGAGACCGGCGGTTTGGGGATCGTGGAGGATCACGACGTCCTCCGGATGCACGAGCTCGACCAGCTCGGCGGCGTTGGCGAGCAGGGTCTGGTCGTAGATCTCATGCTCGGCGGCGCCCAGCGGACCACCGTCTCCTGCGAACCCGTGCAGGCGATTGTGAATGCGCTTGGTGATCACGAAGAACTCGGGACCGCCGGAGACAACCGCCCACCGGGCGTCGACGCCCAGGCCTCGGCAATATCCGAGCAGCGGCCGCAGCATCTCGGCGACACCGCCGCCGTTTGCGGTCGAGTTCACGTTCCAGATGACGCGGCCGTGGAGCCCGCGAGCGGCGTCGGTGATCAAGTAGCGCAACGATTCGAACTCCCCTACCGAGAGCACCGACTCGAAGCGCAGAGGATCCATCGCCTCGACATTTACATGTTGCAGGGCCGGCATATCGTTCCTCTCCTCAGGGTTGATTCGTCGCAGCTTGGGCGGGCCGAATGCCGCCCTACCTCTCACTACCGGGTGCCGCGATCGCTGCTTGGGCGGCCGCCACCCGCGCGATCGGAACGCGGAACGGCGAGCAGCTGACGTAGTCGAGCCCGGCCGAGTGGAAGAAGCGGATCGAGGCGGCATCGCCGCCGTGCTCGCCGCAGATGCCAACCTCCAGCCCGGGCCGCGCGGCGCGACCACGCTCGACGGCGATCCGCACGAGCTCGCCGACGCCCAGCTCATCGATCGTGGCGAATGGGGAGCGCTCGACGATTCCCATGTCGACGTATTGCGGGACGATTCGCGCTTCGATGTCGTCGCGCGAGAACCCCAAGGCGGTCTGCGTGAGGTCGTTGGTCCCGAAGGAGAAGAACTCAGCGTGCCGGGCGATCTCGCCCGCCACGAAGCACGCGCGTGGGAGCTCGATCATCGTGCCGATGCCGAACTCGCGACCGATCGCGAAGCCCTCCTCGACGCCGACGCGCAGCACGAGGTCGCGCGCTAGCTCGAACTCGCGGACGTAGGCGACGAGCGGGATCATGATCTCGACGCGCGGCGCGCGGCCAGTGCGCTCGCGGACGGCGCGCGTCGCGCGGAAGATCGCCCGGGCCTGCATCTCGTAAATCTCCGGGTGCACGAGTCCCAGCCGGACCCCGCGCGTGCCGAGCATGGGGTTGCCCTCCTCGAGCGCCCGCAAGCGCTCGAGCGTGTGCTCGAGCTTTCCCAGCTCGGGGGCGTTGGTCAGCCGCGCCGCCGTGATCTGCTCCACGAGCTCGAAGCGGTCGGGCATGAACTCGTGCAGCGGCGGGTCGAGCAGCCGGATCGTGACCGGCACGCCCTCCATCGCCTCGAACATGCCCTCGAAGTCCTCCTGCTGCAGCGGGAGCAGTTGATCCAGCACGGCGCGGCGCCCGGCCTCGTCGTCGGCCATGATCATGATCTGCATCTTGGGCATGCGGTCGGCGGCCATGAACATGTGCTCGGTCCGGCACAGCCCGATGCCCTCGGCGCCGAAGCCTCGGGCGCGACGCGCGTCCTCGGGAGTGTCCGCGTTGGCTCGCACGCCGAGCGTGCGCAGCTCGTCGCACCAGCCGAGCACGGTGTCGAAGCGGGGGTCGACGTCCGGCGTGACCAGCGGGACGTCCTCGAGCGTGATGGCACCGGCCGTGCCGTCAATCGCGATCAGGTCGCCTTCGTGGAGGACGCGACCGTCGACGCGCACCTCGCGGGCCTGGAGGTCGATGTCCAGGTCGGCGGCGCCGGTGACCGCCGGGCGGCCCATCCCACGCGCCACGAGCGCGGCGTGCGAGGCCTTGCCGCCTTCGGAGGTGAGGATGCCCTTGGCGGCGTGAAAGCCCGCGACATCGTCGGCTTCGGTAAACGGTCGCACGAGGATGACGTCGCGACCGTCCTCGGCGGCCGCCACCGCCTCCGGTGCCGTGAACACGATGGCGCCCTTGGCCGCTCCCGGCGAGGCGGCCACGCCGCGCGCGATGACGTCATAGCTCGCAGTGGGGTCGAACGTCGGGTGCAGGAGCGCGTGCAGCGAGCGAGCCTCGATCGTGTTGATCGCCTCCGCCGGGGTCAGCAGCCCTTCCTCGACGGCGTCGAAGGCGAACCGCACCGCGGCCTGCGCCGGACGCTTGGCGTTGCGCGTCTGCAGCATGTACAGCCGGCCCTCTTCGACCGTGAACTCGGTGTCCTGCATGTCCTTGTAGTGGTGCTCGAGTCCGCGCAGGATCTCGCCCAGTCGCGTGTGGACTTCAGGCATCCAGTCGGACAGCTCGGAGAGGTCGCGCGGCGTGCGCACGCCCGAGACGACGTCCTCGCCCTGGGCATCGATCAGGAAGTCGCCGCTCGGCTCGGGCGCGCCGGTTATCTCGTTGCGCGAGAAAGCCACGCCGGAGCCCGACGTCGGACCCTTGTTGCCGTACACCATCTGCTGCACGTTGACCGCCGTGCCCCAATCATCGGGAATACCGTTGATGCGCCGGTAGGCCACCGCCCGCTCTCCCATCCACGAGTCAAACACGGCGTGGATGGCGCGGTCAAGCTGCTCGCGCGGATCCTGGGGGAAGTCGTAGAGAGCGTGGAAGCGTGCCGTGAGCTCCCGCAGTGCGTCGGCGTCGAGCTCAGTGTCGAGGGTGACCCCGAGCTCGCGCTTGATCTTCGCGATCTCGTCCTCGAAGCGCGCCCCGGGCACGCCACAAACGACGTCACCGAACATCTGCACGAGCCGTCGGTAGGAATCCCACGCAAAGCGCGTGTTGCCGGTGCGCGCCGCGAGCCCCTCCGCGGCGCCGTCGCCCAGGCCCAGGTTGAGGACCGTGTCCATCATCCCCGGCATCGAGTCGCGCGCGCCGCTGCGCACGGAGACGAGCAGTGGGTCGTCGGGGTCCCCGAGGCGCTTCTCAACGCGCTTCTCCAGGCGCGTCAGGGCCTCCGCGACGGCCTCCGGCAGGCCTTCTGGCGGGCTTCGGTCCGCCCGCATGTATGCCACGCACGCCTCGGTTGTGATCGTGAACCCGGCTGGCACGATGTCGGGCCCGAGGACGTGCGTCATCTCCGCGATGCCTGAACCCTTGCCGCCCAGCAGCTCGCGCATGTCCCGCGATCCCTCGGCGAAATCGTAAATCCACTTAACGGCGGGCTCAGTCGGCGTCCGGACCGCCTCAACAATCGTCGCTTCAGACATAACTCCTCCTAGATGCCGGCCGCGCATCGGCAGCCGAGATCGGGTCCTGACGCATAACGTTTTGCGTGCACCGTTTAGGTCACGCTCGCACCGGCCGAGTGCTGGAGCCGGAACAACATTGCCCGCCGAGGGCTAGGGCGAAGCTGATACAGATCCTACACTGCCGCCTCGCTCTGTCTACCTCGCATCTGAGATCGAGCGCCGCCAATCGGGGGGCTGACTCATGGCTTCCGTCTCCGGATGCGCTTGACGAGACGTTTATGATCGTGCTGCTTCGCCTTTACCCTCGGCGGGCAGTGTTCTTCCGGCTCCAGCTCTAGGCCGGCGTGTGGTGATCTGAAAGGTCATTGCAAACCGACGCGTCAGGAGCCGAGCCCATGGATCGTCCCGCGACAGCACCCGAGACGGCACAGCAGGTCGTATTGCCGGAGGAGGCGGTCACGAGGATCTCCATCGTGGGCTGAAGGAGCGTCATATCCAGATGATCGCGATCGGTGGCGCGATCGGGGTGGGTCTATTTCTCGGCTCGGCGAAGGCGATCCAGCAGGCCGGTCCGTCTCTGGTGTTGGCGTACGCGGTCGCTGGTGTCGTGATTTGGTTGATCATGCGGGCGCTTGGTGAGTTGATGCTGTACCGGCCGGTGGCGGGTTCGTTCGCGACCTATGCCGATGAGTTTGTTGGTCCGTGGGCGGGGTTCGCGACCGCGTGGACGTACTGGTTGATGTGGGTGGTGATCGCGATGGCGGAGATCACCGCGGCCGGGATTTATGTGCAGTATTGGGTGCCGGGGCTGCCGCAGTGGGTTCCCGCGCTGGCGGCGTTGGTGGTGCTGTTGGGGGTCAACTTGATCGCGGTCGGCGTGTTCGGCGAGTTTGAGTTCTGGTTCGCGATCATCAAGGTGGTCACGATCATCGGCATGATCCTGCTCGGGTTGGCGATCATCCTGTTGGGCATCAGCGACCTCAGTCATACCGCGAGCTTCTCGAACCTCTGGTCGCACGGCGGGTTCTTCGCAAAGGGTTTCAGCGGGCCGTTCTTGGCTTTGCAGATCGTGATGTTCGCGTTTCTGGGGGTCGAGTTGATCGGGGTGACGGCCGGCGAGGCCCAGAATCCCGAGAAGACGATCCCGTCGGCCATCAACAAGGTGATCTGGCGGATCCTGATCTTCTACGTCGGCGCGCTGGTGATCATCATGTCGCTCGTCGCGTGGAACCACCTGGATCCCAAGCAGAGCCCGTTCGTGGTGGTGTTCTCCAAGGTGGGCATTCCGACCGCTGCCGGGATCGTGAATTTCGTCGTGCTGACTGCGGCGCTGTCGTCGTGCAACAGCGGCATCTTCAGCACCGGCCGCATGTTGTACACGCTTGCGGGTTTCCGGCAGGCGCCGGCAGCGCTTCGCAAGGTCAGTCGCCACAAGGTTCCGGCGGCCGGGATGGTGGTCTCGTTCGTGGCGATGCTCGGCGGGGTCCTGCTGAACTACTTCATTCCTGCCAGCGCGTTTGCCTACATCACGAGCATCGCCACCGTTTGCGGGCTGTTCGTGTGGGGGATGGTCATGGTCTCGCATTTGCGCTACCGCAGAGTGGTGAACGCCGGCCGACTCCCGGAGGGCAAGTTCCGGATGCCGCTGACGCCCGGCGGGAACTGGTTCGCGCTGGCCTTCCTCGCGCTGGTGCTGGTGCTGCTGGCGTTCAACCACGACACCAGGATCGCGTTGTACGTAGCCCCGATCTGGGTGCTGGTGATGGTGGTCGGATATTTCGCCTCGCGCGGACACCACATCCGACTGACCCCGGTGCCCGGCGCGGCGGACACGCCGCCTCGCAAGCCAAAGCCGCCCAGGGCTTCCGGACCAACGGTCGGGCCCACCGCGAGACCGGCGTGACTTCTTCTGGAAAATCAACAGATGTGAGGTGATGGGATGCGGATCGGTGTCGTAAAGGAGATCAAGCAGGCCGAGCGGCGGGTAGCGCTCACACCGGCCGGCGCGCAACAGCTGGTCGCGCTCGGGTCCGAGGTCCTGGTCCAGGCCGGAGCGGGTGTCGGGTCGGGCTTTTCCGACGACGCCTACACCGTGGTCGGAGCGCAGATCCTCCCGGCGGCCGCGGAGGTGTGGCAGCAGAGCGAACTCCTGCTCAAGGTCAAGGAGCCAATCGAGCCGGAGTACCCGCTGATGCACGCGGACCTGACGATGTTCACCTACTTCCATCTCGCGCCCGACCGGGCGCAAACCGAGGCGATCCTGAGCTCCGGGGCGACAGCGATCGCCTACGAGACCGTCGAGACCGCGGACGGGCGGCTGCCGCTGCTCGCGCCGATGAGCGAGATCGCCGGGCGGCTCGCCGCGCACGCCGGCGCCTACTTCCTACAAGCCCCGCTCGGCGGCCCCGGAATCCTGATGGGCGGAGTCACCGGCGTGGCCCCCGCCCGGGTCCTCGTGATCGGCGGCGGCGTAGTCGGAACCGGGGCGACCCGCATCGCCCTCGGCGCCGAGGCGGAAGTGACCATCCTCGAGCGATCGCTCGATCGCCTGCACGAACTCGACCAATACTTCGGGTCGCGAGTCCGGATCCTGATGTCCGACTCGATCATCCTCGAACACGAGCTCCGCGAAGCGGACGTGGTCATCGGCGCCGTCCTGGTCCCCGGAGCCGTCGCCCCACACCTCGTCACCCGCGACATGCTCAGCCTCATGAAACCCCGCTCAGTCATCGTCGACGTCGCCATCGACCAGGGCGGCTGCTTTGAAACCTCCCACCCCACCACCCACGCCGAGCCCGTATTCGAGGTCGACGAAGTTCTCCACTACTGCGTGGCGAACATGCCGGGCGCGGTCCCGGTAACAGCAACACGAGCGCTAACCAACGCAACGCTCCCCTACGTCCGCCGGCTCGCCAGCGTAGGCATCGACGCCGCGCTCGACGAGGACCCCGGCTTCGCACGAGGGCTGAACGTCAGGAACGGGGAGATCACCTACGCACCCGTCGCCGAAGCCTTCGCGCAGGGACCACCGGTGGCCGCGTGGTAGTTGCCCTTGCGGGAGAGGAGGTTCGGTGTCCACCGTCTCACACAGCTCGTTGACCCCGCTGCGCTTCTTGGAGCGCTCGGCCGAGGTTTATCCGGACAAGGTGGCGATCGTCCACGGCGCCCGGCGCACCTCGTATCGCCATTTCGCCGCCGAAGCCACCCGTCTTGCCCACGCCCTGCAGGCGTCGGGGATCGATCCGGGCGACCGTGTGGCATACCTGTGTCCGAACATTCCGGAGCTCCTGATCGCGCATTTTGCCGTTCCACTCGCGGGAGCGGTCCTGGTCGCGATCAACACGCGGCTGGCAGTTGAGGAGGTGCGCTACATCTGCGACCACTCGGGGGCCAAGCTGCTGGTGGTCGACTCCGAGTTGCGATCGAGCATCGATCCGGTGCGAGAGCCAGTTAGAGACGATCCGAGAGATCGTCACGGTGATCGATCCTGTGGTCGAGCGCGATGGCGAGGTTTCTGGCGGCCCTCGGTATCCAGACCTACTCGAGCGTGGATCCGACGTCCCGCTGCAATGGACGGTCGAGGACGAGCTGGCGACGATCACGATCAATTACACGTCGGGAACTACGGGAAAACCCAAGGGAGTCATGTACACGCATCGGGGCGCGTATTTGAACAGCCTTGGTGAGCTGGTTCACTCCGAGCACAGCTCCGACTCCGTCTACCTGTGGACGCTTCCCATGTTCCATTGCAATGGGTGGTGCACGGCCTGGGCTGTTACCGCGATCGGCGGCCGCCATGTGTGCCTTCGCGCCGTGCAGGCCGAACGCATCTGGCAACTACTGGACCAGGAGAAGGTCACCCACCTCAACGGTGCGCCGCCGGTGCTGACCGCGCTCCTGGGCGCGGAGGACGCCCACGAGCTGGAGCCGCCATTGGTCATCACCACGGCCGGCGCCCCGCCGAACCCGAAGACGATCGCGCAGTGCGAGGACATCAACGCGCGCGTCGTGCATGTGTACGGACTGACCGAGACCTACGGCCCGTACTCGGTCTGTCAGTGGCAAGAGGATTGGAAGCATCTCAAGGTGCCGGAGCGCGCGGAGCTCCTGTCCCGGCAAGGCGTCGGGATGGTTCAGGCCGAGCGGCTTCGCGTGGTGGACGACGAGATGAATGACGTGCCGTGCGACGGTGAGACGATGGGCGAGATCGTGATGCGCGGAAACAACGTCATGAAGGGCTACTTCGAGGATGAAGAGGGGACCGGCGAGGCATTCAAGGGAGGCTGGTTTCACTCGGGTGACCTCGGGGTCAGGCAGAGCGACGGCTATGTGCGGCTGATGGATCGCGCCAAGGACGTCGTTATATCCGGTGGGGAGAACATCTCCACAGTCGAGGTCGAGCAGGCCCTGATCTCGCACGATGCGGTGGCCGAAGCGGCGGTGATCGGGGTGCCCGACGAGAAGTGGGGTGAGCGGCCGAAGGCGTTCGTAGTGCTCGCGCATGGGCAACACGCCAGTGAGGAAGCGATCATTGACCACGTGCGTTCGCGCATTGCCCACTACAAGGCGCCGAAGGAGGTTGTCTTCGTGGATGAGTTGCCGACGAACTCGACGGGCAAGGTCCAGAAGTTCGAGCTCCGGGAGCGCGAGGCCGCCAAGCGGGACGCCTCAGCGCGAGCAGCGGCGGCGCCCGCCGGCTGATACCGAGTCGTCGACCGTGACACCCGACGACGTTCATCTCCGCGCGGGCCGGAGCGACAGGACGTCCCTCGGGGCGGGAGCGAGCGACCTCTCCGGTCCCTGGCCTCCGGCCGTCGGCGAGCTACAGCATCACGATGCGCGTGCGCCAGCGGCAGCGGCCGGGGGCGTTCGCGCGCGTCGCCGGCGCGATCGGCGAGACCGGCTCAATCCTTGGCGCGATCGATCTCGTGCGCGTCGAGGGCGGTGAGGTGGTCCGCGACGTGAGCGTCGCGTGTGTGGACGCGGAGCACGGCGAGGCGGTCGTGGAGGCCGTCAGAAGCCTCGACGGCGTATTCGTGGACAGCGTCTCTGACCGCACCTTCCTGATGCACCTCGGCGGCAAGATCCAGGTAATCGGGAGGATCCCGATCAAGACCGCGATGATCTCTCGATGGCCTACACGCCGGGCGTCGCTCGCGTGAGCATGGCCGTCCACGAGGACATCGACAAAGCCTGGACCCTGACCATCAAGGGCAACGCCGTGGCGGTGATCTCAGACGGGACGGCGGTGCTCGGGTTGGGCGACATCGGCCCCGAGGCCGCGATGCCGGTGATGGAAGGCAAGGCGCTGCTGTTCAAGGAGTTCGCCGGCGTCGATGCGTTTCCGCTGTGCCTGGCGACGAAGGGCACCGACAGCATCGTCGAGTTCGTCAAGGCGGTGGCCCCAACTTTCGGCGCGATCAACCTGGAGGACATCTCAGCGCCACGCTGCTTCGAGATCGAGCGGCGCCTGCGCGCCGAACTCGACATTCCGGTGTTCCATGACGACCAGCACGGAACGGCGATCGTCGTACTCGCCGCGCTGACGAATGCCCTACGGGTGGTCGAAAAGCGACGCCGCGGAGGTCAAGGTCGTCGTCGTGGGCGCCGGCGCTGCGGGCGTGGCCTGTACCGAGATCATGCTCGCGCATGGTGTGCGCGACATCACTGTGTGCGATATCGAAGGGGCGCTTTACGCCGGCAGGCCCGGCCTTGACCCAGTACGGATGGCGCTCGCGGCGCGCACGAACCCCACCGGAGAACGGGGCATGGCCAACGACGTGCTGGCAGGCGCAGACGTGCTGGTCGGCGTGTCGGGACCGGGCGCGGTGTCCGACGCAGCCGTGCGCAGGATGGCAGCGAGGTCGATCGTCTTCGCAATGGCCAACCCGGAGCCCGAGGTGCGTGCGGAGGCCGTCGGCGACGCCGTCGCGATCATGGCCACCGGTCGCTCGGATTACCCGAATCAAATCAACAACGTGCTGGCCTTCCCCGGCGTCTTCCGCGGCGCGCTGGACGTGCGCGCCAAAGCAATCAACGAAGAGATGAAGCTAGCCGCCGCGCAGGCCATCGCGGGAGTCGTCGCAGACGACGAGCTGGACGCCGAGTACATCATTCCGAGCGTGTTCAACCGTGAAGTGGTCAAGGCCGTCGCTCTCGCGGTCGCGCGGGCGGCGGAGACCAGCGACGTCGCGAGGCGCCCTGCCGCCAGCGCAGTCGAGGGCTAGCTCCACTGTCGCCGCTGAGATGTTTGTGGGCAGCGGTATGGATCAGTTCTCGTCGAGGAAGGCACTGATCGAGCCAACGACATTCTGAGGCTCGTCGAGGAGAAACAGGCCGTTTGTTAAGTCGCGGGGCCAAGCTCACATGGGCGGGTCCATTAGGAGTACTGTAGTAGGTGAGCTGGCCCTGCGGCCGGCATATCTCTGTCCTATCCTGACTGCCGCCAAGTGCGCGAAGGCGCGTCGCGGCACGGAGTAGGGCCACTGTTTGCGACTGCGGGGCCCGCACTACTCGTTCGGGCAAACCTGCTGTTCCTCCTGTTCGGGCAACCTGCTGCACTTCCAAGGAGCCCAATATGTCAGTCATCCAGTCAACCGCTTACGACGCGCCGGGCGTGTCGGGCAGCCCAGTGGCGCTCAGGGAGCGCTACGACAATTTCATCGGTGGTGAGTGGATCCCTCCGACAACAGGGGAGTATCGAGGGAACGTGACTCCGTCGACGGGCGAGGTGTTCTGCGAGGTCGCGCATTCCGGTGCGCAGGACATCGAACTTGCCCTCGACGCCGCGCACGCGGCCAAAGAGGAATGGGGGCAACGCTCCCCGGCCGAGCGTGCGGCCGTCTTGAATGACGTTGCGGATGCGATCGATGAGAACGCCGAGATGCTTGCCGTAGCGGAGAGTTACGAGAACGGCAAGCCGGTGCGCGAGACGCTCGCGGCCGACATCCCGCTTGCGGCCGATCATTTCCGCTACTTCGCCGCGGCGGTACGTGCCGAGGAGGGCCGGATCTCCGAGATCGACGACCAGACTTACGCCTACCACTTTCAGGAGCCGCTGGGCGTCGTCGGTCAGATCATTCCGTTCAACTTTCCGTTGCTGATGGCAGCGTGGAAGATCGCTCCCGCGCTGGCGGCCGGCAACTGCACGGTTCTCAAGCCTGCGAGTCCGACGCCATGGTCGATTCTGAAGCTCGCCGAGGTTATCGGCGGGATCGTCCCGCCGGGCGTGCTGAACATCGTGAACGGTCCGGGCGCGGAGATTGGTAAGGCGCTGGCCTCGAACAAGCGGATCGCGAAAGTCTCGTTTACCGGCGAGACGGTGACGGGACGGCTGATCATGAGCTACGCCGCTCAGAATCTGATCCCGTCGACGACCGAGCTCGGTGGCAAGTCGCCAAACATCTTCTTCGAGGATGTGATGGCGGCCGACGACGCATTCCTGGACAAGGCGATCGAGGGTCTCGTGCTGTTCGCATTCAACAAGGGCGAGGTGTGCACGTGCCCGTCGCGGGCGCTGATCCAGGAATCCATCTACGACAAGTTCATAGCAGCGCTGCCTGGAGCGGATCGCCGCGATCAAGCAGGGCGACCCGCTCGATCGCGAGACAATGATCGGCCCGCAGGTCTCGGCCGCGCAGCTCGAGAAGATCGAAAGCTACGTCAAGATCGGTCTCGATGAAGGCGCCGAGTTGCTGATCGGCGGGCATCGCCCTGAGCTGAATGGCAGCTTGGACGGTGGTTACTACTTCGAGCCGACGGTGCTGAAGGGGCACAACAAGATGCGGGTGTTCCAGGAGGAGATCTTCGGCCCGGTGCTCGCCGTCACGACGTTCAAGGACGAGACCGAGGCTCTGGAGATCGCCAACGACACGTTGTACGGCCTCGGCGCCGGCGTCTGGACCCGCGACGGAAGCCGCGCGTTCCGGATGGGCCGCGCGATCAAAGCCGGACGCGTGTGGACCAACTGCTACCACCACTACCCCGCGCACGCCGCGTTCGGCGGCTACAAGAGTTCCGGGGTGGGGCGTGAGAATCACCGGATGATGCTCGACCACTACTCGCAGACCAAGTGCCTGCTGGTCAGCTACGACCCCAATCCGATGGGGTTCTTCTGATAATGGACGGACCCTCTCACTCGGCTGAAGAGACGGCGGCGGCAGTAGCGGCAACCCCGGCGGCCCTCGAGGTGATTCATCGCCTCGAGGCCGCCCACGGGCCGCTCATGTTCTTCCAATCCGGGGGGTGCTGCGATGGCACCTCCCCGATCTGCCTGAAGGACGGCGAGCTCCCCGCAGGACCCCATGACGTGCGTTTGGGGCACATTGGCGGAGCTCCCTTCTATATCGACTCAGACCAGTACCAGCGCTGGGGTAGCCCGCGCTTCCTGATCGACGTCTCATCGGGCGCCGCCGAGGGCTTCTCGCTCGAGGGCCTCGAGGGTGTGCATTTCGTCTCTCGCGCACCGTGAAGATCAGCAGCGCTCACGTTCCATAACGGACGCCGGGTGATTCGCCGCGAAACCGTGTCCCCCTCACTGTGCCCTTCGCTGATCCCTTTGGCGATTGTCTCGGGCCGCTGAGATCACAGCGTTGCCAAGCGCGTCGACTTGCTTGGCGAGCTCGCGAATCGCTGCGCCGACCTCGGCGCTGTCCTCAGGCTAGCATTCTTGCCTGCTCCACCCGGTTGTGCACCGGTGGTCGGTCTGCTCAGAGATCCCCAACGCCCTTCGCTTCCGGGATCGTCAGCCCCTCGCCGAGCATCCGCTTGGCCTCCGGCAACCTCCGGATGATCTGCTCCGGAGTATGCCGACGTCGGTTCATCAGAGCTCCTTCCTCGCCGGATGATCGTAGGCGCGTGGAACTCTCATAAGGGGTAGCACCGAACTCACGGGTCATACCGACGAGAACCGTCGCAGCATCGAGCTTGCCCACCGCCGCCGTCGACCACCCCCTCCGCAAAGGCAACGACCACAGCGTCTCCGGCCCAGTACGGCGCGGACGACCGATTCCGAGGCGGGGGTGAGTCCTCCTAGTCCCAACGGGCAACGCCCACGCCGGCGTGAGCCGAACGTGGGCGTCGGGGTGAGCTTAGGCTCGCCTGCTGACCTGCCTAGATCAGGCGACGGGAACCGCCTTCGCCTTCGGGACCAGGACTTGCTCCTCGGCTTCGGTCCGGCGTGCGTGCCAGATGCCGAGGCCGACGAGCACCGACATGATGGCCGCCAGAATGAACGCGGCGATCGCGCCAAATAGCATGACCGTGCCGATCACCGAGAAGCCATACGCCTCGAGCAGAAGCCCGCGGAGGGTCGTGCCCTGGAATGAAGTCTGCTCGAGTGTCTTCAGCGCGACGCTGGTCTTGTTCGTCTGTGCGGCCGCGCTGATCTTCGAATAGACGCCGCCATAGGGCATCTCTGACAGGTGGACCGCGATGAAGTCGTTCGCGTACACCTTGGCCTGTTGCCCCGTGAGCAACGGCTGCCCGGCGTACTTCGAGACCGATGGGATCATCGAGGGCGTGATCTCAGTGCCCGCCTTGGGGTGGGCGAATGCCGCCTGGGGCGGGAAGGAGATCTGCTGCTGCGCCAGCTGGTTGCGAACGTTGGTGCTGGCAAAGCTGTGACCCCAGGTCAACAGGCCGCCGGCGACCACCAGGACGACGACGATGACGACGCCGCCAGTAGTGGCAATGACATCTAATACCTTGCGGGACATGATGGATTCCTCTCGTGACTATTTTGAAACGGCCGTAAGTGCGGTGGTGGTAGGACAGCCCGGGATCGATCGTGCCGAGCTGACCATGACTGTGGCCGCGGCACAATCGGCGCGATCGCGGTCCGGTTGGCCGCGAGGCTCCAGCGTCGGGTTTCAGTCCGAGCAGCGGGCAGCAAGCGACGCGCGTGGGCTGCCGCAAGGACGCGGGCCTGCATCAGCGACCCCTCTCTCGCGACCGGGTCCTCCGCGAAGCCGTCGCGTCATAGCCGCCTCGGTGCTCGTCGATAGCGACGAGCACATTCACGTACGGCCTACCGGTTCGACCGGGGCACTTCGCCAATCGCGCCACAGGGCTCAGCTCCAAGACTTTCGTTGCGTGGACCAATCGGGTCGACACGCCTAACCGCGGCCGAGGCTTAGAGCCGGAAAGCATTGCCCGCCGAGGGTGAAGGCGAAGCTCTACTGACTATACACCCCCCAGGCGCTCGATTTTCGGTTTCTGTCGAGAATCCGTGACGACGATCGTCGGGAGGGGTCGCAGCGCGTGGCGCAGCCGTGCCGCCGTTTGATTGTGCAGGATGCGGTGTTTCCAGCGTCGTACGATGACCTCAGGGAGGATTACGGTCAAGGTGAGGTCGGGGTGCTGTCGGTGCGGTGATGAGATGTGGTTGACCATCGGTGGGACGATTGCCGGTGAGGAAAGATGATGACCTCGAGCGGCAGGTGGTCCCCATTGGCGCCACTAGTCGCGGAACCGCTCGGCCTCGTCATCGCTGGGGCTGAGGTGAGCGCAAGTTAGCTTCGGGCAGCAGCGCCGCTGGGTTATGCCCGCCCGCACACTGCTCGACGCCGGCTACGCCCCGAGCGCCGGTCCCGCCGAGCCACACCAAATTCGGGCGTATCGCGTCGTAGAGCCACTCAGGTTGAGGTCGGTTGTGATGAGGTCAGCCGGTGAAGCCGATCTGGAGCAGCTCGGTGATCTCGCTGATGAGCGGGATCCGCGGGTTGGTGCGCATGCTCGGGTCGTTCGTACCTGCGGGACTAAGTGTGGGCGCCGTTCCGGCTGGTCGCGGCTTGCCCCTGACCGCTGCCGACGCGAGTCGGCCAGATCCAGTCGCGGACATCGGGCGGGTCGTCTCCGACGGCGCGGGTGTAGGCGCGGTGGCGTAGTCGCTCGTCGACCATCCGCTGGCGCAGGTGCGCGGCCTGCTCAGCGAGTCCAGGCACCCGATCGATGACGTCCATGACGAGGTGAAAGCGATCCAGGTCGTTGAGCATGACCATGTCGAACGGCGTCGTCGTCGTCCCCTCCTCCTTGTAGCCTCGGACGTGAAGGTGGGCATGGTTGCGGCGCCGATAGGTGAGGCGGTGAATCAGGGTGGGGTAGCCGTGATAGGCGAAGATCACCGGTTGCGTGGCGGTGAATAAAGCGTCGAACTCATGGTCGGAGAGGCCGTGGGGATGCTCTGACTCGGGTTGCAGACGCATCAGATCAACGACGTTGACCACGCGAACCTTCAGTTCGGGGAGATGCTCTCGAAGCAGCGACGCCGCGGCGATGGTCTCGAGCGTGGGCACGTCGCCGGCACAGGCCAGTACGACGTCGGGCTCCGAGCCGTCGTCGCTCGAGGCCCATTCCCAGATCCCGATCCCTCGGGTGCAGTGTGCGATCGCCTCGTCCATGGTCAGGAAGTCGAGCGCCGGTTGCTTGCCGGCGATGATGACGTTGACGTAGTCGCAGCTGCGCAGGCAGTGGTCGGCGACCGATAGCAGGCAGTTGGTGTCGGGCGGTAGGTAGACCCGGACGATCTCGGCCTTCTTGTTGATGACGTGGTCGATGAAGCCCGGGTCCTGGTGGGAGAACCCGTTGTTGTCCTGCCGCCACACGTGCGAGGACAACAGGTAGTTCAGCGATGGGATGGGACGACGCCAGGGAATGCCACGGGTGACCTTCAGCCACTTGGCGTGCTGGTTGAACATCGAGTCGATGATGTGGATGAACGCCTCGTAGCAGTTGAACAGGCCGTGGCGTCCAGTCAGCAGGTAGCCCTCCAACCATCCCTGGCAGAGGTGTTCTGACAGCACCTCCATGACCCGCCCATCGGGAGCGAGGTGATCGTCGGTCGGGAGTAGTTCGGCCTGCCAGGCGCGGTCGGTGGCATCGAGCACCGCGCCGAGTCGATTGGACACGGTCTCGTCAGGGCCCATGATCCGGAAGTTGCGAGGGTTGCGCCGGATAACGTCCCGCAGCCATTCGCCGAGCACCCGCGTTGCCTCGTGGGTCGCCTGCGCGGGCTCGGGCACGTCGACGCCGTAGCCGCGGAAGTCGGGGAGGTCGAGCGGGCGCGAGCGCAACCCACCGTTCGTGTGCGGGTTGGCGCCCATGCGCCGCTCGCCCCGCGGCGCCAGCGCGCGCAACTGCGGTCGAACCGCCCCCTCGTCGTCAAACAGCTCTTCCGGGCGATAGGAGCGCATCCACTGCTCGAGGATCTGGAGGTGTTCCGGGTGCTCGGCCAATTGCGCGAGCGGTACTTGATGCGCCCTCCAGGTCCCCTCCATGGGTAGACCGTCGACCTCCTTCGGGCCTGTCCATCCCTTCGGGGTCTCAAGCACGATCATCGGCCACCGTGGCCGGGTGAGATCGCCATCCTCACGCGCTCGGCGCTGGATCTCCCCGATCTCGTCGACGACCTTATCGAGCGTCGCGGCCATCAGCTCGTGCACCGTCGAGGGGTCGTCGCCCTTCACAAAACGCGGGGCGTACCCGTACCCGGTCAGCAGGGATGCCAACTCGTCGTGCCCGATGCGGCCCAGCACCGTTGGGTTGGCAATCTTGTAGCCGTTGAGATGGAGCACCGGCAGCACCGCCCCGTCGCGAGCCGCGTTGAGGAATTTGTTCGAGTGCCAGCTCGCCGCCAGAGGGCCAGTTTCTGCCTCGCCGTCTCCGATCACGCAGCACACCAGCAGATCCGGGTTGTCAAATGCCGCGCCGAAAGCGTGCACGAGCGCATAGCCGAGTTCGCCACCCTCGTGGATCGAGCCGGGTGTCTCAGGCGCCACATGGCTCGGAATCCCACCCGGGAACGAGAACTGGCGAAACAGTCGCCGCAGCCCCTCCTCGTCGAATCCCATTCGGGGGTAGACCTCGCCGTAGGTTCCCTCGAGATAGGTATTGGCCACCAGTCCCGGGCCGCCGTGACCCGGGCCGGTGACGAAGATCGCGTCGAGATCCCGCGCGCAGATCAGCCGGTTGAGATGCGCGTAGACCAGGTTGAGTCCGGGGGTCGTACCCCAATGCCCTAGCAGCCGCGGCTTGATGTGCTCGAGGCGCAGAGGCTCGCGCAGCAGGGGATTGTCGACCAGGTAGATCTGACCGACCGACAGGTAGTTCGCCGCGCGCCAGAAGGCGTCCAGCGCTCGCAGCTCGGCGTCAGACAGCGTCGCGTGCGTGTCGGCGGTTGGTGCATCGATCGGGGAAGCGGTCATTGGGCTCTGCCTCCTCCCGCTACGTGCGGCTATCCGGCGCCGGGTAGTTGTGCTCGCACCAGCACCGACACGAAGAAGAGGTGCCGGCGCGCGGTGTGCGCTGGATGGTCGGGTTGAGGATCGCGGCCGTCACGGCCGGGGCCGCGTCAACTGGCTGCGCAGCGCTTCCACACCGACCTGACCTGATCCGGCGCTTACGGATACAACGATCCATGGACTCGGCTCCTGACGGCGGGGTTAACGCGACGACCGCTGAAGGTCACGCACACGCCGGCCGAGTCTTTGGAGCCGGAACACGACTGGCCCGCCGAGCTTTGAGGCGGAACCGTTTAGGAAGCGTACTCCCTATCCCAAGGCCGCCCGGGAAATTTCGCTTCGGCTCGCGTGCGCGACTGCATGCACCACGGCATCCTGAGCGGCGCCTCTGACCACCAGCCGGTTGCGGTCTCGGCCGACGAGTCCCTTCAACGTGCAGCGCGGCCGATGCGAAGACGTCGTGTCCCATCCTGATCGTGGCCGACGCCGGCGGCGGTAACCGGTGGGCGTGCTGTCGAAACCTAGACATTGCCGCCGCGTACACAGCGGCCTGACAGCGGGCGCGGCGCGACTTACGCCGACACGCGCTCGAACGCCAGGCGCCGGATCACCTCGAAGTACCAGCCCAGGTGCTGTGGACCGAGGAAGTGCTGCTGCACGCTGGCGTGGGCTGCGGCTCCCACCGGTCGCGGGGATCCGAGATCAACATGCCCGATCGGCCGTCCTCGATCTGGTCCCGGATACCGCCGATCCGGCTTGCGACGACCGGCCGCTCCTTCCACATCGCTTCGGCAACCGTCAGCCCGAAGCCCTCGGCGAGACTCTTCTGAATGACCACGCTAGCGTCCGTTGCACGGCGTTGACGATCGCCGCGTTCTGTTCGATGTCGTCCATCGGTAACGAGGCCATGTGGACGAGCCGGCGCACCTCGCCGGGCAACGCACCCCGCGCCTCCAGCACCGCGGCGAGCATCTGCGCACCCTCGGGATCGTCGGCGACCGCTTCCGTTGAGGGACCGACCAGCAGCAGACCGCGCCGCTGGCACGGTCGACGTACTTGGCATAGGCGTCCAGCACGCCCAGCGGGTCCTTGAGACTGTCCCACCGCGAGACCTGCACGACCAGCCGGTCTTCGGCTCCGATCGGTTCGTCCTGCACCATCACCGCCCGGCGGTCAACGCGCCCGGCGAGCCGTCCGAGCGCGTGAACGTCGGCTGGCTGGTGTCTTGCCGGTGGACTATGCCCGCCGTGGAGAGGATCGCCTGCGACTGCTCGCTGCTCTGACCCGCGTTCTTCGGGGCGAAGGCGTCGATCGACGGGTGGATCACCGTGATCCTCTCGCGCGGCAGACCCTCCCACACGAACCCCCCGCGCGAGAACACGTACCGGTGAGCCTCGAGCACGTATCCACGCAGCAAGCTCCATGCATCACGGGCGTAATGGTTCGCGCCGTCGAGACCTACGTGACAGCGCCAGATCACGGTCGCCCCCGTCTCGCGCACTGCTCGCGCCAGGCCGGCAGTCTGAGGATCGTGGAGGATCACGACGTGGCGCGGATGCGCAAGCTCGACCAGCTCGGCGGAGCATCTCGTACGACGCCGCCGCCCCTTGCGGTCGAGTTCACGTTCCAGATGACCTGACCGTGAAGGTCACGAGCACCGTCGGCGATCAGATCGCGCAGCGCCTCGAACTCGCCAAGCGAGAGCACCGACTCGAAGCCGGAGGATCCATCGCTTCGATCGTTACGTGTTGAAGAGCCGGCATACCACTCCTCTCCTCTCTCCTCTGCCTCTTCTCTCTACGGATCCTCGCACGCGGCCGCGGGCGGCGAGCGCGGATTGGGCCGCCGGCACGCGAGCGATCGGCAGCCAGAACGGCCAGCGGCCCGAGAGCACGGGGTTCGGGAAGCTTGGGGTTGGACCTACTCCCCCTTGTGCAGGGCGCACGCTGCCGCGATCATGGGTCGATGAGCTCCACGACGACGATCTCGTTCTACGAGAACGCTCAACGGAAACCAGGACTCAAGTAATGATCGAGCCCCAGCCGCTGGCCTGCTAGTGGGACCCCCTCTGTATTTCTCGCATCCTGCCTGCCTCGAGCACGAGACGCCCCGGGAGCATCCGGAGCGGCCGGCGCGAATCACTGCCATCGAGTCGTCGCTCGCCGAGCGCGGATGGCTCGGCTACGAAGTCCGGCAGGCGCCACCGGCATCACGCGAGATGCTCGTCGCGGTGCACTCCCCCGAGTACGTGGACGCGGTACGTTCGATGAGCGAGAGAGGCGGAGGCGCTTTCGACCAAGAGAACGTGGTGAGCCAGGGGTCCTACAGCGCCGCAGCACACGCGTCCGGCGCTGCGTGCGCCATGGTCGAGGCGCTGCTGGCGGGAGCGGCGCCCGTGGCATTCTGCGCAACCAGGCCGCCCGGACACCACGCGCGTGTGGACACGACGTCCGGATTCTGCCTGTTCAACCATGTCGCGGTGGCCAGTCGTCATGCGCTGGACTCGCTGGGCGCGCGACGCGTATTCATCTTCGACTGGGACGTGCACCATGGCGATGGAACCAACGACATCTTCCGCGCCACGGACTCCGTGCTGTTCGCCAGCATCCACCAGTCCCGGATCTTCCCGGGCACAGGCCCGCTGGCCGACGAGGGGGTGCGTGCCGGCGAGGGTTATTCAATCAATCTCCCGGTGGAGAAAGGATCGTACGAGGACGCTTGGTTCTCGATGCTCGAGTACGTCGTGGTCCCCGCTGCTGAGGAGTTCCAACCGGACCTGGTGCTGATCTCAGCTGGGTACGACGCCCACCATGATGACGACCAGGGCGGGTGCGAGCTCGAGGCATCCTCATTCGCTGAGATGGCGCGATACATCCGCGGGCTGGGAGAGCGGACCGGTGCGCCGGTGGGAGCCGTCCTCGAGGGTGGATACGCGCTGGACGCGCTCGCCGCCTCGGTTTGTGCCACGATGGAGGCACTTGCTGGCGATCAGGCGGCGGACTCCACTGCCCCTGACTTCTTCACCGCTCGAGCCGCGTCCCACGTCGGCTTTCACTGGAGACTGTGACGATCGCGACCGACGGCGGTCCTCGGCGGCGTCGGGCAACAAAGCGAAAGCCGGTCAGGTGATGGCGGAGGTGCGATTCAGCCGGCCCGGTCTGCCCGGGCCGGTTGGCGGCGCCTACTATCAGACTCAATGTCGTGCTGACGAGGAGACCACATGGTGATTCATCTTGCTGCGCTGCCCGACCAGCGGGCCGCCTCGGATCCCGGAGGGCCATGCCTTGCCGACGGCCACCGAGAGCTCGACAACGCGACCTTCGCCGCAGAGGTACGCGGCATGTCCTCTGCGCTGGGCGAGTTGGGCATCCGGCGTAGTGATGTGGTGGCAGTCGTGCTTCCGAACAGCGTCGACCTGGTGACGGTCATGTTCGCCGCCTGGCGGCTCGGCGCGACGCTTACGCCGGTAAACCCTGCCTTGACTAAACACGAGGCCCAGTATCAGGTCACCGACTCGGGCGCTCGATTGGTCGTGGTGGATGATGTGTCGTTATCGAAGGTCGAGGGCGGCGCCGCGCGTGTGTGCGTCATCGACGAGCTGTTGCGGCGAGATCGCGCAACTGACGTTGGGCCGCCGAGGACGGAGCCAGAGGAACTGGCGTTGGTGATCTACACGGGCGGAACCACCGGACGACCGAAGGGGGTGATGCTCGACCACGCCAACCTCGCCGCGACGGCCGCGATGATCGTCGACTGGTTTGAGATGACCAGCGCGGATCGTTGTCTGCTGGTGTTGCCGTTGTTCCACGTCAACGGGATCATGGTCAGCGTCGTGTCGCCGCTGGTGGCGGGCGGCTCCACAGTGATCGCCTCCCGGTTTGACCCGAAGACATTCTGGGATCTCGTGGAGCGGTTCCGGCCCACATTCTTCTCCGCCGTCCCGACGATCTACGCGATGCTGACGGGGCTGCCGGCGGAGGTCCGGCCGAACACTTCTTCGCTGCGGTGCGCGGTCTGTGGCGCCGCGCCGATGCCCGCCGTGGCGATCCGTGAGTTCGAGGATAGGTACGGCATCGGCATCCTCGAGGGATACGGCCAATCGGAGGGGACGGTGGTAACGACGGCAAACCCCTTGAACGGCACGCGCAAGCCGGGGACGGTCGGTCTGCCGTTGCCAGGACAGGAGGTCCGCATCGTCGGCGACGACGACGAACCGTTGGCGCCGGGACAGGTGGGCGAGGTGACAGTGCGGGGTCCGAACGTTATGCGGGGCTATCTCGGCAAGCCCGAGGAAACGGCCCACACCCTGCGCGGAGGTTTGCTGCACTCGGGCGACGTCGGCCGGTTTGACGACGACGGCTACCTGGTGCTTGTCGACCGGCTCAAAGACATGATCATCCGCGGTGGCGAGAACATCTACCCGAAGGAGATCGAAGACGCCCTCTACGCGCATCCGTCCGTGGCCGACGCGGCCGTAGTTGGCCGGCCCGATCAGTTGTTCGGTGAGGAGCCGGTCGCGTTCGTCGTTCTGCGTCCCGGCCTCGCCGCCGAGCCTGACGAGCTCATCGAGCACTGCAAGACGCTGCTTGCAAAGTTCAAGGTGCCGCGGGCCGTCTACATCACGACCGACCTACCCAAGACCCCGATTGGCAAGATCGCCAAGCCGGTGCTGCGCGACCGCGTCGCATTGCCCAGCACGAAAACGACGTGATGTTCCGCCGACCCGGGTCTTGTCGGCGCGCCGCGCTCCCACACGCGCAACTCGGCTCAGGGTCGAGCGCAAGCTCGCACGCTTGACCCGCACGGTCTCAGCCGGTTCGGCGGCAGCGCCGATGAGCGCGCGATCTAACAATGCGCAGATGAGGTGTGCAGACTGTTTGTTTCCCGCGGTTGTGCCTTCCAACCCCGCAGTTGGTGATTCGTGGGGGCCTAGGTGTAAGTCCCGAGGAGGTTGGTTCGCTCGTTGAGGCGAGCGACCGGGGGCTTGTGGCCGAGGGCTGAGTGTTTTCGTTGGTGGTTGTAGTACCACGAGCCAGCCGTCGAGAGCGGCGGTGCGTTCGGTGCTGGTGCCGTAGAGAGCGCCGTAGGCCCAGCCGCCGAGCAGGGTGCGGATGAACGTTCGGCCTTGCCGTTGGTCTGGGGTCGGTAGGCGCGGGTTCGGAGGTGCCGGATCCCGAGCGCGCGGCAGGCGATCGAGTGGATGGTGGAGCGGTAGCCCGAGCCGTTGTCGGTGAGCAGCTGCTCGACGGTGATGCCGTGGCGGCGGAAGAACGCGACGGCTCGCCTGAGGAACGCCGACGACGGTGATGGCTTTCTCGTCGGCGAGGACTTCGGCGTAGGCCAGCCGGGTGCAGTCGTCGATCGCGATGTGGACGTAATCCCAGCCGATGACGTTGCGGGGCACACCGATCACGTCACGTCGATCGGATGCGCTGTAGCGCCTGACGCCACTCGGTCGACGTGCTTGCCGGCGCCGCCTTTGATCTGCCCGAGCTTCTTGACGTCGATATGGATCAGCTCGCCCGGCCGCTCGCGCTCGTAGCGCAGTGCAGGCTCGAGACCGAGGCGACCGAGCTTGCCCATCCCGATCCGCGTGAGGATCGCCCGACACGGTCGAGAGCGCCATCCCCAGCGTCTCAGCGATCTCCGGGCCGGTGAACCGCAGCCGCCTGAGCGCGGCGATCGCCTGCGACGCGCTGCTCGCTGGTGCGATGCGGGATCGACCGCGGAGCCGAGGAGCGGTCCAACAGCCCGAGCTCGCCCTCAGCCCGATAGCGAGCCACCCACTTGCGCGCGCAGCGAACACTGACGCCGGCGGCCTCGGCCGCCTCCGCTCAGCGTCGCTCGTCCTCCACAACCCGACGGCAGAGCTCTCGACGGCCTTTCAGACTGAGCGCCGCGTTAGCGTGAAGCTTCATCCGGTGTCCTCCTTGGGACTGAGTTGCTCGGCAGCTCTCAGCCTCCAAGGAGGCCCGGATGGACCAACCTACTCAGGAACTACACCTAGGGCACGAGCACGATCCGTGCGGCGACCCGGCCAGCCTCGACGTCAGCGATCGCCTCGTTTACCCGGACGAGCGGTCGCGTCTCGCTTATCACGCGCGTCTTGCCAGCGCGGTGCAGCTCGAACACCTCGCGTAGATCTTTTCGAGTCCCGACGATCGAGCCCACGATCGTGATTCCGTTGAGCACGGTTTCGAAGATCGGGAGCTTGATCTCGTTGTCCGCCGGCAGCGCGACGAACACCAGCGTGCCGCCGCGTCGCAGGGACTGGTAGGCCTGCTCGAACGCTCGGGGAGAGACGGCGAGCGCGATTGCCTGGTCGACGCCGCCGAGCCTCTGGATCGCCTCGACCGGGTCCTCCTTGTTGGCATTGACGGTGAACTCGGCGCCGAGCTCGCGCGCGAGCTCGAGCTTCTCGTCGATCACGTCGACCGCCACGACCCGTCCTCCCGCGATCGCCGCGTACTGGATCGCGAGGTGCCCCAGGCCGCCGACGCCGAATACGGCTACGAAATCGGAGGAGCGGGTGCCCGCGACCTTGACCGCCTTGTAGGTGGTCACGCCGGCGCAGGTGAGCGGCGCGGCGTCGAGCGGGTCAATGCCTTCGGGGACCTTGACGACGTAGCGGGCGTAGGCGGTGGCGTACTCGCCGAAGGCGCCGTTGATCGTGTAGCCCATCATCTCCTGCTCGTGGCACAGAGTCTCCCAGCCGTCCACGCAGTAGTTGCAGCATCCGCACGCGTAGCCGAGCCAGGGCATCGCGACGCGGTCACCGACGGCGACCTTGTGAGTGCGGTCACCGACGGCGTGCTCGCCCGCCGCGAGCTCGGTGACGATGCCGACCCCCTCGTGGCCGGGGATGAACGGCGGCGAGGGCTTGACCGGCCAGTCGCCGCTCGCGGCGTGGATGTCGGTGTGGCACAGGCCGCACGCCTCGACCTTCACGCGCACCTGTCCCGGAAGGAGTTCCGGCATTGAGACCCGCTCGACGGTCAGTGGGCTGCCGAACCCATGGACGACCGCGGCGCGGTAGGTCGTGAGTGGGGCCTCCGCGGTTTGGGGCTGGGGGGGTGCAATGGTGGCCATGGTTTGGCGCTCCTTGTGGGTTGTCGGCGACCGTTAGGTCGTTCTCGGTGGATTGGGGCGGCGCGGGGTTGTGCACGCGCCACCCACCATCACGGCTTGCGGGAGATGAAATGGAAGCCCTCCGGTCCCTCGAGCGAGGAGCCGTCGCGCCCGGGGGCGCTGTCCCGAAACCCCCCGCCCCTCAAGGAACACGAAGCAGCAGGACCCCTCCAGATCCTCTCTGCTGATCGCAGGCGTGGCGTGGCGCCGGGCGGCGCGGCGCGATCGGCTTACAGGCACATCGATTCTGACCGAACTGATCGGGCGCTTCCGTAAGACGATGCATGGATCCGGCTCCTGACGCGATCGTTAGCGCGATGACCGCTCAGGTCTCGCGCACGCCGGCCGAGTGTCAGAGCCGGAAAAGCATTGCCCGCCGAAGGTTGGGGCGAAGCGGAAACGGATGCTACTCCTCCCGCGATATCGGTCAAGACCGTACGCAGGTCGCCTTCAGCGCGCAGCAGGCATCCAACCGGAGCTCGGGAGAGCACGTACGCGCGCGCAGCAACGCAAGTCTCGCCGCACGGCCCCTTCGGCGAGAATCCAACCACCGGATGCTCGATCCGCGAGCCTTGACCCGCGTGCGCGGCGTCGCTCGGGGCAACACCGGCGACATCTGTCATTGGGCCGACGGATACGGCGACTCCACAACAACCGAACGTCGGCGAGGTCACGAGAGATCCTCCGGAAGTGATGCCCCCGCGCGCGTCCGGTAGCGTC
This sequence comes from uncultured Solirubrobacterales bacterium, assembly GCA_963777335.1. Lineage (GTDB taxonomy): Bacteria > Actinomycetota > Thermoleophilia > Solirubrobacterales > Solirubrobacteraceae > Palsa-465. The sequence goes on from CAVZQD010000012.1 coordinate 84,912, forward strand.
TGGCAATGATGACTGCCTCACGGCGCCGCGCCGGCGGGAGGTCTCCGATGCTCCTCATCCACGGCTTCTCGGGAACGCCGGCCAAGCGGACGCCACTGCTGCCGGCGCTCGAGCAACATCACGAAGTGCTGGCGCCGACGTTGCTTGGGCATAGCGGCGGGCCTGTGTATCTCGCCGGGTCGCCCCCGACGCCGTCGGCGATGGCCGATGCGCTGGAGCGCGACATGGACTCGGCCGGCTTCGAGCAGGCTCACCTCGTCGGCAACTCGCTCGGTGGCTGGCTCGCGCTTGAGCTCGCGGCGCGCGGCCGGGCGCTCTCGACGACCGCGCTGGCGCCTGCCGGCGGGTGGAACCACGGGGGGCCAGAACACAGGCGACTTCTGCGCATGTTTTGGCAGGACCACTGGTTGAACAAGCTCCTCGGTCGTACACCAGCACAGCTGATGCGGCGCCGGCGCTTTCGCGCACTGGCGCTGCGGTCGGTGGTCGTGCGCCCCGCCGATGTGCCTGCCGCCCTTGCCGTCGAGATGGCCGAGGCCTCTGGCGACTGTGCGATCTACCTGCCATTGTTGGAGCACTTGAGGACGGCTGGGTTTGGGGATCTGGCCGCGATCGACTCGCCTGTGCAGATCTTGTGGGGCACGCGGGATCGAATCCTGCGCTGGCCCCGCTACGCCGAACGCTTTCGGCGCATGGTCCCCGGCGCCCAATGGATCGAACTCACCGGTCTCGGCCATTGCCCGATGCTCGACGATGCGCAGCTCACCGCGCAGACGATCCTCGAGCTCACCTGGGCCGACGTCGGCGCTGGCAGGCCGCAGCGCGCAGCGGTTGCGCCACGCTCCCGCTGAAACCGCCCCGGGCGAGCCGGTCCGCCAGTCCGTCGTTCCGGCGGCGCGTCAGCCTTTCACGCGTTTCGGATCGTCGACCGCGAGCGGAGCTGTGCTATCCACCGCCCTCGCACCGCGGAGAGAGCGTCGGCTGGCGCTGCAGCGCGACCGTCGCTCGTCGCGGCCTCGGCCAGCCGGCGGTGCAGCCGCTCGCGCAGCTCGTCGGGATCGTAGTCTCGGCGCGCTCGCCGCTTGCGCGAGATGACGACCCCGGTCGCCGCGACACCCGCGATACCGGCGAGACCGACGATCTTCCATCGTGCGTGCACCCGTCGCGTAGGTTATCTCGGGTGGACCACCTGACCCTGACGCTCGACGAGGCCGTCGACATCGCGAGCACGGGCGACGTCTGGCTGTTTCGCGGCAAGTCCGCCGCAGACGTGGCGATTCGAGCCCTGACCAACAGCCCCGTTAATCACGTCGGAATGGTCGTCGCCATCGACGACTTGCCTCCGCTTCTTTGGCACGCCGAGCTTGGCCGCTCGCTTCCCGACGTCTGGACCGGGCGCCGTCAACGTGGCGTTCAGCTGCATCACCTGCCCGACGCCGTCAGTACATGGAACGAGCGCTACCGCCAGCAGGCGTGGGTCCGCCAGCTCACAGGCCGGATCGAACGCCACCACGAGGACCGGCTCATGGAGATCATCGCCCGTTTCGATGGTCGGGCGTTTCCGAGCGCGCCCTCACTCATCAAGCACGCAGCCACGGGCCGCTTGCGTCGCACATCTTCGCTGGAGACGATCTACTGCGCCGAGCTTGTCGCCACGACCTACCAGCACATGGGCCTGCTGCCGACCCGTCGCCCGGCAAGCTGGTACGACCCGGGGCGCTTTTGGAGCGGCGACCGGCTGGAGCTGGTCTCGCCGTTCGCCTTGGTCGATGAGATCGGGGTGCGCTGAGCAGCACACGGCACTTGGCGCCACCGCACCGACTCATCCGCGGGCCTCACCACCCGGCTGGCGAGCTCGTCTCAATGCCCAGGTCAGGACGGGCACGTTCCTGACGGCCAACCCACCAGCGAGCGCCACACTTCTGCTCGCCGCCGAAGAAGAAGTCGAGCGCGACCCAAACGCGACGCTCTTGAGCTTCGCCGCCGGGACCGCCGTCATCCCGATACCGGGGCTGAAGGGGTAGAAGGTCTCCGCTGCGAGCGTCGCGTTTCCCCTCCAGCTGCCGTTAGCGCGGACTGTCGTTCGCGGTATGGGGCACAAGGCGATCGTGAGATGCGGCGCGGCCGGCGATCGGCGCGACTCCCTGGTCGCCGAGCACCCGCGCGCCGATGGCCGCGCTGAAGACGAATGTGATCCCGCAGATGCGCGGTTTCCGCGCTAAGCGGGTGCGCCGGGCATGTCCCGACCGACGTCCAAACGCAACACGACGCCAGCGCTCAGATCGCACGGCAGTGGTGGTCTCCCCGCTCGCACAGTTACCTGGGATTCGCATCCAGAGCTAGCACTGGGCTGATGCCAGCCCGGATTGAACAGATCCGCTCACTGCTCCTGAATAGCTCAGAGCGGCTGCGAGGTGATCGCCGGCGGCGGCGCTGCTCTCCACGCGGCGGAACGTCTCGCTGCGCTCCGGGCCCGGCTGATCTCACGCGAACTCATACTTCGGCTGCTCTCACCAAAATCGGCTTCAGGGTCGTGCTCCCGCGCCGGCTGGCCGCTTGTCGGGCTTGGGCGCCAGGCCGCCCCGCAGCTCCGCGACGCCGCGCTCGATGCCCCGACAGAGCACCCCGATGTCCGGGGAACTGTCGCGGTCGCCGGTGACACCGAAGTTGATCCCCCCGTCATAGGAGAAGATCGCGACGCCCACCCGCACGTTGCCGCCCAGCGGCACGAACGGAAATGCATCGAGCATGCGCCGCTCCGCGAGGTACAAGGGGTACTGCGGACCCGGGACGTTGGTCGTGACGGTGTTGACGGCGCTCTGGGGCAGCCGCGTGGCGACCCTTCCGCCGAGCGCCAGCAACATCGCCGGGGCAAACCCGCCGAGCGCGGTCAGCCGCTCGGCCGCGACCGCCTGACCGGACTGCTTGAGGCCCTGCATCTGCTCGTGAAGGGAATGCAGTCGCTCGACGGGATCCTCGAGCCCGACCGGCAGCTCCGCGAACATCGCAGAGACCTTGTTGTTGTAGCTCCCGCGCTCCTCGTCGGCGCGGACCGACACGGGCACGAGCGTACGCACGACGCGCCCCTCGACGGTCTCGCCGCGACCGAGCAGGAGGTCGCGGAAGCCACCCGTGATCACGGCTAGCACGACATCGTTGATGGTGCCACCGTGAAGCTCGCGGATCTGCTTGATGTCCACCAACCGGGCCCTCGCCCAATCCCACCGGCGATGCGGGCCGATCGGGCCGTTGAGCGAGCTCGACGCGCCCGGAGTAAGAAGCGTTCGCATATTCACGAAACCTCGGGCGGCCTCGCCGGCTTGCCGAGCGACGCGACGCGGACCGCGCGCGGCCGACAGCACGGTCCGCAACCCCTCGTAGGGGCTGGCCGCACGGTGCGCCAGCGACTGAGCCACCAGCGCAGCCGAGTTCGGCTCGGGAGCAGGCTCCCAGCCATCTTCGGCAGCCGTCGTCGACTCGCGCTCCTTGCTTAGGAGCACGCTCATCAGGTCCGTCCCCGAGACACCGTCGACCATGCAATGGTGCGTCTTTGAGATCAGAGCCCAACTGCCGTCGTCGAGCCCCTCCGCAACCCACATCTCCCACAGCGGCTTTGCGCGATCCAGCTGCTGGGACATCACCCGCCCGACCAGATTCCGCAGCTCGTCGTCGCCACCAGGCGCCGGAAGTGCCGTGCGCCGCACGTGGTACTCGAGGTTGAAGTGTGGATCGTCCACCCACGCCGGGCGGCCGAGCGCCAGCGGCACGAAGCGAACCTTCTGCCGGTATCGAGGGACCAGCGGTAACCGGGCGGCAACCGCCGACTGCACCTTCCCCGGACCTGGCGCGGGGCCTTCGAAGAGCCCCACCGAGCCGATGTGCATGTGCGTCACTGCGTCCTCGATGTGGAGAAATGACGCGTCGAGGGGGCTCATAATCTGCATTTGGCGATCTCCTCCGCTGGTCAGCCGGTCGGCTGGTTGAAACCTAGCGCGGAAAACTTGCATCAACCCGGCGCTCGGGTCCCGGATCCGGCCGGCGGGGAATTCCGCTGGCAGCACGCCGGCTTCAACTGCTGGCGCTAGGGGCCGCAGACGAGCCGTTAGCGCAGAGACGCCGCCAGGGCGGGACTCACTTTCGACGAACCACCTCGCGGCGATCGTCTACGGCGTACACGGGCAACTCATCGTCGAACAAGCCACAACGCGACTTGCCACCCTTGGGTGTTCGCGCGACCCTCGGTGGCCCTGCTGCGTCTGCTGCTCCTCCGGCTACCAGCGGCGGTCGACACGTCACGCTCCCTGCCGCCCGAGACCAATGGACTCGCCCCGTTTTCGACGACACTTGGACGCTTCCGGCGTAAGCGCGGAAAGTCCGGAGCATCGACCGCGGCGGCCGGCCTGGGCGAAGGGGAAAGCGCTCGCATGTCGAGGTCGACGGGCGTGTTCAATGCGATCATGGGAGATGTGATGTCGAGTGCCTGAGCTCAGCGGCCGGGAGCTGCTAGATGAGTGGCGAAAGCTGATGGATTCCTTGGTCGCCTCCGCAGCGTCGGTCGGCGGCCGCGCAGAGCTTCCGCATCAGCTGCTCGAGCCGATGCAGCGCCAACTGGAGCTTGTGCAGGAGGTGATCGAGCGCGAACGCAGACTCCAGACGCAGCTGGCGGGTCGCCTGCTCGCGCCGGTCGACGTGATCTTTGACCTCCTCGAGGAGAGCGGGTCGATGTTGCGCAGGCAGGCGGAGGCGCTGGAGGCTGCCGGGCAAGCGCTTGAGGAGACCGCCGGGATCGTAGAGAGCCAGGCCGAGCTCTTCGAAAGAACAATCGGCGTGCTGCGCGAACCGGCCGAACGCGCTCGGGCAGCTGCGGGACTTGATCGACGCGACCGCAAGCGCAGCGGTCGTCAATCCCGTCGCGGCCCTTAGGCCTAGCCAACGATCCACAGCCGAACTGCTGCCCGAGATCGCCCTTCGACTGCAGCGAGGCGATGACGTGCGCGACGACTGAGCGCGGAGCGGTGGCCATGGACAACGTCGTCGCTCGTGCCCGAAGCAGCCGCGGGCCTGGCACTGGCGCACCCTCAGGCTGCACCCCGACCCAACCAGCCAGGACGTCGTGGGCCTATGCTCGCGCGAGAACGAATGGGGTCTCGACCCGCGCCGGCTCGACGCCGCAGCGTCAGACGAAGAGCGTTCGCGGGTACTGGGTCAAGGGGCACGTCGGCCAGGAGCTCGACGAGCGGGCCGACTTGCTGGCGGTCACCGACACGCATGACGCCGCTCGTCCGTGCGTGGAGCTCCGGCCACGGGCGAGCTCGGTCGAGCTCGCGGTCGCTCGCGCCAGCGCTTCCTGGTCGCGCCAGCGCCGATTGGAGGGCCCGCGGGACTGGGTGAAGACTCGCGTTTTGCATAGGCACCTCGTAATGCGCGGCTTCGGTGCGCCAGGCCAGCAAGGGAAGACCTGCTTGGTCCCGCGCTGCTCCTTAAGGCCCCTCGCGGCCACGTCCGTGCGGCGACCGTTCCGCGCGACGAGGGGCTGTCGAGTCGCACCAGGACCCGGGCCGCTCGTGCGGCGTGGCACGGTTAGGGCTGGGGCGTGCCCTGGGGTTGTTTAGGGAGGAGCCGGTGACCGTCGACGACCGCGGCCGCGAGATCGATCAGCTTGCGGTTATCGGTGCGTGAGCGTTCGCGCAGCATTTCGAACGCGCCGTCCTCGTCGATCGAGTGGCGTTCCATCAGGATGCCCTTGGCTCGTTCGGTCAAAGCGCGACGCCCGAAGGCGCCTTGGAGTTCGTGAAATTCAGCGAAGCGGCGTAGCACGATGTCGATCGAGCTCTGCCACTCCTCGACGTCGTCGTCTGAGATGTGCGCGAACACGCCGCGCTTGGACGCCTCTTTGACGAATGCGGGATCAGGCGCGTGCAGCAGCACGATCACCGGGCAGGCGGCTTGGCGGACGATCTTGTCGATCAGGTCCAGCGCATGCTTTGAGCTGGCTCCGAGTCCGACCAGCGCGACGTCGGGCCGTTCGCGGGCGGTCAGCGGGCCGACATCCTCGACGTCGATCTCGCGGGCGATCACCTCGTGGCCGAGCGCGACCACGATCGGAGCGACAAGCGCGAGACGATCCTTGCGCTCGTTGGCGATCAGCACACGCAGATGGTCAGTGCCGTCGGTGAGCGGCGCCACGGCCGCACGGTGCTGAGGGTCGCTCTCTTTGACCGGGTGGGGCGGTGCGCTGCTCATTGCTTCTTCGCCCCCGGACGAACTGTTCGCGCCGGCGGTTCAGCGTGCAGCAGCGCGATCGTTCTGCCCAGAACGCCAGCGGGCTTGGGTCGCCGGCGGGCTTCGTGCAGCGGCTGCGCGCAGCGAGGACAAGTATCGCCCACGGCCCACAACACCTCTGTCGGCATAGCGCAGCGGCAGATCGGACAGCGGACTCGGACTTGCTCGACTATCGGCCTCTCCCACGAGGCTCAGTCCGATGAGCCAATCCGGGTCTTCTCACCCGGTCGCGCCCATCATCTAGACGCCACGCCGTCGCTACCCCGGAGAGCACGCCAACGCGAAGCGCGACTGTATCGCGCGTCGTCGGGCAAATCAATCTCAATTAGCCGCCTTTGCCGCAGGGCTGATCCCATTAGACTGGGTGGTCCTGTTCGCTGGGCCGTTCCTGTTCGCTGGGCCGTTTTGTGGCTCGCCGTGAATCCTCCGCGCAGGCCCATCAAACTGAGACGCTTGGAGCGAGCGCGCGATGGCAAACAGAGATCGTTTGACAGCTGGCGAACTGAACAGTGCTCTGACAAACGAGCTCGTGGGCGTCCACACTGGGTACCTCGGCCACGGACCTAAGACTGCGTCGACGTTCTATCGCGGCAACGTGGTCGTCACGGTGATGTACGACGTGTTGACCAAGGCCGAGAAGATCCTCGCGCAGACAGGGAGGCACGGCGACGTGAGCGAAGCGCGCGGCATCTTCCACCAAGAGATGGAAACCGACCTCCGAGCTGTCGTCGAGCGGCTGACCGGCCGGAAAGTCCTCGCGTTTCTCAGCGCCAACCAGATCGAGCCTGACGTGGCAGCGGCGATCTTCATCCTCGACGACGCCGTCTGACAAAGCGTGCGCCACCGGGCCTCTGTGCTAGGTTGCCCGCGCGCAGACGCGCTCCTCGGGGTGGCGTCTACGCACCTTTCTGACTGATGGGTGCGCCCGGACCACAGCCCGGCGTCGGCTCGTCGCAAGGAGCCCTCGAATCCCTAATGGTCCACCGCCCGCTGACCAATCCAGGATCCGTTCCCCGCCTGCGGATCGCGCTAGCTGATGAATGAACCACGGCAGCTCACAGGCGGGGAGCTCAACGCTGCAATCACGAGCGCGCTCGTGGGGATCCACACCGAATACCTAGGCCGCGGACCGGCCACCGCTTCGACGTTTCACCACGGCAACGTCCTCGTGACCCTCATGCACGGGGTTCTCACGAACGCCGAGAAGTCCATCGCGAAAACCGATCGCGCTCCCGTCGTGAAGAATATCCGCCAACTCCTGCACGAAACCCTAGAAGCCGATTCTCGCGCGGCCGTCGAACGACTCACTGGCCGCAAGGTCGTCGCGTTCATCAGCGGAAACCACCTCGACCCTGACATCGCCGCCGACCTGTTCATCCTCGACCCGCCCTTTGACAGCAATCGAGGCTAACAGCGTCACGCTCCCCCTGCCGGCGGGAAGCAAAGAGCGCGCCAGCGAGGGCGTGCTAACCGTAAACGCCACCGCGTCGAGGTCGGGGCCAGCAGGCAGATCCTGACATGGTCCGCTTGAGTGCCCGCGAGCTGTGATTGGCTGCCTCGGGCGCTTTATCGGCCACTCGGAAGCGGGCGGCCCCCGACGGCCATCTCCGCCACGAGTCGACCGTCTGGATAGGTGTTGCGATAGATCTCCTGCACTCCAACGCCCGCTCGTAAAGGCAACTGCCCGGACGGCATCCCTGACGGTCAGAACCGGGGTGATCGTGTTCCGAAAATTAGCCACAATTGAAATACTGGTCAGGCTCAGACTGCCTCGCGGCGCACCCATTGACTCTTCCGCTCGGGCTAACCGAGAAGCGCCACCCCCGGGCCGTGCAGGACAGCCGAACTGGGCATAGACGACCCGCGTCCTCACGACTTCTTTCGCCCAGGAGCAGCCATGAGCCGCCGTCGAGCCGTCGCGGCTGCTTTTGCAAGGCATTGCGGGGCGGGGCGGCTCGTCGGTGTCGGCATTGTCGCGTTGGACGACAGGCGAGAGCTCGTGACGCGGCGGTCGCCAGGCATGGCGCTTCTGCAATTTCCGCGGCGGAGCGACATCGTCCTGATTCCGCGGTCGGGCGAGGTCGCCGTTCGTGGCGGTGACTGGCGCATCGTCGGCGGCGAGCAGCGGCAGCTCGACGCGACGCCGGCACCTCTGGAGCTCGTGCTCGTAGCCCAATGCATCAGCGGCCGCGGGCCGCCGGGTAGAGTGGGTACGGTGATATCGGTGACGAGGGACGTCGATTGGGTTGTGGTGGGCTCGGGCTTCGGCGGCAGCGTCGCCGCGCTGCGGCTGGCGCAGAAGGGCTATTCAGTGCGGGTGCTGGAGAGTGGGTCGCGCTTTCGCGATGAGGATTTCGCGGGTAGCACGTGGGACGCGCGGCGCTACTTTTTCGCGCCGCGACTCGGCCTGCGCGGGATCATGCGGATGACGCTGTTCCCGGACGTCTTGATTGTGTCGGGCGCGGGCGTCGGTGGCGGGAGCCTCGGTTATGCGAACACGCTCTACCGCGCCCGCGACAGGTTCTTCGAGGATCCGCGGTGGCGTGACCTGGCCGACTGGAAGGCCGACCTCGCCGCGCACTATGCCACTGCGGAGCGGATGCTCGGCGTGACCGACGTGACATTTGACTCCGACGGCGACATCCTTTTGCGCGAGCTTGCCGCGGGGCTGGGGGTCGAGGAGACTTATGGTCACGCGCGCGTTGGGGTCTATTTCGGTGAGCCCGACGTTGAGCACCCCGATCCGTATTTCGACGGGGAGGGTCCGGCCCGCATCGGTTGCATCCGCTGCGGAGAGTGCATGGTCGGCTGCCGCCATGGGGCCAAGAACACGCTCGTGAAGAACTATCTGTGGTTCGCCGAGCGCCTGGGGGTGAGGATCGACGCGGATCGGACGGTCACCGACGTGCGGCCGCTGGGCGCCGCCGACGGGTCTGAGGGATATGCGGTCACGCACGTGCGCAGCGGCGCGCTGTGGCGCGGCCGCGGCGAGACGATCACCGCCGGCGGCGTCGTCCTCGCGGCCGGTGCGCTGGGCACCAACCGGCTGCTTGCCAGCTGCCGGCACCGCGGTTCCCTGCCCCGGGTCTCCGGGCGCCTGGGCTACTTGGTCCGCACCAACAGCGAGTCGATCGTAGCCGTTACCGCGCCGGACGACGCGCGCGACTTCACCGCCTCGGTGGCGATCAGCTCCAGCATCTATCCGGATCCCGACACCCACATCGAGTTGGTGACCTACGGCAGCGGCGGCGGCGCGATGAAAACGATGTTCACCGCGCTGGTGGACGACGGCACGCGGGTCACCCGGCCGCTCCGCTGGCTGGCCGCGATCGCCCGCCATCCCGTCAGCTTCGCGCGCCTGCTCGCCACGCCCAACTGGTCGCGGCGCACGCTGATCGTGCTCGTGATGCAGACGGTCGACACCGCGCTGCGATTCAGGCCCCGACCACGGCGCTTCGGTGGCGGCGTGCGGATCACCACCGAGCAGGACGCAGCGAATCCCAACCCCACGTTCATTCCCGCCGCAAACCACGCGGCCCAGTGGCTGGCCGAGCGCATCGGCGGCACCCCGCAGAGCGGAACCACCGAGGCGCTGTTCAACGTGCCTTCGACCGCGCACATCCTCGGCGGCGCGGTCATCGCGGGCGACCCCTCGCAGGGCGTCGTCGACGCCCGCGGCCAGGTATTCGGCTACGAGAACCTGCTGATCACCGACGGCTCGGCGCTGCCCGCCAACCCGGGTGTCAACCCGAGCCTGACGATCACCGCGCTGGCCGAACACACGATCGCCCAAGTGCCGACCACCCTCGCCACCGAGCGCGCCGCCCGTCACGGCCCCGTACTCGGCTAGCTGCTAGCCGTCCTGAGTCGCGAAGTAGACGAGGCCGGGGTCGGTAGAGAGTTAGTACCGAAACCGGGTTACGCGGCGGCAGCGCCGAGCGTTGCGGCCTTGAAAGCTTGGTAGGAGCCGCGCTCGCGTAGTCGGGTCCGGTAGGGCGATGCCGTCGCGCTCTTGGTGATGGGTGATCTACTCGCCTCGCCGTGCAGTCCTCGCTCGTACTCAGCAGCGACCGCCGCGGACGATCCGCGTTTGTGGCGACGAGCAGTGGTGGCGGCCTGTTGTTGTCTTCGAAGGCTGGGGCGAAGTACGATCGCCGCGGGGGGGAAGCCGGCGCCAACCGAGGAGGAGCTAACCGATGCCAAAGGATGCCAAGAGCCTGGTCCGTCATTTCTATGATGCGGTCGGCGCGGGGAACCTCAGTGTGATCGACGAGCTTGTCGCGGACGAGTTCGTCGATCGCGAGGAGTTCCCGGGGCTGGAGCCCAATAAGGAGGGCGTCAAGCAGTTCTTCGTGATGCTCCGCTCAGCTTTTCCCGACCTCCGCATGGAGATCAGGGAGATGCTCGCCGACGATGATCTGGTATCCGTCCGGGTCATCGCCACGGGGACGCAGGAGGGGGATTTCATGGGGATGTCGTCGAGCGGTAGGCGGATCGAGGTGCAGGTCTTCGACATATTCCGGATCCGTGACGGGCGGCTGACGGAGCACTGGGGGCTCATGGATGCGATGACGATGATGCAGCAGCTAGGCGGGATGCCGGAGTTTCCAGCGTAGCCTTTGTCGCGGCCGATCAGTCCGGGTCCGCGGCGTGTACGGCCGTCAGACCGTTTCGGGATCGGCGTACGCGTATCGCGTCGACGAGGCGCCGTAAACGCCGAGGCTCAGCGGCGCTCCGGGGACGTGGTCACGCTGCTGATTCGGGGGAATGCAGAAACCGTCGGGATCCTCGAGGTCTCGTTAGGGCGGCGGGAGGCGCCGGGGCCGCACGGTCTAGCCGACTGGCCTGGTTTCCTCCCGCCGACGCTACCGCCACCGGGTCCTCGGCCTGACTGACGCTTGACGACATCGACCACAAGCCGATCGGCGCCTGCCAGCTCGACGACGACGACCCGGACGGGTATCCGCATTCGGCGGATCCGTTCCTTCGCCTCCTTGCCTTCGCTCGGCCGCGCCCCGTCCGACGAGCGCTCAGCTCTACTTTCACGGCACGAGCGAGTCGATGCTGGACCGGATTCGCCAGAACGGTCTCGTCGCCGTGAGCGATGCGCTTCTGCGACGAAGACCTGCCATCCGGGCATTGCCAGGACCGCCGCGGATTGTGGGTTCAGATGCCTGCTCGCTCGAGAACCCGGGTGATGAGGCGCGGGCGCCAGAGCGGCGGTCAATGAGCATCGCCCGTGTGGCCTGAGTCGCGTGGTCGACGAGGTCATGGCGATCGACGGATTCGAGTTTGCATCTAGCTAAAGCTAGGCAACTGCCCAACTCTCGCGAGTCGCACAGGTCCCGACCAGGACCCCGTCCTCGCCACCTCCGACTCGAGTGTCAGTGTGGCGGCGGGAGGTTGAGGGTCTCGCGTTCCGGCGTTCCCTCGGCGATTTGGTTCGCCCGCTCGATCTGCGCGTTGATCTCGGCACCGAGGAGAAGGGCGAGGTTGGTGAGCCACAGCCACACGAGCAAGATGATCGCTGCGGCAAACGAGCCATAGGTCACGTTGAAGCTCTTGAAGTTGGCGAGGTATTCCGAGAAGGCGGCCGATGCCGTGAGCCAGACTGTTACTCCCGCAAACGCTCCCGGCATGATCCATCGAAACGCGCGGTGACGCACGTCGGGCGTGACGTAGTAGATGAACGAGAACACCAGCAGCGCGCTCGCGAACGCTCCCGGCCAGCGTGCGATCCGCCACACTGAGGCTGCCTCGGGTCCGAGCACCCTATGCGCGACGCCTCCAGCGGCGAACATCAGCACGAGAGTGGTGAGCAGCAGTGCGAGTAGCAGGAACAGCGACGCGACATCAGTGAGCTTCCGGCGCACGAAGCTGCGCCCGTGCTGCGCGTCGAATACGACATTGAGGGCTCGCCGCACGGCTTCGAGGTAGCCGGTCCCGCCGTAAAGGGCCGTCGCTACCGCGAGGACGAGGGCTACCGCGGCGGTACCTCGGTCTTTCAGCGCCGCCTTCACTGCGGCCGTGAGCGGCGCCAACGTGACCGCGGGCACAACCCCGTGCAGGTGGCCGACAATCGCGTTGTAGGTCGACGGAAACTCGCCCAACACTCCCAACAGCGACACAGCCAGAAGCAGCAAGGGAAACAGCGACATCAGCGCGTAGTACGTGAGCGCTGCGGCGTGGTGTGTAGCCTGGTCGTCGTAGAAGGCGACCACCGAGCGCCTTGCAACCCACCGCGCGCGCTTCACGAGCCAGAGCGTATAGGCCGTGCGGAGGCCGTACGATCGCCGCCGTTAGGCAGGTTCACGCCGTCCGAAAGCAGACGCTGTCGCGCGCCTCGGCCAGACTGCCAGCGCTCGTGCAACCGGACTGCGTCTCGCCCCGCTCCCCGTCCTCGTTCCCGAGCTGTTCGGGGATGATCGCCGAGTCGAGCTCCAGGACGAGGCGATCGGCACCGGATCAAGTGTCTCCCGACGCTTGCGAAGCGCGACTGTTCCTCGGGCTGTTCGCACTCGAAATCGCCGTCGCCGTCGTCGCGCTCGTGCCAGGCAACCTCATCACACTTCTCGTCAACACCGCAGATCCTCAACGGCAATCACTCCCATCTTCCGCGCGTGCGACTGCGCGTCGTCGCGATCATGGCCGCGGGTGCGATCGTCACCGAAGTCCCCGGCCTGCTCGGCTGAGTGCCGGGCCGCCGCCAGTCGCCGCACACGACTCGGAAAGCATCGTCCGCCACGGATGGGAGCAGACGACCACGAATGGATGCGCTCATGCTCAAGGCGCCCGGTCGGGGTGGCTCCAAGCAACAGACTCGCCGGTGGCGCGTGCTCTGGTGGCGGGTCGGTTTGCTGCGAAGCCTCCCGATGCCGATGACTCGATATGTCGTGCGCGATGTCAGCGCCGTGTAGGATAGGTTCTCGCCTCGCCTCAAATCTCGGCGGGCGGCGCTGGACCGGCCCCAACTTTCGGCCGCAGTAGGCGTGATGGTCGAGGTGATCGTCACGTGAACTCGTGAGCTGGAGTTCGGCGATGCCTCCTTTAATAACCGTTCGGCGCGTCTGATCGCCCGGGTTCCCGTGGCAGGCCAGGGCCCACGACTGTCAGTCCGCGGGGCGGCCGACCACGGTCGAGTAAGAGGACGGCGCTGGTGCTGAGTTTGGCGACGCTGACGTATTGATGGTCGCGCGAGGCGGTGTAGGCTCCTTGATGTGCGAAAGGCTCGCCAGGCAGTCGCCGGCGGGTATGTCCGTGGGCAAACCCCGCAGACAGGAGAGGGGTTCATCTAATCTGCGCGGCTTAGTCGCGACGAGCTGCGCTTCCTATGAACAGCGTTACAACGCCGAGACATTCCCGGATATCGTGGGGGCGCCTCGCGGTGACGACCATCAGCCACCGAGCTCGGCTCGGGATCGTGATTACCGCGATCGTGAACTGGCGCTGAGTCTCCGGTGAAGCTCTCGGAGGAGCATACGCCCGAGGGCGGCCACGAAGCCGAGGTCGCGGGGTCGGCCGTACTGCCGGTGCTCGATGGTCGCGAGCTTTCTGGGCTGCGAGCGGCGGGTCTTGTGTGGCAGGGCTCGGCCGAGATCCGCGCGCCTGACGGGCGGGCGCTGCCGGTCGACCCGAGGCTCTCGTATGAGAGTGAGCCCGGCGCTCGCCATGGTCGCTTTGTGCAGATCCGCAGTGGCCGACCCGATCACTCCGAGGACCTCGAGGCTATGCCGCTGGCGGGCGCGATTCCGTCCGGCTCGGGGCGGTTCGGGTTCGTCGCGCGGCGCGTGATCTTTGGACCCGTGCTGCGCAGCGCGGCGCTGGCGGAGGAACGGATGCGCAAGTTGCTGGCGCTACCGGTCTTATCCTCAGATGCACTGTCCTCGGTGGCCTACGGACCCGAGGCGATGCTCGTGGTGCTCGCCCTTGCCGGCAGTGCAGAGTTGAAGGTCTCGCTGCCGATCGCCGGCGCGATCATCGTTCTGATGATCGCTGTCGGTTTGGGGTACCGGCAGGTGATCCGGGCCTATCCACAGGGTGGCGGCTCGTACCGGGTGGCGAGCGAGAATCTCGGACCACTCGCAGGGCTGCTGGCCGCTGCGGGCCTGATCCTGGACTACATTCTCACCGTCACGGTGTCGATTGCTGCCGGGGTGGCGGCAGTGACCTCGGCGATGCCCTCGCTGGCGAGCGCTACGGTCCCGATCGGTCTCGCCGTGATCGTGATCCTGGTCGTGGGCAACCTTCGGGGAGTCCGGGCCGCAGGCTCGATATTCGCGGGTCCGACGTATCTGTTTGTGATCGCGATCGCACTGATCGTCATCGTGGGTCTGATCAAGGCAGCCGGCCACGGCTTCGCGGCGACGCCTCCGCCGGCTGTACCCGCCACCGAAGGGCTCGGCGTGCTGTTGGTGCTACGCGCCTTCTCCTCCGGGGCGACCGCGATGACCGGGATCGAGGCCATCTCGAACTCAGTCCCGGTGTTCAAGCCTCCGGCGGCCGTCAACGCCGAACGCACGCTTTCGGTGATGGTCGTGCTGCTGATCTCGATGTTCGCCGGAATCGTGATCCTGGCTCACCTTGACGGCGTCGTTCCCGTCGGCGGGCAGACCGTACTCTCCCAACTTGCCCACGACAGCGTGGGTAGTGGCGTGCTGTACATATATGTCCAGGCGGCCACGGCACTCATCCTGCTGCTCGCGGCCAACACGGCGTTCAATGGATTTCCACGACTGCTGTTCTTCATGGCCTGCGACTCCTACGTGCCGCGAACGTTCTTGCGGATGGGCGACAGGCTGGCGTTCAGTCATGGGATCATCGCCCTTGCCGTGGTCGCGGCCGCGGTGTTCGTTGGTTTCGGGGGCAAGGTCGACGCGCTGATCCCGTTGTACGCCGTCGGCGTGTTTCTCGCGTTCACGCTCGCGCAGACCGGCATGGTGGTGCACTGGCGCCGACACCGCGAGCGTCACTGGCGCAAGGCGGCGGTGACCAACGCGGTGGGAGCGGTACTCTCAGCGGTCGTGCTCGCGGTCACCGCGATCACGAAGTTCGCCCACGGTGCTTGGCTCGTCGTACTTCTGATCCCGCTGATCGTCTGGGCCTGCCTCAAGATCCACGCCCACTACGAACAGACACACCACGCACTGATCCCGTCCGCCGGGGACCCGAACGCGGCGAGCGCGACCATGCAGCCGAGAGCGGATCCCCAGCCCGCGCCTGAGCGGCCTGGACCGGAGCTCGCGTGCAATCCGGGCGAGGTATGCAATCTCGTGCTCGTCCCGCTTGCCGCCATCGATGCGTCGAGCCTGCACGCCTTGGCGTACGCCGTATCGCTCGACCAGCCAGTGCTCGCAGTGCACATCAGCGCCGACGAAAACGAAGCCGCCCGCTTCCACGCCTACTGGCGGGCGTGGGGTGAGCACCTGCCACTCGAAATCATCGTCTCGCCCTACCGCTCCACGGTCGCGCCCCTGGCTAACTACATCGAGGCGCTGCACTACCAGCAACCCGACGTCACGATGACCGTAGTCGTGCCCGAGATCGTCTTCAGAAAACGCTGGCAACGTGCCCTGCACGGCCGCATCGGCCCACACCTAAGACGTGCTCTGCGCCCGCTCCCCGGAATCGCGATCACCAGCATTCCATTCCACCTGGAGTGAGAGCAGCCCTCCGACCTGACGCCCAACCCGGATCCGGGCGACTCGGAAAATGACACCGCTCGAGCGGAGCCTATGGCTCGGCCATGCCGCCCTTGGCTCGGGGAGCCCAGTTACAGGGCGTCGGAGAGCCGCCCGCGTGAAACTGACGTCCGAACGACGCACCGACTCACTCATGCATCGCTCGCGAGTGACTCGCACATACCACTCAAACCACCAATCCGCCATCGAGCCCCCGCCGTCCGGCAGCTCCCGCTATCCGGGCCAGTGCGAGCGAGCCTGGACCCAGTGCGACACCAGCGCTTCGGACGATCAGCGACACAGATTTCGAGCTGCGCGACGAGACGCTCGCGTCCGTGACTGGACCTGGCCGGGCGGAAGCGACCAGATTCGGCGCGTGCGGGTACTCGTCGTCAACGCGGGTTCGAGCAGCGTCAAGCTGAGCCTGATCGGCGATGGCAACGTCACGCTGGTTTCACGAACAACCGAGGTCCGAGGTCTGCTGGCAGCAGCCGATCCGGTACGTCTCCTTGGGTCGGCGGTACGTCTCCTTCGGGTCGGCGATCCCGGGAGCAGAAGCGTCTGCTCCGGGGCCGCGTGGGCGACAGCAGAAATCGCGTGCGCCCACTTCGTCAGGTTCCGGACGGGGCAGTCTCGAGGAACCGTTTCGGCTGATCGAGGGTCCTGCTTCCAGCGACCAACCGAACCCGTCGTTCCGGTTGATCGCCTGTTTAGGGCCGCGTGACGCGCGAAGCAGTAACCGGCTCGGAACGCCTCCGAGCCTAGCGCTCAGTCGGATCCTCGTGTGGCTCTTCGCCGACCTCGCGCCCTTGCGTCGGATCCTCATATGGCTTTTCGCCGACCTCGCGCCCTTGTTCCGGATCCTCATACGGCTTTTCGCCGATCTCGCGCCCTTGCGTGGGATCCTCGTATGGCTTTTCGCCGACCTCGCGCCCTTGCGTGGGATCCTCGTATGGCTTTTCGCCGACCTCGCGCCCTTGTGTGGGATCCTCGTTGGCGTTCATGTTGTGCTCCTCTCCGCAGCTCGCCTCGCGCTCGCGCGGCGCCTGGTGCAAGCGCGCGAGCGACACGTTGGTGTGCGTGGTTTAGCACTCCGACGCTCGCTTGCCTAGACGCGCCATTGAATGCTGACGACGCCACGTCGTCGTGAGCGATAGCCGTGACATCGCGCGTCGGAGTGCGATCCCGAACGAATAGGCGGAGCCTCGACAACACGGCTTTGGTGGACGATCAGGTGCGCCCTCAGTTCGCGCCGCTTGTGCTTTCACCAAGATCCCTCGGTCTGCCACGACCGGTCTTGACGATCCGGGCTTCTGCTGCTCTGGTTCTCCCGCCGGCCGGAGCGGAACTCGGCGGCTGGGCTTTGCGGCGGCGACACAGCGGCAGTCTCCTCCGCGGGCCGGCCGCGCTGGAGCATCGAACTGGACCCGTGGCAGCTGCGGCCCGAGTGGGCAAGGGAGCGCGAAGTCGCCATTAGGTCCTCTGACTCGGAGCGGCGCGTACGGCCGGGATACAGCGCACGGCACCTCGATCATCCTTCCGGCCGATCAAACGTTTGCACTCAGCCGACACCCGGCTCTACGCTGACCGCGGCGATCCACCCGCACGAGGGAGGTTAGATGGCAGCCATCACCGACCAGTCCACTTCCGAGCTCAGGGTCAACCTGCGGGCGCGGCGCGAATGGGCACAGACCGCGATCGGCTGGCGCAGGCGGGACGCTCTGCGGGAGATCCGCGAGATGGAGAATGAGCTTGAGGCGCGCGGCGAGCCGCTCGAGCCGGAGCCACCGGAGCGGGCGAAGGCTCCACAGCCAAAGGGCTACTACACGCCGCAGCGATTGAAGATGCACACGGTCGACACGCCGCCGGAGGACGACCCGCGGCTGTGCTACCACGAGGATCGCGGCGACGGCCTGCCGCTTTGCGGCCAGCCGTTGTATGCGTGGACGGACGAGAGCGGCGTCCTGCGGGAGGTCGAGTGGGCACCGCATGGCTCCGGCTTGGTGGACTGCGGCAAGTGCCTGAACAACCCGAACCGGGACGATCGGCCGGTGCCGCTCGCCGAGCCGCGGGGCAACTCGGTACGCACCGTGTCCGGAGGTGCGTTTGAGATGGACCGAAGCCGTCACTGAACCAGCAACCCCGATGCCGGTCAGAGAGCCCCGATCTTGGTGGCCGCCTCTTCGGCCCGCGGGACCGCAGCGTGGTGCGCGCGCCGCCCGCGTCTGCGGCTGCGAAACCCAAGGCCCCGGCATGTTTCCCGGAAGGGGTGCCGCTTTCACGAACCACCGGAGGGCCGCGATGGCAGCGCTCGGGCGGTCGTCTACTTCTCCGTCAGCTTCACGACGCGCCGCGCTCGCGCGCGACGGTCGTCCAGGGCTGCTCGCCTACGCGTCCGGTGACACGTATGTGGTGCACCCCTGAAACCAGCCGCCTCCACCAGCGGCGGCCAAGCGCCTCGGCTATGCACAGTCGCCGCATACGCACGGAGCTAACGGCGGGGGCCACGACGGCATGAACAGCGTTCCCGCACTCACGAACCCCCGGCCACCAGGCGCCGGTCCCACCGCGACGTCGCACTTCTGCTTCCGGTCCTTCGACGCGCGGAGCAGAAGCATGTCGAGCGTGGCCGCCTCGGCGACAAAGCAGAACCCGTCGCAACCAGCCATGAGGTGTGAGACTCGAGTCGTCTGGGTTACTGGTTGCTGGGTCGAACGGGAGGCGGGAGCCTGGACTAGGGGTGGCGCGGGATATGTGTGGTGTGAAGGAAGAGTGAGAGAGTGAGAGAGAGATGAGAGGAAGAGTGTGGTGAGAGGGAGTAGTGAGAGAGTAAGGTGAGGTGGGGGTGAGGGAAGGTGTAGTGGGAGAGGAAGAGAGAGTATGAGGGGGAGGGGAAGTAGGAGAGAGATGTGGGAGAGAGGAGGGAATGCGATGCGGAGAGAGAGGAGAGGAGAAGAGAGAGGTGCTGAGAGGAGAGGATGGAAGGGAGAGGAAGAGGAGAGGTGGGGTAGAAGGCGAGGAAAAAGGAGGAGCAGGTAGAAGAGGTGAAGGAGAGCGAGTGAGAGCGGAGGAGAAAGGAAGAGAGGAGGAGATGGAGTAGTGAGGGGTAGAGAGGCAAGGAGAGGTGAGAGAGAGAGGTGAGAGAGAGGAGAGGGAGAGGAAGAACTGGAGAAGGAAGAAAGAGGAAGTGATAAAGTTGTGGTAGATATGTTATTGGATTTTATTGTGAGATATTGTTTTAGTTATTAAAGTTGGTAGGGTGATGGATATATAAGATAGTATTTTTGAGGGTAAATGGTTGTGATAGGATGTGTAAGTGATAAGAGATGATGAGAAGATATAGTTGTAAGAGATAGGATGTGAGTATTAGATAGTTGTGTTAGGTTTAGGGAGTTAGGGGTTGTTAGAGTTAGAGTAAGTGAGTGGTGGGATGTTGGTATATTTTGTTGTGTGGGATGTGTTTTAAGTTAATTTGTTAGATAGTATTGAGTAGGTTATTGGTATTTTTTTGTTAGGTTGGTTTGTTGTGTTGGTTATGTAAGTTGTGTTTTATTGTTTGGTTTGGTTTGTTTTTTGGGTTGTGGTTTAAGGCTTTAGTTATGTTGGGTAGTTCTTGGTTAAGTGGTTGGTTTAGGTGTACTTTTATGTGTGGTTGTTTTATTTTTTGGTGTATGTTTTTTGGCTGTTCTAGTTCGAGATCTACTTCTCGTTCGTGCAGCGCTAGGCCCTGACCCCGTACGTCTTCGCGTCCCTCCCCGTTCTCGCCCGCCAGTTGTTGGACTTCGGTCAGCACTACCGCACGTTCGCCGTGCTGTTCCAGTGGACCTTCACCCGCGCCAAGCTCTACTCCGTGATCGAGTAGATCTCTCTCCACGTACCTCTACCTCTCGCGCTCGCCGCATGTACCGCATCACTTGCGGACAGCCTGACATGAGGGTGTGCTGCGCGTGCTTTGGGGGCTTGCTCGGGCGGCATTGTTCTTGTCCCGAGTGGATCATGGGCGCCGTCGAAGCTCACGGAACCGGCCGGCGGGACGTTTGCCGGTCGCGTCAAACCCGGCCGTGATCGTCGCACCGGCTCGCTGCGGAGCGATGGCCCGAATCGTAACGTGCCCGGCCGTGTAGCGGACGACGGAACGGACAGTCAGGCGGTCGCGAGTGGTGCGGAACATCCTCTCGGGTCCGCTGGCCTCGGTGACGAGGACTTCGTAGCCGGTCGCTCCGGGGACCTGGGTCCAGGTCACGTGGAGGATGCTGCCCAAGTGGTGCGCAGTGGCGGCGTGTGGGCGCGGAAGCGTCGGGGAGGGTGGCGTGAACCGTGCGACGGTCATGTGCTCGGCGGGCAGTCCCGCGAGCTCGAACGCGGCGATGATAGTGTGCGCCCCGCGTCCCGGGGCCGGATTGAAGGCGATCTGACCGCGGCCGCCGGTCGCTACCCCGATCTGCCGCATTGCGCCCCCGGCTTGTTCGTAGAAGGTCACACGCTGCTGGACACGCTTTCGGATGTCGTACACGACTCGGCGGCGGGCTCCGTTTCCGAGCACGCGGGCGGTGATCCTAGCCCCGGGCTGATTGGACGCCTCCCGGATCTGGGTGATCGCCGGCGAGCCCGGGAGCAGCTCGATGACGTTCTTACCGGTCTTTGGATCAACGATCCCGATCGTTGTCATCTTCAGGCTCTCGGAGCGCATGATCACGATGTTCGGCGGCCCGCTCTTGGTGTCGAGGGCGATCCCCGGTCCCGGGGTGCTCTCGAGCGTCTTACCGTCCGCGGTCGTGACTCGGACGCTGGGAGCGCCGTCGGCGCCGGTTAGCTCGATCGCGCGCCCCGGCTCGCCGGTTCTCGTCTGGACCACTTCGACGCCGGCTCGGGCCGCGCTCGCGGTGATGCCCTGGTCGGCGAACGGCGACCAGCGGCAGCCGTCGAACGGCCAGAGGTGCTTGCTGACGTGTGGCTTGAAGACCACCCCACCACCCTGACTGGTGCCAAGGTGATCGACGCACCCGCCGACCCCGTTGTCCGAGATGACCCCGGTGGCGCCACCGCAGATGATGTCGGCAACGCAGGCATGGAACTCGCCGAACAGCTGGAACCGCCGCTGGGTCAACGAAATCGTGCCCTCGACGTGGCCGTCCACCCGGATCACGTCGAGGAAGCCGAAGCCGACGGAAGCGCCGAAGTCGACGAAACTCGGTGCCACGTACAGGAAGTGGAGAGCACCCAGGTGCACTTTGCCGACGACCGGGACGAGAAGTGACCCGGTGGCGCTGGCGGCGACGGTGAAGCTGGTTAGCGGCTGCGTGTAGTCCTGCGGCCGAAAGCCCGATGCCGGATCTTGGAAGTCCGATATCAGCTTGTACGGAGCCGTGGTCTTAGGGAACGCTAGCTCGAGCTTGCCGTCGACTTCGAGCAGCGATTCGACGGTGACGCTCGCAGTGCCCCCGAACCGCAGCGGAGGCTGGGCCACGTTCGCGCCGATCGTCGTCAGATACACGTCGGTGCCGAGCGGAACGCCGGGGATAGGTGGTGTGTAGTCGAGGTCGATGCTGAACGCCGCGCCGGGGCCGAGCGTGATTCCCCCGCCGTCGGCCGGGAGGGCCTCGATGCAGCCGGCTGCCGGGATGCAGACCTTTCCCTGGCCGGCCCACTGCCCGTTCGCGTACCCGAGCTGGAAATCTTGGATGCTGACCACGCCAAGGTCGAGCGAGGGCGCCGCGATTTGGAAGGCGTCGAGCTCGAACTTGCCGTTGGCGCCGACATGGCCCGTGAGCCCGGCGTGCAGGCCGCCCAGGAACGGCGGCAGCTGAACGGTCGCGTCGACGTCGGCGTGGGCGTCGAACCCACCCCCGCCGGCGAGGAAGACGTGCATATCACCGACAAGCGGCAGCCCACCGAGTGCCTGGAGTCCCCCGTTGACGACAGCAAACGACCCGAGGTCGATTCGCCCGGAGCCCGAGGTGTCGAGGTCGAAGGCGCGCGGAGTCCCGAGCCGGACACCGCCTGCATACACCGTGGAGGCGCTCGTGAGCATGAAGTGACCCTGCTCGTGCAGGACGAGAGCGGCTCCGGCGCCCGGGACGAAGGTGACGCCGTTGACGGTCACGGCCGAATGGCTCTCGCTCACGAGCCCGTCGGTGCGCGCCAGCTCGTCGTTGACTTTGGCATCGGCGTCCGGGGCTTGCGGGTCTATGTTGTACAGCTTCGTGATTCGTTGTCTGAGCGCGGGCTGTTCGTCAGCAGGAACGTCGGACAGGGTCTTGATGGGCTTGAAGCAACCGACAACCCGCAGATCGGACGACTCCACGGCCGCGGGCAGACACGACAAGGGCCAGAAGAACTTGCCGTCGGGGCGCACGAAGATCTTTCCCGGAGCGCCGGTCGTGGTCGGCGGCGGTACACACCAGACCACCGGGTCGTGCAGCGACGATAGGAGTTTCGTGCGCTGCGCGACGCTCAGAGACTTAGGCGGTGCGCTCGCCGCCAAATACAGGGTCGTGGTCGACGTGGACCTCAGGCCGGAGGCGCCGATCGCGGTCGCACTGATCGGTACCGTGGTCAGGCCGGACGGGGTGAACGTCGCTGGCGTGTGGAACAGCGCGGTCGGTTCGCTGCCCGGGCACTGCGCGTCGGTCTTTCCATCGCCATTGACGTCCCAGTTCAGCGTGGCGTGCGGGTCGGGCACGGTCGCGGTCACCGCAGCCAGGCCGCCCGCCGGAACGGTTGCCGACACCGGTGTGAGCGGGCCGACCGCCGGTGGTGAAGGCGGCGGGGCGGTGCCGCCGGCTCCACCACTCGGTGTCGTGGTGGGCGGCGCGGGTTGAGGCGGAGCGGCCCCGACCTGCAGGATCACGCCGTCCTCGCTGCCGGTGGTGAAGAGCGCCGTGAACGGGATCGAGGTGAACGTCCCGACGAGCTGAACGGTGCCATTCGAGTCGTTGATCTCGTCCGGACCGAGCGTGCTGGTCGGCGCTCCGCTGATCGAGCTGCCCGAAACGGTGAAGCCGCTCTGTCCGGCGAGCTTCGTGATCTCTGTCCCGCCGGGGAAGTCCAGGCGTGACCCGAGCGACCCGATGTCGATCACCGGGTCGGTGACCGGGCTGCCGAATGTCAGCGTGTAGGACTCGGCCGGCGAGCTCGCGCCGATCTGGATCACGTCGGTCTGTGCCAGCGGCGGCGAGAAGTCCGGCCCGGAGAAGAACGTCCAATGCCCGTCGATCACGCTGACCGGCGGCGGGAAGACGTGCGTGCCGGAGATCGAGATCGGGCTGCCGTTGAGCGTCCCGGTCGCGACCGCGGGACTGCCATCGACCGTCGTCCAGTCCGCGAAGCCGAGAGTTGCAGCGTGCGCGGTCGCAGTGATGAGCGCCGACGCCGCGACCAAGGCCAGGCCGAGGGTGCGAAGTCGGCGTCGCATCGGCCATCCGTGACACAGTTGGGCCTGCGGCTTGAACCCAGCGGGGCGACCGGTCACTTCACGGGGCGTTCGGTGCGTGAGCATCAGTCGACACCGAGTCCCACCGAGCCGCCGTGCCGGTTGGCTAGAGGGACTCCATCTTCGGAAACGTCGTCCGGCGCGTCGCGCTTTGTGGAGTGCGTCAGCGTCACCGACGTCGTGGTCACGTGGCCCGCGACGATCGCCTTGACCGTCAGCCTGACCGAGCGATGCTGCATCAGCAGCTTCTTGACCGCGGCTTTGAGCTTAACCTTGATGCGCACCGTCTGATGCGCTGGGATCGAGAAGTGCGATGTTCCGTCGACGATCGCCTTGTTGCGACTCCTCGCGGCCGCCCCGTGGTTGACGAGCTCCAGTAGCCCAGAGCATGTGGTCTCGCGCGTGCAGGTCACCGGGATCGTCGCCGTGCCGTCCGCAACCTGCCCGCCGCGGATCGTGACGCCGTTGGCAGGCTGCGGCGTCGATGTCGGGGTCGGTGCGGGCGCCGACGCCGGCGCGGGGGCTGGATTCGGATTGCCGGCGCTGTTGGTGCCGCTGCCGTTCTGACCGCTCCCGCTGCTTGGATCGGGGCTCTGGATAGAGACGTCGTCGATGTCGTAGCTGTCGGACTGGGCCGTGGCGGCCAACGCGGCCCCCGGAAAGATGCTGTACCCGTCGAACTCGAGAGTCTGCGGGTTCGCCGCGGCGACGGAGCTCAGGTCGATGCTGACGAACTCATACGTTTTGTAGCCGACGAACTCGTCATCGACGGAGAAGATGCTGTGACCGCCAACGGTGACGTTGAGCCCACCGCTGCTCTCCGGGCGGTCGATGATTCGGAGGAAGAAGGTCAGGGTCGGAGACTTGCCCGAGACGGTTGAGGGCGGGATCACGACGTCCTGCTTGATCCAGTCATCGACGTACTGGTTGATGCTTGAACCAGGACCTTCGCCGGCTCCGAGCCGAGCCCAGTCGCTGCCGCTGTGGGGCGCATCCGCCGGCGCCCCGCACTGGGTTCCCGTGGCCTGCTCGCCGCAGAACGGGCCGATCAACGTGGTGTCCGGGTGGACCAAGCCTCCGAAGGACCAGCTGCCGTTCGTGCAGCCCGTGCTATCGGACGAATCGCAGAACGACTGCTCGAAGGAGCCGTCGGTCACTCGCTCGGTCGCCGCCGCCGAGGCGGGAGCCAGACCGATCGCGCAGGCCACGCAGGCCATTACCGCGACCAGCTCTAACCTTCGTGCGCGACCCCGGTGCGGACGAACGTGACCCAGCGATGTGGTCGTCTTCGGGATCGTTCCAGTTCCTATCTCAGCCATTGATCGCCCTCCCTACCGTTGCCCGTGATGCGGCCTGGGCGGACGGTGACAGACGCTGCCGGCGCGCACATCGGGAGAACTCCCAATCTCGACCCCGGGCCGATCCCAATCCTCACGTCCGTCCGGGCCCCCGAAGCGCTTGTTAGGCAGCTACCTACCCGCGATAATCCCCGGCGTGGGCGGCGAGATAGCGAGTCCTCGCTTCGTGGGCCGGACCGACGAGCTCGGGCTGCTCGGGACAGGCCTCGAGGCGATCCGCAAGGGGCACGCGGCGACGTTCGTCATCGCGGGTGAGGCGGGCGTCGGCAAGACCCGGCTGATCGAGGAGTTTCTCGCGCGCGCGGAGGCGGTCGGCGTGGTCGGCCTCGTCGGAGGCTGCCTGGACCTGGAGGAGGGACGGCTCCCGTTCGGACCGTTCATCGAGGCGCTCCGCCCGCGGATGCGAGAGCTCGATCCAGCGGCGCGTGGGGAGCTGGCAGCGGTGGGCGGCGGGGAGCTCGCGGCTCTGCTTCCCGAGCTCGAGCTTCGTGAAGGGCGCGCAAGCCCGGCGGCGACGGTGGCGCAGGGTCGGCTGTTCGAGCTGGTCCTTGGCCTTCTGGGCCGCCTGGCCAGCGGTGATCCGCTCGCGCTCGTGTTCGAGGACGTGCACTGGTCGGATCGCTCGACTCGAGACCTTCTCGCGTTTCTGGCCCGCAACCTCCGCCGCGAGCGCGTGCAGCTGATCGCGACCTACCGATCGGACGAGCTCTACCGCGGACATCCCCTGCGCTCGTTCCTGGTCGAGCTCGAGCGCAACCGCCGGGTGCAGCGGATCGACCTCGAGCGATTCACCCGCGAGGAGGTGGGCGAGCAGCTTGCGGGCATCCTCGGGGATGGAGTCGATACCCGGCTCGTGGACTCGATGTTCGAACGCTCCCAAGGCAACGCCTTCCTCGCTGAGGAGCTCGTTGCCGCGGGCGCGCGCTCGGCGGAGGATCTCCCGCCCACGTTGCGCGGCATCCTCCTCCTGCGCTCGGAGCGATTGCCGGCGAGCGCTCAGGAGTTGCTGCGCGTTATCGCCGTCGGGGGTCGCCTTGTCTCTGACCGCCTGCTCGCCGTTGTATCGGCGCTGGCGGAGTCCGAGCGACTCGAGGCCCTGCACGAGGCCCTGTCGCATCACGTGCTCGAAACTCGCGGCTTCGGCGGCTACACGTTCCGCCACGAGCTCGTCCGTGAGGCCGTCTACCAAGAGCTCCTCCCCGAGGAGCGGTCGCGGCTGCACGCCGCGTACGGCGAAGCGTTGAGCGCTCAGCCCGGGCTGGCGAGCGACCCGGACACCGTCGTCGGCGACCTGGCCCGGCACTGGTTCGCCGCGCATGATCTGCCGCGTGCGCTCGCGGCGGCGGTTCAAGCGGGAACGACCGCCGAGCGCCGCTCCGGGTTCGCCGAGGCGCAGACGCACTACGAAAGGGCGCTCGAACTCTGGGAGCAGGTCGGCGACGCCGAGGCTCGCACGGGCCTGGACCGGATCGACCTGTATCGCCGCGCCGGCGAGGCCGCGAATCTCGCCGGCGATTGCGGCCGGGCGGCGGCGCTGGTCCGCAGCGCGATCGCCCAGCTCGACGCCGACGCCGACCCGGTCCGGGCCGGCATCATCTGGCAGCGACTCGGCCGCTTCCTATGGACGGCTGGCGACGGCGAAGCGGCGTTCCAGGCTTATGAGCAGGCCGAGCGCCTCGTGCCCTCCGAGCCGCCGTCGACCGCGCGCGCCCGCGTGCTCGCCGCGCGTGGACAGGGGCTGATGCTCGTCGATCGTCACGAGGAAGCGATGGCGTCCTGCGTCGAGGCGATCGCGATCGCGCGCCGGGTCGGGGCGCGGGCCGAGGAAGGCCACGCGCGAAACACGCTCGGACTGGTGCAGACATACCTTGGCGACCCCGACGAGGGAGTCGCGAACCTGAGCGAATCGCTGCGGATCGCCGAGGAGGTGGGGGACGTCGACGACCTGTGCCGCGCCTACCTCAACCTGTCGGACTGCCTCGGGGGCCCGCTGAACCGGCTCGAGGACGGGTTGCAGCTGGCGCTCGAGGGGGTCGCGCTTTGCCAACGGCACGGCACCGCATCCGATTACGGCGTCTCGATTCAGAGCAACGCCGCGTTGACGCTCATCCGCCTCGGCCGGTTGCCCGCGGCCCAGGAGATTCTGCGCGACGCCGAGTCGCGGAACCCGAGCGAGATCGCCGACGCCGACCTCCGGCTGACCCAGGCGCGCCTCGAGGTCTGCTCGGGAGCATTTGCCGACGCCGCCGCCCACGTCGCGACGGTCCGCCGTGTGATGAGCAACGCGCCCGACCCTCCCTACGACGCGCCGCTCCGCGCGATAGAGGCCGAGATCGCGCTCTGGCAGGGCAAGTCCGGCGAGGCCCTGGCGACGATCGCCGCCGGGCTGGCGCACGCCAAAAGTGCATGGCTGGCCGTGCCGCTCCTGTGGCTCGGGCTGTGGGCACATGCCGACGCGGCGGCCGCCCCGCGGTCCACGGGCATGGACGGGACCCGGGCCGGCGCCCGCGAGTCAGACGAGGCCGACCTGCTGCAACAGGCCCGTGCCTTCCTGGCCGGGCCACACTCCGCCAGCGACGTCACGCGCGGATATGTGGCGCTATGCGAGGCCGAAGCGACACGTCTCTCACAGGCTGGCGCATCCGAGCCGTGGGGCGAGGTCGCCGCTGCGTGGACGTCCCTGCGGCAACCGTACCTCGAGCTGTACGCGCAACTGCGCCAGGCCGAGGCGCTGCTTGCTCGCCGCCAGTCTCGCGACGGGTCGGCGGTCCTCCGGCACGCCTACGAC
This sequence comes from uncultured Solirubrobacterales bacterium, assembly GCA_963777335.1. Taxonomy (GTDB): domain Bacteria; phylum Actinomycetota; class Thermoleophilia; order Solirubrobacterales; family Solirubrobacteraceae; genus Palsa-465. The sequence continues at coordinate 112,449 of CAVZQD010000012.1, forward strand.
GCCGCGACCCGCCTTGGGGCCGGCCAACTCCGACGCGAGCTCGCGCTACTCGCACGGCGCGCCCGGATCGAGCTTGCGCCGCCCTCCGATCAGGCGACAGATGCGCCTACTGGCAACCGGACCGGCCTGACGGCGCGCCAGCTCGAGGTGCTCGCGCTGATCGCCGAGGGCCATACCAACCGCGAGATCGCGCAGACGCTCTTCATCACCGAAAAGACCGCAGGCGCCCACGTGTCGAGCATCCTTACCCGCCTAGGGGTCCGCAGCCGCGTAGAGGCAGCGACGACCGCCCACCGGCTCGGGATCACCCGGCCCAAGATCAACGACTGAGCGGCGACTCAGCGTCCAGCGGCGACTTCACGATGAATCGAAGCATCAACCCATCACCTGCTCCCACCCAGCGACAAGCGCTTCGATGGAGAGGCCCGCGAGCACGCGGTCGTCAAGGCTAGCTCGTACCTCTTCCCACCGCCCGTTTACGGCTGCTCAGGGATGCGCGCGGCTTCTCGGCCACATCGGGGATCCCACCCGTCGTCATCCGCGCCCACAGTAAGCTCCACCCGTCGCCTGAGCGGGCGATCGGCCCCGTCCGGCGCGGGGGGTGTCGTTTAGATCCCGGGATGGGTGGCTGCCGCCGAGGTTGACCCTGGCGGCAGCCGTGTCGCTAGCGGGCGAGGGTTTCGTCGAGCCAGTCGTAGATCCGTTGCTCGAGCAGTGACCGTCCCATCGGTTCGCAATGCAGGCCGGCGCCCTCGGCGTTGGTGAAGGATACGAGCACCTTGGTTCCGGGCAGCATGTCGTAGAGCTGCTGTGATTGTCCGGGCCAGAACTGTTCTCCTTCAGGGTGGGTGATCATGATCGGGGTCTTGATCTGCGCGACCTCGTCGCCGAGGCGGTATTGCTCGGCGGTCTTGAACGTCGCGTAGATAGACGACTGGTCGCCGTATGGCTTGGCGCGCCAGGCGAACTCTTGCTCCATCGCCGGCGACAGCTCCTGGACCACGGACTCGATCGCCTCGTTGAATGCGGTTTCGTCGTTGGCGTCGAGCAGCGCGACCAGCTCGCTGGGGATGTGGTCCTTCCATGAGGTCGAGACGTCGACCACGCCAGGGTCAGCGATGAGTGCCGCCAGGCGGTGCTCGAACGCGGCCGCTCGGGGAGCCCAATAGCCCCCTTGGCTGGCCCCGTAGAGCACGATCTTGGACGCGTCGACTTCAGGACGGTCGCTGAGGAAGTCCACCAGCGGCGTGATCACGTGCTCCCAGTCCGGTCGGAACGGAACCGCGCGCTCGAACAGCATGCTCTGCTGACCCGGGCCGTCGAAGATGACCGTGTTGTAGCCGCGATCCAGACCGGGCTGACCCAATTCTGGCCACAGGAACGTCATCGCCCCGTCGCTGCCGTTGTTGAGAATTACGGTCGGACGCGCGACACCATCATCGGCGGGGACGAACAGGTAGCCGGGCAGGTGGCTGTCCTCATACGGGACCGCGATCGGGATCGCGGGCGGGTCGAGCAGGCCAACGTGCTGATCAAAGCATCTGCGGTGCGCGGCGAACAATTCGCTCAGCTGCGCGTCGGGGTTCTCGGTCCCGTCCACGAACACGAACGCGGCGGCGTAGTACACCGCGGCGCGCAGGTATGCGCCACGCGCACTGACCCGGTGCCGAGCCTTCAGGCAGGCATCGCCGATCGCCTGGATACGTTCAGCCAGCGCCCGCCATTCCTTGACCCAGCTCGTAGCGTCACCATCGCTGATGTTGGCCACGGCGGTGAGCATCTCCCCGACGTCGCCGCCTCCGTAGTGGACGCCTCCCAGCAGAGTTCGCGTCTCGAAGTCAAACGACGGGTCTGTGAAGAACTTCTCAAACATGTTGCTCCTTTGGTCTTGTGACACAGTGGTCCGGCTAGCTCCTGACTTGAGGCCAGGAGCAGTTCTTCCGAGCAACGGCCACTCATACGGCCGTCAGTTCACGTGCTTGGTCCAGCACCGCCAGCGCCGGCGACGCCTTCGCGCCAGGAGCGTTCGGATCGGTGTCGGGGACGGCGTGGCGACCATGCAGCGCGGCGGTCGCGACCGCGATCGCGACCATCACGCCGGCGATGACGAGGTACCCGTCGGCGGTGCCGGTCGCCAGCGGCGGTTGGATCCAGTGATACCCGGCACCCTCATGGCTGCCCTCCCGGTCGGTTGATCCATCATTGCCCGGGCAGTGTCACCGCGGACCAACGATCCGTCATCAGTAACCGACTACTGAGATCCGATCGGCGCCCTCACCAAGCCCGGCGAAGGCATCGTTCAGCCGGATCGGAGCGGGACCGCCGAAGTTGACTCCGACCCCGTCGGAGCCGGCAGTCGACCGTCCGGGACGATCACGCGCAGGCAGCCGCCATCTTGGACGCGTGAGTCGTCTGGGTCTGCCCGACGGCGGCTGCGCTGCGACCCTGCGATAGGGGTGCGCAGCGACCGCGACGAATCTCGGTCCCGCCTGGCCACGTTTGCCTCGCTGGCTTGATCGCCGGAGCGGCAGCGAGGACGAGCTAGAGGTCTTGGCGGTTGGAGATCCCGAGCTTCTGCATGGCGTGGTAGAGGTGGGACTCGACGGTGCGGACCGAGAGGACGAGACGGTCGGCTATTTCGGGGTTGGTGAGTCCGCGGGAGGCGAGGTCGACAAGCTGGCGCTCCCGGGAGGTCAGTGAAGTTGCCGTGTCATCGAGGCCGACGATGGCTGGTAGCGCCCCGCCCTGCCCTGGGGCGTGCAGCTTGTGGCATCGGGTGGTCGCTCGGCGCGCCGAGTCCTGATACCCGGTTCGGTGAAATGCGCCCGCGGCGTCGGCGGCGACCTCGGTCGCATAGCGCAGTGCCCCGATGGCCTCCATCGCATCGACGACGGCCATCAGCGCGTCGCCGTCGTCGGCGACGCGGGCCGTGGCGTGGGCCGCGTAGGCGGCCGTGAGCGGCGCGTCGCAGCGCTGGGCGAGCGCCTGGAGATCACGCGCCACCCGCCGAGCCGGCGTGCCTGCGCGCAGGGCCTCGTAGGTGAGGCGTGCCGCGTAGACCGGCCTCTCGAGAAGCCGTCCGGCGGCCTCGAGGAACAACTGCTGGGCGCGAGGCGGGTCGCCCCCGGCGAGTACCGCCCAGGCCTCGGCGCGGGCGAAGTACGGGAGCTGGTTGGACAGCGGTATGTGGTCTCCCACCGCCGCGCGGCAGCGGTCGAGTGCCGGGCCGACCGCCTCGTGGTCACCGGTAAAGCAGGCGACGCCGACCTGCATCGAGTTGGTGATCGCGAGCAGGCCGCCAGCGTCGTGCTGCTCGAGTTGGAGCTCAGCTTCGGCATACCACCGTCCCGCCTCGATGAACCGGCCTTGCGAGAATCTGATGCTGCCGAGCGCGAGAGCTCCGCGTCCGGCGGCGGCGCGGGAGCCGAGTCTGACTCCCTCGGTGAGGGCCGCCGTCGCCCAGGTCTCGAGCTCGCTCCAGCCCAAGCCGCCCTCGATCGCGATCGCGCTCCAGAGCACGAACGCGATCTCATCAGTGAGATCGCGCAGCGGCAGGCTCGGCCGGATCCGCCGGGCCAGCTCGAAGGCATCGCGCACGCTTCCCCGGTTCAGCAGGTTGGCGGCGTGCAGCGGGGCGACGCGGCGGCGTACCTCGGGATCCACGCTCTCATCGGCGAGGATCTTGGCCGAGGCGGCGGCCGCGAGGTTCGGTGACGTGGCTTCGTCGCCCACTAGGCGCAGGGGGCTCAGACGGTCGCGCCATTCCGGCGAATCCCACCACGCGTGGGCGCGATCCAGGAGCTGGTGTAGCTCCTCGGAGCGCCGCAGCCCGAAGTGGAGAACCGCTGTTTGCTGCTCGAGATAGTCGATCGCGTCGGGCTCGCTGTTGATGTCGGGCTCGGCGGCGGCCAGGACGTCGGCCGCCTGCTCGTACTCGCTCTGGATCGTGTGCGCCCGGGCGAGGAGGAGTGCGGCCCGGATCCCGGCGCCCGCGTCCACCGCTCTGCGCGCCAGCCGGACGCCGAGTTGGGGGTCGCCTGCTAGGTTGGCCGCGGCGGCTGCCTCGAGGAGGGTCGGGGTGGGGATCGGCTCGCCAGCCTCCAGAAGCCAGCGCGCGACGCGCAGCGAGTCCCCGGTCTCGGGATCGCCACGCCCCGCGACGGCGTCGGCGAGGGTCCGCCGGGTCTGACGGGCGGCGAACGCCGGTAGCGCTCCCCGGATCGTCTCCCCGTAGAGAGGATGGGCGAGCGTGGCCTGAGCGCTCAGCGACCCATCGCCGAGGTTCACGAGTCCACGCGCCTCGATCCCGGTCACCGACTTAGCGTCGCTGAGCGAGATCAGCTCGCCGACGCGTAAGGGCTCGCCGAGCGCCAGCAGCTCGAGCGCCCGCTGCTCGACGTCGGACAGCCCGCTCATGCGCACGGCGATCAACTCGGTGAGCGACGCGCTCACCGGCGGGCGCGCGGGCATCCGCCACAGCCCGTGCACCTCGGTGAGCGCGCCGCCGGCGAGCGCGCCGAGGGTGAGTTCGCGCACATACAGCGGGTTGCCGAGGCTCGTCGCGTAGATCCACCGCAGCGCCGACTCCTCGATCGGTCCCCCGACAATCGTCTCGGCGAGCGCGTCGGTCTCCTGAGCGCCGAGCGTCTCCAGCTCGAGACGCTCAGCGCCCCCGTCCTTCCACACCGAGACAACGGCGTCGGGGGCGCGCTCGCCGGTCCGCACGGTGATGAGGACGAACGCGGCCTCGCTCAGCGTGAGCTCGAGCACGAGCGCGGCCGAGCTGTCGTCGAGCAGCTGAGCGTCATCGATCCCGAGCACGAGCCGACGCCCTCCGCCGAGCTCGCGCAGAGCCGTCGCGCTCAGTCGCAGGAGCTCCAGCGGATCCTCTGAGCGAGCCGCATCGGGGATGACGCCGGCGAATGCTCCGAGGGGAACAGTGGCCGCGCTGCGGGTCGCCTGCACCCACCGCGTCACCAGGCCTTCCTCCTCGGCTCGGCGCAGCGCCTCGCGCGCCAGCCGTGACTTTCCCACGCCCGCCGCACCCAGGAGCACGACAGCGCTCGCCGCCCCCCGCGCGCCCTCGAGCATCGCGAGCTCTTCCTCCCGCCCGACGATCGGCCAACTCAATGCCGTACCCGAAGCCAGCTCGCACCACCTCACTCACGCTGCCGCAGGCCAACTATAAGTGGCTCCGTCAGCGCGACTTCAGTAGTCGGTTACTGAAGACAGCGCATACCCCCTGCGCAAGGCTGTCCTCTCGACATCGAAGATCGCCGCGCCGCCGCCCGACGGCCGGTCTTGGGAAAGGACGGAGGATGCTCTCAGCCACACAACACGCCGTAGATCCGACCACCGAGAAGCATGGCCGTGGTTTCGGAATCTACATCGCCTTCATTCCGTGGGTTCTGTTCACCCTCATCACCCAGCACGACACGCTGAAAGCGGCGGCCGTGGTCGCGCTCCTCGCGGCGGTGGCGATCGCGCTGCCGGCGCTCCTCGCCGGACGCCCCAAGCTCCTCGAGCTCGGCGCCGTCGTGGCCTTCGCCGGGTTCACCGTAGTGGCCTTCGCCGCCGACGCATCGACCGCCGCGTGGCTGGCTCGCTATGCGCGGGCGATCGCCGCCGGGCTGCTCGCTCTCATCGCCTTCGGCTCGCTGCTCGTGACGCCGTTCACCGAGCAGTACGCCCGGGAGTCCGTCCCGCGCCGGTACTGGTCCTCGCCGCGGTTCGTGGCCATCAACCGAAAGCTGACGCTGATGTGGGCCTGCGTGTTCACGGCCATGGTCCCTGCGCACATCATCGCCGGCGAGATCGACACCCGGCGGGCGAACACGATCTTCAACTGGGTCATCCCGATCGTCCTCGTCGTGTGGGCGGCCAAGCGGACGGCCGCCGTGAGCGACGACGACCAGGCCGAGGTGGCGTAATGACCATCCACTTCGACAACGACGACTTCCAGTTCGCCTGGGAGAACGCGCTCGGCTGCGCCTACCGCCAGGCGTCTGACGTCGGCGAGGTGCTGGCCACCGCCGAGCGCATCCAGGACGGAGACGACGGCGCCTGGGTGCGCGAGTGGACTGCCACCGCCGGCGCGTGCTGGGCCAGCGCCCAGCAAGCCGAGGCGGCCGGGCACCAGGTCACCGCGACGTCCTTTTACCGCCGAGCGGCCACGTACTACGCAACCGCGCTCTACCGGATCGCGGGCGTCGCCGAGGGCAACGGCAGCGGTGGCGCCTCCCGCCAGCTCGATCTGTGGCGACGTCAGCGGGCGTGCTGGGAGAAGGTCGTCGACCTGCAGCCGGTCCCGGGCGAGCGCGTGGCGATCCCGTATGAGGGCACGACGCTGCCGGGGTACGTCTTCCGGGCCCCGGACGCCGAGCCCGGAGAAGTCCGGCCGCTCGTCATCGTCAACAACGGATCCGACGGTGCGACCTCGCAGATGCTCGTCGACGGTGGGGCGGGCGCGGCGGAGCGCGGCTATCACTGGATGACCTTCGACGGGCCCGGCCAGCAGGCCACGCTCTACGAGCAGCGAATCTCCTTCCGGCCCGACTGGGAGGCCGTCCTCACCCCGGTCCTCGACGCGATGCTCGCGCGCCCTGACGTGGACCGGGATCGAATCGCCGTGATCGGGGTCAGCCAGGCCGGGTACTGGGTGCCACGCGCCCTGGCCTTCGAGCACCGGTTTGCGGCCGCGGTCGCGGACCCCGGCGTCGTTGACGTCTCGACTTGCTGGACAGACTCCCTACCGCATGTCATGCGCAACCAGTTGCGGGACGGGAAGCAGACCGCGTTTGACCGAGAGATGCATCTCGCCGAGCTCTTCCAGCACGACACCAAAACGACCCTCACCTTCCGCGGCCACCCTTACGGCGTCGAGAACGGCTCGCGATACGCGCTGTTTCGGACCGTGACCGAGTACCGCCTCGGCGACGAGATCGGGCAGATCACGACGCCGCTGCTCATCACCAACCCCGAGGACGAGCAGTTCTGGCCCGGCCAAGCCCAACAGCTCTACGACCGCCTCCCCGGCACCAAAAAGCTCGTCGCCTTCACCGCCGCCGAAGGCGCCAACCGCCACTGCGAGCCGATGGCCCGATCGCTGCGCGACGCCCGGATCTACGACTGGCTCGACGGATATCTCCGATGAAACCAATAAGGAGTCTCATGTCCAGACATATTTTCTCCCGCGTGATACTTGCGACGTTAGCCATCGCGGTACTGGTGGCGTCGCCCGCGGTCGCGGCCCCGCCGCGCCAGCTCCTGGTTCCGCCGAGCAATCCCTACTGGACGCTCTTGACGGCTCAGAGCAACAAGGCGCTGTCCTACGGGGCGCGCGTCGGGACGTGTACGTTTGTTCCAGGCGCGTCTTGCGTCGCGGCGCAGCTATCGGGCCAGCAGCTGAGCGGAGCGTTTGTGCCGTTCGGCAACTTTCAGGGAGCCGATCTGGCGGGCAGCTCGCTCGCGGCCTCGTTTATCACGCACACCAACTTTCGCGCCGCCGACCTGACCGGTGTGAGCTTCGTCGGGACGACACCGGTCGACGCGGATTTTGCCGGCGCGAGAATGCGAGGCACCGCCCTCACGTTCGCCGGTTTCACGAACGCGGATCTGCGCGGCGCGGACCTGCGCGACGCGGATCTGAACTTCGGCGCGATCGTCGGCTCGGATCTCCGCGGCGCGGACCTGCGCGGCATGAACATCTCCGATTCTGATGTGAACGGCACCGATCTGCGGGGCGCCGACCTACGCCACGCCAACCTGTCTAACGCCGACCTCAGCGGCGCGCGCCTCGCCGGAGCGGACCTACGCGGCGCGATCTTCTGCAAGACACTGATGCCCGATGGCACGGTGCGCGCTCCGCGCAAAGGCCTGTGCCCCGGCCAGCACGGCGCCACGCCGCCCCCCGGAGCCACGCCGATCGCGATCCCGGCCACGAGCCCGTTCTTCCCCGCGGTGTACGCGCTCAAGTACGGGCGCCAGACCGCCTCGGGAACCATGATACGCGGCTGCGTCATCCGCGCGTTCACCCGCTGCCGCGGAGCGCGCCTGCGCAACGCAGACTTGCAGGGCGGGTTCTTGGCCTACGCCGACCTGCGCGGCGCCGACCTGCGCGGCGCCAACTTCCAACTCGGGGATCTCGCCTACGCCGACGCGCGCGGCGCTCACCTCGACAGCATTCGGCTCGGCGGCACGTCGCTGGTCGACGCCGACCTCCGGGGAGCCTCGCTGCGCAACGCATCACTCGGGATCACCGTCGCCGTCGGAGCCGACCTCCGCGGCGCCAACCTCTCACGAGCCGACGCACGCTCGAGCGTGTTTGACAGCGCCGACCTGCGCGCAGCCAACCTCACCGCAGCACGCCTCTCCGCGGCCAACCTGACCGCGGCAGACCTCCGCGGCGCGAACCTCACAGACGCCAACCTAAGCCAAACCTCACTGATCGGAGCCAACCTCACCGGCGCCAATACAACCGGCACGATCTTCTGCAACACGATCATGCCCGACGGGACGATCGCCAACCCCACCCGCACCGCCTGTCCCGGAACCTGACCCCCCGCAGCTGCCGGGATCACCACGATCCCGGCAGCTCGCAACCGGCAAGCCACGAACCCCAGCAACCCACCTTGCCGCGCGGGGCGAATCCCAATAGCAGCGCCCGCCTCGCACCACGGTCCGGGCCGCTACCTCGAGCCGACCCAGTCTGAGCTGACCCTCACCCAACCCCACCAACCACAGGAGATCCGATGAGCGATGCCTCGCTACCGGCCCTGAGGCCCAATGAGAATCGCCGGTCAACCCGTCTATGCCGATCCTGGCGGCAATCATGTCATCGTGCAGCTCAACGCTTGGCAGGATCGCGGCCGCATCGACGCTTCCCGCGTCCGCGGAAGCGGCTTCCCGGAGCGCCCGTTGGCAGGCAGGAGCTTCGGGCGGATGGGCCGCCGGTCAGAATGGCGTCTGTGTCAGAAGGCGCCGACACCGAAACGGTGGTGGCCGATCCCACGCGGACGCCGGGTCGGGGGCGTGTGGCGGCGGCCAAATCGGTTCCGCGCGAGTTGATCCGGATCGTCTATCGCGATCCCGAGCACATCTGCGAGCGGATGACCCTGTTCGCGTCGCACCGGCTGGCTGAGCCCTCGCGCGAGTGGGCTCAGCAGGTCCGAGCCGCTGACCCCCGAGCCGACCTGCGCGAGATCGCGGACGGGTTGGGAACTCAGTCCGCTCGCATCGCGCGGATCGAGGGCGCGGTCGCCGGCACGCCTTTCTACGTGGCGCTCGTGCCCGGCTACATCAACTACCTGTGGCAGGAGATCCGGATGACCTTGCGGCTCGCGGCTCTCTATGGCCGCGATCCCTCGACGCTCCGCACCGCGACCGAGGCGCTCTGGCTGCGCGGGGTCTACCCCAGCGTGGACGCGGCTGAGGCAGGCCTGCTGGCCGTACAGGCCCAGCCGCTGCCGCCAAGGCCGACAACCCGCCGCCCCCTGCGGATGTGGATCCGAAGCGTCCGCCGGATCCTGGTGTTCGGGGGATTTCTGTCGCCTCCGAGCGGGACCACGCACCACGGCTTGCGGTCCTGGCTTCGCGACGCCCTCGGCGTAGCGCTAGGCGTGGCCAGCTGGGTGATCACCTGGATCTTCCCCGCGACCTTCATGATCGCGATGGCATGGGGCTGCCACACCCACGCACGCCGCTTGTTCCGAACCGCCCTCGAGTACTACTCGGGTGGGGCCACACCGGCCAAGACCGCACGTGAGGTCGCCACCGAGCTACGCCATCAGACACGGCGCCAAGTCGCCCATGGCGCCGCGCTTAGCGTGTCCATCCTGCTGCCGATCGGGTTCCTGGTCTACGCCACCCATGTCGAGAGCAGCGCCGGGTTCAACGCGATCACCGCGCCCGGAGTGCTGGTCGCAGTATCCGTGGTGCTTGCCCTCAGCATCTACGGACGGCGGTAACCGAGGCGGCGAGCCGCCGTCACCAGGGCGTGAGAGTCAGGGTGGCGGTCGGATGTCGCGTGTGGCACGGACGGGCGGATCTGCCGCCTGGACCGCCCTCGCCGCCTAGTTGCCGCAAAGCCGCGTTTGATCGTCAGCGCCATCCCGATCGCAGTTTCCTGGCCGGAGTCGCCGACAGCCCGAGGTGCGCGGCCGGCGGCGGTACCGGGGGCGTCGGAGTGAGCCTGCTTCGCAACACTTCCGCGACCACGATGATCGGGACACCGCGATGTCCGGCGTGAACTATGAGGCCGCGCCTGAGCGGGGGCTGCGTGCCTACCTGGCCACGCCGAGGGCGAGGGGCCCTGGCCGGGCGTTGTCGTCGTGATGGATGCTGGGGCTCAGCGACGACATCAGGCTGGCGGCCGACCGACTGGCCACGTCGGGGTTTCTGGCGTTCGCGCCAGACCTTTGCTACGGCCGGCGGATCCGCTGCGTGGTTGCGACGCTCAGCGCTTTGCGGTCGGTTCGTGGCGAGACCTACGAGGACCGTTGAAGGCGGGCGCCGGTGGCTGAGCGGCCGCGATGACTGCACCGTCAAGGTCGGGATCATCGGATTCTGCCCGGGCGACGGCTTCGCCCTGTTGTCGGCGCGGCGCGCTACGCGTGCTCGGTGGCGTCGGTCAACTCCAGCGAGCCGCCCGCCGACGCAGCGCAGCGCTTGGCCGGCGAGCGCATTGTCGCCAGCTGCGGGGCTCGTGACCGCGGGCTGCGCGGCCGTGCACAGCGCGTGGAGAACGCACTCCAGGCGTTCGGGATCGAGCACGACGTCAAGGAGTACCCCGACGCCGGCCACAGCTTCATGAACCGCCTTTTCGCCGGCCCGGGACTCGGTCAACTCGTCAAGCTCATTGGCACGAACTACCGCTGCGAATCGGCCGAGGACTCATATTGACAGTCTTCGAGGTGTCGCGAGAGTTCGTCCCGATGGCCGTCAGAAGCGCGGAGTCTGCAGGATCTCTTGCCTCCGCTCGGTGCCGCGTGTGCCCGTCCGTCTTGCCTGGGAAGTCCATGGTACGGGAAGCGTCAACGGTTCGAGTTCGTCAGAGGGGCTCTGAGAAGTTGCCTTTAGCTGCGGGGATTTCTGCTGACAGGTCCTGCGGCGTCGCTTCCGATGAGGGCGCTATGGAAGCATCGCTTGGAATCGACGGTGCAGAGGGAGCTCCGGCATGCTTCGACGGCTGGCGCAGCGCCGGACATGTCTTGGTCTTCGGCGGACGCGCTGAGAGCCCGGACGCGACCCTGCCGGCTGGTGGAGCTCGGTCTGGTCGGTGCGAGGGGAGGGGAGCGACGCTTGCGCGCCGCTCCCCCAGGGCTCTATCGGGCGGGACCGTGTCCGAACGTCGGGCAGGGGTTGAACCGGTCTCCGCTGTTGAAGTCCGAGATCGGCTGGCTGGTGGTGAAGCCGGGATCCGGGAACAGCACCCGCAGCAGCTCTCCGTACTCGGCGGTCGAGCTTCCTCCGAAGTGGTTGATCGTTCCGGGGATGAAGTTTCCGCCCTCTTGCCACACGCATCCGTGGCCGCTGAACGCGGTTGTGTAGAACGGATAGAACTGTGCACCCATTGGTGGGTTCACGCAGTTGGCGCCGGTGTCCGGGTCACAGAACGGCGGGTTGAACTGCGCGCCTTCGCCCTCGATGGCCGGCAGATCGGTCTCGAACGCCATCGTCGAGTAATTGATCCGGCCGTTGTCCGTGGTCGGACTGGTGAAGCGCACCGGCGTCGGGTGCAACAGCCGGTCAATGAACGGGTTGGGGTTGGTGCCGGGCCAGTCCAGCCGGTAGGACTGCCCATCCCAGTCTTCGTCATCAAAGAAGCATCCGTCGATCATCACCAGCGTCGAGTCAGTCCCGGGGACACAGAAGTTGTTGGCATCGTCCTCGTCGAGTCCGCCCGCGTCCTGGCTGCCAGGAACCGTGCAGTTGTGTTCGGCGTCGATCGCCAGGCAGTTTTCGAAATGCCCGATCTCGTCGGACATCGCGACGTTGTAGGTGTGAATCGACCACGTGTTCCCACGCGGGTTGGCGGTCGAGTACTCCGGGTGGAACGCGTACGGCGCCTCGTTGCACGTGGCGGAGCTCGGCTGATACAGGATATGACCGAACCCGTTGGCGATCGAGGCCGTCATAGAGCCGCTCTGACCAGTGGTCAGATCGAACATGTCGACACGGAAACCTGCCGGGGTGTCGTGCATGTGGATGAGGATCCGGTCACCCGGGCTCATCAGCAGGTCCTGCTGGAGATTGGGATTCACCGCGGCGAAGTTCGGGTCTTCCAGCCGTCCCGTGAACAACGGGTTGGCCGGAGCCTGAGACTGTCCGGTCTTGGTGATGTACGCCCAGTTGATCGGCTCCTCCCCGCCCAGCACGAAGTCGTTGCAGTCCGCGTTGTTCGGTGTGCCGTTGCTGTCCGCGGGGCCGTGGTTCTGGTCGACCGACAAGCTGTCGATCGTCATCGCCGCGCAGTACTGGTGAGCGGTGCAGCCAAAGCCCTCGAACTGCGGGACGTAACCCGGTCCGTAGAACTGCAGCTCCATGAACGCGTTACCGGGATGTTTACCGATGTAGTTGGGCGAATTCGGGTTCGGGCTGACCAGGTTGTTGGCGTCTGTGTCGGGGTTGCAGGTCTTCGTGAACTCGGGGGCTGACTCCGTATCACACAGCGTCAGGCCAAACCAGAAGGTCGGCCGGAGCTCGAAGTTCCAGGTCGTTCCGGTTGCTCCGCTGGCGGTCGGGAACCGCTTAGGGTCTCTCGGCAGCGTCACCGTGTAGGTCATGTCGTTCCCCGAACCGGGGACACCGGACTTGAACAACACCGACGGCTCGTCATGGCCGACGTACTCATCGTCGCCAAACGTGCCAGGTGGCGCGTCTGCACACAGCGACAGCTGGGTCTGGCACAGCGGCCCAGCGAGCTTTCCGACGGCGGCCTGCGCCACGGCCGCTGAGAACAGAGACGCCGCTAGGGCAAGAACGCTCGCGATCGTGAGCGTACCTGGACGAAATCGCTGCATAGGTCGGTCCTTTCGTTAACCAATAAGCGCGGCTACCTCGCCACGCCCGAAACGCCTCGTCGTTCCCGATACCGAGCAACGGGCCAACGCAGCTCACCTCACCCCGTACCGGACCGGTTTCTGCCCAAGATTCAGTCGATGTTTGAGCCCTTCTCCTCACCTCAGAGGTCGGCGCCGAGCGTATCGGGTCGCGCGCCTGAGTGGGAGAAATTTCCGAGCTGCGCTTGGGATCATCTTCCGGGGCGCCACAAACGCATTTCGCGGGTGGCCAACCGTGCCAGAAACCGCGCCCCAACCGCGCGATCCCGTCACCGAACTCTGCCGAAGGCTGGGACGCGATGCGCTCAAGACACTCTTGTCGGGGCTGACGCCAGCTGCGCGATCGCGCCTTTCTACGCTTCGACCATGGCGTACAAGCCGTCCGGAGAGCATGGTCAAGCACGCTGATCAGGCAGGGGGCCCGTGCTCCTCGACATCATGGGCAACGAAGTCCAAGCCGAATGCGGGTCCCCTTGGCGTGGTGGACGTGCTGATCGAGGTCGGTGAGGCTCCCGGAGAGGCATCCGGCTGAACGACCTCGCCGACAAGGTCTCTTCCAGCTGACTCACCCGTGGGGTCGCGGACTCGAGGACGCGGGTTGGTCGAGCGACGAGCGGCCAGACGACACCGCGGCCTCGACGCGGCCATGACACTGAGCGGCCAGAGGGCATCGCCGCGATGGAGCGCTCGCACGCCGCTCGATCCGCCGCCACTTCTCAAATCACCTCGATGAGAAAGAGGCCGCCGCGGTCGTCGTAGCGTTCGTCGGATCGCGATTACGGGACTCGGACGCTCGAACGCGCCTGGTGGTGTTCTTGATCACGGTAGGCGAATCGAATCGAATCGATCCCTACGACGACCACCATCCAGCCGGCGCCTACAGGTGTGGTCGATCTAACCCTGGGGTGGCTATGCGCGGGCTCAACCCGGACGGAAGATGGACGTTGCCCAGACTTGTAATCCGATCCGAGGAGGAAGAGATGTCCTTTGACCGCTTCAAGCACTTCATCCTGATCGCCGCCCAAGGTGCAGCGGTGGGTAGCGGAGCGCTCGTACCGGCCGAACTTGTCCAGTCACTCGCTCACGGCCAGACAGGGGCCGACGCGGGGCGGCCGCGATCCACCACGATGGGTACAAAACAGACGCGGTCGTTCTCGCTGGCTCACCGGTAGTGAGCTGGATACTCGTGCGTGAGCGCACGGCTTAGGTCCTGGTCACCGCGACCACTTCGGCGAGGGAACGGTGAAGCCGTAAAGGCGCATAAGTAGGCGGACGGGCATCGCCTCGTCATCGCGGACATCAACTTCGCCGTCTCGTGAAACTGAGGCAGAGGTAGACCCCCGCTCGAGTGCCGGCGTCGAGGCGACCGAGCGTTCGTGGAAGCAGAAGCGAGGAGATCGATCGGGAACGTTGCTGTTGGTGCTCAGGCGCAGCAGCGCCGCTGAGATTGCGAAAGGTCGATCAGAGAGGTAGCTTTCGCCATCGCTCAAATACCTCAATTGCGCGATTGACCGGAGAGCACACGTCTGGCGCTAATACGCAGCCTGGCGCCCCGGAGGGCCACCAATTGGCATCGGGGCAGCGGAATGACAAGCGAAGGGGATGGTGCCAGTTGGGCACCGCGTATGGAGGAGGGTATCGGTGCTCGGCAAGGTTTGTTGGCAGCTGGATTGTGAGCTGCGTCCCCGTCGCAGCCGTCATCACCGCGATTGGGGCAGGAGAATTGGCGCTCGTCGCGCCGTCTAGGTGGTGGCTGAGGGTGCCCAGTCAAGGTGATGAGCGGTCAAAAGCATGGGCTTCAACGCGCAGTACGAGACGGGTGCTGGCCTGGGTACCCTGGAAGGCCGCGGATGGTGCCTTGATCGTGCCGTGCGGCCGAGTTGCGGCGTCGGCCTGCTTGCCGGCTCCGAGGCACTTCCGGGTCGGCGTCGGCCGCGATCGGAGCGTGGCTAGTGCACTCAGTCGTGTCGGCCGTCGCCCCGGTACCGTGTGGGGTGCGCGGGGGAGGCCGCGGGCGCGCGTGTGTGGGGGAGCGGGGCGCGATGCGGCGCCCATCAAGAGTGGACCGGTTAGGAGATGCCCGTGAGGCGGGCTGGTGGGACAAGGCCCGATGTGCGGAGTCGGATGCTGCGGCGCGCCTCCAGGCGGGTGCTGATCGGAGTCGTGGGCGTGATCGTGCTCGCC
The DNA here is from genome assembly GCA_963777335.1 of uncultured Solirubrobacterales bacterium. Lineage (GTDB taxonomy): Bacteria > Actinomycetota > Thermoleophilia > Solirubrobacterales > Solirubrobacteraceae > Palsa-465. The sequence continues at coordinate 127,691 of CAVZQD010000012.1, forward strand.
TGCTTGCAGGCGGGCGCGGGGTTTGCGCAGGGCGTCTCCAGCTACTCGGAGCCGACGGGGACGCTATCGGTCGGCGTCGGCGCGCAGGCAACCGGCACGGTCAACTGCCCGTCGGGTGACGTCGCGCTCGACGGCGGTTACTACCAGCCGCTTACCGACATCTATATCACCCAATCCGCGCCGTCTGACGCGAGCGGTGCCGGCTGGTCAGTGAGCGTCAATAACCTGACGGGCGAAGCCGTGTCGGTCACGATGTATGCGGTGTGCGCTCAATCGCCGGGATCGTATTCGGTCCAGACGACGACGTGCGAGGGCACCGCCAGCTGCACGATCACGTGTCCCTTGGGCACGAGCGTGACCGGGGGTGGCTACAGCTACTCGGGTTCCATCACCGCGAACGGATCGTACCCGTCGGCCTCCAACCAGTGGTCACTGGCGTACACGTTCTTCAGTGGTTCAATCAACGACGAGGCCGTGTGCGCGCGAGCGCCCGACGGGTACGTCCGGGAATCTGGCGTAAGCGGCCAGTACCCCGGGCTGGTGAACGTCCCGTGTCCGAGTGGAGCGGTCGTGATCGGCGGTGGCGGCAGTGAGGGCTCTTTCTCGCAGAATGCGGGGTGGAGCGCGCCGATTGCCTTTGGGCCAACGCTTGAAAGCACTCAGTGGAGCTTCGGGAGCGGGTATATGGGAGCGCCCACGCCGGTCAGCGGGTGGGCGATCTGCGCCCAGGAGCAGCCGCCGGCGCCCACAGTGAGCGGCGTGAGTCCGGCTTCGGGTCCGGTGGCCGGCGGGACGAGTGTCGTGATCACCGGCACCAACCTGACAGGCGCGACCGCGGTCACGTTCGGGACCGCCGGCCCGGCGGCCGGCTTCACGGTCAACAGCGCCACCCAGATCACGGCGATCGCCCCAGCGGATTCCGCCGCCACCGTCGACATCACCGTCACCACCCCGGGTGGCACTAGCGCCACCAGCGCCGCCGACCGCTTCACCTACCTACCGGCGCCGACAGTCACGACCATCAGCCCGGCCTCCGGCACGACCGCCGGCGGATCGACCGTCACGATCACCGGGACGAACCTGACCGGCGCCACCGCCGTCAACTTTGGAGCGATCGCCGGCAGCAACGTCACCGTCGTGAACGCGACGACGGTGACCGCGACCTCGCCCGCGGGGAGCGCCGGCATGGCCGACGTGACCGTGACCACGCCCGGTGGGACCAGCGCCACCAGCGCCGCCGACCACTACACCTACGTCACACCCGCCCCAACCGTCACCGCCGTCAACCCCTCATCCGGCACCACCGCCGGCGGGACCAGCGTCACGATCACCGGGACGAACCTGACCGGCGCCACCGCCGTCCACTTTGGAGCGATCGCCGGCAGCAACGTCACCGTCGTGAACGCGACCACCGTGACCGCGACCTTGCCCGCAGGGAGCGCCGGCACGATCGACGTGACCGTGACCACGCCCGGCGGGACCAGCGCCCCGTCCGCCAACGACCACTTCACGTACGTCTCGACGGCCCCCGCGCCGCCCGGCGTGGCCCCCGGCCCGCCGACCGTCCAGAGCGCCACCGGCGCCGCGTTCTCGGGGTCGGTCAACCCAAACGGCTTGGCGACGACCGCCTTCTTCGAGTACGGGATCGACCTCAACGACCGCGGGCCGGGAAGCTCGACCGTGCTCTACGACCAGACCACGCCGGTCCAGCAGGTCGGCTCGGACTCCGGCAACCACGCGATCTCAGCCCCGGTCACCGAGCTGGTCCCGAACGCCGTCTATCACGTGCGCCTGGTCGCGACCAACGGCGCCGGCACCACCAACGGACCCGACCAGACCTTCACCACGCCCGCGAGCGCGCCACCGCCCCCACCGGTGCTCGGCAAGGCGGTCGACGTCACGCCGGTCTCGGGCCTCGTGTTCATCAAACCGCCTCCCGGCAAGACGGTCGCCGGCGACCCCACCGCCGCCGCCGCGCAGCTCGGCAAGGGTCAAGGATTCGTGCCGCTGACCGAGGCCCGGCAGATCCCGACCGGCTCACAGATCGACGCGCTCCAGGGCTCGCTCAAGCTCGTCACCGCGACCGGGAACGTCGGCAAAACCCAGAACGGAACCTTCGGCGGCGCGATCTTCACGCTCAGCCAGGACCGCACCGGCATCACCAAGGGCCTGACCAACCTCGCCCTCCAAGAGAGCGCATTCCGAGGCGCACCCACCTACGCCACCTGCAAACCCAACGGCAAGGGCAAGAAGGCCGCCGACCAGGCCACCACCGCCAGCCTCTCCAGCAGAACCCTGCAACTCCTCAAAGCCAACGCCCACGGCAAGTTCAAAACGACCGGCCGCTACAGCTCCGCCACCGTCCGCGGCACCATCTGGACCATCGCCGACCGCTGCGACGGCACCCTCACCCACGCCATCCGCGACACCGTCCTCATCCAAGACTTCGTCCGACACAGAACCATCCTCCTGCACGCCGGCAACACCTACCTCGCCAGGGCGGTACGCACCCAGAAGTAGCTGGCCCGCGCCGATCGAGAGAGCGTGCCCCTCAGTCCGCGGTTGACGCTGCCCATCCCCACGATCCCGTCGCGCTTCGAACGGCGCTGCCGCGGCTGTCTGAACGACTCCCCGACCTCCGCCTCGCCACGGGCTTTGAGCCGCGGCAGGTCGGTCGCGGCGGTGGTTCCCCGGGCTTCTCGTCTTCAGCCCGTGCGTGCCGCGATGGTTTGGACGAGCGCGATCTTCTGCTGCGCGACGTTGCGAGCGAGACCGGCCATGCGCGCTGCGTAGTCGGGCATCAGGATGTGCAGGCCGAGCTGGGAATCCGCCGGCGGTGTCGGAATTGACTGCGCGGCGGCGGCGATGTGGTCGAGCGCGGCTTGGCCCTCGTTCCAGGTGGTGAGGGTAAGCGGCCCGGAGTCGAGCAGCTCGTGCAGCTCCGGCACGGTGGTCAGGCAGCTCTGCTCCTCGTGGTCCGCCCAGGGCACGGGGAACTCGAGCGGGCCTTCCGGACCGGCGACGACCTCGAACAGCGCGACGCGGCCGCCGGGGCGCACGACGCGGGCCAGTTCCGCGATGAGCTGTGGCTTGTCGCCGATGTTCTGGAGGAGGGCTTGCGTCCAGGCGAGGTCGAAGCTCTGATCGGCGAACGGCAGCGCGAGCGCGTCGCCGCGCACGATCTTGACGCGGTCGGTGAGCCCGGCGGCGCGGGTGAGTACCTCTGAGGCCCGGCAGAACCGGCCGGTCGCATCAAGAGCGGTGACGCGGGCGCCGTAGCGGGCGGCCAGGAGGCGTGCCGGCCCGCCGATCCCGGCGCCGACATCGAGCACCCGCTCGTCCGGTTGCACGTCCGCGAGTTCCGCCAGGGCAAGCGACGCGGCGCGACCGAGCGCGTGAAATTCGTCCAGCGGTGCGAGGTCATCGATATCGAGCGCGTCCGGGTCCAGTCCCGCCTGGGTGAGCGCGTCGAGCAACGTTTCGACGAGGTCGGGCCCGTCGTAGTACGAAAGCGCGGCGTTCCGCGAGTATTCTGATTCCAGCTGTGGTGTATTCATTCCAGGTATTCTGTATCTAATGGCTGAGCCTGTCAACCCCACCCGCCGCCGGTACGACTCCTCGGGTCGCCAGGCCAGAGCGCGCAAGACGCGCGTGGAGATCTGCGACGTCGCACAGCGCCTGTTCGAGGAGAACGGCTACGGACCCACGACGATCGCGGACATCGCCGGGGCAGCGAACGTCTCGCCGGAGACGATCTTCAAGGCGTTCGGCTCGAAGAGAGGGCTGCTCGGCGCTGTCATCAACGCGGCCATCCGCGGCGATACCGAGGCGACGCCGCTGCGCCAGCGGCCGGTGATCGACGCGATCCGCCACGAGCAAGATCCTCGGCTACAGCTCACGATGTACGGAACGCTGCTCGCCGAAGTCAACCCGCGCCTGGCGCCGCTGGTCCGCGTTATGCGCGAGGCCGCCCCCGGCGACCCCGAGACCGCCGCCGCCCTCGCCGCGCTCAGGGCAAACCGGCTCGACGGAATGACCGAGTTCGCCGCGCTGCTCGATGCCCGCGGAGCGCTCCGCCCCGGCATCTCCAAGCGAGAAGCCAGAGACGTGCTGTGGACGCTGAACTCTCCCGAGCTGTACGAACTGCTGGTGTTCGAGCGAGGCTGGAGCACTCGGCGATACGGACACTGGGTGACTCAGCAGCTCGCGGCCGCGCTGCTCTAGAGGCGCTCAGCGATTTCCGTGTTGCGTAAGCCTTGCGCCAGTAGCGGCAGAACGTCGAGCTCGCGCGCCGTTAGGCCCGCTGGATTCTCGCGCGTGCTGGGGCGCGGGCCACGCGGCCTCACCCGTCAGTAGCGACCGCGGCGTTTATCCGGAGGAAGTAGCTAGCGCCCCGTCCCATCCTCGTATTCGTCGTGTCGGCGGAGCCAGAACTCCGACGAGTCGCCCTCGTCGCGTCCCTTCGGGGCGCGATCGAGAATCGGGTAGTAGCCCATGAGGAACTCCGCGCCCCGCGCTTGGGTGGAGTAGGTGTGGTACACGACGCCATCCTGCTTGATGAACGCGTTGAAGGCGTGGCTCTCGGAGATGTAACCCAGAGTGTCGGTGCCGGTCGTGGCGGCCAGCCGGGCCAGCACCGGTGGTGGCTCGCCCTCAAGGACCTGTCCCATATGCTCGCGCACCTGCTCCTCGGTGTACGAGGCGGCAAAGTCGAAGTTGAAATCGCTGTCCCCGGAGGAGACCCAGGAAAAGCGCCAGCCCATGCGCCGCTTGTAGGCTTGGAGCTTCTCGAGCGGCGCCCGAGAGACGTACAGCATGGTCACGTCGCGGGCATGCAGGTGTGGCAAGACTCCGTTGACAGCGTCGGCGCTCGACGAGCACACCGGGCAGCCGGCCTCATAGCCGGGACCGAACATGAAGTTGTAGACGAGCAGCTGGGAGCGGCCATCGAAGAGCTCGGGCAGCGACCGGAGCCCCTCGTCCGTCTCGAACCGGTAATCCTTCTCGATCCGTACCCACGGCAGCTCCCGGCGCTGACGCGCGAGCTCATCCCCCATCCGCGTGTGCTCCTTCTCACGACGCAACAGCTCCTCACGCGCCGCCTGCCACTCATCCCGAGTGCCGATCTGATGATCGCTCATGCAGCTACGGCTACCGCGCGCAACTATCTTTCAAACGCCATCCCCAAGCCCTCAGCGCCCAACCGCAACGTCGTACTCGAGCGGCTTCTGAATCCGCGCCGCGTACACCCGAGGAGAACTCTCGCGCCTAAGCGACCGGATCTCGCCGCCGGCAGACGGCAGTGTTGCTCCGATAGCCGGGGAACGCACACACGCGCCAGAAGTAGACGCCGGAACCCTGCAGCAGCACGTCGTATTCGGTGTATCGACCAGCGCCGCCGCCATACGCCCACCACAGCCGCGTGTACACCCCGCGACGCGCGCGCCACACCCGGATCGTCGCTGCATGCGCACGAAGGCCGCCACCCGCGGACGGAACCCGCGCAACCCCGCGGCCCCTCGCGGTGTTCGACCACCGCGTCCAATGAATGCTGTCGATCGACACCACCCCGACGACGATCAACCGCGGCCACACTTGGAACCGGTTGCTGCTGTCGGTTCGCAGCAGCCGCGCGCCGTGACCGTCGCCGTCGCGGTGCTGACCCTCCGGATGTCCAGCCGAACCCTGCCGCTGCTCAACCGAACACTCGAGCACAGCTCCCAACTCGCGGCCCGCTGGACGCTCGTGCTGATCTTCGCGCTGGCGTGGCTGGCCTACAGCCTCGGGCTCGACCTGCTCCTCGGGGCTTCGCGGCCGGAATGATCACCCGCCAGCTCCTACAAAACTACGAAGTGCCCGTGTTCGAATCCAAGCTCACCGCCGTCGCGTTCGGGGTGTTCGTGCCCTTCTTCTTCATCGTCAGCGGCATGAAACTCGACCTCAACGCCCTATTCGCCACCCCCGCCGCCGCCGCCGCCAAAATCTTGCTGTTCTTCGTCCTGTTCCTCATCGTCCGCGGCACACCGCGCTGCTCCTGTACCGAAACGTCCTGGACCCCCACGAACGACACGCCCTCGCCCTACTCAGCTCAACCAACTCCCGCTCGTCGTCGCGATCACCGCCCTAGCCACGAGCAGCGGCCACATGCGCCCATCAACCGCCGCCGCCCTCGTCGGAGCCGCCGTCTCTCAACCCTGGTCTTCCCAATCATCGGGCTTCGCATCGCGAAACGCACCCAACACCAACCCGCCGCCAAACCGCCGGACACCGTCCCCGACACCGCCCCCACGGTCAAAGCGGGATGAGGTCTCCTCGACCGGTTGCCGGCCGGCGCGTCCTGGCCACGCACGGGGCGAGCGCGACACCGAGGCGCGGCCAGTGCGCGAAGCTCCCTCAGTGATATCTCGATTGTGCTCCTCGGTGAACCGCGCCGGCGCGCCACAGCGGATGGCACCTGCCGAGGCCATCCGATCCGGACGCAATCGAGCTAGCGTCCCAGGGCGTGGAGTTCAGCCGCGAGTTGCGCAACGACGTCCTCGCCGGAGACATCACGCTCTCGGTGCGACTGTGGAAGCGTCCACGGGTCAAGCCGGGCGGCCGTTACCGGGTCGGCCTCGGCGAGATCGAGATCGACGCCATCGAGCTCGTCCCGTTCGCGGCGATCACCGCGCACGACGTCCGACGCGCCGGCGAGCCCGACCGCGAGACGCTGCGCCGGCGCGCCGCGCACGCAGGTCCGATCGACGAGGGCACGCTCGTCTACCGGATCGAGTTCCACGCCGTGAGCCCCGCGGACTGAGCCGCGACGGCGCACCTGACGCGTCCCGGCGTCCCAAGCCTGATAGATGCTCTGAGCAGGTACTGCTTCATGCCCGCTCCTCTCGTTCGTAGGTCGCGAGCACGACGCCCGTGCGCGTCGCGACGCTCTCGATCAGCCGCAGCGATGCTTGCACGCCCGGGGGAAACAGCTTCCGTCCGGTGCCCAGCACCAGCGGAGCGATCATCAGCAGGTACTCGTCGATCACATCGGCGGCGATCAGCGAGCCAATCAGCACGCCACTGCCCATGATCACGAGGTTCGTACCGGCGCTTCGCTTGAGCTCCGTCACGGCCGCCGGAACGTCGCCGTGGAGCAGCGTCGAGTTCGGCCAGTCGAGTCTCGTCTCTGGACTGCCCGAGGCGACGTACTTGCGAGTGTCGTTGAGCGCGTCCTTGAACGGGCCGCCCCGGGCGTTCCACGAGCTCAGCAGCTGCTCGTAGGTGCGCCGGCCGAACAGGAACGCGCGATCGGCGCCCATCCTCTCGCCCATCTTCGACACGACCGCATCGTCGCCGTAAGGGATCCCCCAGCCACCGAGCTCAAAGCCATCCCGCGTGTCCTCGTCCGGGCGGCCCGGTCCCTGCATCACGCCGTCGAGCGACACCGAGTTCATCACGATCACCTTTCCCATCTCCCGTCCTTTCGATCTGCTGATTCCGGCCTCTCATCCTCCACATGAACGCGGACGGCCGAAATCGACGCCGCGCGGAGCGCTCCGGTCACCGAATGCATAGGCTGTGGCCGTGCCGCGATCTGCGCCAGTCGACGACTTCCAACTGGCCTACGACCGTTCCGGCCGCGGCGATGGGGTGGTCCTCCTCCACGGCTGGCCGGGCGATCGCAAGGACTACCGTGACGTCGCCCCGCTCTTGAACGGCTGCACCGTCGTCGCTCCGGACCTGCGCGGTTTCGGCGAGTCGGACAAGCATCGGGCGCCGCCGGCGGAGGCCTACTCAGCCGACGCGCAGGCGCGGAGCGTCGTCGGGCTCATGGACGAGCTTGAGCTGCGATGGGCGGTGGTGGGCGGCTATGACGTCGGGAGCCGGGTCGCTCAAACCATCGCTCGGTTGTTTCCGGACCGGGTGCGCGCGCTCGTGGTCTCGCCGCCGTTGCCGGGCGCCGGCAACCGTGTGCTCGCGCCGGAGGCCGAGCGAGAGTTCTGGTACCAGGCCTTTCATCAGTTGAGCCTGATCGAGGAGATCATCGACGGGCGCCGTAGCGCGGTCCGCGCTTACTTGCGCCACTTCTGGACGCACTGGTCGGGACCGTCGTTCGCCCCGGCAGAGCGCGAGCTGGATCGTCTCGCCGATCTGTATGGCGTACCTGGCGCGGTCACGGCGTCGATCGCGTGGTATCGCGCCGGATCTGGCACGGTGGCCAGAAGCCTCGCGGAGGTCACGCCCGCGCGCGACGAGCGAATCGCCGTGCCGACCACGGTTCTCTGGCCCGAATTCGATCCGCTGTTTCCCCCCGATTGGGGCGACCGGCTCGACGAGTTCTTCGCCGATGCGACGGTCGCGCCGTTGCCTGGCGTCGGGCACTTCGTCCCGCTCGAAGCGTCGCGTGAGTTCGCCGCAGCGATCCGCGCCGCCCTCGCCGCCCCGAACGAGCACACGTAACCTTCCGCGGTCTAGGCGACAATGCGCGAGTGCCGGGCTCGCCGTCATTCGCCGATCTCGCGGTCGCGCAGGATCCTCCGATGGATCTTCTCGCGTTGGCGATCGCACGGGAATTCCGCGATGTCGACACCGACGGCGCTCTGCGCGTGCTCGACGCGTTGGGTGCCGAGCTCGCCGAGACGGCGGCCGAGACAAGCGGCGCTCCCGACGCGGTGGCGCGCGCCTGCAGCCGGTTGTTGGGAGGGCGTCACGGATTCCGAGGAGATCGCCAGAACTACGACGATCCCGGCAATTCGATGCTCGACGTGGTGCTCACCAAGCGCACCGGGCTCCCGATCCTGCTCTCGATCGTCTACATCGAGGTTGCCCGCCGAGCGGAGATTCCGATCGGAGGAGTGGGCCTGCCCGGCCACTTCGTCGTGGCGCACTTCGGCGCTCGCCCTCCGCTGTTGCTCGACCCGTTCGAGCGCGGTGCGGTCATGAGCACGCCGGTCGGGCATGAGGCCCTGCGTCCCTGCCGCCCTCACGAGATCGCGATGCGAATGCTGAACAACCTGGTCGGCAGCTACCAGCGCCGCGCCGACCTCGCCGCCGCGATCCAGGCGGCGAGCATGCGTCTGGCGCTTCCGGCCCAACCGTCGCTCGGGCGAACCCTGAGAGCTGAGGTGCGAGCGCTGCAGGCCAGGCTGAACTGACCGGACGACCCGGCGCTGCTACGCGTTCGAACACGCTGTCGGGCACGGGCAGGGGGTAACTGGAGGTTTGCGATCGTCGCCGACTTCGAGGATGAAGCGGCGTACCGCGCCTACGACGCGGATGCGGAGCACAACCGGCTCTGCGGGCTGCTCGCCGCGCATGCCGCGCGCGTCGCGCGCCTGCAGTTCGCGCTCGACGGCGTCTAGCCGCCGAGAAGTTCGGCGAGCGTCAAGCCGCTCTGCACCGATTCGGGGCGCTCGGTCACGATGTCCGATCCCCGGGAGGCGTGTTCGTCCTTGCGCTTGATCAGAAGCCACTGAGGCTTTTCGTCCCCGCCGGTCCGCTGGAGCGCGAACCCGCCATGGAGCTTCTCGCCGTGCAGCACGAACACCGCGTGACCGCGCTCGAGCGCCTCGGGCCAGGGCACCCGGCCACCCTGCTCGTACCGACCGCGATCCCAGATGATCGCCCCGCCGTTGCCGGTCCGCCCCTCGAAGTCGTTGTGCGCCAGGCTGTGGTCCTCCACCTGGACCGCGAACCGTTTGACGGTCGGATCCATCGAGGGCCCCTTCGGAACGGCCCAGGACCGCATGACGCCGTCGACCTCGAGGCGAACGTCGAAGTGATGCGCGGTCGCCTGATGCTCCTGGACGACGAACACGCCCGCCGCAATCCCGCGAATCGCGAACTGTTCGTGCCCCTCGACCCGGACCTTTCGATCCGACACCGAATCGACGCCGGGCACCGACCGAACCTCGCCCGCGAGCTCCGCGATCGCGGCGGGATCCCCCTCCGCGTGCACGCACAAAGTTCCGTCTGGCTCCAGACGGACCCATCCGAGCAGGCCGAGCCGGCTCGCCCACGCGCGGATGTCCTCGCGGAGCGCCGGCTCGGCCACCTCACCGGTCGCTGAGATCCGGCTGGCGGTAAGGGCCATGAGTCTCTCCTGTTGGATGCGAACGGGCGCATCCTCGCATGCCGATCCCGCGGGCGCCACGGTGCGATCATCCGCTCGATCTTGCGGCGCCTCGCAGCCATACCGATGATCGTTCTCGTTTGCGTGGGGTGCGGCGCCGGTCAACGTGCCCGCGGGACCCTCGCCTCGTGCAACGGATCGCCGGCGCTGTGCTCGCGGCCGCTCAACGAGGTCGTCTTCCCCGGCACGCACAACTCGTTCGCGGCAGCGGACGAACCCGGGTGGTATTTCGCCAACCAGACATATCCGATCGCTCGTCAGCTCAAGGACGGCATCCGGGCCTTGCTGATCGATATCCACTACGGCGTGTACGACTCGGCGACGGGACGCGTGCGGACCGACCTCACCGCCGAGGGTTCGGACCGCAACAAGGTGGCCCAGCAACTGCCGGCAAGTGCCCTGCGGATCGCCGACCGAGTCGCCGGCGGCGTCGGCCTCGGGACACTCAACGGCAAGCCCGAGCCGTATTTGTGTCACACCCTGTGCGAGCTTGGTGCCGAGCCGCTAGATCGTGAGCTCGGTGCGATCGCAACCTTCCTCCGCGAGCATCCCGACCAGGTGCTCGTCGTGATCGTCGAAGACTACGTCCCGCCTTCGACAATCAAGCAGGCATTCGCCACGGCACATCTGACGCAGTACGTCGTGACGCTGCGGCCACACGCGCCCCTACCGACCCTCGGCGAGCTGATCGAGGACGGCCACCGGCTGGTCGTTTTCGCCGAGGTGAAGGGCGGCTCGCCGTCGTGGTACATGCCGGCGTTCTCGTTCATCCAGGACACGCCGCTCGGCGCGGTGCATCCGGGGCAGCTGAGCTGCGCTCGCTACCGGGGCGAGAACGGCAGCCCGATGCTGCTGATCAACCACTGGATTCCGCCGTTCCCGCCCAGCCCCACGATCAACGCGCAGATCGGTCGCGCCACCTTTCTGCGGGCGCGGATCCTGCAATGCACCGCCGAGCGTCACACCTCCGGTGCGATCGTGGCGGTCGACTTCTACCAGCGGACCGCGGTCGTCAAGGTGGCGCAGGAGCTCAACTCCCGGCGCTAGCGCAAGCGTTTGCTCGCCTGGAGCGTGTAACTGTGAGGCAGCCGCCACGGGCGGTCGGTGAGCCGCCACTCGCCGATCGCGATCTTGGTCATCTTTCCGGGCAGCGCTTCCCAAGGCACGCTGTCGTGCTCGACGAGCATCGTGATGTCCATCCCCGCCGCGAGCAACGCGGTCACGATCTCGCCGAGGCCGTGATTCCACTGATGCGTGACGTTATGGGTGAACGTCGCCGCCGTCGCGACGTAGGTGCCCGGGTATTCGAAGACGATTGCCTCCTCGCGCTCGAAGTATGGATAGTCAACCGTGAGCTCACCATCGACGCGCTCGTCGTCGAGCGTCCACAGCATCGGGTGACCTTCGCGAAGGAACAGGCGCCCGCCGGGCACGAGCAGATCCGCGACGACATTCGCCCATCTCACAATCGACGGCAGCCAGCACAACGCCCCAATGCCCGTGAATACGAGATCGAACGACTCACCGCCGAGCACCTCCACCGCGCTGTACACCTCGGCCTCGACGAAGTCCACCTGCGGTCCGGCTCGCTCGGAGAGCGACCTGGCCTGATCGAGTGACCTCGGGGAGAAGTCAAGGCCGGTCATACGGGCGCCGAGCCGCGCCAGCGAGATTGTGTCGGTGCCGATGTGACACTGCAGGTGCACGCCGCGCAGCCCGCGGATGTCACCGAGCCGTGGCAGGTCGAAGCGGACGATGTCGCTCAGAAACTCCGGATCGTCGACGAACCGGTCCACGCCGTAGTCGACGGAAGCCGCGTGAGCGGGCGCCCGCTCATCCCACGACTCGCGATTGACCTCGACGTACCCGTCCGACACGCCCCAACCATAACGCGGGCTAGCCGGATCGTCGACGGGGCCGGCGAACCACGCGCAACGTGGTTGGGCCGACGCGCTCGTCTAGCCATGCCGTAACCGGTGCCGCCGCGCGCCAGGTCTCGGTGACGAACCGCAGCCCGTCCGTCCGCCCAATTCGCCGCCCGAACTTCAGGGTCGCGCCCAACGAAAGGCTCTTCCGGCGCAGGAGCTCGATCCGCTCGTGGTCCTTCGGGTATCCGCGCGGGGCGGTCGCGAGGCTCTGCCCCCATAGCGCGAGCCCCGCCGTCTCCGCCCTGCCCGTGAGCTTGGCCAACTGGGTCCCGGGGCCGGCGTCGGCGACCGCCTCGCGGTAGCGATCGAGCTGATCGCGGGCCATCACGTGGTAGCCGCTGCCGGCGACGAGACCTCGGGAGGAGATCGACGCGTACAGACCGTGCGCAGGTAGAGCCGAGCCGTACAGGATTCCGTACGTGTTGGTCTTGTACGGCGACTTATCCGGAGAGAAGCGAATGTCGCGGTTCTGGCGGAACATCTTCACCTCGCCGCCGAAGCCCTCGCTGAGCTCGGTCAGCAGCGCCTCCATCTGATCCCGGACCGACTCCTCGAAGAAACCCCGGGTAGCGGCGAAGTACGTCCTGCTGTTGTCCAGCTCGAGCCCCTTGAACCACTTCTGGACCTTGGGGCCGAAGCCTTCAAAGCTAGTCATGGCGCGATCCTCTCACGGGTCGCGCCGTCAGAGAACGAGAACGCCGGCGAGGACCGCCGCGGCACGCGGGCCAGCACGCCCGGGAGACCCCGACTAAGCGCCACTCAGCCCCCCACTTCGAGGACGGACGAGCCCGCGTAGACGCGCGACCCGCACCGACGCGCTTCAGCGCCCGAACGCGTCCAGCAGCGCCAGCTCGGTCGACCAGAACGCGAGCTCGTCCCACGGAAGCTGATCGACCGCAAACGCGCGGACCTCGGTCGCCTCGGGCGACGTGTTCGGCCGGCCGAGCGCCCGGGCGCGGAACACGATCAGCACGACGCGGTCCTCGGCGCGGGAGTAGACGCCGACCAGCCCGACGACCTCGATCGCCATCCCGAGCTCCTCGACGGACTCGCGGCGCGCTGCCTCCTCCACCGACTCGCCGAGGTCGACGAAGCCGCCGGGGAACGTCCACAGTCCCCGACCTGGCTCGAACCCGCGCCGCAGAAGGATCACTCTGCCCTCGTCGTCGACGGGGATGGCCCCGGCGACCGGCTTGGGGTTGTAGTAGGCCTCGTAGCCGCAGTGCGGGCAGGTGATCCGCTGCGGGAACTCCACGTCCGCCGGCCGGCCGCACCTCGGGCAGAAGCGGGCCTCGGCCAGCGCAGGGTTCAGCGACGCGTCCATGCCTGCGATGCTACGGCCGTCGTGGTGGTGAGGTTCGGTGAGCGTGAGATCCCTCACGAGGAGCTGAGGGCACAGGGCGCCCAGATCGCGGGCGCGCTGCTCGACGCCGGCGTCGAGCACGGCGACCGAGTCGCGATCTTTCTCCGGAACGAGCCCGCATTCCTGTCGGTCAGCGCGGCGTGCTCGCAGATCGGCGCGGTGGCGGTGCCGATCAACTGGCACTCGCGCGGCCGCGAGCTCCGGCACGTCCTGTCGGACTCGGCCGCGCGGGCGGTGTTCGTCCACTCCGATCTGGTCGCCGCGGTCGAGCCGGAGCTGGCCGCCGGCGTCGAGCTGGTCGAGGTCCCGGTGCCCGGCGAGCTGGCCGCGCAGTACGGTGACGCCCCCGTCACTGGCCGTCACCCGCTGATCGCCGATTGGGTCGCCGGCGCGGCGCCGTCCACGGAGCCGGCCGCGAGCGCGCGGATGAGCCTGATCTACACCTCGGGCACCACCGGCCTGGCCAAGGGCGTCCTGCGCGAGGCGATGGGAGCGGAGCAGTCCCAGCAGGTCGCGGCGACGACGCTCGCGGCGATGGGCCTGCGGCCTGGGATGCGGACGCTGATCACCGCGCCGATGTACCACGCGGCTCCGAACTCGCAGGCCTTGTTCGCGCTCGCCCTCGGCATCGAGCTGACGATCATGCCGCGGTTCGAGCCCGAGGAGTTCTTGCGGCTTGTCGAAGCGCAGCGGATCTCGCACGCGCAGACAGTGCCGACGATGTTCGTCCGGCTGCTCGAGCTCCCCGACGAGGTCCGCGCGCGCTACGACGTCAGCTCGCTCGAGTGCGTCGTCCATGCCGCCGCGCCGTGTCCCGTCCACGTCAAGAAGCGGATGATCGAGTGGTTCGGCCCGGTGATCCTCGAGTACTACGGCGCCACGGAGATCGGGATCGTCGTCGCCTGCGACAGCCACGAATGGCTCGCTCACGAGGGAACCGTCGGGAAGCCGCTCGGAAGCGCGGACATTCACGTGTTCAGCCCGGCGGGCGATTTGCTCGCGACCGGGGAGACCGGCGAGGTGTACATCCGCCCGCCCGGTTACTGGCCCGGCTTCACCTATCTCGACCAAGAGGACCGCCGCCGCGAGATCGATCGCGACGGGTACATCACGATCGGAGACATCGGGCGGGTCGACGGCGATGGGTTCCTTCATCTCTCCGATCGCGCGCGCGACACGGTCATCTTGGGCGGGGTGAACGTCTACCCGGCCGAGATCGAAGCCTGTCTGCTCGAGCTCAACGGCATCCGCGACGTCGCGGTGTTCGGAATCCCCGACGACGAGTTCGGCGAGTCGCTCGCCGCTCACGTCGAGGCCGAGCCGACCGCTGGAGTCACCGAAGCCACCGTCCGCGATCACATCGGTTCCCGGCTGTCCGGATACAAGGTGCCGAAGGTCGTCGTGTTCAACGACGACCTGCCGCGCGAGGAGACCGGCAAGATCTTCAAGCGCCGGATCCGCGAGCGCTACTGGCAGGACGCCGGGCGGAGCATCTGACACTCTGAAGTGATGGGCGCCGGCACGGACGCGACCGCGGTCACCAACTGGGCCGGAAACTACGCCTACCGGGCGCGGACGGTACATGCCCCGGCGACGCTCGAGCAGGTGCGGGAGATCGTCGCCGCGGCGCCGCGGGTCCGCGTGCTGGGGTCGCGACACTCGTTCACCGACATCGCCGACTCCGCCGAGTTGGTGACACTCGAGGCGGTCGCCCCCGGCATCGTCGTGGACCACGAGGCCATGACCGTGACGTGCGGCGGCGCCGTGCGCTACGGCGAGCTCGCACTCGAGCTGGCGCGTGAGCGGCTCGCGCTCGCGAACCTGGCGTCGCTGCCGCACATCGCGGTTGCCGGCGCCGTGTCGACGGCGACCCACGGCTCGGGAGACGACAACGGCAACCTGGCTACCTCCGTCGCCGCGCTCGAGATCGTCACCTCGGACGGCGGCGTGGTGAGGGTGGCGCGCGGTGACCCCGAGTTCGGTGGGCTCGTGGTCGGGCTCGGCGCCGTCGGCGCCGTGACCAGGGTCACGCTCGACGTCGAGCCCACCTACGAGGTGCGCCAGCGCGTGTTCGAGGGGCTCCGCTGGGACGACCTGTTCGAGCACTTCGACGCGATCACCTCGAGCGGCTACTCCGTCAGCGTGTTCACCCGGTGGAGCGACACGGTCGACCAGGTGTGGGTCAAGAGCCGCGCCGGCTCGGAGGCCGACGCTCCTGCCGAGGCGCTGTCGCGGGCGGTCGCCGCCACCCAGCACCGCCACCCGATCCTCGGCCTCGACCCGGTCAACTGCACGCCGCAACTCGGCCTCGCCGGCCCGTGGGCCGAGCGCCTGCCTCATTTCCGGATGGGCTTTACCCCGAGCAGCGGCGCCGAGATCCAGTCCGAATACCTCGTCCCCAGGCGCCGTGGGGTGGCCGCGATCGAGGCCGTACGCGGCATCTCAGCGACGGTTCGGCCGGTCCTCCAGGTGAGCGAGCTCCGGTCGATCGCGGCCGACGCCCTGTGGATGAGCCCTCAGTACGGGCAGGACACCGTCGCCATTCACTTCACGTGGGCCGCCGAGCCCGACGCGGTCCGGCGCGCCCTGGTCGAGGTGGAGCGTGCGCTCGCCCCGTTCGGGGCTCGCCCGCACTGGGGCAAGCTGTTCCTCGCCGGCGCCGGCGCGATCGGCCCGCTGTACGAGCGCCTCGGGGATTTCCGCGCGCTGCGCGACCGCTTCGACCCACGCGGCGCGTTCCGCAACGACTGGCTCACCCGCCACGTGCTCGGCGAGAGCGGTTAGCGGCGCCTCCCGACCTGCGAATAACGACACTCGGAGCGTTTGGCCCAGACCGTGCCGGATTACGCGTGCCCGGGGCGGTGCGGCACCCGCGGCGCCGGCGAGCGGTCCGGCTCCCGGACGGGGCGGCGCGGGCGCAGCCGGGGGCGCTTCGGACGATCGTGATCCCGCATCCGTTCGGGCGACTGCTCGGCACGCGGCAGCGGAAGCCCGCCATGCGGCACGCGAGGCGGAACGTCCGGCTCCCGCGGACCCGAGCCACCTCCACCGCCGCCGTCGGAGTCAGAAGGACCGGGTGGCGGCGGGCGCCAGCGCGGAGACAACAGGCGCCGGGCGAGCATGATCCCCGCGATCGCCATGATCACAGCCAACGCCCCGAATCCGTTGGCGGCCGCCTGGGCGAACCTGGGAAACGCGACCATCAGCACGAACAGGGCCGCCAGCGGAGACAGCAGGACAACGAGCAGCGCGAACAGTGAGATCCGGACCGCGACGCTCGGCTGTCTCTCCGGCATTCGCCAATCGTACCTCCGCCGGTCAGAGCTCGATCGTGGTTCCCACGGGAAGAACGTCGCCTCAGACGCTCGCCACCGCGACCAGCTTCACCGGCGCCAGCCGGATGACGACCCGCGGATCCGCCGCGCGCCGGTCCTCGCGTGCGGCCGCCGCCGGTCCTCTCACATACTTCCGCGTGACCCGCCGGGTCCAGGTGCCGTCCGCGTCGGCGAACAGCGCGACATTCCCGACCGCGCGGACCTGCCGGTTCGGCCGCTCGCCGTCCGCGCGCTCGGGCGCCTCGAGGTCGATGCAGATCCCGGCGCGCGGATCGCGCTCCAGACGCCGCACGTGCGGACGGTCGGGAAGGCTCGTGAGGTGGAACGCGTCGGCCGCCCAGACGAACCACAGCGGCGTCACGTGCGGGAAGCCGTGCCGATCGACCGTCGCGAGCCGGGCGGGCACGTCGGCGGCGAGCACGGCTTCGATCTCGTCCTGGGACAGCTGTCGGGCTGGCCTGATCACGGACGGCCGGGGCGGGCATGGCTCTCTGTGCCCGTGTACAACGGACCGCTCGATCCCGGCGACCCGCGACGCACGGTCCTGATTCGCTACTCGTCCGCGGGCGCGCGCGCCGGCCGGCGCTCCGGCACCGCGGCGGGGCGCCGCGACCGCACTCGGCGACGTCCAGGACGATCGTGGTCGCGGACGCGCTCGCGCGATTGTACGGCGTCCGGCAGCGACAGACCGCCGCGCGGCGCGCTGGGTTCGGTCGGCGGCTCCGGCGGATCGTCGCCGCCGCCGCCTCCGCCACCGTCCCCGCCGGGAGGCCGCGGCCAATCATCGGAAGGCGGGAACAGGATCGCCGGCGTCAGCACCAGCGCGCACATAACCCAGATCATCGAGCACAAGAGCAGCACGCGGCCGACGCCGTCCGGCAACCCCACCAGCACGCCCACGATCACCGTCACCATCGGGCCGAACAGCAGCGCCAGCAGCAGCGCGATCCGCCCCGTCAACCTCAACGCCTTCCCAGGCATGGGCTAATCGTAAACCCGAGCGCAACCCTAGACTGCCGCCCGTGCCCTCGGAATTCGAGCACAGCGTTCGCGTCCAGTTGCGCTGGCGTGACATCGACCTGCTCGGCCACCTCAACCAGTCCGTCTACCACGAGCTGCTCGAGGAGGGGCGGATCGCGTTGGTCGCCGAGCTCGTGCGTCGCGTCGGGGACGCCGAGACGCACGGCGGCTACGTCCTCGCCCACGTCGACCTCGACTACCTGACCGAGGTGCGCAAGGACCACGGCGAGCTCGATGTCGTCGTCCGCCTCGCCCACGTCGGTACTTCGAGCTTCCGGCTGGACAACGAGATCCGGCTGCTCGACGGCACCGTCGCCGCGACGGGAAGCTCGGTCATCGTCGCGTGGGACCCGGTCAAGCGGTCCAAGCGGGTCCTGAGCGAACAGGAACGCGCCGCGCTCGCCTGAGCACGGCTCCGCGCGACTCAGCGGAGCAGCCAGAGATCTCGGTCTCGAGCTCGCGCGGATCCTCCCGCCAGTGCCCGTAGACCTCGGGCCTGTCGTCGTTGTAGAGCATCACGTTCTGCCACGCTCTGTTCCATCGCCGGGTGGCCAGTTCCGGGTGGGCGCGCGGACGAACCCCGAGACCTCGTCGAGAAGGTGACGCCACAGGCTCGGAACCTCGTCCCAGGTCGTCGTCCGCGCGATCGCGGCGATCGGGCGCGACTCGATGGTCACGAACGTCACCGGGCTGCTCGGCACGAGCGCACACTAACCGCGCGCGCTCACCAGAGCGACAAGCCGAAGCCGCCGTCGACGCGGAGCACCGCGCCGTTCAGGTACGCGGCGGCGGGCGACAGCAGGAAGCTGACAACGCCGGCAAGCTCCTCGGGCTCGGCGAAGCGCCCGAGCGGGATCCGCGCGAGCGCCGACTCCCGCACCTCTGATGGCATCGCGAGCACCTTGGGTGTGAGGACGAACCCGGGCATGACGACGTTGCAGCGGATCCCCCGCCCCGCCCATTCGGCCGCCAGCGTCCGCGCCACGCCGATCACGCCCGCCTTCGACGCACCGTAGCCGACCTGGCGTGCTACTCCCAGCTCGGCGGCGACCGAGGAGACCATGACGATCCGTCCGTCGCCCGATGCCGCGAGCGCCTCGAATGCCGCCCGGGCGAGGAAGAACGCGCCGTCCAGGTTGGTCTCGATGTCCCTGCGCCACTCCTCGTCGGAGAACCGCTCGGCGCGGTCGATGGTGTCGACGACCCCGGCGTTGGCCACGATCGCGTCGCAGCCGCCGAGCTCCGCGATCGCGCCGGCGGCGCCCTCGCGCACCGCCTCCGAATCGCGAACGTCGAAGGTCGCGGTGGCGGCCGCCCCGGGGATGGCGTCGACCGGCACGCCCGGAGCGTCGCAGGCCGCGACCGCGCAGCCGCGGTGGGCGAGCGCCGCCACGATCGCCCGCCCGAGCCCGCCCGCGGCGCCGGTCACGATCACCCGCCGGCGGCTCGGCGTGGTGCTAAGCGGCTCCGCGGTCATAACGCGATCCTATGACTACGCGGACGCCGGTCCGCGCGAATGGCCGGCCTCGACTGCGCCGAGGTCTCGCCTACCGCGTGGCCCTCGCTCGGCGACGGGATCGACGGCACGATCACGGTCGCCGACGCCGAGGCGGCGGAGGCGATCCGCGAGCTCGCGAGCGCCGGGCTCGCGATCGGCGAATGCGGCGCCGCTCCGCTCGCCGCGCTCCGCGCTTGCCGGCGACCCTGGGTGCGAGGCGCTCCGCCGCGCGGTCGGCCTGCGCTCGAGCAGCCGCGTCCTGTTGATCGCCACCGAGGGTCTGACCGCATGAGCACTACGAGTTGCATGACCTCGCGTGGCTCGAGGTCGGCGAGCGGAGGGAAGGCGACGGGTGCCGCGCCTCCCCTCCGGTCGCGCTGCTGTTCGGACGCGCGTTACGAGCTGTGCGCCGGCTCGATGTTGTGGTTGAGCCCAATCTTGGTGCGCGGGGCCCTCCTCGGGGTCCTGCCAGCCCGTCACCGCGTTGAGCACGAACGGCATCGGGCCGAGCAGGTCCGAGATCGGCTCGGCCACGCTGCGGATTCGGCGCACGAGCACTTCGCCCTCATCGACCGGACCGGTCGAGGCCGCGACGAGCGCCGCGACCTTCCTGCCGTGCCACTCCTGCGGAATGGGCGGCAGCGGCGGTGCGCTGGTCAGGTTGACGAGTGCCGTGATCTCGTCCGGCGCGTCGGCCGCCCAATCGCGGAACACGCGGAGCAGGTCGAACGCCTCCTCGGCGGGGTAGAAGATCGGCCCGGCATAGATGATCGGGCCGAGAGGATAGAGCGCGAGCTCGAACCGAGTGACGATGCCGAAGTTGCCGCCGCCGCCACGCAGGCCCCACAGCAGGTCCGCGTTTTCGGTCTCGCTGGCGTGCAGCAACCGCCCATCGGCGGTGACCACGTCGGCCCCGACCAGATCGTCGCAAGCCAGTCCGAACTTCCGCATCGTCCACCCGAGCCCGCCGCCGAGGGTGAATCCGCCGACGGCGGTGCTCGAGATCAGGCCCCCTGTGGTGGCGAGCCCGTGAGCCTGGGTTTCGTGGTCGCATCGGCCCGGAGCGCGCCTCCGCCCACGGTCGCGCGCCGGATCACGGGGTCGCACGATGACCTCGTTCATGAGCTGACAGGTCTGACGAGGATTCCGCCCGTCGCTGGTCGAGAACCGGCCACGGCTGTGGCCGCCACCGCGAACCGCGAGCGGGAGGCCGTGGCTCCGCGCAAATCCGACCGCGGCGATCACATCGACCGCACCCGCACAGCGGACGATCAGCGCCGGGGCACTGCTGTCATGCGCGCCGTTCCAGAGCGGCGCCGCGTCGGCGTAACCCGGCTCACCCGGGACCAGCATCTCACCGCGGATCGTTTCCCGCAGTTCCTCCAGTGTCCTTAGTAAGCGTCGGCCCTTTGCGCGCACTTAGCCCGCGCTTAGCAACCTTCACCCAGGTCGCCGACCCGCGTCAGACGGCGTCGATGATCGGAAAGGCCGCGTCGGCGTCGAGGCAGGCGCGGAGATAGAGAGCCACGCCGACGTCGCCGGTGAACAGCGTGTACCGCCCCCGCCCGAGCGCCGCCCGCTCGGAGTCGACCTGCTCGATCGCGTGCATCCCGAACCGGCGCGCTCGTTCCAGCCACAACGGATCGTGAGTCAGGTCGTACAGCCGCAAGAACGCGAATCCGTTGCCGGCGGTGCCGTGGCACAGCCCGGATCCCTTGCGGAGCGGCCCGGCGCGCCACGTCAGCTCGCCGCCGCCGATCGCCAACTCGAGCGGCATCAGGTCGCCGAGCGCGCTGATGATCCCGGGGGCGCCGTGACACCACTGCACCCGGATCTTGGCCGCTTCGTCGCTCGGCGGACGGTCCCGCGGGGGCCAGTTGACCAAGCCGTCCTCATGTATCGCGGTCCGGTTCAGCAGCCTTCCGACGCGCGCACGAAGAACCTCGTCGCCGACGAACCCACGGAGCGCCTGGACGTTGCCGGCGAAGCCGTGGGCGGACCCGAGGTAGTCCTGGACGCCGCCGGCGAATTCGCCGGTCCACATGTCCGAGGACTCGTCCCACCGCGCGCATAGCAGTTCCGCGCTGTCGCGCCACTCATCCTCGAGCCTGCACGCTCGTGCCGCAACAATCGTGCCCGGGGAGCCGTACAGAAGCTCCCACGTCGGACATTCGCGGTTCGCCCGCACCAGCGCTCGTAGCCGATCCGCGTCAGCCGCCGGAGATCCGAGCTTGTCCGCTACCACGAGCACGCCGGTCTCCCCCAGGAACAGACTCGGAGGGTGTGCCTCCTCGTCGGGGTGAGGCGCGGTCCGGTAGCGCGCAAGCGCCGCCGCGACCGCGCCCGACGCGTCGAGCGAGGAACCGAGCTTCGACAGAGCCCAGATCATCCCGGCGGCGCCGAGGTACAGCGAGCACAGGACGTCGTCCTCCCCAACGTCGTCGAGCGGGTGTCCGGCCCATCCGCCGTCGCGCTCCGCCGCCACGGCATCGGCCACGATCGCGCGGATCGCGGCACGGGCAACCGTCGGATCCCAGTTACGCTCGATCAGCGGCTCATGCTCATCGGCTCGCAACAGCATCCGCCCCAACATAATCCAACGGGACCGCGAAGTCGCAGTCCGGACCGCGGATCGGGTCTGCGGCTTTCTCTCCACGGTCTGCGGCTTGCCCACGGTCAAAGTCAAGAGCGCCCGCGTCACCGCGTACGCTACGGCGCCTGAACCGTCCTGATTGGCTTGACGCCTCGGAGCTCCGCATCGGCCTCGGCTGCATGCGCATGTCGACCGACTCCGACCGCGACGAGGCGCTCGCGCGCGAGACCATCGCCGCCGCGCTCGCGGTCGGCGTGACCGTGTTCGACACCGCGCACGCGTACGGCCACGGCGAGGCCGACCTCGGCCATAACGAGCGCCTGCTCGCAGTCGCGCTCCGCACGGCCGGGGTGGAGCGACGCGCGCGGATCGTCACCAAGGGCGGCATGACCCGCCCGGCCGGCGCGTGGATACCGGACGGCCGCGCCAAGGCTCTGGAGCGGGACTGCGAAGCGAGCCTCGCCGCGCTCGACGGCCTCCCGATCGATCTGTACCTGATCCACGCCCCCGACCCGCGCACCCCGTGGAGAACCTCGGTTCGGGCCCTCGGCCGGCTGCTCGAGCAGGGCCTGATCGCCCACGCCGGCCTCTCGAATGTCAACCGCGACCAGCTCGACGAGGCGCTCGAGCTCGTATCGATCACCGCAGTCGAGGTCTCGCTCGGTCCCGACGACGAGCGCGCGCTCCGCGGCGGGATCGTCGAGCGCTGCGAACGGCTGGGCATCGCGGTGATCGCCCATTCTCCGCTCGGCGGGCCACGCCGCGCCGGCGGGCTCGGCCGACGCCACGAGGCGCTGGCCGAGGTCGCGGACACGCTCGGTGCGACGCCGGCCGAGGCGGCGCTCGCCTGGCTGCTCGATCTGTCGCCCGTCGTGATCCCGATCCCCGGCGCGCGCCGCCCGGAAACGGCGCGCTCAGCCGCCCGGGCGGCCGGGTTGACCCTCGACCCCGCCGCGAGGGCGTTGCTCGGACGCCCTCGGGCGCCCCGGACGCAGCGGCCGCCCGCGACCTCCGGGGACTCGGAGGTCATTCTCGTGATGGGCGTTCCGGGCGCCGGCAAGAGCCTGGTGGCGAGCGAGTACGCCGACCGCGGGTACGCCCGCCTCAACCGCGACGAGCGCGGCGGCACGCTCCGCGAGCTCGCGGACGCGATCGACCGCGACCTCTCCTCCGGCGTCCGCCGGATCGTGCTCGACAACACCTACCTGACCCGCGCCGCGCGCAGCTATGTGGTCGAGGCAGCGAACCGGCACCGGACTCCGGTGCGCTGCGTGTGGCTCGACACCCCGCTGGCGCAGGCCCAGGTCAACCTCGTCGAGCGGATGCTCGACCGGTTCGGCACGCTTCCGACCCCGGAGGAGCTGAGAGCGCTCGCGCGCCGTCACCCGGGCGTGCTCACGCCGACGTCGCAGATGCGCACGTTCCGCGAGCTCGAGCCGCCGTCGACCGACGAGGGATTCGCGAGCGTCGAGACGATCGCGTTCGTTCGCCGCCCGACAGCGAGCACGGACCGGTCCGGCGTGTTCGTCGCCGCCGGCGCGCTCGATCGCCCCGGCTGGGAGCGCGCGCTCGCGCAGGGCGACCGACACGGTCCGCATCTTCTATTCGACTGGAGGCCGGACGACACGCCGGGCTCGCTGAATCCGGCTATCGCGCGAGTCCAGCGCCGGGCCGACGTTCCGGTCGAGGGCGCGCTGTGTCCCCACCCCGGCGGCGCCCCGACGTGCTGGTGCCGGCCGCCGCTGCCGGGGCTGCCGCTCGCGTTCGCGCGCGCCCACGATCTCGACCCGGCGCGCTCGACCTTGATCGGGACCGGCCCGGCTCACCGCAACCTCGCGGCCGCGCTCGGCGCGCGCTACGTCCCGGCCTGACGAGGCGAAAAGCCCGGTTACGTTCGAGCACCCCAGGGGAAAGGGGAAGAGCGAGAGCAGAGGTAGTCGGGCCACAGAAAGGGTGCTGATGAAGATTTCATGCGCGTCTCCAACGACGATGGAGTCGCCCGACCACGTTGCGCTGGCCGAGGAGCTTGGGTACGACCGAGCGTGGCTTTACGACACGCCGCAGCAGAGCCCCGACGTGTGGATGATGCTGGCGCTGGCGGCGGAGCGCACAGAGCGGATCGGCCTTGGCCCCGGCGTGCTGGTGCCGAGCCTCCGCCATCCGATGGTGAACGCCGCGGCCACCGCCGCGCTCGCGGCGCTGGCGCCCAACCGCGTCGCGGTCGCGTTCGGCACCGGCTTCACCGGGCGCCGTGCGATGGGGTATCGCGCGGTCCCCTGGGCGTACATGGACGCCTATATCCGCGCCTACCGCGGGTTGCTGCGCGGCGAGACCGTCGAATGGGAGGGCGCGCGGATGCGCATGCTGCATCCGCCCGGCCACGGCGCCCCGCGACCCGTCGAGGTCCCGGTGCTGATCAGCGCGCTCGGGCCCAAGGGAGCCGGCGTCGCGCGCGAGCTCGCCGATGGGTTGTACGCCACGCTCGTGCTGCCCGACTTCGCCAAGGAGTTCTCCGACGTGTCGTACCTGTTCTGGGGCACGGTGCTCGACGACGGCGAGGATCCCGGCTCCGAGCGCGTGCGAGCAGCGGGCGGGCCCGGCCTTGCCCTCGCCTACCACGGCGCGTACGAGTTCAACACGCCTCTGTCCGAGCTTCCAGGCGGCGCGGAGTGGCAGGCCGTCGTCGAGCGCACAGCGCCGGGCGAGCGCCACCTCGCAGTCCACGTGCAGCACTGCGTCGGGCTCAACGAAGCCGACCAGGCCGCCTGGGACGCCGGGGGGCACGCCATGCTCGAGCAGGCGACGATCAGCGGAAAGGCCGATCAGGTCGCGGCCCGACTTGGGGAGCTCGCCGCAGGCGGCGTGACCGAATTGGTGTTCCAACCGTGCGGTCCAGACATCCGTCGCGAGCTCGAGACGTTCATGGAAACCGCGCGCGTCGCCGTCCCGGCCTGAGGAGAGAAAGACATGAGTACGACCAAGAATCGAACGCTGACGCCGCTGGTCGAGGGAGGTAACTACTTCGAGTGTCCACGGTGGCACGAGAACCGGTGGTGGGTCTCGGACTTCTATCGCCACGCGGTGTTCAGCTACGACGCCGACGGTGACGAGCGGCTCGAGCTGGAGGTCGAGGCCCAGCCGTCGGGACTGGACTGGCTTCCCGACGGCGACATGCTCGTGGTCTCGATGAAGGACCGCCGGGTCCTGCGACGGGGCGCGGACGGCCGCGTTAGGACCCACGCGGATCTGTCGGAGTTGGTCACCGGTCACGCCAACGACATGGTCGTCGACCGTCAGGGCAGAGCGTTCGTGGGCAACTTCGGCTTTGACCTGATGGGCGGTGCCGCGCCGGCGCCGGCCAGCCTCGTGCGCGTCGACCCGGACGGCACCGTCACCGTGGCCGCGGAGGATCTCTGGTTCCCCAACGGCATGGTGATCACCGATGACGGGACGCTGATCGTGGCCGAGACGTTCGCGGCGCGGCTCGCCGGGTTTGACATCCAGCCCGACGGATCACTCGACGGACGGCGCGTGTGGGCGCAGGTGCAACCGTCACCCAAGCCCGGCGGCACGGAGGCGATGCTGTCCGCGGTCACGTTCGCTCCCGACGGCTGTGCGCTTGACGCCGAGGGACACGTGTGGGCGGCCAACGCGCTCGGGGGAGCCGTCTGCCGCGTGGCCCCCGGCGGTGAGATCGTCGACGAGGTCGCAATGCCGGACGGGCTCGGGGTGTTCGCGTGCGGGCTCGGCGGCGAGGACGGCCGGACGCTGGTTGCCTGCGCCGCGCCCGATTTTTACGAGCACACGCGTATGGCCGCGCGTGAGGCGGTGCTGCTGACCACCACGGTCGAGGTCCCGCACGCCGGGTTGCCGTGAGGCGTAGTCGCCTCGGCCGGCGTCCAGGGAACAACCACGGCCTCGGCCTTGCCGAGCCGGACCTGGGTCACGAACTCGTCGGGGCCGTTGCCGTTGGCAGCCGCACGCCGGCTGATCCACAGTCGGAGCGGCTTGCGGCGCTGCGAACGGTCACGCAGGCGCCGGACCTGGACCTCAGAACCAGTTGCCGTAGCCATCATGCTGCCTCCAGTTCGAACGAAACGGGATCATCCTCACGCAGCTCCACGACCTCCTCCGCCGGGCGTGCGGGCGAGCGCAGCCACACGAGTGCGATCAGCGCTCCGACCAGGACGGTGCCCGCGCCGATGAC
Source organism: uncultured Solirubrobacterales bacterium (assembly GCA_963777335.1). GTDB lineage: Bacteria > Actinomycetota > Thermoleophilia > Solirubrobacterales > Solirubrobacteraceae > Palsa-465. Next base: position 153,746 of record CAVZQD010000012.1, read on the forward strand.
CCAGGCGAGGTGGAACCCTCCGGTGAGGGCCTGGATGTGGTGCTCGCCCAGTCCGGCAAGCACCTTGGTGCGCTCGGCCGCCACCGTGCCCAGCGCCGCGATCCCGATCGCCGCCGAGATCTGGAGCGAGGCGTTGACGATCCCCGAGGCGAGTCCGGCGTCGGCGAGCGGGACCTCGGCCATCGCGATCGTCATCAGCGGCAGGAACGACATCCCCGCGCCGAGGCCGAGCAATGCGAACGGCACGAAGATCGTCGGGACGTAGCTCGCGTGCGCCGACAGCTGCGACAGCAGCACCAGCGCGCCGGCGATCGCGGTCAGCCCCACGAGCAGGACCCGGATCGGGCCGAAGCGTCCCATCAGCCGCGCGGTCACGCCCACCGACATCACGCCCATGATCAGCGTCAGGGGCAGGAACGCGAGCCCGGTCTCGAGCGCGCCGTAGCCGCGCACATGCTGGAGGTAGAGCACGCCGAGCAGGAACGTCGAGAACATCCCGGTGACCAGGAACGCGCGGACCACGCTCGACGCGGCGAGGCCCGGGACGCGCAGGATCCGGAGCGGGAACATCGGGTTCTTCAGGCGAGACTCGACCGCGACGAACACGACCAGCAGCGCGAGCGCGCCTGCGCCGAACCCGAGTGTGTGGGCCGAGAGCCAGCCGTACTCGGTCGCCTTGACGATCGCGTACACGCCGAGCATCAGCGACACGGTCACGAGCAGCGCGCCGAGCACGTCGACGCCCTGGCCGAGGCCGGGGCGGCCCGTCTCGCTGATCAAGGCCCGCCCGAGCAGGAACGTGACGATCCCGATCGGCACGTTGATGAAGAAGATCCAGTGCCAGCTCAGCGACTGCGTGAGCACGCCGCCGGCGAGCAGGCCGATCGAGCCGCCGCTCGAGACGATGAACGTGTACACGCTCATCGCGATTGCGCGCTCAGACGGCCTCGGGAATTCGGTGACCAGGAGCGCCAGCACCGCGGCCGATGCGACCGCGCCACCGAGGCCCTGGATGAACCGGGCGACGATCAGCAGCACCTGATCGTCGGCGATCCCGCAGGCCATCGAGGCGAGCGTGAACACGACGAGGCCTCCGAGGAACATGCGCTTTCGCCCGAGCAGGTCGCCGAGCCGTCCGGCCAGGAGCAGAAAGCTCCCGAACGCGATCATGTACGCGTCGATCACCCACGCCAGGTTCGCCTGCGAGAAGCCGAGGTCGCGCTGCATCGAGGGGAGCGCGACGTTCACGATCGTCGCATCGAGCACCATCATCAGCTGACCCATGCACACCACCGCGAGGGCCGCCCACCGGCGCCGCTCTCCACTAATTAGACTATTGATAGTGATCATCCCCTATCTAAAGCTCGTCTCTGTGCGATTGATGGTCACTGTACCATGGACTATAATTGCGTACAAGATGATAATCCTGATACCCTGCAACCCGCGATGGCTGTAGACACCTCGCCCGGGACGGCGGTGATGTTGCTGCGGCTGGCGAAGGTCATCCACAAGCGCAGCACCGAGGAGCGATTGGGCATAAAGCTGCGGCAGCTGATGCTCCTCAGCTACCTCCGATGGGGCGCGCCCGCGCTCCAGCAGCAGCTGTGCGAAGCGCTGTGGATCGACCCCAACAACTGCGTGCTGCTGCTCAACGAGCTGGAGGAGATGGGCTACGTCGAGCGCCGGCGGGACGCCTCCGACCGTCGCCGTCACGTCGTCGACCTCACCGACGCAGGCCGGAAGGCTCTCGGGCGCGCAGAGCGCGCCCAGGAGGAGATCGGCGACGAGCTCCTGTCCGCACTGAGCGACGACGAGCGGGCGACACTCCGCTCGCTGCTGAGCCGCGTCGACATCTGAGCCGCTCGTCAACTGAGCCGAGCCCGCCGGCGGATGCCCGACACCGACACCAGGAGCCGGGCCGTGCTCGTGACGGGCGCCTCCCGGGGCATCGGCGCCGCCATCGCCGCCGCGTTCGCGCGGACGGGTGACCGCGTCGCGGTCCACTACGGCACGCGCCGACAGCAGGCGCTCGAGGTTCAGGAGTCGCTGCCGGGCGACGGGCACATCATCGTCGGCGCCGACCTGATCGACGCCGGCGCCGTCCGCCGGATGGTCGACGAGGTCGCGGAGGCGTTCGGCGGGATCGGCGTGCTCGTCAACAACGCCGGCATCTTCGAGCCGCACCCGATCACCGACACCTCCTACCGGGAGTGGCAGGAGTCGTGGCGTCGCACGCTTGGCGTCAACCTGATCGGCGCCGCCAACGTGACCTGGTGCGCGCTCCAGCACATGAGCGGCGGCGGGCGGATCGTCAACGTCGCCTCGCGCGGCGCGTTTCGCGGCGAGCCCGACCAGCCCGGATACGGCGCCAGCAAGGCCGGCCTGATCGCGTTCGGCCAGTCGCTGGCGCGCGCGCTCGGACCGCGCGGGATCTCGGTCACCGCGGTCGCGCCGGGGTTCACCGAGACCGACATGGCCGCGAGCGAGCTCGAGGGCGAGCGGGGACGGATCCGCCGCGCCGAGAGCCCGCTCGGGCGGGTCGCGATGCCCGATGAGGTTGCCGCCGCCGTTCTGTACCTCGCCTCGCCGCTGGCCGAGATGGCGAGCGGCACGGTCATCGACGTCAACGGGGCGTCGTATCTCCGGATGTAACACTCGGCGCTTCGTCAACCATCCCCGCCCTCCTCCTCGCCCCTGCCCGTGCCCCCGGCGACGCCGGCCCGAAGCAGCGCCTTTACATCCGCCAGCGGCCCGAGGTGGGCGAGCTTGTCGGGATTGACGACCGAGTTGATCCCCTGGATCTCACCGCGGCCGATCTCGAGTTCCCACACGCCCATCAGTCGGTTCTCGCCGTCGAGCAGCAGAGCGCCGGGCATTCCGTTGACCTCGACCGGGCGCAGCGTGGCGCCCGGAATCCTGGCACCCAGCCTCACCCAACTCAGCAGCGCCCGAGCGACGCGGCTGCGGCCGTGCAGCCGGCGCGCCAGCGCCGGCGCCTTGCCGCCGCCGTCCCCGGTGAGGACGACGTCGTGGGCGAGCAACGCCTCGAGCCCGGCCAGGTCGCCGTCGGTGGCAGCGGCGAAGAACCGCTGGGCGAGCTCGTCCCGCTGCTCGCGCGAGATCTGAAACCGGGGACGGCCCGCCTCGACGTGTGCCCGCGCCCGCGACGCCAGCTGGCGAACGTTGTCCTCGTTCTTGCCGACGATCCCGGCGATCTCGCCGTAGCCGTAATCGAACACGTCGCGCAGCAGCAGCACGGCGCGCTGTTCGGGAGACAGCGTCTCGAGCAGGACCAGCATCGCCATCGACAGCGAGTCTGCGATCTCGGCGTGGTGGGCCGGGTCGTCGAGGCTGTCGGTGAGGATCGGCTCCGGGAGCCACTCCCCGACGTAGCGCTCCCGGCGCGCCCGAGCCGAGCGCAGCTCGTCGATCGCGAGCCGCGTCGTGATCGTCGTGACGAACGCACGCGGGGAATCGATCCGCTCACCGGCCGCAAGCGCGCGGTGGACGCGAAGCAGCGCCTCCTGGACGATGTCCTCGGCCTCGGCGACGCTGCCCAGCATCCTGTAGGCGATCGCGAACGACACCGTTCGCAGCTCGTCGAGCAGCTCTTCGCTCGAGCCCGAGCCCGAGCTCATGCCGCGAACCCCTGGCGCCAGCTCGGATGCTTGGGCTCCCAGCCCAGCTCTTGCTTGGCCTTCGCGTTCGACGCCCCGCGGATCTCGGTCATCATCACGATCGCGGCCTCGCCGGCGAGCACGCGTCCGACGAACCGCGGGACACGCCACGGCTTCGGCGCGCCGAGCGAATCGGCCAGCGCCGGCAGCCACTCCGCGACCGCGGCCGGATCGTCGTCGACGACGTTGTAGATCCCGCGCTTGCCGTGCTCGACGGCCGCGACGGTCGCCTCGGCGGCGTCCGCGATGTGGACGAACGACCACACTCCGCCGCCGTCGCCGACCACCGGGAACTTGCGCTTGCGCACCATCTCGTACTGCTCGCCGCCCGGGGCCAGCGACGTCCCGGGCCCGTAGAACCCGCCGTACCGGAGCACGATCCCCTCGGTCCAGTCGGCGCCGGTGACCGCGGCCTCGAGGTGGCGGATCGCGGCGAGCGACTCGCGCATCTCGCGCGCGGGGGCCGGGTCGAGCGGGTCCTGCTCCGTCTTGACCGGGCCGCCGGTCCGCGCGTACGGCCAGCTCGTATAGCTCTGGATAACGAAACGCTTGACGCCGACCGCACGCCCGGCCGACAGCAGATGGTCGGTTCCCTCGGTGCGGAGCCGGTTCGTCATCGCGAAGCTGCGGTCGAAGTGGCGCATGTCGAGGGTCGCGATCGAGGTCAGCTCGTGGACGATCGCATCCGGTTGGGCCTGCGCGACGGCGTCGGCGACCTGCTCGGCGTCGAGCGCGTCGACGACCACCGGCGTCGCCCCGAGCTCCGACAACGCCGCCCGCTTGGTCTCGCTGCGCGTAGTGCCCACGACCTGATGGCCGCCGGCGACCAGCCGGGGAACCAGCTGCTTTCCCATGGCGCCCGTGGCGCCCGCGACGAACACTTTCATTTCTGGCTCCTCATATTCGATTGCACCAGCTCTGACGCGGTAGCCCGCGCGGCTGTGACAGTGGTCTATGGCGTCCCGGTCGAGCCGCGGACGATCAGCTCCGTCGGCAGCAGCTCGGGGTCGGCGGGCGTCTCGCCGGCGAGCAGCGCCAGCAGGAGCTCGCCGGCGCGCCGGCCCTTGGCCACGTGGGGCTGGCGCACCGTGGTCAGATCCGCTTGCTCCGCGACCAGCGAATCGTCGAACCCGACCACCGACAAGTCCCCGGGTACGCGCAGGTCGAGCGCCGGGGCCGCCCTGAGGACGCCACGAGCGAGCGCGTCGCTGGTGGCGAGCAGCGCCGTCGGCCGCGGCCGCAGCGCGAGCAGCTCGCGCGCGGCAGCCTCGGCGTGGCGCGGCACCGGACATTCGAATACGGGGACGCCGTCCCAGTCGACCCCCCTCGGTGAGCGCCCTCCGATAGCCCAAGAGCCGTGCGCGGGATACCGCGTAGGTGGCCTGCTCCCGTCGGTCGGGGCCGGCGAATCCGTACGCGCCGTCGGGACGGTTGTAGGCGTTCGAGACGCTCATCACCGACACGCCGAGGTCGGCGGCGATCTGGGCTTGGGTGGGGCGTCGACTGGGCTGTGGCTGGGGCTGGGGGTCACGGCTCGAGCTGTTCAGCCGTTTGAGGGATCACGATCGGGGTACTTCTATTTCGATACAGATATTCCCCGGTGTCGGGATCGCTGACACATGGACGAAAAGGTCACAGGCAGGACTCTTCTTTGGCGCACGCGGATGCCCGGCAAGCCGGGAATCGACCCGGAGTACCTCGACGCGCCGTATCTGACCCTCGGGATCAACCTCACCACCGCGTTCGGCCTGTTCTTCGCGGTCTGGACCGCTTTCTACGCGTTCTCGCGCCATCCGTTCGGCTCGTGGTGGTGGCTCGTCCTGGCGCTCGCAGTCGACGTGACCGTGAACATCGTCCTGCGGGTCGTGCTCCACCGCCAGCGGGCGCTCGACCCGGATCTATCCGGCAGGCTTCAGGGCCCCGCGGCGCCGGACGCCCACCACCGCTACGGCGATTCGGACGCCCGGTGGCGCGGCCTGCGCAAAGACGACGACTGAGGCTTGCCGCCGGTGGCGACGCGCTCGGGCTCGCGGTCGCCTGCACCCCCCAGGACCCCGGCGATCAGCTCACCACGTCGAGCGCGGTCCGCAGTCCCGCGAGGTCGGCCGACCCGAACACCACCCGGTTGCGGGTGGCGACGTAGACGAGATCGAGGTCGACGCCGGCCTTCGCGATCTTGCGCGTGAGGTCCGCCAGCACGCCGGGGCGATCCTCGACGTCGATCACGACGACCTCGCGCTCGCGGCTGACCGCCAGATGCGAGATCGCGAGCGAGTGCCTGGCGGCCTCGGGGTGCGGGACGAGGATGTGCATCTCGGCCCGCTCGCCGGTCCCGACGCACGTGGCCGCCGCGATGTTCACCCCGGCATCGCTGATCGCCGCGGCGACAAGCGCGAGCGCACCCGGGGTGTTCTCGATGTCGATGACGAGATCGAACGCCATGCCGCTGGGACCGCAGCCTAACCGCTCGCGGCCGGTTCGAGCCACCTCACCGCGCGCGCTGGCGGAACAGGCTCCGGACAGCGCGATCGAGTTGGCCGCGCGCCGGTGAGCGCCTGCACCCTCCCCAGGCGCCCCCCGCCGTTCGTGGGGAGACGCGCTGCGAGCCGCTCTAGAAGACGTCCGGTGCCGGCCCCGCCACCGGCTCGCCGAAGCCCGCGTAGATCTCGGGCGCCGGCGTCTCGGAGTCGGGCACGCCCGCGCCGCGGCGGGCCGCCACCGGCTCGAACGGGTAGCGCGCGCTGCCCTTCTCCTTGCGGGCGCCTACGGCAAGGATCAGCGCCGGCTCGTCGCCGGTGTTGACGATCGTGTGGGCCGTCCTCGGTGGGCAGTGGAACAGGTCCCACGGACCGACCGGCCGCTCCTCTCCCTCGACGATCACCGTGCACCGGCCGCGCAGGATCAGGAAGTCCTCCTGCCCCGCCTCGTGGTGGTAGAGCGACATCGGCTTGCCGGGCTGGATCCAGTACAGCCCGATCCCGAGGTCGTCGAAGTGGGCCTCGCCCTCGCCGCCGAACCGGCACACCGCGCGCATGTCGTTGTGCAGCCACCGGGCGTCGCGGGCGTTGACGACGAACCACCCGGCGGTGACGGGAACGCCGTTGTCCAGCCTGGCTTCGGTCACGCCGGCACGACGGCGGGCCGCTCGCCCGTGATCGCCTCGAGCGCCTCCCGGAGCGCGGCGACGCGCTCGGCGCCGAACCGCTCGGCCCATTCCTGCTCGATCTCCTCGATCAGCCCGACGCCGAGGGTCTGCGCGGCGCGGCCTCGCTCGGTCAGCCGGATGATCTTCGCGCGGCCATCGTTCGGGTCGGGCACCCGCTCGACGTAGCCGCGCTGCTCGAGGTCGCTCGTGACCTCCCCCACCGACTGCTTGGTCATCCGAGCTCGCTCGGCGAGATCGGTGAGGCGGGTGCCGTCGGGGTCGATGTTCCCGAACACGCACCCGTGGGTGATGCGGATGTCGCTGTACGGCGTCTCGGCGACGCGGCTTTCCAGGTCGTCGCAGAAGTCGTCGAAGGCCACGTTGAGCAGCCGAATCATCAACGGCGGACGAGGTGTGGGGTATTCGATTGACATTTAGTCAGGACTCCTGATAAGGTTGCCAGACAGTTCGGAAGCCTTACAAGGTTGCCTGACGATTTTAGCACCAAAGTGGAGGAACCTAATGTCTAGAAAGTGGTGGACCTTACTGGCGGTGAGCGTCGGCACCTTCATGTTGCTGCTCGACATCACCGTCGTCAACACGGCGCTCCCCTCGATCGAGAAGGACCTGTCCGCGAGCTTCACCGACGTGCAGTGGGTGATCGACGCCTACACGCTGTCGCTGGCCGCGGTCGTCCTGACCGCCGGGTCGCTGGCCGACCGGCTCGGCCGGAGAGCCGTATTCGCGATCGGGCTCGGGATCTTCTCCGCGGCCTCGCTGGCCGCGGGGCTGGCGCCCGATGCGACGTTCTTGAACATCTCGCGCGCGATTCAGGGAATCGGCGGCGCCGCGATGTTCGCGGTCTCGCTCGCGCTGGTCGCGCAGGAGTTCGCGGCAGGGCGTGAACGCGCGACGGCGATGGGCGTGTACGGCGCCACGATCGGCGTCGCGGTCGCCGTCGGCCCGCTCGTCGGCGGCGCGATCACGACCGGCTTCGGTTGGCGCTGGGTGTTCTTCCTGAACGTCCCGATCGGCATCGCGGCGATCGCCGTGACCTTCCTGCGCATTCGCGAGTCCCGCGATCCTAACGCGACCCGGATCGACTGGCTCGGGCTCGTCACCTTCAGCAGCGCGCTGGTGATGCTCGTGCTGGCGCTCCTGCGCGGCAACGACGAGGGCTGGGGCAGCACGCTGATCCTCGGCCTGTTCGCCGGCGCCGCGTTGATGCTCGGCGCGTTCACGGCGATCGAGCAACGGGTGCAGGAGCCGATGCTCCCGCTCGAGCTGTTCCGCCGGCGCGCGTTCACCGGCGTCCAGCTGGCGGCGGCCGCGGTGTCGGCGTCGCTGTTCGCGCTGTTCCTGTATCTGACCCTGTACCTGCAGAATTACCTCGGCTACTCGCCGTTGCAGGCGGGGCTCCGCTACCTGCCGATCACGCTGGTGCCGTTCTTGGTCGCGCCGCTCGCCGTCGCGCTGATGGCTCGGGTGCGGGCGCGCGTGCTGATGGCCGCCAGCCTGGCCGCGATCGGCGGCGGGCTCCTGCTGATGTCGGGCCTGACCCCGAGCGACGGCTGGACGGCGCTGCTGCCCGGGTTCATCGTCGCCGGCATCGGGGTCGGCCTGCTCAACCCGGTGATCGCCGACGTCGCGGTCAGCGTCGTCGCCAAGGAGCGCAGCGGCATGGCGGCGGGGATCAACGACACGTTCCGGCAGGTCTCGATCGCGGTCGGCGTGGCGGCGTGGGGCGCGATCTTCCTCGCCCGCGGCGCCGACAAGATCTCCGCGGTCGCGGCCGGCACGCCGGCGGCCACCGGCGATCACCCCCGCCAGCTGATCGAGGCGGCCTCGGGCGGCCGCCTCGAGCAAGCCCTGCAGTCGGTGCCGCACGGAGCCCGCGCGGCCGTCGCCAGCGCGACCCGCGACGGGTTCCTGAGCGGCCTCAACACGATCCTCGTGATCGGCGCCGCGCTCGCGTTCGCCGGCGCGCTGCTGGCCCTGTGGCTGGTCCGCGAACACGAGATCGAGCGCGAGCAGCCGGAGCTGATCGCGCCCGAGGTGATCGCCGCCTGACGCCGCTTCGCGGACGAATCGGGTATCCACCCGGGTGGAATGCCCGATTCGTCCGCATCGTTCCTCTCCCGCGTCGACGCGATCGTCGGCGACGGCGTCGAGGCGGCGGTGCGCGCCAAGCATGATTGGCGCCTGCGCCGCCTCGGCTGGCGTCGCGCCCTGGACCCGCCCGACGACGGGCCGTGGGCGTCGGGCGACCCGCCCCCGCGCAACGGCTGCTCGCTCGAGGTGCTGATCGACGGTGCTGAGGCGTTCCCGTCGATCGCGCATGCGATCGAAAACGCCCGCGACTACGTCCACGTGACCGGATGGCACGTCGCGCCGTATTTCGAGCTCGTCCGGGGAGCGCGCCCGGGGGTGCTCGGCGAGCTGCTGGCCGAGGCGGCCGAGCGCATCGACGTGAGGGTGCTCGTGTGGGCCGGCGCCCCGGTCCCGGCGTTTCACCCCACCCGCAAGGAGGTGCGCGACGGCGTCCAGACCCTCACCCGGGACACCCGGATCCGCTGCGAGCTCGACCCCCGCGAGCACCCGTTCCACTGCCACCACGAGAAGACGGTGATCGTCGACGGCGAGCTCGCGTTCGTCGGCGGCATCGACATGACCGACTACGGCGGCGACCGGTTCGACACCAGCGACCACCCCGCCCGGCGCCGGCTCGGCTGGCACGACGTCGGCACGCGCCTGCGCGGCCCCGCCGTCGCCGACGTCGACGATCACTTCGCGCTGCGCTGGCGCGAGCTGACCGGCGAGCAGCTGGACCGGCCGGCGACCCCCGCGCCCGCCGGCGAGCACACGGTCCAAGTCGTGCGCACGATCGCCAACGGCATGTACAACGCGGTCCCGGACGGCGAGTACCGGATCCTCGAGAGCTACGTCCGCGCGATCGCAGCCGCCCAGAATTTCATCTACCTCGAGAACCAGTTCCTGTGGTCGCCGGAAATCGTCCGGCGGCTCGCGGACAAGCTGCGGCGCCCGCCGCGCGACGAGTTCCGCCTCGTCGTCGTGCTGCCGGCGAAGGCGAACAACGGCCAGGACGACACGGTCGGGCAGCTCGGGGTGTTGGCCGCCGCCGACCACGGAGCGGGGCGCCTGCTCGCCGCCACGATCCGGTCCCGGACCGGCGAGCGCGTCGATCGCCTCTACGTGCACGCGAAGGTCGGGATCGTCGACGATCGCTGGCTCACGGTCGGATCCGCGAATCTCAACGCCCACTCGCTGCTCAACGACACCGAGATGAATGTCGTGACGGACGACCCCGAGCTGACCCGCGCGACCCGCATTCGCCTGTGGGCCGAGCACCTCGAGGTCGATGCCGCGACGATCGCGAACGACGTGCCCCACGCGATCGTCGACGACCGCTGGCGCAAGATCGCTTTCGAGCAGCTCGACCGGGTCCGGGCGGGGGCGCCGGCGACGCACCGGCTCGTGGCGCTCCCCAGCGTCTCCCGGCGGTCGCGGCGGCTGCTCGGGCCGCTCGTCGGGCTCGTCGACGACGGTTGACTCAGGTCCAGGCGGGAACGCGGCCGTTCTCGCGCACCCACTGCCCGAGAAGCCCCCGCAGGTGCGCGACGAACCGGTCCTGCTCGTCCGCCGGGTAAGTGGCCCGAACGGTGTCGAGCAGCAGCCGGTCGAAGTCGCTCGAGTCCACCCAGTCGAGCATGAGCTCGTCGACGTGGCCGAGGCGGCGCTCGCAGAAGTCGTGGTAGCGGTCGGCCTCGAAGTAGTCGTCGACGAGCCGGCGGTAGGCCGCAAGCTTGTCGCCGTAGCTGAGATCCTCGCGGTCGCCGACCTCGAAGTAGCGGCGGGTGTCGAGGTCGAGCCGCGGCCGCCGGCCGGTCACGAGGCAGAACGTGCACCACTTCACGAGCGTCTTGATCGCCCACGGGAAGTAGTAGTGCAGGCTCGTGAGCGCGACGTCCGGCGACGCGTTGGCGTAGTCGATCGGGTACACGTCGTCGCCGCGCACCAGGCACTCGCACGAGTTGAACTCCCAGCGGAAGAACGCGTTGACGAGCCGGCTGATCGTCAGCACCTCCTCCCCCACCTCGGGCGTGAGGAAGTCGTGCGCGACCTCGTAGCGGTCGTGCATCGGCTGATCGGGGCGGAACTTCATGACCATTGTCTCGGGGCCGATCGACAGCGAGCGGGCGAACACGTCGAAGCCCTCGATCGACGCCTGCAGGTGCATCAGCCGCCGGCCCGACGCATCGTAGGCCCGCTCGAGCTCGGCCCGGTCGCGCACGCGGCTCACCCCGATCCACTGCCCGCCGTCGTAGGGCTTCATGAACAGCGGGTAGCCGATCTTCTCGGCGATCGACGCCAGGTCGAACTGCAGGTTGTAGCGGGACGCGGTGTACTGGAAGCGCGAGTTGTCCGGCGGGTCCTTGTGCGGGACGAGCACGGTCGGCGGCACCTTCAGACCGAGGCGGATCATCGCGCAATAGGCCGCGTGCTTCTCCATCGCCTGGAACGTGAAGGGGCTGTTCAGCAGGTACACGTCGTTCATCAGCGCGACCTTCTTGAGCCACTCGCGCGGCAGGTAGTACCAGTACGCGAGCCGATCGATCACGAGCTCGTAGCGCGGGCGGTCGCGCAGGTCGAATGGCTCCATCGTGATCCGCTCGGTCGCGATCCGGTGCGTGTGCCCGGAGGGGTCGGTGATCGGCCCCAGCCGTGAGACCAGCGTCTCGAACGCCGCCGGCCAGTCGTCCTCGGTCCCAAGCAGCAGCCCGATCAGGTGCGTCGTCTCCGTCATCGCTCAGCAGAAGCGTGGCAGATGGTGGGCGAGCTGTGCCTGCCAGGACGGCCAATCATGCGCGACGTCGTGCCCCCACAGGTCGAGCTCGCACCGGATGCCCTTGGACTGGAGCAGCCCGGCGAGCCGGCGCGTCGACTCGAGCGCGCCGGTCGTGTCCTCCCACTGGCCCTGCCCGCACACGAGCAGCAGGCTGACCCGGCCGCGCAGCCAGTCGAGGTGATCGCCGCCGAGGTGGCCGACGTAGTCGAGCGGGTTGTTGAAGTAGGTGGCGTCGCCGCGCTCTCCCCATCCGTCCCAGGCGGCCGGGTCGTAGTTGCCGGACATGCAGATCGCGAGCGGGAACAGGTCGGCGCGCTTGAGCGCGAAGTTGGCGGCGTGGTAGGCGCCGAGGCTGACGCCGCACGTGATCAACTCGCTCACGCCCGGCGCACTCCGAGCGCACGAACGGGACGACCTCCTCGACGATCCACGACTCATAGAACCGGTGGCGGCGCGCGCGCTCCTCGAGCGGGATGTCGCGGTTCGACCATGTCTCGTGGTCGAACGAGTCGACGCAGTAGAGCTTGACCCGGCCGGCTTCGATCAGATCCCTCACCGCCGCGATCATCCCGCGGCGCTCGAACTCGCCGGCGTCGCCGCGCTCGGCTCCGAACACCAGGACCGGGCGTCCCCAGTGGCCGTAGACCGCGACTCCGTTCATCTATTGGCCTCGCTGCGCTCGGCGTCCGGCGCAGGCGGCCCCCACAGATCCGCCAGCAGACGCGTCAGGGGCGGATCGAGCGCGTCCCGCCAGGCCGTGTAGTTGTGCAGGTCGGGCACCGCGGACAGTTGCGCGGGATAGCCCTGGGCGGCGAGCGCGTTCGCCACCAGGCGGTTGTTGTTGACGTTCTCCTCCTCGGCGCCACAGGTCATCGACACCGGCACCGGCTCGTCGAACGTCTCCGCGCGCAGCACGCTACGGACGAACCGCACGATCCTGGCGTAGCGCGGAAACCCGGACTCGTGGCGATCGAAGCGGGGCACGAAGAAGCTCGCCGACTGCAGGAACAGGCCGGCGAACGCGCCGGGCCAGGTCCGTTGCGCCTGGAGCATGGCCAGCCCGCCGAGGCTCGCGCCCATGCCCACCGGAAGGCCGGATACTGCGACCTGGCCGCGGATCGCCGGCAGGATCCGGTTGCACAGCGCGCGGCCGTACGCCGCCGAGGCCGAGTACCACTCGTCGCGGTCTCCCGGCGGGAGCAGCGCGACCCTGAACGGCGGGATCACGCCGGCCTCGATCATCGCCCCGGCGTACCGGGTCAGCTGCGCGAGCTCGTCGTATTCGGGGCCGTCGTGGGCGACCAGCAGCGGCAGCTGGCCCTCGGCCGGCGACCAGATGCCGATCGGCAGCTCGCGGCCGAGCACGCGGATGTTCACCGCATCGCGCTCGCCGTGCGCGGCGGGCTGCTCGAGCCAGGCCGGCGGGCTGTAGCCGGGCGCCTGCAGCACCGACTTTTCACCGAACGCCCCGGGGGCGCGCTCGGGGTTGCCGGGGTCGCACACGACCACGGTGTCGCCGTCGTGGTCTGACAGCTCGAGCTGGTACTCGAGGCGCGCCAGTCGGTTCTCGGGCAGGCGGAGCACCCAGCCGCCGTCGTCTCTGACGAACCGCGGGTCGGTAAGCCGAAGGTCCGAACATAAACGGACCGCGGCTAATCGTTGCTCGGGGTCGTCAACGCGAAGGCTGCCCAGCACCGGCCCGGAAGGTAGCGATACTGTCCCGCCCGTGGGCTACTCCGTGCTGAACGTCGACGATGTCGAGGGCTCCGGGCCCGGCGGAGTCGTGCGGTTCGTCCGCCGCGAGCTCGGCGTCGAGGCGTTTGGGATCAATTGGTTCGAGCTCCCACCGAACGCACCTGGTCACGAGCACGACGAGACCCGCTCCGACCAGGAGGAGGTCTCGGTTGTGGTCAGAGGCAGCGGTCATTGGATCATCGACGGCAACGAGGTCCCGGTTCGGGTTGGAAGCTTCGTGCGCTTCGATCCCGGCTCCACGCGATGCCCGGTCGCCGGCCCCGACGGCATGACGTTCGTCTCGATCGGCGCGCGGCGCGGCTCGTACGAGCCCCGCGGTCCGTTCTAGCTAGCTAACCCGCGAGCGAGAGCGTCATGTACGTGCTGTTCCCGCTCGCCCGGTACTCGCCGAACGGCCCGCACGCAACGAACCCAGCGCGCGCGTACAGCGACCGCGCCGACGCGAACGACTCCATCGACCCGGTCTCGAGACTGAGGCGGCGATACCCGCGCTCGCTGGCCATCGCGATCAGGTGCTCGAGCATCTGCCGGCCGACCCCCCGACCCCGCGCGGCCTGCGCGGTGTGCATCGACTTGATCTCGGCGTGGTGCGCGTCGAGCTCCTTGAGCGCTCCGACCGCGAGGAGCGTACCGCCGGCGCGATAGCTGAAGAACGTCACCGCCGGGTCGAGAAGGTCGTCGACGTCCATCGCGTGGGCATCCTCAGGCGGGGTCTGTGATCGCGCGAACGTCAGGTGGACCGCGAGCAGCGCGCGCACGTCCGCGGCCCGCGGATCGTCGATTCCGATCTGACCCTCGCTCACTCCCGGAAGTATCTTGGCCCCCACGATCATGGACTTGCCGGGATGGATTGCGCACGCGGACTGGGGGGCGTCGGCCTCGAAGCGCGTGGTTGCCACCGCCGAGTTGCGCGGTTCCGGATACGTGGCGCACGCCGCGCGGATGGTCGGCGTCGACGGCGGGCTGCTCGAGCGCATGCACATGCCCGCGAGTCCCGGACGGCCGGCGCTGCTCGGGTTCGACTTCCCGATCGGCGTGCCGCGGGCGTACGCCAAGCTCGCCGCGATCGACGACTTCGCCGGCTGGGTGCGGGGGCTCGACCCGTCGAGCGAGTTCTTCTCGGTATCCGACGACGTGGCCGACGTCTCGGTAGCGCGCCCGTTCTTCCCGGCAGGGCTCGCGCGTAAGAGTCCGGGGATCAAGCGCGAGTTCCGCGCCGCGCTCGGCCTATCGGAGTCCCGGGGCACTCCGGTGCTGCGACCTCCCCCACTGCGGGCGACGGGCGGCCTCGGAGATGTTCTGGGCGCTCGGACCCCAGGCCGTCGGCAAGGCGACGATAACCGGCTGGCGGGAGTTGGTGGCGCCCGCGCTCGCCGACCGGGCCCGCCGGTACGCGATCTGGCCTTTCGACGGCGGTCTCGGCGAGCTGCTGGAGCGGTCCGACGCGGTCATCGTCGAGGCCTATCCCGCCGACGCCTACCTGCAGCTGGGGCTCCGGATGGGATCGCGACGCACGGCCAAGACCAGGCGGGAGGACCGCCGCGCCGAAGGTCCGCTCCTGCTCGAGCGCTGCCGGGAGCTTGGCGTGCGGCCCGAACGGCAGCTCGTGGCCCAGATCCGGGACGGGTTCGGAAGCGACCGCGCCGGCGAGGACCGCTTCGACGCGACCGCCGGGCTGCTCGCGATGATCAACGCGCTACGGCTGTCCGCCGAGCCGGACCTCCCCGACGATCCGTGCGTCCGGCGGCACGAGGGATGGGTGTTCGGCCGGCACGCTCGGTGCCCCCAGGCTGATCCCCGCCGGCCTCAGCTGGCGGAGACGGTCACGCTCGACATCACCACGGTGGGCGTCGGCGAACCGTCCTGCGGCGGGTTCGTCGGCAGCGAGCCGATCTTCTCGACCACGTTGATCCCCGAGACGACCTTGCCGAGTAGCGCGTAGTCGAGGGTGAGCCCGGCCGATTGCGTGACGTTGGGGGCGGTCACGATGAAGAACTGGCTGCCCGATGCTCCCGGCGGCTGGTTCTGGGTCTTCGCCATCGCGACGTCCCCGAGCACGTACTGGGTGTTCTTCGGCGGAGCCTCGACGATCGTGTAGCCGGGCCCGCCGGCGCCCGTACCGGTCGGGTCCCCGCCCTGGATCACGAATCCCGCGGCGACGCGGTGGAACGTGACGCCTTCGAAGAAACCGCGCTTGACCAGGGAGTAGAACGAGGCGGAGGTCTTCGGTGACTGCGCCACGTCGAGGGTGAACGCGAACGTCCCGCAGTTGGTGACGATCGTGACCGTGTACGTTTTGTGCGGGTCGAGTCGCAGGTGGGGCGCGGACAGATGTTCGCCCCGCTTCGGCGCCGGCACCGGCACCGTGCGGCACGCGGCCGACGCCGGCGTCGACGCCGTCGTCGACGGGGCCGACGCCGAGCTGCTAGCGGTCGTGCTGGTCGACGCGCTGTGGCTCGTGCCGCTTCCGCACCCGGGCAGCGCAACGGCCAGGGCAACCGCGGCGATCAGGCAGGCTCGGCGCACTGCGCACAAGCAAACCAGATCGGGTCATCCCTGGGCGCTAACGGTTCTTGTTCAGCTGCCGACAGTAAGGGTGATCGAAGCGGGCGCCCAGGCTGGAAGGGCCGCGGCTCGCGGGGTGAGCCTCGGCGCCTCACCAACCCGCCTCAATCACCCCTCTGTCAGGTCAGGTCAGCCGATGCGAATCGCCTTCTCGACCGCCTCGGCCAGGAGGGCCTGACCGGCGTAGCTCGGGTGGATTCCGCATCCGCCCGTCGACAGCTGCGTCAGCAGCCCGGCGGTGCAGGTGTTGCTAGAGGAATGCGCGGCCGCCGTCTGGAACTCACCGAAGCCGTCAACGATAATCACGTGGAACGGCTTGGCCGCCGAGTCCTGCGTGGTGTTGAGCGCCTGCGAAAAGGAGTTGTCGAGCGAGTTGCTGTAGTTGAGCGAGTAGTAGTTGACGATCGCGATCTGCCCGCCGTAGCGGGCCTTGTTGCGAATCGACGACAGGATCGTCTTGATGTTCTTGGCGACCGTCGCGCCGACCGCGGCCTCTTCAGGGAGGCTGGCGCAATGGTCAGCGGTTGTCGCCTGACACACGAAGAAGTCGTTGGCGCCGATCATGAGCGACACCAGCCGGACGTTCTTATGCTTCTTCAGGTACGACACCGCGTAGTCGAGCTGCGAACCGCTGTACTTGACGTGCAGCGGGGACATCGTGCGGTAGCCAGGGGCCCCGCTCGGTGAGTTCTCGCAGCCGTTGCTCGGCGCGGTCTGGTTGATCAGGCTCGAGGACGTCTCACCGGAACACGCCGCGTTCGCGACGGTGAGATGCAACTCGGAGCCGAGCAGCTCGGGATAGCCGACAAAGCTCGAGGCGTCCGCGTAGTTCGGCGTCGGGACCACCTGCCGTTCCTCGTAGCCGAAAGTGACCGAGTCACCCAGCGCGAGATAACCGGACCCCGGCGTGACCGGCGTCTTGGTCGTGACCTTCGGCGCCTTCGGCTTCTTCGCCGGCTTGCTCGCCAGCGCCGAGCCGCTCACAAGCGCAAGACCTAGCGCCGCGCACACCGCCAGAACTACAAACTTGAGCGCACGCCGCGCGGTCGCGCGCCTACCTCCTTGGAGACCTTCCATTCCGTGTGTACTCCTCCCCACGGGTCGGGCGCCGCCCCGGCCTGGCCGCGCGCAGAGTTAGCGCCGATTGACGGTAGCCGGGCGCTTCGTTAGATGTGTCCCTCGTGTGAACCCATCACGCGACCGGATGATTCGGTCGTCAATACAATCCGGCGCGTCGCGACCGAGCTCTCGATCAACCGCAGGGACGAGGCCGGGGGTGTGGTGCTCGCGCTTTCCGGCGAGCTGGATGTGGTGACCGCCCCGGGGCTCGAACAGCGCCTCAACGAGGCGCTGTCGGAGCCCGGTGCCCGCGTGACGCTCGACCTCAGCGACCTGGAGTTCGTCGACAGCGCCGGCGTCAGCATCCTGATCAAGGCCAAGCAGGACGCAGAATCGCGCGGGCGCACGCTCGTGCTCGCGCGGGCGACCGAGCAGGTCCACCGCGTGTTCGCGCTCGTCGGGCTCGCCGATTGGCTGGCGGACTGAGCGAGGCGCCCTCTGAGGGTTGGGATGCGGGCGGCTACATCGAGCGCGTGGTGTCCTCGCCGCTGGCCTGCTGCACATGGGAGCCTGCTCGGCGCGCTCCTGCTTAACGTGCCAAACCTCCCGTCGCGCCGGCGCATATTGCGCATAAGCACCGTGGGGGCGCTTATGTGTACCAGATCGGTGCCGGAACGCCGCCGAGTCACGTTTTGCACCCCCCGGACACTGGCCGTCGCCCCAAAGCGGCGGCGTCAAGTCGCGGCGCCGGTGTAGAACCGCGTCTCCGCTCCGCCGCCGTACGCACGCGCGATCACGGCGACGCGCACCTCGCCGGCGCCAACCGTTCGGCTCCCCACGCGCCGCTCCACGCAATTGATCTCCTCGACGACTTCGATCACGATCGCTTATATAACTCAAACTTGAGACTCGAAACCGAGCGTCCGGTTCAGGAAGTCGTGCTCGGCGCCCAGCGCGACGTCGGCGACGGTCATCGGCAGCGACACGAACCCATGTGGCGCCTCGGGCCAGATCCGCAGCTCGGTGGCGTGGCCGGCGGTGCGCCACCGCGCCTCCATGAACAGCGTGTCGTCGATGAGCGGATCGGAAGTCCCGATCGTGAAGATCGCCGGCGGCATGCCCGACAGCTCGGCAAACAGCGGCGAGATGTCGGGGTCGCGGCGCCGTTCCCGGTCGACGCCGGGCAGGAACTGGTCGCCGAACCACACCATGATCGGTCCCGACAGCACGAGGTTGCGCTCGCCCCACAAGCGCTGGCTCGGCGACATCGACAGATCGAACCCTCCGTACTGGAACACCGCCGCGCCGAACACGTCCGTGATCCCGTGACGGTCGCGGAGACGAAGCAGCGTGCAGGCGGCGAGTTGCCCGCCCGCCGAATCGCCCCCGATGGCGCGCGGACCGTCGGTTCCGACGGCGGAGCGACCCTCGTCGCCGAGCAGCCACAGAGCCGCGGCCTCGCAGTCGTCGGGTCCGGCCGGGTACGGGTTCTCGGGCGCGAGCCGGTAGTTCACGCTGACCGCCGTGAGGCCGGTGTCGCGCGCGAGCCGCTGGAGCCGGACGTCCTGTCCGTCGCTCTCGCCGAGCGTCCACCCGCCGCCGTGAAAGTGCAGGAAGGTCCCCCGGGGCGAGCGGTCCTGCGGCGCGATGATCCGCACCGAGATCGGCCCACCCCGGCCTTCGATCTCGACGTCGCGAGCCTCAGGCACGTACACGGGCGCGGGGAAGATTCCACGTCCTTCCCGGCGGGCGCGGCGGCTCTCCTCGGGCGGCACCGTGTTGACCGGGGGCATCGTCGCCAGCAACCGCTCGAGCTCGATGTTGAAGGCGCGCGTGTCGGCCAACAGCGTGTCCGGATCGGGGGTCGTCATCGGTCGGCTCTCCTCACGTTCGTTCGGTTCGTGGCCCCTGCTCACAAAAGCACAAAGCGAAGAGCGGAGAATGCCAGCCGACGCGCGCTCGTAGCTGTGACATCGTGGGGGTGTGAGGCGCGTGATCACGATCGGCGTCTACGGCTGGGATCTGAGCAGCTTCCTCGAAGCGCTGGAGGGAGCCGACGTGCGGCTGCTGATCGACGTCCGCCAGCGACGCGGCGTGCGCGGCCGCGAGTACTCGTGGGCGAACTCCGCCCGCCTCCAAGACGCCCTGGCCGGCGCGGGCGTGTCCTACCGCCACCACAAGGAGCTCGCTCCGACGACCGAGCTCCGGCACGTTCAGTACGCCGAGGACGCGCGTCGAGGCGAGGGCAAGCGCTCGCGGACGGTGTTGGCGCCGGAATACGCGACCCGGTACACGCGCGAGATCCTCGACCAGGCGCCGCTGCACCTCGTCGCGGACGAGCTCCCCGCAAACGGCGCCGCGGCGCTGTTCTGCGTCGAGCGCGATCCGGAGGCCTGCCACCGATCGATCATCGCCGAGCGGCTCGTGGCCGAGTACGACGTCACCGTGAGCCATCTGCGCCCATGAACCGAAAGGAGAACCCTCACGTGCTTCTCGACGGCAAGAACGCGATCATCTATGGCGCCGGCGGCTCGATCGGCGGCGCCGTCGCGCGTGCGTTTGCGCGCGAGGGCGCGAAGGTCCACCTCACCGGGCGAACGATCGAGACGCTCGAGGCGGTGGCCGGAGAGATTCGCAGCACCGGCGCCCGAGCGGAGACGGCGACGGTCGACGCTCTCGATCCCGACCAGGTCGAAGCGCACGTCGACGCGGTCGCGGCAACCGACGGCCGCCTCGACATCTCGTTCTGCCTGATCTCCCAGGGTGACGTGCAGGGCACGCCCATCTGCGAGATGGCGGTCGAGGACTTCATGGCGCCCGTGGTGCGGACCGTCAAGGCGATGTTCG
The DNA here is from genome assembly GCA_963777335.1 of uncultured Solirubrobacterales bacterium. Taxonomy (GTDB): domain Bacteria; phylum Actinomycetota; class Thermoleophilia; order Solirubrobacterales; family Solirubrobacteraceae; genus Palsa-465. Next base: position 173,661 of record CAVZQD010000012.1, read on the forward strand.
TGACCTCGCGCGCGGCCGCGCGCCACATGATCAGGCGGAGGTCAGGGGTGATCCTCGCATTCGGCGGATACGGCCCGCCGACGGCGAAGCTGGGCGGACTGCAGGTGGCGTTCGGCGCGGTCGAGTCGCTGCGTCGGAGCCTCTCGCGCGAGCTTGGTCAGTACGGCATCCGTGTGCTGACGCTCCAGACCGGCGGTATCCCCGAGTCGATTCCCGAGGGACCCGAGTGGCGTCAGGCGATCACCGAGCAGATCGTCCGGCGGACCATGCTCGGACGCGCCGCATCGCTCGACGACGTCGGCAACGCGGCCGTGCTGGCGGCCAGCGACTACGCGCGAACGATGACCGCCACCGCGCTCAACATCACCTGCGGCGCGGTCCCGGACTGATACACCGTGTCACGCAGCGGGTGTAGATCCCAATCGCAACCCTCTTGACATTGGGGTGATCTGCCGATTACGTTGTCAGTGTTCGCCTGTAGAAGGATTGTTCGTATGTCGAACGATCCTCTCGTTTGGAGGAACCATTCCAAGCCGGATGCCCAGCTGTGATGCAGCCCCGGCGGCGCGAGCTGAGATGCTCGCCGTCGAAACATCATGGCTGGGCGCCGCGCTTTCACTTATGACGGGCTGAGCGAACCGCGTGGGCCGGCGCCGCCCGCACCCGTAGCGGGCGGCGCCGGACGATCCGCCCGCGCGACCCGCCCCGCCACCGGGAAGCCACCGGTACAGTCGTCCGCGATGCTCGACCTCGACGCCTATCTCTCCCGCATCGGCGTGCCCGGACGGCCGGACCTCGACGAGCTGCATCGGGCACACGTGACGACGATCCCGTTCGAGAACCTCGACCCCCGGCGCGGGATCCCGGTGTCGCTCGAGCTCGACGACCTGGAGCGCAAGCTGGTATCGGACCGCCGCGGCGGTTACTGCTTCGAGCAGAATCTCCTGTTGAAGTCGGCGCTCGAGGCGCTCGGCGCCGACGTCGACATGTACCTGGCACGCGTCCGCGTGGGCTCCCCGCACGGCACGGCGCGGCCGCGAACTCACCTCGTACTCGGAGTGCAGGCCGACGGCGCGCGATGGCACGCGGATGTCGGCTTCGGCAACGGCACGCTGCGCGAACCGATCCCGTTCGGCGTCGGCGGCGAGTACGAGCATGCGGGCTGGCGCCACCGAGTCGTGCAGGACGGCCCCGAGCTCGTCCTGCGGTCGCTCGATCAGAGCGGACAGTGGGTCGACCTGTACGGGTTCGTCCCCGAGCCGGTTCCGCTGGTCGACGTGGTGACGAGCAACTGGTACACGTCCACGTATCCCCGCTCGCCGTTCGTCACCGGGCTGATCGTCAGCGTGCAGCGACCCGACGGCACGCGCGAAGCGCTGAGCGATTGGAGCGGTGGCCTGTCGCTCACCGAGGAGACGCCGACCGCCGCGACCGTGATCGAGGTCGAGCGCGCAGCCGTCCCGGATCTCGTCGCGCACCGCTTCGGCCTCGAGGCGTCGCTTGTCTGACGACGGACTGACGGTCGCCATCACCGGCCCCACCGGAACGTTCGGCTTCGGGCTGATCCCGCTCCTGCAACAAGACGAGCGGATCGCCCGGGTCGTCGGCATCGCGCGCCGCCCGTTCGACCCGGCGCAGTACGGGTGGACCAAGATGGAGTACCGGCAGGGCGACGTCCGCGATCCGGCCGCGCTCACACGGGCCTTCGAAGACGCCGACGCGGTCGTCCACCTCGCGTTCATGATCACCGGGACGGCATCCCGCGACACGATCCGTGACATCAACGTGCAGGGGACGCTCAACGCGTTCGCCGCCGCGGCCACCGCCGGCGCCAAGCGATTCGTGTACGCCTCGTCGGTCGCCGCATACGGGTTCCATCCCGACAACCCGGTCGGCATGACCGAGGACTGGCCGACGCGCCCGGCGGCCCGGCTGTTCTACGCGCAGGAGAAGGCCGAGCTCGAGCGGCTGCTGCGCGAGCAGGCCGACGCACACCCGGACCTCGCCCTGTATCTGCTCCGACCGCCGATCGTGCTCGGGCCGCACGCCGTCGGCGCCAAGGACTCCCTCCCCCCGCCGCTCGCGGAGATCACCCAGCGCGCGCTCGAGTTCGCTGGGCGCCTGCCGATCCCGATCCCGGTCCCGGCGCCCGACCTGCCGATGCAGTTCATCCACGAGGACGACGTCGGCCAGGCGCTGCTCAGATGCGTGGTGGCCGATGGGCCGCCGGGCGCGTACAACATCGCCGGCGCCGGCATCGTGACCGCGGCCGACGTCGTTCGCGAGCTTGGCTTCACCCCGATCACGGTCCCGGCCGGCATCGTCGAAACGGCCGCTCGTGCCGCGGCGCAGATCCCGCTCCCCGCGTTCGCGCCGCCCGCCGCCGAGTGGGTCGAGGCGGCAAGCCATCCCGCGATCATGGACACGACGAAAGCTTTACGGGATCTGGGCTGGCAGCCGAAGTACACGGGACTCGAGGCGCTCCGCGAGACGCTGAAGCGCTGACTGCTAACCCCCGAGCCAGGCCGACACGACGACGCCGGCGTCGAGCGGGACCTCGACCGTCACGTAGCCACTGTCGGCCGCAGCGTCCTCCGCCTCGCCGAGCCGACGCAGCTCGGACAGGACCCGAGTGACCTCGTCGCTGCGAAGGGTGCTACTGGAAGATCTCAGTCGTGCAGTCTCCGCCGGGCAGATGGATCTCGTGCGGACGCGCGCCGTCGGCCTGCTCGTGGAAGTCGACGAAGAAGTCGGGGTCGAGCGCGTAGGTTCCGTCGGGCTGGCGGTCGAGCTTCGTCAGCCACCCCTTGATTCCCGGATAGAACTGGTTGTCCCATGTCGAGAACAGCGAGTTGGTGACGTACACGCGGTCGCCGTCGAGCGAGTTCTGGATCATCTGCGGACCGCCGTTGAGCGGGCCGGGAGCCTTCGGATGTCCGCCGTCACGCCCGAGCAACCCGCCCAGCCACACCTGTGACTTCAGCGTCGGATTGGCCGGATCGGACACGTCGTAGTGACGGACGTCGCCGTGCAGCCAGTTGGAGAAGAACAGGTCCTTGTCGTCGAGCGACAGCACGAGATCGGTGATCAGGCCGGGGACGCCGCCCTCGAGCGGCCAGCCCTGGAGCTCCTCGTTGGCCACGTCGATCGCCTTCGACACCTCCCAGCTCCCGTTGTCGCGACCGAAGCGGATGATGTTGCTCGACAGCGTCGCGCCCACGAACCCCTGGGCCGAATCCGGGTCGTGCTGCCAGCGAATCTCGAGCGGGATCCAGCCCTCGTCGCCGAGGTCGATCGTCTGCACCTTCGTGCGCTTCTCGAGGTCCCAGAAGTGCAACTTCCGCCCGTACTTGCCGGCGGCCACGTCAGCGGGATTGAACCCGTCCTTGAACGTGTTCGGCGCGCCCCACTCGCTTGAGATCAGCGTGTTCTGGCGCGGCTGGTACCAGAAGTCGTAGGTGAACTCGATCCCGCCCGCGTCTCGCTCCCACCGCTCGGCGACCGAGAAGTCGCGGGCGTCGAGCACCGCGAACCCGCCCGGCGTGTTGCCGTCGGCGTCGCCGAGCATCGAGATCGTGACGATGTCGCCCGGCATGCAATGCACGGTGTGCGGCGCGCTCAGCCCCAGCTTCTCCTTGATCTCCTCGCCCTCGATCACGTTCTTGATCCGCGGCGCGCGCGGCTCGGAGATGTCGATGATGTGGAGTCGCGAGGAGCGCAGGCCCGGCACGATCATCGTGTCCCGCTTGAGCTGCGAATGGCACGCCGACGAACACGCGTTCCAGCCGAAGTGGTGCAGCTCGTCGCCGATGTTCGGCATCTCGGTGCGGTGGACGATCTGCCCGTACGTGGACGAGCTCTCCTCGACGTCGACGACCGCGATGAAGTCGGGCCGGTTGATCCCCGTCCCCTCGTACAGAGAGGCGACGTACACGAACTTCTCGGGTGGCTGCTGGCGGGCCACCGCGGGCGAGGCGTAGCCGGGCCCGGCGTGCTCGTGGTCGTCGTGTGCGTGCGCGCTCATGGACGGCCTCCTTTGTTCGGTCAGTTGCCTTACAACCGCAGCGTAGTCGAGCCCAAGCTTACGGGCTCGGCAAACTCAACAATTTTTATAGAGATTATCTGAGGGCGGTTCATCGGAGGCGAACGGAACCGCCATTGCCCCACCGGATGAGGACGGTTGATCGGCGGCGGCGGGACCGCCATTGCCCCACCGGAACAGCACGCGCCCGCCCGCGGCGGGCCGGACCGCCGCGGGCGGGACATTCGGGCGCTGGGGGCCGAGCGTTCAGGGCGTCCGGGGAGTTCGCGCGATCACCCACGTCCGCTGCGGTGCCCGGACGACCGCCACGCGCTGCCCGGCCGTGAGCGCCGACAGCGCCGACGCCTGGCGGTTGTCGCGCACCTTCGCACCGGCCGGGACCGTCACCGTGACGATCTTGTAGGTCGCCTTCTTCGTGCCCTCGCGGATCGTCAGCTGCTGACCGCTCACCGACTGCACGAAGCCGCGCTCGACCGTGACGGTCTCGAAGCCGCTCTTGGTGGCGACGACCACGCTCGCCTGCACGGCACGCCGCTCGAGCGCGCGAGCGCCGGCGGCGCGGGCCCGGGCCGCCTTCGCCGTCGTCGACGGCGTCGTCGTCGGCGCGCCGCCGGCGGCGCCGGCGGTGGCGATCGCGCTCCCGGCGGCGCCAATCGCCACGCACGCCGCCGCGACCGTGACGAGCTTCAGGTGTTTACGCAGGTATGTCACTTCAGAACCTCCCGTGTTCGGTGGATGTCGTCACCGTCGCAGACGCCTGCAAGGTGACGGTCAGGTAAAGGTCAGCTGCGTGTAAAAGTGCGGCGCCGGCGCCGCGACGCGCGCCTACGATTTCCCCCATGCCAGGCACGATCATGGTCGTCGAGGACGAGCCGAACATCGGGACGCTCGTGTGCACCTACCTCCGCCGCGAGGGTCACGAGGTGCTGTGGGTCCGTCGCGGCGAGGACGCGCTCGTCGAGCTCCGGCGGCATCCGGTCAAGCTCGTGCTGCTCGACATCCGGCTGCCGGGCATCGATGGCTTCGAGGTCTGCCGCCAGATCGGCGGGAGCGTCCCGGTGATCATGCTGACTGCGCGCGACGAGGAGGCCGACCGGGTCGCGGGCCTCGAGCTGGGCGCGGACGACTACGTCACCAAGCCGTTCTCACCGCGCGAGCTGGTGGCCCGCGTCAAGGCCGTGCTACGCCGGGCGGCGGCGCCGGCACGCCCCGGCGACGTCTTGCAGATCGGGCCCGTCACGGTCGCGCGCGCCGCTCGGGAGGTGCACGTCGACGGCCGCAAGGTCGTTCTCACCCAGCGCGAGTTCGACCTGCTCGATTACCTCGTTCGGCGCGCCGGCCAGGTGGTGACGCGCGACGAGCTGCTCGAGTCCGTCTGGGGATTCGTCTCTCCGGGCGAGACACGGACGGTCGAGGTCCACGTCGCGCAACTGCGCAAGAAGCTCGGTCGACCCGATCTGATCGAGACCGTGCGGGGCCTCGGCTACAAGGCGGCCCAGCCCGCATGAGACTCCAGCGCCGGGTCCTCGGCTACCTGGCGGCGGCGGCGATCGCCTCATGCGTGCTCACGGTCGGCGTCGGCGCGGTGCTGGTCCGGCATCAGATCGCCAAGCAGCGGCTGTCGACGCTCGAGGCGCAGGCCGACCTCGTGGCCGCGGTCGGGGGCGCGCCCGGCGCGCTCACGCCGGGCGACCACGCCTACCGCGTCGGCAGCGGCCGGCCGCGCCGGCTCGGACCGCGCGCCCAGGCGGCCGTGCTCGGCAAGCTCCCTAACGGGACCGCTGGCCAGGGCACGATCGATGTCGCCGGCCGGTCGCTGATCTACGCGGCGCGCCCGACGCCGACCGGCGAGATCGTCTTGATCCGTCCGGCAAGCATCGCGTTCGCCGAGTGGCGGCCGTTCATGGGCAGCCTCCTGCTGGCCGGCCTTGGCGGGGTGCTGCTGGCGGTGGTGCTGTCGGTCCTGCTCGCGCGGCGCCTCACGCGCCCGATCGGCGAGCTGTCCGCGGCGACCCGCCGGTTGGCGCACGGCGAGGCCGGGGTCGCGGTGCCGGTCGACGGAGAGGACGAGCTCGCCGAGCTCGGAGCGTCGTTCAACGAGATGTCGGACGAGCTGTCGCGCGCCCGCGAGGCGCAGGCCCGGTTCCTCGAGTCGGTCAGCCACGAGCTCAGAACGCCGCTGACCTCGATCCGCGGCTATGCGGAGGCGCTCGAGGAGGACGCGATTCCGCCGGCCGAGTCGGCGCGGGTCATCGGGGCCGAGGCCGATCGACTCGAGCGGCTCGTCGCCGACCTGCTCGAGCTCGCGCGCTTCGGCCGCTCGGATTTCTCGGTCGCCCGCGAGCCCGTCGACCTGGCAGGCGTCGTCGCGGAAGCGGTCGAGCGCCATCTCCCCCGCGCCCGGGACATGGGCGTTGTGCTGTCCGGCGCCGGCCCTTCAGATGCCTGGGTCCTCGGCGACCACGACCGGATCCTCCAGGCGGTTTCGAACCTGATCGAGAACGCCCTGCGGATCACCCCCGCGGGCGGGTCGGTCACGATCGGCGCCGGCCGCGGCGAGATCACGGTTCGCGACGCCGGGCCTGGGCTCGACCCCGAAGACATCCCGCACGCGTTCGAACGCTTCTACCTGTACCGGCGCTACCGGAGCCAGCGGCCGGTCGGCTCCGGCCTCGGTCTTGCGATCGTGCAGGAGCTGGTCTCGGCGATGGGCGGAACGGTGGAGGCGGCGACGCCCGCCGCGGGTGGAGCCGAATTCAGGATCCGGCTGCCGTCTATACCGGCGCGCTCCGCTCTGCCAGATGCTGTCCGACCTTCCGCTTGACCCGCTGGAGCGCGTTGTCCACGGTCTTGCAGTCGCACCCGATCCGACGGCCGACCTCCTCGTAGGAGTGGCCGTCGAGGTACAGGGCGAGCACGCGCGACTCGAGCTCTGACAGCGCGGTCGAGATGCACGCCACCAGCGCCCGCAGCTCCTCCGAGCTGATCACCTGGTTGACCGGGTCGTGGACGGGAGATCCGGGGATGATCTCGTCCAGCGTCGGCTCGCCGTCGGCCGCGGCGGCCGGCGAGCTCGAGAACGACACGTACTGGTTGAGCGGTGAGTGCTTGTTGCGCGTGGCCGTCTTCACGGCGGTGATGATCTGGCGCGTGATGCAAAGCTCGGCGAAGTTGCGGAAGCTCGACTCGCGGTCGGTCCGGTAGTCGCGCACGGCCTTGTACAAGCCGACGAGGCCTTCCTGAATCAGATCGTCAGCGTCGCCGCCGGCCAGGAAGTACGACGACGCCTTCAGGCGGACGAAACCGTAGTAGCGGCGGACAATGCAGTCGTACGCAACCGCATTTCCCTGTTTGGCGAGAGCTATCAGGTAGCTGTCCTCGACCTGAAGTTGAGGGTGAGAATACGGCGAAAGCCGTGCCACGAGTCGTCCCTTCTCGACCCTTTCGAGGGATCGGGTCAGAAGTCGTGGCGCACTACCTCCCCTGGCGCCTTGTGTGCATTGAGTTGGGGCGCGACCGACGGCCGGACGCCCTCCACAGCAATAGCCTAAAGCTTTACTCTACCGTTACTCTCCCGCGCGGGAGCTTTGCAGAGCCCTGCGGCGTTGTCAAGCGGCAGGCAGCAGCTCGGGCCCGTCGGGTCCGTCGCGGACCTCCCAGCCGTGCGAGCGGATCTCATCGCGCAGCCGGTCGGCCTCGACGTAGTCGCGCGCCGCCCGGGCCCGTTCCCGCGCCGCGGACAGTTCGACGACCTCGGCCGGAGCGTCGACCGCGGCGACGTCGAGCAGGTTGTCGAGCGCGAGCACCCCGAGCATCTCGCGCAGATCGCCGTCGCCCGCGCCCGGTTCGGCGCGGTTGGCCTCGCGGACCCACTCGAACACCGCCGCGAGCGCCGCCGGCGTGTTGAAGTCGTCCGCGAGCACATCGAAGAACCGGTCGCGCAACGGCGCCGACCACGCCGGCGAGGAGCCGGGCGCGAGCCGTCGAGCCGCCTCGGCGATCCGCTCGACCCGCTTGCGGGCCTCGGCGAGCCGCTCGTCGTCGAACTCGACCGGCTGGCGGTAGTGGCCGCCGCAGAAGTACATGATCAGCGCGTCCCGCCCATACGCGTCGAGCGCCTCGTGGAGCAGGAAGATGTTGCCGACCGACTTGGACATCTTGGCCTGGTCGAGCCGGACCATCCCGTTGTGGACCCACAGCTGCGCGAGCGGCGCACCGTGGGCCGCGCACGTCTGCGCCGCTTCGTTCTCGTGGTGAGGGAAGATCAAGTCCGCGCCACCGCCGTGGATCTCGAAGCCGATGCCGAGCAGCTCTTCGGCCATCGCCGAGCACTCGATGTGCCACCCCGGGCGGCCCCGTCCCCACGGAGCGTCCCATGCGGTGTCCTCACCCGGTTTGTGCACCTTCCAGAGCGCGAAATCGGCCGGGTCGCGCTTGCGGTCGGCGCCCTCGACGCCCTCCCCCTGGTCCATGTCGTCGACGCCGCGGTGCGACAGCTCGCCGTATTCCGGGTAACTGCGGACCGAGAAGTAGACGTCGCCGTCAACCGCGTAGGCATGTCCTCCCTCGATCAACTCCTCGATCAGCTCGATGATCTCCCCGATCGTCTCGCTGGCCAGCGGCTCGTGATCGGGCCGGCCGAGGCCGAGACGGTCGGTGTCGGCGATGTAGGCGTCGCTCATCTCGCGCGCCAGCTGCTCGCTCCCCACCCCGGCGGTCAGGGCGGCCGCGTAAATCTTGTCGTTGACATCCGTTATGTTTGCAACGAATGTGACTTTGTAGCCCTCATGGACGAACAGGCGCGCCAGCAACGAGAAGACGACGTAGGGTCGGCCGTTTCCCACGTGGATCCGGCCGTACACGGTGGGGCCGCAGGCGTAGATCCGAATCGCGCCGTCGGCGTTCGGCTTCACTGGAAGCACCTGGCCGGTGCGCGTGTCATGCAGGCGAATCGTTCTGTGCACCGCCCGGCAACCCTACCGGCAGTGGGCGCGTCTGGCCGGGTGGCCCGATAGGGTGGCCGGAGTGGCGGGCAGACCGTCAGCAAACGAGCGACTGATCGCCGTCGGGCAGGCGTTCCGGTCGCTCCCAGAGCGTTATCTCGGCGCCGATCCGGGATTCGACGCCACTTACCACATCACGTTGTGCGATCTCGGGCACACCTGGGAGGTGCGCTGCACCAGCGCCGCCGCCAGAGTGCGCAAGGGCGGGTCTCGCCGGCGCCCCGACGTCACGATCTCCACCGATGCCGAGACGTGGCTGCGGCTGCGCCGCGGCGAGCTGTCGGGCATCGACGCGTTCCAGCAGCGGCTGCTCGGCGTGCGCGGGAATCTCGACTACGCGATCGCGTTCGAAGGCATGTTCCGGCTCGTCGGCGGCCGGCCGCCGTTGCTGGAGATCCATGACATCCCCGTCGGCCGCCATCGCATCTCGACGCTGACGATCGGCCGGGGGCCCGACGTGCTGCTGCTCCACGGGCTCGGCGGGACACGGGCCTCGCTGTTCGAGACGGCCGCGGCGCTGAGCGGCTCCTATCGCGTCCACGCGCCCGACCTGCCCGGATTCGGCTCATCCTCCAAACCCGCGCTCGGCGGCTACAACGCGGGCTGGTTCGCCGAGATCATGTTCGGGCTGATGGACCAACTCGAGATCCCGGGCGCGCACGTCGTCGGCAACTCGATGGGGGGCCGCGTCGCGATCGAGATGGGCCTGATGGCACCCGACCGGATCGGCGGGCTCGCGCTGCTGTGCCCGGCGGTGGCGTGGATCAGGCGCGGGCTCCACCCGATCGTTCGCCTGCTCCGGCCCGAGTTCGGGCTCCTCCCGCACACGGTCCGCCGCTCGCTCGTCGCGGCGCAGTTCTGGAGCATGTTCCACGACCGCGACCTGATCGATCCCGCCGTCGCCGACCTCGTCGTCGATGAGTTCCTGCGCATCTACCACACGGCCGGCGCCCGCTATGCGCTGCTCGCGAGCGCGCGCAACATCTATCTCGAGGCGCCGTTCGGACGCCACGGGTTCTACCGCCGGCTGGCCGACCTGCGCCCGCCCGCGCTGTTCGTGTGGGGCAGCCACGATCGCCTCGTGCCGCCGGCGTTCGCGCCCCACGTGCACAAATGGCTGCCGCAGGCCGAGCAGGTCACGATCGACGGGTGCGGGCACGTGCCGCAGGTGGAGCGGCCGGAGGAGACCAACGAGCTGCTGCTGAGCTTCTTCGGCCGTGCGCAGCTCGCGCCGGCAATCGGCCACGCGGGTTACCAAGCGGACGTCGAGGCCGCCTGACCCCGACCGATGCCCCAGGCAGACACGACCAGATCCCGCCGGCGCACCGGCCACGATCCGGATGCCACGATCGACGACCGGGAGGCCACGATCGACGACCCGGACGCCTCGATCGACGACCCGGGCACCTCGGCTGCGTCGTCGCGTTCGTTCGTCGACAAATTGTGGCGCGAGCTCACGGGCATCGTCCAGCGGCAGATCCCGCGCGCCGACCTCGACGAGCGCGATCCCGACTACATCCGCGAACAGCTCCCGCTGCTCTGGCTGTTCTCGAGCGTCTGGTTCCGTGGGGAGGTCCGCGGGCTGGGCAACATCCCCGACGAGGGACCGGTGCTGCTCGTCGGGAACCACTCGGGCGGAAACATGATTCCCGACACGATCGTGTTCTCGGTCGCGTTCAGCACGTACTTCGGGGTCGAGCGCGCCTTCTACCAGCTCGCCCACAACCTGGTGCTGTCGATCCCCGGCCTGAGCTGGTTGCGGAAGTTCGGCACGGTCGCCGCGTCACCGAACAACGCGCGCAAGGCGCTCTCCTCCGGAGCGGCGCTCCTCGTCTACCCCGGCGGCGACTACGAGGTCCATCGCCCGAGCTGGCAGGGCAGCCGGGTCGACTTCGGCGGGCGCAAGGGATTCATACGCCTGGCGCGCGAGCAGGAGGTCCCGATCGTCCCCGTGGTCGCGATCGGCGGCCAGGAGACCGCGCTGTTCCTGACCCGCGGCGAGCGCCTGGCGCGGCTGCTCGCGCTCGACCGCCTGTTCCGCCTGAAGGTCCTGCCGATCTCGTTGTCGCTGCCCTGGATCGTGAACGTCGGCGACTTCGGCCACATCCCGCTGCCGGCGAAGATCACGATCGAGACGCTGCCGGCGATCGACCTGCGCGACCAGTTCGGGCCCGACCCAGACGTCGACGAGATCTACGACCATCTGCTGGGGCTGATGCAGGACGCCCTTGACGCGCTCGCGGCCGAGCGCCGCTTCCCGGTGATCGGATGAGGGTCGGGGCCGAGAAGGTGCTCGCCGCCCCGATCGAGGATGTGTGGGAGATTGTCACCGCCCCCGAGCGCGCTCTGAGCTATATGTCGGGGATAACCCGCTGGGAGGTCGCGGGCGACATCCCCACCGGCCTCGGCGCCCGGTACCGGACTCTGTTCAGGATTGGCGCGGCCGAGCTCGGCGGCCTGGTCGAGGTCGTCGAGTTCGATGCGCCGTGCGACCTCGCCTGGACGTCGGTCACCGGTCTCGATCATCGCGGCCGGTGGCGACTGCGCGAGAGGCCCGGGGGCCGCACACGCGTCGAGTTCCGACTCGCCTACGTAGTCGCCGGGGCGGGCCTGAGCGGATGGCTCGCCGAGCGAATCGCCGCCCCCACCGTTTCCCGGCACGTGAACCAGACCCTGCGGCAACTCGGCCGGCTGGTCGAACAGGAGCAGTCGCGGGAGCGGGCGGCACGTCGGCGCGCCGGCGTCAGTCGCGGCTAGAGCGCAGTTCTCGCTGGAGCGAACAGCCTCACGCCACCGGGAACTTCGGGCTAGAGCGCCCCCCGCGTGTCCGTGCCCCGAACGGCGGGCACCTGGAGCAGGGCGGGACGTCCGCCGTTCGCCCGCGGAGCCCGACCAGAAGCCGTGTGACCACGCGCTCCTCGTGGTGACGCCTGACTCACCTGCTTAACACGACAAACGACGCGCCCAACCCGCACCGTGACGAGTAACGCGTGTCATAGCACCCGTTATCCGGCACGGTCCCGGGAATCCACCTCCACTGACGCGTTATGCATGTCAGGCGACCATCCCCTCCCCCAGGTACTCGCCGTTTCACCTATCCGCTCGCCGCAGGCCCCGCCCACCCGCGAGCAGCGCCGGCCAAGCGCCGACTTAGCGCCGGCCAAGCGCCGGCCAAGCGCCGACTAAGCGCCGGCCTTGGTCGCCTGCCAGCGGAACGAGCGCCCGCCGACCTCTACCTCGGGCCCGACCATTCCGGCGGCCTCGAGCCGGCGCGGCAGCGTGTCGGGGTCGATCAGGTTCAGCGTGTCGCCGATGTGGATCAGCTTGAACACCAACCCGGTCCCGAGGCTGTCGGTGCCGGCGAAAGTCCCGCCCGGACGCAGCACGCGCGCGATCTCAGCGAACGCTCGATCCTGGAGGTCGAGCGACGGGATGTGGTGGAGCATCGTGAAGCACAGCACGCTCGAGAAGCGCCCGTCCGGATACGGCAGCCTGCTCGCGTCGCCCTGGGTCACCGCGACCGAGTCGCCGAGCTCGGCCCGCAGGCGCCGGCAATACCGTGCATCGAGCTCGAGCACGTTGACCTTGCCCAGGCGCTCGACCAGGACCCGCGTGGTGGCGCCGAAGCCGGGCCCGATCTCGAGCACGTCGTCGCCCGCATCGATTCCGTCCAGACCGAACGGGATCAGCTCGAACTCCGCGCGACGGGCCCACCAGCCCGACGAGCACAGGACGTTGTGGACGCCGTTCACCGCTGCACCGTAGCAATCGCGAGCGCGGCCGCGCCCTCTCCGCGCCCGACGAACCCCATCCCCTCTCCCCGGGTCGCCTTGACGCTCACGTGCTCGGGCGAGATCCCGATCGCCCGCGCAAGCGAGAAGCGGATGTCGTCGCGGACCGGCGCCACGTGCGGGCGCTCGATCACCACCGTGACGTCGACGTGCACGACCGAGAACCCCCGCCCCGACAGCATCGCGACCGTCGTCCGCAGCAGCTCGAGCGAGTCGGCGTCGCGGTAGCGCTCGTCGGTGTCGGGAAAGTGCTGACCGATGTCGCCGAGCGCAGCCGCCCCCAGCAGCGCATCGATCACCGCGTGCGTGAGTACGTCGGCGTCCGAGTGGCCGGCGAGGCCGCGGTCGTGGTCGAGCTCGACGCCGCCGAGCACGAGCCGCCGGCCGTCGGCGAACCGGTGGCAGTCGTAGCCGAGCCCGGTCGTGACCGTCAAGGCGCCCCCTCGGCCAGCAGCATCTCGGCCAACTGAAGGTCGGTCGCAGTAGTGATCTTGATGTTCCGCGCCCCAGACGGCACCACCTGCACCTTCCCGCCGGCGCGCTCGATCAGCCATGCATCGTCGGTCGCGGCCGCGAGCAGCTCGTCGTCGGCGCCGAGCAGCGCGCGCTCGAGCGCCTCGCGGCGAAACACCTGCGGCGTCTGGACCGCCCACAGCCGCGGACGATCGAGCGTCCGCTGCACCGTGCGGCCGTCTTCGCCCACCTCCTTGATCGTGTCGGAGACCGGCGCGGCCGCGATCACGGCGTCGGCCCCCAACTCACGGAGCTGCGCCAGGGCATCCTCGAACAGCCGCGCCGGCGCGAGCGGGCGAGCCGCATCGTGCACGACGACCGGATCTCCGCTACCGCAGGCCCGGAGCGCCTCGCGCACCGATTGCGAACGCACCGCACCGCCGGCGACCGCAACGGTCCCCGCCGGCGCGGCATCGAGCGCGTCCGCCGGCAGCGCGACGACGATTCGCTCGATTTCGCGCAGAGACCGGAGCGTGTCGACGCTCCACTGGAGCATCGGCCTGCCCCCAAGCGCGACGAGCGCCTTGGGCCTCTCGAACCCAAGGCGCTCGCCACGGCCCGCGGCCACGATCAACGCGACCGCCATAAGCGCCGCAGGCGCCTATTTGGCGCCGACGGTGACCTTTCCGTTCGACTTGCCGTTCTTCCCGTTATAGGACTCCAACAACAGGCCCTGGAGGTGCTCCTCGACTTCGTGCTCGTCCATCCCGAGCGCATACATCAGCTCGGAGGCAAGGATCTTTTTCGCCCGGGTGAACATCTGCTTCTCGCCTGTCGAAAGCCCCTTCTCGGCTTCGCGGATGGCGAGGTTGCGCACGACCTCGGCGAGCTCGTAGATGTCGCCGGTCTTGATCTTGTCGCGGTTGTACTTGAAGCGGCGGTTCCAGTTCTTGGGCATCTCCGAGCACTCGTCCTGGAGCACGCCCAGCACCTTCTTGACCGTTTCCTCGTCGATCACCCGGCGGAGACCCGCCAGCGCCGCGTTTTCGGTGGGGACCATCACGGTCATGTCGTTGTGCAGGATCTTGATGGTCAGATACTCGCGTCGCTCGCCAAGGATCTCCTTCTCCTCCTTGCGAATCACCTTTCCCGCCCCGTGGTGGGGATATACGACGTTGTCGCCGATTTCGAATTCGATGTGAACTACTTCTACTTCTTCCTCGGCGATCTCGAGGTCCTCCAGTTGCTCTTCCATTAGCTCTGTGATGGTGTCCTCCTCTTTCCGGGACGGGCGAGGATCCGGAGATCCACGCTCGATCGTTACTCCCTGACTACGTTTGCAGGTACCTGTCCACGAGGTTGATCTCCTGCTGTCGCCGGAGACCCTCACGGATGTCCTTCGCACGGATCTCGCCGACTCCGTCGACGGTTTCCAGTTCGCCGTCTGTGGCGGCGAGCAACTCCTCGAGCCCTCCGAACTCGCTCACGATCCGCTGCACGACCAGCTTGGGCAGGCGCGGAATCCGGCCCAGGATGCGGAAGCCGCGCGGAGATGTCGGATAATCGAGGGTGTTCAGCTTGCGGTCGTAGCCGAGTAGCTCGGCGAGGCGGCCGAAGTCCAATAGATCCTGGTTGGGCAGCCGCACGAGCTGATCGAACGCCGTCGCGAACGTGTCGTCGGTGTCCGCGCTCAGATAGTCGTGGACCAGCGCCGTCTTGTCCGCCGACACGCCGACCATCGTCTCGTCGAGCTGCATCTCGATCAGCCGGCCTTCGGTACCGAGCTCCACGATGTAGCGCTCGATCTCAACCGCCATCCTCGTCACCAGCTCGGCTCGTTGGAGCACGGTCAGCACGTCGTGCAGCGTCGCCCCTCCCTCGAACTCGAGGGCGGTCAGCCGCGTCGACACCTGATCGAGGCGACTGCGGTACTTGTCGAGCGTGGCCAGCGCCTGGTTGGCCTTGGCCAGCACAACGGGGATGTCCTCCAGGATGTACTTGATGCCGTCCACGTACAGCGAGACGACCTCGCGTCGCTCCGAGATCGCGACCACGAGCGCATCGGTCTGCTTGGACACGCGCTCCGCGGTGCGGTGACGCGTGCCGGTCTCGAACGTCAGGATGGTCGGGTCTGGCGTCAGCTGGACGTTGACATGGACGATCTTGGTCGCGTTCGAGCTGAGGACGATCGCACCGTCCATCTTCGCCAGCTCGTACAGCAGCGCCGGCGAGTAATCGTGGTCGAGCTTGATCCCGCCCGAAAACAGGAACGCCAGCTCGTCGGGGTCGCCGATCACGATCAACCCGCCGGTACGCGCATGGAGGATGTTGTCGATCCCCTCTCGGAGAGACGTTCCGGGGGCCACCATCTCCAGCGCCCTTACCAGCCGGGAATCCTGTCGAGATTCGAGCTCTCCCTTGAGCTCTTCCCCGGAACGCGGCGGCATGAAGGCCGATTTTACCGCTTCTTGACACTCGATCGTCCGCCTCGTCCGCTTGCGTCAAGTGCGGCGAGCGAACGATCAGGCGGCAAGCGCACCGCGTCGCTCTCCCCCCAACGCCGCGGCGATGGCGTGCCTGAGCGTCCTGTGGGCGCCCGGTTCGATCACCGGACCGAGCCCGAACTTGGCCGCCTCGGCCACGCGCCGGTCGCCGTGCGCGACGGTCCGGAGCTCGCCGGTCAGCCCGAGCTCGCCGAAGCACGCGAGCGGCTGGCCCCCGACTCCCCCGAGCGCGATGCCCTTGACCGCGCTGGCGACGGCGAGCGCAACCGCGAGATCCGCCCCGGGCTCGTCCACCCGCACGCCGCCGACCACATTGACGAACACGTCGCAGGCGCCGGCGCCGATGCCGGCGTGGCGCCCGAGCACCGCGAGCACCAGCGCCAGCCGGTTGCGGTCGAGCCCCGACACGACCCGCCGGGGCGGCACGAGCTCGGAGCTCGAGACCAGCGCCTGGACCTCCACCAACAGCGGCCGGGAACCTTCGATTGCGCACAGCACGACGCTTCCGGGCGCCCGAGTGGCCTCGCCGACGAACCGCGCCGAGGCGTCCAGGACCTCGACCAGCCCGTCGTCGCGCATCTCGAACACGCCCGCCTCGTTGGTCGAGCCGAACCGGTTCTTGATCGCCCTCACCGTGCGATAGGTTCGCTCGCGCTCGCCCTCGAACGAGAGAACGCAGTCGACCAAGTGCTCGAGCACGCGCGGCCCGGCGAGCGAACCGTCCTTGGTCACGTGCCCGACCAGCAGCACCGCGATCCGCAACGCCTTCGCCACCCGCATGAGCTCGCCGGCGACCTCGCGGACCTGACCGACCGAGCCGGCCGCGCTCGAGAGCTCGATCGAGTGGAGCGTCTGCACCGAGTCGATCACGCACACCTCGGGACGCTCCTGCTCGAGCGTCGCCAGCACGGTCTCGAGATCGGTCTCCGCGATCACCGGGATGTCGAGGGCGTCGGTCTGGAGGCGCTCGGCCCGCAACCGGATCTGCGCCGCCGACTCCTCGGCGGACACGTACAGCGTCCGCCGGCCCGAGCGATGGAGGTTGGCGAGCACCATCGTCGTCAGCGTCGACTTGCCGATGCCCGGCGAGCCTCCGATCAGAACCATCGAGCCGGGCACGATCCCGCCGCCGAGCACGTTGTCGAGCTCGCCGATCCCGGTACGGAGCCGCTCGCGCTCGGCCGCGGCCACGTCGCGCAGCGCGACCGGCCTCACAACCGGTCGGCTGCCCGACGTTGAACTCCGACCGCGAGCCGTTGCCCCCCTCTTTCGCACCTCCTCCACCAGCGTGTTCCACTCGCCGCAGCCCGGGCAGCGCCCCGCCCACCGGGGGCTCTCGTGGCCGCAGGTGGAACAGACGTGGATAGACGTCGGGCGTGGCACCTTGGGCCCGAGGCTACGCCGCGGGCCCGACGGAATGTGAAACCTACTCGGTTTCGGGAGCGTCGTCGGACCCGGCCGGGTCCTCGGATCCCGCCGGCTCGCCGCCGGACTCGCCGCCCTCGGCACCGACCCCGACCGGGGTGGGCTGGGGCGCCGGCTCGATCACGGTGAGCTTGACATCGGCATCCGCGGGCGGCTCCCCGCCGTCCTCGCTCGCCGGCCACTCGACCATCACGGTCGAACCGGACGGCACCTGCGAGCGCAGGACGAAGTCCGCGAGCGGATCCTCGACGTAGCGCTGGATCGCGCGGCGCAACGGCCGGGCGCCCATCGCCGGGTCCCAACCCTTGTCGACGAGCATGTCCTTGGTCGGCTCGGAGAGCTCCAGCTGGAGCTCGCGCTCGGCCATCGACTCGCGGATCCGCCGCAGCAGCAGGTCGACGATCTCCTTGATCTCGTCCTTGGTCAGCTTGTGGAAGACGATGACCTCGTCGATCCGGTTCAGGAACTCGGGCCGGAACACCTTCTTGAGCTCGCCCGTGATCCGGGTCTTCATGTCGTCGTAGGTGATGCCGGTCTCGTCGTCGGACACCGCGAACCCGAGCGGGGTGTTGCGGGCGATCTCGGAGGCCCCGATGTTCGAGGTCATGATCACGATGCAGTGGCGGAAATCGACGGTCCGTCCCTGCGCGTCCGTGAGCCGTCCGTCCTCCAGGATCTGGAGCAGGATGTTGAACACGTCCGGATGGGCCTTCTCGATCTCGTCCAGCAGCAGCACGCTGTAGGGCTTGCGCCGCACGGCCTCGGTCAGCTGGCCGCCCTCGTCGTAGCCGATGTAGCCCGGAGGCGATCCGACCAGACGCGACACCGCGTGCTTCTCCATGTACTCGGACATGTCGATCCGGATCATCGTGTCCTCGTCGCCGAACAGGAACTCGGCGAGCGTCCGCGCCAGCTCGGTCTTACCCGACGCCCGAGGGGCCCAGGAAGATGAACGAGCCGGTCGGCCGCTTCGGGTCCTTGAGGCCGGCCCGCGCTGCGCCGGATCGCCTTGGAGACGACCTCGATCGCCGGGTGCTGGCCGATCACGCGCTTGTGGAGCTCTTCCTCCATCCGCATCAGCTTCGCCGTCTCGGCCTCGGTCAGCTTGAACACCGGGATGCCGGTCCACATCGAGACGATGTCGGCGATCTCCTCCTCGCCGATCGCGGGACGCTCGGTCGACTCGCCGGCCTCCCACTGCTCGGCCAGCTCGCGCTTGCGCTGGGTGAGGCGGCGCTCCTTGTCGCGGAGGTTCGCGGCCTTCTCGAACTCCTGGTTCTCGATCGCCTCCTCCTTGGCGCGCCGGGTCTCCTCGATCTCGTCCTCGAGCTCGCGGTACACGGGCGGGGAGGTCATGGACTTGATCCGCATCCGCGACGCGGCCTCATCGATCAGGTCGATCGCCTTGTCGGGCAGGAACCGGTCGGAGATGTACCGGTCGGCCAGCTCGGCGGCGGCCTCGAGCGCCTCGTCGGTGATGTTCACCTTGTGGTGCTGCTCGTAGCGGTCGCGCAGGCCCTTGAGGATCTGCACGGTCTCCTCGGTCGAGGGCTGGTCGACGGTGATCTTCTGGAAGCGGCGCTCCAGCGCGGAGTCGCGCTCGAGGTACTTGCGGTACTCCTCGAGCGTGGTCGCGCCGATCGTCTGGAGCTCGCCTCGGGCCAGCGCCGGCTTGAGGATCGAGGCCGCGTCGATCGCGCCCTCGGCCGCGCCCGCGCCGACGAGGTTGTGGAGCTCGTCGATGAACAGGATGATGTCGCCGCGCTGGGTGATCTCCTTCATCACCTTCTTCAGGCGCTCCTCGAACTCGCCGCGGTACTTCGAGCCCGCGACCAGGGCCGCCAGGTCGAGCGTGTAGATCTGCTTGCCCTTGAGCAGCTCGGGGACCTCGCCGTGCGTGATCCGCTGCGCGAGCCCCTCGACGACGGCGGTCTTGCCGACGCCGGGCTCGCCGACGAGGACGGGGTTGTTCTTGGTCCGGCGCGAGAGGATCTGCATGATCCGCTCGATCTCGGTCTCTCGACCGACGACGGGGTCGAGCTTGCTCTCGGCGGCCAGCTTGGTCAGGTTGCGGCCGAACTGGTCAAGCAGCTTCGAGGACTTCTTGCTCTCGCCCTGGGCGGCCGCTGCCGCGCCGCTGGCTCCGGCGCCGCGCTGGCGGCTGCCGGGCCCGGAGAGCATCCGAATGACCTCGTTACGAATCTTCTCTGAGTCGGCGTCGAAGTCGAGCAGGATCCGCGCCGCGACGCCCTCGTTCTCGCGCACCAGCCCGAGCAGGATGTGCTCGGTGCCGATGTAGTTGTGGCCGAGGCTGAGCGCCTCGCGCAACGCGAGCTCGAGCACCTTCTTGGCCCGCGGCGTGAACGGGATCTGTCCCGAGGTGACCTCTTCACCCGAACCGACGATGCGGACGACCTGAGCGCGCACGCGCTCAACCGTGATATCGAGTGACTCGAGTACGCGCGCAGCGAGACCTTCCTCTTCGCGGAGGAGGCCGAGCAAGATGTGCTCAGTACCGATGTAGTTGTGCTTGAGCGTCCGCGCTTCTTCCTGGGCCAGTACGACCACCTGGCGGGCTCGCTCTGTGAATCGCTCGAACATGATCCTTCTCTTCTCTGGCGGGTCTCGGTCTGTTCGGTCGGGATGTGTTCCGGTTAGCTCCTCGCTACCTGCTGCGTCACATGGTAGTTCGCGACTGCGGGGACACCGACGATCCCGTCCTACCCACCTTGTCGGCCAATAGGCGCGGTTTGATGAGCGAAACGGTCTCGAGTTTTCGGGCCATAGGCCAGTTTACCAGCGGCCATACACCCCTCTTACACGCTCCGCTCCCGTTCACACGACGTTCATCGAGCGGTACATCGAGTGCCACGCGGCCCGGATTGCCCGCCGGACCCCCGGGCTCCGGGCCCCGAAACCAATCGATGTGCGAAGCGACGCGAGGGGGTCCGGTCGGGCAAATCCGCCCGCGTGGCTTCCCAGCTTTCCTTTAGCCCCGGTGGAGAGGGGCGGCGCGTTTCGGGGCGCCCTCGGCCGGGTTGCACGAGCGCGAGAAGGCGGACGTTTCGCCTGCAAATAGCGGACTCGGGAAGCACGCGCGGGTGGGCCCTCCGGACCCCCTCGCGTCGATCCGGACCCCGATCGCCTCAAGGCCGACGAAGCCCGGGGGTCCGGAGGGCCTGCCCGGCGCGGGCCAATAGCGACAACCTAGTCGCGCATCGCGGGGAACAGAACGACTTCCCGGATCGAGCGCCGGCCGGTCACGACCATCACGAGCCTGTCGATGCCGATCCCGATTCCGCCGGTCGGCGGCATCCCCTGCTCGAGCGCTTCGAGGAATGCCTCGTCGTACGGCTGCGTCTCCTCGTCGCCGGCGCCGGCAAGGGCCCGCTGCTCCTCGAAGCGCCGGCGCTGCTCGTCGGGGTCGTTGAGCTCGGTGAACGCATTCGCGATCTCCATCCCTCCGACGTACGCCTCGAACCGCTCGACCAGCCCCGGAATCGATCGGTGGCGCTTGGCGAACGGCGACAGCGCCACCGGATAGTCGAGCAGGAACGTCGGCTCGATCAGCGTCGGCTCGACGTGCTTCGAGAGCAGCTCGTCGACGAGCTGGGGCCAGGTGTCGTCGCTCTTGACCGACAGCCCACGGGCGGTCATCGCCTGCGCGAGCTGTTCGCGCGTGGTCAGCTCCATGATGTCGATCCCGGTCCGGTCGAGGATCGCCTTGGGCAGCCGCTCGCGCCGCCACGGCGGCGACAGGTCGATCTCCCCCGAATAGCCCGCCTCAGACGCGACATACGCAACCAGCCGCTCGCAGCGCGACGCAATGTCCTCGTAATCGGCGTACGCCTCGTACCACTCGAGCATCGTGAACTCGGGGTTGTGGGTGGTGTCGACGCCCTCGTTGCGGAAGTCCTTGCCGAGCTCGTACACCCGCTCGAGCCCGCCGACGATCAGCCGTTTGAGGTAGAGCTCGGTCGCGATACGCAGGTAGAACTCGCGATCCAGCGCGTTGTGGCGGGTGATGAACGGCCGCGCGAGCGCGCCGCCGTACAGGGGCTGGAGCACCGGCGTCTCGACCTCGATGAACCCTTCGGCGTCGAGGAACCGGCGGACGGCGGCGACCACGCGCGCGCGCCTGATGAACAGCTCGCGCGCCTCCTCGTTGGCGATCAGGTCGAGCTCGCGCCGGCGAAAGCGCGTCTCGACATCGGTCAGCCCGTGGTGCTTCTCGGGCGGGGGCCGCAGCGACTTGGCCAGCAGCGTGAAGCCGAGCACCCGCAGCGTGAGCTCGCCCCGCCGGGAGGAGAAGGCCACGCCGTCGATGCCGACCAGATCGCCCAGATCCAGGCCGAGCAGCCGGTCCATCCCCTCCTGCCCGAGCTCGTCGACGCGCGCCTGGAGCTGGATCCGTCCCGAGCGGTCGACCAGGTCGAGGAACGCCATCTTCCCCTGGCCTCGCCGCGCCGCCAGCCGCCCCGCGACCCGGTGGCGAGCCTCGGTCTCATCGCCCGGCGCGAGCCCGGCGTGCGCGTCGCGTACGGTCGCGATCGGCTCGACCCCGTCGAACTCGTGCGGGAACGGATCGATCCCGGCGTCCCGCAGCGACTCGAGCTTGCGCCGCCGCGTCGCGAGCAGCTCGTCAGCACCGTCGGGGGGGTCGCTCACGCGCGCGGCCGGGCGCGGTTATGCCGACGCGACGTCGATCTTGGTGATCTTGAGGCGCCGTTCGCCCTTGGGCGTGGCGATCACGACCTCCTCGCCGCGCTTGCGGCCGAGCAGGGCCTTGCCGACCGGCGATTCGTTGGAGAGCTTCGCCTCGGCGGGACTGGCCTCGGCGGAGCCGACGATCGTGTACTTGGTCGACTTGCCGCCGTCATCCTTGACGTGCACAACCGATCCGACCCGAACCTGGTCGGTCGAGAGATCGGACTGGTCGATCACGGTCGCCGAACGCAGCTTCTCCTCGAGCGACGCGATCCGCGCCTCGAGCATCGCCTGCTCGTTCTTGGCGTCGTCGTACTCGGCGTTCTCGGAAATGTCGCCGAACTCGCGCGCCTCCTTGATTCGGGCGGCAACCTCGCGACGACGGATTGTTGTCAAGTGATCGAGCTCCGCCTTTAGGTTGGCGAGCCCTTCAGGTGTGATGATGACGTCCTTGGGCATGTCGCAGACCTGTATTCGGTGAGAAACCGCCGAGAAACCGGCGGTCCGGACGAGAAAAAACCCGCCTGCGGAGCGGGGATTTGGTACGCAGCTGGGGTGCGTGGGCGGATGAGTATAGACGTCCGATTGAGCCGGCTGGGTTCGGTCGCCATCTACGGCTCTCAGCACCGATAACCGCACACTCGACCCCTCGCGCCGGCCGAATGCATATTCGACCCGGTATGGCGCCGATACCAGCACACTCGAGGCCAGACCGACGTCGAGTGAGGGCTTTCTCGGTCTGTAAGCCGCGGCTACAACGGGCTCGGCGTGCAGCAGTTCCCGGGCGACTTCGAGCGTCGGCGCCGTCTGCAGTGCCCCCTGAAGCGCACGACCGCCGCCCAGCCGTTCGACGTACCACGGGTAGAACTTGCGCAGGTACCGGGTGGCGCGATCCTCGCCCAGGTGCTCCACGGCGCATTCGATCACCCAATCGAGCTCGCCCAGGACCTCCTCGAATCCGGGCTCGGAGTCGCCGTCCCGCAAACCGAGGACCTGCTCGAACAGCCATGGGTTCCCGAGCGACCCGCGCGCGAGCAGCACGCCGGCGGCGCCGGTCAGCTCGAACGCCGACCGGACGGCCTCACAAGTCTGCAGTCCCCCGGAAACCAGCACCGGCGCCGGCAACTCATCCACCAGGTCGCGCACGAGCGCGTAGTTCGGCAAGCCCTTGTGGCGCTGGGACGCGTGGCGCGGGTGGATCGAGATCCCGCACACGCCGGCGTCGAACACGAGCCGCCGCGCCACCTCCAATCCGCTCAAGTCCCCCGGGCGCTGTCCTGACCGCAGCTTCACGGTCACGGGCAGGCCGCTCCCGCGGGCCGCGGCGCGGGCCACCGCCACCGCACGACCCGGCTCCTCGAGCAACGCCGCGCCGGCGCCGGTCTTGCACACCTTGGGCACCGGGCAGCCCATGTTGATGTCGATCAGGTCCGCGCCGGCGGCGGCCACGCGCTCGGCCGCGGACGCCATCACGTCCGGATCGTTCCCGAACAGCTGCACCGACATCGGGTGCTCCTGCGGATGGATTCGCAAGAGCTCGCGACATGTACGCTCGTTGCGGTAGTGCACCGCGAAGCTCGACACCATCTCCGACACCACGAGGCCGGCCCCGTGGCGCTTGGCCTGGAGGCGAACGAACCAGTTGCCGATGCCGGCCAGCGGCGCGAGCACCACGCGGTTGGGGATCGACACGCCGCCCAGGCGCCAGGGATCGGTCAGGGACCGGGACATCGCGTTTCATGGTACGAATCTGGCGATGAACCTGTTTGACGAGCTTCGACCCTGGGCCGACGTCGTGCTCGATCAGGTGCCCGGGCTCGAGCTGTTCGACGCCCACACCCACCTCGGGCAGAACGACCCCGACGGGATGAAGCAGTCCCCCGAGGAGCTGGTCACCAACCTCCGCCGCGCGGATGCCAGAGGCGCGTTCGCCTTCCCCTTCCACGAGCCCGACGGCTACTCCGCCGCCAACGACGACGTCCTCGCCGCGGCCCGAGACGCCGACGGGCTGCTCGTCCCGTTCTGCCGCGTGAACCCGCACGACAGCCCGCTCCCCGAGGCCGAACGGAGCCTCCAGAACGGCGCCAAGGGGATCAAGCTCCACCCGCGCGCCGAGCAGTTCACGCTCGACCACCCCCAGGTTCGCTCGATCGTCGCGCTCGCGAACGAGCGCTCGCTGCCGGTCCTGATCCACGCCGGCCGTGGCATCCCGGCGCTCGGGCTGCACGCGGTCCAGCTCGCCGAGGAGTTCCCGAACGCGCGCCTTATCCTGGCCCACGCCGGGACGAGCGATCTGTCGTGGATCTGGCGCGTCGCCGCCGACCTCCCGAATCTGCTGTTCGACACGGCATGGTGGATCCCGGCTGATCTCCAGGCGCTGTTCTCGCTCGTGCCGCCCGGGCAGATCGTGTTCGCGAGCGACGCGCCCTACGGCAACACGTTCATCTCGGCCGCTTTCCAGCTCCGCTGGCCGCTCCAGCTCGGCTTCTCACCGGACCAGATCCGCTCGATCGCGTCCGAGCAGGCGCTGCGGCTCGCCGCCGGCGAGCCGCTCGAGCCGGCCGGCCCCGCGGTCGGCGAGCGGGAGCAGGCTCCCCATCTGCTTCTCGATCGGGTCGCGTTCTTCGTGCTGTTCAGCGCGCTCGGAACCATGCGAGGCGTCGACCCGACCGAGATGCTCGCGCTCGCCCGGCTGGCGTGCGACGTCCCCGACGAGATCGACGACGCGCCGGTGTTCGCGGCGATCCGGTCGCTGCTCGACGGCTACGACGCGTACGCGGCCGAGCATCCCGACGAGCGCCGGCGGATCACGTTCCTGATCCTCGCGGCCACCGTCGCCAAGACCCCGGACGTTCCGATCCCGGAGTTGGGGCTCCGCGAGCCGTCCGGGCTCGCGTCCTGACCGGTGTCACATCACGCCTCCCTCAGGTCTCGCGATTCCGCTCCCAGATCAGCCTCAGCCCGCTCAGCGTGAGCAGGTCGTCGACCTCGTCGATCGTCTCGCGGATGAACGGAACGAGCAGGCCGGCGAGGCCGCCGGTGGCGATCACGCGCGTCGACGAGCCCAGCTCGCCGCGTAGCCGGCGGACGATCCCCTCGACCTGACCGGCGAACCCGTACACGATCCCGCTGCGGATCGCGTCGACGGTCGACTTGCCGATCAGCGCTCGGGGCTCCGCGAGCTCGACCTTCGGGAGCTTGGCGGCGCGATCGTACAGCGCGTCGATCGAGATCTCCGCGCCCGGGGTGATGATCCCGCCCAGATACTCGCCGGCGGCCGACACCACGTCGTAGGTGATCGCGGTGCCGAAGTCCACCACGACGACCGTGTCGTGGACCCGGTCGTACGCCGCCACCGCGTTCGCGAGACGATCCGCGCCGACCTCGTGCGGATTGTCGTAGCGGATCGGCATCCCGGTGCGGATCGACGGGCCGACGACCAGCATCGTGTGGCCGAGGTAATGCTTTGCCATCTGTGTCCATTGATGCGAGAGCTGGGGCACGGTCGAGGAGACGATCGACCGGTCGACGTCGGCGAACGACAGCCCCCGCAGTCCGAGCAGGTTCGCCAGCGCGGCGCCGAGCTCGTCGCCGGTCGAGTCGCGGATCGTCGAGAACCGCCAGTGCTCTGAGACGCTCGTCTCGCCGTCGCGGAACAGCCCGAAGTGCGTTTGGGTGTTGCCGACGTCGACGACCAGCAGCATGGGCGGAGACTAGACGAGCGGCCCGCCGGCCCGCCGGACCTCCTGGCCGTCGCCTCCGAGCGCGGCGAGCGCGGCGGCCAACGACGTACCGTCAGGAAGGACCAGCCCCGGGGCGAGCTCGAGCAGCGGCACGAGCACGAACCGCCTCGAGGTCACCTCCGGATGTGGCAGCGTCAGACGGTCCGAGGAGTACTCCAGCGAGTCCAGCAGCAGCACGTCGACGTCGATCGGGCGCGGCCCGTGGCGCGGCCCACCGGGCTCGCGCCCCAACGACCGCTCCACCTCCTTGCAGGCGGCCAGCAACTCGTCGGGGCCGTGCTCGGTCTCGATCGCCAAGCACGCGTTGTAGAACTCGCGCTGGTCGAGCACGAGGCCGACGGGCTCGGTCTCGTACACCGAAGAGGACGTCACCACCTCGACGCCGTGCGCCGGCAACGCCGCCACGGCGTCCTCCAGGTGCGCCCGCCGGTCGCCCACGTTGGACCCCAGGCCGAGAAAGCCGCGCGTCATCGCCGTCACGCGGCGCCACCGCGTCGTGCCGCGGCGAGGACGCGGCAGGGACGCGGCGTCATTGGGCCTCGCGCCACACCTCGACCGACACCTCGGTCACCGGCAGCGCCATCGGCGGCTCCGGCTTGGCGGCCTTGACCCACACGGCATTGGCGTCGTACTGCTCGATCAACCGGTCGGCGATCGCCGCGCACAGCCGCTCGAGCGTCTTGTAGCTGCGCTGCTGGGCCACGAGGTTCGCGGTGTCGCACACCTGGGCGTAGTCGACCGTGTCCTCGATGCGGTCGGTCACCGTCGCATCGCACTCGCCGACATCGAGCCGGAGGTCGAGCAGCAGCCGCTGGCCCACCTCTCGTTCGGCGGCGGTCACGCCCACGTGCGTGAAAAGCGACAGCCCGCTGACCTCGATCGTGACCTCGGGCTCGGGGTGCTCCTCCCCCTCGTCCTCGTCTATCTCGTCGTACTCGTCGGGGTCGTCCATCGCGCGCTGACCGTAGCAGCCGTCACCGTGAGCGCGTCGTGCACCGGGGCCACGTCGTGAACCCGGAATACGCGCGCGCCGCGTTCGTAGGCGAGCACGTTGGTCGCGACCGTCGCCGCGACGCGGTCGTCGACCTCGCGCCCGGTGATCTTGCCCAGGAACGACTTGCGCGACGTGCCGATCGCGACCGGCCGCCCGATCTCGACCAGCTCCCCCAGCCGCCGCAGGAGCTCGAGGTTGTGCTCCACCGTCTTGCCGAATCCGATCCCGGGATCGAGCATGATCCGCTCCTCCACGATCCCGTGGGCGATCGCGAAGCTCATCCGCTCCTCGAGGAACGCCTTGATGTCGCCGACGACGTCGTCGTAGTGCGGATCGACCTGCATCGTCCGCGGCGTGCCGAGCATGTGCATGAGGCAGCACTCGGCTTTCGCCGCGGCCACCATAGCGGCGATCTCCGGGTCGCCGCGGAGAGCGGTGACGTCGTTGACGAGCGTCGCGCCCGCCTCGAGCGCCCGGGCCGCCACCGCGCTCTTGGAGGTGTCGATCGAGATCTGGGCCCGGCACCCCTCGGCGATCAAGCCCTCGATCACCGGGATCACGCGCCGGAGCTCCTCGTCCTGCCCGACCGGCGCGGCGCCCGGCCGGGTCGATTCGCCGCCCACGTCGAGGATCGCCGCCCCGTCGGCCTCGAGTGCGAGTCCGTGGGCGATCGCCGCAGCCGCATCGAGGTACTGGCCGCCGTCGGAGAACGAGTCGGGCGTGACGTTGACCACGCCCATGATCTGGAAGCTATTCATCCGGCCACCGTCCGTGCACGTCGAAGTACTCGCGGGCCCGCTCCTCGTCCTCGCGCTCCCGGTTGCTCTGCACGCTGATCCGATACATCCAGTTGACCATCCACACGATCAGGGCAACGATCACCAGCGACACGCCGGCGCCGGCGATGACGTCGTCCTTGCCCCCTCCGACCACGATCCCCACGATCCCAACGACCGCGATCCCCACCGGGACCCACACCCGCGTGATCGCCAGGACGACCCGTCCGCCGCCATGGGGCCGGTCGTCGCGGGTTGCGTCCTGCTCGGGCATCAGCAGGAGATAGTGTCCCGCACGATGCCGAGCTCACCTGTGCGATCGCCCATCGAGTACCCCGTCACCCGCCGTTCGCTGCTGGGCGCCGCCGCCGGCGGCGCGGCGTTGCTGGCCACGCGCGGCCTGCCGGCCTGGGCACGGCCGGTCGCCCTCCCCGCGGGGCTCCGGCAGCCCGACAGCCTGCCGTTCCCGGGTAAGCCCGCCGGCACCCCCACGATGCCTGAGATCGAGCACATCGTGGTGCTGATGATGGAGAACCACTCGTTCGACAACCTGCTCGGGATGGTCCCGCACCAGGTCCGGGGGCGCGGGTCGGTCGACGGCCTGCGCGTCGTGGGCGGAAAGGTGGTCAACTCGAACCCCGACGCCAACGGCAACCCGGTGGTCGCCGTCCACGCGAGCTCGCCGTGCCAGCTGACCGGAGAGCCGAGCCAGTCCTGGAACGCCAGCCATGAGTCCTCCGACAACGGCCTGAACGACGGGTTCGTCAAGGCCAGCTCGCCGGTGGCGATGCAGTACTGGGACAAGCACGACCTGCCGTTCACCTACTCGCTGGTCGAGCACTTTCCCCTCGGCGACCGGCACTTCTCCTCGCTGCTCGGGCAGACGTGGCCCAACCGGTCCTACCTGTTCGCCGCGACCTCAATCGGGATGGTCAACGACATCATCGCCTCCGGCCCGCCGCCCAACGGCACGATCTGGGACCGGCTCGACCGCCACCACATCGACTGGTCGATCTACTACGACCCCGCGAGCTACGCGACCTACGAGCTGGTGCCGGGCTCCCAGACGCCGGCGCGAGCCCGGCGTGTCAAGCATTTCAGCCACTTCCGGCCGGACGTCGCCGCCGGCACGCTCCCGCAGTTCACGTTCCTCGACCCCAACTATGAGACGAGCTCCGAGGAGAACCCGCAGGACATCCAGCTGGGCGAGCGGTACATCGCCACGGTCGTGAAAGCGCTGATGGCGGCGCCCACGTGGAAGAACACCGCGCTGCTTCTCACTTATGACGAGCACGGCGGCTACTACGACCACGTGCCACCGCCCGCGGCGATCCCACCGGATTCGATCGCCCCGGTCCTGACCTCGGGCGACGTGCCGGGTACGTTCGACCGCTACGGCTTCCGCGTGCCGATGGTCGTCGTCTCGCCCTGGGCGCGCCCGCACTACGTCTCGCACACGATCGAGGATCACACCTCGATCACCGCGTTCATCGAGCGCAAGTGGAACCTGCCGGCGATGACACTGCGCGACGCCAACGCCTCGCCGTTGACCAACTACTTCGACTTCCGCAAGCCGGCCTTCCTCACTCCGCCGAAGCTCGCCAAGGCCCCGGACCTCGGCCCCGGCCTCGCCGCCTGTCATGCGGCAGGACTGACCCCGCCGCTGACGGGCTGAGCCTACTCAGCCGTGCCGCCGGCCAGTCCCGGCCGCGGCAGCGGGCGCGGACCCTCGCGCCGCTCGCCGGCCGGCGTGCCCGGAATCGGCACCTGCGGCGGGGGCGGAGCCTCGGCTCCGAAGACCTCTTCCTCGGTGCCGCCGGCAAGCAGCGACTCGAACTGCTCCTTCTCGATCGTCTCGCGCTTGATCAGGATCTCGGAGAGCTTGGCCAGCGCCTCGCGATGCGAGCCCAGGATGTCCTTGGCCTGGATGTGCGCCTGCTCGACGATCCGCCGGATCTCGTCGTCGATCTCGCGCGCGATCTCATCGCTGTAATCCGGCTCGGCGCTGAACTCCCGGCCGAGGAACGGCATGCCGTGATCGTGCCCGAACACGCGGGGACCGAGCTTCTCGGACATCCCGAAGCGCATCACCATCTGCTTGGCGGTGGCCGTGACCTTCTCGAGGTCGTTGGACGCGCCGGTGGTGACCTCGCCGAACACGATCTCCTCGGCGGCGCGGCCGCCGAGCGTCATCGCCAGCGTGTCCTGAAGCTCCGCGCGCGTGGTCAGGAACTTGTCCTCGGCCGGCAGCGAGATCGTGTAGCCGAGCGCCTGCCCGCGGGAGATCACCGAGATCTTGTGGACCGGATCGGAGTGCGGCAGGAAATGGCCAACCATCGCGTGGCCCATCTCGTGGTAGGCGGTGATCCGCCGCTCCTTGTCGGACATGACGCGGGTCTTCTTCTCGGGACCCGCGATCACGCGCATGATCCCTTCCTCGAGCTCGATCTGCGTGATCTCGCGCTTGCCGTTGCGGGCGGCGAGGAGCGCCGCCTCGTTGACCAGGTTCGAAAGGTCCGCGCCGGTGAAGCCCGGCGTCTGGCCGGCGAGCGCATCGACGTTGATCTCGCGCGCGAGCGGCTTGCCGCGCGTGTGGACGTCGAGGATCTTCTTGCGGCCGTTGCGATCGGGCCGGTCGACCACGATCTGGCGGTCGAAGCGGCCCGGCCGGAGCAGCGCCGGATCGAGGATGTCCGGCCGGTTCGTGGCGGCGATCAAGATGATGTTGTCCTTCATCTCGAACCCGTCCATCTCGACCAGTAGCTGGTTCAGCGTCTGCTCGCGCTCGTCGTGACCGCCGCCGAGGCCCGCGCCGCGATGGCGGCCGACGGCGTCGATCTCGTCCATGAAGATGATGCAGGGCGAGTTCTGCTTGGCCTGCTCGAACAGGTCACGCACGCGCGAGGCGCCCACGCCGACGAACATCTCGACGAAGTCCGAGCCGGAGATCGAGAAGAACGGCACGCCCGCCTCGCCGGCGACCGCGCGCGCGAGCAGCGTCTTGCCGGTGCCGGGCGGCCCGTACAGGAGCACGCCCTTGGGAATGCGCGCCCCCAAAGCTTGGAACTTCTTGGGGTTCTCGAGGAACTCCTTGATCTCGTGCAACTCCTCGACCGCTTCGTCGACCCCCGCGACGTCGCGGAACGTGATCTTGGGCGAGTCGACCGACATTCGCTTGGCGCGCGATTTGCCGAACGACATCACCTTCGATCCGCCCCCCTGGACCTGGTTCATCAGGAAAATCCAGAACCCGATGAAGATCACGAACGGCAGGATGTACGTGAGCAGCGACAGCCAGCCGTTCGAGGTCTTGCCCTGGATGTCGAAGTTCCCCGGCGCGAGGCTCTTGTCCGCGGCGGTGATGATTTGCGAGACGTAGCCATCGGGATAGCCGACGCTGTACTTCACCCCGGCGATCGTGGTGACGTTCGCGGTGTTGTCCTTCTCGTGCAGCGACAGGCTCTGGACCTGCTTGTTGTCGAGCTGGTACATCAGGTCGCCGAAGGTCTGCTTCTCGGACTTGCCCGAGCTGCCGATCAGCTTCTGCGCGAAGAACGCGAGCACGACCACGATCAGGATCGGGAACGCCGCGCTCTTGAAAAACCTGCTCATAGCGAAGAAATGCCCCCGGACTCGGAGCCGGGGACTGTCAAGCGTAGCATCTGAGTTGAGGCCGCCAGTGAGGCCTGCATGCCAGCGTTCATGGTGCGTTCATTCCTTCAACGCGGCCACGTAGGGCAAGTTGCGATAGCGCTCGGCGTGGTCCAGTCCGTACCCGATCGCGAACCGGTTGGGTATCTCGAAGCCCACATATTTGGTACGTAGATCGACCTCTTGGCGGTCGGGCTTGACCAGCAATGCGCAGACCTCCAGCGAGCGGGGGCTTCGGCCCTCCAAATTGCGCAATAGATACTGGAGCGTCAACCCCGAATCGACGATGTCCTCGACGATCAGCACGTCCCTGCCCTCGATCACCGCGTCGAGGTCCTTGAGGATCCGCACAACGCCCGAAGACTTGGTCGCCGAGCCGTACGAGGCGACCGCCATGAAGTCGACCTCGCACGGGACCGACAGCTGCCGCATCAGGTCGGACAGGAACAGCACGGCTCCCTTCAGCACGCCGACCAGCACGAGATCCTTTCCCTGGTAATCGCGGGAAACGTCCTCGGCCAGCTCGCGGATGCGGCGCTTTAGATCCTCGGCTGGGACGAGGATCTCCCCGATCGCGTCGTCGCCTTCCACTTTTTGAATTATGGGTGTTCCGGTGATCGTGAGCGGCGCGGATCCCCATCGAGCGAGCTCAGCCGGATGGCCTCAAGCGTCGCAGCCGTCACCTTGAACCGCTCTGAGGTCGCGAGGCCCGCCACCCAGGCGATCTCCCCGCCCGCCTCGACGACCGCCACCAGATCCCGCTCGCGGCGCGGAACGCGCCGCTCGACGAACAGGTCCTGAAGGCTCTTGGTGCCGCCGAGCCCCACCGGCGCGATCCGGTCCCCGGGGCGCCACGAGCGGACCAGCAGCTCCGGCCCGAGCGCGGCGCGGTCGAGCACGCCGGAGGCGAGCGCCGGCTCGGCGAGCTCGCAGCGGACCTCGCGGCCGGCGAACGAGACGACGCCCGGGATCGCGAGCCGCACCGGCTCGGGCGCGACCGGCTCGTCGGCGAGCCGCTCGAACCGCAGCTCGCCGTACTCGGCGACGGCGCGCAGCTTGTTGCCGACGTCGAGTAGCGCCGTGCCGCGGTCACTCAGCGCCGCGATCTCCTCGGCGCGGCTCGCGGCTCCCGGCGCGAACCCGCCCACGGCGTCGTCGGCCAGGCGCTGGACCACGAGTCGCCGGAGCGCGGGGGGGAGCGCGCGGAGCACGGCGAGCGATAGGAGCCCGCCGTCCCCGAGCACCTGGCTCACGAGCTCGTCGAGCACCTCGGCCTCGTCGCGGAGGATCCGGCCCACCGCGAGCACGTTGTCTTCGGCCGCGGGGTGGACCGCGCGCAAGGCCGGAGCGAGCCCGGCGCGGATCCGGTTTCGCGCGTAGGCATCCGAAGCGTTGGTCTCATCCTCGCGCCAGGCCAGGCCGCGCGCGACGCAGTAGGCCGCGGTCTCCTCGCGCGTGAAACCGAGCAGCGGCCGAACCAGCGGGCCCTCCCGCGATCGCATCCCGAGCAGCGCGCGACGGCTCGGCGAGGACGCGAGCCGGTACAGGATCGTCTCGACCTGATCGGTCTTCGTGTGGCCGGCGGCCACGTCGCCGGGGCCCGCGAGCGCGAGCGCCTCGCGGTAGCGGACGTCGCGCGCCCACGCCTGAACGTTCCCGCTCGACGGCGGCCCCGGTCGGCGTACCTGTAGCTCAACCCCGACGCTCGCGCACACCTCCTGGCAATGGCGGTCGTCCTCGGCCGCCGATTCCCGAATCCCGTAATTCACATGCAGTGCCGTGACGGCGCTCGCCCCGGTGACTCGGACCGCGACGTCGAGCAGGCACGTCGAGTCCCGGCCCCCCGACAGCAGCACCACCACCGGGCGGCCGGCCGCGAGCAGGCCTTCCTCGCGCACGCGCGTGTAGATGTGTTCCGGGGTGGCCCTTGCCGTAGACATCCCCTTCAGGAGTCTCTCACTCGCGCCCCGGCCCCGGTTGCCACCCTCGCCGTACGTAGTCGGCGGCAGGGCCTCGACGAGCACGAAGCCCTGCCGCCCGCGGGCGAAACGGCCCGCTGCGTCGGCCGTTGGCGCTCGTCACGTTTCCGGCGGCGCCTCGCGACGCGCTCCCCAGCTGGCCTGGGCAGCAACGCCACGATCCGGCCTGTTGCCTTTTCTGTGGCCCTAGGTCTACTCGCCAATCCCGCATCTGTCAATGCCAGATACAGGTAACCGGATAAATAACAATGCCCTGATGGCCGTCCCCAACGCGCTCCAGCCGACCACCGCACTCAGCGATCGCGTGCTGCTCCCGGGCGACCCGGGGCGCGCGCTGATGCTGGCCGAGTCACTGCTCGACGGCGCGAAGATGTTCAACCACAACCGCGGCCTGTGGGGTTACACGGGCCTCGCGCCCGACGGCGAGCCGCTCACGATCCAGAGCACCGGGATCGGCGGTCCCAGCGCCGCGATCGTGATCCACGAGCTGATCGACCTGGGCGCCCGCCGGCTTCTGCGAGTGGGCACGTGCGGCGCACTGACGCAAGGGCTGGCGCTGGGCGATCTCATGATCGTGACCGAGGCGATCGCCGCCGACGGGACGAGCCAGGCGCTGGGCGCGAGCAGGCGCGTGCCGGCGAGTACGGACCTGCTCGAGGCGGTGATTGCCGCCGCGGAGCCCCCGTTCGGGGAGGAGGGGCACGTGATCCACGAAGGCGTGATCGTCACCTCCGATGTGTTCTATGACGCCCGCGGGCTCGAACGGCAGTGGGCCGCGGAGGGCGCGCTCGCGGTCGAGATGGAGGCCGCCACCCTGTTCGTGTTGGCGGCGGCGCGCGCCGTGGAGGCCGCCGCGTTGCTGGTCGTGTCCGACATCGTCTGGCCCGAGCGGGTCCGGATCGGCCAGGAGGAACTGCGAGTCGCGGAGCGGCGGATGGGCGAGGCGGCGCTGCGCGCGCTGACGGCCGGTGGCGCCGGCGCTCGGCCGTCCCCCGCCGAAGGAACTCAGCCGTGAGGAGCCCGTTCGGCCGCCGGCGCGACCAACGAGGCCTCGACCCGCGCCAGCGTTTCCTCGATCGCGGTCAGGCGCTCGTCCAGCGCACTCGCCGTGTTGAGCTTGTCCAGCCGCTCGTCGAGGCGGTCGAGGCCGTCCTCGATCGCCTCGAGCCGCTGGGAAACGCCCCGCAGGCGCCGCGTCAGCCGCTCGAGGTCGCCCGCGGACGGCAGGTTGAGCGCGCCCATCGCGACCTCCTGGGCGCGCGTGGCACGCTGACGGGTCTCGAACGCGGCCGACAGCGCACGGTTGACCACGGGGTTCTCGAGCATCCCCTGGGTGACCTTTCCGATCGCCTCCTCGCTCTGGCGCGTGACCCGGCCGCGGATGCCCTCGTCGTCGCCCTTGTCTTCGCTCTTGACGTCGCTCATGCCCGACCGCCTCTCGTTACTCGGACCCAACTCAAATGACAGCACTCTCACGAGCGCCTCGAAATCCAACCCTGACCCTCAAGTTGACGGTTACCTGATGCTCAGGCGACATGCCCATCGCTACAGTCCCAGAGGGATCTTGCCGATTCACAGGTTGCCTGCGTGATGGAACGTCGCAGCGTGTTAGTACCTGATGAGACATCCACAAGACCGACGGTTTCTGAATTGCAAAGCCCGGCGCCAGCCAGTAGCGTCCTTTCAAGCCTACCTGTGATCGTAGCTGGGACGAAATTACGCGTGGCACGCCGCGGGAGGAGTACGCCACAGTGTTGAGAAGGCGCAAGCCGACGATTGCTGCCGTAGCGCTGACCGTGTCTTGCTTGGTCGCGGTGTTCGGCCTCGGCGCGATTCCGAATGCGTCCGCGGACGGCTGCACGGTGGTCATCACGGTCGCCGGCGGCCAGCAGTTCACGTTCCAGAACGTCGTGCCCGGCACGAATCCCAACACGCTGCCCCTCCCGGTCCAGCTACCGATCACCAGCGTCTCCCAGACCTGCCCATCGGCGACGGGCACGACGCCGGCCGTGACGGTCACGACCACGGTCCAGCAGCCGTCGACGACGACCTCGACCTCAACCTCGACTTCGAACTCGGCCCCGACCAAGACCTCGACCACGACCAGGAAGCAGAAGCAGAAGCAGAAGCCGGCCACCGGTTCCACGTTGACGATCACCACGACGACGACGACCTCGACCCACTCCAAGGCCACGAAGAAGTCGACGGGCGCGTCGCCCGGAGGCGCGGTTTCCCGCGGCTCGGCGAACGTCGAGAAGTCGAAGAAGAAGAAGAAGAAGTCGAAGAAGCAGGCGAAGAAGCACGCGAAGAAGAACAAGCCGAAGAAGGCGACCAAGCCCCTGACGCCGCCGCCGCCGGTGACCAAGAGCGGCGTCCCGACCCCGTCGAACCCGACCTACTCGTTCTCGCTGCCGGGGCCGGCGCCGATCGGCGTTCCGAACTTCTTCATCGACAGCTTCCAGATCCCGCCGTTCCTCCTCCCGATCTACCAGGCCGCCGGCATCCAGTACGACGTGCCGTGGCAGGTGCTGGCGGCAATCAACGAGATCGAGACCGACTACGGCCGCAACCTGTCGGTGTCGACCGCCGGGGCCGTCGGCTGGATGCAGTTCCTGCCCTCGACTTGGAAGCGGTACGCGGTCGACGCGAATGGGGACGGCGTCGCCGACCCCTACAACCCCGCCGATGCGATCTTCACCGCGGCTCGCTACCTGCACGCCGCCGGAGCCTCGCAGAACATCTCGCAGGCGATCTTCGCGTACAACCACGCGGGCTGGTACGTCCAGTCGGTGCTGCTTCGCGCCCAGCTGATCGGCGGCGTGCCGAAGGCGATGATCGGCGCGCTGACGGGCCTCGTCGAGGGGCACTTCCCCGTCGCGGCGCCCGCCAAGTACGCCGACGACTCCGTCGTGAAGCTCGCCAAGACGCGCGTGAAGACGTCGAACGCGGCCGTCGAGGTCCAGTCTGACCCGAACACCACGGGCACCGCGATCTACGCCAAGCAGGGCTCGCCGGTGATCGCGGCCAACGACGGCAAGGTCGTGAAGATCGGCCAGAGCAAGACGCTCGGCCGCTACGTCGAGCTCCAGGATCCGACCGGCAACACCTACACGTACGCAAACCTCGGGTCGATCCCCACGCTGTACCCGGTGCCCAAGCCGGTGAAGATGAGCTCGACTCAGATCGCCAGGGCGCTGCTGGCCCCGGCCACCCCGGCGCCGAAGCAGGCCGCCACCGCCGGCAGCCAGGCAGCGAGCGCCAGTACCCAGGCGGCGAGCGCCGGCGTCCAGGCGGCCACCGGCGGCTCGCAGCAGGCGGGCGACGCGAGCTCCGCGCCGGCCGACACGCCGACGATCAGCACGCCAATGGTGAAGGAGCGGCTGTTCGCCAACCCGACGCGCCCGGCCTCCTACGCGGCCGGCGGCAACCTCCAGATGCAGAGCAGCGCGCCCCAGCTCGGGAACTTCGACAACTACTTCTCCGACGTCCTGCACCTGGCCAAGGACCAGTACACGCTCCAGCCGCTCAAGGTCGGCTCGGTCGTGGTCGCGGGCACGATCCTCGGGCGGCTCGGCGCCGGCACGCCGACCAACGCCTCGCATCTGCAGTTCATGATCCAGCCGGCCGGCAAGAAGGCCCCGTACATCGACCCCAAGCCGATCCTCGACGGGTGGAAGCTGCTCGAGGCCACCGCGGTCTACCGCGCGGCGGGCGTCGACCCGTTCTTCGGCCCGAACGCCAAGAACCCGACGATCGGCCAGATCCTCCTGATGTCCAAGGAGCAGCTCCAGGACCGCGTCCTCCTTGACCCGAACGTCCAGATCTATCCGTGCGGCCGCCGCGACATCCAGGACGGCGCGATCGACCGCCGCATCCTCGCGGTGATCGAGTTCCTGTCCGCCTCGGGCCTCAAGCCCGCCGTCGCCGGCCTCAAGTGCGGTCACACCTCGAACGGCTCGGACGGCGTCGACGACGCCGGCTCGACCGGCGAGAGCGTCGACATCTCGGCGATCAACGGCATCCCGATCCAGGGTCATCAGGGCTCCGGCTCGATCACCGACGTCGCCGTCCGTCGCCTGCTCACGCTCCAGGGCGCGATGCAGCCGGACGAGATCGTCTCGATGATGAGCTACAAGGGCCAGCCGACCGCGCTCTCGCTGCCCGATCACGCGAACCGGATCCAGATCGCATACACGCCGCTGTACGGCCAGAACACGAAGCTCTCGGCCCAGGTCGCGAGCATCCTCCAGCCGCAGCAGTGGACGCAGCTGATCAACCACATCAGCCAGATCAGCGAGCCGATCGTCCCGATCGCGCCGAGCAAGTACGCGATCAAGACCGCCGGCAAATAAGCCGCGCGCCACCGGGCCGTGCGCCGGCACGCCGTGCACCAGTAGGCCGCTGCGCCGCTGCCGCCGCGGCCCCAGGGCCGCGGCCC
Source organism: uncultured Solirubrobacterales bacterium (assembly GCA_963777335.1). Lineage (GTDB taxonomy): Bacteria > Actinomycetota > Thermoleophilia > Solirubrobacterales > Solirubrobacteraceae > Palsa-465. Next base: position 211,167 of record CAVZQD010000012.1, read on the forward strand.
TGAGTCGCCGGTTAGCCTCCGTCGATCGCCCCTCTGTTCCGCTTCAGCCAACTCGAGCTCCCGGGGGCACTCGGCCCGCCCGACGGCAGGTACCTGATCCGCGGCGACGCCAGGGGTCCAGACGCCCCGCCCTCGCACGTGCTCGTGCTCGCCACGCTCGGAGCTCAGAAACGCAGTCACCTCAGGCGTTCACGGCGGCAAACTAATGCTCTACCTGAACCTGAGCCTTCCCCGATAGCGACCACCCGCGCCACCGTCGTCGAGGTCGGCGAGCCATTGCGAAGCCCCGAGGAGGCCGCCGCGTGGCTTGCCGGCGCCGGCGAGCCGGAGCTCGCGGCGGGTCTGGCTGTGCTCAACCGAGCCTTGCACGCCCACCGGCTCGCCTCGGCCGACCCGCACGTGCACGGGATCGGGCGCCGCGACGCGCTCGTCGCGCGCCTCGGCTACGGCGCCGGCGAGGAGGTCGCCGACGGCCTGTGGACCGACGCCCGCGAGCTGATCGACGCCGGGGGGAGGCGACGCACTCGGCGGCTTCCCGCGGGCCAGGCGCGCCTGGCGGCGCTGCTCACCGGGCGCCACGCGCCGCTCGCCTGCGAGGAGCTCGCTCTGCGCGCGCGGCTCGACCTCGACGAGCGACGCGCGCGCGAGGCCGCGCTGCAGGTGCTGGTCGCGCTCGACGCCGCGCTCGCCGAGCTGCCCGCCGACCCGGCCGCGCCCGCACTGGCCGAACGCGTCGCGGAGCTGCGGGGGCTGCACGACGGCGTCGCCGCTGCCGCCGCGGCGGCCCTCGCCGGGCGTGTCGCTGAGCCGGAGCGAGAAGCGACCGCGTTCGCGCTGGGCAGAATCGAGGCGGCGCTCAGGGCGCGGGCGGCGGCGCTTCCGGGATAGGTGCCAGGCCAAGCGCGGACAGCACGGCCTCGAGCTCGTCGACGACGTCGCCGTTCATCCGCACCGCCGCGTGGCGGTCGAGCGGCGTCCGGCTCTGGGTGAGGATCGCGATCTGCCCGCCGTTCGACAGCGTCGTCTCGGGCAGCTGCGCCACCGGATAAACCTCGAGCGAGGACCCGATGCACAGCATCAGATCGGCGCCGGCCGCGAGCGCCTCGGCCCGCGTGGTCGCCTCGTACGGGAGGTACTCGCCGAACAGCACGACGTCGGGCTTCAACGGCTGCCCGCAATCACACCGCGGCACCGCGTCCGAAGCCCCCTCATGCCGCGCGCGCACGTCTTCCAACTCATACCGTAGACCACAGACAAGACACGACGAGTGCGCGATCGACCCGTGCACCTCGACGAGGTTCTGCGTCCCGGCCCGCTCGTGCAGCCGGTCGATGTTCTGGGTGATCACCGCCTCGAGCAGCCCGGCCCGCTCGAGCTCCACCAGCGCCAGGTGGGCGCGATTCGGCCGCTTGTCGCCGAGCGTCTGGAACCGCCGGCCGTAGAAGCTCCAGAACCGCCCCGGATCGCGATGGAACGCGTCGATGTGAGCGACCTCCATCGGATTCACGTTGTTCCAGAGGCCCGTCCCGGGCGAGCGGAAGTCCGGGATCCCCGACGGCACCGAGATCCCCGCGCCGGTCAGCGCCACGACCGAGCCGGCCTCGCCGATCAGGCTCGCCAGCCGGGCGGCGGCGGTCTCCGTCGCGCTCACTTGCCCCGGAACTGTGGCTTGCGCTTCTGGACGAACGCCGAGACCCCCTCGCGGCCGTCCTCTGAGGAGAACACGTCGACGAACGCTTCCTTCTCGCGCTCGATCCCCGCGTCGATGTCCCCGACGGAGGACACGCGCTTGATCCGCTCGACCGCGAGCGGCGCCTGCTCGGAGAGCTTGCGCGCCCACGCCAGCGCGGTGTCGAACAGCTGCTCGTCCGCGACCACGCGCGTGGCGAGCCCGATCGCGTAGGCCTCCTCGGCCGAGATCGGATCCCCGGTCAGGTTCAGCTCGAGCGCCCGCCCCTCGCCCACCAGGCGCGGGAGGCGCTGCGTCCCGCCGAACCCGGGGATGATCCCGAGGTTGATCTCGGGCTGGCCGAACATCGCCGACTCCGCCGCGATCCGCAGGTCGCACGCCATCGCCAGCTCGCAGCCGCCCCCGACTGCCATCGCGTTGACCGCGGCAATCGTCACGATCGGCGCGGTTTCGATCTCCCGAAGCAGGCCGTGCATGCCATCGAGCAGCTCCTTGCCGGCGGAGGCATCCATCGTGGTGAACGACTTGATGTCCGCGCCGGCGCAGAACAGCATCGGGTTGGCCGATGCGATCACGAGCGCCCGCGCGGTGCCTTGCGTCCTGATCTCGTCCCACAGCTTGCGTAGCGCCTGAACCACCTGCGGGGAGATCGAATTCGCCGGCGGACGGTCGAGCCATGCGATCGCGATCGGGCCGCGACTCTCGAGCTTCACGGGACTTTCCCCCCAGCCCGCGTCCGGCCTCGGATACGCGAAGAACCCCTGACCGGTCTTGACGCCCAGCCGGCCCTGGGCGACGAGCCGGCGCACGATCGTGGGCGGCTCGAAGCCCTCGCCCCACTGCTCGGAGGCACGGTCGAGCCTCGCCAGCACCTCGTCGAGCCCGGTCTGGTCGGCGCGGGCGAACGGCGGCGGGATGATGCCGGCGCCGGCCATCATCCCGAGGTCGATGTCCTTCATCGAGGCGACGCCCTCCTCGAGCACCAGGCAGGCCTCGACGAGCGCCTTGAGCGTGAAGCGTTCGACGAGCGCGGCGGTCTCAACGCGGGCAGCGGCCGCGGCGCCGCCCGCACCGTCGGCCTGGGTCGGCTCGCCGGCGCGGTCAGCGCCCGTGCTCATAGAACCCCTCCCCGGTCTTGGCTCCGAGCTTGCGTTCGGCGACCAGCTCGCGCATCCGCGCGTGTACGTAGAAGCGATCGCCGTAGGAGTCGTGGAGGTGCTCGGCGACGTGCAGGACGGTGTCAAGCCCGAGCAGGTCGCACAGATAGAACGGGCCGACCGGCGCGGCCTTTGACTCGGCCACGATCCTGTCGATCTCCTTGACGTCGATCCCCGTCTCCTCCTGTGCGCGCCACAGCTCGGACACGCTCGAGTTGAGGATCCGGTTCACGACGAATCCCGGCGTGTCGGCGCACCGGATCGCGGTCTTGCGGACCGCCTGGGCGAAGTTGACCGCGGTCTGCACGGTTTCGGGCGAGGTCTCGTCGCCCTCGATCACCTCGATCAGCCGCATCAGCGACGCCGGGTAGAAGAAGTGAAAGCCGATCACCTGGTCGGGGCGACTGGTCGCCAGCGCCATCTCGGTGACCGACAATGACGACGTGTTCGAGGCCAGGATCGCGTGGCCCGGGGTGACCTCGTCCAGCTCGGAGAACACCGTCTGCTTGATGTCGATCCGCTCGGGCACGGCCTCGAGCACGAAGTCGACGTCCCCGAACGATTCGTATCCGGTGGTCCCGGCGATCAGTTTGAGTTTGCCCGCCAGCCCGTCGGCGTCGAGGTTCCCCGCGTCGACGCGCGCCTGCCACAGCGACCGGGCCTTCTCGAGCCCCTGGTCGACGAACTTCTGATCGACGTCCCTGAGGACGACCGGAATGCCGGCGTCGGCGATCACGTGTGCGATCTCGCCGCCCATCGTGCCGGCGCCGACGACGCCCGCCTTGAACACGAACATGCCCCCAACGCTACCCAACCTCCGTCTGGTTGGGAGTACGCTCCAGACGAGGTGCCGGAGACCCTCCCCGAAAACATCGAGCCCTACACCGGGATCTCGTCCAAGGCCTACGAGCACCCGGCCGATCGCGCCGCGACCACGGCGCTGAAGGCGGTCCCGATGCTCGACACGGTCGTGCGCAAGCTGATCGAGTGGCGCTACGAGCGTGCGCTCCGCCAGTATTTCCTGGGCAACTCGATCCGTGTCTCCGAGCGGCAACTGCCCGACCTGTGGGCGGCGCACCGGGGCGTGTGCCGGATCCTCGACATGCCCGAGATCTACGACCTGTACGTGACCTCTCCGGTGTGGGGCGGCGCCCAGGCGATCGGGTCGGGCAAGCCGATGATCGTGATCGACGCCAGAGCGCTCGCGAACCTCGAGACCGGTGAGCAGCGCGCGGTGCTCGGGCACGAGGTCGGCCACATCCTGTCCGACCACATGCTGTACATGACCGCACTCAACATCCTGCTGAGCGCCGGCGGAAGCCTGCCGTTCTTCCTCGGGATGCCGTTCCGAGCGGTCCGGGCGGTACTGCTCGAGTGGTACCGCGCCGCCGAGCTGAGCGCCGATCGCGCCGCGGCGATCGTCGTCCGCGATCCCCAGATCGTGTGCCGGCTGCTGATGGTGATGTCCGGAAACATGCACGTGAGGGAGCTGAATCTCGATGCGTTCATGGCCCAGGCGATGGAGTACGAGGCTTGGGATGACCCCAGCGACCGCGTCCGCCGGTTCTTCAACGAGCTGAACAAGACCCATCCCGACTCGGTCCGCCGCGTGTCCGAGGTGCTGAAGTGGGTCCAGAGCGGCGACTACGACCGGATCATCCGCGGCGAGTACCGCACCCGCGATCAAGACGCCAACCTCCGCGACGAGGCGGGCGACGCCGTCGACTTCTACGCCGAGCGCTTCCGGGCGATCTTCCGCGACATCGGCGACAACCTGAACAAGGCCGGCGCCCAGGTGGGAGGCATGGCCGAGCAGCTCGCCGACTGGCTGCGGACGCGCGGCGCCGGCGGCGGGGGCGGCGGGTTCGGTGGCGGGGCCGGCGGCGGGGCGAGTGGCGGCCGGTCCTCGGGTGGCGGTAGCTCGTCCGGCGGCGGTGTTTTCAGCGACAGTCCGTTCGACGACGAGTCGTTCGACGAGGACTCGTTCGACGACGACGAATCGCCGGACGGCGAGACGAACTGAACCCGCGCCCGCGCCGGCATCTCCTGCCGAGCGACCCCCCGGCGCCGGCACCCCGACGGCTAGAACCTGCGAATCACGCCAATTCAGCCGCCGGCGGCCGGCCGTGGCGGACTATTCGCGTGGGGCATGCGCGACACGCCGCGGTCCCGCTCGCGCGCGTCAAATGTCGTGCTGTTATGCAGGTCCCGCCCGAAGCGCCACACGCTCGGAGCAAGGCTGCGGCGCCCGTCCGGCGGCCCTCGCGCCCGACCCGGCTCGCGCACGACAACGACACGCCGGCGCACCGGACCGACACGCCGGCGCACCGGACCGCGGGACGGGCGTGCAGCTGAAGTGACGGCTTGACAGAACGACAGTCTCCGATATATCGTTAATACATCGTTCCAGCTTCTAGGAGTACAACCATGAGTCACGAAGATTGGGCCGCGCCCTGGCCATTCCTTAGCCGGCTCGCCGCGATGAAGGCCGCCTCCCGGGGCCGCCACGGTCGCTACGGCAACATCGACGACCTCGAGCGGCTCGCCGCGCTGCGCCACCTGCGCCACGGACCCCCGTTCGGCGGACCCGGATGGGGCGGCGGCGGGCCGTTCGGGGGTGGGCGGGGTCGCCGGCGCCGCGGCGACGTCAGGACCGCGCTGCTGATCCTGCTCGCCGAGGAGCCGCGCAACGGATACCAGCTGATGCAGACGATCGAGGAGCGGAGCGGGGGCCGGTGGCGCCCGAGCCCGGGGTCGGTCTATCCGACGCTCGCCCAGCTCGAGGACGAGGGCATGATCCGCGGGGTCGAGCGCGACGGCACCAAGCTGTTCGAGCTGACCGACGCGGGCCGGGAGCAGGCGCAGCAGCATGCCGACCGGACGGCGCCCTGGGAGGAGGGGGATGAGCCGGACGGCCGCTCGCTGCCCGAGATCGCCTCGCTCGTCGTCCAGATCGGCAAGGCGGCGTGGCAGGTCGCGCAGGTGGGCGATGATCGTCAGGTCCAGAAGGCGTGCGAGACGCTGGCGGAGACCCGCCGGGCGCTGTACGGGATCCTCGCCGAGGAGAGCGACGACCCGAGCGAGGACGCGGACGCGACCGCGTAACGTGTGTGAGCGAGATGACGGGCGGGAACCGGACGAGACACGACGGGTGGGAACGGCGCGAGACATACGGCTGACCAACCGGCGATCGACGTCCGCGGCCTCGTAAAGCACTACGACGAAGTCGAAGCCGTAAAGGGCGTCGTGTTCGAGGTCGCGACCGGTGAGGTGTTCGGCTTCCTCGGACCCAACGGCGCCGGCAAGACGACGACGATCAACATGCTGTGCACGCTGATCACCCCGACGGCGGGCTCGGCGTCCGTCGCCGGCCACGACGTGGTGCACGAGCGCGACGACGTCCGCCGCAACATCGGCCTGGTATTCCAGGATCCAACGCTCGACGGCTATCTCACCGCCGAGCAGAACCTGCGCCTGCACGCCGAGCTCTACGGCGTCCAGTCCGAGCTGGTCAAGCCGCGCATGGAGCAGGTATTGACGATGGTCGGGCTGTGGGATCGCAAGGACTCGGTCGTCGGGACGTTCTCCGGCGGCATGCGCCGGCGACTCGAGATCGCCCGCGGCCTCATGCATTCCCCCCGCGTGCTGTTCCTCGACGAGCCGACGATCGGGCTCGACCCGCAGACGCGCCGATCGATCTGGGAGTACATCGGCGAGCTCAAGGAGCGCGAGGAGATCACGATCTTCATGACCACCCACTACATGGACGAGGCGGAGTGGTGCGACCGGATCGCGATCATGGACCACGGTGAGATCGTCGCGCTCGACGCGCCCGAGACGCTCAAGGCCGGGGTCGGCACCGACCGCGTCACGATCCACACCAACGACGACGATGCCACGATCGCCGCGCTCGCTGACCGCTTTGGGATCGAAGCGCGGAAGTCCGAGGGCGCGGTCAGCTTCGGCGTCCCCGAGGGCGAGCAGTTCGTGCCGCGACTGTTCGCCGAGCTCGGGATCCCGATCAAAGCTGTGAACGTATCTCGCCCGACGCTCGACGACGTGTTCATGTCCTACACGGGCTCGACGATCCGCGACGCCGAGGAGGACCAGGGCAAGGATCGCAACCGCAGGATGATGCAGATGATGAGCGGAACCAGGCGATGAGCACGACCACCGAACCACCCGAGTCCGCAAGCGCGACCATTCCCGCGCCGGCGACGCCGGTCGTCCGCGTCACGGTCCCCAAGCGCAGCCTCGCCTCCGAGCTACGCGCGATCAAGATCGTCTGGCGCCGGGAGATCATCCGCTACCGCAGCGATCGCCTGCGGATGGTCACGACGCTGGTCCAGCCGCTGCTGTTCCTGTTCGTGCTCGGGTCCGGCCTCCAGCAGCTGTCGGCCGCGAGCACCCACGGCGTCGACCTGAAGACGTTCATCTACCCGGGGATCCTGTGCATCTCGGTGATGTTCACGGCGATGTTCTCGGCCGCGTCGATCGTGTGGGACCGGGAGTTCGGGTTCCTGCGCGAGATGATGGTCGCTCCGATCCGGCGCAGCTCGATCGTGATCGGCAAGGTGCTCGGCGGCGCCACGGTGGCGAGCTTCCAGGGCGTGATCGTGATCGCGCTCGCGGGATTCGTCGGAGTTCCGTACAAGCCGCTGATGATCCTGGGGATCTTCATCCTGCAGCTGCTGCTCGCGTTCACGATCACCGCGTTCGGAGTGATGATCGCGGTCCGGATCAAGCAGATGCAGTCGTTCATGGGCGTGATGCAGATGATCGTGATGCCGATGTTCTTCATCTCCGGCGCGCTGTTCCCGGTGGCGAACCTTCCAGGCTGGCTGGCCTTCCTCAACCGGATCGATCCGCTCACTTACGCGGTCGACCCGATGCGGCGGCTCGTGTTCAACAACCTGTCGATCTCGCCCCAGGCGCGCGCGGCGCTCGATCCCGGCGTGACCTGGTTCGGCTGGCACGTGCCGGCGCTGCTCGAGGCGGCCATGATCGTCGCGCTCGGCCTGATCATGCTCGGAATCGCGATCTGGGAGTTCAGCACCACCGAGTGACTCGGTCGCTTCAGAACTGGCTTAGCTTCTTCACACTTCGTTCACTTCTGCCCCCACCCGACCTGGGAGGCTCCGCGCCCGTGGGATCCACAACCCTCGTCCTGATCATCGTTATTGCCGCGGCGGCTTCGTTCGATTTCACGAATGGCTTCCACGACACCGCGAATGCGATGGCGACGTCGATCGCTACGGGGGCGCTGAAGCCGGTGGTCGCGGTTTTGATTTCGGCGGCGCTGAACTTTCTCGGCGCGTTCATTTCGATCGCGGTGGCGACCACGATCGCTAAGGGGATCGTGTCTTCGTCGGCGACCGCTGGCGTCGATGGGCTGTTCGTCGTGGAGGCGGCGTTGATCGGTGCCATTACCTGGAACCTGATCACGTGGTATTTCACGATTCCGTCGAGCTCGAGCCACGCGCTGATCGGCGGGCTGATCGGGGGGTCGCTGGCGTCCGTGGGTAGTGGCGCGGTGAGCGTTCATGGGATCTTTCAGAAGGTCGTGGCTCCGGGGATCCTGGCCATCTTTGTGTGCGGGATCGCCGCGTTTCTCGCCACGACGGCCGCTTACTTGCTGATCCGCCGCTTGGGCCAGGAGGAGGCTAGAGCCGGGTACCGGTACGGTCAGATCGGGTCGGCGTCGCTCGTTTCGCTGGCCCACGGGACTAATGACGCCCAGAAGACGATGGGGGTGATCGCTCTCGCTTTGATCTCTACCGGGCACCTCAGCGCGGCCCATTTCACGGTTCCGGTGTGGGTCAAGCTCCTGTGCGCGACCGCGATGGCGCTCGGGACCGCCACCGGGGGCTGGCGCATCATCAACACGATGGGGAATCGGATCACTAACGTCGAGTCGCCGCAGGGGTTCGCGGCCGAGTCGTCCAGCGCGGCCACGATCCTGGCGTCGTCCTACTACGGGTACCCGTTGTCGACGACGCAGGTCGTCTCGGGCGGGGTGATGGGCGCGGGGCTCGGCAAGCGGGGGGGCGTCGTCCACTGGGGGGTCGTGGGACAGATGGTGACTGCGTGGGTGATCACGCTGCCCTCGGCAGGCCTGATCGGTGCCGCGGCTTGGAACGTCTCGGACCTGTTCGGGAAGAACAGCGAGGTCGGGGCGATCGTGATCGCAGCGCTCGCCGCCGCGGTCGCGTTCGGGCTCTGGACCCTGTCGAAGCGCAATCGAGTCACGGCGCAGGACCTCGACCGCACCGGCATCACTCCGGAGATCGAGGCGGAGCGGGCCAGGCAGGCCACCCCGGCGCTGGCCTGACGCCTCGATGTTCGTTCTCGCCACCCCGATCGTCGACTGGAACGCGATGTGGAAGATCTTCCTCGTGGTGTTGATCGCGGGCGCGGGCACCGTGGTCGTATTCGGGTTCTTGTTGCTCGGCCTCAAGCTCGCGAACCGTCTCGGGACGGGCGGCGCCCAGAGCGAAGGAACACGGGTGGTTGGCTACGCGGTGGCCGGTGCGTGCGCCGTGATCGTCGTCGCGGTCGTCGTGATCGGCGTATACGCGATGACGAAGAAGCCGTCATCGAAGCCCGCCAAGCCAAAGGCGGCCCTCGTCATCCCCGCCGGGCCGCGCGCGAAGCTCACCGCCTCCCTCCGGTGACCGCCCGCGATCGCACCGGCCTGCGGCGCGGTGTGATCGGCTGACCGGGCGTGTTGGAGGTTGGGGAGCAGCTGAACGGAACGACCCGCTGCACCTACAGTTCGGAGGATTCTGATGCCTGATCCGACCGGGCGCTGGCTCAACCGATCGCAATGGCAGTGCCCGAAATGCGCATGGGTAAACGGTGCCCCCAGCGAGCGCTGTCAGAGATGCGGTGCGAGCCATCGTCCTCCTGAGAACGAGCCGGTCCGGCCGCCGGATCCGCTCGATCTGATCGGCCATGACGAAACCCGGGTTGGGGATGCGGGACTCGTGAAGCTCGCCACAAACGCAGTTCACACCCTGTCTCGGGTAACGCGCGAGCAAGCCGCGGCGCTGATCGGCCACGGCTTGCACTCCGGACTGACCAACCGCGGCGAACAGGGCCACCGAGCCTGGCAGGCGATCGCCGAGATGCCCGAGAGCGACCAGCGTGCGGCTCTGGGCTCCGTGATGGACGAGCTTGAAGCGGGAGGGTTCGCGCTCTACCGGATCGGCGAGGACGAGCGCGAATAGCGTCGATGGTGACGAAGGCCGGGCGAATAAGCGACATCCGCGGCCTTCAGTCCGACGACCGCCTGTACTTCCGCGATCTCTACGACAGCCTCAACCGCATCTCCGAGTTGGTCGACTCATACCGCGACCTCCTGAGCGGCGCGACCGACATGTACCTCTCGACGGTCGCCAACCGTCAGGGAGAGTCAACAAGACGTGACCATGATCGCGACCGTATTCCGCCGCTGACGTTCCTGACCGGCTTCTTCGGTCAGAACGCGCAGGTTTACGCCTTGGCGGGGGCGGGTTCTTCGAGCCGGCGCGGGAGCAGCGTCTCACGCGCGATCACCAACCGCTGTATCTGGGCGGTGCCCTCGTAGAGCTGCAGGATCTTGGCATCGCGCATCAACTTCTCGACCTTGTATTCCTTGATGAAGCCGTAGCCGCCGTACACCTGAACGGCGTCGGTGGTGACCTCCATCGCCGTGTCCGCCGCGAACCGCTTGGCGTGCGAGGACTCGAGCGTGTTGCGCTTGCCCTGATCGAGCAGCACCGCCGAGTTCCACGTCGCCAGGCGCGACAGGTGGACCTTGGTGGCCATGTCGGCGATCATGAACTGGATCGCCTGGTGCATCGCGATCGGCACGCCGAACTGGACGCGCTGCTTGGAGTACTCGATCGCGAACTCCATCGCGGCGCGCGCGACGCCGGTGCCCATCGCGGCCACGCCGGGGCGCGTCCGGTCGAGCGTCATCATCGCGATCTTGAAGCCCTTGTTCTCCTCGCCCACGAGGTGGTCGAGCGGAATCTCGACGTCGTTGAAGGAGACGGTGGCGGTATTTGAGGCTCGCTGGCCCATCTTGTCCTCGTGCTTGTCGACGACCACGCCGGCGTCGCGCGGGACGACGAAGCACGAGATCCCGCGGTGGCCCGCCTCCTTGTCGGTCTTCGCGTAGACCGTGTACCAGTTGGCGTACTCGCCGTTGGTGATGAAGCACTTGGACCCGTTGATGACCCACTTGTCGCCCTTGCGGACCGCGTTGGTCTTCATCCCCGAGACGTCCGAGCCGGCGTCGGGCTCGGTCAGGCAGAACGAGGCGAGCAGCGGCGCCTCGGACAGGCGGCCGATGTACTCCTTCTTGATCGCCTCCGACGCGGCCAATAGCACCGGTGCTGTGGCCAGGCCGTTGCAGGTCACCGAGGTGCTGATCCCCGAGCAGCCCCAGGCAAGCTCCTCTTCGATGATGCAGCCCTCGAGGTAGCCCAACCCCGGGCCGCCGTACTCGACCGGGAAGTGGTTGTTCATCAGGCCGAGCTCCCAGGCCTTGTCGATGATGTCCTGCGGCCAGGTGCCGTCCCGGTCGTATTCCCAAGCGACCGGACGGATCTCCTTCTCGGCAAAGTCATGCGCCATCTCACGCATGCTCTGCTGCTCGTCGGTGAGCGTGAAATCAACCACGGTGGGTTCTCCTTGGAAGCGGCGCTCGCGCCGCCGTAGGCGCCGGCGCAACGGTAGATTGACTAGTCAGTCAACGACTTCAGATGCTACCCCATCAACGAACGGATCGAGCCTCATCTCGCGAAACCGTCCCGTCGACTGGACGATCGAACGGTCCCCGGGGCCTCTGCCGATGCGCCAGACTTGATCCATGCATTCCACGTTTGACATCGTGATCTGGGTGGTGTGCATCGTGGCGGTCCTGATCGCGCTCGCGGCGCTGATCGCCGGCCGAAAGACCTGGGAGGACCTCGGCAAGGGCAGGTTCGTCGTGGACGGTGACGCACGGCGGGACTCGCGCTCGGATTCCGGAGCGGCGATGGCAGCGAGCGAGCGAGATGCCGAGATCCGGCAGATGCTTCAGGCGCGCAACGAGCGCCGGGCCCGCCGCGGTGAGGCACCGGTCGACATCGAGCAGGAGCTCGCCCGCCTGACCACGACCGCGCCGGCGATCGACCCGGCGCTGCGCGAGGAGATCCGCCAGCTCGTCGTCGCCCGCAACCACCGGCGGGTCCGCGCCGGCAGGCCCCCGCTCGACGTCGAGGCCGAGATCGAGCGCGAGATCGACGGGCTCAGCGGACTGTGATGTAGGCTCCGGTCGATGGCAGATCCAAGACGTTTTGAACTCGACGAGCTGGTCAACCGTCCGGGTAGCTATTTCAACCCGCAGACCGAGGTCCTGATCGTCGTCGACGACTCACCCGAGCTCGATGCCGAGATCTTCAACATGGAGGAGTTCGAGGGCGCCGACTGGGTGCTGATCTCCGACGAGGTGCCGGTCGACGAGGACCACCGTGACCGGCTGCTCGAGGCCTTTCAGACGCGGCATGCGGCGGCGGATTTCGAGGCCGACCCGGACGAAGAGCCCGAGGAGTACGAGGAAGAGCTCGAGGAGCTCGGCCGCGAGTAGGCGGCTGTCGCCCTCGTCGCCCTGACTGCGCCGGGTTGGCTAGCCGCCGCTGCTGCCGAGCAGCGACGCGCACTTCTGCATCTTGCCGACGTCCCCACCGGCGGCCTGAATGCACTGGCTGTACCTCGTCACGTTCGACGAGGACCCGGGACTCGTTCCGCCACTCGAGCTCGAGCCCGAGCCCGAGCTCGAGCCGCCGCTCGAACCGCTGCTGCCGGAGCCACCCAGCGCGCCGCCGGCCGCGCCCTCGATCTCCTGGATGAACGCGTTCAGCTTGGTCTGGAACTCGGAAAACGGGCGCACCGTGGCCGGCGCCTTGATCGTCTGCGGCTGGTTCAGGTCGGAGTACTGCATGGTCAGCGAGATGCCGGCCGAGTTCAGACCGCCGAGCTCCGAGGACGTCTTGCCCGTGACCGGGAGCGTCAGCGTGATCGTGAGCCTGCGAATCGTCTTGTCGCTGGTCCCGGTCCAGATATCGACGCTCGGGTTCTTGACCCCGGACGCGATCTTGCTCCGGTCGGCCGCCGGAATGCCGGACCGGAGACTGCTCGCACCGGAGACACCGAGCGACGAGGCCTTCTCGAGCACGGTGTTCAGGTCGGTCAGCAGCGCGGTGACGTTCACGCCCGCGTGTATGTGGGTCGTCTGAGCGCCGCCGACGTTCTCGGTCCCGACGACGGTCGGATCGGTCAGCCACTTGAGCGGCTGGATGCCGAGCTTGCCGAGCGTGCCCGATCCCGCGCTCGCGCCCGGCGTCGCGGTCAGCCGGGAGAAGCTCGACTCGAGCTTCCGGAAGGTCGCCTGCGGCATCTGATAGCTGGCTCCCTGGAACGTCACGTAGCCCGCGTTGCCGGTCGAAATGACGCCGAGCGCGACGTTCTGGCCGAGTGCCTGCGCGCTCAAGGTGAAGTTGGATTCGGGGAGCTTGCCGGCGCCGCGCGTCTGGAACGGGCCACCGAAGCTCAGCGTGATCGGCCCGCTGAGCACGCTCGACCCGGACGGATCGATCGTCAGCGTCAGATTGAGGTCCCCGCTCGTGACCTTGTGCATGCCGGTGAAGGTCTGGGTGAGGAGCGTGTTCGGATTGGCCGACCCGCTGCTCGCGCTACCGCACGCGGCGACAGCGAGGCTCGCGAGAACGACCATGACCAATCCCCTGAGTGCTGTTCTGCGGTGACGCATGGTGTCCCTTTCCTTCTCAGCCCCCGAGCGAATGTAGCACCCCGACCGTCGCCCTCGTGCCGGTTCGCGAGCGCCTAGACTCGCGCGATCATGAGGCCCCGCACGATCCTCTACACGGGCAAGGGCGGCGTCGGCAAGACGTCGGTCGCCGCCTGCACGGCACGGGCCTGCGCGGCGGCCGGCCTGCGCACGCTCGTGATCTCGACCGATCCCGCGCACAGCCTGTCGGAATCGCTCGGCACGGCGCTCGGGTCCGAGCCCTCCCCCGCCGGCGACCGGCTGTGGGGCCAGGAGGTCAACGCCCAGGAGGAGATGGAGCGCCACTGGTCAGGCGTCCAAGCGTGGCTCGGCGAGGTGTTCGTCGAGCGCGGCATCGACCGCATCTCCGCCCAGGAGCTCACGGTCCCGCCGGGTATGGACGAGCTGTTCTCGCTGCTACGGCTTCAGTCCGCCCACGAATCGCCGGAGTGGGACGCGATCGTCGTCGATTGCGCGCCCACTGGCGAGACGCTCAGGTTGCTGTCATTTCCCGACGTCGCGCGCTGGTGGATCGAGAAGGTGTTCCCGCTCGAGCGCCAGATCCTCGCCGCCGCCCGGCCGCTCGCGCGGTCCCTGCTCGACATCCAGCTTCCGAGCCAGGCGGTGTTCGCCGACATCCAGCGGCTATCGAAGAACCTGATCGAGATGAACGAGATCCTCCGCGACCGCGAGCGCTGCACGGTACGCCTCGTGATGAATCCCGACAAGATGGTGATCGGCGAGGCGATGCGCACGTTCACGTATCTGAACCTGTACGGGTATCTGACGGACGCCGTGATCGTCAACCGCATCTTCCCCTCCGAGGTCGGTGACTACTTCGCCGGCTGGCGGCGCATGCAGGAGGAGCATCTCGAGCTGGTCCGCTCGGCGTTCGCGCCGGTGCCGGTGCTTTGCGCGCCCTACTTCGACACCGAGGTGCTCGGTGGAGAGATGCTCGATCGTCTCGGAGACGCGCTGTTCGTCGCGGGGGCGCTCGATCCGGCGGCGGTGTTGCACGACACCTTGAGTCAGGAACTCGAGGTGTCCGACGACGGCGCCGAGCTCCGGCTGATGCTTCCATTCGCGCGCAAGGGCGACATCTCGCTGAAGAAGATCGGGCTCGAGCTGATCGTCGGCGTCGACGGCCAGCGCCGCACGATCATCCTGCCGTCGGCGATGGCGGCGTTCCAGCCGACGGCCGCGACGTTCGAGGACGGGACGCTCGCGGTGACGTTCCACGGAGCGAGAGATGCCGAGCCCGTCTGAGCCCGGCGGCCCCCCGCCGGGGCGGCCTGGAGCCGGAGGCGATCCCGCGCCCTCGGCCGGGGGGCACGAGCCCCGGAGCGGTCCCGCGCCAGCCTCGCCCGAGGAGACCCTGCGCCGGCTCGAGCAGCGCCTCGACCGAGCGTCCGAGACGGCCGAGCGGCTGATGGCGCAAGTGGCCGCCGAGGCCGCGCACGCCGGCGCCGCCCGCGCCGGCAACCCGGCCGCTGACGACGCCAACGCCGGCGGCGATGCCGACGGCTCGCCCCAACCACCGCCCGGCGGCTGGCAGACGCCCGAGGACGAGCCACCTCGCGTCGCACCCGAGCTCGATCCGTTCGTGGCGCTCTTCCAGGCAATGCGCGGTCTGATCCCTCCCGAGCTCCAGCAGCGCCTGATCGCCGCGCTGCGCGAGGTGCTGCTGGCACTGCGGGCTCTGATCGACTGGTACCTCGAGCGGATCGACCGCCGGCGCGACCAGGGCGTCGAGGTCCAGGACATTCCGATCCTTTAGACCGTATGGGGGTTGACGTCCGGCCGGGCTGGTGGAAGCTGGCCGGTCCCCCGCGCGATCGTGATCCAGGCGGCGCCAGAGTTGGGGCAGCCGCTGCTGGGCTTTCCAGGAGATCGCGACCGTGACCGGCCCGCCGACCACGCTCGGTCCTAGACAGCGAGCTCTCACGACGAAACCCGGTCCTGCGGTACCCACCCCGCGGATATCAGTCTGACCGCGCGTCGCGCACCCGCCAGGACCGGCGCCCCCTCAGCCGAGCCCACGCCATCCACCGCAGACCAACCGTGACTGGTCTCCCAACCCTTCCCCCATATCAGTTGGGCGCTGCCTGCGGCCTTACAATCGGGGTGTGGCAGGCACGCGGGCATGAGCGAAGGGCCGACCGCCGCCGGAGCCGCGCGACGCGTGGGATCGGGAACGGGTCGGCTCGCGCGCGCCTGGAAGGCGCTGCCGAAAGAATCCCGCCTCGCCGCCTACGCATCGGGCGCGCTGTTCTTCACGCTGTTCCTGCCCTGGTACCAGGTCACGCTGATAGCGCCGGCGAAGGCCGAGAAGCTGCAGTCGGCGAGCGCCTCGATCACGGGTTGGGGCGCGTTCTCGTTCGTCGAGGCAGCGGTCCTGATCGTCGCCGCCGGCGTCCTCACGCTGCTGTTCCAACGCGCCGAGGGGCGTGCGTTCCACCTCCCCGGCGGCGACGGCGGCGTGATCCTGGCCGCCGGGCTGTGGACGTGCCTGCTGATCGTCTGGCGGATCTTCGACAAGCAGGGCGCGACGACCAGCGGGCCCTCGGCGACCACGTCCGGGATCGAGTGGGGAATCTTCGTCGCGCTGGCCGCGGCGGCGTTCCTCGCCTACGCCGGCTCCCGCATCCGCGCCGCCCACCGACCAGAGCCGCCGCTGCCGGGCGAGGACACGGCGCCGGCCAGGTCAAGCGCGGCCGCCACCACGAACGTGCGCCGGGCCGCCACCACGAACGTCACACGTCCGCGAGCCCACCACGAACGTCCGCCAGCCCACCACGAACGTCCGCCAGGCCGCCGCCCCACCCGCCGCCGATGCGGAGACGACCATCAGGGTCCGCCGCGCCACCAACAGCGCCGCCGACAGCAAGGCCGCCACGGCGGCCGGCCGCGAGCCCGCCCCGCGCCGGCCGGCGCCGGCGGAGCCGGGGACCCGGAGTCCGGTACCTCCGCGCCGGCGCCCCCGCCCGGCGCCGGCGGACCCACCCCCACGCCAACAGGGGCACATGCGCCCTGACTTCGCTGGCGAACCCGCGCCCCAGCCGGCGCCCGACCGCCCGCGCCGGCGACCCTCCGCCGCCGCGCTGTTCGAACGCGTCGTCCCCGACGACCCTCCGACGATGTCGTTCGGGCGGGCCAAGCCGGCGGACGTCGACGCAACGCTACGGATGTCGTCAAGTGCGCCGGCGGAGGACCCGGAGCCGCCCGAGCCGACGCCGCCCGACGAGCAGCTGACGATCCCGCTCGGCAGCGACGACAACACGCTTCCGCTCGATCGCGACTGCTAATCGGCGGCGGACCGGAGCGCGAGCGCCCGCACGAGTCTGACCAGCACGACCGCCGGCGCGCGCAGCACGTGCTCACGCGTGAAGCGGATGGCGTCGAAGCCCGCGTCTCGATAGAACAGGTCCTTCTCGCGGTCGTTCTGAAATGCGCCGGGGCCGCCGTGAAAGGTGGGGCTGTCGAGCTCGACGATCAGCCGCTCCCGGCGCCAGACGAAGTCCGGGACATACGGTCCGAACGGGATGTTCACCGCCGGGACCGGGAGCCGGGCGTCGCGAATCAACTTCAGAAACGCCTTCTCGGCGTCGGATCGCGTGATCGTCATCGCGGTCTCGTCGCCGAGGAGCGCGGCCAGCCGCGCGGCGCCGCGACACGGCCGGTTGCGCGCAAGGACGCGGTCGAGCTCGAGCCGATTCAGCCGCCGGCTCGCAAGCCCCTCGTCCATCAGGTCGACCAGCTCACCCGGCGCCACCGCCGCGATCTCGAGCATCGCACGCGCCGGCGAGCTGACCCACAGTCCTTGGTGATGGCGCAGTTCACGCCGGTCGATAGCGCGAATCCGGTGGACCTGCAGACCATCGCGGGTCCTGCAACTGTGGCCCACGACGGAAACCTCGACGGGCTCCGGAGCGTTCTTGCGAAATCCCCACACGTACGCGGCAGAACGGTGGCTGAGAAACGCGCGCTCGCCGCACCGGAGCAGGGCTGCCTGCTCGCGGGCGAGCGGCGGCAGATCTCCGCAACCGAATGAGTAGACGCCATGGAATTCCGGGTGGAGGCGGCCGCTGCTCACGCGATGCGCGATCGCGTCCTTGCCGATGCCGCACTCGGCCAACTGAGCGAACGTGACCATCGTCCGCTGCCTCGCCGCGATCCGAGCAGCTGCTTGATCCCGCGACCCGCTCATCCCGATTAATGCGCCACTCGGCTACGTGCCCGAGCCGAGTCCATCGATCTTCGCGCCACAGCCGACCGAATCGCCATTCGGCCCCAGAAGGGTGTCGAATGGCGCGTTGTTCGGGGTGGGATCGCGCGGCATGTGAGCGAGTGTCCACCCCGCCGGCGCCCCCGGGAGCCCTTGGAACAGAATTGTTTCGAGGCCGTATCTGTATTTTCAGGATTCGATGTCCGCCACCGACCCCACCACCGACCCCCCGCCCCACCACCGGCCCCGCCACCGCCACCGACCCGGCCACCGCCGCCGACCTCGCCGCCGGCCTCAGAAACGCCGGCTATCTACCCGGCAAGTCGACCGCGCTCGTCGCGTTCCTCGCCGCCAAGCTAGGCAAGCCCGTGCTCGTGGAGGGACCGGCCGGCGTCGGGAAGACCGAGCTGGCCAAAGCCCTGAGCAGCTACCTGAACCGCACGCTCGTCAGGCTCCAGTGCTACGAGGGGCTCGACGAGGCCAAGGCCCTGTACGAGTGGAACTACCGCAAGCAGCTGCTCCGCATCCAGACCGAATCAGAGCAGGCCGGGTGGCAGGACGTCCAGGAGGACATCTTCGGCGAGGAGTTCCTGCTGCCAAGACCCCTCATGACCGCGATCGCATCCACCGAACCCGTCGTCCTCCTGATCGACGAGATCGACAAGACCGACCAGGAGTTCGAGGCGATGCTGCTCGAGCTTCTCAGCGACTTCCAGATCAGCATTCCCGAGCTCGGCCGGATCGAGGCCAAAACCCAACCGATCGTCCTGCTGACCTCTAACAACACGCGCGAGCTGACCGAGGCGCTCAAGCGCCGCTGCCTGTACCTGTGGCTCGACTACCCCGACCTCGAGCACGAGCTCGAGATCGTCCGCCTCCACTCCCCCGAGCTCGACGAGACGATCGCGCGCAAGCTCGTCGAGATCGTCCACCAGGTCCGCCAGCTCGACCTCAAGAAGCCGCCGAGCATCGCCGAGTCGATCGACTGGGCCCGCACGCTGCTGCTGCTCGGGGCCGGCGACATCGACCACGACATATTCATCGAGACGATGAGCGTGATCGTCAAGCACCGCACCGACCTCGACACGGTGGCGGCGCGGGTCGGCGTCGCGCTCCAGCAACAAGATGCCTCCGCCGCCTAAGACGGCATCTAAGACGCCCGCCAAGAACGCCGCGATCTACGGCGGCATCCCCGAGCACCCTCCCGGCAACCTCGACGGCCAGCTGCTGTCGTTCGCCGAGGACCTCAGAAGCGAAGGCGTCGCGATCGGCACCTCCGAGATCCTCGACGCGTTCGAGGCACTCAACCTCGTCGAGTGGACCGACCAGCCGAACTTCAAGGAGGCCCTGGCGACCACGCTCGCGAAGTCAAACGACGACCGCAGGGTGTTCGACCTCGTGTTCGACCGGTTCTTCTTCCGCGCCACCGAGGCCCAGGCGGCTCGCAAGCGGATAACCGAGGCGAACACCCAGGGCGCCCCGCCGAGCGACGTCAACCTCGACACGCTCCGCCAGCAGATCGCCGCCGCGCTCAGGGACGGCTCGGACGCCTCGCTCAGGGACCTCGCCCGCCTCGCGATCGCCGCCTTCGGCCGCGGTGAAGGCTCCGGCGTCCTCGGTGTGGACGTACAAAGAATCCGTAGAGCGCTCGGACTCAGAACCGAACCCCAGCCCGACCTCCCACAAGATGACCCCAGACACGACGGTCTCCCCCGAGACCAGCTCAGAAAGTTCGAGCAACACCTGCGACGAGAGCTCGAGCGAAACCTGATCGAGCGGACCGCGAGCCTCCCGCCCAAGCGCCCGCTGAACGAGCTCGACCGCGCGCTTCCGTCCGGCCCGATCCAGGACCTCGCGGCCGTTCACAGAGTGGTCGCGCAACTAAAACGCAGACTCGCCACCCAGGGCCACGAGCTAAAAGGGCACAACCGCCACGCCCACGTCGACTTCCGAAGGACGATGCGCGCCTCGCTCCAGACCGGCGGCGTCCCGATCGCTCTCAAATACAAGCCCAAGCGACCGCGGCGGCCCGAGATCTTCGTCCTGTGCGACGTGTCCACGAGCGTCACGAGCGCATCCACCTTCTTCCTGTCCGTGCTGCACGCGCTGCACGACGCGTTCCGCAAGCTCCGCAGCTTCGTATTCATCGAGCGGATCTCCGAGGTCACCGAGGTGTTCGAACGAGAGCGCGACTTCCGGGCCGCCAGCGAGGCCATCTCGCGAGACGCCGGCGTCGCCGACATCTCCGGCTACACCGACTACGGCCGCGTCTGGCTCGAGTTCCTCACGACCATCGAGGACGAGCTGCACCCGCGCGCCACCGTGATCGTGCTCGGCGACGCGCGCACCAACGGCCGCCCACCGCGTGAGGACATCTTCGCCGCGATCACCGCCAAGGCGGGGCGCACGTTCTGGCTGAACCCCGAGCCGCGCTTGTACTGGAACTACGGCGACAGCGTGATCTCCGCATACGAGAAGCACTGCACCGCCTTCGAGTGCTGGCGCACCGACCAGCTCGAGGAGTTCGTGAAGGCGTTGACTCGACCCGAAGTGGGTTGACCGTTTTGCGGACCGCTACGAACCGGGTGCGCCTGCGTGAGGGTTAGAACAGCAGGTTGTCACCGCCGAACACGGCGCTCACCGACCCGTCGGTGAATATCTGCTTCATCGTGTCGGCGAGCAGCCCGGCGATCGAGAGCACACGCACGTTGTCGGGCGCGCCGGGGCGCAGCGGAATCGTGTCGGTGACGACGATCTGATCGAAGCCGCCGCTGGCCAGCCGCTCATAGGCCGGCCCTGAGAACACGGGGTGGGTCCCGGCGGCGTACACCTGCGCCGCGCCTCGCTCGAGCAACGTCTGGGCGGCGGCATGCAGTGTGCCTGCAGTATCGATCATGTCGTCCACGATCAACGCCGTCTTCCCGCGGACATCGCCGATCAAGTACCCGACCTCAGCCATCTGCTGGGAAGGCCGCTCCTTGGTCATCAACGCGAGCTCCGCGCCGATGCTCTCGGCGAACCTGTGGTTCAACTTCACGCGGCCCACATCCGGGGCGACTACGACGAGATCCTCGAGCTCAAGCTCGGAGAAGTACTCGGCCAGCATGAACAGGGCGGTCATGTGATCAACCGGCTTGGTGAAGAACCCCTGGACCTGACCGGCGTGCAGGTCGACCGTGAGCACGCGGTCGGCGCCGGCGGTCTCGAGCACGTGGGCGACCAGTCGAGCGCTGATCGGCTCGCGCAGCGCCGACTTCTTGTCCTGGCGCGAGTAACCGAACCACGGCATCACCGCAATCACCCGATGAGCCGACGCGCCCACCGCGGCGTCGATCATGAACAACAACTCGATCAAGGCGTCGTTGGCGTTTATCCCGGTCTCGGGGTTGCCGCAGGTCGGCTGGACGATGAACACATCGGCGCCGCGGATCGACTCCTCGTAGCGACAGTAGACCTCTCCGGCCGAGAACGTCTTCAACGTCACGGCGCCGAGCTCGATCCCGAGCCTCGCGGCGATGTCGGCGGCGAGCCCTGGGTTGGCCCGGCCCGAGAAAAGCATCAACCGCTTGGGGGTGACGATGTGGACGCGGCCTGAGTTGGCCCTCGGCTCGTCCTCGCCCATATCAGCGCCAGTCTACCGACGGCCTCAGTCGCCGTCCGCACCGCGCACGCTCGCTGCGCCGGATGCGTAACGATTTCTAAGTCACAGTCCTTAGCAAAATTGCGGCGCCTTACGGATGTAGTTCGATGGCACGTGCCGGATGTGCACGATCCGGTGATCGGCTAATTTCTCGTCGGCCGGCTTACGCGGGGCTGCGCCGACCGGGAGACTCAAGACCAGTGAGCCTAATTGCTAGGGGGCTTAGATGCCGGAACAGAAAGCGTTGTCGCGCGGTCAGTTGACGAGGCGCCTGATCACGTTCTACGGGATCTTGGCGGTGATCAGCGTCGCGGTTGTGATCTTCGTCGTTGACAAGGGTGGCAACGAGAAGGCTCAGCCGTCGATCGCCGGCGGCTACACGCTGGCCGCCGCCAGCCCGTGCATCGGGCCGGTGCCAAAGCCCGCGGGTGGCATCCCGCTGCCGCCGACCGCGCCGACGCAGGTGGCGGCCGCCGGGCCGTCGTTCAACGTCCTGCAGTCCGGGCAGTTCGTCAACTTCACCAACAACCAGAACACGCTCGGCGGACAACTGCGGCTCAGCGAGCAGACGCTTCCCGGAAAGTCGCATCGGCTGACCGGTGACGTCAACTGCGTGTCCGGGGGCCGCTCGCTGCACCTCGATGCGATCGCCACGCCGGGGGCCAAGGCCGCCATCACCGGCACCCTGGGCGGACTTCCGTTCGTGGCCAACTTCAGCGCCGCTCCGCCCGCTCCGGGCGCGGCCGCGCCGCGGACGCCGTCCAACATCCAGGGTACGTACGCGCTGTCGCCGGCCTCGACGTGCTTCGGGAGCTCGTTCTCGATCCACGGCACCGGCGCCGTCGCCCAGCTCTACTCGTCAAGCAACAAGCTGCTCGGGCCCGTCACCTACTCGACCAAGTCGGCCGGGGTGTTCGGCGACGTCAAGTGCGTCAAGGGCGGCGTCGCGCGGATGACGGCGACCGCCAACGACCTCCAGCTCCAGAAGGTCACGGTGATCCCGCTCAACGTCGCGACGCCGGGCCCGTCGAAGACCGCGACGGCCAAGCCGGCCCTGACCACTCCGTCCGGGCTGTCTCCGGCGGGCGAGAAGTTCACCGCGACCAAGCAGCGCTCTGACTTCAACAAGCTCGTCGCGGCGGTGTTCCTCTCCATCGCGATCGTCTTGATCGTCGCCCGCCTGTTCGGCGCCGTCGCGACCAGGATCGGCCAGCCGCGCGTGATGGGCGAGGTGATCGCCGGTCTCTGCCTCGGCCCGTCGCTGCTCGGCGCGATCTCGCCCAACCTCCAGGCGATGCTGTTCCCGAGCGACGTCCTACCCGCGCTCGGGGTGGTGGCCAATCTCGGGCTGATCTTCTACATGTTCCTGGTCGGGCTCGAGGTCGACCGCGGCTCGCTCAAGGGCAAGGTGGCTCAGGCCACGGCGATCTCGAATACGAGCGTGGCCGTGCCGATGCTGCTCGGCATCGCGATCGCGCTGCCGCTCTACAAGCTCGTCGGCTCGGACAAGAAGTTCGTCGCGTTCGCGCTGTTCATGGGCGTGGCGATGTCGATCACCGCGTTCCCGGTGCTGGCGCGCATCCTGGCCGAGCGCCGGATGATCAAGCGCCCGATCGGCTCGCTGGCGATCGCGTGCGCCGCAGTCGACGACGTCACGGCGTGGTTCCTGATCGCGCTCGCCGTCACGATCGCGGCGTCGGGTACGTTCGGGGATGTCGCCAAGACGATCGCCGAGGCCGTGGCCTACACGCTGGTCATGGTGCTGATCGTCCGGCGCGTCGTCGCCCGCATGGCGACCGCGTTCGACGAGGTCGGACGGATGCCGGGCGCGTGGTTCGCCGCGATCGTCATCGGCGTGCTCCTGTCGGCGTACGTGACCGAGGAGATCAACATCGCGTTCATCTTCGGCGGGTTCGTGTTCGGAATGATCATGCCGCGGCACGCGCGCTTGAACGAAGAGATCACCCGGCGGATCGACGACTTCGTGGTCACGCTGCTGCTGCCGGTGTTCTTTGTCTACACCGGCCTGCGGACGAACGTCGGACTGCTCGACCGGCCCGAGCTGTGGCTGATCACGCTGCTGCTGATCGCGGTCGCGATCCTCGGCAAGCTCGCCGGAGCGGCCGCTGCCGCCCGGGTCGTCGGCTACGACTGGAAGGCCTCGTCGGTTATCGGGACGCTGATGAACACTCGCGGGCTGACCGAGCTGATCGTGCTCAACCTCGCGCTCGATGTCGGCGCGATCTCGAACGCGCTGTTCGCGATGCTTGTGATCATGGCGGTCGTCACCACGCTGATGGCGGGACCGCTGCTGAAGCTGCTCGACCCGAAGAACACTTACGGCCGCGCGGTGGAGGACGAGTTCGCCGACGCCGCGCTGGCCGCGGTCCAGGCACATCCGGAGCTCCCGGTGCCGGAGCGCTCGATCTTGGTCGCGCCGGAGACCGATGCGGCGATCGGCCAGCTGGTCGCCTTGGCCGAGCCACTGGCCCGCTCGGGGCCGATGCGCGAGCTGATCATCGCTCGCCTGGTCCGGCCGCCTCGAGGCGCGGGCGCCGGCGTTCGCGGCGGCCTGCAGTCGGAGAACCTCCTGTTGGAGCACGCGTCGCGGCAGATCAACGATCTCCGCGAGCAACTCGCCTCCGACGGCGTGGTGGTGAGGGGCGTCGCGCTGACCTCGACAAATCCCGGCTCGGACCTCGCGCACATCGTCGAGCGCGAACCGGTCGATCTCGTGCTCACCGAGGGACGTCGGCGGTTGATCGGCGAGGGACTGCCGCTCGGCGACGTGACCGAGCTGCTCGAGCACGCCGCGTCGGACGTCGCGGTGCTGGTCGCCAAGGAGGGAGATCCGATCGAGCTCGGTCCGGACAAGCCCGTGCTCGTCCCGTTCGGCGGCGCCGAGCACGACTGGGCCGCGCTCGAGCTCGGTTCGTGGCTCGCCGCGAGCTCGAACGCCCCGCTCAAGCTGCTGGGCGCGGCCGGACAAACCGACGAGAGCAAGTCGGTGACGCGGATGCTCGCCGACGCGGGGCTGCTCGTGCAGCAGGCGACCGGGATCTCGACCGAGCCGCTCGTCGTTGTCGGTGGACGGGACGGGATCGTCGAGGCGGCCACCGGCGCCGGCCTGCTGGTGCTCGGGCTGTCGGACCGCTGGCGCCACGAGGGCCTCGGGACGACCCGCTCGGCGATCGCCAAGTCCGCTCCTGCCCCGGTGCTGTTCGTCAAGCGCGGCACGCGACCCGGGCTGTTCGCCCCCCGGGAGAACGTCACCCAGTTCCGCTGGTCGATGGCCGGAGGGCCGCCGGGCTTGCTGCGGTCCTCGCGCGTCCAGGCGGTGGACGCTCCAGCCACCGGGGCTCCCCCGACCGGAGGGGACGCCTAGCCCAAGCCTAGTCACCGGCGGGTAGCGGGAGGACCGCGGCGACGCACGTCGGCCGGCCGTTCCCCGCGGTCACCGACAGACGACCGCCCGCGAGCAGCGCGCGCTCCTGCATCCCGGTCAAACCGAACCCGGCACGCACGCCGTCGGGGTCGAAGCCGCAGCCGTCGTCCTGGACGCTGACCTCCACCCGGTCAGCGCGCTGGTGGACCGACAGGCTCACGCATTCGGCCCCAGCGTGCTTGACCGCATTGGTCAGCGCCTCCTGGACGATGCGGTAGACCGCGGTTTCGGTGTCGCGGGCCAGCCGCCGGTCTGATCCGAGCTCAATGTCAGCCTCCACCGCGAAGCCTCCGATCGCCGCCTGGCGCTTGGCCAGCGACTCGATCGCCGGGCCGAGGCCGAGGTCATCGAGCGCCGCCGGACGCAGCTCGGCGATCAGATTGCGGAGCTTGCGCATCTCCTCGCCCAGGTGGGTATCGGCGGTCTCGGCGGCGCGGCGCAGCGCGCGGGGATCCTCGCGCGCCAGGCCTGCCGAGAGGACCATCCGCAACCCGGTCAGCCCCTGCAGCGTCTCGTCGTGCAGCTCGCGGGCCCAGCGAGCCCTGGCCTGGTCGGCGGCCTCGAGAGTCAGGCGCAGACGGGCGGCCGCGACCGATCTGGCGGTGGCCACGGCGGTCGCGGCGCTCGCCGCGACCGAGCTCAGCAGCTGCTCGTCCTCTTCGTCGAACGGTCCCTCGTCGCTGCCGTTGATGCCGGCCAGCACGCCGAGGGTCTCGCCGCGGAACATGAGCGGGACCAGGATCGCGGCCTTGGCGCCCCGCGCCAGCTGCTCGAGCTGGGCGGGATCCGCGTCCGCCCCGAGCCGCCGCGGCATCCCGGTCAGCATCACCTCCCCCGCCAGTGAGCCCCGCACGGGCAGCCGCGGCTGGGAATCGGAGCGCGCGGCGCTGCCGCTGACCGCGGTGAGCTCGTCCCCGCTCGGCAGGTAGACGACCAAGGTCCGCGCCGCCACGATCCCCCTGCCGTGGGTGAGGATCAGCGAGAGGATGCGCTCGAGGTCGGTCTCGCCGCCGACCGCGCGAGCGATCTCGGCGAACGCTCCGAGCCGCTCGACGCTCCGTACAAGGACCTGGTTACTGCCCTCGAGCTGATCGGCGTACAGGGCCAGATCGCGCTGGGCCGCCTGCCGCTCGGCGATGTCGTGGCGAAGCCGGTCTGAGAAACCGCCCACGATCACCCCAGTGAACAGAAAGGCCGCTCCGCGCGAGATGTACCCGAGGGCGCCGACGTGCACCGAGTCGATCACGCTCCACGCCGGCACGAGCGCGAACGCCACCGCGGCGGCGATCAGGCCCGCCCGCATGCCGAACTCGATCGCCAGGACGGCGATCGGCACGATGTAGAAGTTGGCGAGCAGCGCGTCGGGGTCCTTCACTGCCAGCCGGGCGCTGAAGGCGGCCGCGAACAGGACCACCGCGAGCGCCACGGTCGCGGCCCGCCTGCGCTGAGAGGTGGAGCGGGGGGCGGTCGCCTTGAGACGCTCGATGACACGATGCTCGGCGGCCTCGAGTTCGATCCGGTGCGCCTTGCGCGTGGTGCTCATCGGTGGATAACCCCGTGCTCGAGGGCGTAGCGCACGAGCTCCGGCCGGCCGGCGATGCCGAGCTTGGCCTGCAGGTTGGCGCGGTGGGTCTCGACCGTGCGCGGGCTGATGTACATGCGAGTCGCGATCTCGCTGTTGGTGTGACCGAGCGCCACCAGACGCAGTACCTCGAGCTCGCGGTCGGTCAGGGCCGCATCCGCGACGCTGCTCAACGCCCAACCACCGATCGCCGGATCCAGGTAGCGGCCGCCCTTGGCGACCGTGCGGATCGCGCGTACGAGGTCCGTGCGAGAGGCCTCCTTGAGCACGTACCCCGCCGCCCCCGCGTTCCAGGCCGGCGCCACGAACGCCGGATCGTCCTCCATCGTGAGGATCACCACGGCAGTCGACGGCGACGCCGAGCGAAACTCGAAGAGCGCGCTCAGGCTGAGGTCACGGCCCATGTGGAGATCGAGTAGCACCACCGTCGGTGAGTGGTCCCGCAGCAGCCGGCACGTTTGCGGGATATCGCTCGACTCGCCGACCACGGCGAGATCGTCCTCCGCCTCGAGCAGGAGCCTCAGACCCTGCCGTACCACCGCATGGTCGTCGGCGATCACGATCGTGATAGGCGAGCTGGCCGACACGCTGGCGGCGACGGTAGACCGCCCCACCGCCGCTCGTCAACCCTGACCTTACCGACACTCGGAACCGCGGGTCGCGACCGCACGGCGACGAGGTCATCGGGCGCCTCGCCGCGTAGACCCTCCGCGTCGGCGGCTCGCTTGGTGGTCGATGCCGGCCGGCGGCGCTCGCGCGGTATAAACAGCGCATATGTCCGTAAGCCTGGCTCCAGGCTCCACCTTTGCGGGGTGTCGACTCGAGGGCGTCGCAGGTCGGGGGGGCATGGGGGTGGTCTTCCAAGCCACGCAACTCGCACTGCGGCGGCCGGTGGCGTTGAAGGCGATCGCTCCCGACCTCGCCGCGGACGCCGAATACCGCGAGCGATTCCAGCGCGAGTCGCATCTCGCCGCGTTGATCGACCATCCCAACGTGATTCCGGTGTACGAGGCCGGCGAGCTCGACGGGACGCTGTATCTGATCATGCGCTGGATCGATGGGACGGATCTGGACGACATGTTCAAGACGTCCGGTCGGGTGGCACCGCGCCGTGCGATCAAGGTGCTCCGACCAGTCGCCTCAGCACTGGCAGCCGCCCACCGGCACGGCCTCGTGCACCGTGACATCAAACCGGCCAACGTTCTGATCGCGCGCGGCTATGACGAAGACGAGGAGCACATCTATCTGACCGACTTCGGGATCGCCCGCCACACCGATACCGGGACATTGACGCGTACGGGTATGTTCGTCGGCACGATCGATTACATGGCGCCGGAACGGATCGAAGGCAACAGGGGAGATGCCCCGTCAGACATCTATTCCTTCGGCTGCATGCTGTTCCAGGCGCTCGCGGGGCAGGTGCCGTTCGACCGCCCAACGGACATCTCCAAGATCTTTGCTCACGTCAACGACCCGATCCCGTCGGTTCGCGATCACGTCGACGGCGTTCCCGAGCTTCTCGACGAGATCATCGTCAGGTCGATGGCGAAGCGCCCGGAAGACCGCTTCAAGTCCGCGGCGGAGCTGACGGCGGCACTGGGGCGGGTGCTCCAGCAGCTCGATACCGCTGAGCGGACAGTCGTCTCGCCGGCGCCGCACGAGCAGCCCGCGCCGGCGCTCGAGCCGGCCCCCGCGGTCGGGAATCGCCCCGGCGCCCCCGGGGGGCCGACCGTCTCCACGCCGGGACCGACCACTCGCATGCCCGACCGGGCGCCCGGCGCGCCGCGATCGCGGCGCTCTCCGATCCTCTGGATCGCGCCGATCGCCGCGCTCGTCGTCGCAGCGGTGCTGATAGTGCTTCTCAGGGGCGGCGGTAACAGCGCCACCGGCGGTAACAGCGCCACCGGCGCGAAGGTCCAGATCAACGGCAGCGGCCTGACGCAAGGGAGGACGGTCACGGTTTCGGGCCAGCCGGGTTCGATCTCCCTGGGGACGCGGAACCTCTGGGTCTCGCTGCCCGGACAGAACGAGGTCGTCCGTGCCAACCTGAACACCGGGGATCAGCAGACCTTCCCGGCCACCGGTAGCCCGACCGCGATCGCGGCCGGCACAGCCGCACTGTGGGTGGCGCAGCCGGCCTCGCACGAGCTCGCCCAGTTCAACGGCGACACCGGGGCGCAGGTCCACGGGGCCAAGCTCTCTGGGGCGCCTGTCGCGATCGCGCTCGATCAGGACAGCTCGGCCTGGGTCGCTGACTCGAGCGGCGCCATCACCCATGTGGCGCTCGGGGGTACGGTAGTCGGCACCCCCGCGCACAGCGCTCCCACCGCAAGCGGCCTCGACGTCGGCGATGGATGGGTATGGGGCGCAAACGGCTCCAGCAAGGGCCTTGTCCGGGTGGATCCCGGCAAGAGCGGTTCGAGCTCGGCATATGCCGCCGGTCCGAGCCCGGTCTCGGTGACTATCGACCAAGGCGTGTGGACGGCGAGTGCCAACGGCACGTTGACTCGCTTCGATCCTCGGACCGACCAGCTCCGGGTCAACGCACAGATCCCGGTCGCGACCACGCTCGAGGCCGTGGCGGCCATGGATCCGGGGCCGTACGTGTGGGCGTTGAGCAAGGCGACGAAGACGCTCTACCGGGTCAACGCCACGGGCAACCCGGCCGTGTCGGGCACCGTCGCCTTCGGAAGCCCACCGCTCGCGCTCGCCGTCAACGCAGGCTCGGTGTGGGTCGCCATGCAGAACGGCGAGGTCGTCCAGATCCGGTTCTCCTGAGCGCTTGCGGCACCGGTTCGGGGGACAACCATCCTCTTGTGGGAGCCGCGGTATCGGCGTAGACTGGCGCACGCAGCCGACCTATGACGGGCGGGTTGTGCTGGGACCAGTCACCCATGGGGACTCTCAACTGGTGAGGTGATATGCGGGGCAGGCGGCGATTCGGCATTGCCAGCAACAAACGCCTGCGCGTGTTGCTGCTCGCCCTGGTGGCGCTAGGCGCGACCGCGATCGGAATGACTCTGTACGCCACCGGCGTGCTCGACTCGCTTGAGGGCAACACGGTCGACGCCCGCTTCTCGGTCCGGGGCACCCAAACGCCGCCTAAGAACCTGGCAATCGTCGCAGTCGACAATAAGACGTTCCAGGACCTGAACGCGTTCCCGTTCCCGCGTGCCTACTACGCCCAGCTGATCAACAACATCGCCGCCGAGCACCCCACGGCGATCGTGTTCGACATCGAGCTGGCCGACAAGACCACGTTCGGCAAGACCTGCAAGATTCAGGGCGCCACCTTCCCGTGCGACGACCTCGCGCTGCTCGAGGCGATCAGCAACCACCCGGGGATCACCGCGTTCGATACCACCTCGCCGAACCAGAACGGCAACGGGCAGATTCGCTTCCTGGGCTCGGGGAAGGGCACCTCCCTTCTGCAGTCGGTCGGCTCGCGCCCGGGCGCCGCGCTCTTCCCGACCAACCAGCCCGGCGGCGTCTACCGCCAGATGATCTATTCGGTCCAGAACGTTCCCACGCTGTACCTGGTCGCGGCCGAGATGGCCACCCACAAGAAGATCACCAAGCAGCAGTTCCGCGCAATCCGCTGGATCGACTATCCGGGCGCTGCGCACACCATCCCGTGGGTGTCGTTCTCGAGCGTGTATGACCCGAACAAGTACGGGCCGCCGTCCGGGTGGAATCATCCGCTGCCCGCGAACTACTTCCGCGGCAAGGTCGTGTTCGTCGGCGAGACCCAGCTGTCGCTGGAGGACTTCCACGCCACGTCCACCGACCCCCAGATGCCCGGCGTCGAGATCGAGGCCGACGCGACCGCCACCGTCCTGCGCCACTTCCCGCTCAACTCCGTGCCGGGCTGGATCAACGTGGCGTTGATCGTGCTGTTCGGCGTGGCCGTCCCGCTCGCCGCCCTGCGCGTCCGGCCCGTGATCTCGATGGCGATCGCGGTCGCCATCGGCCTGATCTTCGCGATCGTGGCCCAGCTCCTGTTCAACGCCGGCTGGATCGTGTCTGTCGTGTACCCGCTGACCGCGCTGGTCCTGAGCGCGGTGGGCTCGCTCGCGGTCCAGCTCGTCACCGAGGCGTTCGAGCGCATCCGGACGGTTGACCTGTTCGCCCGCTTCGTGCCCGAGAACGTCGTCGACGAGGTTCTGGCCAGCGCCGACGGCCTCCGGCTCGGCGGCGTCCAGCGCGACGGCACGGTGATGTTCTCGGACGTGCGCGGGTTCACCACGTTGGCCGAGACCCTCACGCCGCCGCAGGTGATCGACGTGCTCAACCACTACCTGAGCGAGATGAGCGACGCGATCCTCAACCACGGCGGGACGCTCGTGTCGTACATGGGAGACGGGATCTTCGCCGTCTTCGGAGCCCCGCTCGAGCTGCCGGATCACGCCGACCGAGCCGTGGCCGCGGCACGCGAGATGCTCGAAGTGCGCCTCCCGCGCTTCAACGAGTGGCTACGCGAGGAGGGGCTGAGCGAGGGGGTTCGAATGGGAATCGGCCTCAACAGCGGGCACGTCATGTCCGGGCACGTCGGCTCCGAGCGGCGGGTGGAGTACGCCGCCGTCGGAGACACGACCAACACCGCCTCCCGGATCGAGTCGCTGACCAAGGGCACCCCGCATCAGCTGTTCCTGTCTGACTCGACCAGGAACGCGCTGCGCTCGCCGACGGACGACCTCATCGAGGTCGGCGAGACCGAGATCCGTGGGAGACAGGGCCATATCAAGCTGTGGTCGATCCGTGAGGGACCCAAGCCCGTGGATGCCGCGGACATCGCAGAACCCGAGCCCTTGCCTGCACCGGGGCCCGCAATGTAGGTTCGCAAGCCAGGTACTGGAACAGGAAGGGGCAACTTGTCTACCGAAGCGTCATCAGCCACCACCGAGCAACTCGCGCTCTACCGCCGCGCGACCAATTACATCGCCGCGGCGATGATCTACCTGCAGGGCAATCACATGCTCGAGGAGCCGCTCGAGCCCGACCACGTCAAGCACCGCCTGCTCGGTCACTGGGGAACGGTGCCCGGACTGAACCTGATCTACGCCGGGCTGAACCGGCTGATCCTCGACACCGACGCCAGCGTGCTGCTGGTGACCGGCCCCGGCCATGGCGCGCCGGCCAACCTCGCCAACCTGTGGATCGACGGATGCCTCGAGGACGTCAGGCCCGAGCTCTCGCGCGACCGCGACGGGCTGGGCCGGCTGATCCGCAGCTTCTCCTGGCCTGGCGGCTTCCCCAGCCACATCGCGCCGATCGTACCCGGCACGATTCACGAGGGAGGCGAGCTCGGCTACGCGCTCGCCACCGCGTTCGGCGCCGCGCTCGACAACCCCGAGCTGATCGTCGCCTGCATCGTCGGCGACGGCGAGGCCGAGACCGGGCCCACGGCGGGCGCCTGGCACTCGAACAAGTTCCTCGACCCGGTCGGCAGCGGCGCGGTGCTGCCGATCCTGCATGTCAACGGCTACAAGATCGCCAACCCGACCGTCTACGGGACGATGAGCGACCACGAGCTGACCTGCCTGTTCGAGGGGTTCGGCTGGCGCCCGCTGATCGTGTCCGGAGGCGACCTCGACGCCGCCCTCGCCTCCGCGCTCGACCAGGCCTACGGCGAGATCCGTGAGCTGCAGTCCGCGGCGCGCGCCGGCCGACGCCCCGAACGGCCAACGTGGCCGATGATCGTGCTGCGCTCACCGAAGGGCTGGACGGGCATCCGCGAGCTCGACGGGATCCAGATCGAGGGCACATCCAAGGCGCACCAGGTCCCGGCGATGCAGGCGCGCACGAATCCCGTGCACCTGCAGGCGCTCGAGCAGTGGCTGCGGTCCTACCGTCCCGAGGAGCTGTTCGACGAGCGCGGCGGTCCGCGCCCGGAGGTGCTGGCGATGTGCCCGACCGGGGACAAGCGCATGGGCGCGAACCCGCATGTCAACGGCGGGCGCCTGCGCGTGCCGCTCCAGCTGCCGTCGCTCGAGCAGCACGCGGTCGAGGTAAGCGCCCCCGGCGCCGCCGCCGACAGCGCACTGGGAACGCTCGGCAAGTATCTGGCCGACGTGTTCCGCCTCAACCACGAGCAGCGCAACTTCAGGATCGTGTGTCCGGACGAGGTGGCGTCCAACCGGTTGAACGCGGTGTTCGACGCCGAGAACCACGCCTACGAGTGGCCCGTGGACCGCGACATCAGCCCCGACTACGTGCCCGGCGGGCGGATCATGGAGGTGCTCTCCGAGCACAACTGCCAGGGCTGGCTCCAGGGTTACGTGCTCACCGGCCGCCACGGGATTTTCCCCTGCTACGAGGCGTTCATCCCGATCGTCGACGGGATGGTCAACCAGTACGGGAAGTTCCTGAAGATGTCACGCGAGGAGGCCAAGTGGCGCGAGCCGGTGGCCTCGCTCAATTACCTGCTGACCTCGCAGGGATGGCGCCAGGACCACAACGGCTACTCGCACCAGATGCCCGGGTTCATCAACTCGATGCTCAACCGCCGCGAGGAGAGCGCGCGGGTCTACCTCCCGCCGGACTCGAACACGCTGCTGGCGACGCTCGCGCACTGCCTGGAGGCGACCGGCTGCATCAACCTGGTGATCGCCTCGAAGCATCCGCTGCCCGCGTGGCTGGCGATGGACGACGCGATCGAGCACGTCCGGCGCGGCGCGTCGCGCTGGGCCTGGGCCAGCAACGACGACGGCGAGCCGGATGTCGTGATGGCGGGCTGCGGGACGATCCCCACCGTCGAGCTGCTGGCCGCCACGCACCTGCTCCGCACCGAGGTCCCAGAGCTCAAGGTCAGGTTCGTGAACGTCACCAACCTGTTCGCGCTCGCCCGCACGGAGGCCCATCCCGACGGGCTGTCCCCGCAGGCGTTCCGTGAGCTGTTCACCGACGACCGGCCGGTCCTGTTCAACTTCCACGGCTACCCGTCGGCGGTGCACCAGCTGATTCACCGCCGGCCTCAGCAGGAGCGCTTCCACGTCAGCGGATACGTCGAGGAGGGCACGACCACAACGCCGTTCGAGCTGCTCGCGATGAACGGGGTCGACCGCTTCAACCTCGCCATCCAGGCTCTGAGCCGGGCCGACATCGCGGTCAGTGAGTTCACCCGCGGAATGTCGGGCGAGTTCGCGGTGCGCACTGTCGCCGGCGGGCGCGAAGCGATCGGCAAGTTCACGCGCCGCCGCGAAGAGATACGGACCCAGATCCGCGAGGTCGGCGACGATCCGGTGGAGATCAAGGAGTGGGTGTGGCCGAGTGGCGAGCCGGTGCCGGCGTGAGCGGCGACCTTGACTTGAGAGCGCGCGGCCGGAGACAATCGACCAGTCGACAAAGGGGGGGCCCATGGGCACGACGGTAGATGACGCACGCGACCGGGCACGGGGATTTCTCAATGCGGCGGATTTCGACGCGAGCCTGAGCGCCGCCCGGGAGGGCCTGCGCTCGGCGCCGGATGACGTCGAGCTGCTGGTGCTGGCGGGCCGGGCCGGCGTGGAGCTGGACTCTGACGACGCGGTCGCGGATCTGCGGCGAGCCACGGAGCTGGCGCCCGACAATGCCGCCGCCTGGCATCACCTCGGCGAGGCGCTCGCCGCCGAGGGCGCGATGGACGAGGCCGAGGCGGCGTTTCGGCGCGCGGTCGAGCTTGACCCCGACGATCAGCTGGCGCTCACCCACCTGGGGCACACGGCGCTGGCCGCCGGTCTCCGGGACGAGGGCGTCGGCTACCTCGCGCGTGCAGTGGACCTCGCCCACGACGCTTCGACGGCGTCGATCAGCCTGGTCGACATGTACCGCTCCTTCGGGCAGTACGACGACGCGCTTGTGCAGGCGCGCAGAATTGCCGAGGCCGCCCCCGAGGACAGGCTTGCCTGGCTCGACGTCGCTGAGCTCAGTCTCCAGATCGGTCAGCTGGACGAGTCCCGCAGCGCGTTCGAGCGCCTGCGCGACCTGGACGAGGTCCCCGGTCACGAGGCCTACCCGCTGCACGGGATGATCCAGGTCGAGCTGGCGCGGCACCGCTGGGAACCCGCGGGCGAGCTCGTGGCTCAGGCGGCGGCGATCGATCCGCATGGATTGACCGCCGTGCTCACCGCCTTCCTGCGCGAGCAGACGGGAGAGGCGGTGGCGGAGGATGCCGACGAATCGCCGCCTGCGCCGGCCCGGGACGAGGTGGACGGCGCACTGGCCAGGTCAATGGCCGACTACCGCCGAACGCTCGCCGACGACGGTCTGCTCCGAGGAGGTGATCTGGTTGGCTGACGTTGCCGCGCCCGCCCGGCCGGTGTCGGCGGAATGGTTTCGCTGCCCCAACTGCGAGGCGTTCGTCTACCACAAGCGGCTGAAGCGCAACCTCGGGGTGTGCCCGGAGTGCAACCACCACTTCCGCCTTCGCCTCTCCGAGCGGCTGTCCCAGCTGCTCGATCCAGGCAGCTTCGAAGAGTTGAGCGGCGAGCTCGAGCCACTCGACGCGCTCTCGTTCTTCGACTCCAAGTCGTACGCGGACCGGATTCGCGATGCCCAGCGCAAGACCGGGCTGAAATCGGGTGCTCTGTACGGCACCGGCACGATCGAGGAACTCCCGATCGTGGTGGCGGCGATCGACTTCGGTTTCGTCGGCGGCAGCATGAGCGGCGCCGTCGGCGAAGCGATCACGCGCGCCGCCGAGCTCGCACTGGAGCGTCGCATCCCGCTGCTGGTGATCTCGGCTTCCGGCGGTGCGCGCATGCAGGAAGGTTGCGTATCGCTGATGCAGATGGCCAAGACAAGCCAGGCGGTCGCGCGAATGGGCGAGGAAGGCGTGCCGTTCTTCTCGCTGCTGACCGACCCGACCTATGGCGGCGTCAGTGCCTCGTATGCGACGCTCGGCGACGTGCTGATCTCCGAGCCGGGTGCGCACATCGGCTTCGCAGGCCCGTCGGTGATCGAGCAGACGATCCACCAGCAGCTCCCCGACGGCTTCCAGACCTCGTCGTTCTTGCTCGACCACGGGATGCTCGACATGGTCGAGCCGCGGGAGAACCTGCGGCGAACCCTGCGCAACCTGCTGGCGCTCCACGCTCTCGCCGAGCAGGCGCGCAGCGAGGACACCGAGGCCCGCTTGCGACGGCTTCCCAGCACGGACGCCAAGCCACCGGTAACCGATCCGGAGCAGCTCGTGGCGGGCGATCCGTGGGACGTGGTGCAGCTGGCCCGGCACATCGATCGTCCGCGCATGCTCGACCTCGTCTCGCTCGCGCTGGACGAGTTCCACGAGCTGCGCGGCGACCGCCTGTTCGGGGAGGATCGGGCGCTCATCGGCGGCCTCGGGCGCCTGGGAGACATGGCGATCATGGTGATCGGTCAGCAGAAGGGCCACGCGACCAGCGAGCTGGTGGAGCACAACTTCGGGATGCCCGAGCCCGAGGGCTACCGCAAGGGGATGCGGCTCATGCGCTACGCGGCTCGCTTCGGCCTACCGCTGGTGACGATCGTCGACACGCCGGGAGCGTATCCCGGAATCGGCGCCGAGGAGCGCGGCCAGTCGGTCGCGATCGCCGAGTCGATCCTGCTGATGTCCCGCCTACCGATCCCCACCGTCGCGGTCGTGACCGGCGAGGGCGGGAGCGGAGGGGCGCTCGCGCTCGCCACCGCGGACCGCGTACTGATGATGGAGAACGCCTACTACTCGGTGATCAGCCCTGAGGGCTGCTCGACGATCCTGTTCAAGGATGCCGCCGCCGCGCCCCGCGCCGCGAAGGCACTTCGGATCACGAGCCCGGAGCTGCTCCGCCTGGGGGTGATGGACGCGATCGTGCCCGAACCCGCGGGCGGCGCCCAGACCGATCCGAACGCCGCGGCGGCAAATCTGCGCGCCGGGCTCATCGCCAGCCTCGCCGAGCTTCTCCCGTTGGACATCGACGAGCTGCTCACGCAGCGCTATGACCGCTTCCGCAAGTTCGGTGCGCCGGGTAGACAGCCGGTGCTGCCGCCGATCACAGGTGACACATGAGCGAGAACAAAGCAGAGCACAAGCACCCCGACCGCGACATGATCGAGTCGGTCTGGGCCGAGGCGAGGGATCTGGTCAGAAAGCTCGAGGGCACGACGGTGCAACGCTTCGCCGTCGCCGCCGGCGAGTACCGGATCGAGATCGAGCGCGGCGCGCCGGTCACGGTTTCGCTGCCCGCGGCAGTGACCGATGGTGAAGGGGCAATCCCGAGCGGGCAGCCCGTCGCCACGAGCGCGGGCCCCGGATTGGGCGTCGCTCCCGGGGCCCGGATGGCCTCCGGGGTGTTCACGCTCGGCGACATGCCCGCGGCCGACAATCGCATCCCGGTACTCGCCCCGCTGGTGGGCACCTTCTACCGCGCCTCCCAGCCCGGAGCCAAGCCGTTCGCCGAGGTCGGCGAGGTGGTCGAGGC
Organism: uncultured Solirubrobacterales bacterium; assembly: GCA_963777335.1. Taxonomy (GTDB): domain Bacteria; phylum Actinomycetota; class Thermoleophilia; order Solirubrobacterales; family Solirubrobacteraceae; genus Palsa-465. Next base: position 248,137 of record CAVZQD010000012.1, read on the forward strand.
CGGCAGGCCGGTGTGCATCGTCGAGGCGATGAAGATGATGAACGAGGTTGTCGCCGGGGAGACCGGCAAGGTGGCCGAGATCGCCGTCGAGAACGGCGAATGGGTGGAGTTCGAGCAGGTCCTGATGTACCTCGAGCCGGCCGAGGGATAGGGGCGCAGCGTGATCGAGAAGGTCGTGATCGCAAACCGGGGAGAGATCGCCCTGCGCGTGGCCCGTGCCTGCCGCGAGCTCGGAATCAAGTCCGTCGCGCTGTACTCGACCTGCGACGCCGAGTCGGCCGTCGTGAAGTTCGCGGACGAGGCGGTGCACATCGGACCGAACCATCCGGGCAAGAGCTACCTGCACATCCCGAACGTGATTGGCGCCGCGCTGAAGACCGGTGCCGATGCGCTTCACCCGGGCTACGGGTTCCTCTCCGAGGACCCGTTCTTCGCGGAGATCTGCGCCAACAACGGCATCACGTTCATCGGCCCGAAGCCCGACGTGATGGAGAAGGTCGGCGACAAGGCGATCGCCCGCGACCTGATGCAGAAGGCGGGGCTTCCGTTGCTGCCCGGCACGGTCGAGCCGGTCGGCACCGTCGACGAGGCGCTCGAGATCGCCGCGTCGATCGGTTATCCGGTGATCATCAAGGCCGTGGCCGGCGGCGGCGGACGCGGGATGAACGTGGTGCGTCGCGAGGAGGACATGGCGCGGCTCTACCAGACCACCCGCTCCACTGCGCAAGCGGTGTTCAAGGACAGCGCGGTGTACATCGAGCGCTACCTGGACGCGCCGCGTCACACCGAGATCCAGCTGGTCTGCGACTCGCACGGGAACGGTGTCTACTTCTTCGAGCGCGACTGCTCGGTCCAGCGCCGCCACCAGAAGCTGATCGAGGAGGCACCCTCGATGCACCTGTCCGACGAGCAGCGCCGCGACATCGGCGAGCGGGCGGTCAGGGGCGCGCTGTCGGTCGGCTACAGCGGCGCGGGCACGATGGAGTTCCTGCTCGATCACGACGGAAACCTGAGCTTCATGGAGATGAACGCGCGCATCCAGGTCGAGCACCCGGTGAGCGAGATGATCACGAGCGTCGACCTGATCCAGGAGCAGATTCGGGTCGCCGCGGGCGAGCCGCTGTCGGTGTCGCAGGACGACGTCGTGCTCCGCGGCCATGCGATGGAGTGCCGCGTCAATGCCGAGGACCCCGACCGCGACTTCGCCCCCGCCGCCGGCCGGCTGGACGTGTACGTGCCGCCTGGCGGACCGTGGACCCGCGTCGACTCGCACTGCTATCCGGGCTGGGCGATCGCGCCCTTCTATGACTCGCTGATCGCCAAGCTGATCGTCTGGGCGCCGACCCGACCGGAGGCGATCGAGCGCATGGACCGCGCGTTGAGCGAGTTCCAGATCGAGGGGCGCGGGGTCAGGACCACGATCCCCTTCCACCGTCGCGTGCTGGCCGACGAGCGGTTCCGCTCGGGCGACGTCTCGACGGACTTCGTCGAGCAATTCCTGGCCTCCGAGGCGACGGCGGCCGCCGCGTAGCGGCCCGTACCCAGCCGCAACCCGAAGAGCGCACCGCATCGCCTGAGCGCGGACACGGCGCGCATCGCATCGCCTACGCGGGGGCTCGGCTCGAGGGCGGCGGGCCCGTCGGCACCCGGTGCACCCCTGACGGGCTCGGAGCGCGGCGCAGCTCCTCGGGGATCTCGATCACGGCGGCGGAGAACTTCCGGGCCAGCGGCGGCGGCCCGCTTCCTTCCAGCTGAGGGGTGAACGCCGTCACCGGGAGGGGCAGATACTCGGGCGCAACGGACCAGTCCGTGGAGCGGAACTCGCCCGCGTTCTCGATCCAGCTCAGCGACAGCAGCGGCAGGATCACTACCTTCGTCCAGATCGCGATCCACCAGGCGATCCAGAACGCGAGGATCGGCTCGAGATCGGACTCGAAGTGGATCCCGGTTAGCGTCTTGGATGCGACGTAGACGAGGATGAACTCGCCGACCGCGAGCGTGAACGTGAGCCACGGAGGCTGCCAGCGGATGATGAACGGGTAGAAGGCGGTGTCGAGCGCGACGCCGATCACGAAGTACAGGCCGATCAGCACGATCCAGCTGGGGTTGCCGGTGACCAGCGAGATCACGGCGGCGATGATGGCGGGGATGATCAGGATCGCCCATCTCGTTTCGACGCGGCCTAGAACGGTGGGGCACATCGAGACCCTGCCTACGCGAGCTGCTGGGTCGGGGACACGTTGCGCAGCGCGTGCGCGACATCACGCCCCATCGAGAACTGGAGCGCAAGTCGCGATCCGAACGGTCGCTTGCGCAGCCGCTCGGCTCGGGCGCAGTCGGCGACGAAACGCCGACCGATGAACTTGAGGCCGGCGATCGTGTCGCCGTGGGGGATCACGTTGTTGGCGATCAGGCCCATGCAGCAGAGACGCGACTCAGGACGGTCCAGGCCGGGCACGCCGCAGTTGGTCTGGAGCCTTATGCGTCCTTCGACCACGGGAACCTTGTAGAACTCGATCAGCCGTCTCAGCAACGGGATCGTCAGGACCGACTTATTGAAGCCCGTCCCGGCAACGACGCCCGTCACGTCCAGCCATCCCGGGTCCTCGCCGTGGCGGCTGGTGACATGGACACGCAGCCCGGCCCGCCCTGGCTCGACCTGGTCGATCTCCCCGACCAGGGCATCGAACCGGCCGTCCTTCTGGCCCGCCTCGATCCTCGCAAGCCACTGCCTGCGCTTGGGCCGGGTCCCCGCCAGCACCCGCCCGAGGAACTGAATTCGCTCCTCGAACGTGAGCGAGACGTACGCGTCGATCCCAATCGACTCGAACAGGCAGCGGGGGACGTTTAGGTCCTGCGTATCGGGCTGCGGGTTGCGGGTCAGCGCGAGCACCGAGGCGCCGGTGTCGAGAATGTTCGCCCACTCGTTGACCGAGGCGATGCCTGCTCCGAGCACGATGTAGCGCCCGTCCGGTGCGTACTGCTTGGGCTCGTATGCCTGAACGACCCGGTCGGCCAGAAGCGGGTCTTGCCGCGCCTTGGCCAGCACCGGCGGGAATGACAGCGGCCCGTGCCCCGGCGCGAGCATCACGTGCTTGGCGCGGCCGATGAAGTTCGCCTGCTCGTCGTAGATGACGAAGTGCGGCATCGGCTGCGTCTGCCGCTGCAACCAGCCGACGCGCAGCGGCACGCGCGACTGCTCCCAGCCCATGCGCTCCTTGACGACCGTGGCCTCGGTCAGGATCTCCGGCACGCCGGGGTTGTATTTGCGCGTGGTCGACCGCCACAGCGGCTTCAGGGACCTGTGTCCCCACGCGTCGAGTTGAGCGAACGTGGGCCAGTCGGGGGCCAGGAAATGCGACTCCGACTCTGATCTCAGCACGGTCTGGCCCAGGTTGGTGGCGAACTGCTGGTAGGTGCCGACGGGGTTGTCGCTCGGCCCGAAGATGGTCAGCTCCTCGTTGGTGAAGCCGAGGTAGCGCGCGGTGCCGTGCACGATCAGCGACCCGAAGCCATCCCCGACAACGGCGATCACCGAGTCTCTTGGTGCCGATGCCCCCATCTGCGGAGATCGTATTCCTTCCGCGGGCTCAGAGCGAGAAAATCTTGACCCTCATCGCCGGTGGAGCCCGCGTCGCGATCGTTCCCCTCCCAGCGCAGCGAACGCAAAAATGACGCACGGCTCGAGCGCTGGAGGTTATTCTCACCCGCGATGAGCGAGCCGCTGACGCTCGAGATCGTCGAAGGCCCCGACGCGGGTCGGCGAGTGGTGCTTGAGGGGCCGATCGTGATCGGCCGGGCACCAGACACGGGTTTGGTCCTCAAGGACGGCGAGGTGTCGCGTCACCATGCCAGGGTAAGCCCGGCCGCCGACGGCTCAGCGGTCGTCGAGGACCTGCGGTCGGCCAACGGCACATTCGTCAACCAGAACGAGTTGTATGGGCCCGCTCGCCTCGATCCGGGCGATGAGCTGCTCGTCGGGGTGACAGTGATCGAGTTACGCAGTGCCGCGCAAGTTGCGGCTCAGCCCTCGGCGATTCGCGCGGTCCCGGCTGGACTCGCCGCTGCGCCGCTGGCTCCCGCGTACGTCGATCCCGAGGTGATCAAGGCCGAGATCGAGCCAAGCGACGCGAGGTCGAGTACACCCAAGCTGGACAGGTTCCTCGATGTCCGCGTTCGGCGTCGGGCGCAGCTGGCGCCGCTCGCCGTGTTCGTGCTGGTCGCGCTCGCCCTGATCATCTATTTCGCGACTCGGTAGCCACGTGCGGCCGGTTGGTGCGCGGCATCGGGCTGCGCGGGGGTGACGGACTCGTTCGGCGTTCGTCGCGAGCTCTACTGGGAGGAGGTCGGGGCACCGGGGGCGGCGCCGGCCTCCGAGGCCACGCCGCCGGCGCCCTGGCCCTTGGCCAGCTCGAGCACCTCGTCGACCTTCCACTGGTCATAGGCGTGGCTGCCGTACTTGCTGGCGATGATGCGGCCGTCCGAGGCGATCAAGAAGTCGCCCGGCAATCCGAGCGAGCCGTTCTCGGGCTTCATCGGCGGGGCCTTCTCTTTGCGCCGGAGCGTCGCGCTGACCGTGTGAGCCATGCCCCGGAGGATCGCCGGCCATGCGCGCGGGTTGAGGACGGCCCGTCGCGATGCCTCGACGCCGAACTCGGCGTAGAGCTTCTTGTGAGGATCGGCGATGACCGCGAACGGCAGCTCGGGTTGATACTTGCGCAGCTCGTCGTCGCTGGAATGGAACACGACCACCTCCTTGATGCCCGCCGCCGCGAGCTCGTCCTTGCGCCGGATCACGGACCGGAGATGCACGTTGCAGACCGGGCACCCGGCAAACCGGAGCAGCTCGAGATGGACCAGCTGCCCCGGGTCTGGCACGCTGACCGATTCGCCGGAGACCGCTGCGAGTTGCCGCGGGGCAACAGTGTCACCGGGAGCAAGCCGCCGACCGGTAGTGGGATCAGCCATGGGAGATCACCCTCCGTCGTTGGAACAGGATGTGGACACAAGATCGGCCCTGATGTGGTGAGGTTTCGAAGCCTTGCGCGTCCGTCGTCCCCAGGCGGGCGCATGGCGATCCTACACCCGCACGCACCTCACGTCGACCGGTACGTTCGCGCGGCACGGGCTACGTTGCGAACACGTTGTCCAAGGCACCGCATCGGGGCGGGCGGGAGCATGACCCGCCTCACCCCCACGCCGAAACACGCTGCCCCTTGGGGTTTCGGGGCTCGTTGTTTACTAACTTAACTGACTTAAACTAACTTAACTTCACTAACTTCACCTAAAAACAGACCGGCGGGCTGAAAGTTGGGGCCCGCCGGTCTGTTTGGTGTCAGCGCGCGGCGGCCCCCGAAGGCTCTCAGCGTTCGCCGTACACGCCCCCGGTCCGCTCTCACTCCGGGGCGGATCAGGCCCCTTGCTCCCGTGCCGGGGTGGAGGGCGCGGCACGCCATCGTCCGGCCTCGAGCAGGAATCGCAGAGGCTCGGATTCGCCATTGAGAAACAGGCGCGCCTCCTGGCCATCCAAGTCGACCTCCAGCGTCAGCGATAGGTTCGGCGGCGGCGCTTCGCGGGCCTCCTCGGTGGGTGGTCCAGGCGGAGCAGGGATGGGGGCCGGCGGGGGCGGCGGCTGCGCTCCCGGCACGACCGTGGGTTGCTGCACGGCTGACTGTTCGGAAACCGGCGGCGGCAGCTCCCGAACGACAAGAGCCGAGCCACCGATCTCGATCGTGTCTCCTTCCCTCAGGATCTGGGGTGCTGAAATTCGCAAACCGTTCACAAACGTACCGTTGGTCGAGCCGAGATCTTCAATCGCGACCAAGCCGCTGGAGTCCACGCTCACGCGAGCGTGCGATCGCGAGATCTCCTCGTCCTCGCCGAGTCGGCCGGCGCCCTCGGCGTGGCGCCCGATCAGCAGGTCCCCCTCGACGAGGATCGACATTCCTACCGCCTTGCCGGCGACGACCTCGAGGCGCGTTGTCGGTGGGCTCATGGGCGGACTCTATCCCAGCCGAGGGGGCGGATCGGCGGCGGCTCGACCCGACCGGCTGACACCGGGTAGTGACACTGTGTGGTTGCAGTCGACCAGCGACCACTGTACGCTGCGCGTGGTGGCCAGACTGGAGATCAGGAGCGGCCCACGCACGGGGCAGACGATCGAGCTCACGCACGAGGTCGTGATCGGCCGCGAGAACGCCGATGTGGTGATCGACGACGCCGAGATCTCACGGCGGCACGCGGTGGTGCGAAGCGTCGTCGGCGCGGTCGAGGTCGAGGATCTCGGCTCCTCGAACGGGACGTTCGTCGACGACCAACGGATTGAGGGGCCTACCCGCGTTGGCGGCGGTGCCAAGATTCGGCTCGGGAAGACCGTGCTCGAGGTGAGCGGCGTACTACCGGTCCAGGCAACACGAGTGAGTGGACTCGCCGATCCGGAGCTGACCAAACCCCGGCCGATCGCCGACCCACAGGCGACCAGAGCCCGGCCGATCCCCGAGCCGCAGGTGACCAGAGCCCGGCCGATCGCCGACCCGCAGGTGACCAGGGCCCGGCCGATCCCCGAGCCGGCTGCGCCGGCGTCAGCGGGCGCGCCAACCCCCCCGCGCGTGGTCGTGGGCGAGTTCGTCCCACCGACCGCGCGGCGTAGCCGCGGCCTCGCGTCGCGTTCCTGGGTTCCAGTGGTGCTCTCGTTCGGGAGCGTCGTGGTCACCGCGATTGCGCTGGTGATCTACTTCTCCTCCCACAACACTGCGCAAGCCGCCAAGCATCATCCAGGCACGGGCGGAGGGTATGCGGGCAAGCCGGTTGGCTTCGTCTACACGGAGACCAACGCTTCGCCGAACAACCAGGTTCTGATCTTCGGCCGCTACGCGAACGGCAGGCTCAAGCGGGCTGGTGCCGTGTCGACGGGTGGGAGCGGCGGGCACGAGCAGCAGGGGCCGTGCAACCCCCCCGGAGGGTGTCCGTCCCTGGACACGCAGGGCGAGGTCGTGCTGACGCCGGACGGGAAGGTGCTGTTCGCGGTCAACGCCGGCAGCAACAACATCACCTCGTTCCGGGTGACCAACAAGGGTCTGCGCAAGGTCAGCCTGATCGACTCCGGCGGCAAGTTCCCCAACAGCCTGACGGTTCATGGAAACGTGCTCTACGTGCTGAACTCGAACAGCACCAACATCGCGGGCTTCCGCTTCTCCCAGACAGGAAGGCTGACCGCGATCGCCGGCTCGACGCAGCCGCTCCTCGACGGAGCCCTTCCCACGGCGCCGAGGCAGATCGGCTTCGACCCGAGCGGCAAGCTCCTGATGGTCACGGTGCTCGCAACCACGGCCGGACCGCCGCCCGCCGGCGGGACGGCAAACACGATCGACACGTTCCCGGTCAGCAACGGCGTGGCGGGTGCGGGGACCGCGCACAACTCGACTACACCCTTCCCGTTCGCGTTCGCGTTCGACTCGTATGGCTCCGCCGTCGTGGCGCAGGTCAACAGCTTCAAGCCGGGTTCGGGCAACGCCCAGACTTACAGCGTGACGAACGCGACGATGACCCCGATCAGCGGCCTGTCGACGAACGGGTACGCCCCCTGCTGGGTCGCGATCACCCACAATCAGCGCTACGCCTATGTGGTCAACTCGGGCAACGGCATAACCAGTACGCCAACGCCGGGGCCGAGCATCGCCGAGTACAAGCTGTCGGGAATCGGCACGCTGACGCTGATCGGCAACACCGCGCCCGTGTCTCAATTCCTCGAGACGGACGACGCGGTGACGCCGGATGACAGGTACCTGTACGTGGTCTCTTTTCTGGAGGCCAGCCCGCCGAGCCAGACGGCGCCGGGCAACAACAGCCTGATCAACGTGTATAGGGTCCATCGCAACGGGACCCTGAGCTTCGTCACGTCAACTCCCGAGATCCGGAGCCCCGGACTAAGCGGGTTGGCGGTCAAGTAGGACGTCGCTCGACACCTGCGGCCGGGGACCGTACCCCGGCCAAGCAAGCCAGGTGCCTCAGGCCGCGCCGCGGTAAAGCTCACGGGGGTCAGCTACAGCGTGATAGCCGAGAACGAGTTGCGCCTCGAAGTCGCAGCGGGCAGGGCACGCGGGTTCAGCATCGTGGTCGACGAGCGACTCGTCATCGGCCGCCACTCGGAAGGTCCCGGACGGCTCGCAGACGATCCCGAGCTCTCACGCCACCATGCCGAGATCGTCCGCGCGCCAAACGGTGAGTTCACGATCAAGGACCTGTCGTCGAGAAACGGCACAGTCGTCAACGGGACCCGGTTGAACACGCCCGCCGTGCTCACGGTCGGTGATGAGATTGAGGTCGGCGCCACCAAGCTGGTCGTCCGGTCGGCCCCCGTCGCGGCGGCACCGGCGCGGCCCGAGGTCGATGTGCGCGCGGCGACGGTGGCCGGAGGCGTCCCAGAGACGATCCGCCATCCGGTCGTGAAGGCGCGGGTGCGAAGCGAGCCGGAATCCTCAATCAGAGAGGCGCCGTTGACCATCCGCCTGACGGTCGACTTTGAGCAGGCAACCGTTCAGCTTTCGATCCACGGGACGGGCGAACCCATCCAGCTGCAGCTGGTGCACGAGCACGGCCGATGGCGCGTGGCTCTCGATAGAGTCCGCCCATGAACACCCCGGGCGCGCGTTTGGAGGTCGTCGCCGGCAACGCGAGGGATGTGGATCGTCGTGGAGGACGAGCTGTTACCGCGCGCCAAACCGATGCGGCCGGCCGGATGGCGCCTCGCGCCGTCCCTTCCGACCGAGAAAGGAGCCATCAATGAGCGCAGGCCAGGCGACGCTTGACGTGCCGCCGCAGGTGCTCCAGTACCTGCAGCAACACAAGGCGCTGACCCTCGCGACCGCCTCACCGGCTGCGATTCCGCGCGCGAGCACGTTCCTGTACGTCAGCGACGGTCCCACGCTCTACTTTTGGAGCCGTGCCACCACCATCACGGCGCGCCAGCTCGCCCAGAATCCCGTGGTCGCATTCACGGTCGACGACTACACCGAGGATCTGAACCAGACGCGCGGCGTGCAGGGAATGGGCGAGTGCTCCGTGCTGCTAAGCGGCGAGCAGATCGCCCGCGTCGCCGACCTGTTCGGTCAGAAGTTCCCGGAGCTGTCCCCCGGCTCGACGATGAGCATCTCGTTCTTCCGCATCACTCCCACCGAGCTGCAGTTCATCGACAACACGGCGGCGTCCGGGCATGCCGGGACCGCTCCAGGGACGTTCGGTGTCGAGTTTCATCGCGAGCGCTCCTACAGTGTGATCACGGACCTGCCCGTGCAACGCGTCGAGAGCGTCATCGCGACCCTGCAGAGCATCGACGTTGCGGCCGGCGAGACGATCGTTCGGCAGGGAGCGCCGGCGGACAAGTTCTTCATCCTCGTGGACGGCGAGGCGGAGGCCTTGCGCGACGAGGACGGCAGCCAGCGGCGGATCGCGTCGCTGAAGGCGGGACAGCTGTTCGGAGAGGTGTCGATCATGCGCGACCAGCCACGTTCGGCCACCCTGCGGGCGACGACCGACGCAAAGCTGCTGGCCCTGGAGCGTGACGGCTTTCGCGACCTCGTCGCCGAGGCGATGCAGATCACCCCAGATTTCGATCAGGTGATCCGGGCTCGCCTGGACCGGAGCAGCGAGTAGCCCGGACCGCCGAACATGCCCGAGTTCACGAGCAAGGACTTCAGGTCCGCGGTCGGCTCTTTCGCGACCGGCGTGACCGTCGTCACCACCCGCGGCGAGGAGCACGCTTACGGCATGACCGCCAACGCCTTCTCCTCGGTGTCGCTCGACCCGCCGCTGGTGTTGGTGTGCGTGATCAGCCAGTCAGAGGGCAGCGAGCAAATTCAGCGCAACGGCTGCTTCGCGATCAACATCCTGGCCGAGGAGCAGGAACCGATCTCTCGATACTTCGCATCGCGCGATCGCCCCCGCGGGCGCGACGCTTTCCGTGAGGTTCCGCACCGCATCGCCGCTAGTGGTTCGCCGGTTCTCGAGGGGGCGATCGGTTACCTCGACTGCCGGCTCCACGCAACCCACGTGGCGGGCGACCACGAGATCTTCATCGGCGAGGTGCTGGATCTGGCGTTCGAGGCCGACGGATCGCCCCTGATCTTCCACGGCGGGCGGTACAGGCCGGTCGCACCCGGTTAGCAGGGCGTCAGGTCGGCCTCAGGTGACCGTCACGACCCCACCTCGTTCAGCGCCCCACACTGCAGGCGCGGCGTCCTCACTCGGAAAGCACCTGCTGACGGTGGAAGTCCATGCCGAACTCATCCTCGGACACGTTGATCGTGGCACCGGAGTTGTCGATGAACTGAAGCGAGGTCGGAGTGATCTTGAAGAAGGAGATGTTGGTGGTGGAAGCGCCGGACGAGGGTGACGGGAACTTCTCGGCAAACAGGCCGACCGCCCGCGCGATCTCGTCTCCTGAGGAGACCAGCTGGCACTGGCCTTCGCCCTGGATCCCCCTGGCCTTGTTCCAGTCCTCGACATACTCGTCGATCGCAAACGAGAGACGGGGATTTGCCTGGATGTGCTTCGCGGTCGTCGACGTCGGACGAGCCCAGAAGTAGAGCTCCGGGCCGTCGTTCACATACATGAATGTGCTGGCATGAGGGACACCGTCGGACGACGCGGTCGCGAGCGTGACGGTCTTCTCTCCCTTTAGGTAGTCGAGTACCTGCTGTGGTACATCTAATGCCACCGGACGGCCTCCTGTCGTTGTCAATGCACCGCGGCTCGGCCTGCGCTGAACTGCTCGAGCTTGACCGGAGAATCAGCGGCGAACACTTCCACGTCGCGGTCGATCTGGCGCACGAGCCCGCCAAGTACGCGGCCGGGTCCGAGCTCCAGGAAGCTCCGACATCCGTGGGCGATCATCGTCTTCACGCACTGCACCCAGAGGACCGGGCTCGCAATCTGGTCGATCAGCGCCTGACGCACTTGCTCGGCGTTCGAGGCGAGATCACCGCTGGCATTACTGGCGATCGGCACCACAGGATCGCTCCATGAGATCGCCCCCATCGCCACCGCCAGCTTCTCCTGGACGGGCTTCATCATCTGGCTGTGGAACGCTGCCCCGACCTGAAGTCGTACCGCCCGCTTGGCGCCGGCGCCAGGCGCAAGCTCCACGACGCGCTCAACGGCCCGCTCTTCTCCCGAGACGACGATCTGCTCGGGGGTGTTCAGATTGGCTGGAGCGACCACACCAAGGCTCGCCACCTCGCCACAGAGACGTTCGACGGCGTCCTGACCCAGCCCAATGATCGCCGCCATCGCTCCGGGCCGCTCGTTCTGGATACTCGCCATCAAACGGCCACGTTGCGAGACCAGCTGCATCCCGTCCTCCAGAGCAAGCGCGCCCGAGGCGACCGCAGCGGTGTATTCGCCGAGGCTGTGACCCGCGACCACAGCCGGCCGCAGCCCGGCCTCGCTCGCCAGCTCCGCCACCGCGAGCGATAGTGCGAACAGCGCCGGCTGAGCCACGTCGGTCCGAGTGAGCTCCTCAATCGGTCCCTCCAGCGCGAGCCTGCTGACCTCCAGCCCGGACGTCCGGTCGGCGAGGCCCATGTAGCGATCGAACAGCTCGGGCCGGGCTTCACGTAGGTCGGCTCCCATCCCGACCTTTTGTGATCCTTGCCCAGGAAAAACAAACGCGGTCTTGTCCATGACCCGACGCTAACGCAAACCTATGGCTATTCGCAAGCGGGGCTGCGTCTCAGCCGCCGACCACTCCGTCACCCATCGGCAATGAAGGTGTGAGCGCTTACGCGGACGCCTCTTCGGCGAGACGGCCGTTGACGTAGTCGAGCGCCTCACCGAGGGTCATGATGCGCTCTGCGTCCTCTTCATCGACCTGGAGGCCGTATTCCTGCTCGACCGCGAGCGCGATCTCCATGAACGCCAGGGAGTCCAGGCCGAGCTCGTCGAAGGTCGTCGTGAGGTCGTCCGGGATGTCCTCTGCGGGGAGGCCCACGCGGTCGACCAGGATCCGCTTCAGATCTTCCAACCCAACTTTCCTAGGCTCGTTCATGTGCTTCCTCTCGGTCGGTATGGATGCTCATGCCACGGGTCGGGCCAGCGCCCGTAGCTGCGACAACGTGGCCTCCGCGGCCTGTTGACCGGCAGCCCTGAAAAGGTCGGCCAGGTGGAAGTCGCGCCAGTCACAGGGACCAAAGCACGGCGACACTACGACATCGGCGAGCGCCGCATGGCGGACGCTGTCGTCGAGCTGACTGAGGTCCATGACCTCCAGCAGCGTGTCGAGCATGCCCGGCCGGCGACGGGACTCAGAAAGCGGCGCAGGCGCCGCGTCGCCCGGCCAACGATCGAGCATATTGTCGGACAACAGGTTGACGGACACGGTCAAGTCGGCGCCGTCGTCCAGCACAGCACCGGTGGGGACCGGTACCAGCGCCATGCCGTCCACGAACCTGCGTCCGTCGCGCTCGTACGCCCGAAACACCCCCGCCAGCGCAGTCGCGGCCAACAACGCCTGCCACAGTGGACCCTCGCGCAGCGGGGCCGGCGCGCGCGCCGACAGATCGACGGCCATGACAGTCAGGGGGATCAGAGTGTCCTCGAACGTCCGATCGCCTGTGGTCTCGCGCAATCGCTGCTCGAGCAGGTAGAACCCGGTGGCGCCCCCCAGCGACCGTTTGAAGATCGCATCCACGGTCGCTGCGTCGAATGCCTGCCGCAGCGCGCCGTCGATCGCATCGGCATCCATGCCGAGCGCGATGCATGTGGCGACGATCGCACCGATGCTGCTTCCGGAGACGTAGTCGATCGCGTAACCGGCGCGTTCGAGCACGTCGAGCACCCCGAGGTGGGCAAAGCCCTTGGCCCCTCCCGCCCCGAGTGCGAGACCGAGCTTCGTGCGCGTGATGTGCCGCGCCAGCCAGCCGAGGTCGGTACCGGAAATCTGACCGCCGCCGACTCGCTGGCAGCGCCGGATGACCCGTAACGGTGAATCGGCGCGCCACGCCCGCGCCGCCGACGCGGCCTCGTCCCCAACCAGCACCACCTCGATCGGATCTCCAGGCGTTGCGGCATCACGGTGGAGCTCACCGAGCCGGGCGCTCTCCGAGGCCGTGCCCGCGAATACGATGACACGGTCTACCTCCCCGGCCACGGCCGATATCGAAGCGGGGTCGAAGTCCGAATCGAGGATGACGGTCACACCGTCCGAGGCGATGTGGTCGGCCGTGACCACCGAGCCCGCAAACGACAGCTCTCGGTCCAGCGCCGTCAGCGGCCTCGGAGTCGCCCTGGTCGCTGCCGAGATGAGTGGGAGACGCATCGCCGCGACCGAATCCGCGAAGGCCAGCGCAACCTGCTCGCCGCGACGGCTATCCAGCTGTTGGTGCGCGCGCGACAGATGCGACCGCATCAGGCGGACCATGTTGGTCAGGATCTGCGGCTCGCGGCTCGCCAGTTCCGCAAACTCAGCGCCGCCGAGCTCCATCGCGGATGTCGATGTGCGGGCGATCGCCGCCTCGGTGCGAGGCTCGCCGACGATCACGCCGACCTCGCCGCACGTGTCGCCTCGGCGCAGCCGGCCGACGACGTCACTCGATCCGTTGCGAGCGCCCGCTGCGATCACATGCACCAGCCCACCCGTGATCGCCCACATGCGATCGCTTGAATCGCCAACTCGATAGAGGTGCTCCCCGGGCTCGAACAGCCGCGCCGTCATCTCCCCGACAATCTCACTCAGGCGAGCCGCGGACAGCCCGGCGAACAGAGGCGAGTGAGCAAGCTCGATCTGATCGAGGGCCACGGCTAGAGAAGTCTACTTGCCGCGAATGAACGCGTGTGAGAAACCGGGGGGTTCCCCAGCGCCCGATGCGAGACCCAAAAGCGGCTCCACACGCCCTCTCGCCTATGATAGTCTCGCGACGTTTTCGCAGCCGTTGGACCGAAATGCACAGGATGAGGCGAGCGGCCCCGGTGCCATTGTGCGACTCCTAATGGGAGGCATGGAACTCGATGACCGATGTGATCAGCTCGACCAACCTGTACGCCGAGGTTCAGCAGTTTTACGCGATGCAGATGCAACGACTGGACCGCGTCGACGCCGAAGGATACGCTGCCACGTTCACCGATGATGCCGAGTTCATCCACTCACCGGGGCAGCCCGGTTCCCGCACACGGGCCGGCATCACCCGTGACGTGTACAAGGTTGCCGAGCAGTTCAAGACTGACCCGCAGCAGCGGCGACACTGGTTCAACATGGTGAACCTAGAGCCTTTGGATGACGGCCGTATCAAATCGACCGTCTACTGCCTAGTCGTCAAGAACCGGGCCGGACAAAAGCCGGATTTTGTGAGCTGTGTGGTTAATGACATTCTTGTCCGACTCGATGGCGAGTTGTTAACCCAATATCGACGCGTCGAGTACGACTAGTCTCGATTTGTCGGTAACGGCTGTGTCTCTTGCTGTGTGTGCCGCAGGGAAGCCAGCGGTCAGCTGGTCGAGGGAGGCGTGACCGCCGGGCCGCCGGTGGGCGGGCCCCCGGTGGGGGGGCCGCCGGTGGGCGGACCCGCGGCTCGCAGATGCCTCTTCCGGACGAGCGCGAAGGCCACGATCGCGCCCGCGGCGGCGACCGCCGCGGCGACGGTGAAGACCGTGCTGAGGCCGGCCGCGTAGGCGTCGCGGGCGACGTTCGCCAGGCCGGGTCGGAAGACCGCAGGCACCTTCTGCAGGAGTTGTGGCGTGGCACCGGCGGATATCCCGCCCGCCAGCCCCTTGGCGGCGGGGGCGAGCGGGCTGCCTGCGACTGCGCTTGTCACGTGGGTGAGGACCTGGTGCTGTAGCAGCGCGCCGAGGACCGCAAACCCAGCGGCGGTCCCGAGGCTACGGCACACGGCGCTGATGCCGCCTGCCATCCCGCCGCGGTACGGCGGCACCACGCCGACCGCGGTCGAAGCGAGCGTGGGTCCGATGAGGCCGAAGCCGGCCCCGGTCACCACCATGCCGGGGATCAGGACGGTCCAGTTTGAGCGGCCGTCGACGCCGGTCATGATCAACGCTCCGACCGCACCGAGCCCAAGGCTGAGCGTCAGCACGATCCGAGGGTCGACCGTGTCGGTCAACCTGCCGGCCAGCGGGCCGAGCGCGAACGCGACCGAGGTGAACACGAGCAGCCGCAATCCGGCGCCCAAAGCCGAGTAACCGAGGATCGACTGGAACCAGGTCGTCATGAAGAAGATCAGCGACAGCACCGAGAAGGCGATGGTGAAGGCTGAGACCGAGGAGCCGACGAAGGTCGGGTTCTTGAACAGCCTCAGGTCGAACATCGGGAACTTCCGGCGCAGCTCGAGCGGGACGAAGACAGCGAACAGCGCGATTGCGGCCGCGTAACAGCCGAGGATCGTCGGGCTGGTCCAGCCGTCGACGTTGCCCCGGATCGTCGCGAAGATCACCAGGAACATGCCTCCGGTGAACGTGACCGTCCCGCCCCAGTCGATTGCCGTCTCCGGGCCGGGAAGATTCACCACCTTGCGCTCGAGCACGATCAACGCCACGATGCCGATCGGGACGTTGACGTAGAAGATCGCCTGCCAGCCGATCGCCTGCACGAGGATGCCGCCGATGATCGGGCCGAGCGCGATCGAGACGCCGGTCGTGACTCCGTAGGCACCGAATGCGACCGCCCGTTCATTGGCGGGAAACTCCTGCACGATCAGCGCCAGCGAGCAGGCGAACATCATCGCCCCACCGATGCCCTGGACGCCCCGGGCGAAGTCGAGGAACGTCGCATTGGGTGCCTGAGCACACGCCACCGATGAAAGGGTGAACACGACCAGCCCCACCCTCAGCACCACCTTGCGGCCGAAGATGTCGGCCATCGACCCGGCGGTCAGCAGCACCGCAGTGAGCATGATCGTGTAGGCGTCGACGACCCACTGCACCGCCGAGAAACTCGCGTGCAGCGTGGCCGAGATCGTCGGCAGCGCGACGGCGACGATCGTCACGTCGAGCAGCAGCATGAAGGTCGAGCTGAGCACCACCCCGAGCGTCCACCACTTGCGGGTGCCCGGCTGCGATATCAGCAGCTCAGGCGCCTCCGTCAGTGCCTTCCTGACGCTCGTGAGCTGGATCGTCGGTTTGTGCTCCGCGACTCCCTCGAACACCGGCGAGGTCAGCTGGATCGTGGCCTCGCCGATCTGGATCCGGTCTCCTGGTGCGAGCGTGTAGGGCTCAAGAATCCGCTCGCTGTTGACGAAGGTCCCGTTGACTGTGTGAAGGTCGTCGATCGATGCCCTGCCGTCGCGGATCGTGACCTTCGCGTGAAGGCGAGAGACCTCGGAGTCCAGCACCTGGAGGTCGCATTCGGGCTCGCGCCCGATCGTCGCGGTGGCTGTCACAGCGGTGGCCGTGCCGGCTCCGGGGCCCGACAGGATGATCAGCTCGCCGTCGCTGCCGGGTGGGGCGAAGGTTGGGCCGCGGAGGACCGGCGGCTCCGGCCTCCGAGGGGCTTGCGGCCCATCGCTCGTCGCGTTCCCGAGCTGGTCCGGGATCGCCCGTGCCTGCGTCGCCTCGATCGGCACGGGACGCGCCTTCGTGAGGTCGCCCGGGATCTCCCGGGTGCGCGTCAGCTGTAGCCGAGTCACCGAGCCCAGCTCCGGCGCGGGCGAGAACTCGAGCGTCGTCCCCCCGAGCCGGATCCGGTCACCGGCCTTCAGCCTGTGCGCGCCGACGATCCGTTGATCGTTGACGTACGTACCGTTGCTGGAGTCGAGGTCCTCGACCACGGGGTCCCCGTCCTCGAGCGCAAAGCGCGCGTGCTTGCGCGACAGCTGACCCGTGGCGTCGGAGAGCACGACATCGGTGCCCTCCCGGCCGACGACGGTCCCATCCGCGAGCGCGATCGTCAACCCGACGTCAGCGCCGACGGCTACGTATGCCTCGCCGATCAGCTGGCGCCGCTTTGCGGGAGGGGTTGTGTCGGTTCCTTCGGTCATCTACGCGCTCGCCGCCACCGTCCAGCGGCCATCCCGAGCCAGGCGAGCAACGGATCGCCGCGTGGACGTCGATCGAGGCCATCGTCCGCATCGACATCGACGTCCGGCAGAGGTCCTCGATGACTTGCTGCGCCGACTCGTCGCGCTCGGTCTGGGCGTGATGACGGGTGAGCTCGGATCTGGAACTCGCTCACGCCTCTGCGCTCCCCCCGGTGTCGTACTGGCGGCGCCAGCCTACAGGACAGGTGAGGCAGGGTCAAACCGGCGACGCCGTGGGTCAATCACCTCTGCCGGGGACCCGGATCTGACCAATCGGCGGCCCCTTTGTACCCGAGCCGCAAAGCTTGCAAGCGGAGGGACCTCAATGTAGCCTAGAGAGAACGATACGGAGGCACGCGAAGGGTCGGGATCGGATCGGGGCGTACCCAAGTCGGACGCGGCGAACGGCCGACGAACGACGCCCGACCCACGTGAGACGGTCATGACAGAGTCGGTTCCACCTGTTCGAGTCGCAACCGAGATTTACGATGCGCTCGGTTACCTGGGCACCCGGCTGCTCTTCCTCAACGCTCGCTATGCCCCGCAGGCGCAGTGGGGTGATATCGCTCTCGCGCTGGATGGATTCCCGACCGACAATTTGGACATAAGCACGAGTGAGTTCTGGGACGAGTGGCGGTGGCGGTGGTCGGCGCGGGCGGACGCCTACATCACCATCGCCGATCGATCGACCACGGTCGCCGGCCGGACCCACGCGCTGCGCTCAGCGGCGGCGTGTTACCACTGGGCCGAGTTCATGTACTTCGACGACCCCGGGCTGAAGCTCCAGCTTCGTCAGCAGCTCCGCGGCGCCTTTCTGGCCAGTCTCGAGGGCGCCGACATCGAGCTTAGCCAGTATGAGCTGCCCGCTACCGCGGACAGGCCTGCAGTGCCCTACTGGATCGTGCTGCCGCCAGAGCGTCTGCGTCGAGACGGTGGCCTGCCTGCAGTCATACTGTCCAATGGCCTTGACTCGGTGACTGAGGTCGAGGTGCTGTCACTCGCCGAGGCGTACCTGGAGCGCGGCATCGCGGCGGTGCTGTTCGACGGGCCAGGCCAGGGCATCCAATCCGGGCAGACACCCGTGCTGGTCACGATGGAAACAGTGGTTGACGAACTGGTGCGACGACTGGGGGCCGAGCATCCGCGAGTCGACACCAGCCGGCTGGCGTTCGTGGGCATCAGCTTTGGCGGCTACCTCGCCCTTAGGGTCGCGGCCAGCCTCGGGGACCTTTTCCGGTGCGTGGTCAACTTCGGCGGCGGTCCGCGCCTTGCCAACTTCGCTACGCTGCCACGGCGGCTCAAGGATGACTTCCGGTTCGCCTTCCTGGTGAAGGGTACGGATGACCTCCAGGACCGGTTCGACGCGCTCGCCCTCGAACCAGGTGGACCTCCGGCTACCCAGGTCGTCAGCGTCCACGGTGCACTCGACGACATCTTTCCGGTGGGAGCACTTGAAGAGCTTGACCGAGCCTGGGGACCACGGCACCGACTCGAGGTCCACGCGCGCGAGGTGCACGTCTGCTTGAACGTGATCAACGTCTACACGCAGCAAACCGCTGACTGGGTGGCCGAGCTACTCGCTTCGACGAAGCAGCAGCAAACCACGCGGCCGGCGGTCCTGACCAGTTTCCGCTCGTAAGTTCGCGCCTTCAGCGGCGAGTTGGCGCCAGCATCCGCCACTCCGCGCACGGCTCGAGTTCTCCGGCCAACAGTCGCGTCCGGCACAGGCGGCGTTGCACCTTTCCGCTGGTCGTCTTCGGCACTGCGCCGGGACCGACGAGCACGACCCATTGCAGTCCGACGTCGACCGTGGTCATAACCTCGCGCCGGACCGCGCGCATCACCTCGCCGAAATCGTCATCCGAATCCGGGTCGACCTCCATCACGATCGTCGTGAGCTCTGTGTCGCTGTCACCAGCAACCGAGAACGCGGCGCTGCAATTGCGTCGGAGCTTTGGGTGCGCCGACTCGGCGGCGTGCTCGAGATCGTGGGGGTGGACGTTGCGCCCCCGGATGATCAGCAGATCCTTGATCCTGCCGACGATGAACAGCTCCTCGTCCATCAGAAACCCTAGGTCCCCGGTGCGGAGGTAGGCCTTTGACGGGTCCTCGCCGTCGATCCTGGCCGCGAACTCGGCGTCGGCCCCGCGATCGCCGGGCCAGTATCCCGCCGCCACGCTCGGGCCGCTGACCCAGATCTCGCCGACCTCGTCCGGCGCGCAGCGGCGCAGTGTGTGCTCGTTGACGATGGCAACCTCATGGCGGTCGCCCACCTCGCCGACGCCGACGACGACCTGGACCCGGCTGTCTCCATTTGGCGGCTGGGCCAGGCCAGACTCGAGGCCCTCTGCATCGAGCTGGAGCAACGTCGGTTTGCGTCGCCGGCGCGGGCCGGTCACCATCAGCGTCGCCTCGGCCAGGCCGTAGCACGGGTAGAAGCTGGACCGGCGAAAACCGCATGCCGCAAAGGCTTCACAGAACGCCTCGATCGCGTCGGCGCGGACCGGTTCGGCGCCGCAGAACGCGACGTCCCACGTACCGAGCGATAGTTGTGCCCGCTGTTCCGGAGTGGTGCGGGCAACCACAAGCTCGTACGCGAAGTTCGGCGCTCCACTGACGGTCGCGCCAAACCGGGAGATTCCGGCAAGCCACCGGAGCGGCTCCTTGAGCACCGCCAGCGGCGGCATCAGAACGGTCGGGAACCCGAGGATGACGGGTTGCAGGATCCCCGTGATGAGGCCCATATCGTGCGACGCCGGCAGCCAGCAGAAGCCGCGGCTCTCGGATGACAGGCGCAGCCCGGCGGCGACCACAGCGGAGTTGGCGAGGAAGTTCTCATGGCTCAGCATCACCCCACGCGGGTCGGCGGTCGAGCCCGACGTGTACTGAAGGAACGCAAGTTGCTCGGTGTCCTGCGCGAGCACACCCGGAGCGTCACGAACCGCCACTTGGTCGACCGCAAGCCACCGCGCCCGGGCCAGGCTCGAGCCGGGCTCGAGCAGCGATTGGTCCGCCTGCACGCTTTCCGAGGTCGTAAGGACAACGCTGACTTCTGCGTCGCGCGAGATGCGCTCGAGCCGCGGCAGGACCCGATGCATCCGGCCGGGCTGGGGCGCCGGCGCCGACACCGCGACCACTCCTGCCTGCAGGCAGGCGAACAGGGCCGAGACGAAATCGAGCCCGGGTCCGAACAGCAGCAGCGCGTGAGCGCCGACAGGGGCCTCGTCGAGAAGATGCGCAGCGATCCGCTGCGCTCGTGCGTGCACCTCCGCGTAGCTCAGATCCTCCACGGCGTGGACACCGTCCCGCGAGAAGCGGAAGGCCAGCGCATCCCCAGAGTCCTGCGCTCGAGCCGCCATGATCTGACCGAGAGTTGCCACGGACGCCGCCGTCAACAGCCTACCGACGCCTGAACCAGGCCTTTAGGCCGGGCCGCGTCGGCAAACTTTTCTGTCGTCGCGGCTGGTATGTGGTACGAATTTCCGGTGACGATGTGGGTGATCTCGGGGGGGCGGATGGATGACGGCTGACCGGTCCAAATCGATCGTCGAGAGCGTGGCATTGAACCGCGCCGCCGAGGAGTACGACGTCGCGATCCTCGGTGGTGGCTTGGCCGGGTTGACGCTGGCTATCCAGCTCAAGCGGGTTCGTCCGCAGACAAGCGTGCTCGTTCTGGAGAAGCGCGAGGGGCCCGCCCCGCTGGCGGCGTTCAAGGTCGGCGAGTCGACGGTGGCGTCCGGGGCGTACTACTTCAGGGACGTCGTCGGTATGAGTGACCACCTCGCGGAAAAGCACCTGCTGAAGTGCGGGCTGCGGTTCTGGATGAGAGCCGGCGACAACAGCGATCTCGTCCAACGACGCGAGATGGGCTCACCGGCCTTCCCTCCAGACTCGGACGTGCAGATCGATCGGGGTTTGTTCGAGAACGAGTTGGCCAGGCGCGCCAGGCGCGCCGGCGTTGACCTGCTGCAGGGCGCGCGCGTCCAGGACGTGACGCTCGCCCCGACCGGCCATTCGGTGACGTTCACGCAACTCGACGAGGAGTTCACCGTGAAGGCTCGCTGGGTCGTCGATGCGGCCGGACGCGCGAGCTTCCTCAAGCGCAAGCTCGGCCTGGGCACGAACGTCGGCCATGTCGTCAACTCGGCCTGGGTGCGCCTGGGCGGCGGCTTCGACATCGAGGACTGGGGTCGAAACGACGCCGCGTTCATGGCGCGCATGACGGAGCCCGGGCTGCGGAAGTTCAGCACCAACCACCTGTTCGGGGACGGCTACTGGATGTGGCTGATACCGCTGTCCTCGGGCCCGATCAGCATCGGCGTGTGCACCGACGCCAGCATCCACCCGTTCGAGCAGATCTCGACATTCGACGCGTTCCTGGACTGGCTGCGCAAGCACGAGCCGCAGCTGGCGGACGTGATCGAGCCCAGAACCGACGAGATCGAGGACTTTCTCCGCGTCGAGGACTTCGCCTACGGGGTCGAGCGCGTGTTCTCGCCGGATCGCTGGTCCCTGGTCGGCGAGGCGGGAGCGTTCGCCGATCCACTGTATAGCCCGGGATCGGACTTCATCGGCTACGGGAACGTCCTTACGACCGATCTGATCACGCGCGACCTCGATGGCGCGGATATCGGCGCCCGGGTCGAGCGCCACAACGACCTCTACCTGCGCACCTGGGCCGGCGTCATGTCTCGCACCGAGAACCTCTACCCCGCGTTTGGCAACGCCTGGGTCACCGGAGCCAAGGTCGCTTGGGACATCCCCTTCAATAACTTCGGCGCCACGACGCTGATGGTGAAGGACAAGCTCACCGACACCGAGTTCATCGACTCAGTCGAGGACGATCTGCTCCGTTTGCATCGTCTGGAACTGAATATGCAGCGTCTGTTCCGCGAGTGGAACGAGATCGAGCAACGTCCTCTCACCGGTCCCGGTGGAAATAACCCACTCGTGCTTGAAGCACTCGGCGTGCTCATGGCCGAAATGGACGACGAGGGCATCCGCGATGCTCTGCGCTGGCAGGTCTCAACCGCCGAGGCGATGTCCGTGGTCTTCTTTCACCGTGCCGCGCAGGCGCTCGACGACCCGCCCCCAGAGGACAAGCCGGTCAATCCCTACGCCGTAGGGCTCAAGCCGGAGCGTTGGGAGTCCGAGGGACTGTTCGAGGGACCCGGGCTCACGAGTCGCGAGGCACTCGAGCAGATCGGCGGATTCGAGTGGCTGTTCGGCTCACCCGCGGGCGCCGCGACTTGACATCATGTGGTACGAATTTCTCGTGACGATGTTGGTGATCTCGGGGGGGCGGATGGATGACGGCTGACCGGTCCAAGTCGATCGTCGAGAGCGTGGCGCTGAACCGCGCCGCGGAGGAGTACGACGTCGCGATCCTGGGTGGCGGGTTGGCCGGGTTGACGCTGTCGATCCAGCTCAAGCGGGTTCGTCCGCAGACGAGCGTGCTGGTTCTGGAGAAGCGCGAGGGGCCGGCGCCGCTGGCGGCGTTCAAGGTCGGCGAATCGACGGTGGCGTCCGGGGCGCACTACTTCAGGGACGTCGTCGGTCTGAGGGACCACCTCGCGGACAAGCAAGTGCTGAAGTGCGGGCTGCGGTTCTGGATGAGAGCCGGCGATAACAGCGATCTCGTCGAGCGACGCGAGCTTGGCCCGTCGGCGTTTCCTCCCCACTCGGACGTGCAGATCGACCGGGGTTTGTTCGAGAACGAGCTGGCCAGGCGGGCCAGGCGAGCGGGCGTTGACCTGCTGCAGGGCGCGCGCGTGCAGGACGTGACGCTCGCTCCGACCGGCCATTCGGTGACGTTCACGCAACTCGGCGAGGAGTTGACCGTGAAGGCTCGCTGGGTCGTCGACGCGGCCGGACGCGCGAGCTTTCTGAAGCGAAAGCTCGGCATGGGCACGAACGTCGGTCACGTCGTCAACTCCGCCTGGATCCGCCTCGGCGGCGGTTTCGACCTCGAGGATTGGGGTCGACACGATGCCGGGTTCATGGCGCGCATGTCGGAGCCCGGGCTGCGCATGTTCAGCACCAACCACCTGTTCGGGGACGGCTACTGGATGTGGCTGATACCGCTGTCCTCGGGACCGATCAGCATCGGCGTGTGCGCCGACGCCAGCATCCACCCGTTCGAGGAGATCTCTACTTTCGACGCGTTCCTGGACTGGCTGCGCCGCCACGAGCCGCAGCTCGCGAGCGTAATCGAGGCAAGGACCGACGAGATCGAGGACTTTCTCCGTGTCGAGGACTTCGCCTATGGGGTCGAGCGCGTGTTCTCGCCGGATCGCTGGTCCCTGGTCGGCGAAGCGGGGGCGTTCGCGGATCCGCTGTACAGCCCGGGATCGGACTTCATCGGCTACGGGAACATCTTGACGACCGATCTGATCACGCGTGACCTCGACGGCGAGGACATCGGCGCGCTGGTCGAGCGCCACAACGACTTCTACCTGCGCACGTGGGCCGGCGTCATGTCTCGCACCGAGAACCTCTACCCCGCGTTTGGCAACGCCTGGGTCACCGGGCCCAAGATCTTTTGGGACGGTCAGCTCAATCACTCTGGTGTCGTCATGCTGATGGTGAAGGACAAGCTCACCGACACCGAGTTCCTCGACTCAGTCGAGGACGATCTGCTCCGTCTGCATCGTCTGAACCTGAACATGCAGCGTCTGTTCCGCGAGTGGAACGAGATCGAGCAACGTCCGCTCACTGGTCCACCCGCCGGAACCAACCCACTCCTGCGCGAGGCCATCATCAGGCTCAACGCTGAACATGGACGACCAGGGCATCCGCGATGCCCTGCGCCTGCAGGTCTCAACCGCCGAGGCGATGGCCGTGGCCCTGTTTTACCGTGCCGCCGAGGCGCTCGACGAGCCGCCCCCAGAGGACAAGCCGGTCAATCCCTACGCCGTGGGGCTCAAGCCGGAGCGTTGGGAGTCAGAGGGACTGTTCGAGGGACCCGGGCTCACGAGTCGCGAGGCGCTCGAGCAGATCGGCGGACTCGAATGGCTGTTCGGCGCGCCCGCGGGCGCCGCGACTTGACATCCGCGCCCGGACCGTTCGTCGACGAGGGCCCCGAACCAGCGCTGACGCCGACGGTCCAGCAGGTCAGCGAGGGCGTCTACGCGTACGTCCAGCTCGACGGCCAGTGGGGGCTGAACAACTGCGCCTTCCTCGTCGGCAGCAGCGCCGTCACGCTGATCGATACGTGCTACACCGAGCGCCGGACCCGTGCGCTGCTGAACGCGATAGGCGAGATGACCGAACTGCCGATCAGCACGCTCGTCAACACTCACGAGCACGGCGACCACACGTGGGGCAACTTCATGCTGCCGCCGACGACGACGATCATCGGGCATGAGCGCTGTGGCGAGGGCATGCTGGCGGCCGGGTTCGGAGCCAAGGCGATCTTCCCGGGAGTCGAATGGGGCGACATCGCGCTGCGGCCCCCGACGGTCACGTTCCGTGACCGCCTGACGCTGTGGGTGGACGAGCTGGAGATCCAGGCGTGGCACGTCGGCCCGGCCCATTCGACCAGCGACGTGGTGCTGTGGCTGCCCGCGCGAAAGGTGCTGATCGCTGCCGATCTGGTGTTCCACGGCGGCACCCCGTTCACGCTGTTCGGATCGGTCAGCGGCAGCTTGGCCGCGCTCGCGCAGCTCGAGCGCCTCGGTGCGGAGGTCGTCGTGCCGGGACACGGCGCGGTCGGCGGCCCGGAGACGTTGGGTCGCCAGGCGGCATATCTGCGCTTCGTCGAGCGCATCGCTGCCGAGGCAGCGGCGGCCCAGCTGAGTCCCTTAGAGGCGGCATTGCAGGCCGATCTCGGCGAGTTCTCGCAGCTCCACGACCCCGAGCGGCTCGTCGGCAACCTATTCCGCGCCATGGCCGAGCACGACGGCGCCGAGCCGGGAGCGCCGGTCGATTTCGGCGCCGCCCTGGACGGCATGGTGCAGTTCCGCGGCGGCAGACCACTCCACTGCCTGGCGTAGTGCCGCCTCGGGCGACCGCCCAAGCGATCAGCCGACCTTGGCTCCCTCAGCGAAGGCCGCTGCGTGCTCCATCGTGACCCGGCTGTTGGCGGTCAGCGCCGACTCTATGAACTCGCGCGCATCCTGCAGGGTGGCATCGGCACCGAGCACCTGGGCGATCGCCTCCGGCCTGATGATCGCGGTGTGACGCGAGGTGAGCAGAAAGCCCTGCGGGGTCTCGTCGATCAGAAAGTGGCCGGTGTGCACGGACAGCAGCGTCGGCGGCTTCGTCTGCTTGTACACGATCCTCCGCCTCGGGAAGCCCACGCGAATCGACCTGGTCGTGTGTGCCGAGCCATCCTTGGTAACGGTGTCCATTTCCATCACCTGGACGTTCGGCTCCGGCTCCTCGAGCCTCATCTTCCCAACGTGTGGTAGTCGCGACGGCCACTCGCGGGCGTTCCAGACGAACTCGTACGCATCGTCTGCGGCGCCGGTGCTCGGCACGGAGTCGTCCCACTGGACAGTCAGGGAGTCGCGCTCGTCGGCCTGCTCGGCCGCGGCCTTCAGCGTGGCCAGCTCGGTCTGGCTGTTGCGGTCGGTCGCATCGGCAATCCATCGCAGGGCCGCCGGATCGTCGTCGATCGCGCTGAAGTCGTGTAGCAGCCTGACGAGCGATCCGCCATCGGGTTGCGCCTCGACGATCCACTGACCGCTCATCGCGCCGATCGGGGGGCTGGATTTCTCCTGTCGGAACTGCACCGTCAGCCCATCGGGATCGAGGTTGCGGATCGAAGTCCATGCCTTGACCTCGTCGTTTACGAGCGCCCATACATGGATGCGTTCCTCACCACGACCGAGATCGTCGCGATCGAGATGGATCGTCGGCAGGAAGACATGGGGCCAGTTGACAGCATCGGCGATGACGCGAAACGCCGCCGACGGAGCAGCCGAGACCGCAATGCTGTGCTCGAGGTGAGTAGACGGCGATTCCACGACTAGCGCTCCTCTGCTGGTTGAATACCGGTCACCCGCCGCCGTCAGTAATTGCCGAGGCCGCCGCAGACGTTGATCGCCTGCGCGGTGATCGCAGCGGCGGGGGGTGTCGTCAGATAGTGGACGAGCCCCGCCACCTCGTCAGGAGTGGTGTACCTGCCCAATGGGATGCGTGCATTGAACGAGTCCAGGACCTCCTGCGGCGTCGTCCCGCGCTGCTGCGCGAAGAATTCCCGGACGTGCTCCGCTAGCGGCGTCTCCACGAAGCCCGGGCAGACGGCGTTGACAGTAATGCCGGACCTGGCGAGCTCGAAGCCAAGGGACTTCGAGAACCCGACGACACCGTGCTTCGACGCCGAATAGGCGGAGCCGGCCGCGATGCCCTGCTTCCCCGAGGTCGAGGCGATATTGATCACATGACCCTGCTTGCGGTCGAGCATCCCGCCGGCGTTCAGAACCTCCTTCGTCATCAGGTAGACGCTGTTGAGGTTCGTGTTGATGATGTCGAACCACAGCTCGTCCGAGTGCTCCGCGACCAGTCCCCCTCCGCTGCGCCCGGCATTGTTGACCAGGATGTCGACCCGTCCGTAGCGGTCGACGGCAGCCGCGACGAACTCCTTGATGTCCTCGACTTTGGTGACGTCGCAAGTCGAGCCGTCGACGTCGTAGCCGGCATCCTTGAGCTCCTTCACCGTGGCGTCCAGCTTGCTCCGGTCGCGTCCGCAGATGTAGACGCTCATGCCGTCAGCTGCCAGGTCCTTGGCGATCGCCAAGCCGATCCCGCTCGTGGCTCCAGTTACCACCGCAACCCGCTTGCCATTCTCAGACATCTCTACCTCTCCTGACCAAAATGGCCCTAGTCGGAATCCAATCGTTGGGGTCCAGCCGGCATGAGCTACATCCGGCTCACGCCGCCCGCAAGACGAGCGCCGAGTTGAACCCGCCGATGCCGCGCGCGAGGACCAGCGCGGTGCGCACCTTCGCCTCCTGTGGCTGATCCAGAACGAGCGCGAGCTCGCAGCCGGGCGCGAGGTTCGAGACGTTGATTGTCGGCGGGATCACCTGATCGCGCAGCGACAGCAGCGCAGCGGCCACGTCGACCGGCGGGCCACCACCGCACATCCGTCCCGTCATCGTCTTGGGGGCGGTGACCGGGACGCCCTCGGGTCCGAACACACCGGCGATCACCTCGGCCTCGATCCGATCAAGCTCGGGCGTGCCGCTCGCGTCCGCGAATACGACGTCAACGTCCTGCGGGCTGATGCCGGCATCCGCGAGCGCGAGCTCGGCGGCCCGCCGCAGACCCGGCGGCCGATCCGAGCCGGGGCGGGGGTCGAACGTTGCGGCGTATCCTGCGATCTCGCCGTACCTGCGACCGCGCCGCCGGGCCGACTCGGCCGTCTCGACGACGAGGATCGCTCCTCCCTCGGCCGGCACGTGACCTGAGGCGGCCGCGTCGAAAGGCCGGTAGGCGTCCGCCGGGGCCGCCGAGGTGCTCAGCCGCCCACTGGCGATCTGCGCGCACAAGGTCCACGGGCAGACCGGCGCCTCCACCCCGCCGGTGAGCATCAGCGGCGTGCCGTTCTTAACCTGACGCCGGGCCAACGCGATTGCGTCGATCCCACCGGCCTCCTCGCTGACGAGCACCCCGCAGTGCCCGCGCATCCGGTGCCGGATCGAGATCTGCCCGGTGTTCACCGCATAGAACCACGCAAACGACTCGTAAACGCTGACGGTCCGTGGCCCGGTCGCCCACAGGTGTTCCATCTCCCGCTGGCCGAACTCCCATCCGCCGTAGGAGTTGGTGGACACAACCCCGACCTCGTACTCGTCGCGCTGAGCGGGGTCGACACCGGCGTCGGCCAGCGCCAGGTCGGAGGCCACGAGCGCCATCCGGGTCATCTGGTCGGTCTGCGGCAGCAGCCGGCTCTCGATGTGCTCGGCCGCGTCGAAGTCGCGCACCTCGCCGGCGAGGCTGACTGGATACGACGACGCGTCGAACCTCGAGATGTCGGCGATGGCGTTCTTCCCCGCGAGGGTCGCCGACCAGTACGCCTCGATTCCGGTCCCGGTCGGAGCGATCACGCCGAGCCCGGTGACGATCGCGCCGGTCACGAAAGCTTCCCCTGTCGCGCGAGGACCATCGCGCTCTGGAAGCCACCGAACCCGCTGCCAACGGTGAGGGCGACATCGGTCGTGTGCTCGCGCGCGACGAGTGGCACGTAATCCAAGTCGCACTCCGGGTCGGGGTCATGAAGGTTGGCGGTCGGCGGAACCACCCCGCGGTCGATCGCCAGCGCACATGCGGCGATCTCGATCGACCCGATCGCGCCAAGCGAGTGTCCGATCATCGATTTGATCGAGCTGACCGGGACTCGGTACGCGTGATCGCCAAGGGTCAGCTTGAACGCGGCCGTCTCATGGCGGTCATTCTGCTTGGTGCCCGAGCCGTGGGCGTTGATGTACGCCACGTCGGTCGGCTCGAGCTTGGCCTGGAGGAGCGCCACGCGGATCGCCTCGGCCATTTCACGCCCGTCCGGCTTGAGACCGGTCATGTGGTACGCGTTGGACCTGGTCGCATAGCCGCCGACCTCGGCGTACACATGGGCGCCCCGCGCTTTCGCTCGCTCCGCCTCCTCGAGCACGAACACCGCGGCGCCCTCCCCGAGCACGAACCCGTTGCGGCTGGCGTCGAACGGCCGCGAAGCCGTCTCTGGCGTGTCGTTGCGGTTTGTCGTCGCTTTGATCACATCGAAGCAGGCAAGGCAGATCGGCGTGATCGGAGCCTCGGTCGCGCCGGCGATCATCACGTCGGCAGCGCCGTCGCGGATCAGCTCCGACGCGTACCCAACCGCGTCGAGCCCCGACGTGCAGCCCGTAGACACGACGGTCGCCGGGCCTTCGGCGCCGGCGACCCATGCAACCTCGGCGGCGAGCTGGCTGGGATGAAAGTAGTCGTACAGGTGAGGCGAGGCGGCTGTGTGGTCGACGAGGTGGTCGCGGCCGCTGTGGCTCACCGCCACGAACTCCTCTTCCATGCGGGTGATCGACCCCAACGCGCTTCCGATCGAGACGCCCACGCGCTCGGGCGGTGGGCTGGACGCCTCGAGGCCGCTGTCGGCGAGGCACTCGTTCGCGCAGAACACCGCGAACTGGGCGGCGCGGTCCATCCGCTGCGCCGCATCGGTCGAAAGTCCAGCCTGTTCGGGCGTGAACTCCGATTCGGCCGCGATCCGCGAGCGATAGGCGGAGGCGTCAAAGAACGAGATCCGCCGTGTGGCAGTCCGTCCCGACGTGATCAGGTCCCAGAAGCGCTCGCGGCCGACTCCCCCCGCCGACACGACGCTTACCCCTGTGATGGCCGCCCGTCGCATCAGGCCACCGCGGGAAGCGTAACGCCGGCATCACGGGTACGCGTCGATCCGGGCAAGATCAGAAATTTCCTCCCCACATGAACGAACATCTCCGGTTGTATGGCTGCGCTCCCAGCGCCCTCAGTGAGTGAGACCCTACCAGCGTCCTGAGTGGGAATACAACTCGAGCCTGCGTGCTCAGGCAACCTCCCGCGCCCGCCCGGTCTCAACCTCGTATACGAACCCCCGCACGCTGTCCCGACGCGGGACGAACGGGCTCTCGCGGATCCGCCGAATGCTGTCGCGGACGTCCTCCTCGAGGTCCTCAAATGTGCGGGCCGACCACGCTGGCCGCTCACCGGCCTCGCGCTCGAGCGCGTCGGCAAACTCCTCGTCGGTGAACGTCTGCATTCCGCAACGGGTGTGATGCAGCAGCACGATCTCCTCGGTCCCGAGCTGGTGCTGGGAGACCGCCAGCGAGCGGATCACGTCGTCGGTGACGACCCCTCCCGCGTTGCGGATCACGTGCGCGTCCCCGAGCTCGATCCCCAGCACGCGCGCGGGATCGAGCCGCGCGTCCATGCACGCCACGATCGCGATCCGCCTCGCCGGCGCCGCCGCCAAATCGCCCTGGTCGAAGCCCTGGGCGAAGACGTGGTTGTTGGAGAGCAGCTGGTCGGTTGCGCTCATGGCTTGACGTTCCCTTTCTCGATTGACGAAGATGCCGCCGGGGCGTGACGCAGAACCTTTACATCACCGGGATGGAATCAGGGAGCGGCAAGTCGATTGTCGCGCTCGGGGTGATGGAGATGCTTGCCGGCCGGGCCCAGTCGCCCGGTTTCTTTCGACCGATCGTTCCGTCCGCCGACGAGCGCGACAGCCAGATCGAGCTGCTGCGCCGGCGGTACGAGCTCGGTAGCTCCTACGAGGAGATGTACGCGCTGTCGGCGACCGAGGCGCACTCGCTGATCGCCTCCGGCCGCCACGCGGAGCTCGAGGAGCGGGTGTTCGAAGCCTACAAGCGCCTGGAGCCACGCTTTGACGTGATCGTCTGCGAGGGGACGGACTTCGCCGGTCTGCTCCCGGCGCTCGACTTCGATCTGAACGCGAACCTGGCCAACCAACTGGGCTCTCCGGTGCTGGTCGTGATCCGCGGCTCCTCAGTGCCCGGGATCGCATCGGCGGTTCGAGTCGCGCGCGCCTCGCTCGCGGCCCGCGGCTGCACGCTGATCGGGGTGATCGTCAACCGCGTCCCCGGGCCCCAGCTCGGAGACATGCGCGCCCACTCGGTCACCTACGACCCGGGCGAGCCGCTGTACGTGCTCGCCGAGAACCCATCGCTCGGTCAGCCCACGGTCGCCCAGGTGGCGAGCGAGCTGGGGGCCGAGGTGATCTCCGGCTCAGATGGCAGTCTCCAGCGCGAGATCGGCGAGGTCCGCGTCGCGGCGATGAGCGTCGAGCACTTCATCGACGATCTCGTCGAGGGAACGCTCGTCATCGTGCCCGGGGACCGCGCCGACATCATCCTCGCGAGCCTGGCCGCCAGCCTGTTCACGAGCGTCCCGGCGGTCGCCGGGATCGTGCTCACCGGGAATTACCCGCCTCCGGACCGGATTGCGGAACTGCTGCACGAGGCTCCGTTCGCCGTGCTCGCCGTCAAGCAGCGCACCTACCCAACCGCGGCCGCGGTGCACGCGGTCAGTCCGAAGATAACGGTGGACGACGAACCCAAGATCGCCACCGCGATCGGCGTGTTCGAGGCGGGGGTCGATCCGCGCGAGCTTGCGGAGCGGATCGCCCTGCCCCGCCCGGCCACCCGGACCCCGATGATGTTCCAGTACGACCTGCTCGAGCGGGCCAAGGCGAGGCGCCAGAACGTTGTTCTGCCCGAGGGAGACGACGAGCGCATCCTGCGCGCCGCCGACATCCTGCTGCGGCGCGAGGTCGTGCGGCTGACCATCCTCGGTTCGCCCCATGAGGTCCGCGCTCGCGCGTCAGCGCTGGGCCTGGCCCTTGACCGAGCCGAGATCGTCGACCCGATGACCTCGCCGCTTCGGAGCGAGTACGCCGCGCTCTACCACGAGCTGCGCAGGCGCAAGGGGATGACGCCGGAACTGGCGCTCGACGCGGTCAGCGGAGGTAGCTACTTCGGGACCTTGATGATCCACACGGGCGCCGCCGACGGAATGGTCTCCGGCGCGGCCAACACCACCGCCGACACGATCCGCCCCGCGTTCGAGATCATTCGCGCGCAGCCGGGGGTGTCCGTCGTCTCGAGCGTCTTCTTCATGTGCATGGCCGACCGCGTGCTCGTGTACGGCGACTGCGCGGTCAATCCGACCCCGGACGCCCAACAGCTCGCCGACATCGCGATCAGCTCGGCCGACACCGCGGCCGGGTTCGGGGTCGAACCGAGGGTCGCGATGCTCTCCTACTCGACCGGCGAGTCGGGCAAAGGGCCGCAGGTCACCTCAGTCCGAGAGGCGACCGAACTCGTGCGCGAGCGCCGCCCCGACCTGAGCGTCGACGGGCCGATCCAGTACGACGCCGCCGTCGACGCGCACGTCGCGCAATTGAAGCTGCCTGGCAGCGAGGTCGCCGGGCGCGCGACGGTGTTCATCTTCCCCGATCTCGACACCGGCAACATCGCCTACAAGGCGGTTCAGCGCTCCGCCGGGGCACTGGCGATCGGCCCCGTCCTCCAGGGGCTGCGAAGGCCGATCAACGACCTCTCGCGGGGGTGCACGGTCCCCGACATCGTCAACACGGTCGCGATCACGGCGGTTCAAGCCCAGGACAGCCCGCCGCCGCGGGCGTGAGGGCTCACTTCCCCGCGACGATCGCGGTCACGAACAGAGCGAGCAGGTGGAAGCTCTGGTCGAGCGCCAGCCCCAACGAAACATTGGACTTGATGTCGGCCTTCTTGACCGTCCGCGAGTAGGCGGCGAGCAGCCTGCCGTCGTCCTGGATGTAGTGCGGGATGAAGACCGCCACGGCGAGCACGAACACCCACGCGTGCAGGCTGCTCCACAGCCAGATGAAGCTCGGCACGAACGCCAGCGTGTAGGTCGTGACGTGCGAGGCGAGCGCGAGGCGCTGGGTGCGCGTGCCGGTGAGCCCGCCGTGCTTGTTGACCGCCTGCCAGTCGGTCTGCAGGAAGAAGTCGCCGACCGCGTGCGAGACGATGAACACGGCGAAGACCTGGACCCACGGCATCCCCTGTCAGCGTTCGACTCTGAGCCGCTCGAGCTCCGGCTCGCGTGCCAGGCCCTGCAGCTCGAACTGCTGCTCGGCGCGGATGATATGCACGACCGCGTTGATCAACGCCAGGTGGGTGAACGCCTGCGGGAAGTTGCCCAGGTGCCGGCCGGTGGCGGCATCGATCTCCTCCGCATACAGCAGCAGCGGGCTGGCGAACGACAGCAGCTTCTCGCACACGCCGCGGGCGCGGCTGATCTCGCCGATCTCGGCCAGCGCGGACACCAGCCAGAACGAGCAGATCGTGAACGTCCCCTCCTCGCTGGCGAAGCCGTCGTCGGTCTCCGCGGCGCGGTAGCGCAGCACCAGCCCGTTCTCGGTCAGTTCGTCGGCGATCGCCAGCACGGTGGCGCGGATCCTCGGATCGTCCGGCGGCAGGAACCGCACCAGCGGCATCAGTAACAGCGACGCGTCGAGCGCGGTGGTGTCGTAGTGCTGGACGAATACGCCGCGCTCGTCAACGCCGTGGGCGCAGATGTCGGCGTGGATCTCGTCCGCGGCCGCCTGCCAGCGCGATGCGACGGCCTCGTCGGCACGGATCTGAGCCAGGTGCGCGCCGCGGTCGGCCGCGACCCAGCACATCATCTTCGACGAGGTGAAGTGCTTGGGCTCGCCCCGCACCTCCCATATCCCGCGATCGGCTTCACGCCAGCGCGCCAGCGCCTCGTCCACCTGCCGCTTGATGATCGGCCACAGCCGGTCGGGCAACTGGTCGCGCGAGCGGGTATGGAGGTAGATCGAGTCGAGCACCGCCCCCCACACGTCGTGCTGGTCCTGGTTGTAGGCGCCGTTGCCGATCCGCACCGGTCGCGACTGGTCGTAGCCCGATAGATGCTCGAGCTCCTGCTCCTCGAGCCGATTCTCGCCGCCGATCCCGTACATGATCTGCAGCTGGCCCTCCTCGGCCTCCGCCATGTCGGCGATGAAGTAGAAGAAGTCGTTGGCCTCCTCGTCGAAGCCGAGCGTGTACAGCGCCCAGAGCATGAACGTCGAGTCGCGCACCCAGCTGTAGCGGTAATCCCAGTTCCGATCCCCGCCGGGGGCCTCGGGCAGCGAGGTGGTGGCCGCGGCGACCATCGCGCCCGTGGGCGCGTAGGTGAGTCCCTTGAGGGTCAGCGCGCTGCGCTGCAGGTGCGAGCGCCACGGATGGTCGGGGAACGTGCCGTGCTTGAGCCACTCCTGCCAGAACCGAGCGGTGCGGGCCAGCCAGGCGGCCGCCTCCTCGTAGTCGGTCGGCAGCGGATGGCTGGACCAGCCGAGCGCCACGAACGCCCGCTCGCCCTCGCGCAGCGTCGTGCGTGCTCTCGCGCGTGGACCTTCGAAGCCGAGCCGCAGATCGGTCACCAGGCGCAGCCGCACGTCGATCCCCTCGGAGGAGGCCACCGCCTCCTGATAAGCCGGCCCGGTGTACGCCCAATCGGCGGCCAGGCCGCCGTAGTCGAATGCGGGCTCGCACTCGAGCTTGATCTCGGCGGAGCCCTGGACGCACTCGATCAACCGCAGCAGCACGTGGTCGGCGTCGTGGTCGGTCGGCGAGCGCAGGTGGCTACGCGAGCGCTCGTCCCGGTGGTGCCAGGGCCCGATGCTGAGCGCGTCGCGCACGATCACCCAGCCCATGCGCGTCTCCCAGCTGGTCTCCAGCAACATCGTCCCGGGGATGTAGCGCCGGCCCGCGGGGACGCTCACGTCCGCGGGGGCGACCCGAAAGGTGCCGGCGTCTCGGTCCAGGATCGCCGCGAACGCGCTCGGCGAGTCCATCCGCGGCAGGCACATCCACTCGACGTTGCCGCTCGGCGCGACCAGCGCCACCGTTTCGCAGTCGGAGAGGAACGCATAGTCCCCGATCGGCGGGAAGGCGCTGATCCGGATCCCATGGTCGGACGCCGCGTGAAACGCGTGATCAGAAGCCCCCATCATCCGCGAGCGATTCTGCTCAGGTCGGTGACGACTGTCAAGGTATGCTCGCCGGGTTGCCGTCCGGCCTGAGCGCGCTGGCGTCAAGGACGCTCGCAGTGGAACAGCAGATTCAACTCACCTCGATCGACGTGATCGCTTCGGCGCTCGAGCCGGTGATCCCGACGCTCGGGAGAGTCAGCTCGCCGGACGGCGCGGTCACCCTGATGCTGAGCGATATCGCCGACGCGAGCGCCGTGGCCGAGCAGCTCGGTCCCGAACGCTGGGAACGCCTGCTCGCCGACCACCGGCTCCTGGTCGAGCAGCTGGTCACCCGCCACGACGGCCAGGTCGTGAGGTTCGAGCAGGACGGATTCCTCGCCTCGTTCAACAGCGCCCACGCCGGGTTGCATGCGGCGGTCGAGCTCCAGCGGACCTTCACCGGCCCGGTTGGCGAAGGCGGCTCGCCGGCGATCCAGGTCAGGGCGGGACTGCATTCCGGCTTCGTCATCGCAAATCCCGAGCAGCTGCTGGGCCGGAATGTGGTCCTGGCCAGCCGCATCGCCGGCCAGGCACGGGGCGGGGAGATCCTCGTCTCCTCGAACCTCAAGCAGTACACCGCGACCGACACGAGCTTCCAGTTCGAGCTCCACGGCGAGTACCACTTCAAGGGGCTGCACGGCGAGCACACCGTGTATGCCGTACGCTGGCGCTGAACTCCGCCGCCGGCGAGCGTCGATCAGCTCGGATCCGGCCCGGTCGAGCGGGGCTAGCCCGCCGCCGCGGCGAGCATCCGAGCGTACTCACCCGCGCTCCGCGGCCGCTCCTCGGGACGCTTGGCCATCGCCAACAGCAGCGTCCGCCCGAACTCCGGGGAGAGGTCTCGGCGGCGCGTGCATGGATCCGAAGGCTCGTCCTGCAGATGGGCCCACAGGATGCGCATCCCCTGCGCCTCGGCGAACGGCGGCTGGCCGCACAGCGACTCGTACATGACGCACCCGAGCGCGTAGACGTCGGTAGCGGCGGTGACCGGCTCGCCCCGGATCTGCTCCGGAGCCATGTAATCCATCGATCCCAACGCTTGGCCGGGCAGAGTCAGGAGGCTGCCCTGCGTGTCCTTGGCCAGGCCGAAGTCGGTGATGTAGCCCCGGCCTTCGGTGTCGAGCAGGATGTTGCCCGGCTTGACGTCGCGGTGCACCATGCCCGCCGCCCAAAGTGCTTCCAGTCCGGCGGCCACATCAGCGCAAACCCGCAGCGCCGTATCCAGATCGAGCGGGCCGTCCTCCTTGAGCTTGGCGGCGAGTGAGCGTCCCTCGATGAACCGCTGCGCCATGTAGGGCACACCCTCGACCTCGCCCGTGGCGATGACCGGCACCACGTTGGGATGCTTGACCGTCTGGGCGATCCGCGCCTCGCGGGAGAAGCGGCGCCTGAAGGTCTCGTCCCGGGCGTAGTCCTCCTTGACCAGCTTCAGGGCAACGCGCCCGCCATCCGGCGCGGTGGCGATGTAGACCCTGCCCATCCCGCCCTCTTCGAGAAAGGCGTCGATGTGGTAGCCGTCGATCTGCGTTCCGACGCGAGAGTCGCTCATCGCTAGCTCATGCCCTCCTCGAACGGTCCCGCCGGCCCGTTTTCCTTTCTCCGGGTCCTTTCTCCGGGTCCGGCGCCCCAGTTGCGGAGGCCGGAGATCGAAGTATGATGCTCCTCGATTCACTTAGGATAGGAGATTCGGTCTTGCTAATAAAGATCGGCCGGTGGATCGCCTCGGGGGCGATAGTCGTGTTGTTTGTGCTTTGCAGTGCCGGCGGGGCGAGCGGCGCCACCAGCTTCTGCGCCGGCAGCAACCCGATCAACGACAACTACCTCTGCTCGTTGAACTTCAACGCGCCGGGCAAGCCGCTGAACAGCACCGACACGCTCGAGGACGCAGAGAACCTCGCGACCGCCACAGTCCAGACCAACATCTTCAGCCCCTGCGGGCTGACCAGCTGTCCATCGGGCGGCGCCGAGGTGACGTCGTGCGGCACCAGTTACGGCAACACCATCTGGTACGACTTCTACCCGAACGCCAAGGGCGTGGTCAGCATCCGCACGCAGGCGCTGTTCGACAACGTCATCGCGCTCTATCAGTACAACAAGCAGTCCCTGGCGCCTGAGCCCGGCACCAGCAAGTGCGCGGTGTCGAGCCTGGGCTCGGGGCAGCTCGTCGCATCGGTCAAGAAGGGCGCGGATTACACAGTGCAGGTCGGTGCGGTCAGCAATCCAGGCCCGATCCACGTCCTGTTTGACTACTTCAAGACTCCGCCGCGGCGGTTGACCGCCAGCACCTTCCTGAAGGCGAGCACGCTCTCGAACGGGCTCGACCTATCGTCCCTGACTGTCACCACCGCGCGCGGGACTAAGGTATCGGTCAGCTGCGGAGGCTTCTGCCACCCGGTGTCCAAGTCGGTGCCGCGGTTCGGCTCGAACACCCTGCAGTTTCCCAACCTGAGCGGCACGCGGATGCCGTCCGGCTCCAAGCTTCTTATCCACGTCACCGCCCCGCATTCGATCGGCGCGCTGATCCAGTACACGATCCTTGCCGGCAACTTCAGCAAGCAGACGTTCTGCACCGAGCCGGGGTCCGACACGCCGAGGTCGAAATGCCACTGACCCTGCCCGCGCCGGCCCGTATCGGTCTGGGCGCACTCCTGCTCGTCGTATTGTTCGTCGCGGCGCTGCTCGTCGGCCGGGCGAGCGGCACGGGCGCGGCCGCCCCGAGCCCAGTCGTGGTCACGGTGCCGTCCTCATCGGTGGCGATAACGGGGTCGCCCGCCACGTCGGGCTTGCCCGCACTCAAGCCCAGGCCGAAGCCGATCCGCCCGGCGGCGCCCAGTAGATCGAGCAGCCATTCGTCCGCGTCGAGCTCGTCCACCTCGAGCGCGCCACCGGTAACGAGCTCGCCCCGGGCATCGAACACGAGCTCCCCGCCGAACACGAGCTCCCCGCCGGCTTCGAGCTCCCCGCCGCCCAGCAGCGGCGGCGGATCCAGCGGCGGGTCGGGTTCAGGCTCGGGCGGTGCCGGGGGCGGCACGGGTGGAATCGTCGGCGGCTGACCTCCGGCGGGCGCGACCGATTCGCGCGACGCGCTGACACGGGTCGAATCCTCTCTGGCGGCGTGAGGACCCGGCAGTAGAATCGTCCAGCTTTGCCAGAACCGGGGACGATCATAGCCGGGTACCGTATTGACGGCGTGCTCGGCGAGGGGGGTATGGCAGTTGTCTATCGGGCGACTCAGCTGTCGCTGAACCGGGAGGTCGCGCTAAAGCTGCTGGCCGCCGGTCTTTCAAACGACCCGGGCTTCCGGGCCCGCTTCCAGCGGGAGGCAAAGCTCCAGGCCGCGCTCGAGCATGAGCACATCGTCTCGGTATACGAGGCGGGCCAGGCCGAGGATGGCTTGTTCATCGCCATGCGCTTGATCGACGGTCCCACCCTGAAGGATCTGATCCTCGAGCGCCAGCTCGATCCTCGGCGCAGCCTTCGGATCCTCGCCCAAGTCGCTCAAGCGCTCGACGCGGCGCACGACGCCGGGCTGATCCACCGCGACATCAAGCCTCAGAACATCCTGATCGAGCACGCCGACCGCGTCTACCTGGCCGACTTCGGCCTGATCAAGGCCCCTGGCGAGACGCGCCTGACCGACACCGGACAGTTCATCGGGACGATCGACTATGTCGCGCCCGAGCAGATCCAAGGCGAGCCGGCGACGGCCACCAGCGACTCCTACGCCCTGGCCGGGGTGCTGTACGAGTGCCTGACCGGCCAGGTGCCGTTCCCCCGTGCTCATGAGGCAGCCGTGTTGCACGCTCACGTGGTCGAGCCCCCGCCGCGCGTGACCGATGTGCGTCCGGACCTGCCAGAGGCGATCGACGAGGTGATCGCGGCCGGGATGGCCAAAGATCCCAACGCACGCCCCGCCTCGGCCGTCGCAATGATCCGGCAAGCCGTGCAGGCGTTGGCCTCCGGGCCGCACAGCGCACCCGGCGCGCAGGCCACTCGGTTGACCCCGCTCCCCGAGCGACCGGATGACGCCGAGGCGCCCCGCGGCCGCGGTGCCGTCGCCATCGTGGACTCTCCTGCGGCGCCTGTCCAGAATGCGGTCGCCGGGTCAGACCCATTGGCGACTCGGGCGGCCGTCGCGACCATGCCGGCGGCGATGTCCTCTCCGATGCTTGCGGCGCCGTCGGCCGATGGCGTGGCGGCTCCGTCCCTACCGGTCGAGCGCCGCGCCGCGCGGCCGCGCCGCGTGGGCCCGATCGCGATCCTCGCCGTGCTCGGCGTCGCCGCGGTCGTGGCGGGCTTCCTCCTCGGGAGCTCGGGCAGCGGCGGCAAAAGCTCGCCCACCTTTGCCAACTCCGCGACCGTCGGCCCGGTACAGCTGCGCTACCCCTCCGGCTGGCAGCTGGGCGCGGCGCAACCCGCAATTCCGGGCATCACCTTCAGCAGCCCGTTGGCGCTCGGCCGAAGTCCTAGCGGCGCAGGGCTGACCGCCGGCGTGGTCGCCGCCGCCGGCGGCCCGACGCTGCTGGCGCCTTCGTTCCGCACGCAGGTCGCGGGAGCGCTGCCGACGCCCACCCCAGTCCGCCTCGGCAGCGCGGAGGCGTACCGGTACAGCGATCTGCAGGATCGCGGGCTGGCGGGAACGGTCACGCTGTATGCCGTGCCGACCTCCGCGGGCACCGTGACGATCGCCTGCTGGTCCTCGAGCGCCGCAGCCGCCGGCTTCCACGCCGACTGCGGCCAGGTCGCGGCGACGCTGCGGCTGGTCGGAGTGACGGCTTACCCGCTCGGTCCGAGCCCCGCCTTCGGGCATCAGCTGACGCAGAGCTTCGATCGGCTGCGCGCCGCTTCCAGCGCGCCGCTCGCCGCACTACATGCCGCAAAAACCCCGGGCGCTCAGGCCGCCGCCGCCCGCAAGCTGGCGCACGCTTACTCCGACGCGGCGCAGGGCCTGGCGCGCGCCGGCGTGACGCCGATGGTGCGAGACGCCCAGGCCGCGATCGTCGGCTCCCTGACCCAGCTCGCGGGGGCGTACTCGCGCGCGGCCGCCGCCGCGCAGTCGGGTTCCGCCGCCGCCTACGCCCGCGCCGGCAAAGCCATAAACTCCGCGTCAGCGGGCCTCGGCGCAAGCTTGCGGACACTTACGGACCTGGGCTACACTGTTCGGGCGGGCTAGTCAACCTTTGGACGGGGGTTGCGCGAATGGGGCAGGACAGCGGTGCGGATGTCGGTGTGCTCGGACGAGTGACTGAGCCCCGAACCGCTTCGCAGGTCCTGGGCCGCACCCTGCGCGGCCGCTACCACGTAGTCGAGCCGATCTCCGCGGGCGCGATGGGCGCCGTCTACCGCGCGATCGAGACCGAGGGCGGCAAGGAAGTCGCGCTCAAGCAGTCCACCAACCCTCACCACGACGAGCGCTTCGACGTCGAGGCACGACTGCTGGCCAGCCTCCAGCATCCGCGCGTGGTCCGGATCATCGATCACTTCTCGGCGCCGAGTGGCCGGTACCTCGTGATGGACCTGATTCGGGGGATCGACCTCGGGACGCTCCTCAAGCAGCGCGGGCAGCCCGGAGTTCCGGTCGAACAGGCGATCGAATATGTGCGGCAGACCTGCGAAGCGCTTCAGTACGTACACGGGCAGCAGATCGTGCACCGCGACATCAAGCCGCAGAACCTGATCCTCAGCGAGCAGGGGATCGTGGTCGTCGATTTCGGCATCGCCCGGCTGCTCGAGGATGCCGAGGCCGTCGGGACGGTTGGGATCGGCACCCCTAGGTTCATGGCTCCAGAGGTGTTCGCTGGAGGCCGCGTTTCCTCGCGGACGGACGTATTCGGGGTCGCGGCGACCTTATGGACGCTGATCGCCGGGCGAACGCCCGTATACGCCGATCCCACCAAGCTGTCGAGCCTCGTCCCGGACGTCACGCCCGAGCTCGAGCGGACGATCGCTGCCGGACTCGAGATGATCCCCGAGCGCCGGGTCGCGTCCGTCGCGGCCTTCGCCAAGGCGCTGGGCGCACCGCTGCGGACGGAAACCGGCATCTCGCTGGCCGTCTCGATCGACACATCCGGACGCGTCCCGCAGCCTGATGGAGGCCGTGGTGCACACCGCCGCGGGCGTTTTCGGCGCCGCCGCGGCGTCGATCGCCCTCATCGACGAGACCACCGGCGAGCTCGTTTACCAGTCGGCTTGGGGGGCCGGCGCACGCGAGATCGTCGGCGTGCGGATGCCACCGGGCGCCGGTATCGCCGGCGGCGTGGTCACCACGGGCGTCCCCGAGGCGGTCCCGGACTGCCGGACCGATCCCCGCTTTGCCTCCAGGATCGCCGCCGGCACCGGCTATGTCCCCTACACGATGCTGGTGGTGCCGATGAGGCGCGCCCGGCGCGAGATCGGAGCGCTGTCGATTCTCGACCGCCGCGATGGGACCGGCTATCGCCCGGACGATATCGAGCCGGCGCTGCTGTTCGCCGACCTTGCGGTCAAAGCGCTCGATGTGACGCCGGGTTCGTTTACCAGTCTCGGGATGACCGGCGTGGTCTGACCCTGCGCTTGCGCAACCGGAGTCCTAAAGGCTTGTCCCCAGCGCGTCTTCGTGGCGTCCGAGTTGTTGCAAGCTACTCATTACTGGTGTAGGGTGCCTGCGCGCTCGGGGCCGGCGAGCAGGACATTGGGAAAAACCGGGGCCACCAATCGGGGGGCATTCCATGAGCTTGATGAGTCGTTGTTTTCGTCGCCTGGCGGCGGGGCTGGTCGGCGCCGTCCTGGCGCTGGCGCTGATCGCGGTGCCGGCGGCATGGGCGAACGGAAGTACGATCACCGCGCAGGCGACCGTCCCGTTCTCCGGGCAGGTCGATAACCCGACGTCTTGTACCGCGACATCGGCGACGATCGATTGGGGCGATGGCACCACGCCGACCAACGTGACCCCGAGTGGGACCGTTGTCAGCGGGAGCCACACATACGCGGCCCCAGGAAGCTACCCCGGGTCCATCACGCTCTCGGGAACGAATTGCGGCAGCGGCGCGACAGACTCCTTCACCGCCAATGTCAGCCCAGCCCCGCCGGAGTTCACGCAGTGCCCGGCGGTCGACGCGAACAGCGGCTGCCAGTTCCTCATCACGGTCACGAACGGCGGCGAGACGGTGGTGCAGGACCCCAACCAGGGTCCCTACGAAAGCTCGGACGACTCCATGATCGGCGTGCAGAACAACTCGTCCTCGACGATCGACGAGCTGCCGCTGTCGGTGCCCGGATCGGACCTGTTCGGCTTCGACGGTGATGGGATCTGCGACGTCTCGGCACCCCTGCCATCGGGCTGTGTCCCGCTTCCGGGCTCGCCGGCAGGCACGGCCTGCGGCAGTGGGGCGACCTGCGCCTTCCCGCCGGCCCCTGGGCAGCCCGCTGCCGACCCCGGCGCATATTCCCCAAGCACGCAAAACGGATACGAGGGGCCCAACACCTACTTCACGAATGTCTCGGCGGACACCTCCTCCGGGGTCGTCAATTTTTCGCCGGGGATCCCGCCAGGCGGCTCGGCTTACTTCAGCCTGGAAGAGCCGCCCGTGAACACCGCGATCGGGGTGGGCGGGACCGCTCCGCAGTCTCCTGGCGTCTCGCCGCCGACCGTTACCACCACCGGTGCGACCTTCTCGACCTTCGTGAACCCGAACGGCTCTTCCACGACGGCGTATTTCCAGTATGGGATAGATCGGCGCTACACCATGGCCGGCGGCTCAGGTATCGACTACACCAACTCGACCCCGGTCCAGACGGTCGGGAGCGACTTCGCCAACCACCTGGTGACCGCAACGGTGTCCGGGCTTGTTCCGAATGCGCTCTATCACGTCCGTCTCGTCGCGATGAACCCCAGCGGCACGACCTTCGGGCCGGATCAGACATTCACGACCAAGAAGGATCCGCCACCCCCGCCGCCGGTGTTGGGTAAGACGGTCAACGCCTCGCCCGTCTCCGGCGTGGTGTTCATCAAGCCGCCGCCGGGCAAGACGCTCGGCCGTGCCGGCGACAGCGCCGCGCTCAGCAAGGGGCAGGGGTTCGTGCCCCTGACCGAGGCCCGTTCGATCCCCATCGGCTCAGAGTTCGACGCGCTGCACGGCTCGCTGAAGATGGTCAGCGCCACCGGCCAAGTCGGCAAGACCCAGACCGCCACCCTCGCCGGCGGCATCTTCAAGCTGAACCAGGCCCGCCGTGGCATCACCAAGGGCCTGACCGACTTCACCCTCCAGGAGAGCGCCTTCCGAGGCGCTCCCACGTACGGCACCTGCAAGGCCAAGGGTAAGGGCAAGAAGGCGGCCGACCAGGCGACGATCGCCGCCCTTTCGAGCAAGACCCTGCAGCTACTCAAAGTCAGCGGGCACGGCAAGTTCAAGACGACCGGCCGCTACAGCTCCGCCACCGTCCGCGGCACCATCTGGACCATCGCCGACCGCTGCGACGGCACCCTCACCCACGTGATCCGCGACACCGTGCTCGTCCAGGACTTCGTCCGACACAAGACCATCCTCCTGCACGCCGGCCAGAGCTACCTCGCCGCCGCAATCGCCAAACACAAATAGCCCACCTAGAACGGGCCGGGCCGCTTGCGCTGCTTCGCTTGCTGCTGTAGCCTCGATGCGGGCTCGGGGCCGGCGAGCGAGATGCAGTTTTCGACACGGGACGCAGCATCAGGCGTCTGCAGGCAGCCACGATGACTTAGGGAGACCGGCCAGATCGGGGCGTTTTCGGGTATGAGGCCAGGCATTGGCGTCGTCGTGGCATTGGCGGTCGCCGTCGGGCTTGCGGCGTCGGCGCAGGCCGCCACCTACACGGTCGGGACGATGAGCGACACGACCGGATCGTGCACGCCAAGCAGCGGCACGTGCTCGCTTCGCCAGCTGATCGACGACGAGAACGCGCTCCCGACCACGCCGAGCCCGGTCGACACGATCGTCATCCCGGCCAACTCCGACATCGACCTCCAGAACGGCTCGCTGCCGATCACCCAGAGTGTTTCGATCGCGGGCGCCGGCGCCGACACGACCGAGGTCTTCCAAGGCTCCGAGTCACCGGACCGCGTGTTCGACATCCAGATCCCGAAGAGCGGGATCGTGCCCACCGTGAATATCTCCGGCCTGTCGATCGCGGACGGAAACGCCAATGCGAACAACGGCTTCTTCGGCGGAAACATCGAAAATCAGGGCACGCTCACTCTGACCGGGGATGCGATCGTCAACGGCAGCACCACGGCCGGCTCGGGGGGCGGGATCGGCAACGACGGCGGGACGGTGACACGTGACCCACTCGCTCGTGTATGACAACTCGAGCACCACGGTTGCCGAGGGGGGCGGCGATTCGGGCGGAATCCAGAATTACGGCCCGAATCCGGTTACCGGCACACCCGGCAGGTTGATCGTCGACAACTCCACGATCGCCGATAACACGTCCGGGCTCGGCGGCGGCATCTTCAGTTGGTGCAATGGACCCAGCGGCGCCTGCGCATCTTCTGGCGGCGCCACCAACACGACGACGATCACCGACTCGACGATCGCCGACAACAACGGCGGCAACCGCCAGTCGCTCCCGGACAACGGCGGCGGCCTGTACATCAGTCAGGGCACGATCTCCGTGCAGAACTCGATCGTCGCCGGCAACACCGTGCTGAACGCCAATGGGGCCTCGACTCCCTCGAACTGCGGCAGCACAGCCCCGGACGTGATCACTTCGCTCGGGCATAACCTCGAGAGCGCAACCGACTGCGGGTTCAAGTCGGCCGGCGATCTTCAGAACGCGAACCCCGAGTTCACCTCCGCTCTGCCGCAGGACAACGGCGGCGACACCAGGACGCTTGGTCTCGACGCCAAGAGCCCCGCGGTGGATGCGATCT
Source organism: uncultured Solirubrobacterales bacterium (assembly GCA_963777335.1). Classification (GTDB taxonomy): domain Bacteria; phylum Actinomycetota; class Thermoleophilia; order Solirubrobacterales; family Solirubrobacteraceae; genus Palsa-465. Next base: position 292,553 of record CAVZQD010000012.1, read on the forward strand.
TGGCCGGGGCGTCGGGCTGTGGCGGAACCGATCAGCGAGGTGCGTCCAGGCCACAGGGCACTGGCTGTGACATCGGCGCCTTCGAGCTGTTCCAACCAGTCGAGGGACAATCGGCCGTGATTCAGGTTGCGGTCGCCAGCGCCACCATCTCGGTCGAGCCCACCATCACCTGGGGTGACGGCACGTCGTCCTCGCCCGGCACGGTCGCAAAGACCGGCGGCCCGATCACCGGTACCCACACCTATGCCGTCGCGGGCATCTACACGGGGTCGGTCAGCTGGCAGGATGACGCCGGGTCGCACACCGTCAGCTTCGACGTCAAGGTCGTCGACGCCCCGCTGACCGCCACCGCCACTCCGGTGAGCGCGACCGCGGGCACCGCGTTCAGCGGTCCTGTCGCCACCTTCACCGACGCCAATCCCGATGGAACCGTGTCCCCGTACTCCGCCACGATCAGCTGGGGCGATGGCACGACCTCGGCCGGCACGATCACGGCCGGCGCGGGCGACTTCGTCGTCAGCGGCACGCACACTTATGCGTCCCCCGGCCTATACCACACGACGGTCACGATCAGGGATGCGCAGGGCGCCACCGCCACCGCCACCGGCACCGCCACGGCCGGCGGGGCCCCGAGCCCCGTCATCACCGGCGCGCCGGTGGTCACCGGCCCGAACGGCGCCGCGTTCTCCGGGACGGTGAATCCCGACGGCCTGGCCACGACGGCCTATTTCCAGTACGGGATACCGCCGAACGCGCAGGGACCCGAAGGCCCGGGCCCCACGTTCACCGAGTTCACTCCGGCGCAGACGGTGGGCTCGGACTTCTCCAATCACTTGATCTCGGCGTCGGCGTCGGGCCTGGTGCCCAACGAGGTGTACGAGGTGCAGCTGGTCGCGACCAACAGCGCCGGCACCTCCTATGGGCCGATCGAGACATTCACCACCGCGAAGAACGCTCCGCCCCCGCCACCGGTGATCGGCAAGCAGGTCGACGTCTCGCTGGTCTCCGGGCACGTCTGGATCAAGCCGCCACCGGGGAAGACGCTCGGCCCGGCCGGCGACAGGGCCCAGCTGAGCAAGGGACAGGGATTCGTGCCGCTGACCGAGGCGCGCCAGATCCCCACTGGCTCCGAGGTGGATGCGCTGCACGGTGGTCTGAAGATCGTCACCGCCACCGGCCACGTCGGCAAGACCCAGAACGCCACGGTCGCCGGCGGCGTGTTCACGCTCGCGCAGGCCCGGAAGGGGATCAGCAAGGGCCTGACCAACTTCGCGCTGATGGAGGGCGCCTTCCGGGGCGCCCCCACCTATGCCTCCTGCGAGGCCAAGGGCTACGGCAAGAAGGCGGCCGATCAGGCGACCGTGGCCGCGCTCTCGAGCAAGACCCTGCAGCTGCTCAAGGCGAGCGCCCACGGGAAGTTCAAGACCACCGGCCGCTTCAGCTCCGCCACCGTCCGCGGCACCATCTGGACCATCGCCGACCGCTGCGACGGCACCCTCACCCACGCCATCCGCGACACCGTCCTGGTCGCCGACTTCGTCCGACACAAGACCATCCTCCTGCACGCCGGCCAAAGCTACCTGGCCAAGAAGCCATAGGCGGCCTGGGGCCTCTGACGCCGGCTCATGGCTGAGGACACTCACGAGGCGGCTGCTGGCAGGGCTGGCGACTCCGAACAGCTGCATCCAGTGGTACGTCCGACACGCTAAGCCATACTTGCGGTAGAACTCTGGCATGCGCGTCCCACCGGGGAGCGTGGGTCGTTCCAGCGACTGCCGGGGAGAGACTGCACGATGCTTCGCCTGATCGGCATCGTCGTCTCAATCGGGCTGGCCGACTCGATGAACCCGAGCACGATCGCTCCGGGGCTGTATCTGGCATTGGGCCAGCGGCCCCGGCGCAACTTGACCCAGTTCACGCTCACCGTGTTCGCGATCAACCTCGCCGGGGGCGCGGCGCTCGCGCTCGGCCCTGGACAGGTGATCCTCCACCTCGTTCCGCATCCGCACCCCACCGCCAAGTACATTCTCGAGACGATCGCGGGAGCGGCGATGCTGATCGTCGCGGTCGTCGTGTGGGTCAAGCGCAAGAGTCTGCGCCGGCGCGAGCTCCCGTCCCCGTCCGCGGGGGGCAAGTCAGCGATCCTGCTCGGCGTGACGATCACCGCCGTGGAGCTTCCCACCGCGTTCCCGTACTTCGCGGCGATCGCGGCGATCGTCGGCTCCGGCGTCGGACCGGTGCGGCAGCTGATCGCGCTCGCGCTCTACAACGTCGCGTTCGTGTTGCCATTGATCCTGATGATCGTCGTGCTCGAGTTCGCCGGCGACGAGGCCAAGGCCGTCATCGAGGGGGCGCGCGATTGGCTGCAGAAGCACTGGCCGACGTTGTTCGCCGTGCTGGCGATCGTCGCCGGGGTGTTCGTGACCCTGCTCGGAGTCACGGGCCTCGCCAGCGGCCAGCACAACACCGTCGGTCGCCTGTCGCGGGAATTTCGCCGCAGGATCCACCACTGACTTCGAGTGCCGGTCGCGACGATCCGGCGGCGAGCCGAGTAGCATTGCTCGGGCAATTTGACAACCAGGGGTGCTGGCGGGAAAGCCGGCTGAGATAGCGCCCTCCGTGTCGTGCGTGCGACCCGGCGCTGACCCTTCGAACCTGTGGGGTAATGCCCGCGAAGGGAGCGACAACAGAGATGGTCGAGGCTCCCCCCGAGGAGCCTCGCGAGCTTAAGGCCGCCGACGGTGTCGAGGTCGAGCTCGTGAGTCGAAGCTTCGAGACCAAGCGCGGGCGCGTTGAGGCGCTGGCGGAGATGTCGCTGCGCGCCGACGCGCACGAAGTGGTCGCCGTCGTCGGCCCCAGCGGGTGCGGCAAGACCACACTGCTCGAGCTCATCTGCGGTCTGCAAGCCCCCGACTCCGGAACGGTGCGGTCGGCGCCGGCCGCGCTCATGCCCCAGCGCGATCTGCTGCTCCCGTGGTTGAGCGCGATCGACAACGCCGGGCTTGCCCTCCGAGCACGCGGAGTCTCTCGTGATGAGGCGCGCAAGACCGCCGCGCCGTGGCTCGCGCGATTCGGCCTCGAGCGGTTCGATCACACGCGGCCCGCGGAATTGTCCGGCGGGATGCGTCAGCGCGTCTCGTTCCTGCGTACGTTGCTGGCCGGAAAGCCGGTGCTGGCGCTCGACGAGCCGTTCGCGGCGCTTGACGCGATCACTCGTCAAGAAATGCAAGGTTGGCTCGGGCACGTGCTCGAAAGCGAGCCGCGGACGGTGATCCTCGTCACCCACGACGTCGAGGAAGCCGTGATGCTCGGCGACCGGGTGGTGGTGATGTCGCCGCGCCCGGGTCGCGCGGCGAGCGAGATCGAGGTCGCGCTGGCAAGACCGCGCAAGCGCACGGACGCCACCGTCGTCGAGCTGCGCGAGCGCGCGTTGGCGGCCCTGGGGGTGGACGCGTGAGACGCTCGCTCCGCGTGCTCCCGGCGGTGATCCTGGTCCTCGCGTTGATCGGGACCTGGGAGCTGTACGTCGATCTCAAGGGCCCGACCTTCTCGCTGATCCTCCCGTCGCCCCACCAAGTGGTCAACGCGCTCTACCACGACCGCTCGCTGCTGTGGAGCAGCTTCCTCGTGACCGCGCAGGAGGTGCTCCTCGGAATCCTGGTGGCGATCGTGTTCGGGTGCGTGCTCTCGGTCGCGATTCACTTCTCGCCGACGCTTCGCCGCGCCACCTACCCGCTGATCGTCGCCTCGCAGGCCGTGCCCGTGGCGGTGTTCGCACCCGTGCTCGCGTTCTGGCTCGGCTTCGGCATACTGCCCAAGCTCGTCGTGGTCGCAGTCGTGTCCTTCTTCTCGATCGTGGTGACCACCACCGCCGGTCTGGACGCCGTCGATCCCGATCTGATCAAGCTGATGCGAACGTTCGATGCCTCGAGACTCGGGACGTTCCGGCACGTCGAGGTGCCCTCGGCGCTTCCGGGCGTGTTCACCGGAACGAAGATCGCGATTGCGGTGTCGGTGATCGGCGCCGTGTTCGCCGAGTACACGGGGTCGAACGCCGGGCTCGGCTACGTGATCCTGGTCTCGGAGCCGCAGCTGCTGGCAGCACGCGCGCTCGCCGCGACGGTGGTTCTGTCCCTGTTCGCGATCGCGCTGTTCTCCCTGCTGGCGCTGGCCGAGCGTCTGGCGCTCCCCTGGGCCTACCGCCCGCGCGAGGAGCTTCGGGTATGAGGCGCGCGATGGGCCTCGCGATGGCGGCGGTCGTGGCGTTGGCCGTGGCCGGCTGCGGCGAGAAGAAGGAGACCGCGACCGGCTCGGCCACGAGCGTCCAGCAGCTCACGCTGATGCTCGACTGGTTCCCGAACGCCGACCACGTGGGCATCTATCAGGCGCTCGCCGAGGGCGACTTCACGAAGGCGGATCTCGACGTGCACGTCCAGATCCCGTCCAACCCCGCCGATCCCCTAAAGCTCCTGGCGGCGGGCAAGGTCGATGCCGCAGTCTCCTACGAGCCCGAGGTGCTGCTCGCGCGCAACCAGGGGCTGCCGCTGGTGTCGGTGGCGGCGATCGTCCAGAAGCCGCTGACCGCGATCGTGTCGGTCGGCTCCAAGCACATCAAGACCGCCGCCCAGCTGCGGGGCAAGCGCGTCGGCGACGCCGGGATCCCCTACCAGCACGCCTACCTGGAGACGATCCTGGCCCATGCCGGAGTGCCCGCGAGCTCGGTCAAGGAGATCAACGTCGGCGCCAACCTGGTTCCGGCGATGCTGTCGGGCCGCGTCGACGCGACGCTCGGCTCGTTCTGGAACTACGAGGCGATCCAGCTCGCCCAGCTCCACAAGCGCCCGAACGTGATCCACATGGAGGACGTCGGCGTCCCCACCTACGACGAGCTCGTCGTGGTGGTGCGCAAGAACACGATCGTCAACCATCCCGACGTCGTCCGGCGGTTCGTGCAGGCGTTGGCACGGGGCTACGACTCGGCCCGGCGCGATCCCCAGGCGGCGGTCGCGAACCTGGTCCACGCGAGCCCCGGCCTGGATCCGAAGCTCCAGCTGGCCAGCGTCCTCAAGACCCTTCCGGCGTTCTTCCCGAGCGATCCCTCCCATCCCTGGGGCTGGCAGGACCCGAACCAGTGGAACGCCTACGGCCAGTGGATGCTGAGCAACCACCTCATCTCGGTTCCGAACGCCGTGCTCGACGCCTCCACCAACGAGCTGCTGGCGGGCCAGGGTCTGTAGCCCCCGGATCATCTGGCGCCCACCGGCCGGTAATCCCCTCGCGCGCGTTTCGCCGCGACCGATGAGTTTTGAGGGCGGCGCCGGTCTACGGATCATGCGCACGCGAAAGCACCAGACCCGCGTCGCGATGAGAGCTCGCACATCGATAGCCCCTCGGATGACCGATCCCTTACGATGACCCTCGTGCAGGAATCGCAACTCGCGGTGGCGCAGGATGGGCTCGAGCGTCAGCTCGAGCAGCACCGGTCCGAGTTGACCGGCTACTGCTACCGGATGCTCGGCTCGCCGTTCGAGGCCGAGGACGCCGTGCAGGACACGTTCCTGCGGGCCTGGCGCGGGTTCGATCGGTTCGAGGGCCGCGCGGCGTTGCGCTCGTGGCTGTACCGGATCGCCACCAACGTCTGCCTCGACATGCTGAGCGGCCGCTCGAAGCGGGCGCGGCCGATGGACTTCGGCCCGGCCCAGGAGCCCGTCGAGTCGAACCTGAACACGCTGCCCGAGGTGACCTGGATCGAGCCGATCCCGACCAGCCTCGTCAGCAGCGAGAGCGATCCGGCCGAGCTGGCGGTTCAGCACGACACGATTCGCCTGGCGTTCGTGGCCGCGCTCCAGAATCTGCCGGCCCGCCAGCGCGCGGTGCTGATCCTGTGCGAGGTCCTGCGCTGGAAGGCGAGCGAGGTGGCCGAGCTGCTCGAGACGAGCGTCGCGTCGGTCAACAGCGCGCTCCAGCGGGCCCGGGCGACGCTCGAGGAGCGTGAGATCGAGGCCACGGACGCCGTGGCGCCGATGGACCCGACCCAGAGGGACCTCCTCGCGCGTTACGTCGACGCATTCCAACGCTATGACGTCGATGCGCTCACGTCGCTGCTCCGCGAGGACGCCAGCCAGTCGATGCCGCCGTTCGACATGTGGCTGTCCGGCCGCGACGACGTGTTCGCGTGGTGGTTCGGCCCGGGGATCGGGTGCAAGGGCTCGCGCGTGATCCCGGTGGACACCGCGAACGGCTCGGTCGCGTTCGGCCAGTACAAGCCGAGCGAGTCGGGCAGCGGCTACGACCCGTGGGCGCTCCAGGTGCTCGAGATCGCCGACGGCAAGATCGTGGAGCTGACGTTCTTCCTCTCGACCGAGCGGCTTTTCCCGCTGTTCGGCCTGGCGCCCCGGCTCGAGTCCTAGCGAGACCGCCCGCCGGATCTAGACAGCCAGTACGTCCTCGAGCCCCATGAACGCGATCAGGTCGCGCAGCTCGATGGACGTGTGCTCCAGCCGGATCCGGCAGCCGTGCCGGCGCGCGGCCAGTTGCAGGCGGGCGAGCGCGTCGACCGCCACCGCGTCCGCGACCACCCCGGCGACGTCGCACACGGCCAGTGCGGCGCCGCTGCCCGCGAGCAGCGAGCACACGCGCTCATACAACGCCGGCAGCTCGCTGCGGTCGATCGGTCCCGCGATCGCGAACGTGATCGTCCGTGGCGACGATGCTGCCATCCAGTGATAGACCGCAAACAGGCCAAGAATTCATCGCGGTCGTGCTCCATCTCGGCGAATCGCCGCGCGGAAGCGGGTCTCATCGCCTCGGCTGGGCTCGGTCGTGGCGATCCAGTCCTCGACGGTGGCCACGAACCGCTCGGGTTCGTCAAGGTGCGGGAAGTGCCCGGCGCGCTCGAACAGCTCGAACCTGCTTCCGGGCACGAGCTCGTGCGCCCGCCGGCCGTGGTCCGCGGGGATGATCCGGTCGCGCGCGCCCCACAAGATCAGCAGCGGTATCTCGGCCGCGAGATACAGGCGGTCGACGGCCTGCACCCGCTGGCCGCCAACGTCGACGCTGGCGCGGAGCGTGTGGACGAACGCGGTGCGGCTCTGGGGATCGCCGAGCGAGGCATGACCCCGGGCCATCTCGATCGCGTCGTTACCGAGCGGCACGCGCATCGCGCTGAGCGCCCGCCCGACGGCTCGGCCGGCGGTCAGCACGTGGCGGCCGGCAAGCATCGGCAGGACGAGCTCTGAGCCGGGGAAGGTCGCGGCGCGGAGCAGGCCGTTGACTTCGCGCCCGAGCCCGCCGCTCGAGATCAGCGCCAGGCGCCCGACGCGTTCGGGAAACTGGTAGGCGAACTGCATCGCCACCCCGCCACCGAGGGAATGACCGACGACGGTCGCCGGCCCGAGCTCGAGCGACAGCACCAGATCGCGGATCCCCGACGCGAACGCGCCCATCGAATAGTCGCCGCGGGGCTTGGCGCTCTGACCGTGCCCGAGCAGGTCCGGCGCCAGCACCGTGTGGTGGCGCGCCAGCCGCGGCCCGACGAGCTCCCACACCACCGAGGAGGCGGTGACCCCGTGGATCAGCACGATCAGCGGACCCTCGCCCGCCTTCCGGTAGGCGACTCGGTGGCCATGGATCGTGGTCTCTTGGAGGTCGAAGCTCATCGGGCGGGGCTCGTTTTCGCCGCCGGCGAGCGGAAGCCTTCCGCGCGCGCTCGTCCTAGTCCGGCGGACGCAAAACGTGACGAGGAGCTACCCGCCCGGCCGCAAAGTACACACGAGCACCCTGGGGTACGCGGCGGGAGCCAGTGGCATGGAGTTTGGCACGTTGCGCGCCGCCCACATAAGCACGTGAGAGCGCGTACTGTCCCAATGCTGTCGCAGAAAGCTGAGGACTTGTGAGGAGCTCACAACGGGTTTTGCCCCCCGGGCGGTGCCGACAGCGATTCGACGAAGGCTGGTCGAGAAACGTGACGTATTTTCACGTTTCTCGACCACCCTCACACTCCGCGTCCGCTCCGCGCAAAACGGACTGTCCGGGCGCCCCCGACAGCCCCGCCGAGCCGGACCACGCCAGCGCCGACAGCCCCGCCGAGCCGGGCGCACGACCGCGCGGCAACACGACCCGCCGGCAAACACGACCCCGCGCCGGCAGCGCGATCCGGCGGGCGCTAAGCCGCTATACGAGTCGCCGCCGACCCTCCGGCGCGCCGCAGCGCGTGCAACCCCGCCAGCCCCGCCCACGGCGCGTACGGGGCGAAGAAGTCGGCCACCTCGTCCTCGGTGGCGCGCACCCACGGATCCCCGCCGCTCCGCAGCCGCCCGACCAGCTTCAAATACCCCACGTCTCCACAAGGGAGCTGATCCAGGCGACCCTGGCCGGTGAGCGCCAGCATCTGCAGCGTCCAGCTGCCGATCCCGCGGATCGCGCGCAAGCGGCGCCACCCACGCTCGTGGTCGGGGTCGAGCAGGTCGACGCGCCCGCTCGCCACCTCGCGCGCGGCGCGGACCAGTGCCACCGCCCGCCCCGCGGACAAGTCCATCGACTGCAAGAACGCGGGCGCCTGGGCAGCGAGCATCGAAGCCGCCGGCGCGTCCCGCATCCCGCTCACCGTGCACCGCCGCCCGAGCCGCGCGATCAGCCGCCGCTCGATCGCCGCCGCCCGGCTGAACTCGATCAGCTGCTCGCAGATCGCCCAGGCCAGCGCCTCGAACGGATCGGGCTTGCCGCCCACGCGGAGCCCCGGTGCGGACCGCACCGATGTCCCGATCAGCGGATCGAACCGAAACCGCTCGTAGAACGGCTCGATGTCCTGGTCGATCCCGAGCGCGAGCCGCATCCGCTCGATCCCCCACTCGGCCGCCGCACGATCCGCGGCGCGGGCCCCGAACACCACGCGGTCGGGCGAGGGCTGCGCGACCCGCACGAGCACCGGCAGCGAACCCGCGTGGACCAGCCGGTGCAGCACCCCGCCCCGCACGCGCACCAGGCCATCGAGCCCGTTGCGCAGCGGCAGCGCGAACACCCACCGGGGACGAACCTCGACGCGGACCTCGCCCCCCGCGACGCGGACCTCGCCCCCCGCGACGCGGACCTCGCCCCCCGCGACGCGGACCTCGTCCCCGGGCCACCCGCGCGTGGTCAATCTCCTTGCTTGCCGATCACGTGCACGTCGACGAGAAACGACCGCGACGCGGTGATCGGCAGCAGGTCGGCCACGCGCCGGGAGCCATTCTTTCGAGCCCGCGCCACCTTGCGGGAGGAGCGCCGCTTGATCAGCGCGATCGTCGCCGCGCCGGCGACGAACCCGGTGGCGGCCGCCGCGGCGGCCTGGACCGCGGGCAGCGACGCCGGGCTTGAGCGCTCGATCGTCCGGACCTCGGCGAGCACCGGCAGGCCGTCGACAACCTCCTCGTCCGGCTCGACCGCGGCGGCGTCGGCGTCATCTGAGGCCATCGAACTCGCCTCCTCCTCAGCGAAAGGCTCAGTCATGCCCGCAACATGGTGACATCGCCGGCGGCCAACTTCAAAGGAGCTTCTCGTACACCCGGTACGTCCGCACGATCTTGCCCCCCATGCGCTCCATCGCGCGGTTCATGCGCGTGTTGCTCTCGAGCGTCCACCCGGTCTCGCCGCTCTTCTGCGGAAGCCGCTCGGCGGCGTCGTAGTGCAGCTCGTACAGCTTGGCCGCCACCCCGGTGTGCACCCACTCGGGCTTGGCCCCGAGCGCAAACACCCGCACCCGGTCGATCTTGCGCCTGTACCACAGCGCCTTGGCCCAGCCGAACGGGAGCAGGCGGCCGTTCAGGTGGATCAGGACCTGGTTGTAGTCGGGCAGCGTAAGTGCGGCGGCAACGGGCTCGCCGTCCTTCTCGGCGATGAACGCCCAGTTCTCGTCGAGCACGGGCTTGAGGTCCTTGGCGTAGTGGCGGACCTCCTCCTCGGTCAGCGGCGTGAAGCCCCAGTTCCGCTCCCACGCGGCGTTGTAGACCTCCAGGAACCGCCCGATCTCGGCCTCCATGTCCTTCCTTCGCATGTTGCGGACCTTGATCCCGTACTTGCTCTCGACCTCGGCCGCGACGCGCCAGATCGCGGGGTGCACGGACCCCCGGTCGGCCACCGCGAGCGACCACATGTACAGGTCCATCGCCTTCGTCAGCCCGGCGCCCTCGAGCAGCCCCGGGTAGTAGGGGTGGTGCCAGTCGGTCAGCACGGTGGGCATCAGCTCATAGCCGTCGATCAGGACCCCGCACTCGTCGTTGGTGGTGAAGTTCATCGGTCCGACCATCCGATCCCGGCCCCGCGCGCTCAGCCACTCCGATGCCGCTGAGAGCAGCGCGCCCGCCGCCTCCGGGTCGTTCTCGCACTCGAAGAACCCGAACATCCCCCAGTCGTGATGCTGGAAGTCGTTGAAGTGGCGGTCGATGTGCGCAGTGATCCGCCCAACGGGCTCATCGCCCCGCCAGGCCAGGAAGAACTCGACCTCGGCGTGCTTGAAGAACGGGTTGCGCGCCCGGTCCAAGAACCGCTTGCGGTCGAACAGCAGCGGCGGTACCCAGTTGGGCTCGTTACGATAAAGCCGCCACGGCAGCTTGATGAAAGTGTTCAGATCGCGCTTGCTCGCGACAGGGCGTATCTCCAAGGCCCGACGAGCCGGCAGGGTCACGTCTACCGCCATCTGACCCGGAACGTTATATGTCCACCTCGATAGATGTCTTCGCGAAAGCCCGGGAGCACGAGCGCCTCGAGCAGCTGCGGGCCGCCCGGGAGCTCGACCTGGTCCCGTATTTCCGCGTGCTGGAGGGTCCCACGCTGCCCGTCGTGGAGATGGAGGGCAAGCGCCGGATCATGCTCGGCTCCAACAACTACCTGGGGCTGACCGGGGACGAGCGCGTCGCTCAGGGCGCGCGGGACGCCCTCGCGCGGTACGGCACCGGGCTGACCGGCTCGCGCTTTTTGAACGGGACGACCGGCCTGCACCTCGAACTCGAGCACGAGCTTGCCGACTGGTTCGGGACCGAGAGCGCGCTCGTGTTCACGACCGGCCACCAGGCCAACGTCGGCGCGCTCGGGACGATCCTCGCGCCCGGTGACACGGTCGTCGTCGATTCGGGCGACCACGCCTCGATCCTCGACGGCTGTATCCTCTCGCGCGCCAAGCTCCGGCCGTTCCGCCACAACCGGATCGACAAGCTCGAGCAGACGCTCGAGAAGGCCGCCGGCGACGGCGGGGGGATCCTGGTGGTCGTCGACGGCGTGTTCTCGATGGAGGGCGACGTGGCGCCGCTCCCCGAGATCGCCGAGCTCAGCCGTCGCTACGGCGCCCGGCTGATGGTCGACGAGGCGCACGCGCTCGGCGTGCTCGGCGCCCGCGGCGCCGGCGCGTCGGAGCTGTTCGGGGTCGAGGACCAGGTCGATCTGCGCATGGCGACGTTCTCCAAGTCGCTGGCCTCGTGCGGCGGCGTGATCGCCGGCCCGGCCGACGTGGTCGAGTTCCTGCGCGTGTCCTCGCGGCCGTTCATGTTCACCGCGTCGGCCGTCCCCGCCGCGCTGGGCGCAGCGCTGGCCGCAGTCAGGATCTGTCGCTCCGATGAGGGCCGCGAGCTGTTCGCCCGCGTGCTCGACAACGCCCGTTACCTGCACAAAGGCCTGGACGAGCTCGGCTTCCAGGTGGTAAAGCCGACGAAACTCACTGACGGCACCGTGGTCGTGACCACGGTCGTCCCGGTCGTCGTCGGCGACGACTGGAAGGCGGCGTTCCTGTGGAAGGCGCTGTACGACCGCGGCCTGTACGTCAACGTCGCGCTCCACCCAGCGGTGCCGCCGGCCGGCGCGCTGCTGCGCACGAGCGTAATGGCCACCCACGATCAGGACACGCTCGATCAGGCGCTCGAGATCTTCGCCGACGCCAAGCGGACGTTCGAAGCCGAGCACGGGGCGCTGCCAGGTCAGGCATAGGTGTGCCCCCACCCCTCCTCGTGAGGGAGTCTTCCAACCCTGGGCTTGTCCACACTCGCACAAGGGCCTCGGACTCAAAAAAAACACGCTATGAGCGCATGGGCGGCGCTTGTGACGTTGCTGTTACTCACACCGATGTCGTAGCGTCTTCCCCTACCCAAGCGGCCGCGCAGAACAGAGGTCGATGACGTAGGGAGAGGCCGGGTCGGGCGTGTAGCAACCGCACGCTCGTGCTTGCGGGACAGCAGTTGTGCAGATTTAGGACCCACGGGAGGGGGCCCTCGCGGGTCCCTGCCTATGTGTAAACAAGAGTGTCCGCTGCGTCGGACCGAACCGGAGGAAGCGAAGCACCAAATGAGTGAGACCGCCACGATGACCCCGGCGCCGCAACGACTGCGAGCGCTGGAGCGAGCCAACGCGGTCAGGCTCGCCCGCGCAGAGCTAAAGCGACGGATCGCTGAGGGAGAGGCTTCTGCCGCGGACATCATTCTGGATCCGCCCGACGAAGCGCTCAGTTGGGCGATCGGGGAGCTGCTGATGAGTCAGCGGCGCTGGGGCAGCACGAAATGCAGGAAGTTCCTCGCGCGATATCACATCACCGAGACCAAGACGATCGGCGCACTCACCGATCGTCAGCGCCATCTGCTCGCCGATCAGCTCGAGTCATGCACCGCTCGAGCCGCTGAGCTGGTCTGCGTGTAGAGAAGCCGTGACGGCCCTGTGCGACTGCCGTGGGCAGTGGCGCGGGGCCAAGGCGCCGGACCCCAACGTCTCCACCCCGCGCGGCGCCGGCAGCCGACTTAGGGCTCGCGACTTCGTGATTGACGATTCCGACACTTACTCAGTCGCGAACCCTCAGATCTGGATCCCGACCGGCACGGGGCTGGCGCCGGCGAAGAAGAAGAACCACACCACGAACGCCGCCAACGTCAGCCCGGCGCTGACCACGAGCACGGCCTCGAGCACGTAATGCCCGGTGTCGTCGAGCCCCCGGGCCCGCCGGTTCGCCCGGTAGACGTCGCTCAGCTTCGCCAGGACCGCGGCGAGCAGCCCGATCGTCGCCACCACGCCGATGAAGCTCACGCCGAGCGCGGTCCCGAGCGAGGACGTCGCGCCCTGGACCTGCGACCCGACCCACAGCCACAGCAGCGGCGTCCCGATCCACAGGACGAGGCTGCCGATGAACATGATCAGCAATACCAGCGTCGCGCCGGCGCCCGTCCTCAGTAGCTCGCGCACCGTAGCGCGAGAGTAGCCCTCGCCCAAGGGGGCGGCGCCCAGGACACGGGCGCGCGGGCGTGGCCAAGGGCCCGTAACGGGCAGCCCGAGGAGAGCTTGACCTCCCACCAGCCCATCAGCATCCCGACCAGCCCGAGCCGGGGCCGGACGTGCCACACGCCGCAGCCCGGCTCGCCGATGTCTCGATTGGCGATCCGCACGAACCGGTAGCGCCCCGGGTCGAGCAACATCTTCTCGAGCGCCACCCGGCATGCCGCCTGCTGATCGGCACGCTCGGAGATCGACGCGCGGGCGGCCTGGACCCGCGCCGCGAGCTCGTCCCGGACACATTCGAGATCAGCCGCGCGTCGGCCAGCGCGGCGCGGGACTGGAAGCGGCCGTCGAGCAGCCGGGTGACCGCCGCCGCCTCGCTCGGGATCCTGGCGGCGTCGGGATCGAGCCCCACCTGCCGGAAGAACGCGCGGTAGGCGTGCGGGATCGGCTGGGTCCGCATCGCCACCACGTCGGCGCCGCGGTAGCGGTTGGACAGCTCCCGCAGGCGCCGTTCGACCTCGCGCGAGCTGCCGCGCAGGCGCGCGTCGACCACGGTCCAGTCCAGCCGCAGCCCGGGAAACTCCTCGCGCAGCCGAGGCTCGACGAACCCGCTGACGGTGCTCATCACCGGACCCGCCCCGCGCGTCACCTGCGGAGCAGAACCTGCACCTGCGCCGCGAGCGCGGTCCGCGACAGCCAGTGCTCGCCGATCAGTCGCTGTTCCACGGTCCCGCCACGCTGGGCGAGCTCGATCAGGGGGCATGCGGTGACGCCGTACAGACCCCCCACGCCGCCGTCGGCGTCGTAGGCGACCGGGATCGTCCAACCCCGCGCCCGAACCGCTTTCAACGTCGCCGCCTGGCTGGTGTTGACCGCCACCGCCGCATACTGAGCCCCACGCGTGCCCGGTGCAAGAGCGAGCGCCTGCATCGTGTCCACCTCCCGCTCGCATGCGCGCGACCCCGTGACGAAGAAGTCGAGCACGAGCGGCCCGCGCTTGGCCAGCAGGCATACGTTCAGCGCGCGCGGATCGTGGCGAGCGAGCGTGCACGGCGGGCCCAGGTTCGCGTCGCCGTTCAGGGTCGACGCCGCCAGCGGCGCGGCAAAATCGCGAAGCGGCTGACCCGCAGGGATCCCCGGTGTTCCCGACCCCGAGTGGTGTGCCGTCAGCGTGTAGACGAAGAAGCCGATCGCCAGCACCAACGCAAAGCCCCCGACCATCCACCCGTAGCGGCGATTGTCGATGAGTGCCCTGGCCGGCGACGGCGGCTGCCAGTCGGCGGGCGGCTCGTCGCCCGGAGCCGGCCTGCGCGCCGGCTCACGCGACCCGGGGGCGGCTCGTCGCCCCGAGCCGGCCCGCGCCGGCTCACGCGACCCGCGCGCGGCGGCGCCGCGGCAACGCGCCGGCGACGCGCCCGGCGCGCTCGCGGACGCCCCCGAGCGCGCCTCGCCGCTCGGTCAGCGCGAGCACCGAGGGCAGCACGAGCAGGACGCCGCCGAGCGACACCGTCAGGTCGACGAGCGTCACCAGGCCGAAGTCGCGCAGCATCGTGATGCTCGACAGCGTCAGCACGCCGAACCCGGCGATCGCCGTGATTCCCGAGGCGAGCACCGCCGCCCCCGTGAACCGGTAGGTCCGCGCGAGCGCTTCCGCCGGCGACCACCCTGCTCGACGCTCGGACCGGAACCGCTCTGACAGGAGCACGCTGAACTCGGTCGAGATCGCGATCACGAGCGCTCCGAGCGTGGCTGACATCGGGTTCAGCGGGATCCGCGTCGCGAACAGGATCAGCGACGACCACCCGGTCGCGAGCGCGATCGGGACGAGCGGGACGAGCGCCCGCTGCACCGTGCGCAGGACCGCGAGCAGCACCAGGCCGATCGCGATCAGCCCGGCCAGCAGCATCAGCATCCGCCGCCCCGACGACGACAGCGACGCGTCCGCCTGGGCCGCGAGTACGGGTAGCCCGGCGAGCTCCGCGTGCACGCCCGGCGGCGCGTGCATGTGGGCGCGCATGTAGTCGATCACCCGCTGCTGTCGTGACAGCGGCATCAGGCGGATGCCGAACGCGAGCGTCGCCTCGCGATGATCGGGAGTGATCACCGCTTGGGAGAAGTACGGCGGGACCGCCCTCAGCAGGCTCGATATCAGCCCGGTTGTCAACGACCCCGTGCAGGACCTGCTCGTGGCCTGACTGCCCGGGCAGAACAGGTCCGGGAGCGACAGCGCCGGGCACAGCGTCGCCTTCGCGCATCCCTTCGCCTCGACGTAGCCGAAATGGGCCAGCAGCGTTTTCTCGTAGCGGACCATCCAGCTGATCGTCTGCGGGGTCGCGACGTTGCTCGAGTGCGCGAGCACGTCGATCTCGCCCGACACGCCGGTGACGCGTTCGAGCGTTCGCAGGTTTTGCAGCGCCGGCATGTTCGACGGGACCAGCTTGGTCACGTCGGACTGAACCGGCATCTGGGTGTCCGCGACCCATCCGGCCGCAGCCAGCACCAGTCCCACCAGCAACACGCGACCGGGACGGTGTGCCGCGCCCGCGACCGCGGCCCGCCCCACCCCGCTCACGCGGCGCGAGACCCCGGCCCAAACGCGCAGATCAGAAAGGATCTCCCCCGCTCCGCGCGCCGACGCGCCGATCACGCCGAACTCGGGGAGCCGCGACGCGCGAGACCCCGCGCCGTCCACGTGGCGCAGTTGACGGCGCCGGCTGAGTGCCAGCGCGGCCGAGCCCGCGGTCAGCGCGCACGCGAGCGCGATCGCAACTCCGACGATCAACAGCTCGCCGAACCCGCGCACCATCGGGACCGGGGACAGCAGCAGCGCCAGGAACCCGGCCGCCGTGGCCAGCGCGGCGGTCGCGATCGTCGGCGCGGCGACGGCCGCCGCCTGAGCGACGTCGCCGGACATCTCCTGGGCGCGCGCCTGGAACTGCACCGCGTAGTCGACCGCCAGCCCGATCAGGATCGGCAGCACCGCGATCGAGGCCATCGTCAGCGACCCGCCGAGGAGCGACACCACCCCGAACGTGATCCCCACCGCCGCCAGCGCGATCCCGAGCGGCAACAGCCGCGGCCGGTTCCGGAACGCCGCCAGCAACACGACGCCCATCACGAACACGGCGGCGGCGAGCAGCCCGGCGGCCCCACCGGTGACCGTGGAGGCCAGCGCAGTGGTCACCACGGGCACCCCTGAGACCGTGTACGCGCCGTGGTAGGCGGATCCGAACATCGGCATCCGCACGGCCTGCCGGATCCACTTGATCGACCGGGCCTGCTGCGCCGCCGTCAGCGACGCCTTCAGGCGGACCTGGATCAGCGCCGAGTCCGCGGTCGGGAACAGGTAGGCGAACCGCGCCTTGGGCTGATTCACGCCGCGGCTCTGGTCGAACACGATCTCCGGGATGAACTGCGGATCGTCGATCTTCGGCTGGCCCGAGATGCCCGAGTTCAAGTACATCTGGAGCAGGTTCGCGGTCTCCTGCTCCTGGGCGAGGAGACCCGCGCCGTTCTCGAGCTTGGTCGCCGCCCGGCGCGACAGGTGCCGGGCCAGCGCCAGCTTGTAGGCGCTCGTCCTGGCCGTCTCAACAATCTGTTGCGCCGCGCTCGTGATCTGCTCGATCTCGGTGTTGACCGCGGCAACCGCGCGGTTCAGGAACGTCCCGGGCCCGTACACGACCTGCGCCGGACGCGCCTTGGCCAGCTGGCCGCAAGGGCTGTTCCACCCGCCGTAGGGCGTCGATCCCGCCGGCGCCGGCGTGAACGCCTCGAGCTGCTGGTTCTCGACCAGCGTCTGGCCGGCGAGGCACGCCTCCAGCTCGCTGACCGTCGCGAGGTCCTTGGTATCGACCAGATCGGTCAGCGGCTCGCGGATCAGGATCACAACCGGGTCTGACCCGAAGTGATCGTTGTCGTCGAGGCTCGCCTGGAACACCGGCGACGAGCGGCTGACGAACGTGTCGCTGTTCGTGTCCGGCGCCAAGCGGAGCGCGAGCCCGCCGCCGCCCAGCGCCAGCGCGAGGACGACGCCCAGCGTCACCGCCGGTCTGCTCGCGGCGGCCCGCGCCAGCCGCTCCAACACCCGCCCCATCATCGACGAACCCTAGTCCATCGCGAGCGGGCCCTGGGACTCCCCGGACAGGAACTGGCGGATGAACGGATTCTCGGAGCCCAGCATGTCCTCGGCCGGCCCCGCCTCGACGATTCGGCCCTTCCACAGCACGTTGATGTAGTCCGCGACCCGGCGGGCACTCATGATGTCGTGCGTGATCACGCAGAAGGTCGGGAGGTGCTCTTTCCCCTTGGCCTTCGCCTCTTCCATCATGTCACGGTGGATCTCGAGGATCAGCTCGCCCAGCAGCGCGGTGCGAACCGGATCGAGCCCCGAGTCGGGCTCGTCGAACAGCACGATGTCGGGCTCGAGCACGAGTGCCCGTGCGAACCCGGCGCGCTTGCGCATCCCGCCGGAAAGCTCGTTGGGCATCTTGTTGCGCGCCTCGCCGAGACCCACCTCCTTGAGCCGCCGCATGACGATGTCCTCGACCTCGTCCTCGCCCTTCTCGGTGTGCTGGCGCAGCGGGAACGCGACGTTGTCGTACAGGTTCATCGACCCGAACAGCGCGCCGTCCTGGAACAGCAGGCCGAACTTCTTGCGCATCTCGAACAGCCGGTCGTCGGGCATGTTCGGGACCGAGTCGCCGTGCACGAGGATGTCGCCCTCGTCGGGATACAGCAGCCCGACCATGTGCTTGATGCACACCGATTTTCCGGTGCCCGACGGACCGATGATCATCGACACCATCCCCTCGGGCAGCCCCATGTTCAGCCCGCGGAGGATGTGCGCGCGGCCGAACGACTTGTAGACGTCGACGAACTCGACCGCGTCGGGACGGCCTGACGGATACACCTTGTAGGAGTGCCACCTGTACTCATCCTCGGACGAGCCCGGAGGCGGACCGGGGCGCGGCGGCTGCTCGTCGACCACCGACACGCGCGAGCCGGGCTGAGGGACCCGCTTTTCCTCGTCAAACGCCATCTTCAGCCTCCGATCGGTGCCCGGGGGTTGGCGCCCCAGAACAGCTGCGTGCCGAGCATTCCGATGAGATGTACACCGACTAAGTTCAACACCATCGACTTCGCCGTGGCGGTGCCGACCCCGACCGGCCCACCGCTCGCGTTATACCCGTAATAGCAGCCGACCAGAACGATGAGCGTAGCCATCGCCATCGCCTTTATCAGGCTGAATAACAGGTCCGGTGGGTTCTGGAACTCCCAGAAGATCAGGAAGTACCCCCCTGAGGAGACGTCGCCGATCTGCTGGACGACCGCGATGTAACTCGCCAGGAAGCCGGCGCCGATCGAGATGACGTACACGAACGGGAGCACGAGCCACGCCGCGACCAGCCTGGTCCCGCACAGGAAGGTCATGCCGCTGATCCCCATCACCTCGAGCGCGTCGATCTCGTCGGAGATCCGCATCGAGCCGAGCTCGGCCACGATGCCGGTGCCGACCTTCGCGGCCATCATGTAGCCGAACGCCAGCGGCGCCAGCTCGCGCAGGTCGCACCACGCCGAGAACACGCCGGAGAACGCCGGCGCCCCCTGCGAGCGCAGCAGGTACGCGCCCTCGATCCCGCACGACAGGCCGACGATGAACACCAGCGTGCAGATCACGAGCGCCGAGCCGACGATCAGGATCCCCGCCTGCCGCAAGGCTTCGCCGAAGAACTTGAACACACGCAGGCGGAACACCTCGCCGAGCACCTGCGTCGTGAACTTGGCGATCTCGCCGAGCGCCTCGACCCAGCCCTTCGGAGTGACGATCAGGTCGTTCATCTATCTCGGGATCGTCGTGATCTCGGGATGGGTCGCGAGCAGCGTCTGGGTGAACGCGTAGTTGAACGCGAAGATTCCCAGGAACGCGATCACGACCGCCTGGTTGACGGCGCGGCCCACCCCCTCGGCACCGCCGGACGCGGTCATCCCCTTGTAACAGCAGACGATGGCGATGATCGCTCCGAACAGGGTGGTCTTGACGATGGACCCCCACAGGTCGGTCGTCTGAGCGTTGTTGAAGAACGTCGAGAAGAACGGGCCGAGCGACGCGTGGTTGACGAGCGTCGCCAGGATCCCGCCGAAGATGCCGAAGATCAGCGCGTAGATGTCGAACAGGCCGGTGACGAGCATCAGCGCCAGGAACCGGGGCACGACCAGGTTCTTGATCGGGTCGACGCCCAGCACCTGGAGCGCGTCGAGCTCCTCGCGGATCTTGCGGGCGCCGAGGTCGGCGGTGATGGCGGTGCCGGCGACGCCGGCGAGCACGATCGCGTCGACGAACGGAGCGAACTCACGGATCGACGCGAGCACGAAGAACCCGCCGAGGCGGTCGAGCGCGCCGAACAGGACGAGGAAGTTCGCGGCCTGAAGGCCCGGTGCCTCATACCCGAACGCGATCGTCGAGATCAGCAGCGGGAACCAGCACAGCCGCAGCGCGAACATGAACTGGCCGACGAACTCGGGGCCGTACGGGTACGGCGGCCGGACGGCGGAGACCAGCGTCTTGCCGGTCAGGATCATCATGTTGCCGACCTCTTCGAGCAGGCCCTTGATGGGCGTGTACCCACGATCGGCGACGGCTCTGATCAAATCTTGCTCCAGCCTCCCCGGACTGCAGTGCCGCCACGCGGCTGACGCGCAAAGCCTAGGGACCTCCGCCCGGAAATACCAAACTCGAACCGTCCTCCCCGCTCCGGGCCAATTGCTATGTTCGGGCCGCCGTGAGCTCCAGGAACCTTGGTCTGATCTGCTGCGCGGCGCTGGTTACGACCGCGTGCGGGGGCGGCGCCCGGCAAGACGCGAGCGAGCCGCGGGGCACCTTCCCCGTCGCCGTGTCGACTGCCACCTTCCCGGCCTCCCAGCGCCTGTCCGAGCACACCCATCTCGTGCTCGCCGTCCGCAACACCGGCGGCAAGACAATCCCGAACATCGCGGTGACGATCTGCAACGTCACGTGTGCCTATCCGGCGCCGGGCGGCGAGGGCACCGACGCGGCGGCGTTCGCGCAGGACCTCCAGCAGCCCGGGCTGGCGAACCCCTCGCGCCCGGTGTGGGTGCTCGACCGGCCGCCGGGGCCGTGTAACAGCGGCTGCGGCTCGGGCAGCCCGGGCGGCGCGGTGACCGCCTACTCCAACACGTGGGCGCTCGGGGCCCTGCCACCCGGCCACATCGCCCGCTTCGACTGGACGGTGACGGCGGTGGCGCCGGGCCGTCACGTGGTCGCCTGGGAGGTCGCCGCCGGCCTCAACGGCAAGGCCAAGGCGATGACCAGCGGCGGCGCGCTCCCGCACGGAACGTTCACGGTGACGATCCACAATGCGCCGGCGCGGACGTACGTGAACGACAACGGCCAAGTCATCACCACGTCGTCGCGCGCCCCTTAGCCGATGACGGGGCCTCGCTTCGCTCGGCGTCCGTGGGGCCGTTCCGCCGGGCGTCCATGCCCGGCGGGCGTGATCGCGACCACGCCGCCCGGCACGGATGCCGGGCGGTCAAGGCCCCATGGACGCCGCCAAAGGCGGCCCGAACCTACTCCTCGCTCGACGCGGCCCAGATGTTGACGGCGCCGTCGCCGGCGTGGCGGTCGATCTCCTCGAGCTCGCCCGCGTCGAAGTCGGCGCGTTCGAGCGCCGCCACGTTCTGCTCGAGCTGGGCGACGCTGCTGGCGCCGAGCAGCGCGCTCGTGACGCGCGGATCGCGCAGCACCCAGGCGATCGCCATTTGCGCCAGCGACTGACCGCGCCGTTGCGCGATCTCGTTCAGCCCTCGCACGCGCGCTAGATTCTCACTGCTGATCATGCCCTCGTCGAGGTAGTTGCCGATCCGCAGGCGCGAATCCTCGGGCACGCCGTCGAGGTAACGATCGGTGAGCAGCCCCTGGGCGAGCGGCGAGAACACGATCGCGCCGGCGCCCTCGCGCTCGAGCACGTCGAGCAGCTCCTCCTCGATCCAGCGGTTGATCAGCGAGTACGACGGCTGGTGGATCAGCAGCGGTGTGCCGAGCTCGCGCAGGATCAGCGCCGCCTCCTCGGTCCGGCGCGGGCCGTACGAGGAGATCCCGACGTACCGCGTCTTGCCCTGGCGGACGGCGGCGTCGAGCGCGCCCATCGTCTCCTCGAGCGGCGTGTCGGGATCGAACCGGTGCGAGTAGAAGATGTCCACGTACTCCAGTCGCATCCGCTTCAACGACTGTTCCAGGCTCGCCATCAGGTACTTGCGCGACCCCCACTCGCCGTACGGGCCGGGCCACATGTCGTAGCCGGCCTTGGTCGAGATCACGATCTCGTCGCGGTAGGGCTTCAGGTCCTCCTCGTAGATCCGCCCGAAGTTGATCTCCGCGCTGCCGTACGGCGGCCCGTAGTTGTTGGCCAGGTCGAAGTGCGTGATGCCGAGGTCGAACGCGCGCCGGATCATCGCCCGGCTGTTCGCGAGCGGGCGGTCGTCGCCGAAGTTCTGCCACAGCCCGAGCGTAATCGCGGGCAGCTGCAGGCCGCTGCGCCCGCAACGGCGATACGGGATACGCTCGTAGCGCCCATCGTCGGGCACGTACGCCTGCCAAGCCAGCTCCCGGTTGAAGGGCACGCCCGCGAGTATTTCACGGAATGCTTTGGCCACGTGCAGTGGCCGGTTTGGACATCGGGATAATGACGGGCCCCGGGGCCCCGCGTTACGCTCGGCGGGCCCTTCGAAAAAGGAACCGATAGCCCATGCCTCGCATCCGCCAGCAGAACTTACTTGCCGCCCAGTGGGCTCCCAACGGGGGCGCGCTCGGGGCACCCGACCTGACCGTACCCGACAACCAGGTGTTCGGCGCGAACGTGTTCAGCCGGGCCGTGCAGCGCCAGCGCCTCCCCGCCGACGTCTTCAACCGGCTCGAGGACACGCTCGCCCGCGGCGAAGCGCTCGACACATCGCTCGCCGACGCGGTCGCGCTCGCGATGAAGGAGTGGGCGCTCGAGCGAGGCGCGACCCACTACACGCACTGGTTCCAGCCACTGACCGGCTCGACCGCCGAGAAGCACGACAGCTTCTACGCGCCGACCGGTGAGGGCACGGCGCTCGCGGAGTTCTCGGGCAAGGAACTGATCCAGGGCGAGCCCGACGCCTCTTCGTTCCCCACCGGTGGGATCCGGGTGACGTTCGAGGCTCGCGGCTACACCGCGTGGGACCCGACCTCGCCGGCGTTCATCCTCGAGAATCCGAACGGGACGCTGCTGTGCATCCCGACCGCGTTCGCATCGTGGACCGGCGAGGCGCTCGACCACAAGATCCCGCTGCTGCGCTCGATGGACTCGTTGTCGAGGTCGGCGATTCGCGCGCTGCGGCTGTTCGGCGACACCGACGCAGGCCGCGTGTTCACCACGATCGGTCCCGAGCAGGAGTACTTCCTGATCGACGAGCAGTACTACTTCGAGCGCCCCGATCTGATCACGACCGGCCGCACGCTGTTCGGCGCCAAGCCGCCCAAGGGACACGAGCTCGACGACCACTACTTCGGCTCGATCCCCGAGCGGATCCTGGCTTACATGCTCGAGACCGAGCGCGAGCTTGCGAAGCTCGGCGTGCCGGTCAAGACGCGACACAACGAGGTGGCCCCCAATCAGTACGAGATCGCTCCGATCTTCGAAAACTCGAATGTGGGTTCGGACCACCAGCAGCTGACGATGCAGCTGATGCAGAACGTCGCGCGGCGGTATGGCCTCGTGTGCCTGCTGCACGAGAAGCCCTTCGCAGGCGTCAACGGCTCGGGCAAGCACAACAACTGGTCGATGGGGACCGACACCGGCAAGAACCTGCTCGCGCCCGGGGACACGCCGCATCGGAACCTCGAGTTCCTGTTCTTCTGCGCGGCGGTGATCCTCGCCGTCAACAAATACCAGGGACTGCTGCGGGCGTCGATCGCCTCGCCGGGTCAGGATCATCGCCTCGGCGCGAACGAGGCGCCGCCGGCGATCATGTCGATCTTCCTCGGCGCCGAGCTCGAGAACGTGTTCGGCGCGCTCGAGCGCGGCGAGACGTCCGAGACCCGGGCGCAGTCGTTCCTCGGACTCGGCACGCCGGTGCTGCCGCAGCTGCCCATGCACGGCGGCGACCGCAACCGCACGAGCCCGTTCGCGTTCACCGGCAACAAGTTCGAGTTCCGCGCGCTCGGCTCGAGCCAGTCGCCCTCGCTTCCCAACACCGTGCTGAACACGATCGTTGCGGAAGCCATTGACGAGCTCGCCGACGAGCTCGAGGCGGCGGTCAAGGACGGGCCGGCGGCCGGCGATCCGCTCCGCGACGCCGTGCTCGAGGAGGCGCTGCGACCGATCCTCCAGCGCACCTACGCGGACAACAAGCGGATCGTGTTCGACGGCGACAACTACGACGAGGAGTGGCACGCCGAGGCTGAGCGCCGCGGCCTGCTCAACATGCGCGCCACCCCGGACGCGCTCCCCTACCTCATCTCCGATGAGACGGTGTCGCTGTTCGAGACGCACAACGTGCTCTCGCGCCGCGAGCTCGAGTCGCGCCACGAGGTGTTCCTCGAGCAGTACGTGACCAAGCTCAACATCGAGGCCGAGACCCAGGCGTCGATCGCGCGGACGATGCTGCTGCCGGCGGCGGCGCGCCATCTGGCGCTGTTGCTCGAGGCCCAGCTCGGCGAGCTCGCCGGCGAGACCTCGGACCTGATCGCGGAGTTCACGGAGGCGATCAAGAAGCTCGAGTCGGCGAACCTGGCCGAGAACCAGCCGCCCGAGCTCGAGGCGCACGCCGAGTTCATGCGCGACTCGGTCGTGCCCGCGATGGCGGCGGTCCGCGACGCCGCCGACCGGCTCGAGAAGGTCGTCGCCGACGATCTGTGGCCCCTCCCGAAGTACTCGGAGATCCTCTTCATCAAGTAGCAGTCGCTCAGGTCACCCATCGTCCCTGGCTCCCTCAACGTCGCCCGAGGGAGCCAGGGACGATGTCGTGACCTTCGCTCGCAGCCCGTAGCCGGCGCTAAACCCTCCGCGCATGCGTGCCGACGCAATCGGTGCGAGGTGCTGCGTGAGATTCCTCTTCCTGGCAACGAAACTTGTGCGCGCCGGCCGGGTTGTACGGTACGGTGGCATTGGTGGCAGGCCGTTTGACTGAACACCGTGGGCGCTGGGTGGCCCTGATCGTTGGGTTGTTGCTGGCGGGACTCGCGTTCACTGCCGACCCGGTGGCGGCGGCTTCGAACAAGCCGAAAGCGCACACGATCCACAAGGCGGCCGACTCGCTGGCCGCCCGCGGCATGTGGATCTGGTACATCTCCCGCTCCGCCGGCGGAACGCTGTCCTCGATCATCTCGACAGCGCGCCAATATGGCGTCAGTACGCTGGTCATCAAGAGCAGCGACGGCCCGACGATGTGGTCGCAGTTCAACCCGAGTGTGGTGTCGACCTTCCACGCTGCCGGGCTGCACGTGTGCGCGTGGCAGTACGTGTACGGAAACCACCCGCTGGAGGAGGCGCAGGTGGGCGCGCAGGCAGTTCGCGACGGCGCCGATTGCGTGGAGATCGACGCCGAGAGTGAATACGAGGGCAAGTACGTCGCCGCCCAGAGTTACATAACTCAGTTGCGCAGGTTGATCGGTCAGAGCTATCCGGTGGCACTCGCGGGATTCCCGTACGTCGATTACCACCCCGGTTTCCCCTACTCGGTGTTCCTCGGTCCCGGCGGCGCTCAGTACAACGCGCCGCAGATGTACTGGAGGGACATCGGCACGACCGTCAACGCCGTGTACGCCCACACGTACGCTTACAACACCGTCTACCAGCGCCAGATCGATCCGCTCGGGCAGGTCTATCAGAACCCGCCACTGGGTCAGCTCATCCGCTTTCGTCAGCTTTCGCGAACCTACGGCGCCGCCGGCGTCTCATGGTGGAACTGGCAGCAGGCGACGACCACGGGTTGGAAGGGCATCTCGATCGGCGCCGGCAACCTCGTCGGCGTCCCGCCGACGACCGGCACGCCGATCCTGAAGCTCCATTCGCTCGGCGACGTCGTCGTGTGGGCGCAGGAGCATTTGGCGACCGCCGGCATCACGATCCCGATCGACGGTGACTACGGTCCGGCGACGCAGGCCGCGGTCGAGAGCTTCCAGACCGCCCGGGGACTCACGGTCGACGGAATCCTCGGGCCGGCGACGTGGGCCGCACTGCTGCGCTACGCGCCCGCGTCCGTGACCTGGACGCACACCGGCGCGGTCGTGGCGTCGGCGGCGGCGGTGCGCGGCTCGCGCACCGGCCACCGGGCGTTGTTGATGCAGGTGCCGAGGTCGGCGTACGCGCGCGCGACGCGCGACGAGATCGCCGGGTCCGGCGGCGCCGGCTAACGGCGCAGTCGCGACTCAGAGGAGTTCGTGCTCGCGCGCGTACGCGACCAGCTCAGCGCGTGTGGTGCGTCCGGTCTTCTGCTGGATGTGAGCGCGGTGCGACTCGACCGTGCGAACGCTCAGGAACAGGGCTGAGGCGATCTCGCTGTTGGTGTGCCCGAGCGCGATCAACCGGAGCACCTCGATCTCGCGCGCGGACAGATCGTCGGGCGGACCGCCCGAGGCGTCCGGTTCGGCGGCGAGCCGGGCGCCGAGCTCGGGATTGAGATACGTGCGACCCTCGTCCGCCATACGCACCGCCTGCACCAGCTCGGTCTCGGCGGCTTCCTTGAGCACGTACCCGATCGCGCCGGCGCGCAGCGCCTCGCGCGCGAACGCGGGATCGTTCTGCATCGTCAGCACGACGATCTGCGTATCCGGCGCGCCGTCGCGCAGGCGCGGGATCGCGGTGAGACTGGGCTCGCCGGGCATGTTCAGATCGAGGATCAGCACGCTCGGGTGGTACGCGCCGATGCGTCGCTCGGTCGTGGCCACGTCGCCGGCCTCGGCCACGACCTCGAATCCCTCCTCGGCCTGCAGCAGCATCCGCAGTCCGGCGCGGACCACCTGGTGATCGTCGGCGAGGACGATCGTGATCGGACCGCGCCTCGATGCCTCGTCCATCGCGGTCACAATAGCTCGCGTCCCGAGTGCATGACAGCATGCAATTACGCACGCGGCGGCGGTATGTGGTGATATGCGACCGCTCAGTACGTAAAGCTTTGCGCACTAGTTCAGCTCTACAGGGAGAAGCGATGCCCCCAGCCCGCAGGTCAGCCACCAGAACGCCCGCCGCACGCGCGAGCAAAGCCGCCCAAGGCGTGCGTGGGCGCGCCGCCACGACGAAGCAGGCGACGCGGCGCGAGGTCGAGCGGTCGATCACACGGTTTGAGAAGCGGCTCGACGACGCCAACGACGCGCTCAAGACGCTCGGCGCGCACCTCGGTCGCGGCGCGCAGGGCAGCCTCAAGGAAGTCACCGCCGCGCTGTCGGCGCTCCGTCGCGAAGCGTCCAAGACCAACAAGCAGGCGCTCAAGGACTTCGACAAGCTGCGCACGGCGATCACGCAGAAGGGCGCCACGTCGTCGGGCTCGAACTCGGGATCGAAGACGAGCTCGCGCGCGTCGAAGACGAGTTCGCGCGGGTCGAAGACGAGTTCGCGCGGGTCGAAGACGAGTTCAGGCGCGTCGAAGTCGAGTTCACGCGCCGCGAAGTCGAGCACCGCTAAGGCGAGCACCAGCTCACGTTCGACCGCCAAGCGCTCCGCGTCAAGCCGCACGAAGAGCTCGCGCTCGAAGGCAACGCGCGCGAACAAGAGCTGACTCAGCCGAACAGCTTCACTGCCCCAGCGTCGTCCCGTCGTCGATCTCCGTCGGCTCGTCCACGTCGAGTTCGACCGCGCCGTGCACGCGGACGCCCTCGCCGAAGGTGACGTCGCCGTGTACCACGAGTCTGTCGGCCTCTCGCAAGGACGGTGCGCCGCGGGGAAAACGCTCCTCGAAATCGTCGAGCAGCTTGTAGAAGTGAGAGTCGAGCTCGACGTAAGGCAGGCGCCCGGCGCGCTCGGGAACCGCCGAGATGACCAGGTCATCTGACAGCGTGTAGACGTCCGACCGCAGGACGAGCAGATCATCGGTGGTCTTGACCGGCACGAACCGCGCGCGCGGCACGCACAGCAACTGGGCGCCGTTGAAGCTGCCGATCGCGGCGCCCATCGCGCTCTCGAGCTGGAGTACCGGCGGCGAGCTCGAGTCGCGCGGGTCGACCGTCTTGCGGTTGATGATCAGTGGCAGCTCGAGCACGCCTTCGGTCGCGTCGAGCGTCTCCTTCAACACGCGCAGGTCGACCCACAGGCTGTTCGTGTTGTAGTAACGCCAGCGACGGTAGTCGCGAAACGACTCCTGATCCTCCTCAGGTGTCTGCGCCGTCTCGCGCAGCACGAGCTGATCGTCGGCACGACGGCGTGCGATATGACCTCCCTTACGGTCGGCCTCGGTTCCCTCCACCACCTCCATCAGGAACGGGATCTCCCCGCGCTCGAGGTGACCCGCGATCCGCGGGTCGGGAGTCGATCCCAGGTTGTCGGCGTTCGCGATCATCGCGTAGCGGAAGCCGTCGTCGAGCAGCGCATCGAGCATCCCCGAGCTGCGCAGCGAGCTGTACACGTCACCGTGCCCCGGCGGGCACCATTCGAGCGACGGATCCGGCGGCCAGCTCACGGGCACAAGTGACTCGGCGTCGAGCTTCGGTTCCATGCTCTGGAGAAAGTCGGACGGCAGGCCGGTGTCGAGATCGGGGTGTGACTCGAGCGCCCGCGTCGTGTCCGCACGCGTGGCCTGGCTGTTCATCAGCACGAGCGGCAGGCGCACGCCGTAGCGCCGGCGAAGCGCAAGCGTGTTACCGATGATGATGTCGAGGAACGATCGGCCCGCGCGTGCCTCTATTAAGGACTTCGGGCTGCGCAGTCCCATCGTCGTCGCGAGGCCGCCGTTGAGTTTGATCACGGCGACGCGATCGAGCGCGCCGGCGTCGGCTTCGGGCAGATCCTCGAGCGTGTCCACGTCGCCGACCGGCTCTAGCTCGTCGCTCGGGAGCATCGCCGACTCGCCGCTCTCCAGGCGCCGATATGCGCTCGCGAAATTGCGGATCGCCTCCTCGGGCTGACCCGCTTCGCGCATCTTGACCTCGGCTTGTTCGAGTCCGTTCTCGCTCGTCACGGCTGGCCGTAGTATGCCTGCGGGCCGTGCTTGCGCTCGTGGTGCTTGTCGCGGAGCGCCTCCAGGAGGGGCGGCGCGTCGGGCTCGAGCACGGTGGTCAGCAGTGCCATCCTCGCCACCTCCTCGAGCGTGACGGCAACGTCGACCGCCTTGGCGGGAGTCTTCGCCCAGCAGAATGGCGCGTGCCCGCGCGCGAGGGCGCACGGAAGCTCGAGCGGTCCTCGCTCCGAGATCAGCTCGATCAGCGTCGTTCCCGTCGCTCCCTCGTAGTCCGAGGCGATCTCGTCCGCGGTTAGGGCGCGCGTCACCGGGATCGGGAACGCGCACAGGTCGGCGTGGGTGGTCCCGAACAGCGGAATCTCGCGCTGAGCCTGCGCCCAGGCCACGCTCCACGTCGAGTGGGTGTGGACGATCCCGCCGATCTCGCCGAACGCGCGGTACAGCGCCACGTGCGTCGGCGTGTCGGTCGAGGGCCTGCGCTCGCCGGCGACCACGTCGCCGTCGAGATCGACGACGACCATGTCCTCGGCGGTCATGTCCTCGTAGGCGACGCCGCTCGGCTTGATCACCACGAGGCCCTCGTCGCGGTCGATTCCGCTCGCGTTTCCCCAGGTCAGTGCGGCCAGGCGATGCGCGGCGAGCGCGCGATTGGCTTCGAGGACGTCTGCGGTGAGAGTCTCGAGCACCCGGCTCAGATCTCGACGTACTCGATGTCTAGAAGTTCCGCGAGCCGGCGCCAGCGGGCCTGGTGGTCGCCGAGATTGGTGACGAAGTGATGCGGTCCGGCGAGCGACAGCCAGCGGTTCATGAACTCCTCCATTCCCACATCTGGGCGGAAATGAAAGTAGTGCATCTCAACTTTTGGCAGCTCGGGGGTGTCGAGTACCTCTCCACGCCCGACCACGAGGCGGTAGTAGTCGCCCTCGATCGGGACCAGCGCGGCCGTGGTGGCGCGGCCTGGCTGGGCCGAGAACACCGGAGTCGGGGGGTTGTCGAGCCCGCCGATGCCGAGGGGGCGATCGATCAGCTTGACCGGTCGGTCGTTGCGGGCGATCTTCCAGTTGCCCTCGCCCATGTGGCTGATCAGCACCGAGTCGAGCTCCCAGTCCATCGCGTACATCTCGCTGAAGTGCGCCTCGCCGATCATCGTCTGGCCCGCGCACATGAGCGTCGCGGTGTTGGTGTCGCCCTCGGCCCCGAACCCGTAACCGTCGGCCATCAGATCCGATGCGGCGAGCAGCGGCAGCTGCTGGAACCGGCCGTCGCCGCCGATCGAGTCGAAGTGGAAGGAGAAGCCGGCGTAGCCTTGTTCCGCCAGCAGTTGGCGGATCGCGACCTCGAACCGAGCGGCGTAGACGTGGCGCTCGCGCGGGAGGTCACTCGCGACCTCGAACACCTCGGAGTGACGGGACAGGACCGCGTCGACCTCGGCGTCCGTGACAGCGTCGATTCTCGTCACGAGCGGCCCGAGGTCCTCGCTCACCACGCTCGCTCCGATCCGCCGTAACAACGACGGCGGGTCGTAGAGGATGTCCCCCATGCCATTCATCGGGTAGCCCAGCAGCCCGATCCGCGTCTGCCGCAGCGCCGTCACCGTCTGCGCCGCCCGCGCCCAGTCCTCGAACGCGCGCGTGAACGCATCCGATCGCCACTCGCCGGTGATGACCGAGAACGGCAAACCCGACCGCACGATTGCGTTGGCCTGATCCTGCGCGCCGTGGATGCCCTGGTTGTAGGTCAGGTCGGCCATGTCCCAGCTCGGCGTGATCGAGCGCTCGGGCTGGATGTTGGCGAGCAGCAGCGGCACCGGCGCCTGGAGCAGCGCGCGCACCGTGCGCATCGCCGGCCCGTAGGTGAGCATCACGATCGCGATCCCGTCGACGTTGGCCGCAACCAGCTCGCGCGCGATCTGCTCGACGTCTTCCCGGTTGCGCGCCGGCCGGGTGAAGCGGACGTCCGCGACGGAAGCCAGCGTCTGCGCGACCGCGGCCGCGTACTGGCCCTGGCGCTCGGTGATCCCCGGGATCATGTCGTCGTAGAGCTCCTGCATGATCCCGAGCAGGCCGATTCGAGGCTGCGGGCTCACCCTTCGTTCCTATCGGTCCGGATTCGCTTCAGGTCGTGCAACAGCCGTACCTCGGAGCGGCCGAGCAGCTCGTACAGCGTCCGGTAGATCTCGTACACACGGTCGTAGATCTTTTTGGCCTCCAGGTCCGGCTCGTACGTGCGGACATCGGTGGGCCGGGTGGCTTCGATCGCGGCCGCGATGTCGTCGTACTCACCGGCCGCCACCGCGCCGAACAGCGCGGAGCCGCGCGCCGGGATCTCCTTCACGTCGGGAACGTGGACCTGACGTCCGCTGGTGTCGGCCAGCAACTGCATCATCAGCGGGCTGCGCTCGGCGATCCCGCCGCAGGCAACGACCTCCGACAGCACGAGCCCGTGCTCTTCGAAGTTGTCCATGATCCGCCTGCTCCCGAACGCGATCGATTCGAGCAGCGCGCGGTAGATCTGCTCGCGCGTCGTCTGTAACGTCAGCCCGAAGATCGCGCCGGTCAGATCGGCGTCGGCCAGGATCGTGCGGTTGCCGTTCCACCAGTCGAGCGCGAGCAGCCCGGTCTCGCCGGGGGCGATTTTCGCCGCGGCTTCCTCGAGTTCGCCGAAGCTGTTCGAGTCCATGACGATCTCGTCGACGAACCACGCCAGCATGTCGCCGACCGCCGCTTGCCCGGCCTCGTAGCCGTACAGGCCGGGCAGGATCCCGTCCTTGACGACTCCGGTGACCCCGGGGAGCCGCGTCTCCTCGGGGTGGACGATCATGTCGCAGATCGAGGTCCCGATCACGAC
Organism: uncultured Solirubrobacterales bacterium; assembly: GCA_963777335.1. Lineage (GTDB taxonomy): Bacteria > Actinomycetota > Thermoleophilia > Solirubrobacterales > Solirubrobacteraceae > Palsa-465. The sequence goes on from CAVZQD010000012.1 coordinate 323,780, forward strand.
CACGTACGTACCCGGTCCGTCCACGCCCACCGCGGGGACCGACACCCACGCGTCCACGTTCCCGACCGCCACCGCCACCGACTCGGGCAGCTTCAGTTTCTTCGCGAGCGCGGGGCGCAGCGTGCCGGCCTTCGTCCCGAGCGGCACGAACGTGTCGCCGAGCTTCTCGCCCGGTTTGTCGAAGCCGGGATAGGCGGCCTCGAAGAACTCGGTCGGCGGCAGCCCCTCCTCTCCTGACCACATCGCCTTGAACCCGGCCGTCGCGGTCTGCCGACATTCGACCCCGGTCAGCCACCACACGATCCAGTCGGCCGCCTCGATGAACCCGTCGCATTCGTCGTAGATCTCGCGGTCCTCGAGCCACACCTCGATCAGCTTCGGGAAGTACCACTCTGAGGAGATGCGCCCGCCATAGCGGTCCAAGAAGGCGTCGCCGCGTTCGAGCGCGACCTCGTTGAGGCGATCGGCTACCGGCTGCGCGGCGTGGTGCTTCCACAGCTTCGGCCAGGCGTGGCGGCGCTCGCGCCACTGCTCGAGCGTGCACAGCGGCACGCCGTCGCTCGTGACCGGCAGCACCGTGCACGAGGTGAAATCGATCCCGAAGCCGACCACCTCCTCGGCGTCGATGCCCGCCTGCTTGACCACATCGGGCACCGCCTTCTCGATCACGGTCACCCAATCGTCCGGATCCTGCAGCGCCCAGTCGGCGGGGAGCCGTTCGCCGGTCGACGGCAACGTCTCGTCGATCACCACGCTCGGGTAGCGAACGGCGCTGGTGGCCAGCACGTCGCCGGTGCTCAGGTCGACCAGCGCCGCGCGGCCGGATTCCGTGCCGAAGTCAACCCCGATCGCATACGGGCCGCTCACGCCGGGTTTTCGCCGGCCTGCCCGGCGCCGGACGATCCGCCGTTGGCGCCGGTTGCCGCGGCCAGCCGTGCGCGCCGGTACTCCTCTACCACGATCTCGTTGAGCTCCTCGACGTTCGTCTGGGCCGTGGGCCGGTCGAACGCGATCATGCCGTCCTGGATCAGGCTGACGCGGTCACAGGCCTGGAAGACGTGGATGTAGTTGTGGAGGATCATGATGATCGAGACGCGGCCTTCCGCCTTGAGCCGCGCGATCAGGTCGAGGATCAGCGCCCCCTCCTTGGCGCCCATCGCCGCCAGCGGCTCGTCGAGCAGGATCACGTCGGCATCGCCCGAGATCGTGCGCGCCACCGCGATCGCCTGGCGCTGGCCGCCGGACAGCCGCGCCACCGGCACGTCGATGCGGGGAATGTTGATCCCGGTCTCCTCGAGCGCCTCGCGCGTCTGCGTCTTCATGATGTGGTTGGCGAGGAACGGAATCGGCTTGCGAACCTTCTCCCGGAACAGGAACATGTTCTGGTAGACGGTCAGCTGATCGACCAGCGCGAGGTCCTGGTAGACGGTGTCGATCCCGTGCTGGCGCGCGTCGAGCACGCTCTTGGGCGCGTACGGCTCGCCCTTCAGCCACATCGTGCCGGAGTCCGGCTTGTGGAAACCGCACAGGATCTTGATCAGCGTGGATTTGCCGGCGCCGTTGTCGCCGAGCAGCCCGAGCACCTCGCCCTTGCGCAGGTGCAGGTTGACGTCGCGCAGCGCGCTGATCGGTCCGAAGCTCTTCTGGACGTGCTCGACCCTGAGCACATCGTCGTCGGCCGTCTGGGGGCCGACGATCCGCTCCTGAGGAATGCTCGCGTCAGCCACGGCCCGACCCGATCCGCACCCGCTGCACGTACGTGTTGAACGCCATCGCGATCAGAATCGCGAGGCCGAGATAGAAATAGAAGTAATTCGCGCTGACGCCCTTGAGGTTCAGACCGTCCTGCAGAACCCCGAGGAAGATCGCGCCGATGAACGCACCGATCACCGTGCCGGACCCGCCCTGGAGCAGCGTGCCTCCGATCACCGCGGCGGAGATCGCCTGGAACAGGATCACATTGGCACCGGAGGGATCGGGCGTGGTCGTCGCCGCGCGGACGGCCTCGAGGATGCCGACGAATCCGGCCAGCGCCGCGCACATCACGAAGTTGCGCGTGAGCACGAGCTTGGTCCGGACCCCGGCCTCGGAAGCCCCCAGGCGGTTTCCACCGACCGCCACCGTGTAGATACCCCACCGAGTGAACGACAGCACAAGCTGGAGGACGAGCGCGATCCCGATCGCCCAGAACAACTCCGAGTAGGTGCCGCCTCCAAAGATCTGCGCGAACGTTCCGACCTTGACCACCGACGTCCCGGGGGTCGTGACCTGCGTGGCATGCGAGATGATCAGCGTCAGGCCGGAAAGCGTGAACAGCGTGCCCAGTGTGGTTACGAACGACGAGATCCCGACGACCGATACCACGACGCCGTTGAACAGGCCGACGAGCATCGCCGCGATTAGGGCGCCGATCATCGCCGGGACCAGCGGGAGTCCGAGGTTCGCGTTCAGCTTGTAGAAGATGAACGGCGTGAACAGATACACGGCGCCGACCGAGAGGTCGATCTCGGCGTTGATCATCACGAACACCTCGCCCGCCGCCAGGATCGCGAATGGGGCGAAGTACGGGAGTAGCGCCTTGAGACCGGAACCGGTCAGGAAGTGAGGAGTGCTGGCCGCGAAGTAGACGAACGTGACCAGCGTGATCACGATGATGCTGCCTTCGCGCAGCGTCAGGAACCGCTGGCCCCAACTGAGGGCGCCACCCCGGCGGGCCCAGCCTTTGGCTGGGCCCTGGCTTGGAGCTTCCGCCGGGGGGGTGCTGCCGGATGCGACAGCCATCGCGACCTAGGACTTCGTCACTCCGGCGGAGGAACTGGTGCCCTCGAACCGGCTCTTCGTGTTGTTGTAGGGGATCACGCTCGTCTTGTCGAGGAACTTCAGGCCCGTGTTGACGTCGGCCGGACCGGTGAGGCTTCCCGACGCCTTGTACAGATACAGCTCGAGGATCGGTAGGAAGCCCTGAAGATAGGGCTGCTGGTCGATCGTGAACTGCAGAGCGCCGGAGGCGAGCGTCTGCTGTGTGACCGGCGTGAGGTCGTAGCCGCCGCCCTTGACCTTGCCGACCAGGCCGTGCTTCTGGATCGTCTGCCCGACGCTCTGGGTGCTGCCGCCGTCGACCGCGAAGAACCCCTTGTAGCTGGGATGTCCGGTGATGTATGCGTCGATCGTCGACAGTTCCTGGGTGAGCGCCGCCCCGGTCGCCACGACATGGGGCGTGATGCTCGAATGAGACTTGAGCGTCGCCTGGGCGCCGTCGATGCGCGGCTGGATGTTCGCCGTCCCCGGCGTGGCGATGAACAGCGCGACGTCGCCCGAGGGAACGAGCGAGACGATGTGCTGGCCCATCTCCTGACCCGAGACGAACAGGTCCTGGCCGATGTAGGCAAGCCGGGCATTCCCGGCGGCGTCCGCGTTGTAGGAGACGACCGGGATGCCGGCCGACAGCGCCTTCTCCACTGGCTGGTTGAACGCCGTCGCGCTGATCAGGGCAACCCCGATCCCGTCGACACCCGCGCTGACCGCCGTGTTGAAATCGGTCACCATCTCGCCGACGACGCTGTTCTGGGACCCAGTCCACTGATACGAGCATCCGAGCAGCTTGCACGCGTCGGCGGCGCCGTTCTGGGTCGGTGTGAAGAACGGATTGGTGGTGACGTGGTTGACCAGCGTGAACTTGTACGCCTGGTTGACACCGAAAATCGACGAGGCTGCGCTGCCGCTGCTCGTCGCCGCCTGGCTCGTCGAGACCCCGGTGCTGGAACTCGAGCTCTTGCTCGAGCCGCACGCCTCGAGCGCCGCCGCCGCGATTCCGGCGGCCGCGCCGGTGAGCGCGGTCCGTCGCGTCAGCTGACGCCACTTCTTGACGGGGTCTCTTCCTGCTTGCGCTCGTCCCACTCGAGCCGCTCGACTGCGTCACCCAACATATCTTCTTGTGACACCTACGCTGCTCCTCTCGTCCACTCGGACACGACTTGAGTTACACACCCACACTCTCAGACGGCGCTGTCGAAGTCCACCACCGTCACCGTCATCCAATCAGCAGTTAGCCGCACGCACACGAACACACAACGGTCTGCTGAGACGTCTGTTGGGCGCGAATGCCGGAACGTCGCGCACAGTCGGCGTCGCTCGCGACATGCCGCAGCAGGCGTCGGGCCGGCCCACGCTTGTAGCCCTCCTCTCGCTTTGATGCGGCGGCCATGTTAGCGATCACAACGGCGCGGTGTCAATGGGCTCTTGGTCCGGTGCACGTACGCGTGCGCGTGCTCGTGTGGACGGTCAGCCCGACGTGGTCGTGCTCGCGCGGACGGTCAGCCCCGGGAGGTCGTGCTCGCGCGGATGATGAGCTCCGGCGGCACAAGCGTGCCCGACGAAGGCGATTCCCCGGTCTCGATCGTCCTCAGCAGCAGCCGCAGGCTGCGGGTGCCCATCTCGCTGAAGTCCTGCCGGATGGTGGTCAGGGGCGGCAGGAAGTACGGCGCCTCCGGGATGTCGTCGAACCCGACGACGCTGAGCTGGGCGGGCACCTCGCGGCCCGCCTCGTGCATCGCCCTCAGCAGGCCGAGCGCCATCTGATCGTTGGCCACGAACACCGCGGTGACCCCGGTCTCGCGGCTGAGGCGCCGGCCGAGCTCGTATCCCGCGCCCGGGCTCCAGTCGCCGACCAGCGGCTCGGGGATGGCGGCGCCGGCGTGTTGCAGGGTCGTCCGCCAACCCTCGAGGCGTTGCCGTGACTCGATGAAGTTCGACGGCCCGCTGATGTGCCACACGGTCTCGTGCGCGAGCGCGAGCAGGTGCTCGGTGGCACTGACCGCGCCGGCAACCTGATCGACCGCGACCACCGGGACACCGTCCTCAGGACCCGCCTCCACCGCCACCAGCGGCACGTCGGCGTGCGTGTGGAGCAGCGCGTCGCCGGCCTCCTCGTGCGGGGCGATCACGAGGATCCCGTCCACCCCCTGGCGGCGCAGCCGCTCGACCGCGTCGGTCACCGAAGAGCGGTTGAGCGCCTTCAGGCTGGCGACGATGATGAAGTAGCCGGCCTCGTGGGCGGCCTGCTCGATCCCGAACAGCGTCGACGCCGGGCCGTACAACGTCGTGTCGAAGCTGACCACGCCGAGCGTCCTCGACCGGCCGGTCACGAGCGCGCGCGCCACCGAGTTCGGCCGGTAGCCGAGCTCCTCCATCGCCGCGAGCACGCGCGCGCGGGTGTCGGGCCGCACATGCGGGCTGCCGTTGATCACGCGCGAAACCGTCTGATGCGAGACGCCGGCAAGTCGCCCGACGTCCGACATCACGGGCGCGCGAGGCCGGCGTCGAGTGCCCACCTCGTCGACCGGCTCCATCGAGGTCACCTCGTCGACCGGCTCCATCGAGGTCACCTCGTCGACCGGCTCCATCGAGGTCATCTCGTCTCCTGGCTCCATGAGGTTGTGTCGTCCGCCTGGCTCCGTCGAGCTTGCGCCGTTCGGTGCCGATCGCCTACGCCGCGCCTGACTCCGTCGAGCTTATGCCGTCCGGGGCCGATCGCCTGCGCCGTCCGGGGCCGACCGCTTTCCTCGCGTCCGGCGAGCGCGCTGACCCCCTCGGAGTGCCTTTCCGCGCCGAAATGTTAGCGCTAACGAGGTGATCGGGAATAGGATCGCCCCGCACGCCTCGGCCTCGTGATCGGGAATAAGATCGCCGCGCACGCCTCGACCTCGAAGGAGCCGTGAATGAAGACGAGCTTGGGCATCTGGGCATTCGGACCGATGATCACGCGGTTCGTCCCCGGCGGGTACCAACCGACCCACGATTACGAGGGTGAGCCGGTCGCCGAGAAGGTGCACCGCGCCGTCGAGGGACTCGGCGACCTGATCGACGGCTACGAGTTCCACTACCCGGACGAACTCTCGCCTTCGAACCTCGACGAGGTCCGCGCCGCGCTCGGTCCGGACCACGATGTGTATTGCATCGCCGGCGGGCTGCATCTGCATCCGCAATTCGGCAAAGGGGGTTTGGTCAACCCCGACCCGAAGGTCCGGGCCGAAGCCGTGTCGATGGCCCGCGACGCCGCGGCGTTCGCCGGGTCACTGGGAGCGCACCTGATCATCTGGCCGGGCGGCGAGGGCTACAACTATCCGTTCCAGACCCCGTATGCCGACTCCTGGCGCTGGCTGATCGAGGGCATGGCCGAGGCGGCGTCGGTATGCCGGGATCACGGGGTCAAGCTGTTCCTCGAGCACAAGAACTCCGAGCCGGCGATGAAGATCCTGATGCGCAACATCGGGATGTGCCTGTTCGTCGTGCACAAGCTGCGCGAGCGGGGACTCGACAACGTCCAGGTGAACATGGACTGGCAGCACCTGATCATGAACGGCGAGCACCTCCCGGAGTACGCCGCTCTGTTGGCGTCCGAGGGGCTGCTCGGCCACCAGCACGCGAACTCGGGCTGGGGCACATTCGACGACGACAACATGCTCGGCGCCACCGCGTTCATGGAGACGCTCGAGCTCGCGCTGGAGTTCCGGCGGATTGGGTACGGAAGTTCTGGTGAGCGGCTGGGATTCGACCTGTACCCGTACACCGAGAATCAGGTGGGCGCGGTCCGGCGATCGGTGCTGCACTGGCGGTTCATCGACTCGGTTGCGGCCCGGATCGACGACGCCGCGCTGCGCGAGGCACAGCAGGCCAAGGACGCGGTGCGGGCGTACGAGATCGTCTACGCGGCTCTGGGTGCGTGACGCCTGTTGCGCGAGGATCGCATGGAGCCGCTTCGCCTCCTGATGCGGTCCTCGATCGAGTCGCTCCTCGGTGATGCGGACGGTCGCGTAACCCAGCGCCAATGTCGCCGCATCCCGCTCGCGGTCGGTCTCCCACGCGATCTTGCCCTTGTGGAACGGCCAGCTGTCGAGCTCGACGATCACGCGCTCGGCCACGAACACGGCATCGAGGATGTATCCGTGGAACGGGAGGCCCATGACCGGCGGCGGCAACCCGTGCTTCGCGGAACACGCGGTACAGGCGTCCTATCTTCACCCGGTAGTTGATGTCGTGCTTGTTCAGGCCGATGTCGAACAGTTGCCGCCGCGTGATGTTGCCCCACTGCTTCGCAGCTACCGCCGCAATCGTCCGATCAACCGTTCCTTGGGAAGAAGGTCGCAATTATTCCGACCTTCTTCCCGAGCACCGGGGATCGGGAGGGTGAACGGCATGCGTCACTTAGGTCAAGAGCTTCCGGCCCCCCGCCATTCACCCCCCCGACCGTGACCGTCCTCTTCGGCATCGACGTCGGCACCAGCGCCACCAAGGGCCTCGCGATCACGCCCGACGGCGAGGTGCTCGCCATCACCGAGGCCGAGTATCCGCTCTCGACTCCCAAAGCCGGCTGGTCAGAGCAGGATCCGGAGGACTGGTGGCGCGCCACCGAGGAGGTGCTCGCCACCCTCACGAAGACCGCCGGCGAGCCCGCCGGCATCGGGTTGTCCGGCCAGATGCACGGCCTCGTCGCGCTCGACTCAGGCGACAACGTCATCCGCCCCGCGATCCTCTGGAACGACCAGCGAACGCAGGCGGAGTGCGACGAGATCGAGAACACGATCGGGCTCGAAAAGCTGATCGAACTCACCGGCAACCGCGCGCTGACCGGCTTCACCGCGCCGAAGATACTGTGGCTCCGAAACCACGAACCGGACAACTACAAACGCCTCGCCGGCGTCCTGCTCCCCAAGGACTACGTCCGCCTCCGCCTCACCGGCGTGCACGCCACCGACGTCTCGGACGCGTCCGGCATGCTCCTGCTCGACGTCGCCAACCGGACCTGGAGCGAGACGGTCTTAGAAGCGCTCGACATCGACCCGGCCTGGCTCCCCGAAGCCCTCGAAAGCCCGACCACCTCGGGTACGACCGCAAAAAACGTGCCCGTGGCAGCAGGCGCCGGCGACCAGGCCGCCGGCGCGATCGGAGTGGGCGTCGATCGCAAGGGACCGGTGTCGGTGGCGCTCGGGACCTCCGGCGTCGTGTTCGCCGCGCTCGACGCCTACGCCGCCGACCCGGAGGCGCGCGTCCACGCGTTCTGCCATGCGGTCCCCGGCGCGTGGCACGCGATGGGGGTGATGCTGTCGGCCGCCGGTTCGCTCACCTGGCTCCGCGACGTCACGAACGCCGACACGCCGTTCGACACACTGCTGAACGAAGCCGCCGCCTGGCCGGCGGGCACCGAGAACCTGCTGTTCCTCCCGTACCTCGCCGGCGAGCGCACCCCGTACGCCGACCCCGACGCGCGCGGCGCGTTCGTCGGCCTCAGCATCCGCCATGACCGCGGCGCGCTCACGCGCGCGGTGCTCGAGGGCGTCGCGTTCGGCCTGCGAGACTCGCTCGACCTGACGAAAGACCTCGGTGGCGCACCGCAACTAGGACGCATCTCCGGCGGTGGCGCGCGCAGCCGCCTGTGGGCGCAGATCATCGCTTCGGTGCTCGAGCTGCCGCTCGAACCGGTGGCGGTCGACGAGGGCGCCGCGTTCGGCGCGGCGATCCTCGGCGGGGTCGCGGCGAACGTGTGGCCGGACGTCCACGCCGCGGTCGCCGCCACCGTGAAGCCGCGCGGGCTGATCGAGCCCGTGCCCGAGTGGGTCGAGGTCTATCGCGAGCGGCGCGAGCGGTACCGGGCGCTGTACCCGGCGCTCAAAGCGCTCACCTGAGCGGGCCGACCGCCGACACCTCTACCCGGCGCTCAAAGCGCTCACCTGAGCGGGCCGATCGCCGCCTCAACTGCCGCGAGCACCACCCCCGAGCGGACCAGCTCTTCGACCGAGGCCAGCTCGGGCGCCATGTAGCGGTCCGGCCCCGGTCCGGGAACCCGCGAGCGCAGAACCGACAAGGCCGCGGCCGTGCCCGGCGCCGGCGTCACCGGCGCCCGCAGGTCAAGCCCGCGCGCCGCGCACGACAGCTCGACGGCGAGGATCCGCGTCAGGTTCGCCACCGCATGCCGCAGCTTGCGCGCCGCCCCCCACCCCATCGACACGTGGTCCTCCTGCATCGCGCTGGTCGGCAGCGAGTCGACGCTCGCCGGCGCCGCGAGCCGGCGGTTCTCGGCCACCATCGCCGCCTGCGTGTACCCGGCGATCATCAGCCCCGAGTCGACTCCGGGATTAGACGCCAAGAACGGCGGCAGCCCATGTGACCGCGTGGCGTCCAACAGCCGGTCGGTCCGGCGCTCGGCGATCGCGCCGACCTCGGCGGCGGCGATCGCCAGGAAGTCGCATGCCATCCCGACCGGCGCGCCGTGGAAGTTGCCGCACGACTCGACGCGCCCGTCGGGCAGCACCATCGGGTTGTCGATCGCCGACCGAAGCTCGACCGAAGCGACACCGGAGGCGAACGCGACCGCGTCCCGCGCCGCGCCCACGACCTGCGGCGCACACCGCAGCGAGTACGCGTCCTGCACCCGGGGATCGCCATGACGATGGCTCGCCACGATCTCAGACCCCGCCAGCAGCGCCCGCATGTTCGCAGCGCTCGCAATCTGCCCCGGTTGGGGCCGCAACGCGATCAGGTCTTCGGCGAACACTCGATCGGTTCCGAGCAGCGCCTCGACCGACATCGCCGCGGACACGTCGGCGACACGGAGCAGTCCCTCCAGGTCGGACAACGCCAGCACGAGCATCCCGAGCATCCCGTCGGTGCCGTTGATCAGCGCGAGCCCCTCCTTGGCGGTCAGCTCAATCGGCTCGATCCCGGCAGCGGCAAGTGCTTCAGAAGCCGCCACACGCGCACCATCGGGAGCGACAACGGTCCCTTCCCCGGTCAGCACGAGAGCGCAGTGCGCAAGCGGCGCCAGGTCGCCGCTCGCCCCCAATGACCCGTGCTCGGGCACCAGAGGCGTGATCCCGGCACGGAGCAGCTCCAATAACAGCTCGGCCACGCGCGGCCGCGCCCCCGAACACCCCATCGCCAACGTCCGCGCGCGGAGCACCATCATCGCGCGCACCACCTCGCGCTCGACCGGCGGGCCCATCCCGGCCGCGTGCGACCGCACCAGCGCCCGCTGCAGCTCGGCGCGCGCCTCGGGCGGAATGCGCACCATCGCGAGCGAGCCGAACCCCGTCGAGATCCCGTACGCGGGTTCTTCCGAGGCCGCCCGCGAAACCACGACGGCGGCACTCCGCTCCATCGCCTCGCGCGCCTCGGAACTCAACACCGCGACGGCGTCCTCGCGCGCGACCGCGACCACGTCGGGCGCCGCCATCCCCCCCGCGCCAAGCGACACGGAAAGCGTCATAGCTCCTCCACCCGCGCCCCCTCCCCCGGCCGAACCTCGACGGCACCCTCGAGCGGACCAGCGTCCGGAGGCATCAGCGCGATCACGTTGCCACCGAACCCGCCCCCCATGATCCGCGCGCCGAGCGCTCCGGCGCGCTTGCATCGCCGGACCGCCTCCTCCACCGCGGGCGTCGACACGTCATAACAGTCGCGCAGGCTCGCGTGCGACGCATCGAGCAGCGGCCCGAGCTCGACCATGTCGCCCCGCTCGAGCGCCGCCACCGCGGCATCGACCCGCTCATTCTCGGTGATCACGTGCCGAACTCGCTGCGACAGAATCGCCGGCAGCCGATCCGCATCTGCCGGCGTCACGTCTCGGAGGCTCTCCACGCCGAGCTCCGAACACGCGCGGGCGCATTCGGCGCGGCGTTCGTTGTAGCCCCCGCCCGCGTGCGAGTGCTTCTCGCCCGAGTCGACCGTGACCAGCCTGAAGTCGCCGAGCTCGAGCGACACCGGTCGCACCTCGAGCGTGCGGAAGTCGATCCGGAGCGCGCGATCGCGTTCCCCGTAAAGCGACGCGATCTGATCGAGCAGGCCGGTCTGCGCCCCAACCCAGTCGTTCTCGATCCGCGAGCACAGCTTGGCCAGCTCGATCCGGTCGGGCTCCGGCGTCCCGCTCACCGCGAGCAGGGCCAGGACGAGCGCGACCTCGAGCGCGGCCGACGACGACAGGCCGGCGCCTCGTGGAACCGTGCCGGTGATCTCGAGCCCGGCGCCGCGCAGCTCGACCCCGGCCTGCTCGAGTTCGCCGGCCGCACCCCGCACGAACGCCCGCCACCCCCGAGCCCTGCCCGGACTGTCAACCGAGAAACCGTCCCGCTCGCCCACATCGACCGCGAACGCGTCGATGCGGCCCTCGCGGAGCGAGGTCGCGCGGACCGTCACCCCTTCGCTGACCGCGAACGGCAGCGCCAATCCCTGGTTGTAGTCGGTGTGCTCTCCGATCAGGTTTGCGCGACCGGGAGCGAATGCGACGGCGTCGGTCAAGGTTCGATTAGTGTCCTCGCTATGCCGATCAAGTGGGGAATCGTCTCAACAGCGCACATCAACCGCCTCTTCCTCGCCGGCGCCCGCCAATCCGAGAGCGTCGAGATTCTCGCGGTCGCGAGCCGCGACCAGCCGCGCGCCGACCAATACGCCCGGGAACACGGCATCGAGCGCGCATACGGCGGCTACGAGGCGCTGCTCGCCGACCCCGACGTCGAGGCCGTCTACATCTCGCTGCCGAACTCCCTCCACGTCGACTGGGCCATCAATGCGCTCGAGGCGGGAAAGCACGTCCTCTGCGAGAAGCCCCTCAGCCGCCGCACATCGGAAGTCGAGCGCGCCTTCGACGTCGCCGAGCGGAACGACAGGCTGCTGATGGAGGCGTTCATGTACCGCCACAACCCGCAGACGCGCCGCCTCAGCGAGCTCGTCGGAGAGCAACAAGCGGTCGGCCGCATCGTGATGATCCGCGCCGTGTTCGGGTTCGTCGTCCCCGACCCGGCCAACGTCCGCCTCAGCGCCGCGCTCGACGGCGGCGCGCTGATGGATGTCGGCTGCTACTGCGTGAGCGGCGCGCGTCTCATCGCCGGCGAACCGATCAGGGTCGTGGGCGAGCAGGTGATCGGCGGCGACGGCGTCGACGTCACGTTCGCCGCCGTCATGCGGTTCCCGAACGAAATCACCGCGCACTTCGACGCCGGACTCGTGCTCGCCGGCCAGGATCTGCTCGAGGTCGTCGGCGAGCAGGGGACGCTGCGGCTGACGGACCCGTGGCACTGCCGCAAGCCGGGGATCGACGTCATCCGCGAGGACGGAACCGAGCGGATCGAGATCGAGCCCGCGAACTCCTACCGGCTCGAGGCCGAGAACATGTCGGCTGCGATCCGCGGCGAAGCACAGCTGCTGCTGGACCGAGCGGACGCCATCGGTCAGGCGACAACGATCGAAGCCCTGTACGAGGCGGCCGACAACGGCCGCGCGGTCAGCCTATTCTCATGAGATGGCCCATCGCTCGTCGGCCGCCCTGGGCGAGATCATCCGCCAGCAGCGCGAGCTCACCGAGATGTCGATGCGCCAGTTCGCCGAGCTGGCGGGAATCTCCAACCCGTACCTGTCGCAGATCGAGCGTGGCCTCCGGGCCCCGTCCGAGCACGTGGTCGACGGAATCGCCAAGGCGCTCCACCTGTCAGCAGACGCACTCTACGAGCAGGCCGGAATGACGCCCCCCGGCGAGGAGGACGAGGACAACGCGGTGCTGGCCGCGATCGCCGCCGACGGCCGGCTGACGGCCCGCCAGCGCAAGGCGCTCGCGGAGATCTACGAGTCGTTCGTCGCCTCCTCGCCCGCGAGTAAGCGAGCCTCGAGTTGAGTGCCGGCGCGCAGCAGGGCAAGGCCGCGCTCGTGACCGGGGCCGCCAGCGGAATCGGACGCGCGGTGGCCGCCCGCCTCGAAAGCGACGGGATCGACGTCCTGAGCGTCGACCTCAACCCCGACCCCGACGGCCCGGGGACGCCTTACCAAGCCGACCTGACCAGCGCCGACGCGAACGAGGCGAGCGTCAACACCGCGCTGGAAAGATTCGGCCGCCTCGACGTGATCGTCGCCAACGCCGGCATCCAGCACGTCTCGCCGATCGCCGAATTCCCGACGGAGCGCTGGAACACGATCGTCTCGCTCCTGCTGACGAGCCCGTTCCTGCTCGCCAAGTACTCGTGGCCTGCGCTAAAAGAGTCCGGCGCCGGCCGGTTCATCGCGATCGCGTCCGTCCACGGCCTCGTCGCCTCGCCGTACAAGGCCGCCTACGTCTCGGCCAAGCACGGGGTCCTCGGCCTGGTCAAGACGCTCGCGCTCGAAGGAGCCGGCGACGGGATCACCGCCGCCGCCGTCTGCCCCGGTTACGTGCGGACCCCGCTGGTGGAGAAGCAGATCGCCGATCAGGCCAAGGCGCACAACCTCCCCGAGGAGGACGTGATCGAGCAGGTGATACTCGCGCCGCACGCGGTCAAGCGGCTGATCGAGCCGTCCGAGGTCGCCGACGTGGTGGCGTTCCTGCTGACCCCCGCGGGCCGGACGTTCACCGGCGTCCCGGTGACGCTCGACCAGGGCTGGACCGCGCGCTAGACCAGCGCTAGACCGCGGCGCGGGCGTCTTCGCGCGGCGGCCGCAACAGCTCCTCCAGCCTGGCCAGCTGATCGAGCATCGCGACCGCGGCGCCGTCCATCACCTCATTGGGGTGGACCTCGCCGTCCTCGACGAACTGCTGGTAGAACGGGATGTTGACCTGCTCGATCACCGGCGTCAGCCTGACCGCGGTCACGACCTGCTGGAGTTGCTCGACCGACCGGGTGCCCGCCGCCACCCCGCCGTAGGAGACGAACCCGACGGGCTTGTAGCGCCACTCGTGGTGGAGGTAGTCGATCGCGTTCTTCAGCGACGCGGGATAGCCGTGGTTGTACTCGGGCGTGACGAACACGAACGCGTCGGCGGCGTCGACCCGCTTGCTCCACTCGTGCGTGTGCGGGTTCACGTACTGACGCAACCGCGGATGATTCGGCTCATCGAGCAGCGGCAGCCTGAACTCGATGAGGTCTACGACCTCGAGCTCGAAGCGCCCGTCGTCCGTCGCGCCCTTGATGAACCACTGCGCGACGGGCCAGCCGCCGCGGCCCGGGCGCGTCGAGGCGATGACGATCATTAGCTGCGGCATCGGATTCAGGCGGGCAGACTACCCGCTGATCAGCGGAAGCGGACGAGTGAGATCGCGCCGGTCGCCGTGGCGCCACCGTCGGAGAGCTTCACCGACGCACCCAGCTGGTTGCCATGGGCGTGGGCGAGCAGCGACTTGCCGGCCGAGTTCAGCGAGAAGATTAGGTAGCCGACGTCGCGTCCGCCGAGTAGCTCGGACCCGGTCGAGCCGATCACGGTCCCGCCGACCGACAGGGTCGTGCTCGTATGGCACGGCGTCGTGGCCAGGCACTCGGCGAGGATCCCGCCCACGCCGTTCGAGGAGACGAAGTCGGTCAGGCCCAGGACTCGCAAGCTGCCCGACTGACTGGCGCTGCGCGCCGGGGCGGCCCCACTCGTGGAGAACCGAACCAGCGTGATCAGGCGGTTCAGCGACAGCTTCCCGGACTTTCCGCTCAGTCGCACGAGCAGCCGGTTGCCGCGGAGGTGCGCGAGCAGCTTCCGCCCGGTCCCGGTCAGTGAGAAGTAGATGAGCCCGCCGCCGTTTCCGGGGACCTTCTCGGTGCCGGTGCGCGCGATCACCGTGCGTCCGGAGGTGATCGTCACCGCGATGTGACACGCGAAGCCGTTGTCGCAGACGGCAGGGAGGCCGCCGGTGCCGCTGCCCGACACGAACGCGGTGCGGCCGGAGATCCCGATGTGGGGCCCCACGGAAGCCGCCGGCGATGTCGACAGCACGTTGCCGCCCGAGCCCAGCGCCTGCACCTCGAACACTCCCATCCCGGTAGGCGCGGAGATCGGGGTCTCGAATCCCTGCTTGGGAGCGGTCTGCAGCGTCGCGAGCCTGCTCGGGTTCGATCCCGCCAGCACCCGCCACGACGAGACCGTGGTGGCGCCGTTCCAGCTCGGCCACACCTGCGTGGTGCCGTCGTTGTTGGGAGCCGCGGCCACTGCCGGCGGCGTCGTCGGCTGCCCGCTCCAGGGGAACTTGTACGCGCGATAGCTCGACGTGTTCGAGGTGAAGCGGGCGTCGAACACCTCCTGCCCGGCCGAGTTGAACTCGGTGAAGTACGGCTGCTGGCCCCAGCCGACAAACAGGTCGCCCCCCGGCAACACCTGGGCGCCGCCCTCGAAGTTCGCGCTCAGCGCCGGCGAGTGCTCGAACTGCCGTACCAACGTGACCGTGTCGTTCGACTCGTTGAGCGACTCCTCGATCGCCCGCGACTGCGAGTGGACCCGCGGCGGACCGGCGCCGTCGTCGAACATCGTGAGCACCCCATTCGGCCCGAGCACGACGTCGTGCTGGAACGCGGTCTGCGTGCCCGGCCCCATCTTGAAGTTGCTCTGGCTCGAGCCGAGCACCCACATCACGGCGCCCGTGTCGTGGTCGACCTTGTAGACCGCCCAGGTGTTGCGTATCGAGACGAGCAGGTTGCCGTCGGTGTCGAGCGCGACCGAGTTCGCGTGGTAGGGGTCGAACACCGCACCGGGAGCGCCGTTCTTGAAGAACGACGCGCTGACCGGGATGTGGTCGATCGCGTGCCACTCGAACAGCACCAGCCCGGTCTTGATGTCGATCTCCTGGATCACCGCGTCCATCAGCGGGCGGTTCATGCCGCCGTAGTGGATCGGGGAGACGCCGACGACGTACGCGTCGCCCTGCGGCGTGAGAAGGAACTCGTGCAGGTCCATTCCCTGCAGGCCGTTGGCCGCCTGCACGGTCGCGATCTGCTGATAGGCGCTGTTGTAGATCACGCCCTCGCCTCGCCCCGAGCCGTTGTTCGTGTATCCCTGCCACCAGGTCAGCACCGGCTGCCCGTTCAGCGTCTGCACTCGGAAGTCCGTCGCGAGCTGGTTGGCGGGCAGCGGCTGGAACCAGATCAGGTTGCCCGAGGGGTCGAGCAGCATCGGGCCGGTCTGAACCGGGCCGTATTGCGGGGTCAGGAAGATGTCGCCGCCGTACGCGGCCGACGAGTTCTTGTTGATCGTGATCGACGCCGGCGCCAGGTCAGGGCGCGAGTGGAAGTGCTGGACGCCGTTGGAGCCCGCCGGCACCAGCGGCAGCGTCATCGGGTTGATCGCCCCGAACGGAACCGCGATCCCGAAGTGGAAGCTGCCGTTCGTGCCGCCCGTCACGTTCAAACCGGTGGTCACGGTCACGGTCTCGCCGGCCGTGAACGGCGTGCTCGGTATGAAGCTTCCGCCCTGCCCGTCGGAGTCGGCCTCGATCGTCCCGCTGTGCGCGCCCGAGCTGGAGCCGACCACGGTGACGTGGCCGATCTGGCTCGCCGGGATGCCCCTGAACGTGATCTGGGTCTGGGGCAGCGCGCTGGCCGTATTCGGGCTCGGGAACACCGCCACCGCCGGCTGGGCGAGCGCGGCCGGCGCAGCTACGAGCAGAGCCGACGCCACCGCCAGCGCAACCATGACCCCCCGCGCGACCCCATGGGACCTCAAGTGTCTCGAAACCTCCAGCAAGCAATCATGAAACCCGCGATGAGCGCAAACGTTGCGCCGCGCAGGGTAGCTTGCGGTCCGTACGGTTCCGGTCAGCCGGTCACCAGACGGTCGGTCCACGTATCTTTCCGGCCGCGCGATGCGATTTGCCTCTGTGATCCATGAAGGAACTCCCCTCGCGGTCGCGATCGACGGCGACCGCGCTGTGCCGCTCAAAGGCATCACCGAACTCGGCCTCCAGACCCCGCTGTCCCTGCTGAAAGACGCGCCGCTCGACCGCGACTCGAGCCTCGCGGTAGGCGAGCTGCAAAGACGGCCGGTCATCCCGAGACCCGGGAAAGTCATCTGCGTCGGGCTCAACTACGCGGCCCACATCGAGGAGACCAAGCGCGAGCGTTCGGACTACCCGGTGCTGTTCACGAAGTTCGCGACCACCCTCATCGGTCCGTTCGACCCGATCTCGCTCCCGCCCGAGAGCGAGGCGATCGACTACGAGGGCGAGGTCGTCGTGGTGATCGGGGAGCGCGGTCGGCGCATCCCCCCGGACACAGCGCTCGACTTTGTCGCCGGCTACGCGATCGCCAACGACGTCTCCATGCGCGACTACCAGTACAAGACCCACCAATGGCTCCAGGGCAAGGCCTGGGACGCATCGACGCCCGTCGGTCCCGACCTGGTCACGCTCGACGAAATCACCGAGCCGCTCACCCTCCGCACGTTCGTCAACGGCGAGAATGTCCAGGAGGCCTCGACCGAGCTCCTGATCTTCGACGTCGCCACGCTGGTCAGCGTCGTCTCGGAGTTCGCGACAGTCGAGCCCGGCGACCTGATCCTGACCGGCACGCCCGGTGGTGTCGGCTACCGGCGCGAGCCGCAGCTACTGCTGACAGACGGCGACGTCGTCGCCGTCGAGGTCGACCAGGTCGGCCGGATCGAGAACCGCTGCGTCGCCGGCCGAACCGCCGGCCCTTAGCCGTCGCCTAAACCGGTGACTCCGAGAGCGCGCCGCGTACCGCCGCGGCGAACGTATCCACGTCCTCCCCGTTGGTGTCCCACGAGCACATCCACCGGACCTCGCCGGCGCGCTCGTCCCAGGTGTAGAACGGGAAGTCGCGCTGGAGCGACTCGATCACGGGCGGCGGCAGCGTCGCGAACACCGCGTTGGTCTGCACGGGGCGGGTGATCGTGACACCCGGCACATCCCCGAGCGCGCCGGCGAGTCGCGAGGCCATCGCGTTGGCGTTGCCGGCGCACCGCAGCCACAGCTCGTCGGTCAGCAGCGCGTCGAACTGGGCGGCAAGGAACCGCATCTTCGACGCGAGCTGCATCGACTGCTTGCGGATGTACAGGAAGTCGTGCGCGAGCGCAGGGTTCAGGAGCACGACCGCCTCGGCGCCGAGCAGCCCGTTCTTGGTGCCGCCGAACGAGATCACGTCCGCTCCGGCGGCGGCCTCCGGGAGCGAGACCCCAAGCGCGGCCGCCGCGTTCGACAGACGCGCCCCGTCGACATGCAGCATGAGATCGTGTTCGTGCGCCAGATCCGCCAGCTCCCGCATCTCCGCGACCGTGTACAGCGTCCCGAGCTCGGTGCACTGCGAGATCGACACCGCGCGCGGCTGCACCGCGTGCTCGTCGCCGATCCGCGCGATCCGGCGCGCGACCGCCTCGGGCGTCAGCTTGCCGTCGACGCCCGGCGCGAGCAGCAGCTTGAGCCCGGCGATCGCCTCCGGTGCCCCGCACTCGTCGACGTTCAGGTGCGCGGTCTCGGTGCAGATCACGCCCTCGAACCGCCGGCAGGCCGCCCGCAACGAGACCACGTTGGCGCCGGTGCCGTTGAACACGAAGAACACGCTCGCATCCGAGCCGAACGTCTCCGCCACCCGCGCCTGCACCGACAGCGTGTAGTCGTCGTGTCCGTACCCGAACGCGTGCCCGACGTTCACCCGCGCGATCGCCGCGAGGACGTCGGGGTGGATCGTCGCCGAGTTGTCCGAGGCGAAGCCGCGCGCTGATTTCACGCGGCGAGCTTAGCCTTCAGCGACGAATAGAAGATCGAGAGCGGGAACTCGTCGTCGCGGACGAGGTCGACGTACGGCCGTGGATCCTCGACGTCGGTGAACTCGCGCGCCGATGCGGTCCACTGCGAGCCCGCCGCCGGCGCGACGCTCGCCGCCACCAGATCGTGCGCCGCGGCCCAGTGCTGGAGCTTGGTGCGATCGATCCCGAGCCGGTAGAGCTCCTCGACCTCGTGCCGCAGCGCCGCGACGCCCTCGCCGACGCGCTCCCACTCGATCGTCAGCTGGTTGTCGGTCCAGTGCAGGTAGCCCTGACGGTGCAGGAACGCGAACAGCAGCTGCCCGCCGAGTCCGTCGTAGTTGCGGACCCGCGACCCCGTGATCGGGAACCGCAGCAGCCGGTCGAGCAGGATCGCGTACTGCACGTACCGGGCAAACGTGACCCCCTCGGCCTCCAGCGACACCGCCTGGCCGAACGCGGTCAGATCGCAGCGGAGCTCCTCGAGCGAGTACATCCAGTACGGCGCGCGCTGGCGGATCATGAACGGGTCGAACGGCAGATCGCCGTGGCTGTGCGCGCGATCGTGGATCAGGTCCCACAGGATGTAGGCCTGCTGTGAGATGCCCGGGCTGGCCAACATGCATGCGGCGTCCGGCGGGAGGTTGAGCCGGAGAAGATCGGCTGCAGCGCCGGCCAGGCGCCGCAGCCGAGCGGCCTCACGGTCGCAGAAGATCGCCCCGAAGTCCGAGACCGGTCGGCCCGCGACCGACACCGTTTCGGGGAACAGCACCGCGCACTCCGAGTCGTAGCCGCGCGTCGCGTCGACGAGCTCGACCGGCACGTACTTGGGGTTGTCATAGCGCGTGCGCTCGAGCTCGGCGATCCAGTCCGGCCACGGCACGTTCACGATCAGCGCCTCGAAGCAGGTGTCGCGCGAGCCGTTCTGCTTGTACATCGGGAACAGCACCAGGTGCTCGATCCCGTTGGTGCGCATCAGCTCGGGGTGAAACTCGGCGAGCGCGCGCGAGAAATCGGGCCGCCCACCCCCGCCGAAGACCCAGGCGCGGAGATCCTCGACCGCTGCGGTCAGGTACCGCTCGTCGTGGGGGAAGCGCGGCCCCAGTTCCTCGATCGCCTCGGCCATCCGCTCCACGTGTCCGCGAGCGGCGTCGGCGTCGGCACGGTCGGCCAGCGACCCGTCGGGCGCCTGGAGCAGCGCGAGCGCGTTGGTCTCGTCGCGCAGCCGCGCCCACGCCGGCTCGTGCTCGGGCCCGTGGCGGTCGCGGTGACTGCGAATCGGCCAGATCGCACCGTCGGGACTCGCCGCCCAGTAACAGATGTTCAGCCACAGCGCGTGGTGATCGAGCTCGTCGATGCAGTCGTCGCCGAACAGATCCGAGTCGGCGAGCACCACGACCCGGCCCTCGCCGTGCGTGCAGGAGACGATCAGCGGCGCGCCCGGAACCGACGCGGTCGCGTGCGTGCGCGCGAGCACGACGGCGCCGTTGCTCGACGAGATCGTCGTCGCCCGGTACAGGCACAGCGCGTTCACGCGCGCGAGCAGATCGCCGGCGCGCCCACGGCCGCCCTGCGCGAGCTGCGCGAGCACCCAGCTCGGCGCGTTCCGGCAGTGCTCGTAGTCCTGCACGGTGTCGTTCTCGAGGTGCAGCCCGAATCGCGCCAGCAGCTCGTTCAGGTTGTTGCCGTATTTGTCCTGCTCGGTCTCGCCGAGCACGATCAACCCGCCGCCGCGCGCCACGAACGCCTCGATCGCGTCGAGCTCGTCGGTTCCCAACCGCGGCGATCCGGTACCCGTCGTCCGCTCCCAGGTCGGCTCCGAGGGATGGGCGATGACGAGCACGCCGGCGCCGGCCAGGGCCTCCTCGGTCAAGGGCGACTCGGCGTTGACCTCCACCACGAAGTCGCGCTCGGCCAGCGCGGCGGCGGCGCGGGCGTACGACGCGTCGCCGGGGTGCGCGGGCTGCATCTGGCGCGCGAGCTCGGACCGCACGGTCCAGGCCTCGCTGTGGGCCTCGTCGAAGACGACGCGGGCGAGCATTCCGGATTCGGTCATGACTTTAGAGGCTACTGGGGCCTCCGGCGGTTGTCGATGCCGAAATCGATGTAATCTCTGCAACAGATCGCCGTATGGATACCCAAGATCGTCAGATTATTGCGCTGCTGGTCGAGGACGGCCGGCGCACCTACGACGACATCGGCCAGCGCGTGTCGCTGTCGGCGCCGGCGGTCAAGCGCCGCGTCGATCGACTCCGCTCCAGCGGCGCGCTCCGCGGCTTCACGGCCGTCGTCGACCACAACGCGCTCGGCGACCACACCGAGGCGCTGATCGAGCTGTTCTACGCGCCGGGCACGCTGCTCGACGCGGTCACCGACACGTTGCGCCGGCACCCCGAGGTCGTCGAGGCGTGGAGCGTGACCGGCGAGGCCGACGCGATCGCGCGCGTGCGCACGCGCGACAACACCGACCTCGAGCGGCTGATCATGGATCTGCAGCGCGGCGGCCACGTCGTGCGGACGCGGTCGCAGGTGGTCATGTCGCGATTGGTCTCCCGCGCGGGTAGTTGATTGGGGCCGCCTACGGCGGCGTCCATCGGGGCCGTTCCGCCGCGGCGTCCGTGCCGCGCGGGTGGTCGCGATCCCCCGGCCGGGCATGGATGCCCGGCCCCCCGGCCCCATGGATGCCGAGCGAAGCGAGGCCCAGAAACCTCCGAAGCGGCCAAACTCTCCGCGCGAGCGCAAACCCGCCACTCCGTCCGCCGGTAACCTTGACAGGGTCATGTCAAGGTTTGGTACAGTCCCACCGATGCGCGACTTCATGGCGGCGACCCGCGACCGCGTCCTCGTCTACGACGGCGGGATGGGGGCCACGCTCGAGCAGTTCGACCTCAGCCTCGAGGACGATTACAAGCTTCCCGGGCGGTGCCACGAGGTGCTCGTGCTCAACCGCCCCGACGTGATCGAGGGCGTCCACACCGCGATGCTCGACGCAGGCGCCGAGGTGCTCGAGACCGACACGTTCCAGGCGTCGCGGCTGAAGCTGTCCGAGTGGGGACTCGCCGACCACACGTTCGAGATCAACCAGAGGGCGGCCGAGATCGCGCGCAAGGCCGCCGGCGAGAAGCGCTTCGTGGCCGGTTCGATCGGCCCGACCGGCTTCCTGCCGGCGAGCGACGACCCGACGCTCGGCAAGATCCAGTTCCCCGAGCTGGTCACCGTCTTCGAGGAGCAGGCCCACGCGCTCGTCAAAGGCGGCGCGGACCTGCTGATCATCGAGACCGCGCAGGACATCCTCGAGGTCAAGGCCGCGATCTTCGGCGCCCGCGAGGCGTTCAAGCAGGCCGGCCGCAGCGTGCCGATCCAGTGCAGCGTGTCGCTCCTGCCCCAGGGCGGCAAGATGCTGCTCGGGACCGACATCAGCGCGGTGTTGGCGACGCTCGAGGCGCTCGACGTCGACGTGATCGGGCTGAACTGCTCGACCGGCCCCGAGGACATGCGCGACGCGATTCGGTTCCTCGGCGAGAACTGCCCGGTCCCGGTCCACTGCATCCCGAACGCCGGACTGCCCCTTCAGGGCCCGAACGGCGAGACGATCTTCCCCGAGGAGCCCGAGCCGCTCGCGAACGTGCTCGGCGAGTTCATCGAGCGCTACGGCGTGACGATCGTCGGCGGTTGCTGCGGCACGACGCCCGACCACATCGCTGCGATCGCCGAGCGCGCGCGGGGACGGGAGCCCGGGCGGCGTCCGGAGCGGCGGCCGCCGCTCGTGTCGAGCATGATCGCCGCGACGCCGATCGTCCAGGACCCCCGCCCCACGCTGATCGGCGAGCGGGTCAACTCGCAGGGCTCGCGCAAGGCGAAGGAGCTGTTGCTGGCCGACGACTACGACGGCCTGTTGACGGTCGCCGAGGATCAGGTGGCGGGCGGGGCTCACGTGCTCGACGTGTGCGTCGCGCTCACCGAGCGCCAGGATGAGGCCGAGCAGATGCGCCAGGTGGTCAAGCGGATCTCGCTGACCCAGCCGGCGCCGATCCAGGTCGACTCGACCGAGCCCGACGTGATCGAGACCGCGCTCGAGCAGATCCCGGGCCGCGCGATCGTCAACTCGATCAACCTGGAGGCCGGCCGCGCCAAGCTCGACAAGGTCGTGCCATTGGCCAAGGCGCACGGCGCGGGGCTGATCGCGCTGACGATCGACGAGGTCGGGATGGCCAAGACGCGCGAGCGCAAGCTCGAGGTCGCCCAGCGGATCACGCAGCTGTGCTGCGAGGAGCACGGGCTCGATCCTGAGGTCCTGATCTTCGACTGCCTCACGTTCACGCTGACCACCGGCGATGAGGAGTGGCGGCCGAGCGCGGTCGAGACGATCGAGGGGATCCGGCTGATCAAGGCCGAGATCCCGGGCGTGAAGACGTCCCTGGGCGTCAGCAATGTCAGCTTCGGCGTGAGCCTGCCGGCGCGGAGCGTGCTCAACAGCGTGTTCCTGCACCACTGCGTCGAGGCCGGCCTCGACCTGGCGATGGTCAACCCCAACCACATCACGCCGTACGGGGAGATCCCCGGGGACGAGCGCGAGCTCGCCGACGATCTGGTCTTGAACCGGCGCGAGGACGCGCTCGAGCGCTACATCGCCCACTTCGAGTCCAAGGGCCCCGCGGAGGCCGAAGAGAAGGCCGATCCGACCGCCGGGATGGAGCCCGAGGAGGCGCTCCACTATCAGATCCTGCGCCGCAAGAAGGAGGGCGTCGAGGACTGGATCGACCGCAGCGTCGAGAAGATCGGCGCGGTGCCGACGCTGAATGACGTGCTCCTGCCGGCGATGAAGGAGGTCGGCGACAAGTTCGGCGCCGGCGAGCTGATCCTCCCGTTCGTCCTCCAGTCGGCCGAGGTGATGAAGCGCGCGGTCGCCCAGCTCGAGCGCTACCTCGACAAGATCGAGGGCTACACCAAGGGCACGGTCGTGCTCGCGACCGTGTTCGGCGACGTCCATGACATCGGCAAGTCGCTGGTCAACACGATCCTGACCAACAACGGCTACACGGTCGTCGATCTCGGCAAGCAGGTCCCGATCCAGACGGTCATCGATGCCGCGGTCGAGCATCAGCGCTACCGCGATCGGGTTGAGTGCGCTGCTGGTCTCGACCTCCAAGCAGATGCCGGCGTGCGTCCAGGAGCTCCACTCCCAGGGTCTCGAGTTCCCGCTGCTGATCGGCGGCGCCGCGATCAACCGGAACTTCGGCCTGCGGATCCTGTACCCGAACGGCACCGAGTCCGACGAGGTGTACGAGGCGGGCGTGTTCTACTGCAAGGACGCGTTCGAGGGACTCTCGAAGATGGATCAGCTCGTCGACGGCGAGGCGCGGGAGGCGCTGATCGCCAAGACGCGCGACGCCGCGAAGCAGTTGCGTGAGCGGCCCGAGGTGACCGACGACGACGCGCCGCCCGTCACCGACTCCTCCGTCCGGCTGCGCCGCGGCCACCGACAACCCGATCCCGACGCCGCCGTTCTGGGGCGTGCGCGAGCTCGAGGTGCCGATGGACGACGTCTACCGCCACCTCGACACCCACGTGCTGTTCAAGCTGCACTGGGGTGGGCGCGGCGTCAAGGGCGAGGAATGGAACCGACTCGTGGGCGAGGACTTCAAGCCTCGCCTCGAGCGCATGTGGCGCGAGCAGACCTACCTCCACCCGCGCGCGCTCGTCGGCTACTTCCCGTGCAACTCGGACGGCAACGAGTTGATCGTGTGGGATCCGGCTGCTCCAGGCTCGGTCGAACTGGAGCGTCTGGTCTTCCCGCGCCAGCCGCGCCACGACCGGATCTGCCTCGCCGATTTCTACCGGCCGGTCGGCTCCGGCGAGATCGACGTGGTCGCTCTGCAGGCGGTGACCGCCGGCGACGAGGTGACCGAGCTCATGGCCCGGCTCGAGGCCGACGGCGAGTTCGCCGAGCAGCTGTTCGTCCACGGGCTCGGCGTGCAGACCGCCGAGGGCATGGCCGAGTGGCTGCATTCTCGGATCCGCGCCGATCTCGGGATCGAACCGGCGCAGGGCCGCCGCTACTCGTGGGGCTACCCCGCCTGCCCGGAGCAGTCAGAGCACGAGAAGGTGTTCAGGCTGCTCGACGCGCCGTCGATCGGGCTGCGCCTGTCGGGCGGCTACGCGATCGAGCCCGAGCAGTCCACGCTCGCGATCGTCGCCCCGCACCCGCAGGCCGTGTACTTCGGGATGAAGTCGGGCTTCCTGCCGAAGACCGACCGCCAGGCCGCCGACGAGCTGATCGCCGGCACCGACAAGGACCCGACTCGGTTGGATGAGCTGACCGACGCGGAGCCTGTCGCCGAGGGCGAGCCCGCGTTGGCCGAGGCCGGCTAGCTTCGCGCCGCGACGGTGCCGCTCGCCGACCGGCTGGTCGCAGCGCGCGAGCTCGGGCGTGCCGGCAGCTTGACCGGCGTCGTGTGCATCGCGCGAAGCCTGACCTCGCGCCAGGACATACCCTCTTTGAGCAGCGCCGGCATGCCCATCAGGATCGCGGTCGTGACCTCGACCGCCTGCAGGATCACGCCGAAGGCGACCCCGTCGCCGTAGCCGATGTGCCAGCCGGTGTGGAGCACGGTGGCGCAGGCGGCCTGGAACACGCCGAGGTTCGCCGGCGTGGCCGGTAGCACCGCGGTGATGTTGACCGCGAACAGCACCGCCGCGGCGGCGCCGATGCCCGCGTGCTTGTCGAGGCCGAGCGCGACCAGCAGCACCCAGCACGACAGGCACTGGAGCGCCCACGCGCCGAGCTGGGCGACGGTGGCGGTCGCGCCGAGGCGCGGGCGGCGGAATACGATCAGGCCGGCGCGCACGCGCGCCATCGCCCCGCGGATCTGCGCGGCGAGCGCGTGCAGGCGCGAGGAGCGCGACTTATTGGCGGTGTCGCGCAGCACCAGCGGCATGATCAGCACGACGATCAGCAGCGCCAGCGGGGCGATCGCCGCGACGACCAGCGCGTTCTGGTGGCCGTTGAAGAAGTCAACCGACGAGAACATGATCGCGCCGAGGATGATCAGCGCGAGGATGTTCAGCAGGGTCTGCGAAACGACCGTGCCGAGCACGATCGGGAGGTTCTCGCGGGGACGCCCGGTGCGTCTGGCCACCACGAGCGCGCGCGACGGCTCGCCCAGACGGGCCGGCAGCGTCGAGGACATGAGCACACCGATGAACGTCCCCTGGGCCGCGTCGGACATCCGCACGCGCGAGCGCGGCAGCGCCGCTTTGAGAATCGCGTGCCACGACACCGCGCGGAGCACCATCGCGCCGCACATGACGGCGAGTCCCAGCAACACCAGTGTGGGGCTCGCCGTGATCAGCGCCTTGGCGATGTTGGTCAGGCCGATCTTCTGGAGCGCGAGGAACGCCAGCACGGCGCCCCCGATCGACGCCGTGGCGAGGCCGACGCGGCGGGCGACGCCGAGCGCCTTGCTGTGCCTCTGCGGGCCGGTGAGCGGCGGCTCGAGGCTGGCCAGGCGCTGGGCCGGGATCCGCGGCTTCAGGTCGGCGGCGCGGGCGCCGACCCGGACCGCCGCGCGCTGTAGCGTGGTCGCCGGCTCCGGCACGGCGATCGCGTCCTCGTACGCGCTCAGCACCTGGGCGGCGACCCGCGGCCACGCGAACCGCTCTGCCCCCAGCGCTGCGGAGCGCGCCATCTGGGCGCGTCGGGCGGGCTCCTCGTAAAGGTCGCGGAGCGCCTCGGCCAGCGCCTGCGCGTCGGCGCGCGGCACCAGCACCCCGTCGACCCCGTCGCGCACCACGTCGCGATAGCCGGCGATGTCGGACGCGACCACGGGCGTGCCCGCCGCGAACGCCTCGGTCAGGACCATGCCGAAGCTCTCGCCCCCGAGCGATGGGGCGCACAGCACGTCGCCGGCCTCGAGCTCCATGCGCTTGGTCTCGTCGTCGACCTTGCCGAGCACGCGCACGTCGCGCATGTCGAGCATCAGCGGCGACAGCTCGTGCTCGGAGGGGCCGATCACGGTCAGCTCGGTCGGGACGTGCTCGCGCAGCGCTTCGAACGCGCGCAGAAGCAGCGGCAGTCCCTTGCGCTCGACGGCCTGACCGACGAACACGATCTTCAGCTTGTCGGTTTGCGGGCGGAGCGCTCCGAGCGCGGCGCGCTCGGGGTCAACGTGGACGCCGTTGGGGATGATCCGGTAGTGGCCGCCGAAGAAGCGGCGGGCGGTCCAGGCGGCGGCTTCGGACACCGCGATCCGGACGTGGAGGCGGTTGAGCATCCGCCGTGCCCCGAGCGCGGTCGCGATCCCGTTCGAGATCCGGTTCTCGTTGTAGGTGTGGAAGGTGCCGACGACCGGGAGCTTCGTCCAGTCGGTGATACACCACGGGGCCACCGGCGCCAAAGGCTCGTGGACGTGGACGACGTCGTAGTTTCCGGTGCGGAGCTCCTGCAAGGCGGTCGCCATCGCGTGCGGCGTGATCGAGATGTTCGATACCGCCTGGTTGGCGTTGAGCGACAACGTCCGCCCGAGCGAGACCAGGTAGTCGGGCGGTTGCATCGCCTGCGGCCGGGCCCGGCGGTGCAGAACCGCCCCGAAGCGGCCGGGTGGGTCATATGGCGCGAGCACGCGAACGTGATGCCCGTCTGCGATGAAGCGCTCCGCGAGCGCTTCGATATGCCTCGTGACGCCCCCCGGATACGTCCACGAGTACGGCGACAGAATCGCTACTCGCATCGGGTGAAATGGTAGAGGCTGGGCGAACAGATCATGGGCGCGCGTATCATCAACTACACCGGTGCCGGTTAGACATTTCGTCAAATACACCTTTCTCAAGGTCGATCCTGCATGGCGCCGCCTCGACGAGGAGCGACGGGCCGGGGACAAGCGCGAGTTCATCGCCGCCTGCGAGGACTTCTCCGACGGCCACCTGCTGCGGGCCTTCTCGCTGGTAGGGACCCGCGGGGACGCGGACCTGATGCTGTTGAGCCAGGCCCAGAACCTCGAGCGGATCCACGAGTTCCACGTCGTCCTGGCCCAGAGCGGGCTGATGAAGTGGTGCGAGGTGCCGTACTCGTTCCTGGCCATGACCAAGCCGTCCGAGTACTCGGAGGAGTCGCGGCTCGAGGTCCGGCCGGGGCACGGCAAGTACCTGTTCGTGTACCCGTTCGTGAAGACACGCGCCTGGTACGCGCTGCCCGCCGACGAGCGGTGGCGGATCATGCAAGATCACATTCGGGTGGGCCGGGAATACCCGTCGGTCGACCTCAACACGAGCTACTCGTTCGGGCTCGACGACCAGGAGTTCGTGGTCGCGTTCGAGACCGACAACCCGGCGGACTTCCTGGATCTGGTCCAGCGTCTGCGGACGACCGAGTCGAGCTCCTACACGCTGCGCGACACGCCCACGTTCACGTGCATCTCGTGCTCGGTGGGGCGCGCCCTGGGCGCGCTCGACGGCGCCGCGCTGACGGTCACCGAGTCCGTCTGAGGGTTGACGCCGCGGGCTCGTTGCCGGCCAGCCCTGAACAGCTCGTCGCTTCTGAGGACGCCCGCGCGGTCGCGGCGCTGCGCGAGGCCGATCCGGTGCTGCGCGCGGTGATCGACCAGATCGGGGCCGATGGCCTGGAGGACTTCCGTTCCGGCCTCCCGAGCGAAAGCTACGCGACGCTGATCCGCGCGATCGCCGGCCAGCAGCTCTCGAACAGTGCCGCGCTCGCGATCTACAACAAGATTCTGAGGCGGTACGGGGGACGGCCTCCCACGCCGGCGGAGATCATCGCCGACGATCCCGACGAGCTGCGGCTCGCGGCCGGCCTCAGCCACGCGAAGGTCCGCTATCTGAGGTCGCTGGCCGAGCACGTGCTCGACGGCTCGCTCGACCTCGAGAACCTCGACGACCTCCCCGACGAAGATGTCATCGCCGCGCTCGTCGCGGTCAGGGGCATCGGCCTGTGGAGCGCCCAGATGTTCCTGATCGTCCACCTGCGCCGGCCCGACGTCCTGCCGGTCGGCGACCTCGGGATCCGCAAAGCGGTCATGAACCTGTACGGGTTGCCGGCGCTGCCGGGGCCGGCCGAGGTGACCGAGATCGGCGAGCCGTGGCGCCCGTATCGCACGCTCGCGTGCCTGTTCCTGTGGCGCTCGCTACGCGCGCGGCCGATCTGACCTCGCTGCGCGCGCGGCCGACCTGCCTGGCGGCGCGACGCGCCGACGCCTCGCTGCGCGCGCGGCCGATCTGACCTCGCTGCGCGCGCGGCCGATCTGACCTCGCTGCGCGCGCGGCCGACCTGACCGATGGGCGGTCGCGACGCCGCGACCGACGCCCCCGCTGTCCGACCCGGCCGTGCTCAACGTGACACCACGGCCGTTCTCCGGTCGCTACTTACACATAAGCATGTGGGAGATGCTTATGTGTCCTCGGCGCAGGCGGGCGCGGGGCTGCGTCACGTTTCGCACGTCCGTGATCCGCCGCAGCAGTACGTCCGAGATCCGCCGCGACAGTACGTCCGTGATCCGCCGCAGCAGTACGTCCGAGATTCGCCGGAGCAGCGCCTCCCGCACGCGGCCCACCTCAAAAGAACCACCGGGGAACAACTCCCCGGGGGGCCGGCCCCGGTTAGACGGCGGAGACCTCTTCTTCTTCGGCGACCCGGAACGACGAGCCGCAGCCACAAGCCGCGATCACGTTCGGGTTGTCCACCTTGAAGCCGGCACCCTGGAGGCCTTCGACGAAGTCGACCACGGAGCCCCTCACGTACGGAAGGCTGGGAGTGTCGACCAGGAGGCGGATCCCCTTGTCCTCGAACACGGTGTCGTCGGCGCGCTGCTCGTCGAACGCGAGCGCGTACTGGAAGCCGGAGCAACCGCCGCCGCGAACGCCCACCCTGAGACCGGCGGTCTCAGCTACGGAGTTCTGCGCGGCGAGGAACTCGCGGACCTTCTCTGCACCTTTGTCGGTCAGTGTGATCATGCAAATGAGTATCGGCAGCTTGCTTCATTCAGTATAGCGAAGGCATCTCGCTACGCTAAGGAGCATGGCAGCCACCGACGCACCGGCCACCCCCGAGGAGCTCAGGGAGCGAATCGAGGCGGGCATTCCCGGCGCGACCGCCGAGGTCACCGGGGACGGTCATCATTTCAACGCGATCGTGTCGGCGCCGGCGTTCCAGGGCCTCTCCCGGATCGCGCAGCACCGCCTCGTCTACGACGTGTTCGGCGCGGAGGTCGGGGACCGAATCCACGCCCTGTCAATCCAAACCAAAGCAAAGGCTTCGGAAACGGAGAACATCGCATGAGCGACGAGCAGACCACCCAGATCCGCGAGGCGATCCAGAGCGCGATCTCTGAGAACCCCGTGATTCTGTTCATGAAGGGGACTCCCGACCAGCCGATGTGCGGCTTCTCCGCTCGCACGGTGGCGATCCTCCAACACGTCGGCACGCCGTTCGCAGCAGTCAACATCCTTCCCGACCCGCGGATCCGCCAGGAGCTTTCGGGCATCTCGAACTGGCCGACGATTCCGCAGCTGTTCATCTCCGGCGAGTTCGTCGGCGGATGCGACATCGTCACCGAGATGTACGAGTCCGGCGAGCTGCAGAGCGCGCTTGGGGTCGAAGAAGCCGACGAGCCCGGCGAGGCCGCACCCGAGCCGGCGCCGCAGGAGCCGGCGCCGCTCACGATCGAGAACCGCCTCTAGCCTGCCCCTAAGCGCTTCGCCACCACGAACGGCAGCGTCGTCCGGCCCGTTATCAGCAGCGACGGGTCGCGGAACGCGCGCCGTTTGGCGTGCCCGATCACGTTCGCGTACAGCCCGTCGTACGTCGGGATGGCCGCGATCGCGGCGCGCAGGTCGGCGAGCGAGGAGATCGACGGAGCGCTAATCCCGGACGACGCGGACGACTCGCCGCCCGGCGACAGCGAGACGACCAGCTGCGACGCGAGGCTGTTGGGCGTTGCCGGCGCCGGCGCGTTCGGACCGTGGATCGCCATCACGATCGGGCCGCGTGCGCCGGCGGGAATCCGCAGCCGGAACGACACGGTCCGGTGCGGTCCTCGGTAGATCTGCACGTCGAGCCGAACCCTGACGGTGCTCCCCGCCTCGACGTCGAGCGGAGCGTGCGCCGACAGGATCGATGCCATCGCCAGACCGCGCGAAGCATGGACGTCGGCGACCACGTGCGTGACGTGCAGCGCGGCGAAATCGACCCGCTCGAGGTCCTCGAACGCGCTCGTCACGTCGGCGGAGGCGGCGTTGGCCAGCTCCGGCGGCGTCCCGCCCGCGTCGCCGGCGGTTCCCGTGCCCACGTACCGGTTGCAGAACCCGAGCGGCTTGCGGCTCCCGCGCAGGTAGATGCGCAGGCACATGTTTCCCGACTCGCTCGCGGGCGGGCCATCGTAGATCTGCGTGGCCGCCTGCGCCACCTCGAGCGGCGCGATCGTGTCGACGAGTGAGTTGCCGAGCGGCAGTCCGACGTCGGTCTCGTCGGCCACATCGGTGTGGAGCGACAGCGACCGGCGGGTGTCGAGGTCATGGGCATCCACGTCGACCGGAACCGTCGGCGGCGGCGCCCCCACCTCCCCGATCACGGCGTTCGGCGTGTCGCTCGACAGGGTGCCCTCGGTGTGGCCGGGATACGCCAGCTTGTAGCTGGGCGCGGTCGTCGGGTCGGGATCGTTGACCACGTAGTCGACGTACGCGTCCTGGAGCAGCAGCGATCGCCGGCCGGCGCCGTCGAGCTCGTGTCCGAATGCATACACGGTCGGCCCGTCGACATACGCGACGGTGCCGACCGCGCCCATCGGGACGTCCCCGGACGAGTAGCTGGCGCTCACCGACGCCCCGGGGACCAGTTGCTGCACGGGGAAGTCCGTGTCCTGGGCGCCAGTCGGTGCGGACAGGATGACCCGGCCGGCGCGCTCGCCGGCGCGCTCCACCAGGCCAAACACCGCCGGTGACAGCCCGCCCACGGTCAGCGGCGTGAGCAGCGGCGTGGGCTTGACCGCGAGTCGCGGCAGGTCCGGCGGCGGGTCGACGGGCTCGCGGAGCATCTCCTCGATCGGCGTCACCAGCACGACGTTGTTGCCGTACTGCCCGATCCCCTCGGAGATCGCGCCCGCGTTCTCGGGCGTGCCGAACGAGTCGGGGCAGTCGACCGGCGAGCCCGAGAAACCCTCGGCGACGCCGGTGGTGTCGACCGCCGGGCCCGACACCTGCACGAGGATCCGCGGTCCCTCGCCCGGCGCGTTGACGACGTCGATCACGTGAACGTCGAACGACGAGGTCGCCGTGCCCTGGATCACGGTCTCGCCGGTGCAGTTCATCCCCGGCTGCACCTGCGCCAGCGGCATGATCGGGCCGCCGTCGGCCCAAGCGGCGCTCGCCGGAAGGGACAGCCCTGCCAGCACGACTAAGGTCAACAATCCAGCGCGCAATTCGAGGCCCCTTTCAGGCGCAACCGCGGCCCCCGCGCGGCGGGAACAGCATACCCGGGATAGCATCGGCCGATGGCCACGACCCGGGCCACCCCCACGAGCGTCGTCGCGCTCCGCTTCGACGGCGAGACGCTGTGGGCGATCGACCAGACCGCCCTCCCCTGGGAGGAGCGCCGGCTCGAGCTTCGGACCGCCGAGGACGTGGCCGCCGCGATTCGCCGCCTCGCGATCCGCGGCGCGCCGCTGATCGGCGTCGCCGCCGCGTACGGAATCGTCCTCGAGCTAGCGCGCGATCCCTCGGCGGAGACGCTCGAGCAAGCCTGCGGGCTGCTGCGGGGTGCCCGTCCGACGGCGGTCAACCTGGCGTGGGCTGTCGATCGGATGCACGAGGCGGTCTCCAGACGCGGCGGAACCAACCGTGATCTCCTCGACGCCGCGCTCGAAGAGGCGCGCCGGATCGACGCCGAGGAGGAAGCCGCCAGCAACGCGATCGCGGCCCACGGCGCCGACCTGCTCGCCGGCGCCCGCCGGATCTTGACCCATTGCAACACGGGCGCGCTCGCCGCCCCCGGCCGCGGCACGGCGCTGGCCGTGATCGCCGAGCTTGCCGAGCGCGGCTCGCTCGAGGGCGTGCTGGCCACCGAATCGCGACCGCTGCTCCAGGGCGCACGGCTCACCGCGTACGAGCTCGCCCGCCTGAACATCCCGCACGAGCTGATCGTCGACGGCGCCGCCGCCGGCCTGATCGCGGGCGGCGCGGTGGACGCGGTGATCGTCGGCTGCGACCGCGTGGCCGCCAACGGCGACGTGGCCAACAAGGTCGGCACGTACGGGCTGGCGCTGGCCGCGCGCGCCGCCGGCATCCCGTTCGTCGTCGCCGGACCGACCTCCACGATCGACCTCGCCACCCCGACTGGCCGGGAGATCACGATCGAGGACCGCGCGCCGGACGAAGTGCGAGTCGCGGCCGGCCAACGCCTGACCCTGCCGAGCACGCCGTGCCGTAACCCGGCCTTCGACGTCACGCCGGCGGCGCTGATAAGCGCGCTCGTGACCGAACGGGGGATCGTCCGCTCACCGACGATCGAGGCGCTCGCCGCGCACACCGCCGGCCCCAGATGAGAGTCGCGCGGTCGTTCGCCCCCGGCGACGTCCGGCTCGAGGAGGCGCCCGAGCCCGAGCCGGGAGCGGGCGAGGTGGTGTGCGACGTCGTCGCGTGCGGCGTATGCGGCTCCGACGTGACCGACTGGTACATCGCACCGCGTCTGCCTGCGGTGCTCGGGCACGAGGTGGTCGGAACCGTGCGCGCGCTCGGCGACGGCGTGACGACGCCGGCGGTCGGCGCCCGCGTGGCGATCCACCACCACACCCCGTGCGGCGAGTGCCGCCGTTGCCGGCGCGGCCACGAGACGCTGTGCGAGCGGTTCCGCGCCACGCGGCTGGACCCGGGCGGGTTCGCCGAGCGCGTGCGGGTCAGCCAGGACCTGGTCGAAGAGCTGCTCGAGCTCCCGCCGGATCTCGATCCCGTGACGGCCACGTTCATCGAGCCGCTCGCGTGCGTGCTCCGCGCCCAGGACCGGGCGGGGCTGCGCGCCGGCGACTCGCTGCTGGTGGTCGGCGCCGGCGTCAACGGCGTGCTCCAGATCGCGGCTGCCCACGCCCGCGGGGTCGAGGTCGTGTGGGTGCGCGAACCGCAACCCGAGCGCCTCGAGCTCGCCGAAGCGTGGGGCGCCGAGCACCACGGCAATGAGCTCGTCGACGTCGCGATCGCGTGCACCCCTAAGCCTGAGGCGATCGAGGCCGCCGCCGCGGCGGTGGCGCCCGGCGGCACGCTCTGCTTCTACGCGCCGCCCTCCCCCGACGCGCCTCCAAAGCTCGACGCGACCGCGCTTTACCTGCGCGAGATCACGGTCACCGCCAGCTACTCGGCCGGACCCGGCGACATGCGCGCCGCGCTCGAGCTGATCGCAAGCGGACGGTTCAACCCCCGTAAGCTCGTCTCTCACCGGCTGCCGCTCGCGGAGACCGGACGAGCGCTCGACCTCCAGCGCCACGCCGGCGGGTTGAAGGTCGTGGTGGAGCCATGAGAGCGGACGGGCCAAAGGTCCTGGTGGAGCCATGAGAGCGGGCGGGTTGAAGGTCGTGGTGGAGCCATGGGGGCGCCAGTCCTGGTGGAGCCATGAGAGCGGGCGGGCCAAAGGTCCTGGTGGAGCCGTGAAGGCCGCAGTCCTGTTCGGGAACGAGTACCTCCGCGTGGAGGAGGTTCCGGAACCTGAAGGCGAAGTGATCGTCGAAATCGAGGCTGCGACCACGTGTGGCACCGACGTCAAGATGTGGCGCCACGGGCACCGCGTGCTCCCGCGGTATCCGTGCGCGTTCGGTCATGAGACGGCCGGCGTCCGTACGGACACCGGCGAGCGCGTGCTGGTGTCCGATTCGGTCGCCTGCGGCGCGTGCGACCGATGCCGTGTCGGCCGCGCCCATATCTGCCGACAACCCACGTGGGTGCTCGGCGGCTTCGCCGAGCGGATCGCGGCCCCGGAAGCTGCCCTCCACAGCATCCCCGACGGCCTGCCGGCGCCGGCGGCGGCGATGGCGGAGCCGCTCGCCGCGGCCGTCCACGCCGTCGACCGCGGCAGCGACGCGACCGGCGTCGGCGTGCTCGGCGGCGGCCCGATTGGGCTGATGCTGGCCTCCCTGCTGCTAGCTCAAGGGCGCACCGTGACGGTTGCCGACCCCCACCCCGAACGCCGTAGCCAAGCAACGGACCTGGGTGCGCGCGCCGCCGACCGCCTACACAACCCCCACGAGCTCGTGTTCGAGGCCGTCGGCCGCCCCGAGGCCTGGCGCGCCGCCGCCGCGGCCGCCGCGCCCGGCGGCGTCGTCGTGCTCGTCGGCGGGTGCCCGGCCGGAACCGAGGTCACGCTGCCGACCGGCCCGCTGCACTACGAGGAGCTCGAGCTGCGCGGCTCGTTCCACCATTCCCCGCGCGACGTCGACAAAGCGCTCGCAGCACTTAGAGCTGACGATGCCCTCTGGCGGACGCTGCTCGGACCGACGATCGGGCTCGAACAGCTTCCTTCAGCGCTCGCGACCCCTACCGGGGGACCGGCGAAGAAGTGGGTGGTGGACCCCCGAACCTGACGCGACGATACTCGAGGTGCTCGACGATCCGGCGCGAGCCGCAGATCACTCGGAATGGACCGTTAGAGCAACCTGGCGCCGCGCTCAGCCATTCTGCTGACGGCGCCGGCCGCGCCCGAACGTGAGCGCGCCGAGCGCCGCGAGCCCACCGCCGAGCACGAAGCCTGCGATCCCCGCCCCGATCAGGACCTCCCGCTGGTGGCGGCGGATCTGGCCCTTCCAGTCGGTGAGCTCGGTGACCTCGGCGCGAAGCTTGTCGAGCGAGTGGCCCAGCTCCTGTCGGTTCTGCTCGATCGAGACGCGGATCTGGTCCGGACTGCGCGCGGCTGCCATCAGCTTCCGCTTCCGATCTCGGTCTTGGACGAGACCGTCTCGCGGATTCGCTTCGCCTCGTCGATCGCCATCGTCGGCGCCGGCGGCGCCCCGGCTTTCAGCTTGGTCCAGGCGAACAGGAACGACGCGATCGCAAGCACCGCGAGCACCCCGAACACGATCAGGAACCCCTCCCAGATGCTCCCGGCGCCGGGGACGAGGATCGCGTTGAGTCCCCAGGCCGCCGCTTCCAGGCCGATGAAGATGGCAAATATTCCGAATACGGCCCCGGCGACCACCGCCACCGTCCCCCGCAGCAGGCTCTTGGCCTTGATCGTGACCTCGGCCTTGGCGAGCTCGAACTCCTCCCGGACCAGGTTGCTGACCCGATCGGAGACGTCCGTTACGGCTTGGACGAGGTTTTCTGAAGTGCTGTTGGTGTTAGCGGACAAGGCGCTTGAGGATCAGGGCGAGCACGAGGCCGCCGGCGAGAGCAGCACCCACCGCCACCTCGGGGTGATCGTCCGCGAGCGCGGCGGCTCGGGCCTGCAGCGGAATGCCGCCGGCCGCGCCGGGCGTTGCGTCCGCTGTGGGCTGCTGCGGACTCGAAGTCTCGATGTCTTCGGTCACTCGGGCGGATCCTCGCCGAACACGCGCGTCCAGATGATCGCGGCCAGGCGCGTCGACAGGAGCGTTGCGAGCGCGCCGGTTCCGGCGAGCAGGCCCGACCAGAGCAGTCGCTTGACCAGGGGACTCTCAGTCATGACCAGAGGATTCAATCAGACATCGAGGCGACGCCCGAAGCCGCCGGTGCGGAGAGACGCTCGAGCCCGCGGCAGATCGTCTCGACGATCATGCGCTTGGCGCCCTCGAGCTCGTCCTCGTCGACCGTGTCGCGGTCGAAGATCCACCGGGTCAGCACCTGCTCGACCGCGCCGTAGAACGCGAGCGCCGCGAAATCCGGCGAGATCTCCGACCGGAAGATCCCGTCGGCCTGCGCGCGCTCGACGATCCCCGCGATCTGGGTGTAGGCCTCGCGGATCTTCTCGAGATGGGTGCGGCCGAACGTGTTCGCGGCGCGCGTGACCTCGACCACGATCACCTTCATCAGCTCGGGCTCGTACCGGTAGGAATCGACGATGAACCCGGCGATCGCGCTCAGCTTGTCGCGCGGCGAGCGCTGGCTCCGGTCCGCCTCGGCGATCGCCGCGAGCATCACGTTCCAGCGCTCGAGGAACATCGTGTCGAGGATCTCGTCCTTCGAGGAGAAGTAGTGGTAGACGAGCCCGTAGGCCACTCCCGCCTCGTCGGCGATGTCCGACACGCGGCAGGTGTGGAAGCCCTGGCGAGCGAACACGCGCATGCCGGCGTCGAGAATCACCCGCCGCTTGTCGGCCGCTGCGGTGCCTGACGCTGTCATCAGACCTTCGAGCCGTACACGTCGGGCCGACGATGGGTGAGCGCCGGTATCCGCTTCCTGACGCTCTCGAGCGTCTCGAGATCCAGATCGGCCACGATCGCGGTCTCGATGTCGGGGGCCGACGCGAGCACCAGCCCCCAGGGGTCGACGATCAGCGACCGCCCGCCGGCGCGATGGCCGGGCGGATGGGCCCCGATCTGGTTCGGCGCGATCACGAAGCACTGGTTCTCGATCGCCCGGGCGCGCAGCAGGACCTCCCAGTGGTCCCGCGTGGTCGTGAGCGTGAACGCCGCGGGGACGAGCAGCACGTGCGCACCGCGCATCGTGAGCATCCGGTACAGCTCGGGGAAGCGGACGTCGTAGCAGATGCTCATCCCGAGCGTGACGCCGCCGGGAAGCTCCGAGACCACGACCTCGTCGCCGGCGTCCTCGTGCGCCGACTCGGCGTAGATGTCTCCGTCGACCTCCACGTCGAACATGTGGAGCTTTCGGTACACCGCGCGCACCTCGCCGTCGGCGCCGACGTGGACGCTCGTGTTGGCCGCCTTCTCCCGCCCGTCGACGCGCTCGACGATCGACCCCGCGACGAGCTCGATCCCCAGTTCGCGCGCGGTCGAACGCGCCCACGAGATGCACCTGCCGTCGAGCGGCTCCGCCCCCGCGGTCATCTGCTCGTCGGTCCCGAGCACGCTCCATTTCTCGGGCAACACGACGAGCTCGGCCCCGAGACCGACAGCCTCCCGCACGAGCCGATCGGCGGTCTCGAGGTTCCGGTCTGTGTCCTCTGTGGCGTTAAGCTGAACGGCGCCGGCGCGCACGTTGCCTCCCACGCTCGATTGACCAGTCAGTCAGCTCGATCAGTGTAACCCACCAAGCCGCGCTGGCGGCGCAGTGCGGCCAGCAGCAGCTTTGAGTGCATCGCGCCGATCAGCTCGCGCAACGGCTCCGCACCCGAGGAGATGATCTGGACCGCGCGGTCGACGTCGACCTTCCCGGCAAGGCGGTCGAGCAGCACCCTGACCTCCTCCTCGACCAGCGGCTCGAGTGCCTCGCGGTAGCGGAGCGTGTCGTACACCGTGAAGCCGATCGCCTCCTCGTAGCCGCCGGCGCGAAAGCGGGAGATCGCCTCGATAATCGCGACGTCATCGGCGTCGTAGCCGCGCGCGGTCGGAGCGAGGACGCCGAGCTGCTCGAGCCGGTCGAGCACGTTCTGAGGGAGGTCGTACGTCTCGCGCACCTTCGCGCGCGAGACGCGGCCGGTCTCACGCGCCTCGATCGCGCGCTCGAGGATCCTGTCCTCGAGCTCGATCATCCGCGCCGCCCGTTCCGGATCGGACCCGATCAGCTCGCGGATCACCCGCAGCGGCATGAACCGCTCCTCCTGGAGACGCTTGATCAGCTGGATCCGCTCGACGAACTTCGGCGGGTAGTAGGCCATGTTCCGCGATGTCCGGACCACCTCGTCCTCGGAGCCGAGCAGGCCCTCGCGCAGGTAGTGCTTGATCGTGCCGGCGCTGACGCCCGAGCGCTCCGCGAGCTCGGAGATCCGCAGATAGCCGTTCCCGTTCTCGCCGTCGGCCATCGCGCTCATGCCATGAACGACCCCGGCACGGTGTCCTCGGCCCGCCCCGCGACCGCGCCGGTCTCGAGCAGCGCATCGATCTCATCGGGTGAGTAGCCCGCCTCGGCGAGCACGTCCCGAGTGTGCTCGCCCAGGCCGGGCCCCGGCGCGCGCAACGGGTCGGCCGGTGTGCGGCTCAGCTTGAACGGCGCCCCGAGCAACCTGACGGACCGCGCAGCGCCCGGCTGGTCGAGCTCGACGACCATCTCGCGCGCCGCGACCAGATCCCCCTCGAGCGCCTCCTCGAGGCCGAGAATCGGCTCCAAACAGCAGTCGTGGCGCGAGGCGAACTCCTCCCACTGCGCCCGCGTGCGAGCGGCGAACACCTCGCAGACCGCGCGGTGGGCGTCCGAGCCCGGCGGATCAAACGCGTGGTCGAGCAGATCCGCGCGGCCCAGACCGTGGCAGAACTCGGCCCAGAACTTGGGCTCGAGCGCGCCGAGCGTGACGTAACCGTCGGCGCACCGGTACGGCCGGTAGCAGACGAGGCCGCCGGCGAGCCGAAGCTCGCCGCGGCGCGGGATGCCGCCGTCGGCGAGCACCTCGGCGGCGAGCATCGCCAGGAACGACAGCGACCCGTCGAACATCGAGCAGTCGACGAACTGGCCCTCGCCCGAGCGCGCCCGCTCCTGGAGCGCGATCAGGATCCCCGCGACCGCCATCATTGCTCC
Organism: uncultured Solirubrobacterales bacterium; assembly: GCA_963777335.1. Taxonomy (GTDB): domain Bacteria; phylum Actinomycetota; class Thermoleophilia; order Solirubrobacterales; family Solirubrobacteraceae; genus Palsa-465. Next base: position 362,840 of record CAVZQD010000012.1, read on the forward strand.
CCCGCCCAGATCCGCGACCTGCGCCGCCGCCGATACGGGCGGCCCGTGCGCCTCGCCGGTCAGCCCGAGGATCCCGTTCAGACCGAGGTAGTTGATGTCGTGTCCGGGCCGGTCCCGGTTCGGCCCGTCCTGGCCGTACCCGGTGATCGCGCAGTAGACGAGGCCCGGGTTGTCCGCGCGCAGGCGCTCATACCCGACGCCCAGGCGGTCCATGACGCCCGGGCGGAACGATTCGACCAGCACGTCGGCGTCGCTGACCAACCGCAGGAAGACGTCCCTGCCGCCGGGCGACTTGAGATCGACCCGGATCGAGCGCTTGCCCCGGTTGAGCGACAGGAACAGGGCGCTGCCGGCGCTCGGCGCGGCGCCCTCGTAGTGAGGCGGCGCCCAGCGAACGTAGTCGCCCGCGCCGGTGTCCTCGACCTTGATCACGTCGGCGCCGAAATCCGCCAGCAGCAGCGAGCAGAAGCCACCCGGAAGCAGTCGCGTCAGGTCGATGACCCGCAGGCCGTCGAGTGCGGGTGCGGCGGTCATGCCGCGGAGGCCTCCGGTTGTCGGCGGTCGATGCCCAGCAGCCCGCACGCCTCCTCAACCGTCGCCGGCCGGCGACCGACGTCCTCGGTCATCTGGCGAGCCTTCGCGATCAGATCGCCGTTGGAGCGCGCCATCGATCCGTCCGGCAGGTAGAAGTTGTCCTCGAGCCCGGCCCGCACGGACCCGCCGAGCGTGAGCGCCGCCGCGATCAGCATCCACTGATCGCGCCCGATCCCGATCACCCCCCAGTGATGTTTTCCCGCCGGCAGGTTGTCGGCCATCACCGCGAGGTTGCGAGCGGTGGCGGGGATGCCTCCGACGACGCCCATCACGAAATCCACGTGCAGCGGAGCGTCCAACAACCCCATGTCGACCAGCGGGGCAAGCGACCCGACGTGGCCGATGTCGAAGCACTCGTGCTCGGGCTTGATTGCGAGAGCGCGCATCGCCTCGAGCAGCTCGACGATCTCGTCGAACGGATTCGCGAACACGAACTTGAACACGAAGTCCCTGCGACTGCGCGAGTACTTCGCGTAGTTCATCGAGCCCATGTTGAGCGCGGCCACGTCGGGACGGCCGGCCTCGAGATAGGCGATCCGCTTGTCCACCGGAACGCCCACGGTCCCGGTGGAGAAGTTGACGATCACCGCGTCGCCGACCGCGTCCCGGATCGCGTCACGGATAGCCAGGAAGTCCTCGACCTCGTAACTCGGGGTTCCGTCGGGCTTGCGCGCGTGGATGTGAATGTGCACGCCGCCCTCGTCGACGACCCGTCGCGCCTCGGCCGCGTACTCCTCGGGCGTGTACGGGATCGCCGGGCACTGGTCGCGGTTGGCGATTGCGCCGCTGATCGCGCAGGTGATGATGACCGGATCCTCGACGGCCATCAAACCGGGGCCACTCCGGACCGCTTCCACGGACGTTCGACACGCTTGCCGGCCGAGAGCTCGAGCGCGCGGCAGATCGTGGGCCGCGTCTGACGCGGGTCGATGACGTCGTCGATCATGTCGTTGCCCGCCGCGACGTACACGTCGATGATCTCGCGAAAGTTCGCGATCAGCTCGGCACGCTTAGCCGCGGGATCCTCGGCCTCCTGGACCTGCTTGCGGAAGATGATCTCGACCGCGCCCTCGGCCCCCATCACGCTGATCTCGGCCGACGGCCAGGCGACGATCAGGTCCGGCTCGTAGGCCCGGCCGCACATCACGTAGTAGCCGGCGCCGTAGGCCTTGCGCAGCACGACCGTGATCTTCGGGACGGTGGCGTTAGCGGTCGCGTACAGCATCTTGGCCCCGTGCCGGATGATCCCCGCCTGCTCGACCCTGGTTCCGACCATGAACCCCGGGACGTCCATCAGGTACACGAGCGGCAGGCCGTAGGCGTTGCAGAGGTTGATGAAGCGGGCCGCCTTGTCGGCGGAATCGTTGTCGAGGATCCCGCCGAGCTGCTTGGGCTGGTTGGCGACGATCCCCGCGGGACGGCCACCGAACCGCGCCAGGCAGGTGATGATCGTCTTGGCCCACTGCGGCTTGAGGTCGAAGTGGATGCCGTCGTCGACGATCCGGCGGATCACCTCGTACATGTCGTACGGCTTGCGGTTCGAGTCGGGGAGGACGTCGAGCAGCTCCTCGTCTCCGCGGTCGATCGGGTCTTCGGTCGTCGTGATCGGGGGCGGTTGCTCGCAGTTCTGGGGGAAGTAGCTCAGGTACTGCTTGATCGCATCGATGCACGCCTGATCCGATTCGACCTCCAGGTCCCCCACCCCGGATTTGCGGCAGTGCACGCGCGAGCCGCCCAGCTCCTCCTGGGTGACCTCCTCGCCGACGGCCGCCCGGACCAGGTGCGGCCCGGCGAGCGCCATCGAACCCCGCCCGCGGACCATCGGCACGAAGTCGGCCAGCCCCGGTATGTAGGCGGTGCCGGCGGCGCACGGCCCCATCAGAGCCGCGATCTGCGGGACCACGCCCGAGCTGACCACCTCCTCGCGGAACAGGTGACCGGTCCCGGCAAACAGGGATCCGACCGCCTCCTGGATCCGCGCCCCGGCCGAGTCCAGCAACCAGATCAGCGGGATCCGCTTGGTCAGCGACAGCTCGCGCAGCCGCGCCACCTTGAGCTCGCCGGTCATCCCCATCGACCCGGCCATCACCGTGAAGTCGTATGCGGCGACCGCGGCAAGCCTGCCGTCGATCTTGCCGTAGCCGGTCACGACGCCGTCGGCGGGCGCCTCCCGGCCGTCCATCGCGCGTTGGGAGAAGTGCGGCCGGCCGTGGATCCCGAGCTCGACGAACGTGCCCGGATCGATCAGCAGCTCGATCCGCTCGCGAGCGGTCAGCTTGTCCTGGGCGTGCTGTGCGGCGACCTTTTCCGGACCGCCGCCGAGCTTGATCCGCTCCCGCCGGGCACGCAGGTCGACGGCCAGCGGGCGGAGGAGGCTGGTGGATGGGGCGTTGGTGGCCATCGCGACAAGTAGAACGTACTACTGCTTACTTTCCCACGGTCACTCGACGCGGTCAAGCCGCGTGGACAGCGAGCGGATCAGCGCCCCTTCCACTCCGGCTCGCGCTTCTCGAAGAACGCGCGCACGCCCTCCTGGATGTCCTCGGTCGAGAACGCGATCGTCAGCTGCGAGCGAAGGAAGTCGAGCGCATCGAGGAACGCCATGTCCTGCTGGCGGAACATCGCGTCCTTCCCGAGCTTCATCAGCAGCGGCGACTTGCGCGCGAGCTTCTCGGCCCACTCGCGCACGCCGGCCTCGAACTCGTCGGGCGCAAACACTTTGTTGACGATCCCGATCCGCTCCGCCTCGGCGGCCGAGATCTGCTCGCCGAGCAGCAGCAGCTCGTTGGTCTTCTTGCGCGGGACGTTGCGGTAGATCAGCGCCATGATCATGAACGGGAACACGCCGACGTTGATCTCGGGCGTGCCGAACCGCGCCCCCTCGCGCGCGAGGATCAGGTCGCAGGCGAGCGCGATCCCGAGCGCGCCGGCGAGCACGTGCCCGTTGGCGGCGCAGATCGTCGGCTTGCCGAGCTCGCCGATCAGCCGGAACAGCCGCGGGAACCGCTCCGTCCCGAAGTGCTTGTGCGCGAGCGGCACCTCCGCTGCGAACCCGCCCAGATTGGCCCCGGCCGAGAAGATCCTCTCGTGCGTCGAGGTGAGGACCACGCACCTCACCTCCGGGTCATCCCGGGCCGCCTCGAACGCGGCGATCAGCTCGTCGAGCAGCTCATCAGACAGCGCGTTGCGCGTCTCGGGTTGGTCGAGCGCGATCGTCGCGACGCCGGTCTGCGAGGTCTCGTAGCGAAGGGCGGCGTACGCCATCGCGCGGAAGCCTACGCGCCATGCCCCGGCGACTTGCGCGCGACCGCGGCGCACCCCTGTAAGAAGTAGAAAGCTCTACTGTGTACTTCGCGCCGCGGCTACGGTAGCGTCCGGACGATGGCCACCGCGGACGTTCTCAAGCCCGACTTCGCCTCCCGGCGCAAGCATTTCATCTTCACCGACGACCACGAGCAGCTGCGCGAGTCGATCCGCCGGTTCGTGATCAAGGAGCTCCAACCCCACGCCGAGGAGTGGGAGGAGACGACGTTCCCCGATTGGGTGTTCGAGCGGATGGGAGAGCTCGGGTTCCTCGGGCTGGACAAGCCGGTGCAGTACGGCGGACAGGGCGGCGACTACTACACGACGCTGGTCCTCGCCGAGGAGCTGGTCCATGCCCACTGCGGCGGCCTAGGCATGGGCATCGCGGTCCAGACCGACATGACGATCCCCCCGATCCTGAAGTTCGGCACCGAGGAGCAGAAGCAGGGGTGGGCGGTCCCGGCGATCGCCGGCCACAAGATCCTGTGCCTTGGCATCACCGAGCCCGACGCGGGCTCGGATGTGGCCGGGATCAAGACGCGCGCGGTCCGCGAAGGCGACGAGTACGTCATCAACGGTTCGAAGACGTTCATCACCAACGGCCACCGCGCGCACGGGATCGTGCTCGTGACCAAGACTGATCCGGACGCCGGACGCCGGATGACTCGTGCGGCGCGTGATCAAGCGAGGCCGGATGCCGAGCACGCGCCGCACGAGGGATTCACGTTGCTCCTGGTGCCGATGGACTCGCCTGGCGTGATCCGCGAGAAGCGCCTGCAGAAGCTCGGCATGCGTGCCTCCGACACCGCGCTGCTCGCGTTTGCAGACGTGCGGGTGCCCGCCTCGGCGGTGCTCGGGCAGGTCGGGAAGGGCTTCTACCACATCATGTGGGAGCTTCAGGGCGAGCGGCTGATCGGCGCCGCCGGCGCGGTCGCCGGCGCCCAGCACGTGTTCGACCGCACGCTCGAGTACGCCAAGGAGCGCACCGCCTTCGGCCGGCCGATCGGGCGCTTCCAGGCGATCCGGCACAAGTTCGCCGAGATGGCGACCAAGATCGAGACCGCCCGCCAGATGGTCTACACGACGGCGTGGCGCTTTGAGAACGGCGAGTACCCGGTGCGCGAGATCACGATGGCCAAGCTTTACTCCGCACGGATCGCGGTCGAGGTGGCCGACGAGTGCATCCAGATCCATGGCGGAAACGGCTACATGAAGGAGTACGGGATCGAGCGATCCTGGCGCGACCTGCGCCTGAACCGGATCGGCGCCGGCAGCGACGAGATCATGCTCGAGGTGATCGGGCGCTCGTACGGGCTCTAGCGCCGATGCGCTCTGATGCGCTCTGACCGGCACCCTCGCCGCTAGACCGTTCGGCACCCCCGCACCCCCGGGCCGGTTAGGCTTCCGGGCCCCGAAGGGCTCCACCCTTCGGGTCCAGGTAATCGTGAGGCGTGATGGAGTCCGTGAGAGGACAGCTGCTGGTTGCCGGTCCGGCCCTGCTGGACCCGAACTTCTGGCGCACGGTCGTGCTCGTCGTGGAGCACACCGAGGAGGGCGCGCTCGGGCTGGTGCTGAATCGCCCGTCTGAGACCAGTGTCGGCGAGGCGGTCCCACAGCTCGAGCCGCTGCTCGACCCCGAGGCACGCCTGTTCATCGGCGGTCCGGTCCAGCCTTCGGCGGTGATCGTCCTGGCCGAGTTCGAAGAGACGACCGATGCGGCGCTGCTGGCGTTCGACGACGTCGGCGTCCTCGGCACGAGCTCCTCGTCCGACGAGCTCACCGCCGGCGTCCGATCCGGCCGCGCCTTCCTCGGACACGCCGGCTGGGGGCCCGGCCAGCTCGACGGCGAGCTCGAGCGCGGGGACTGGATCCTCGAGCAGGCGCGGCTCGCTGATGCCTTCTCGAGCGATGCCGGCGGCCTGTGGTCAGAGGTCCTGACCCGCAAGGGCGGAAGCTACGCGCTCCTGGCTCGCATGCCGGCGGATCCGTCGATGAACTGATCGCGCCACCCGTGATCGGGTCTACGATCCGACCATCGCGCACGACCATTCACACGTACATCGCGACGCCGACCGGCGCGCTCTGAAGATCGCGCTGGCGCTGATCTCGGCGTTCATGGTGGTCGAGATCGTCGCCGGGATCCTGGCCTCCTCGCTCGCGCTTCTGTCCGACGCGGGCCACATGCTGACCGATGCCGCCGCGCTGGCGCTGTCGCTCGCGGCCGCGCGACTGGCGGCGCGTGGGCGCGCGCGGGTCGATGACCTACGGCCTCGGGCGGGCCGAGATCCTGAGCGCGCAGGCCAACGGCGTGACGCTGCTCGTGCTCGCCTGCCTGATCGTGTACGGCGCGATCGGGCGCCTCGTCTCCCCGCCCTCGGTACACGCCACGGTCGTGCTGATCGTCGCGCTCGCCGGGATCCCCCTCAACCTGGTGGCGGCGCGGGTCCTGGCCGGAGGCCACGACCACGACCGGAGCCTCAACGTCGAAGGCTCCTACCGGCACATCCTGACCGACCTGTACGGGTTCATCGCGACCGCGGTCTCCGCCGTGGTGATTCTCGCCACCGGGTTCGACCGGGCGGATGCAATCGCGTCGCTCGTGATCGCCGGGCTCATGCTCCGGGCGGCGTACGACCTCCTGCTGGCGTCGGGCAGGGTGTTCATGGAGGCCGCCCCGGCCGGCGTCGATCCCGACGAGATCGGCCAGGCGCTCGCCGCCCAGCCGGGAGTCGTCGAGGTTCACGACCTGCACGTGTGGGAGGTCACGTCGGGGTTCGCCGCGCTGTCGGCCCACGTCGTCGTCCGCGCCGGCGACGACTGCCACGAGCTGCGCCGCACGCTGCAGGATCTGCTCGACGAGCGGTTCCACATCCATCACACGACGCTCCAGGTCGACCACGAGGCGGGGCCGCTGCAGATCGAGGTGGTGGCCCAGCCCGGCGGTGAACGCGGTGAACGCGAGACCTATTAGTCGTGGGTCTCATCTCAACGTTCCACCCATTAGACTCGCCGGCCATGCCGGTCGTCGAGTCACTCCGGGTCCGATGAAGGTCGTCAAGCCCGGCGCGGACCGTGACATACCGCGCGGCGTCGTCGGCGGATCGGAGGTCTCGCAGGCCACCACCGGCGCGCAGAACATCTACATGGCGGTGTTCCGTGTCCCGCCCGGCGCGCAGTCGCGGCCCCACTACCACGAGAACTGCGAGAGCGCTGTTTACATGCTGTCGGGATCGCTGCGGGTCAAGTGGGGGGATCACCTCGAGCAGGAGCTGATGCTCGAGCCCCGCGACCTCGTGTACGTCCCGCCGCGCGAGACTCACGTGCTCGAGAACGTGTCCGACACCGAGCCCGCGGAGTACGTGGTGGCGCGCGACTCGCCGCTCGAGGACGCCGTGATCGTCCCCTGGGCCGAGGCTCCGGAGACGAGCCTCCCCGGTTAGCCGGCGGCGCCCCGTCAGCCGGCGGCGCCCCGTCAGCGGCGGCGCCGTCAGCCGGCGGCGCCCCGTCAGCCGGCGGCGCCCGGTTCGAGCACCACGAAGTTCCCGTCCTCCAGGACGATCGCTCCTCCGTGCACGAGGATCCGCTCGGCCGCGACCGGCCCGCTCAGGAGCGCCGCCTTCGCGAGCCACTCCGCCTCGGTCGCCGTTGGGGCGAGCGCGGTGACCTGCACGATCCCCGTGAACGCCGGGCGCCCGGTCGCGGGATCGAGCAGGTGGTGCGCCGGGTGTCCATCCCGGTCCAGCCAGCTGCGACGCCCAACCCCACTGGTCGCCACCCCGCCGCTCGCGACCATGAACGTGTGGAGGATCGACTCGTCGAACGGGCTGGCCACGCGCACATCGCGCGTCAGCCCCAACCGCCCACCGAGGCGCATGTCGCCGCCGCAGTCGACGACGAACGCGCCGTAGCCTCCAAGCAGCGAGGCGAGCTCATCGGCGAATACGCCCTTGGCGATCCCGCCCGGGTCGATGCGCACCCCGCCCGGGCGCGTCACCGTCCCGGCGCGACGATCGGTCCGCACGAGCCTCCAGCTCGAGTCGGGCGCGGGCCCACCGGGCGCGCGGTCCGGCGCGAGCGCGAGCGCGACCGCCAACGGCACGCCGTCGGATTCGAAGTGCGAGTCGTAGCCGGCGCGCTCGATCTGACCCAGCAGGGTCGGGTCGACGAGCCCGCCGGTGGCGTCCGCGGCCCGCACCGCGGCCTCGACGATGCGGCGCATCATCGGCGACACGGCCACCGTCTCCTCGGGCGCGCGGTTGAGCCGGGTCAGCTCGCTGTCGGCCTGAAAGCGGGAGAACTGGCGGTGCCATTCGAGCAGCCGCCCGTGTGCCCGCGCGACGTCCTGCGCCGCGTCGGCGACACGGGCGTCCGCCACGATCACCGTGCACCGCGAGCCGAAGCACTCAAACGCGTCCCGCTGCTCGAGCGGCAGCTCGATCGTGGCGCTCATGACTGGCTCGTGGTCACGCTGCTGACGGTGCCGCTGCCCGAGTTGCCGCTCGAACTTGCGCTGGAGCTAGACGTGCCGGTGGACTGCGAGCTGGAGCCGGTGCTCGAGCCCGACGACGAGCCGGTGCCCGAATCCGACGAGGAGCCAGTGCTCGGCGTGCTCGATGCGACCGTGGTCGCCGACGATTTCTTGGCGAGCGCGGGGTCGTGGCCGGACACGAGCACGATCGTGATCAGCAGCCACGCGGCAACGAACAGCGCCACCGCCCCGCCGATGATGCGCCGGCGGATCATGCCGGCGCGCCGCAGTCGCGCCGCTCGCATGGCCGCGCCGCGAGCGCGCGCGTCCTGTTCGTTGGTGTCAGTCATAGGTCAAGACCTCGGTGTCGTGGCTAACGGGGTGACCGGTAGCTTCGAACCCTCCCCTCTCAGCCGTGTGTGAGCGGGCTAAGAGCTGCGTATGAGTGGTCGTCGCTCCCAGCTCGAACACACACCCGGTGAAGTACTCACCGGCGGGCGAGACCAGGAAGCACACGAGCTCGGCGACCTCGTCGTCGGACGGTAGGATCGCTCTGCGAGATCGAGGAAGGAAGGAAGATCCAGATGCTGTCCTACGCACACGGCGCCTGCGCGGACCCGCTGCTCGGCGAGACGATTGGGCACAACCTCGAGCGAACGATCGCGCGCGTGCCCGATGCCGAAGCCCTCATCGACTGCGGCCACGGGGTCCGCTACACGTACGCGCAGTTCGGCGAAGCCGTCGACCGGCTCGCCGGCGGGATGCTCACGGCCGGACTGCGCAAGGGCGACCGGGTGGGAGTGTGGAGCCCCAACCGCGCCGAGTGGGCCCTGACCCAGTACGCGACCGCGAGGGCCGGGATCATCCTCGTCAACATCAACCCCGCCTACCGCGTCAACGAGCTCCGGTACGCGCTCATGCAGTCGGGCTGCCGGTGGATCATCGCGGCCCAGCGGCTCAAGGGGTCCGACTTCGTCGAGATGGTCGACGACGTCCGCCCGCAGCTGCCCGAGCTCGAGCGCGCGATCTTCCTCGACACTCCCGACTGGGACGAGCTCGCCTCGGGCACCGGCTACACGGGCGACCTCGCTGCCCACGGGGACGATCTCGACTTCGACGACCCGATCAACATCCAGTACACGAGCGGCACCACCGGCTTCCCCAAGGGCGCGACGCTCACCCATCACAACATCCTCAACAACGGGTACTTCGTCGGCGAAACGCTCCACTACACCGAGGCCGACCGGGTGTGCATACCGGTGCCGCTGTACCACTGCTTCGGCATGGTGCTCGGGAACCTGGCCGCGACCTCGCACGGCGCCTGCATGGTCTACCCCGCTGAGTCGTTCGACCCGCTGGCGACCCTCGAGGCCTGCGCGAAGGAGCGGTGCACGAGCCTGTACGGCGTGCCGACGATGTTCATCGCCGAGCTCGCCCACGCGCGCTTCGGCGAATTCGACCTCGGCCCGCTGCGGACGGGCATCATGGCCGGGTCTCCGTGCCCGATCGAGGTCATGAGGCGCGTCAGCGACAAGATGGGAATCGAGGAGATGAGCATCGCGTTCGGGATGACCGAGACCTCGCCGGTCACGACCCAGGTGCGTTGCGATGACACGCTCGAGAACCGCTGCGGCACGGTCGGCGAGGTCGGGCCCCACGTCGAGATCAAGATCGTCGACCCGAACACCGGCCGCACCGTCGAGCGCGGCGAGCCCGGCGAGTTCCTCGCGCGCGGCTACGTCGTCATGCGCGGTTACTGGAACGACCCCGAGCGCACCGCCGAGTCGATCGACGAGCAGCGCTGGATGCACACGGGTGACCTCGCGACGATCGACGACCAGGGCTACGTGCGGATCGTCGGCCGGATCAAGGACATGGTCATCCGCGGCGGTGAGAACGTGTACCCGCGCGAGATCGAGGAGTTCCTCTACACCCATCCGGACATCGCGGACGTTCAGGTCATCGGCGTCCCCGACGAGCGCTACGGCGAGGAGCTGATGGCGTGGGTGATCCCGCGCGCCGGCGCGACCGTGTCCGAGGACGAGATCAGAGACTTCTGCAAGAGCCAAATCGCCCGCTACAAGGTCCCCCGCTACGTGAAGCTCGTCGACTCGTTCCCGATGACGGTCACGGGCAAGGTGCAGAAGTTCAAGATGCGCGAGACCGCGATCGAAGAGCTCGGGCTCGCCGGCGCCGCCGCGGTCGCCACCGCGTGACCAGCAGCGGTTGGTCGCGACCTGCATAAAACGTCAACGGAGCCAATCGGGCGAGACCGTGTCGTACTACGCATGTATGGCACGCGTTACACGGCACGGTCCCGTGCTCCCGCGCCGATTGTCGTGTTATGCATGCGATCCGGGCCAACGACGCCGCCACGCGCCGCGGGCAACCGCCTGCCCTCCCCCAGGTGCCCGCCGTAAAACGCCCGCGACCGCCTACCGCGCCGCCGCCGCCCGGGCCGTCCGCGCAGCCCGCGCCGCGCGGAACGCCCCGCGCCGGCCGAGCCGCGCCAGCTCCGAGTGCAGCTCCCGGATCCGGTCGAGGATGTAGTCCGCGACCTCCTGCTGTTGCTCGCGCGTGGACCCGCGAACCGCCTCGAACCGGAACGGCTCTCCGTACTGGACGGTCACCTTCGGGAACTGCAGCCGCTTCCAGTTGCGCACCTGGTAGGAGCCGAGGATCGCCACCGGGACCACCGGCGCCCCGGAGTCGAGCGCGATCCGCCCGATTCCCGGCCGCGCGTCGTCGGCGAGCTTGCCGGTGCGCGAGCGCCCGCCCTCGCAGTACATGACCACAGCCCCGCCCCGGCGAAGAATCGTAGAGGCGGTGACGAACGCCTCCTCGTCCTGGTATCCGCGCCGGACCGGGAACACCCCGCCGTGGCTGAAGACCCACCCCGGGAAGCCCTTGAACAGCTGCGACTTGCCCATGAACTGGACCCGCCGGCGGATGAACGCGCCCGTGAAGAAGTGGTCCATGAACGACGCATGGTTGGGCGCGAGTATCACCGGCCCGTTGGGTACGTGCTCGCTGCCGATCCCGCGAGCCCGGTACACGACCAGCGCGTTGAGCTCCGTGAACACCCGGACTGTCTCGTACACCTTCGACTCGGGCGGCCTCGACCGCACGATCGAATGGAAGCGGTCGAAATACTCCTTGGGCCTCGGGTCCTTGTAGACCTGCGGCTTGAGCTCCAGGTCGGGCATCGCCCGCAAACGCTATTAGCTCTAGCCGGTCAGCGGCAGCACCAACGCCGGCTTCTCGATCTCGTGGTCCTCGCTGGTCGCGATCACCGCGGTCCCGATCGCGAAGAACTCGATCACATGCGAGCCCCAGCCGTGCGAACGCTCGACGATCCGCGCGCCGACGATCCCGCCGGCCTGGAGCTCGTCGGCCTCGTTCTGCATCCGCTCCATCGCGAGCTCGCGCGCCTGGTACAGCGCCTGGGTGTAGTTCGGCATCTCCACGTTGCGCCCCACCTGCTTCAAGGACGCGAGCATCCCCTGGCGGCCGACGTGGTAGACGCAGTTGCCCATCACGAGCCCGACCGGGCGGTAGCCGGCTAGCAGCAGCTTGGCGAAGTCCTGACCGCTCAGGTCACTGGTGAACGGGCGGCCGGTCGGGGCCCGGTGCAGCTCGCCGCCACGGTGCTTGACCGCGGTGCCCACGGAGATGAACTCGGCCAGGTCCGCGCCCCATTCGTAGCGCCCGATGTCGAGCCGCACGCCGACGATGCCGTCGGCGCCGAGCTGGTCGGCCTCCTCCTCCATCCGCGTCATCGCGAGCTCGCGCGCGTGGTACATCGCCTGGGTCAGCACGCCGAGCTCCTGGCTCTGGTTCCACATCGCCTGCTGGAAGCCGATGTGGTAGATCGAGCTCCCGATCACGAGCCCGAGCGGCTCGAATCCGGCCTGCTTGACGAGCAGGAACTCGTCCACCGACAAATCGCTCGTGAAGAACCCGCGCGCGACCTCCTGCTTCATCCGCGCGATCCGCTCGCGGCCTGACTCGGGGATGCCGGCCAGTGAGCCGGCTTCGTAGCTCGCGGCGTGCGGCGCCTCCTCGGTGACCGGGACCGACCCCGCGCCGGCCTGGGCGGCCTGGGCTGCCGGGTTGTCCTCGTCACGCTTGCTAAGGAATCCCATCGCTCCTCCTAGGTCACTGCATCAGTAGGCGCTCGAGCGCCTTCCTGGTCGTTTCGCTGCGTTTCGCCTCCGCCGCCAGCGCGTCGCCGAGCACCGCCAGCCATTCGCCGGTTTCGAGCACCTCGTTCTTCAAGACGATTCCTCCGGACAGCCGCGCGCACCGCGTCACCACCGCCCCCCGCTCGGTCCGCAGCTCCAGGCGCCGGTCGCCGAGGTCGACGGCGACGCGCTGGACGGTCTTGGGCCCGAACATCCCGGACCGGCGCCGGTCGATCCGGACCCGCCCCGGAACCGCGTCCTCGAGCTTGGCGGCCAGGCTCTCGACGAACGCGCTGAGGTCGCCCGAATCCGCTCGCAGCGACGCGGCGAGCAGATCCATGTCGACCACCGGGCGATCGATCTCGTCCACGCCGTCAGGCTACGACATCTGAAACCGTGTGATTCGCGACCGAGGCTGCATGGAAGCCTGTTCGTATGACAACAAACGCGACATTGGTCCCAGACCTGAACCTCAACGACGGCAATCGCATGCCCCAGCTGGGCTTCGGGGTCTTTCAAATCCCCGAGGACGAGACCGCGCAGGCGGTCGGACGCGCTCTCGACGCCGGCTACCGATCGATCGACACCGCCGCGGCGTACGGCAACGAGGCGGGCGTCCGCGACGCCGTTCTCACGAGCGAGCTGGAGCGCGGCGAGCTGTTCATCACCACCAAGCTCGGCAACTCCGATCACGGGCGCCACCAGGTGCCGCGCGCGTTCGAGGAGAGCCTCGACAAGCTCGGCGGCGACTACATCGACCTGTACCTGATCCACTGGCCGATCCCGCACAAGGACCTGTACGTCGAGACGTGGGAATCCCTCGTCGCCCTGAAGGACGAGGGTCGCGTCCGCTCGATCGGCGTCTCGAACTTCCAGGTCGAGCATCTCGAGCGGATCATCGACGCCACCGGGGTCGTGCCCGCCGTCAACCAGATCGAGCTGCACCCGCGTCTCCAGCAGCTCGAGCTGCGCCGGTTCCACGCGGAGCACGGGATCGCGACCGAGGCGTGGAGCCCGCTCGGAAAGGCCCAGTTCCTCGACGACCCCACGATCGAGCGGATCGCCTCCGCGCACGGCCGCACGCCGGCGCAGGTCGTGCTTCGCTGGCACATTCAGCTCGGGAACGTCGTGATCCCGAAATCGGTCACGCCGAGCCGGATCGAGGAGAACTTCAAGCTGTTCGACTTCGAGCTGAGCGACGACGACATGCACGCGCTGTTCGAGCTCGATCGCGAGGAGCGCACCGGCCCTGACCCCAACACGTTCGGCTAGTGGTTGTCCCGGGGCGACCGCACCGATCCCAGCTCGGAGGTGTTCCTAACCACATGCGCAAGGCAATCAAGCTCACAATCCTCCTGGCCCTGCTGGCGGTCCCCTCGGCAGCCCTTGCCGCGAACACCAGCCAGCCCCAGGCGGTCTTCAACTGCAACGCCACCAAGGCCAAGCCGGGCAAGATCATCCTGTCCTGCGGGGACGAGGGAACGTGGCTCGGCAAGCTGAAGTGGTCCAGCTGGACCAAGACCCAGGCCGTTGCCACCGGGAACTACACGGCCAACAACTGCAGCCCCAGCTGCGTCGCCGGCCACACTCACTCGGTCGCGGTGAAGGTCACGCTGTCGAAGCCGAAGTTGTGCGCCGACCAGGTCAACCCGGTGTTCAAGCAGGCCGCGATCGTCTACAAGGGCACGCGCCCTAAGGGCGCGCCCCTGACCTACAAGTTCAGCTGCCCCCTCCCAAACGCGTACTGACCACCGGCCCGTCGTGGGCCCGACCCCGTCGCATATCCTCCTCCCGTCCCACGAGCACTGGAGGCTGAGTTGCCCGAGGTCGAGGCCCACATCACGGGCACCGTCTGGAAGATCGAGGTCGAGGTCGGCGACAACGTCGAGGAAGGCGACACGGTCGTCATCCTCGAGTCGATGAAGATGGAGATGCCGGTCGAGGCCGAGGATCCCGGCGTGGTCAAGGAGATCCTGTGCGAGGAGGGCCAGTCGGTCTCGGAGGGCGACACGCTCGTTGTCCTCGAGTGACCCCGACGAACCGCGCCCGGCCGGCGGGCGACTGCTGGTGGACGAGCCGGCGCCCGGCGTCACGCGGCTGACGATCTCAAACCCGGCCAAGCGGGGCGCGCTCGACCACGCGATCCTCGCAGGCTTCACGTCGACGCTGACCGAGATCGACGCGCACTGCGTGATCATCACCGGCGAGCGGACGACGTTCTCGGCCGGCTACGACATCGGCGACCTGCGAGGCAACGGCCACTTCGCCGACGACGCCGACCGGCTCGTCGCCAACCCGTTCACCGCCGCGCTCGAGGCAGTCGAGGCGTACGCGTATCCCACGCTGGCCGCGCTCAACGGTCATGCGATCGGCGGCGGACTCGAGCTCGCCCTGGCCTGCGACCTGCGGATCGCCGCGGGGACGATCGCACTCGGGATGCCGCCGGCGAAACTCGGGCTGGTCTACTCGCACACGGGGATCCGGAAGTTCGTCGACACGATCGGCGCGCCCCGCACGCGCGAGCTGTTCCTCGTCGGGCGCCGGATCGACGCGCGCACCGCGCATGAGTGGGGGCTCGTCAACGCGATCGCCGAGGACGGCCGCCTCGCGGACGATGCGCTCGCGCTGGCGACCGAGATCGCCTCGGGTGCGCCGCTCGCCCAGCAGGGCAACAAGCGCGTGATCCGCGCGGTCCTGGCCGCGCAGGGCGCGATCGACGCGGAAACCGAGCGCGAGCTGATCGAGCTTCGCCGCGCGTGCTTCGCGTCCGAGGACTTCCGCGAGGGCGTGCGCGCGTTCGCCGAGAAGCGCCCGCCCAACTGGCAAGGTCGCTGATCCGTCCGGGCGTCTTCTTACCCTACGGCTCCAACATGATCGAGATCGAAGCTCGCCTGGGCGAGCTGAAGTCGCTGGGACTGGGTCGTCGCGTGCGCATGGTCAGCGGTCCTCAGGGCCCGCACGTCGTGCTCGACGGCAAGCCGGTGTTGCTGCTGTGCTCGGACAACTACCTCGGTCTCGCCGACCATCCGCGCGTGCGCGAAGCCGCCGCCGAGGCGGCGATGCGCTGGGGCGTCGGGGCAGGAGCGTCGCGGCCGGTGTCGGGGACGATGACCGTCCATCGGCGGCTCGAGGAGCGCCTCGCCGCGTTCATGCACCGCGAGAGCGCCCTCCTGTTCGGCTCGGGGTTTCTCGCGGGCGCCGGCGTGACCGCCGCACTCGCGCGCCCGGGAGACGTCGTGTTCTCGGACGAGCTGAATCATGCCTCGCTGATCGACGGCTGCCGGCTCTCGCGAGCGGACGTGTTCGTCTACGACCATGGTGACGTCGAGCATCTGGCCTGGGGCCTCGGACAGGCGCAGGGTCGTGGCGCGCTGATTGTCACCGAGGCGGTGTTCTCGATGGACGGAGACGTGGCGTGGCTCGAAGAGATCGTCGAGCTCGCCGAGCGCCACCGGGTGCGGCTCGTGGTCGACGAGGGCCACGCGACCGGCGCACTCGGACCGGGCGGACGCGGTCGGCTCGCGGAGCTCGGACTCGAGGATCACGTCGACGTGATCCTCGGCTCGCTCGAGAAGTCGCTCGGCTCCTACGGGGCGTTCGTCGCCTGCGACCGCACGATGACGCAGTACCTGCTGAACGCCGCCCGTACGCTGATCTTCTCGACCGCACCGTCCCCGCCGGCGATCGCCGGCGCCGCGTCCGCGCTCGCGCTGCTCGAGGAGCGGCCGCGCCTGATCGCCAAGCTTCAGGTGAACGCGGCCACGCTCTGCGATGCGCTCGAGCAGGAAGGGTTCGGCCTGAACGGCTCGAGCACGCACATCATGTCCCTGGTGGTGGGCGATCCCGCGCTCACTCTGCGCATCTGCGAGGCGGCGCTCGCGCGCGGGCTGTTCGCGCAGCCGATCGTCCCGCCCGCCGTCCCGGCGCTCGGGTCGCGGCTGCGGCTGACCGTGATGGCGTCCCATCGTCCCGAGGAGCTCCAGGCCGCCGCCCGCGTCCTCGGCAAGGCCGCCCGCGAGGTCGGCCTCGATCCGCACTCGACGGTGTTGCCCGAGCCCGATCTCGATCTCGATCTCGACCTCGAACTCGAAGCTCGACGAGCCCGAACGAGCTCGACGAGCGCGAGGCCGAGCCCCGGCCGGCCGGCCTGTTCGACTACGAGCGGATCGGGCACGCGGCGTAGCCCCGCAGGGCCTGCGGGTCCTTACTCGTCGTAGGGCTCGAAGTCGCGCTTGCGCGCGCCGCACACGGGACAGAACCAGGTCTCGGGAATGTCCTCGAACGCCGTCCCGGCCGGAATGCCCCCGTCGGGATCTCCCTCCGTGGGGTCGTAGATGAAGCCGCACGAGCCGCAGATCCACTTCACCCGGACAAGGCTAACGTCGCCTCGGGGAGAATGCGGCACGATGGCGAGGGCGTCATGAGCACCGAGCGGCCCGGCCCCGAACAGCCGCTGCACTTCGGCGAGCGCACCGTCCCACGGCCCGCCGCCACCGTGATCGTGCTGCGCGGCGGCGCGGCTGCGCTCGAGGTGTTGCTCGTCCAGCGAAACCCGAACGCCCGCTTCATGGGGGGCGCGTGGGTGTTCCCGGGCGGGGCGGTCGACCGCGACGAGGGCCATGGCGAGGCGGCCCTGCGCGCCGCCGCGATTCGCGAGCTCGAGGAGGAGGCGGGGATCTCGATCGGCGATCCGTCCGAGCTCGTGCCGTTCTCGCGCTGGATCACTCCGGCTGAGGTCAAGATCCGCTTCGACACCTGGTTCTTCCTGGCGCCGCTTCCCGCAAGAGCGCAGGCACGGATCGACGGCAGCGAGGTCGTCGACGCGCGCTGGTACTCGCCTGCGGCGGCGCTCGAGGCGCGCACGCGCGGTGAGCTGTTCCTCGTGTTCCCGACGATCAAGCACCTCGAGCAGCTGTCGGGGTTCGAGTCGGCCGACGCCCTGCTCGCGCACGCTCGCGGTCGGGAGGTGTATCCGGTGGAGCCACGGGTGCTCACCCAGGGCGAGACCGCCCGGATCGTGCTGCCCGGCGAGCCGGGTTACTCTGAGTGAGGCGTCATGACGGCATCTCTTCCATCTGACGTGCAGGCGGTGTTCAACCGGTTCATCACGACCGAGCTGACCACCGTCGACGGTCCCGGCCAGCCGATCACGTGGCCGGTGACGCCGTATTACCGCCCGGGCGATTCGTGCATCGACGTGACCACCGGACTCGGCTTACCGAAGAAGGCCAACGACGCGCAGGTCAACCCGCTCGTCTCGATGCTGTTCTCGGATCCGACCGGGAGCGGCCTGAACGATCCGCCGATGGTGCTCGTCCAGGGATCGGCCGAGGTCGACGACCGCAACCTCGACGCCGAGCGCGTGTCGTGTGGCGTCTGGCATCCACGCATGAACGAGCTCGGCGCGCGCTTTTCCACCGCCGTCGTCGCGATCGTCTCGCCCGACGGCTTTCCGTTCGCGATGCGCGCGCCGGTCCACGCCGACGAGTCGGGCCGCTGCATCCGCATCGACGCGCCGGTCGAGGGAGCACCGCTCCAGCCCGGCCTGGCCTGCCTGACCGCCCACCTCCACGAGCCGGGGCTTTCGTGGATGGAGAACTTCCAGGTCCGCGGCGATCTGGTCCAGGACGAGGACACCTGGAGGCTCGTCCCCCACAGACTCGTCGGCGGATTCGAGGCGCCGGCGTCGCAGCTCGCGATGCTCCGCGCCAACGCCGGCAAGGCACTGCGGTTCCGCCGGACCGCCAAGCGCGAGCTGGCCCGCCGTTCGTAGCGGCTTTCTGGGTCTCGCTGCGCTCGACGTCCGTGGGGCCAGGTTCCCCGTCCGGTCAGGGCCCGCAACCGCTCGCTGGGGTCCGCAGCCATGGCTGCGGAGGTGCGTGTCCCACTCGGGTGACTCGCGTCCGATACAGCGACCTGACGATCCCTGACGGGCAGCGCGGTCACCCGATGCGGACACGCACCAGAGCTCCTAACTAAGCCGTTCCCTCCTCGTGCGAGATCACGTGCATGACCGCGTTGATCAGCGCCAGGTGCGTGAACGCCTGGGGATAGTTGCCGAGGTGGCGGCCGGTCCTCGCCTCGAGCTCCTCGGCGTACAGGCCGAGCGGCGAGGAGTGCGCGAGCAGCCGCTCGCACAGCTCCCGGGCCCGGTCGGCCTCGCCGATCTCGGACAGCGCCGAGACCAGCCAGAACGAGCAGATCAGGAACGTCCCCTCCTCCCCGGTCAGTCCGTCGTCGGTCTCCTCGACCCGGTACCGGAGCACGAAGCCGCTCTCCTGGAGCTCTGACTCGATCGCGAGCACGGTCGCCTTGACCCGCTCGTCGTCGGCGGGCAGGAACCGGACCAGCGGGATCAGCAGCGTCGAGGCGTCGAGCACATCGGTCTCGTAGTGCTGGCGAAACACGCCGCGCTCGGACACGCCGTGGGCGAGGATGTCCTCGCGGATCTGGTGGGCGGCCTCCCGCCACTCGGCGGCGAGCTCGACCTCGCCCTCGATCTCCGCCAGCCTCGACCCGCGATCGGCCGCCACCCAGCACATCAGCTTCGACGAGACGTAGTGCTTTGGCTCGCCGCGCGCCTCCCAGATCCCCTGATCGGGCGTCTGCCAGACGTCGAGTGCGCACCGAACCTGGTCCTGGAGGATCGGCCATAGCCGCTGGGGGATGTGGCCGCCGGCCCGCGTGTGCAGGTAGACCGAGTCGAGCACCGCGCCGTAGACATCGTTCTGGCGCTGCTGGTAGGCGGCGTTTCCGATCCTGACCGGCGACGCGCCCTCGTAGCCCTTGAGGTGGGACAGCTCCTGCTCGTGCAGGTCGCGCTCGCCGCCGAGGCCGTACATGATCTGAAGGGCGCCGTCGCCGTCGCGCCCGAGGTCGGCGACGAACTGCATGAAGTCGTCGGCCTCCCAGTCGAGGCCGATCGCGTGCAGCCCCCATAGCGTGAACGTCGCGTCGCGCACCCAGCAATAGCGGTAGTCCCAGTTGCGCTCGCCCCCGGGCGTCTCGGGCAGCGATGTCGTCGCGGCCGCGACCGTCGACCCGGTCGGGGCGTAGGTCAGGCCCTTGAGCGTGAGCGCCGAGCGCTGGAGATGCTGGCGCCACCGATGGTCCGGGAAGCGGCCGCCGGCGAGCCAGTCGCGCCAGTAGTGGAACGTGGTCTGGAGGCGCTGTTTGGCGTTGGCGCAGTGCTCGGGGCCGTTCAGGCCGTGCCGCCACCCGAGCGCGACGAACCGCTCCTCGCCCTCGGTCAGCGTGTGCCTGGCCCGTGCCCGGTTGCCCTCGATCCCGATCCGCAGGTCGGTGATCAGCCGCAGGATCGTTTCCCCGTCGGTCGCCTCGGCCGCCGACCAGTCCTCCTCGACCATCTCCCACCGGGCCGGCGTGCGGCCGTAGTCGAACATCGGCTCGCACACGGCCTCGACCTGCACCGTGCCCTGGATGCACTCGATATGCCGGACGAGCATGTGATCGGCGTCGTAGTCGGTCGGCGGGCGCGTGTGCGAGGACTCGTCGGCGTGGGCGTCGTGCCACGGCCCGATCGTCAGCCCATCGTGGACGACGATCCAGCCCGACGGGGTCATCCACGTGGTCTCGACGATCATCGTCCCCGGCACATAGCGGACCGACAGCGGCACCAGCGTCGCGTACGGCCCGACGCGGAACGAGCCCGCGCGCCGGTCGAGCAGCTGCCCCGAACACGCTCGGCGAGTCGAACCGGGGAACGCACATCCACTCGATGCTGCCGTCGGGAGCGACCAACGCGCCCGTATGGCAGTCCGACAGGAACCCGTAGTCGGCGATCGGCGGGAACGGCGAGCCGCCGCTGAGCGGGAGGTCATGAGGCGGGATCGGAATGCTCGGGCTCACCGCCGGCGGAGCGTATCCACCCGCGCGTGGCCGCATTGCACCCGTCGTGTCAACCTTCGCACGAACGCCTGGCAGACGCGACCCTAAACGTCCAACTCAACCCGCCGCGCCCGTCGAGATTGCAAATTCCCGGCCATAGTGGCACCAAGACGCAATCTCGATCCACTGGTAACGTCGAAGTTGCGCGTTTGGGGCCACACGACCGCGCCGCCTCGCTACGCTTGTCCCAGGCGAAGGAGGGAGGTTTCGAAGTGTCCGAGCAGAAGACACGTAGAGACGCACCGCGGCGCCGTTCGAGCAGCGCCGAGGCTGCGGCGACCCGGTGGCGGCAGGCCCACCCCGAGGACGACATCGACCACGACCCGCCGTCGTCGGTTCCCGAGGACGCAGGGGTGCCGAACCGGCATTCGGCGAGCGCCGAGGCCGCCGCGCTGCGGTGGCGCGAGCGCCAATCCGAAGACGGAGAAGACGACGAGGATTAGCCGCCCGGCTCAGCCGCCGCCGTAGGTGACAACCAGGTCGGTGAGCACGCCGACCAGGAATCCGGCGGAGACCATCAGCAGCCCGAGCTCGCGGTAGCCGTAGCGGCGCATCCCGTTCCAGATCTCGCCGATCACGTACAGGATCGCCCCGCCGGCGCAGGCGTAGAACGCGAGCTCGAGCGGGTCGCTCGTCACCGCGTAGCCGACGATCGAGCCGAGGAATGTCGGGCCGCCGCCGATCAGCCCGGCGAGACCGAGCCACTTCCACGACGGCTTGACGTCGCCCAGCGGCCCGACGATCCCGAATCCCTCGGTGGCGTTGTGCAGGGCGAAGCCGATGATCAGCACGGTCGCGAGGCTGATCGCGCCCGCCCGCGCGCTGACGCCGATCGCGAGACCCTCGGCGAAGTTGTGCACGCCGATCGCCGCCGCAATCGTCAACCCGACCCGCAGCGCGCGCCGGCGGGCCGCGTCGATCTCGAGCACCAGCGGGTCGGGCTCCGTGCCGGCGACCGCGGCGGCCTCGGCGCCGCCGGCGATCGGGGGCTTGCGGGCCCCGGCCGGCCGCATCCGCCGCTCCAGGAACGCGAGGCCGGCGCTACCGGCCGCGAACCCCACGGCGAGCAGGATCACCAGCCAGACCACATAGGCCAGCGTGCCGCGGTCGTCCTTGAATGCCGTGAGCGCGTTGTCGACGATCGAGAGCCCGTTCGACATGACGTCGACGAAGATGAAGGCGAGCACGCCGACCGAGAACATCGCGAGCCCGACGCGCGTCCTGCCCCCCAGCAGCTGGAGCCGCCCCACCGGGAGACCGATGAAGATCGTGAATCCGGCGAGTGCTCCGAGGACGACGGTCTGCGCGAAAGACATGAGAGCTCCGGGGGCGCATTAGGCCCCCCTAATTGGCGGGCGCAGCGTACCACATTAGGGCACCCTAAGTCCAAGCGACGAGGTCGGAGATGCGACCGCATCGCAGCATGGGCCGCCCCGCAACCCTCAGGTATCGGAATTGAGGTTGGGCAGGCCCAGCGTCTGCAGCCAGTGGTTCACGGTGATGTTGAGCTGCGTGAACTCTCCGGTCCAGATCAGGACGCCCATCCCGATCAACACGACGCCGCCGGCGCTGATCACGATCGCGTAGTGGCGGCGGATCACGGTGAGCGCGGACGTCACCGTCCCGAACGCGAGCCCCGTGATCAGGAACGGGACGGCGAGGCCGGCGCAGTACACGGCCAGCAGGAACGCGCCGCGCGCCGCCGATCCCGACAGCCCCGCGGCGGTGATGATCGCCCCCAGCGTCGGCCCGGTGCACGGGGTCCAGGCGAGCGCGAAGGCGGCTCCCGTCACGACGGGGCCACTGCGCTCGGCCCGGCTGATCAGCCGCCCGACGTGCCACGCGCGCGATAACTGAGGCACGAACGGCGCGAGCACGAACAGCAACCCCATCACGATGATCACCGCGCCCGAGATCTTGAGCGCCGCGGGCCCGGTCAACGCCCCGTGGAGCGCCTGTTGCCCGAGCAGCCCGAGCGCGATGAAGATCGCCGAGAAGCTCGCGACGAACGCGAGGCTCGGCCCGATCACGCGGCTCGCTCGGATCTCGGCCGGGGCGACGCCGGCCACCGCGGAGATGTAGCCGGGCACCAGCGGCAGCACACACGGCGACAGGAACGAGATCAACCCGGCGCCGAACGCGACTGGAATTGCGATCCCGGAGGCAGGGTCCATGGTGCCCTGCTGAGAGTATCGCCGCGTCCTGGTGCGCGGCACCGTGTAGCGGTCCCGACACTGGACGACGCGCAGCCGCGCATGATCCGGGCTTTCGAACCTTCGCCCGGTTTAGGCGTTAGAGTGGGTAGGGGTTCACGTGGAAGCTTCCGCCCTCCCAGCACCGGCTGCAGTAGCCCGGACGCGGACATCGGTCGGGGCGCCGCTTCTTCGCCTCCGGTCGGATGAGCAGCTCGTGGCGCTGTTCCGCGCTGGTCACGACGACGCGTTCCGCGTAATCCACGACCGCTACCGGCAGCGGTTGTTCGCCTACACGCGGCAGATGCTCCCCTACCGCCAGGACGCCGAGGACGCGCTCCAGGACATCTTCGTACGCGCGTACGCGGGGCTGCGGGCCAACCACCGCGAGCTCGCGCTCCGGGCCTGGCTCTACCGCGTCGCCCACAACCGGTGCATCGACGAGTTGCGCCGCCCCTCACCGCCGCCGCCCGAGGTGCTGGAGCTGCTGCGCTCGCCCGTCCACGACCCGATCGACGAGGCTGACCGGCGCGAGTCGCTGCGGCGCCTGCTCGCGGACGTCCGCCGGCTCCCCGAGCAGCAGCGGTCCGCGCTCCTGATGCGCGAGCTCGGCGGAATGTCCTACGCCGACATGGCGGGCGCGCTCGGGGTCACCGTGCCGGCGGTGAAGTCGCTGCTCGTGCGGGCCCGGCTCGCGCTCGGGCAGGCGCTCGAAGCGCGCGACACCGCGTGCTCGGACATCCGCGAGGCGCTGATCATCTCCCACGACCGCGGCCTGCGCCCGAACGCCACGGCGCGGCGCCACATGCGGGACTGCGCCGGCTGCCGGGAGTTCCGCCACCAGCTCCGCGGCGTGAGCCGTCGGCTCGGCGCGCTCGTCCCGACGCTCGGGCCGCTCGGCGTGCTCGCGAACGTGCTCGGCATCGGCGGAGCCGGAGGCGGCGCTGCCGGTGGCGCGCTCGCCGCGAGCGCCGGAGCGGGCGCGGGAACCGGATCGGCGGTCATCGGGGTCGGCGCGATGACGGCCGGAGCCACGCACGTCGCGACCTTGCTGGCCGCCGCGGTGGTGACCGCGGGGGGCGCCGTCGAGCTCCAGCACACGATCGCTCGCCCGCCGCATCACCGTCAACACGCGCGGCCGGCGGTGATCGCGCCGACGAGCCACCACGTGGCGCCCGCGGTCGCGGCCCCGGTCACATCCTCGAGTTCCGGTCCGCCCGTCCAGGACGGGCCGGCGGTCGCCCCGCAGGCGTTACGCCCGCAGCCCCGGATCGCGCCGCCAGCGACGGCGCCGTCCGCCACCGTTCCGACGACGGTGACGACGTCGACGACCGCGGTGACCGTGCCGATGAAGCTGAAGTCGCAGACCACCGGAGGCACCTCGACGATGATCGGCGGCGGCGGCGCGACGCCCAGCGGCGCCGGCATCAAGCGGGGAAAACCGACCGACGGTTCCGTGACCACCACCACGCCGGCGGGTCCGTCGGCGACATCGTCGACGACGACGGGGACCGCACCGTCGTCGACCGCGCCGGGCTCGACGACGCAGCCGGCCTCCAGCACCACCGACGGCTCGACCACCTCGAGCAGCACGAGCGCGGGGAGCTCTCAGACCAGCACGACCAATTCGGGATCATCGACGTCGACGATCCCGAGTTGGTCCCCGCCGCCCGCACCGTGAGCGGGCAGGGCGCGGATCGAGCCGCCGACGAGCAGGCCGATCCGGCGATAGACGGGTACCAAGAGACGCTCGACCACGAGGATGTGGTCGTGCGTCGCGGGCGGCGATCGGGCCTGTACACGCTCGTCGCCGTGCACTCGACGGTCCGAGGACCATCGCTGGGCGGGTGCCGGATGTGGGGTTATGCCGATGCGCGCCAGGCGTTGCGCGACGCGCTACGGCTGTCGCGGGCGATGACCTACAAGTCCGCCGTCGCCGACCTTCCCTTAGGGGGCGGCAAGGGCGTGATCATGACCCCGCCGGCAACGGTCCTCTCCTCCTCGCGCCGGACGGCGGCGCTGCTCGACTTCGCCGACACGGTGGAGTCCCTCCAGGGCCGCTACATCACCGCCGAGGACGTCGGCACCTCCAGCCGCGACATGCGCGTGATCGCGCAGCGCACCGAGCACGTGGCCGGGCTCCCGCGCGGTCAGGGAGGCTCGGGCGATCCGAGCCCGTACACCGCGCTGGGCGTCGAGGCGGCGATTCGCGCCTGCTGCGAGCGGGTGTTCTCATCGAGCTCGCTCAAGGCGCGCACGGTGACCGTGATCGGCCTCGGGCACGTCGGCTTGCGCGTGGCCAAGCGATGCGCCAAGGCGGGCGCCAGGCTGGTCGTGAGCGACATCGACGAGCGCAAGCGCCGCTTCGCCGACGAGCTCGATGCCGCGTGGACGACCCCGGGGCAGGCGCTCGAGTCGGACGTCGACGTGGTGGCTCCGTGCGCGCTCGGCGGCATCCTCGACCACGCGACGGTGCCGCGCCTGCGCTGCCAGATCATCGCCGGCGCCGCCAACAACCAGCTCGCGAACGAGTCGATCGCGGAACTGCTCGCCGCCCGTCAGATCCTGTGGGCGCCCGACTTCGTCGCCAACGCCGGTGGGTTGATCAACATCGCCGAGGAGCAGAACGGGTACAACCCCACGGCCGCCGGCCGGCGCGTCCGCCGGATCGGCGACACCATCAGCCAGATCTTCGACGAGGCCGACGCGACGGGCGCGACGCCGCTGACCGCCGCACTCGAGATCGCGCGCAAGCGGCTGGTGACGCCGGCTAGGGACAGACGGTCGTGTACGGCGGTCCCCCGACGAACTCCGCCCATTCCGCTCGCGTGAGGTCCCGTCCGGCCAGCGAACACGCGCGCTGCTGCCACGCCGTCAGTGACGTCGGCCACGTGAACGCGCCCCCGCGGTCGTCGACGACCAGGAGGCCGCCGCCGCCCGGCTCGAAGGCAGCCGCCGGTGTCGAGCCCGGGTCGGCCGCGAGCCGAGGCCCTTCCTGCTGCAAGCCCGCGGTGAACCACAGCTTGATCGTCCCGTCCTCGTTACCGGTGGTGACGAACCGCTGGCCGCTTTGGTCAAACGCCACGTCGGTGATCTCCTCGGTATCGGCGAGCAGTGGCGGCGCGAGCCGCTTGCCGTTCGCGGCGTCCCACAACTCGACCTCCCCGCCGATGGTTCCGGCGGCAAGCACGTCGCCCGTCCCGAACGCGAGCGAGGTGCTCTCATCGCCCGGATCGGGAAGCGTCCGCACGAGCTGTCCGGCGGAGGGGTCGAACACGTCGATGCCGCCGACCAGCAGGCTCGCCGCAAGCAGCTTCCCGTCCCGGGAGAACGCGACCTCGTCCGACCCGGTCAGGCCGTTGCCGGCCCCCAGACTGGCCGTCGGCCCCACCAGCATTCCCGCCCCGACGTTCCAAGTGGCCATCGTCGCGAGCGGCGAGGCGAGCGTGTGTCCGACCGTCGTGCCCTCGCTCTTGTCGGTGGCGGCGAGCAGCCGCCCGTCGGGCGAGAACGCGAGCGACTGGACCGCCTCGGCCAGTCCCGGCACGGCCGCCAGGCCGTACAGCGTGCGCTCGAGGGTCGGCGCGCCGGTGACGTTCCACACCTGCACGACCCCGCCATGAGCTCCGACCGCGAGTGTGGCGCCATCCGGCGACCACGCGAGCGCCGTGATCGGATCGTCCGCCGGCGCGATCGTGAACGACCCCAGGCGCGCGAGCGTGTACGTCGAGAACAGTCCGACGGTCGAGGCGCCGATCGGCACCGCGAACCTCGACCCATCGGGTGACAGCGCCAGCGCGGGCTCGGACGGCGAGACCGTGTCGCAGCACGACAGCGCGCGATCGAGGCGCGCGGTGTGTCCGAAGCCACGCTGGCCGGTGAGGTCCCAGGCGAGCACCACGCCCCCGAGCGCCGAGGTGTACAGGGTCGACCCGTCCGGGCTCACCTTCGCGTCCTCGACGTGCCCGGGCGGACCGGGGAGGACCGCCGCCTCGGTGCGCGTCGCGGCATCCCAGACGATCACCCGGCCGTCGTCGCCGGCCGTCATCACCGTCCCGCCGTCGGGCGCGAACACGGCGCTCGCCACCGCCCCCGAGTGTCCACCGACACCGGACCGGGTGGCGCCGGTGGCGGCGTCGACGAACGACACCGAGCCGTTCTCCGAGCCGATCGCGACCGTCGTTCCGTCCGGGCTGATCGCGGCGGCGGACGAAGACGCCGGGGTCGGCGCGATCGCCACCGACCGCTCGAGCCCCAGCGTCTGCGCGTCGTAGGTCTCGACGTCGCGCGCGGTCACGACCATCACCTCGGCGCCCCCGTCGATCAGCGACACCGCGAGCAGTGGACCGGATCCGAGCCTTACCGTCGGCAGGCGGCGGCCGCTCGGCATCGACCACCGCGCGAGGTAGGCATCGGTCGGCTGACCCGCCTGATTCAGCAGCCAGTAGGCGTAGTACACGGTCTGCTGCCCCGGCCCGATCAGAATGCTCGCGTCGGGTACGTCGGCCGCCTGCTGCTTGCTGTACGGCGGACCGATCAGCAGGCGCTCGCGCAACGCCAGCGTGCGCGCGTCACGAACGGCGAGAAACGCCCCCGCCGAATACACGAGCACCGAGCCGTCGCCCGAGTACGTCGGCGCCTGATCGCCGAAGAAATCGGGCAGCAGTCGGCCCACGCGCGAACGGGTGCGCGTGTCATAGAACCGGACCTGGTCGGCGACGCCGTCGGCCACCGCCACGCTCTGGCCGTCCGGGGCGACGGAGACGTTCGGCGTCGAGTTGGTGGGCATCGAGAACGTGGCGATCACCGCGGGGCTCCGCATCAAGGTCGACAGCAGCGTGCCCTCGGTCTGTGGCGAGCGATCGAGCGCCACCGCTTCGCGCGCCAGCAGCGCCGCCACGTCGAGTTTCGGCTCGTTCACGGCCTCCTCGCCGAGCTGCCGGCCGAGCGCGTCGTGTTCCTCGGCGACCGCCAGATGCGCATCGCTGCTCGCTCGCTGCTGCCCGATCACCGCCACCGCCCCCGCGAGCACGGTGAGAGCCAGCAGCACGGCCGCTCCGATCAACAGCGCCCGCAGGCGCCGGTTCTGCGTGCGCTGGCGGCGCGCCTCGCGGTCGGCTTCGGAGCGGCTCGCGGCCACGAACGCGCGCTCGAGACGGTCCATCTCCTCGGGATGCTGCGCCCAGAACTCGTTCGCCGCCGCGAGCCGAGCTCCGCGGTAGAGGTCGGCGGGATCGCGCCCGCGCGCATCCCACTCGCCGGCGGCGACGCGCAGATGGGCGTGCAGCCGGCGCCCGACCCGATCCTCGTCGAGCCAGCCGCGGTACCGCGGCCACTCGCGAAGCAGCGCCTCGTGCGACAGCTCCACCGTTCCCGAGCCGACGGTGACCAGGCGCGCGTCGGTCAATGCCTCAAGCACCGGCTCGACGCCGTCGATCCGGTCGATCTCCTCGAGCGGCGCCAACCGGCGCTCGGGCGCCCCGTCCCGGACCTCGGCGAGCCGGAGCAGCAAGCCGCGGGCGACACGCCGCTCGGGCTCTGAGAGCCGCATGTACGCGGCCTCCGCGATCCGCGCGACGGCCCCGCGGACCCCGCCCGTGGCGCGGTAGTCCTGGAGGCGGAGCACCCGTCCGCTGCGAGCCTGCCACAGCTCGAGCAGCGTCGTCGACAGGAGCGGCAGAGCCCCCGGCTCGTCCGCGACCTCCTCGACCAGCGCCTCGACCAGCGGCCCCTCGACCTCGAGCCCGGCGCGCGCCGCCGGCCGCTCGATCGCCTCCTTGAGCTCGTCGCGATCGAGCGGACCCACCAACGCGTGGCTGCGACTGAGCAGGTCCGCAAATTCCGGGTAGGCGCTCATCCGGCCGTAGAAATCGGCGCGCAGCGTGCACAGGAGCACCACGCGCCGCTCGTGGTCGCTCGCCGCGGCCACGAGCCGCTCGAGGAACTCGGACCGCTCGGCCTCCGACTCGCAGACGGTGAACAGCTCCTCGAGCTGGTCGATTGCGACCACGACCCGCGCGCCGTGGCTCCGGACCGGGACCGGCGCGCTCGTGACCGCTTGATCGACGCCGGCCACCGTCACCCCGATGTCCGCTCCGAGCGCACGCCCGAGCTCGTCGCGCGGATGAGCCCCGGGCCGCAGCAGGACCTGCCGCCAGCCGGTGCTGCCCGGCAGCGCGCCCGCCCGTAGCGCCGGCAGCACGCCCGCGCGCAGCAGCGAGGACTTGCCGATCCCCGACGGCCCGAGGATGCCGACCAACGGCCACTCGGCCAGCCGCGCCACCAGCTCCGAGATGACGCGGTCACGCCCGCAGAAGAACTCGGCGTCGGAGCTCTCGAACGCGGCCAGCCCCTTGAACGGGCACAGCATCGGGCGAGCCGGCGCGGACGGCTCGGCCTCGGATCGGTGCCCGTCCAGTGCGGGGTCGTGGCGCAGGATCATGGATTCGAGCTCCCTGAGCTCCCCGCCCGGAGTCAGACCCAGCTCGTCACGAAGAAGCGTGCACGCGTCCCGGTAGGCCGCGAGCGCGTCGGCCTGCCGGCCGGACCGGTACAGGGCGAGCATCAGCTGACCGCGCAACCGTTCCTGCAGAGGCGCGATCCCGATCAACCGCTCCAGCTCCACGACCGTCTCGGCGGCCCGACCGAGCGCGAGCTCCGCGTCGATCCGCTCCATCTCCGCCAGCAGATGCAGCTCCTCTAGGCGACGGATCTCCGCGTGTAGCTCCTCGACCCCAGCAAGGCCGGCGAGCGGCGGGCCGCGCCACAGTTCGAGTGCCTCGCGAAGCCGCGCCGACGCGGCCGCGGGGTTCTCGTGTGCGAGCAGCGCCCGGCCCTCGTCGATCATCCGCTCGAACACCGTGGCGTCGAGCTGCCCGGCGTCGAGTTCGAGCAGGTATCCGCCGCGGCGGGTCAGGAGCATCTCGCGGCCCTCGTCGGGGAGCGCGCGGCGCAGGCGGGACACGGCCACGTGGACGGCGTTGGCGGCACTGCCCGACCGGGGGCCCCGCGTGCCGCCGAACAGCTGCTCGATCAGCCGCTCGGTGCTGACCATCTCGTTCGCGTGGACGAGCAGCAGGGCGAGCAGAGCGCGCTGGCGCTCTCCGCCGAGCGCGAGCCCCTCTCCCTCGAAGGTAGCCGTCAGCGGCCCGAGGATTCGGAACTGCACCGCGGTCCTCCCCAGCGAGCGCATTGCAGGCGATTATCGGCCAACTCGCCGGGGCACGCAACGCTTTATCTGACCGGGCCCGTCAGCGACATGACAGCGAGCGGTAACCGCCACTCCGAATACTCGTCGAGATGCTGACGATCAGGTTCGGTCCCTCGGATCTGGCCGGCGTTCGCTGCAGCGTCTCTCCGTTGATCGAGCTGTGGCAGAGCGTGCGCGCGCTCCAGAGCCCGGTGACGCCGGCGCTGCACACCCCGTGGCTGGTGGACGCTCGCGCCCGGCTGCGCGACCTGGATTGCGCCGTCCTGTGCGCGCTCCAGCCCCCGCGGGGACACAGCCCCGACTTCGTGCACCCGCCGCCGCCCGGACCGTCCGGCGAGCTCGAACTCGAGTTGGCGCAGATGGTGGCGACGCCTCCGGACCAGATCAGATACCAGATCTTCGAGTGCTACGGGAAGGCCGGCGTGCCGGCTGCACTCCGACGGTTCGTGGAGTCGCCGGAGGCCGCGATCCGGGGACTGGGCGACCTCTTGCGCAACTACTGGCGGCGCGTGCTGGCGCCTCACTGGGTGCGAATCCGGGCCGCGCTCGAGGGCGATGTTCTCTATCGCGCTCATCAGACCGCGGGGGGAGGGATTCGGGCCCTGTTCTGCGATATCGATCACTCCGTTCGCTACGACGACGCCCTGCTCACGGTCGACACCTCCTCGAGCGCCTCGCTCGAGCTGCGCGGGCGGGGGCTGCTGCTGGTCCCCAGCGTGTTCGTCTGGCCGGGCGTGGCGGTCCTGGACCCGGGACCGTGGCAGCCGACGCTGATCTATCCCGCGCGCGGCAGCGGACTGGTGTGGGAGCCGCTCGCCCCGCCACCGGAGGCGCTGGCGGCGCTGATCGGGTCCAGGCGCGCCTCGATCCTGGCGATGCTCGACGCTCCACGATCGACGACGGCCCTTGCGCATCGACTCGAAGTGGGTCTGGGCAGCGTCTCACAGCATCTGACCGTGCTGCTCGACGCGGGCCTGATCGAGCGCCACCGCATCGGGCGGATCGTCCTCTATCGGCGGTCGCCGGCCGGCAACGTGCTGGTCGACTCGCGCGGCCGCGGCGACGTGAACCGGGTCGCGGTCGCCTCGGGCCTCGAGGCGGCCTGACGCGGCCAGATCTCCGGAAAGCGCTCGCGCGTCGCGGTGATCAGACGATCTCGCGAGGTCGGAGCGCCGCAGCGCAGTCGATCGTATTCGGCGAGCTGTCGCTCGAGCGCGTCGAGGGCATCCACGGCTCCCCGGAGCGCCCCGCACCACCAGCGACGCCTCGGCGCCGGGCCGGCCAGTAGCGCCTCGATGGAGGAGATCAGAGCTGATTTGGCGACGATCGCCTCGGGCGTGGTCGCGTACAGGCACGCTCCGTAGTCGCCCGACAGCCAGGCCTCGTACTCCCGGTCGAGCTCGTCGAGGTGACCGCCCGCAAACATGAATCGGGCCCGGAAGCTGTGGGCAACGGCGCCGGGATCACCGTCGGCATCGCGGAGCAGCTGGGCGTGGTCGTCGGGGACCATCCACGTCCCATCCGGAAGGACGTAGGTCGCCTGCGGGAGGATCCCGCGCTCGACGAACGGGCGGCTGGATTCGTCCATCGGCTGAAACGACGCCTTCACGTAGGCGATGTCACGGTCCGCGGATTCAGGCAGCCGCGCGCTCACGCCGCCTCCGGGGCTTCGGGGGCGTGGCGGGCTTCGCGGGCTTCGGGGGCTTCGGTGAGCGGGGCTTGCATCGGGAAATGGCAGGCGGCCAGGTGCCGGTCGCCGAACCTCCGCAGCGGCGGTACCACCTCGGCGCACACCTCCTTGGCACGCGGGCAACGCGTACGGAACCGGCAACCCGAGGGCGGGTTCACCGGTGAGGGGAGCTCCCCTCGGACGGCGACCGCGCGCTGCTTGCTCCTTGCGACCTCGGGGTTGGGTACCGGAATGGCCTCGAGCAGCCCGGCCGTGTACGGGTGGGCGGGCTTCTCGTAGATCTCCTGCGCGGGACCCAGTTCGACGAGCCTGCCGAGGTACATCACGCCGATTCGGTCGGCCAGATACTTGACGACCGAGAGGTCGTGGGAGATGACGATGTAGGTCAGGCCGTAGCTGGCTTGGAGCCGCTGCATCAGGTTGAGGATCTGCGATCGGATCGAGACATCGAGCGCGGAGACGGGCTCGTCGGCGACGATCACCTTCGGGTTCAGAGCGAGGGCGCGCGCCAGCCCGAGCCGCTGGCGCTGTCCTCCCGAGAACTCGTGCGGGTACCGGTGGATGGCGTCATAGGCAAGCCCCACGTCGTCGAGCAGGCGCCGGACCGTCTCGGTCCGTTCCTTTGGCGTGCCGCGCCTGGCGATGTCGAGCGGTTCGGAGATGATCTCCTTGACCCGCATGCGCGGATCGAGCGACGAGTACGGGTCCTGGAACATGAACTGGAGGTCGCGGCGCAGCTTGCGAAACTGGGCCGGTTTGAGTGCGCCCAGGTCGGTGCCGTTGAACCGGACCTGACCCGACGTCGGTGTCTCAAGGCCGACGCCGATGCGGCCTAGCGTGGTCTTTCCGCAGCCCGACTCGCCGACCAACCCGAACGTCTCGCCCGGAATGACCGCCAGGTTCACGTCGGTGACCGCGTGGACCGCTCCGATCCGCTTGCGCAGAATCGCCCCGGCGGTCACCGGGAACTCCTTGGTCACTTCCACGAACTCGAGGATGAATTCCGAGCCGCCGTTCCGGTCGGCCGGCTGGACCAACTGCGGCTCGGGCGTGCTCTCGAGTAGCTCCAGCTCCCGGCCGAAGGAAGCCATCAAGGCCTTGTTCTGCTCCGCGTCGGCCAGCAGCGATGCGCCCAACTCGCCCATGTCAGCGGCCGAGGCGTTGCGCGGATGGAAGCAGGCATATGGGTGATTCGGATCGTCCCCGGCCAGCGGCGGGTCCTCACGCCGGCAACGTTCGGTGGCGAACGCGCAACGAGGACCAAACCGGCACGCCACCGGCGGCTTGCGCAGGTCCGGCGGCAGGCCCGGGATCGAGTACAGCTCCTGCGTCCGGTCCTGATCGAGTTGCGGGATCGAGGCCAGTAGGGCTTCCGTATACGGATGGCGGACGTGCTTGAACAGGTTGACGGTCTCCGCCGTCTCCACCTTGCGACCGGCGTACATCACCGCGACACGATCGGCTCGACCCGCGATCACACCCATGTCGTGGGTGATCAGGATGATTCCCATCCTCAGGTCACGCTTGATCTGGTCGAGCACTCCGAGGATCTGGGCCTGGATCGTCACGTCCAGCGCGGTGGTCGGCTCGTCGGCGATCAGAAGCTTCGGACTGCAGGCGAGCGCCATCGCGATCATCACGCGCTGGCGCAGGCCGCCGGACAGCTCGTGGGGGTACGCCCGGAGTCGCTCCCTGGGCCGGGGCATGCCGACCAGGTCGAGCACCTCGACCGCGCGCTCCATCGCCTTGTCCTTGGAGACGTCGCGGTGGGTGAGCACGACCTCGGCGATCTGCCTGCCGATCGCCATCGTCGGATTCAACGAAGTCATCGGATCCTGGAAGACCATCCCGATCTCGCCCCCGCGGACCTTGCGCAGCTCGGCGTCCGGAAGCTTGACCAGGTCCCGGCCGTCCAGGCGGATCTCACCGCCGGCGATGTACCCACCCCTCGGCAGAAGGCGCATGATCGACATCGCGGCCATCGTCTTGCCGCACCCGGACTCGCCGACTATCCCGAGCGTCTCACCGGCGTCGAGCTCGAGGGTCAAGCCGTCGACCGCGTGGATGGTCCCGCTGCGCAGCCGGATCCGGGTCTCCAGAGCGTCCAGTTCGAGCAGATGTGTCACCGGACGGTCCTATCTCTCCTGGAGCCGTACGTCGAACGCGTCCTGGAGCGCGTCACCGATGAAGTTGAACGCGACGACCGTGATCACGATCATGATCAGCGCCGGATACACCTCCCACCAGTAACCGTCCTGGAGGTAGGTGGTGCCGTCCGACAGCATCGATCCCCAGGTCGGCGTGCTCGGCGGCAGGCCGAAACCCAGGTACTGGAGGACCGCCAGGGTCAGGATCGCGTTTGCGATCTGAAACGTGACGGTCACCATGATCGTGCCGATCGTGTTAGGGATGAGGTGCCGCAAGATGATGCGCGGCGAGCGACCGCCCATCACCTTGACCGCCTGCACGTACTCGCGCGTCCGCAGGCTGAGCGTCTCGCCACGGACGAGTCGCGCCGGGATCAGCCACGAGACGGCGACGAGCAGCGCGATCAGCAGCGTCAAGCTGGGCTTGAACACCTGGGCCATGAAGATGAACAGGAACACGACCGGGATCGCGTAGCCGACATCGACCACGCGCATCATCACGGCATCCAACGCGCCGCCGAAGAACCCGGAGATGGCACCGTAGATCAGCCCGACCAGCGTGGCGATGACGCCGACCACCAGTCCAACTTCGATCGAGCTCTGCCCTCCCTTCATCAGCCGGCCGAGGATGTCGAAGCCCTCCGAGTCGGTCCCGAGAACATGGCCGCCGCCCGGAGCCATGTTGACCGCGATGAGGTTCGGGTTGAGCTGGTCGGTGGGGTGGAACACCGGGCCGAGGAAGCTGAACAGGGTAACCAGTACGACGACGCCTACGCCGACGATCGCGAGCTTGTTCTGAGCGAACGTCCTTGCCACCACCACCCACGGGTTGCCGGTCGCGACGACCTGCCCGCCCTCGGGCAGTATGTCGACGTCGACCTGCGCCCGGTCGACCGCCTCGGCTGCGGAGCTCTCAGTACCTGATCCGGGGATCGAGGATGGCATAGCCGATGTCCGCCAATAGGTTTCCGAGCACGGTGACCACGCCCACCAGCACGGTGATCCCGAGCATCACCTCGTAGTCGTTGCTGATCGACGCCTGGAGATACTCGAGCCCCGCGCCCGGATAGTTGAACACCTGCTCGATGATCAGCGTCCCGGTTATCACCAGCGGGATCGACAGCCCCACGAGCGTGACGACCGCGATCAGCGAGTTGCGAAGCAGGTGCCGCCAGAGGACGAGTCGCTCGGAGAGCCCCTTGGCGCGCGCGGTGCGTATGTAGTCCTGCGCGAGAGTGTCGATCGCCGAGGAGCGCATATAGCGGCTGAACTGGGCGAAGGTGACGAGCGTCAGCGCCGCCACCGGGAGCACCAGCCCCGACGGGTGCGCCAGCATCCCGAACGCCGAGCTCGACTGTGGCGCCTCGGCCGGGAACACATGGAAGGTGATCGAAAGGAACTGGATCAGGAGCAGCGCGATCGCGTACTGAGGCATCGAGTACAGGAGGAAGCTGATTCCGGTACCCGCGTAGTCGAGCGGCCCGTTGCGCCGAACCGCCTGGGCTATCCCGACCGGGATCGCGATGATCACGGAGAAGATCAGGGCAAGCCCGCCGAGCACGAGGTCACGCGGCAGCTCGCTCGCCAGCAACGAGTCGACCGTGCGGTTGTACTGATACGAGTAGCCCAGGTTGCCGTGGAGCAGCTTGTCGAGGAACAGCCAGTACTGGACGTACACCGGCTTGTTCAGTCCGTTCTGGTGGGTGAACTGAGCGATCGCCTGCGGCGATGCCCGTGGACCGACGACGTCGCGGGCGAGGCTGCCTGGGAGGAGATGCAGCAGGGTGAAGGTGATCACCGTGACGCCGAGCACCACGATGATCGCCTCCCCCAGCCGTCGGATGATGAATCCGATCATGGCGAGGTTCCCCGGGTTCCGATTCGGGAGCGCTCGTTACCTGGTGAAGTACCAGTCCTCGGGATTCATCAGACCCAAGGCGTTCGCCGCATAACCGCCCAGGTTCTTGGCCACGAGGACGCCGGCGTCACCCGCGTACGTGCCAATCGAGGTCGGACCGAACACGACCGGCACCATGTGCTCGACGTTCTCCGCGTAGGCATTCAACGCCTGCGTCGCGTTGCTCCCCGTCGTCACGGCCTGAATTAGTCCTGTGGTCGTGGGATCGTTGTAGCTGCCGTAGTTGGCCACCGCCCCGGGCGCGAACAACTGCTCGCCGGTGGGCAGGTATGACGGACCGTAGATCCAGCCCGCGCCCCAGTTCTCCGACTGCCACTTGCAGGTCGGCTGGGTCGGCTCACAGGCGACCGCCGTACCGATCACGGTGGCGAACGGGTGCGTGGTGAGGTCGATGTTGATCCCAACCTTCCTCGCCTGCGCCTGCAGGTCGTTCATCTCGTCCTCGGTCGCCACGACGCCCGATGCGTAATCGATGTTGAACGAGATCCCCTCGCCCTTGGTGATCCCCGCGCCGCACAGCGTCGGGTTCTCACACGTCGTGGTGCCGTTCGGCACGACCTTCCAGCCGTGGCTGCTCAGCAGTTGCGATGCCGTGGACACCGAGAACGGGTACGGGTTCGTCGTGAGCAGCGCCGGGTTGACGAGCGGGCTCGGTGGCGATGGTGGCACCGGGCCGTACGTCGGGTTGGCGGTGTTCTTCAAGAAGGCGTCGATCCAGCCCTGCTGGTCGATCAGGTGCTGGAATGCCTGCCGGAAGTACAGCTGGCTGAAGATCGGCCCGACCTTCGGATTGTGGAAGTTCAGCGGGAAGTAGTTGAACGAATAGCTCGCGGCCTTGTTGTAGTTGTATCCCTCGGCGGTCAACGTCGACGCCTGGGGCGCGTATTGCTGAGGAAGGCTGGCGATCGTGAGCGCGCTCGGCCCGCTGGCGCGGACCTCGTTATAGACCGCGGCCTCGCTCGTGAACGGCAGCGTCACCAGCTTCGAGATCGACGGCTTCGGCGACCCCGAGTAATCCGGGTTGGGCACGAACGTGACCTGGCCGTTGCTGGTGAAGTTCTCGAGGCGGAACGGTCCGTCGACCACCTTCCACAGCGGTGACGTGGCCCATGTGCCGAGATCCTTCGACTGACCGTCGAGGAACTTGTACACTGCCGCCGCGCCGGCCTTGGTGGTATCCGGCAAATGGCCATTGTCAGAGGTCGGCGCCGGCGCGGAGAGGGACGTCCGGTCCCAAGCCAGGGGGATCGGTGTCAGCTGCGAGAGCTCGTCGTAGACGACCCACTCCGGGCTGTATGCCTTCTTGAAGTGCAATACGAACGTCTGCGGATTGGGCGCCGAGTAGCTGGTCACGTTGTCGGGGAAGTAGCCGGGGACGTAGCCGCACCACTCGGTCGCGGGATCCGCCTTCATCACGTTCATCCAGAACTCGAGATCGCGCGAGGTCACGGCCTCGCCGTCCGCCCACTTCCACGCGTTCAGCTTGATCGTGACGGTCTTGCCGCCGCCCGAGAATTGCGGTTGCCGGCCGATCGAGTAGTCATAGTCGATCGTCGGTCGGTAGTTGTTGCCGAACCAGTACAGCGGCCGGAACATCATGTACATCATCTGGTTGATGTTCTGGGTGCCGCACACCTGCGGGCTGTACATCGGGAAGATGTAGTTCGGCATCTGCTCGGGGATCTGGGTGAAATACACCGTCCCCCCGTGAAGCCTCGTGCCGGCCGGAGCGTATGGCTGCGTCAGCCCCGCCCCACTCGTCGGTGTCGAAGACTGCGTGCCCCCGGAACCGCCGGCGCTCCCGCCGCCACCACCGCCACTGCTACTGCTCGAAGAGCCGCAAGCGGCGGCCAGAACCAGCACCGATACGGCAGCGACGGTCACCACCGTGTTGCGCGTGAGCTTTCGCACGTCCACCGACCTCCCCATCTCATTTGTCGCGCTACATGACCTCAGCGGACACGACCACCACCACCACGACACCGAGCTCGACCGATTCGAAGCCCCATGTCACGAACCTGCCCACCCGCCCAGCGTTCGTCGCGCGCGTTTCCGTGGCGGCGTGTGGAGAAGGACGATAAGGACAGGTTCGCGACATCGAGTTTCGATCGTCGTCTCGGCGTCGTGATGGACCCAGCGGTGTTCGATCCACGCTCCGGAACTTCCCATGGACCCACTCGAGGGCAAAGGGATTCAGGGCCAGCTAAATCCTCACCGGCTCACGGGGTGATCCCTAGAGCCGGATCGCCGGGCGCTCGACGTCTTCCGGAAGGCGTCCCTCGTCGGCCAGCTTGTCGAGATGGGCGGCGAGCGTGACCATCGCCGCGGGGCGCATGCGAGCGGGAACGTCATCCCAGACCACGTCGAGCAGCTCGGAGGCGCTGCGCTTGCCGTCGTCGAGGGCGTCGAGCAAGCGGCGCTCGCGGTCCAGGCGATGTGAGATGTACTGGTCGAGCTTCGCCTTGGGATCGGTGACGGGCGGCCCGTGCCCGGGAAGGAGGACGGTCAGCGGGCGCTCGCGGAGCGTTCCCAGGGCGCTGAGGTACGCGGCGAGCGCGCCGGGATCGGGCGAGATGAACACGCTGCCCTCGCCGAGGACGGCGTCGCCGGTGAGCGCCGCCGTCCCTGTTACGTATGCGAGATGGTCGGGCGCGTGCCCGGGCGTCTTTACCGTCTCGAACGGGCCGAACACGCTGCCGTTGGTCAGGTCGAGGTCCGCATTTTCGGCTGCCGCGGCCAGCGGGGCGTCCGGGTACCGGGCCCGGATCGCCGGCACCGCGTCGGTATGGTCGCGATGATGGTGCGTGAGCGCGATTCCGCCGAGCCCGCCCCGATGCTCGAGCTCGGCGATCAGCGCGTCGACGTGCTCGTCGAGGTCCGGCCCGGGGTCGACGAGCCACGCCGGGTCCCGGCCGACGATCCAGGAGTTCGTTCCGCTGAGCGTGAACGGCCCGGGGTTCGCCGCGCGGATCCCGACGAGATCGTGCCCGGCGACGTCGAGGCGCGTCATCGGGGGAGCATGACAGCGCGGCGTTCTCGTCACATTCGCGTCGCCCGGTGGGTCTGATGCGTGACAGCGCCCAACGAGGGGATGTGACCATGGATCAGCAGGAATGGCTCGCCCACCGCTTCGAGGAGCACCGGCCCCATCTGCGGGCCGTCGCCTACCGGATGCTCGGCTCGGTCAGCGAGGCCGATGACGCCGTCCAGGACGCCTGGATCAGGCTCAGCCGCTCGGACACGAGCGAGGTGCAGAACCTCGGCGCCTGGCTCACGACCGTCGTCGCGCGCGTCGCGCTGAACATGCTCCGCTCGCGCAAGTCGCGCCGCGAGCAGCCGTTCGACGTGCACGTACCCGATCCGATCGTCGACCCGGCCGACGGAACGAACCCCGAGCACGAGGCCCTGCTCGCCGACTCGGTCGGCCTCGCGCTGCTCGTGGTCCTCGAGACGCTCACGCCGCCCGAGCGCCTCGCGTTCGTCCTGCACGACATGTTCGCGGTGCCGTTCGACGAGATCGCGACGATCCTCGACCGCTCGCCGGACGCCGCGCGGCAGCTCGCCAGCCGCGGGCGCCGGCGTGTACGCGGGTCCGCGCCGGTCCCGGACACCGACCTGAGCGCCCAGTGGGAGGTGGTCGAAGCGTTCCTCGCCGCCGCCCGCACCGGCGATTTCGAAACGCTCGTCGCCGTGCTCGACCCGGACGTCGTGCTGAGGGCCGACGGCGGGCTCGAGGGCATCTCGAACTACGTCGAGGGCGCCGAGACCGTCGCCAGCCAGGCACTGATGTGGTCACGCGTCGACCTGACCATCCATCGCGCGCTGATCAACGGCGCCGCCGGGATCGTGTCGATGCGGGACGGGCAGCCGTTCTCGGTCGCGGCCCTCACCGTCCGAGGCGGACGGATCGTCGAGATGGACATCCTGTCGGACCCCGAGCGCGTGGGCCAGCTCGACCTCGCCGTGATCGGCGAATAGCTCGAGCGTTTCGGGGCGCCGACCGGATTAGCCCGTGTTG
Source organism: uncultured Solirubrobacterales bacterium (assembly GCA_963777335.1). Classification (GTDB taxonomy): domain Bacteria; phylum Actinomycetota; class Thermoleophilia; order Solirubrobacterales; family Solirubrobacteraceae; genus Palsa-465. The sequence continues at coordinate 402,472 of CAVZQD010000012.1, forward strand.
CGCATTCCGGCGGCGATGCCGGTGATCGTCAACAGCAGCGGTCGTTCCGCGTCGCGGTCACCTGCGCGGGCGCGCCGCAGCAGGTCGATCTGCATGTACGACAGCGGGTCGGTCCAGGGGTTGCGATGCGAGAGGCGCGCCATCAACGCGGGCGCGCTCTGGAGCAGCTCGTCGGTGCCGGCGATCTCGAGCACGGTCCGCACGACGCGGTCGTGCTCGGCCCGGATCGGCTCCCACAGCTCGCGCGCCGGATCGTCGCCGACCAGCTCGAGGTAGCGCTCCGCGACGCCGAGGTCGGTCTTGAACAGCGACATCTCGAGCGTCGAGCACAGCATCGCGAAGAACGGCCAGCCGCCGATCATCTCGCGCTGCAGTTCGCGGTCGCCCTCCTCGAGCGCCGTGCCGGCGCCGTACCAGGCGGGCAGCAGCAGCCGGTTCTGCATCCACGCGAACACCCACGGAATCGCGCGCAGTTCGCCCACCGCCCACCTGCCCGACCGCGATGCCGGTCGCGACCCGATGTTGAGCTTCGTGAGCGCATCGAGCGGCGACGCCAGGTCCAGGAGCACGGCGAACCGCTCGTCCTCATAGATCAGCTCGCGGTATACGACCCGCGACCGGTCGGCGAATCGCTCGGCCTCGCCCCGATAGCGGTCGGGCACCTCGCGATCGCGCGCGAGGGTCGCGAGCACGACCGCCGACAGGGTCTGCTCGAGCGAGCGCAGCGCCAGCTCGGGGTGTGAATAGCGCTGCGAGATCACCTCTCCCTGTTCGGTCAGGCGCATCCGCCCGCGGATCGAACCGCTCGGCTGCGCGAGGATCGCGCGGTGGGTCCGCGCCCCGCCCCTCGACGTCGAGCCGCCGCGGCCGTGGAAGAACCGCAGCTCGATCCCACGTGCGTCGGCATCGGCCAGCAGCCGCTCCTGCGCCGAGTACAGCTCCCACTGGCTCGCCAGGAAGCCGCCGTCCTTCGCGGAGTCCGAGTAGCCGAGCATGATCTCCTGGCGCCGTGAGCAGGCGATCAGCTGCGCCGCGTACAGCGGGTGCTGGTACAGCGTGGCCATCGTCGTCTGCGCGCGGTCGAGATCCTCGACGGTCTCGAACAGCGGTACGAGCGGCAGCGTCGGCAGGTCCCCCACGCCGACCCCGGCGCTCCGCATCAGCACGAGCGCGGCCAGCACGTCGGACGGACGTTCGACCATCGAGATGATCACGCTGCCGAGCGCGTTCGGGCCGTGCTCGCGCAGCCCGGCCGCGATCGCTGCGAACGCCTCCGAGGGCGCGCCGGCGCCGTTCTCCAGGGCCCCGGTGAGAATGCGTGTCCGCTCGTCCTCGGGCGCGTCGGGGAAGCCGACTGCCAGCGGCTCGATCGCCGATCGCAGATCGTGCGCCGACAACCTGACGTCGAGCGCCGCGAGGTGGAATCCGAACGTCCGTACCTGGCACAGCAGCCTCGCGAGCGCGCCATCCGCGACCCGCCGCGAGCTCGACGATTCGCGGAGCAGCTCCAGATCGTCTGCGAGGTGCTGCGGTTCGCGATAGCCGTGGTGGAGTCTCCGGAGCGCGCCGTCGATCCGGGCCGACATGAACGAGAGCTTCCGGCGGAACGGCTCCAGCTCGTTGTTCGGCCGCCGCGATGCGACCTCGGGCATTTCCGCGCCGTCCTCCTCGAGCGAGGCGTCCAGCGCCGGCGAGACGAACAGCCGCTGCTCGGCCTGGGAGAACCGCTCGGCGAGCCTGTCCACCCGCGCCTGCAGCAGCCGGAGCGCCGTCCCGCGGTGCAGTTCGAGCGTGCGGCGCACCGAGTCCGGCGTGACCTCGGGATTGCCGTCCATGTCGCCGCCCGCCCAGCTGCCGAACCGTACCGCCGGAACCGTCGGCGGCCACGAGCGCTCGAACGAACGCGAGATCTCGGCCTCGAGCCGCGGCGCCACGTCGAACAGCACCGCCTCGAAGAAGAACAGGATCCGGCGCACCTCGTCATCGACCACCGGGCGGATGCGCCGGACCGCGTCCGTCTGCCACCACACCGTCAGCACCTCGCGCAACTCGCCCTCGAAACCACGCCGCTGGGTTCGTCCGAGCCGCGGGTCATCGAGCCGCTCCATCGCCCGCCACACCGACTGCTGATGGTTGAACACCGAGCGCCGCGTCGCCTCCGTCGGGTGCGCCGTCATCGTCAGCCGCACGTCCAGCCGGCGAAGCGCCTCGGCCACTTCGGCGGGCGGGTACTGGACGGCCATGCCCGCCGCCGCGGCGAGCGACTCGCGCTGCGGGGCGCTCATGTCGGAGTCGTAGTGGCGCCTGCGGCGCAGCCGTTCCAGCTCCTCGGCGATGTTCGCCAGCTGCAGCTGGATCGCGCACGCGCGGACGTACGGCTCGAGCGAGAGGCTGCCCTGGGTGTGGGCGAACTCGGCGAGCGCCGCGGCCGCCCTGACGTCGCCACGACGCACGCGCGCGGCCGTATCGCGGAGCCAGAACACCCGGTCGCGGAACGCGCGACCCTCCTGCTCCTCGAGCACGTCACCGAGCAGCCCCTCGAGCACGGCGGTGTCTCGATCCAGCGAGTCGCTCATCGCACGGTCGTGCGGCAGCGCGACCAGCCGGCCGTCTCGTGCATGGCGATGCGCTCGCGCCGGTTGGAGGCGATCCCCGTCACTGCAGCCACCCAGTCGGCGTCGCCGGCATCCGCGAAAAGCTAGCGATCCCCGCAGTGAAGATCGGATCAAAGTCACCTCCGGCAGCGACGCGGTGCGCGGGGGAACTCTGCGGGCACGCCGTGCGCGCGGCGCCACCGCCCTTCGGACGATCCACGCCACTGAGCCGGGTTGGCCTGGGGTTAGCTGACTGGTTCGGTGGCCTCGAACGAACCGGCGGAGGATGTATGCGGTCGATATCGGCGGCGGCGGCGTCGAAGCCAAGGCCGCGCCGGCCGAGACGAGCGCGAAGGCGCCGGCGATCAGTACGGCGGCGGCGAGCGCGACTTCGACTCCGCGCGCCCGACCCGGAAGAATTAGCTGTAGGCGTCGGCTGGCGCTGATGTCCGCGTTCGAGTTCGTCCGACGAACTCGTTAGCGACAATCGTCCAGCGCACCCGTTCCAATGCATCGCGTGGCCCGCCATTCTGCGCGGGCCGACGACGCGGCTGCTGCTGCCATGCGTGGCGTTGGCAGGACCGGGCTGATCCCAGTGGACAGCGGACCCTCCCCCCGTCGCGGGACGGGACACGAGGTCGCCTTGCGCGCAGATATGAGCTCTGTTAACGTCGCTGGAGGGATTTTCCGAGTGAGATGGGCGGCACTGTGGGAGTTGGACATCTCGGCGTTGTCCTAACGCGGCGGGCAGGTATTGGAGCGGCACTGGTTGGTGGCGCCCTCCTGGTCCTGGGCTGCGCTGCGCTCGGCGTGGGAGCGGCCCCGGCGCGTGGCGCCGGCACTCGCTGCGTGGTCCCGAACCTCCAGGGGAAGACGCTGAGCCAAGCCAACCAGACGCTGAAGCGAGCGCATTGCGGACCTGCGATCGCGGCTAGTAGGCCCGAACATGAGCAACCAGGTTGGCTTGTGGTTCAGAGCCAGGCTGTCCCGGCGGGCGAGGTGTTTCCTGCAGGAGCGGGCGTCGCGGTGACGCTGGTCTACCAAGATGTGAAGGTCAAGATCACCGAGTTCCCGCTCGCCTCGGGCTCTGCGCCGGTCGCGATCCGGCGCGCCGGCGACGGCAATATGTGGTTCGCGCTGGGCGAGTCGCGGCAGAACGACATCATCGGCCGCATCACCCCGGCGGGCCACATCATCAGCTTCCCGCTGCCAAGCGGTTTTGCGTCTTACTTCGAGCCCGGTGGTACCAGGGCGCTCGGCATGACCATCGGACCGGACGGAGACCCGTGGCTCGTAGCCTTCAACTGGGACACCCGGATCGCACATGTTTCGCGCTCGGGAGCGATGACGTTCTACGGGTCGTCGATGGCAGCCGAGGACAACGGTCAGGACTTCGAGCCGGAGCAGATCGTGTGGGGACCGGACGGGAGCATCTGGTACACGGATCGCTCCACACAGGCCATCGGTCGCTTCAGCCTCTCCGGGTCGATCACCAACTTCCACATCCCCGACAACCTGGCGCCAGCGGATGTGACCCTCGGACCCGACCGAAACCTGTGGTTCACCGCCAACCAGGCGGTGGATGGCGCCTCGATCGGGTACATCGGCCGGCTGACACCCGGACGAGACTCCGTGAATACGGCGCCGGGCGACATCATCTCCGGCCCCGGCGGCTACCTCTGGGCCACCGCCGGAAGGACCGAGCTCGACGCTGGGAAGATCGGGCGGGCGGTCGTCTCGCGGCCGTGAGGCCCGTCAGCCCCGCGGCTGCTACTGCAAAGCGGACGGAACGGGCGTACCTAAACCTTCATGGCGACTCGCGCGTCGCTCGAGATCATGCTCTGAGTAGCCCGGTAGCCACAATTAAGTCGTGGCTACCGTCTTGATCGAGTTGCCCGCGGGCGAAGGAATCGTTCGCCGTGACGATGGCGAGATCGTGCTCACGCACGACGTCACCCTGGACTGGGGCCAGCGACTCCAGCCGCACGACAGGTATCAGCTGATTCGCATCGGGCTCGGCGATGACCGCATGCTGTTCGGTGGACTGCTCCCGCCTGGAGCGGTCAGCGTCGAGGCGGTCGAGGCGACGGGCGTACGGAAGGCCGCCGCGGTCGGCGGCGGCACCTATGCGGTGATCTTTGAAGACGGAGAGCACAGCGAACCGGCGCTGGGCTATCGCGACGCGACCGGCGCGTTCGTGCACCGACCGATGCCCGCCGAATACCCGCATCAGCCGGTCACCGATGCCGAGGAACCTTGTCCTGTGTGCGGGGCGGTCCAGTACGAGGAGTACTTCCCGACCGAGGGCTGGCGGCCCGGTCGCGGCCGTAAAGGAAGTGACTCGTTCGTCCCCAGCCCGCTGATTGTCTGTCGGCGGTGCGGGCATCGAGAACAGGCGGGCGGGATCATGCGCTTTGAGCAGCTTGATAACGCCGGCGAGGATCCGGCGGCGCGAGAAGCACGGCTGGCCCGGATTCGTGCCGAGCAGGCGGTCCAGCGCTGGTACGGGAACAAGATGACGCTGATGGGCGTCACGTTCCCGGTCTACGCGGCCGAGGGCTGGCCGGCGCGGATCAACGGACAACGCTCACAAGGTGACGATCTCACGCACCTGGCGATCGCGCACGCCGAGACGCTGCCTGATTCGATCTTCGTCCAGCGGCCGCGGATCGAGATCACAACCTCAATCGAACCGCACCAGCCGGGCGAGCTCGCAGTCGCCCGCGATGCGTTCGCGGCGGGGATCGAGGCCGACCGGGACCGGCGACCCACCGACGGTCTCTCCGATGCCGCCCTCACGCTCTGGTTCCGTGCTGCCCGCCGCCGGCGCCTGGCGGGTTCTCACGAAGCACCGGTGAGCGAAATCGAGATCACGATCGACGGTGCCCGCGAGCCGTTTCTCACGGTCGGCACTCCGAACGCCCACTGGGTTGCGGTGCGCCGCCACCACGACGTGACCATCACGATCGCGGCGCGCGAGCTCGACCCGGCATCGCTGACCATCGAGCCGATCGCGGATCCGGCTGCCCGCCTCCTCGGCCCGAAGCCCGACGAGCCGTGAGTCGTTCCCAGCCCGAGTGAGCCATCAGACTGGAGAAGGTGGGGCTCAAGCCCCCTCACCGTCCGGCTCGGCGCGTGCTAGTCGATTGCGGACGGGGTGTTCGTTTGAAGCTCACGGGTGCGACCGACGGTGCCCCGCTGGGCCACGCGCGCCGAAACCGCGGTGGAGATCTTCGCGGAGACCATCGTCATCCGCATCGACTTCTGCCACAGGAGCGCGGGCGATCGCCTCCAGCGACATGCCGCGGTTGATCGCCTGCGTCGCGAGCGTGTGGCGTCGCTGATGCGGGGTCACCGGCCCGAGCCCGGCCTCGTTAGGCGCACCCCGCCACGGCCGCGCTGACCCGCCCGGCGCCCAGCCAGACCCCGCGGCACCGGATGACGATCCACACCCGCATCGCCACGAACGATCAGATACTCGAACAGCCCCGCGATGCTCGACAACCGCCGCGCGATCGTCCTCCCCGACAGCCCAGCCCAGTCCTCGATCCGCACCACCTTCTCCTGGCGCGGGGTGCGCTGCTGCCCCAAAAGCGAACACGTCAGCCGAGGTGACCTCCGCCGGGTCCTTGCCGACCACATCGAAGAACACCTTCAAGTCATACGCAGTCGCCAGCCATGTATTCACCGCGCCACGGCCCGCCGGCCGACCCGACTCCACACCTTCGGTTGGCGAGGACCAGGTCGCTTGGATCTGTGACCTGTCAGATCTGCTTCTGCCGTGAGGCAGGCGAGCGGCCGATGCGGTAGCGAACGTGCGTCGCGAGCGGGGAGTCGATCACCTCGACCGGCTGTAGGCCGGGGTCTTGCACTCCGTCGAACAGGCGCTCACCGGCGCCGAGCAGAACGGGAACGACGTCGAGCATAAGCTCGTCGATCACGCCCGCCGCGAACGCCTGCCGCACGGTGGAGGCGCCACCGGCGATGTCGACGCCGAGGTCGCCGGCCGCCGCCTCCGCGCGCTCAAAGGCGACATCGAAGCCTTCGGTGATGAAGTGGAACGTCGTCCCGCCCTCCATCGCGATCGGGTCGTGCGGGTAGTGGGTGAGAACGAACACAGGAGCGTGATAGGGCGGCTCGTCGCCCCACCACCCGCGCCAGTTCACGTCCCACGGGCCCCGAACCGGGCCAAACATGTTGCGGCCCATCACGTACGCTCCGCAGGGCTTCATCAGCTGGTCGCGCGCGCGGGCGTCGGCTTCATGGAGGGGCTCGTCCAGGTGCCAGTGGTGGAGCTCCAGGCCGCCGACGCCGAGCGGGTTGTCGCGGCTCTGATCGGGGCCGGCGACGAAGCCGTCGAGAGAGATGGACATGTGGCATGTGGTTGGTGTCATGTGAACCAAGACCACCGAATCGACGAGAAATCATCGATGGGGACGCCCTCGCGAAAGCTAGCGGTTGCCCGGGTCCACGGCCGGCCTGGGCACCTCGCGGCGCGTGGGCGCCAAATCGGACCTGCCCCGGTGCAACCAATTCCCGATCCAAAAGGTCGAGCCGGGAATCGTTGCCTGATCCCGCCTGCGGCAGGACGACAACTCTTGCCGGGGCGAGCGGCACCGCGCGCAATACCTGGTCCTGGTGCCACAAACGGTCGAAGCCGGGTCACGCGTCGAGTGCTCAGATTCCAGACGGTGACGTGGCCGTTGCTGCCGCCGTCGATGACGGTACGGCCGTCGGGTAGGAACGAGACGGCCCCGGCTTCCGGCCCGTCGCGAGCCGGAAGCGTCTCGGCGATACGACCCGTGCGCAGGTTGACGATGGCGAGCGCTCCATCGAACTGGGAGTCCGCCAGGAGATCCGAACGCGGGCTCGCGGCGTCGCCGGTGAAGGCGCACGATACGGGGAAGCTGGCCTCGGGGTTGTTCCATGTGAACGCTTGCGCTTCCCGGCCCGGGCCGACGAGACTGCTGGATCGCACCTACGCCGGTCACGGCAGCGTGTTGGCCGCTTTGCATGTTCCGGAGTGCCGGCGCCGAGTTTCGGCTGGTGGCTCAGCCGCCTCGATTCCGTCTCGCCGGGATGGTCGGCCGAAGACGGGTTCGATGAAGGCGATGCTCTCGCGCGTGAGCGCTAGAGTCTTCGTACGGGTCGACGTTCGTGTCGACCAAAGCGGTGCCCCGCGTTTTCGCAGTTGTTGCCTTGTTGCACCCTCCGCGTCTCGCAGCGCACATACCGAGGAGGGAACCAAGATGGCGACAGGAACTGTGAAGTGGTTCAGTAACGACAAGGGCTTTGGGTTCATCACGCCCGACGACGCCGGGAAGGATCTGTTCGTTCATCACAGCGCGATTCAGGGCAACGGCTTCAAGTCGCTGGCCGAGGGCGCCAAGGTGAGCTACGACGCCGAGCAGGGCCCCAAGGGCCCAGCGGCCGCGAACGTCCAGGCGCTCTAGAGCTTGATTGTCTAGCCGTGCGACGGGAGGACGCATCGCGCCCTCCCGTGGTCTCACCCTCTCGCCGCGTGAGCCTGACGACGTGGTAGTCAACCGTGCCCTGGCGAGGGCGTAGCCATTGCGCGCTCGCACGGCCTGCACGCATTCCCCGAGTTCGGTTCAGATGAATGGGCTTCTAGCCCGTTTCCCGCTGGTTTGCTCACCACCGCCGCGCTCGAGACCCCGACAAAAGGACTGGTACACATGGCCTCGACCGGCAAGAAGAAGACCACGATGGCTAAGCTCGCCCGGGAGAGCAGACTCCGCGAGCGTCGCCTAGAGAAGCAGGCCAGGAAGGACGCGAGGAAGCAGGCCGCGGCACATCCGCCAAGCCATCGAAGCGACCCCTCGACCGGCGGCCAGCAATAGCCAAGTTGGCTGCCTGTCGGGATGGCCGCTCGGAGTGGTGTTATTCGCTCGAGCGGCTAGGCGGGAGAGCTCGGAGCATCACCACGCATTCGGGATTGATCGCGAGCGGTTCTCCGGCGTCGGCGTCAGTGAGCCATGCGAGCTGCATGATCGACCCCCGTGCCGCGTCGAGGATGAGTCGCTCGACATCCTTGGCTTCGCCCTCCACGCGACAGCGCTCGCCGGTCAGAAAGGTGATCTCCGTTATCGAGGTCATGATCTCGGTATGCAGGGTGGAGCCGACGACGCGGCTGCCGTCGGGGATAGCAGATATGGGTTGATGAGGGCGCCGCGGATGCGGATCGTCCGTCAGGTTCCGCGACTCGGCGCCGGTGCGCATGGGCCCGGAGCGAACGCGCCGCTGAAGTCCTGGCCGCCGGGTCAGGTAGGTCCTGTGCCTACTTGAACCGCGCGCGGGTTGCGCAGTGGGGAGTGCTTGCACTGACGAGAGCGTGCAGTCGTTGGAAGGGGATGCTCCGGGTGCTACCGTGTTAGAGGCGGGTGGCGATGTTGCCCGTGAGGTTCTTCTCGGCCGACGCAGCGAATCTCCGTCTGATCAGCCTGATCGCGCCGGCCCAGGGAGGAGACGCATGTCGAGCCACCAGTGCATGCATCCGGTAGCGGGGCGCGATCATGCCCGGAGTAGACGGCGCGTCAGCAGCGATCCTCGTTGCTTCGCTCCGTCGTCTCACGGAAGCGAGACGGTGCGGTGAAGACGACGCGCGAAACAGTCGAAGAACAGCGCCAGGTCAAGCTTGACCTGAATCGCGAGCAGGTCCAGAACGGCATGCTCGTGATCCGCCGGCTGACCGAGGCGGAGCGCCGGCGTTACCCGGCGCGAACGACGCCGCCGAAGCGACCCGGGAGACGATACTGATGGGTGAGCGTGAGGGACTGATCGCACGGATCGGCCAGGTCCGCCGCTCGGCGGCGGGTGCAGACGCATCGGCGCGACGCTCGACCGTCGACGCACAGGATGGTCGGGGCGCACGGGATGACCGGGTCGACGCGCTCGAAGCGCGCATCGCGCACCTAGAGCGCCTCGTCGAGGGGCTGCAGGACTCCGTGCACCGGGAATCGGAGCGGCAGGCCAACCTGATCGCCGAGCTCCAGGGCCAGATCCAGCCTGGGGCGATGGGCGCAGCCCTCGCGGAGGACGCCCGTAGCCGCGGGCTCTGATCCGACGTGGCGACGTTCTTCATCCCCGGTGTCGGCCGCGACCCGACTCTCGTCGAGGGCGCGTATCGGGACATGAGCGGCGTGATCGAACTCGAGATGGGCCGTCGCCCGAGCGCCCGTCGCATCCTGAGGTTGTGGACACGGCGGGGAAACACGGACTGCATTACCGAGGTCGGTATCTCGGACCCGCTGCGGGGTGGCATCGTGCTGGCGATCTTCGACATGGGGCCACGCCAGCCATTCGTCGTGTGGTGGCAGCCCGACAGCGGAAGGCGTGACGGCGCGCGGGAGATCCTCGGCTGCAACGCGTATGCGGTGTTGGAGTTCGACTCATGAGCTCCGCCCGCGAGATCGAGCTCGCGCAAGCCGACGTGTTCTACTGCCACGACCGGGTGGCGCTGCTGCGCGCCAAGCTGTACAGATGGGGTTTGCGACCCAACGCTCGCCTGCGCGAGCTCGAGCGACAGCTGCGCCGCGCCGAGCAACACCTCCGCGACGTCCGATCGCGCTAAGGCATGATGTCACTTCTGACACGCCAACGCGTGGCGGAAGTGACGCATTGGGTTGCGCAAATGGCGACGTGCAGCATGCTTATATGTGCATCGGGGTTCCTGTCAAGCCCTCCAAGGTGAAGTTTGATCAGTCTCATCTCGAGGCCGGCGCGATGGGCGTCGCCGACATCGTGTTCTTCGTGCTAACGGCGGTCGCCCCCGTGGCGTGATCGTCGCGATCACCGGCCCGTCGATCGCTCTTGGCGACGGCGGCGGCGTGCCGGCGACATATCTGATCGCAGCCGTCGTGCTGTGCCTGTTCGCCGTGGACTACGTCCGTATGAGTCGGCATGTCACGAACGCCGGCGCGTTCTGCGCATACATCTCGCGCGGGCTGGGGCGGGTGGCGGGCGCAGTGCGGCATATGTCGCGGTGGTCTCCTACAACGCGGCGACGATCGGGATTCTGGGCGCCTTGGCGTACTTCGCGCACGTTTTTCCTTCGCCGGTGTGCTGCACATCCATCTGGCGTGGCAGCCGTGGGCCCTGATCGCCTTCGCGCCGATTGCGCTCGGCCATATGGGCTGTGCCGGTGAGCGGGATCATCCGGTCGTCGGTGACGAGCAGATACCAGCTCGGCTTGCTGCGCCAGGCGGGGTCGCTGACCGTCCCACCGAGCGCCTCGACCCCCCATGGAACCTGCGAGTCGGACATGAACGCCGCCTCGGCGCGCGGGGACGTCCGCGGCGAACGAGTCCGCGAACTTCTCGCGGTCGAGGAACAGGAAGCCGTCGACAGGCGGCAGGATCGGCGGACTGGGGCCCGTCGGTCGGGAAACCGCCGATCAGCGTGCTGACCGACTCGCCCTGGTCGGGCGCGAAGGCCGTGATGTACACGAGGCCGGCGACAGAGTCGTGCGTCCCGGACTCCGTGATCACCGCCCCGCCGTAGGAGTGGCCGACCAGGATCGTCGGGCCGTCCTGCTGGTCGAGCACGTTGGTCGTGGTCTCCACATCGCTGTCGAGCGACAGCGTCTGATTCTGCACGACGCTGACGTTGTAGCCATCCGAAGTCAGCAGGTCGTAGACCCCCTGCCAGCCGGATCCGTCCACGAACCCACCGTGAACGAGCACCACATTGCGCACATCTGCCATACATGCCTCCGTTTCGTTCGGTCGGTCTCGGGATGAGGGCGACCTGGTCATCCGCGACGGTAGGTCGATGCCGGATGACGCGCGTCCGTCAAATGACGACACTTTTTCTTGGCGCGCTACGTACGTAGGTTCGGCGCGTCGTAAGCCGACCCGCGGCTTCGGACGCAGCTAGTCGCGGTCGGCGACGCCGTCTCGAGGGACGGAACGAGGCGCGAGCGCGGCGCTCAGCTCACCACGCGAGGTGATACCGAGCTTTGGGAAAGCCCGGTACAGGTGCGTGCTGATCGTGCGATGCGAGAGAAACAGCCGCTGGCCGATTTCGCGGTTCGACAGACCATCTGCCGCGAGCTTAGCGATCTGCAACTCCTGCGCGGTCAGCTGATCCCGAGCCTCGGGAACGCGGCGCCGGCTCCGTTCGCCCGAGGCGCGCAACTCACGCCGCGCCTGCTCGCTCCACCTCTGGCACCCAAGTACATCGAACGTGTCACGCGCGGCGCGCAGAACGGCACGCGAATCGCCCACCCGCCGCCTACGTCTGAGCCACTGACCGTATGCGAGCTGGATCCGGGCGCGTTGGAACGGCCAGCGCGTCAGATCGGCCGCCAGTGCCTCCTCGAAGCGCTCGCCCGCCTCCGCCGGCTCGGCGACCAGCGAACGAGCATGCCCGAGCGCCAGCGCGATCCACGCGCCGGGCTGCCCACCCGCCATCGCCTCGACCTCCGCCACCCGTGCCCGCGCGGCATCGAGCCGGTCGATATGCACCGCGGCCTCGGCAAGATCCGCGATCAGCCAGGACGAGATCACCATGTGGTACGCCGAGTCGGCGGGATCGAACAGTCGCTCGGCATAGCCGTACGCCTCGGCATGGCGGCCGGTCGCAAGCGCCGCCAACACCTTGCCGAACTGGGCGAACGCCATCGTGATGTTCGCACCGGCCGGCTCCGCGACCGCCTCGGCCCGCGCAGCGAGACGTTCGGCGCTGCGCTCGTCCCCGCGCATCGCCGCCACCATTGAGATGGCCGTGTCCGCCGCAGCTGCCCACTGCGGCTCAGCCAACTCCTCGGCGAGACGTCTGGCTTCTTCGCCAGCGGTGAGCGCCGCTTCCCAGTCGCCGCGACGGGCGGCCATAGACGAATACAGCGAGAGCAGCCGCGGCAGATGTCCGAGCCGCCCCTCGTTCCGCAGGCCATCCACCGCGACGCGAAGGAAGTCGTTGCCCAAGTCGAACGCCCCGACGACTAGCGCGGCTGGGCCGAAGAACCGCGCAGCGTCCGGATCGAGGTGCGCCGCCCTCGCTTCTCGACTAAGCCGCGCCAAAACGCCGGCCGCGCGACCTGATGGATCGGCATACGCGTGAACGGCGAATACGCGCGGGTCCTCCGCATTGGCATCTCCGAGCCGACCTGAGGCCTCGATCAGGAGCCGTCTCGCTTCGGGTCCGGGATCGGCCCACCAAGCGCGCGAGGCAACCAGCCAGAGCAGATCCACGTGCAGGTCATGCTCGCCCGCCGCTCCGGCTCGCTCCGCGGCGGCGGTCAAAGATACGAACCGCCCGCTGTCGCGCAGCGGGCGCGTCATCGCTGTCTCCTCGATCCACGTGACGCGTGCCCGCTCCAACTCGTCAAGCTCGAGCTGGTTGACCTCCTGCAGCAGCGGCACTACAACGTCCCGCCGCCCCAGCTCGACGCCAAGCCGAGCAGCTCCGAGCAGGCGACGGCTATGGCCAGACGGCCGGCTGAGTTCGGCGGCGCGTCTCAGCGCCGATACCGCCACCGCCACAGCGCCCCGCCGCTGCGCCCGGGCTGCTGCCTGTTCCAGCTCGAGCGCAACCTCCTCATGCTCCCCGGACAGCAAAGCCGCACGATGCCACGCCCGACGGTCGGGATCATCTGCCAGCACAGCCGCCAATGCCTCATGCGCCCGCCGGCGGTCCCCCACGCTCGCGCTCTGCGCGATCGCCGACCGAATCAGCGGATGGCGGAAGCGGAGCATCTGCAGATCGACGTCGATGATGCCCGCCTCCGCAGCGGGCGCAACAACATCGAGATCCACCTCTCGGCCGGCGATCGCGCCGGCCGCTTGGAGGATCTCGCCGATCGCCTCCCCGTCGTCGAGTGCGGCGACCAGCAGCACCAGTCGAACCTCGCCCGACAGCTCGGAGACACGCGCGGAAAACGCCCCCTCCAACCGCTCGCTCAGGGGCAACCGACCCGACGCCCATCCCTCGTCCTCGTACTGGCCGACGACTTGGGGCAGCTCGATCAGCGCGAGCGGATTCCCCGCCGACTCGGCCAACACCCGGCTGCGCGCCGCCAGTGAAAGCTCGGGCGCCACCGCGTCGAGCAAAGCTCCAGCAGTGGCGTCGTCAAGGCCCGAGACGGTGTGCTCCCGCAGCCCGGCCCCGTCGAGCGCCGAGGCGTAGCCGTCACGGCTGGCGGCCAGCAGGATGATCGGGTCAGACTCGATTCGCCGCGCAACGAAAGCGAGGGCCTCCGACGTCGGACGATCGAGCCACTGCGCATCCTCAGCGACCAGCAGCACAGGCGCATCGCTCGCAATCTCCGAGAGCAGGTCGAGCGCAGCCATGAAAATTCGATAGTGCTCCGGGGCGGCCTCCGGCGTCAGGCCGAAGGCCGCGTCGAGCGCCCCGCGCTGAAACGCAGGCAGCTCAGCCACGCGTCCGCGCACCGGCCGCAGGAGCTGATGCAGGCCGGCAAACGGGAGATCCGCTTCAGACTGCACGCCACTGGCGGTGAGCACCAACATCCCCCGCTCCCGCGCAGCCCGCGCGGTGTCAGCAAGCAGCCGAGACTTGCCGACACCCGGCTCGCCGCGCAGCACCAACGCCTGGCCATGCATGGCAACTTCATCCAACAACGACCTCAGGAGGCGCTGCTCGTCGCTGCGACCCAGCAGGGGGGCAGCCTCATCGCGAACCGTGACGAGCATGGCATCCCATCCTCTCACCCCAAGCGACTAAGTGGCACGCGCTAGCCCCATGCATGACCCGCAATAGCTACAGAACGCCCGGCTCAGATCGGCGCGGCGGCAAGGCCATCGCCGATCAGCGTCCAGGTCCCCACGATCTGGTCCCTTCGGGCGCGTGGCAACCGAGGCTCCTCGTCGGTACGATGACCCCGAGTTTGAACCGGGGCGATCTGGCTCCCGCCGGGGCCATTAGCCGAGGATCCGCAGCACCAGTGAGCACAGCACAGGGCGAAGCACCGAAAGGCAAGGCATGACCGCTGGCGACCCGGAGCAGGGGTACCAGCCGCTGGTCGGCGGCAGGCTTCTGGCGGAGATCACGAATCGGATCGTCGCCCTCATGCGAGAGCACTACGGCCGCGGACCGATCAAGGCCAAGACCTACGTTCTCGACAACCTGATCGTGTGCGTACTCAGCGACGGGTTCACCGCGATCGAGCGCACGATGGTGGAGGGAGGCGAGCCGAACCGCGTGCTCGAGATGCGCCGCGACTTTCAGCGAATGATGAAAGAGCGCTACAGCGCGATGATCGAGCAGCTCACCGGGCGCAAGGTGCTTGCCTTCCTGAGCCAGGCCCATATCGAGCCCGACCTCACGATCGAGATGTTTCTCATGGACGGCTCGGTTCCGGGCTTTGGCGCCTTGGAACTCGTCGATCCGGCGGCTTCCGAGCACACCGACCATGATTCATAGGCCGCCGCTGAGCGGCGCTACCGGTCGCCCGCGCTCGCCACGATTATTACTCGCGCGGCTCTCCGGGCGGCTGGCTGAGGGAGATTTCGACTAACCTATATCGTCTTCGAGACAAGCTGGCGGGACCGCTTTGTTCGGCCGGGTTGCCTCGTCAATAGAAGCTTGCGCTCATGGCGGTCTGATGGCGGCCCGTGGGGGTTGTGCTCCGGAACCTCAATCCCTACAACGGAGTGGTCATTTTGCCTCGATCGGATTGCCGGCTTGGGCATGAAGCGCTCGCCGCGTACGCCCGTCCCCGGCTTGGGCGAAGTGTGTTCGAGATCCTCACCTCGGTCGTGCCGTACGTGGCCGTTTCTGTCCTGATGTATTTCGCACTTGACGTCTCGTATCTGCTGGCGCTCGTGCTGGTGCTGCCGGCCGCGGGCTTCCTGGTGCGGACGTTCGTCGTCTTTCACGACTGCGCGCACGGGTCGCTCCTACCCTCCAAGCGCGCCAATCGGTATCTCGGGCGGTGTCTCGGCCTGTTCGTGATGTCGCCGTTCCAGCGCTGGCGCCACGATCATGCGATCCATCACGCGACGTCGGGAGATCTCGAGCGCCGTGGCGTCGGGGACATCATCACGTTGTCCGTGGCCGAGTATCGGGCGCGCCGTTGGCGGGGTCGTCTCGCTTATCGCCTGATACGAAATCCTGTCGTGATGTTCGGATTCGGTCCAGTGCTCGCGATGATGATCGGGCCGCGCATCGCGACCCGGTCACAGCGTCCGCGGCTACGCCACAGCGTGCTCGGCTTGGATGCAGCGCTGCTCATGGTCGTCGGTGCGCTGTGCTGGTTGATCGGCTGGCAGAGCTTCACGCTCGTCTGGACGCCTTCGGCGCTGCTCGCCGGCTCGGTCGGGATCTGGCTCTTCTACGTGCAGCATCAATTCGAAGACGCCTACTGGCAAAGCGCCGCAGATTGGAGTTACACGGACGCGGCGCTCCGCGGCAGCTCCTACCTGAAGCTGCCGAGGTTGTTGCAGTTCTTCACCGGCAACATCGGGCTTCATCACGTCCATCATCTGAACTCGCGGATTCCGAATTACAACCTTCAACGTGCTCACGATGAGAACGCGATCTTCGACCAGGTTCCCACACTGTCGCTATGGGACGGCTTGCGGAGCGTCCGGCTCAAGCTGTGGGACGAAGAGCACGGAAAGCTCGTCACGTTCGCACAGGCAGCCCGCACGCAGCCTGCCAGCGTGGCTTGCCATGGATCGGCGCCGGCCCCCGTCGCGCCTGGGCAAGCCGGAGCGCCAACGTAGGCCGCGATTGCGTCGATGGGGCACGGAACGCGCCCCGGCGTCTATCGCGTCACCAGCGACGGCCTGCTGGCGCTGAGTCGTGGTGGCGACTAGTCCCGCGAGGGGCGCCACTTCAGCCGCTCCTGCTCGCGTGCCGCCCGAAGCTTGCGAGCCTCTTGATGGGCCCGCTCATTGCGTTGAGCGATCTCCTTTCGGAGATCGTTGAAGGCCTGCTCTGCCGTCGATCGCCCCGGGCCTGGTTCTTGACGTGGCGCGCTTGCTTTTTGGTTCTGCTTCGGCAACGTACTGCTCTCCTCTTCGCTCAACCAGGGGAGGTGGGCCACAGGAAGAATGGGGAGCGAGCACTCAGGCCGTGGAGCTGCTCCTGACTCTACTCCGCGGGGTCGCCCGGTCGGTGCGCGTGCGGCCTCGGAGCACGTGATGGCCGCCGGCTGCGAGCGCATCAAGGCGAGAGCGTCGCTGGATTGCCCGCTCCGGAATGACGCAGACGCGCAATCAGATCGTCGATCTCACCGAGCCACCGGTCTGTCCGACCGTCGACGTCCTCGGCCCACAGGTCGCGCAGCTCGCTCTCTGCACGGACGCGCTGGACTGCCAGGATCGCCTGGTCTATCTCAGAGTCGTGAGGCCGATGGGGGTGACCGTCCACCCAACGGCGCACATCATCTGGCATGCGGTCGGGCGCGTGACCGGCGCAGGAGGCGGATAGTTCTGCGGCCGCGATCGCCTCGCATGCCGTGTCGAGGCCAAGGTAGTCGGCGTCGCCCAACGCCGTGTCGAGCGTTGATGCGATCACGTCGCCCGGCTCAACCGCTTCCTCCACAAGTAGGAACCAATTGCTTGCGGGCTCGTTCTCGAAGCTGGCGGTCCCCCATGCGTCCACGGCCATCCGAACCTTAGACGGCAGAATCACCTCGCTGCTTTGAGCCGGCGGCCTCTCCGTAGCAGGCCCTCTCGGGCGCATCCGAGGTGAGAGATCCCGCTTGGGCCGAGCAGCGTGTGAAGCGGGTCGCGGCGTCGAGCTCACCGCTCTTTACCAGCGACCTGACTGTCAACGAGTTTGCGGTCGCGCACGGCTCCGCTTAACGCCGATTCGCACAGGTCATGGGCTCGCGGGCAACGTCGAATCTGTCGTATTCGGGTCCGTACGCCGAGTCCACCACCGCGTCAGGAGAGCGGCGGAACGCCAGGGTCACGACTCGTCTACCGTCCGTCCCTCGGAAGCATCAGGTTGCTTCTCGTACCGCGGCGCCGGACCTGGGCTCGGGCCGATCCTGAGGTGGTGTCGTGAGACCAACGGCCCCGGACGCCCCGACGCCCCCCATCCGGGGCGGCATCTGAGCTGCCGCGTACGCGTCGAGCTCATCGAGCGTCTCGGTCTTGAGTAATGCCTGGGCGAGCGTCTCGAGTCGCTGCCGGTGCTGGGTCAGCGCGGCGGTCACGTCGAGGTGGGCGGTGTCGATGAGCCGGCGTACCTCTTCGTCGACGACGCGCTGGGTGGCCTCGGAGTTTTCGCCGGAGCTGCCGAACAAGGATCCACTTCCGTCGGAGGGGAGGACCCTGACGAATCCGATGGCGTCACTCATGCCCCACCGGCCGACCATCTGACGCGCGATCATGGTGACCTGGTCGATGTCGGACTCGGCTCCGGTGCTAATCGTGCCGAACACCGCCTCCTCCGCCACGCGGCCGCCGAGCGCCACCTTGATCTTGGCGAGCAGGTCCTCGCGGGTGTAGGAGACCTGGTCGTCATCGGGCGCCGAGAGAGTCACGCCGAGGGCGGCGCCGCGCGGGATGATCGAGACCTTGCGCACCGGATCGGCACCGGGGGTGAGCATTCCGATCAATGCGTGGCCGGCCTCGTGGTAGGCGGTGCGCTCGCGGTCCGCGGCTGACAGCACGATCCGGCGTGGGGCGCCGAGCAGGATCTTCTCCAGCGAGTCGTTGAAATCAGACGTCTGGACCGTGCGGTGATTGCGACGGGCGGCGAGCAGTGCCGCCTCGTTAGCGAGGTTGGCCAGGTCGGCGCCGACCATGCCGGGGGTCGTGGCCGCGAGCGCTTCCAGATCGACATCGGCGGCCAGCGGGATCGACCGAGTGTGGACCTCGAGGATTTGCCGCCGCCCCAATCGGTCTGGTGGTTGGACTGCGACGCGGCGATCGAAGCGTCCCGGTCTGAGCAGCGCTGGATCCAGGATCTCGCCCCGGTTGGTCGCGGCCAGCACAACGACCGCCTCGACGGACTCGAATCCGTCCATCTCGGTGAGGATCTGATTGAGCGTCTGCTCGCGCTCGTCGTTGGAGCCGGCGATCGATACCGATCCCTGCCGGGAGCGTCCGACCGCATCGAGCTCGTCGATGAAGATGATCGACGGCGCGGCCTCCTTCGCCTTGGCAAACAGATCCCGGACCCGCGAAGCCCCCACACCGACGATCGCCTCGATGAACTCCGAGGCCGAGATCGAGAAGAACGCCGCGTGTGCCTCTCCGGCGACGGCGCGGGCCAGCAGCGTCTTGCCCGTCCCCGGCGCGCCTGACAGCAGCACGCCGTGCGGCATGCGTCCCCCCAGTCGGCCGAAGCGCTCGGGGTTGCGCAGGAAGTCGACGATCTCCGTCAACTCCGACTTGGCCTCGTCGATCCCGGCCACGTCAGCGAACGTGATCCTGATCGTCGCCGGGTCGATCCGCCGCGCCTTGGAGCGCCCGAAGGCGCCCAGCGCACCGATGCCGCCGCTCTTGGCGGCCCGGCGGGCGAACACGACGAACAGCCCGACGATCAGCAGCGTAGGCCCAAAGCCGAGCAGCAGCGACTCGATCAGGGGCGTGGTCTGGGTCGTAGACTGCGCATTGACCTGGACCCCCTCGGACCTGAGCAGCGCGGTCAGCTGGTCGTTGTTCCAGAAGCTCGGGACTTGTGTTGCGAACAGGGTCGTCGGAGTGGCCTTCGCGTCGGAGGACGGGTAGCGCAAGGCCGACTTGAACGTTCCCTGGATCGTGTCGCCCTTGGAAGCGATCGAGGCGACCTGGCCGGACTGCACCTCGGACAGGAAATACGGGCTGAACGGCACCTTCACCCGCTGCTGGCCGCCGGGCGAGAGCAGGAACACCGACGCCAGGTTGAGGGCCAGCAGGCCGGCCGCGAACCAGGCGAAGGTGCGGGTACGGTGCGGCGCCCGCGTCGGCGGCGGATCAGGTGCCCCCCGCCCGTCGGGACTGGGGGCAACCCGCCAGCCGCGCTGATCACGCGGTATCGGCTTTCGGTGGTCGGACCCTGATCGTGCCTTATCGGACATCAGTCCGCCTGCCGCACGAGGCGCCGCATCGCTCAGCGCTCCTGTGCGCTCGAGCCGGAGTTCCCGGACGCGGCGGGATCGTCGGGCCTCACGCTTGGGTAGGCGCCGACCATGTACTTGTCGCCGCGAAGGGCGCTCATCACCTTCGCACCGGCGGTCCTGACCGGGTTTCGTCGTCCTTTGGGCTCGTTTGGCGTCTCCGTTACCGCGGCCGGCCGCGCCGCACCGTCGCGGACGTGAACGGCGCCAGGGATGACCCCGGGCGCCGGCGATCGATCAGACTGGTTGGTGGCGGTCATGAGGCACCAGCTCTCCGTTCGTAGAACCTTTTGTCGGGGCCGGGGTGGCTGGGAGCTCACCGGCGGCTTTGGTTTCGCGGGCCAGGAACGCGCCGAGCTCCCCGATCGTGCTCATCAACGGCGCGGGGAAGACGACCGTCGAGTTCTTGTCGACCGCGACCTCGACCAGCGTCTGGAGGTTCCGAAGCTGGAGTGCCAGCGGGTGGGCGACCATCACGTCAGAGGCGGCCGCCAGCTCACCGGCCGCGAGCGCTTCGCCCTGGGCGGCGATGATCTTGGCTCGCTTCTCGCGCTCGGCCTCGGCCTGGCGGGCCATCGCCCGCTTCATGCTGTCGGGCAGCTGGATGTCCCGGAGCTCGACGACCGTGACCTTGACACCCCACTCCTCGGTCTGAACATCGAGGATCTCGCGAATGTTCTGATTGATGGCGTCAGTCTCGGACAGCGTCTCGTCGAGCGTGTGACGTCCAACCACGGCGCGAAGCGTCGTCTGCGCGATCTGGTTGATCGCCGCTCCGACGTTCTCGATCGCGACCACCGACCGGACGGGATCCTCGACCCGGTAGTAGGCGACCGCAGACACGTCGATGCTGACGTTGTCCTTGGTGATGATGCCCTGAGACTGGATCGGCATCGTGACGATCCGCAACGACACGCGATGAACGCGCTCCACGAACGGCATGATCAAAATCAGACCCGGTCCACGCGCCTCGCCGGTGATCTTCCCGAGCTTGAACACCACCGCGCGTTCGTACTGCTTGATGACGAAGAAAGCGAACATGTCTTGCCTTTCTGGGCGGGATGATGTGGACCGCCAGAGTCCTCAGACGGGCGTCTCGGCGGAGCGGCGCGCTCGCGCTGGGACCCTCCTGGGCCCCCCGGCCGGCGGCCGGCTCGATCGGCAGGCGGCCCGAACTGGGCGGCCGGTGTGCGGTGATGCACGGACTGGGCTCCTACGGTCTAGGTTTCGCAGTGACCGTTAGGTCTCGCGGATGCCGGCCGATTGCTGGAGCCGGAAAAACTCGGCCGCCGAGGGTTGGGGCGAACCTGTTACTCATATTACTCCGAGCGACCGACCGGCATCAACGGTTTGCGAGCCCAGCGAGATCTAGAATCGGGTCGTGGATCCGCTGACGGACAGCACCGACCATCTCCGTGTCCTGATCGCCAATGAGCGCAAGGACCGACTCGCGCCCGTCGCCACAATCGTCGTCGCGCTTGGCCACGAGGTGACCGCGCGCGAGATCGATGTCGAGGACGTCGACAAGATCGTCCGCAAGGCCGCCTGCCCGGTGATCGTGCTGCTGCACGCGCCGATCCCGCGTTCGTCAAGCAAGCCTCCCAGCGAGGCGTGTTCGCCCACATCTCAGACGACGCGTTTGTGATGCGGCGCGCGCGGTCACGTAGCGACAACCGCAAGCTCATCGACCTGGCTGCTGCGGTGGTCGACGGCTACCGATTGCTTCCCCAGCGCCCGGACGCTTCTGCGGAGCCGTGACCTTGCTCCCGAAGCAGGTCCGTTAGCCGATCGAGCCCTCCATCTGGAGTTCGATGAGGCGGTTCATCTCGACGGCGTACTCCATCGGGAGCTGCTTGATGACCGGCTCGACGAAGCCGTTGACGATCAGCTTTGAGGCGTCTTCCTCGCGGATTCCGTGTGACATCAGGTAGAAGAGCTGGTCGTCGCCGACCTTCGAGACGGTCGCTTCGTGGCCGACGTTGACGTCGTCCTCGCCGATCCGAATCGTCGGGTAGGTGTCTGAGCGCGAGTACTCGTCCAGCAGCAACGCGTCGCAGACGACCTTGGATCTGGAGCCGTGGGCGCCCTTGGCGATCTCGAGCAGGCCCCGGTAGGAGCCGCGGCCGCCGTCCTTGCAGATCGATTTGGCGAAGATGTTCGAGGTCGTGTTGGGCGCGGCGTGGATGATCTTGGCGCCCGCGTCCTGGTGCTGGCCGGCGCCGGCGAACGCGATCGACAGGACCTCGCCATGGGCTCGCTCTCCGAGCAGGTAGATACTCGGGTATTTCATTGTGAGCTTGGACCCGAGGTTGCAATCGACCCACTCGACCGTGGCGTCGGCGTACGCGACCGCGCGCTTGGTGACGAGGTTGTAGACGTTCGTCGACCAGTTCTGGACGGTCGTGTAACGGATCCGTGAGCCGGGCTTAGCGATCAGCTCGACCACGGCCGAGTGAAGTGAGTCAGAGCTGTACGTGGGAGCGGTACATCCCTCGACGTAGTGAACGTACGAGCCCGGCTCGGCGATGATCAGCGTCCGCTCGAACTGCCCCATGTTTTCGGTGTTGATCCGAAAATACGCCTGCAGCGGCATGTCGACGTGGACGCCTTCGGGCACGTATACGAACGATCCGCCGGACCACACCGCAGAGTTCAGCGCCGCGAGCTTGTTGTCGTTGGGCGGGATGACCGTCGCGAAGTACTTACGGACGATGTCCTCGTGCTCGCGCAACGCGGTGTCCATGTCCGTGAAGATCACGCCCTGCTTCTCGAGATCCTCGTGGATCTGGTGATAGACGACCTCTGACTCGTACTGCGCACCGACCCCGGACAGGAACTTCCGCTCCGCCTCGGGAATGCCCAAGCGATCAAAAGTCCGCTTGACGTCCTCGGGCACGTCCTCCCAGGACCGGCTCGGCGTCTCCGACGCGCGCACGAAGTAGCGAATGTCGTCGTAGTCGAGCTCGGCCAGCATCGGAGAGCCCCACGTCGGCTGCTTGCGGGCTAGGAAGTGGTCGAGCGCCTTCAGTCGGAAGTCGCGCATCCACTGCGGCTCTGACTTGAACTCAGAGATCTTCTCGACAATCTCCCGGTTCAGCCCCTTCGGCGCCTTGTACAGATAGTTCTCGGCGTCGTGGAACCCGTAGCGCTCCTCGTAGTCGGCATTGATGCCCGCAAGCTGCTCGTTCCCGGTCAGCACGGCTGCCTCGGGAGTAGCCACTACTCCACCTCCAGCTTGGTTGGGGATCCCGGCCTCGGCAAGGCGATGCAGACCGCGGTCGCGTCGGGCAGCTCGTGAGGGAGGTCCTCCGGTCCGATGACGCGGAAACCGAATGTGAGCTCCAGGCGCGCGATCGGCTGCGGTGAGTCCCCGCATTCGGGGCACGCGATGATGTACGCCGCTGCCTGGGGGGTGAAGCGAAGCCGGCAGCGCGGGCAGCAGAGGTGGGTCGTTGGTCGGATCACGGCGCGTTCTTTCCCGGTAGGAGTTGCCCGCACGCCGGGCACACCCGGTTCATGACGGGGTCGTGTGACGACCGCTCGTCACTCAGCTCGAAGTACACCCGGTGGCGACCGATCCCGGATACGCGCAACACGTGCTCGCACTCGGGGCAGCTGTAGGTCCGTCTCCGATCAGACTGGCTTGGGGTCGCGAGCGCCTCCGCGGCCGGGATCAGCGTGGCGCCGACCACTGGGCCACCGCCTCGCTGCTGAAGCTGCCGCCTTCGTCCAGCCAGCGCTCGGCGTCTGAGTCCTCGTCAGAAGCAGCGCGACGCGCGCCGAGATCGACTGAGCCCGTTTCACTCTCGCGGCGCGAGAAACGCGCCGAGGCGACACCGTTGCGGATCTGCTGTGCGGCTTGTTCTGCCGCGTCGTAGGAAACGAAATCCCCCGACTGCCCGAGGGTTGAGCCGTCGCCGGCGAGGATCCTCCAGTGATACGAGCCGCCGTTGTCCTCGAAGACGAGGAACTCCATCGGCGCCGTCCCATGCATGTGAGCCGGGCTACGCGCGAGCTGTCTCGACGCGCGGGACTTCTTGTTTGCGGTGGCCATCGCCAACCGCCTCTCTGCCCTTCTGACCGGAGACGTCGCCCGGGAAGCGAGAAGAGCGAGGGCTCACTGAGCGCACGCAGACCATACCACATTCCGACCTGCGTGGTAGGAATTGCACCCGCGCTCGTTCAATTCTCCTACGGGCGAGAGCGCTGCAACGCCTTACAAAACGGCGTCGAATCCGCGCAAGACGCTTGTTCGCGGTGCGCCCGAGCGCACGGTCTGGGGCGGCGAAGCTCAGCTCGCGGAGCCGATCGCCCCATGCCACCGTCGTGGCCTGCTCCTCAACCTGCCTACGGACGTCCGCTCGGCTGTGAGGTGCTCGCGGATGGCCCTCGTCCGTCCAGTGCGCCGGGCGGCAGCACGAAGCGCAGCGGCGCACGAGACGCGGTCGCGTCGCCACCACTCATCCGCGAGCCGTGGAGCCCCCGGCCGCGCGTCGCGGACACGGTCGCGTCCGGCGTGCCGTCGTGTGCGGTGATCCAGTTCATGACCGCGGCGAAGTCGGCGCCTTCGGCGAGGATCGCAGCTCGCTCGATCACGACTCCGCCCGAAGAGTGCGGACGCGACAGTCTGGTTACGAGTGCGTGGATGTCGAGATCGTCCATGGGTCACACGGTACCGGTCGCGGACGGTAACGGTGAGCGATCGGGCTGCCGGCGGATTGCAACGTGCCCGATCGTGTCCGGAAGGTCAGCTTGGGAATCGGTGCATCCGGGGCGGAGGCCGAGCACCGCGGTCAGCAGCAGAAGCGGTGCGCCTGCGGCCCATGCCTGGGGACGCGACGCCGTCGGGAAGGCTACCGGGACCGCTGTCACCGGCCGGGGAAAGCCGGCGAAGACCTCGGGCAGCCGATGCTCGAAATACGGCGCCGCGGCGAGCATTGCGGATGCGACCGTGCCTGCCGCCTCATGGTGTCCGTACCTGGCGAGGCCGGCGGCGATCAGAGAGTTGTCGTGCGGCCAGACCGTCCCGGTGTGGTAGCCGAGTGGGTTGTACCCGGTTTCGTGTGCGCCGAGGGTCCGGACTCCCCAGCCGGAGTACAGCTCATCGCTGAGTAACCGCTCGGCGGTGATGGCAGCCTTGCCGTCGTCGACGATTCCGGACCACAGCAGGTGCCCGACGTTGGAGGTAAGGCTGTCGACTTGCCGTTTGTCGCCGTCGAGAGCCAGAGCGTGGCAGCCGCGTTCCTGGATCCAGAAGTCGCGCCGGAAGCCGTCGCGGAGGTCGCGGGCGCGCTGCTCGAGTCGGTCTGCGAGCGCCTCGTCGCCCCAGACCTCGCGGGCCAAACGCGCGGAGCGCCGTTGTGCGTCGTAAACGTAGCCCTGGATCTCGCAGGTCGCGATCGGTCCCCGTGCGAGCCGGCCGTCGGCGAATTGAATCGAGTTCCAGCTGTCCTTCCAGCACTGGTTGACCAGGCCGGCGGTGACGTTGCGGCGCTCGTACTCGACGTATCCATCGCCGTCACGGTCTCCGCTGTCCACGATCCATGCAAGGGCCGCGCGGGCGTTGGGCTCGAGCTCCCGCACCAGCGAGTCGTCGCCGGACCACAGGTGGTACTCGTCCAAGAGGACTAGGAATAACGGCGTCGCGTCGGCGCTGCCGAAATACGGTGAATGCGGTCGTTCCCGACGCGCGGTGAGCTCACCGAAGCGCAGTTCGTGCAGGATCTTGCCGGGCTCCTGCTCTTGGAAGTCGTCTCGTGCCTGCGCCTGACGGGACGCGAGGACACGCAGCGTGGTCGCCGCCAATCCGGGAAGGTAGGGCAGCGCTTGCAGGCTCGCGATCAGGCTGTCACGACCGAACAGGGCCATGAACCACGGCAGCCCCGCCGCCGGAAGGGTTGGGTGCTTGTCGAGATCAGGGCGCATGCGAAGCGCCCCGAGATCGCTGAGGCTCGCGCGGTAGGTGCGCGTGAGCGCCGGGTCGGCGGCCTCCAACGCCGGCGCTTCGGCGAGCCACGTCTCGAGCTCGGCATACCTCGCCTTTTGCTGGTCTTCGAGGCCGCCTCGGGGCGCGCGGCGCGCAAACGTAGCCCCGGGCTGGGCGGCGTGCGGAGAAACCGCAAAGTCCACCGACCACTGCTCACCGTGCTCGAGCTCCAACGCAAAGGTGAAGCCGTGGCGGGTGACGGCTCCCGGTGAGCTGGCCGCGACTGTGACCGACCGGCGGAAACCGCCCCGCGCGTAGCTCAATGTCAGGCACGCATCATCGTGATGGCAGGTCACGTCTCGCTCGGCGACGAGCCCGTCCTTGACCTCGAACAGGTCGGCGAAGTCGGTGTCGACATCGAGCGCCAGGCGTAGACGGCTGGTCTCGTGCAGATGGTTCGTCACGATCAGCCGCTCCATCCACACGTCGCCAACGAGACGGTGGCGGACGATCGAACATGGCGCCTCTTCCTCAGGTCCCACGGCCGGCGTCAAGAAGAACTGGGCGTCGAAATGAGCGCTCTGATTAAGGCTCAACAACTCCAGGGGCATCTTGTCGAGGCGAAGCACCCAACGTGATACGAAACGAGTGTCGTCCGAGAAGAAGCCGTGTTCAGGACCGGCGTCGGGTCGCACGTCGCCAAGGCGATCCCCGAGGACGAACGTGCTGCCGTCCAGGACGCTGAGGGTCCGCTCAGACACGGGCGACTGAACGCAACGGGGCCCGGAACGCCACGGCTCGATAGGTACGTTCGTACGCGGTGGCGACCACCTCGACGTCGCAATGCTGGCTCACCCAGGCTCGGCAGTCACGCGCATCGATTTGCTGCAGCTGCCCTACCGCCTCGGCCATCTCGCGCTCATCATGGACGAGGAAGCCGGTCTCCCCGTCGATTACGAGCTCGCGCGCCGCGCCCTCGGGGAACGCGATCACTGGCGTCCCGCACGCGAGCGCCTCGACCATCACCATCCCGAACGGCTCGTTCCAGCGGATCGGCATCAGCAGGCCGCGAGCCCGCGCGAACAGCGACCACTTCGCCGATCCGCCGACCTCGCCCACGAAGGTGACTCGGTCGCCGTCGATGTGGGGCGCGATCTCTCGGTCGAAGAACGCCTGCTGACCGGACTGGATCACGCCGGCCAAGACGAGCGGTACATCAACGGCGCGAGCGGCTGCGATCGCGCGATGAGCTCCCTTCTCGGGGGTCATTCGCCCGATCCACAGCAGGTAGTCCCCCTTGCGCTCCTGCAGCGGCCAGCCGCGCAGATCGATCGGGTTGGGGATCGAGGCGATCGGACCCAACCCGGGCGGTGCCGATGACAGCTGAGCACGGCTGATACCGACGAGCGTGCCCTTGTCGCCATGCCGCGCGTAGAAGGCCGCGGTCTCCGGGGTGAACGGTCCGTGCAGCGTATGCACGAGCGGTGTGTCGATGCGGTTTGCCATCGCGAGCCCGGTGAACCCGCAGTGGTCGTGAACGACGTCGAACCGATCACGACCGGCGGAGTTATCGATCGCGTCGAACGCTCGCCCGACATGGTCGACCTCGTACAACGACCGCTCGATCTCGTGAGGATGGGACTCCTCGAGCAGCGTCACCACGTTGGCGCGCGACACCGAGCCCGGAGCGCAGAAGAGGGTCACCTCATGCCCCAGGCGGACCAGCGCCTCCGTGAGGCTGCTCACGACCGACTCAACGCCACCGTACCCCGGCGCCGGAACCGGGATCCACGGCGGAGCGAGCATCGCGACACGCAGCGGTGCTCCAGACGCGCCGACCGACGAGAGATCCCGCGTGCGACCGGAGCTCGTCCGTCCCCGTAGTTGACGACGGGACCGCAGTGTGGGCGCTGGGCTCACAGTATTCATCGACACTCCTCACGTGCCTCTCAGGCGGGGCGCTCGCGAGGCAGAGAGGTCAAGTAGGACCGAGCGAGGCGCACAATCGCCAAACCCGGGGGGAACGCGATGGACGTCCCTACCGTACCACGTGTCGCATCAAATCCGAGTAGCGTGGTCGGATACGGTAGGGAAGTTCCCTGTCATCCCGCCGGTGGGAGCCGTCCCTCTCGCGCACCCGTCGTCACTCTGAGCTCGCTGGCGCTACGACGGGCCGCGGCACGAGGAAGACCGCGCGGGGGTCCGATTCCTCCCGGCCAGCGGCCCGCTGGATCACGGGCGGCAATTCGATAGCAGTGCCTCCCTGAGGCTTGTCCGGCTCCAGGCCCGAAGGGCAGATACGACCCATCGCGCAGATCCACACCCTGGCCGGCTGCTCAACTCTCAACTCATTCAGCCGCCGGGACTCGAGCCGAGCGCCCGCGCCAATCGGGCGCAAACCAAACGTGCGAGCGATCTCGATCGAGACCCCGCCGTCTCGGCTCACTGTCCACGATCCTCAGACCCCAGCCTCTCGCCCCCGGCGTTCGGAGCACGCGCTCGCGGCCGTCGCGCTCGAACCCGCCGCCGTCATCGAGCACCTCCTCGCTCAAGCGCCGTGACGCATCCGCGCTGTGCCCTACTCGCCGCTCGGGCACGGGTTCCTCACAGAGACGATCCGCTCTCCTGCCGCCCGACGGCCGCCAACTTACGAAGCTCGGCGAGGGCTGGAGCTTGGGGCGCGTGGGGGTGTGAACCGGGGACCGCACCGCACTTGGCCGGTGTGCGCTGCGGCTCAAATCCCTGTTCACAGCCACCTTCTGCGTCGCGCCGGCGCTGGTAGACCGCGTTCATCTCGCGCTTGATCACGACCTCCTCGATCCGCGGCTTGTCCTCGAGCTCGTGCCCGCACCCCCGTGCTGCGGCGTTTGTGCCCAATCCGTGCCCGACCGCCATACCCCGTCGCCCACCAAAAACCCCGCATTCGCGGGGCTCTTACATCGGGGCGCCGGATTTGAACCGGGGACCTCACCGACCCGAATGATGGGCGAAATCCGAAGTGGGTGTTGGAAGATCCGTGGGTTCACATGCGGCCAGCGCACCCGCCAGGCCCACGGATATAGCGGTCGATTGCCGGGGTTTCGCGGCAGGGAGATGGATCCCCTGCCAGAACCGTGCGGGTGTCACTGAAGCCAGTGAATGAAGCTCTCGTACGGGGCGCCGGCGTCGATCAGCCGCGCCAGCGAAGTGACCAGCGGGCCGATCGAGGCGGGGCCCTGAGGGAACCGCCTCGGGTTGAGAATCACGATCCCACAGTGCAACCGGTTTTCGCCCCGATAGAGACGATCGAGCACGAGGAAGTCGTCCCGGTTGTAGGTCACGAGCGAGCGCTCCGCGCCCTGCGCACACTCGAACAGGTCCCGATCGGTCAGTCCCCGAAGCTCGCGTCGATCGCTGACCGCCTCGACATCGTGCTCGCGGCCACGCAGCTGCTCGGCGACGACGGCCGAGACCATCTCGTCGAGGAGCAGCTTCACTGCGTGAGGCTCTGCTCACGCCAGCGCCGCTCGGCCGCGTCGGCTTCCTCCTCGTTCAGACGGATCCGCTCGTCGATCTCGGCCGGATACTCGCTGTAGTAGCCGATCGCATCGCGCACCTGGCGCACGCTCAGGCTCGACCACTCGGCCGTCGCCTGAATTGCATCGTCCCCTTCGAGACCAGTCGAACGCAGGGCGCCGATCACCTCCCAAACGTCCGGTCCGGCGGCCAGCCCGGCGCGCCGGCCGGTCGGTCCATCCCGGAACACGAGCCCGGGATGGTCGTCCATCCGGACCCCCTCGTCGATATAGCGCTCCGCGAGCCGCGACTTGTTCAACCCTGAACGTGCCCCGCGGCGTTCAAGGCGGTCAACGATGCCCGCGTCCAGGCGTGCGGAAAACTGGCGTGCAGCAGACATGTCGTACATTGTAACGCAACGCCTGACAATGGCGGACGAACTTGCGGATCTCCCGCCTTCCCGTCATCCAGCGCCGTTGGTCGCGATTCCACCCAACTAGCAAGAGGTTTCTAGAAAAGCTGGTTCAATATTTGTGCGATGGCGGAATGGAGCTTTCTCACCAATCACTCCCGAGCGTTGGTGTGTATCGCCCGCGATCCCGGTGTCCGCCTACGCGAGATCGCCGCCGTGCTCGGCGTCACCGAGCGCAGGGCCTTCGGCATCGTCACAGACCTGACCAAAGCTGGCTACGTCGTGAAGGAAAAGGACGGCCGCCGCAACCGTTACCACATCCAGAACCACCTGCCGCTTCGAGGGCTCATCGACCGAGAGCCGACGATCGGCGAGCTGCTGGGGGTGCTCGTGGACACCGGCGCAACGGAATCCGCGCGAGTGCCTGACCAGGACTGCGATTCGAGCGAACAAACCCGAGCGTCTGAGACTCGGCCGACAAGCTCGGCGCAGCCAGGGTGACCGGCCTCACCGTCCTGTTCGTCCTCCTGGGCGTTGTGCTGATCGTGCCCTTGTACGCGTTTGGTGTGCGCCGCCTGCTTGGCCTGCGCCTGTCACCGCTGCGGGCGTTGATCGGCGGAGTGATCGCGCTGGTGTGCGCCTCGCCGATCATCACGGCGATCGGGGGCCCGATCGCCAAGCACAACGGCAAATGGCCGTTCCTGCCGGCTCTGTGGTTCGTGATTCTCGGGGTGGCGATTGCGCTGCTGGTCGGGATGCTGGTGGTGGTGATCTTCGAGGTGCTGGTGCCGAGCGGAACGATGCCCGGGCCGCTGTACCTGATCCGGGCGCCGCGCAAGCGGACGCGGCGGGTGCGACGCTACTCCCAGATCAGCAGGATCCTGCTCCGCCGCGGCATGCTTCCGTACTTGCGGGCGCTCGCCGCGCCGAGTTGCAGACGCGCGACGGCCGCGTGGCGCTCGCTCGGTCGCTGCGACTCGCGCTCGAGGACGGGGGCGTCACGTTGATACAACTCGGGCAGGTCCTCGCGACCGCGCGGCTATTCATCGTCGAGTCGATCGGCAGTCGTTGGTGAGCGGGTAGCTGCCGCTGCCAGTGGCGGCCGGGGTGGTGCTAGCTCACGCTGAGCGCCGGCGGCGGCGCCGAGCGGGGGCGTTGGCTTGGAACTGGGCGATCGCGCCGTCGAGGGCGGTGCGCAGCGGAGCGGCGTCGCGCGAGGCCTTGGCGAGCAGCAATCCTCCCTCTATCGCCGCGAGCATGATCGTGGTCAAGTGGTCGAGGTCGGTGTCGGCGGCGATCAGCCCGTTACCGCGCAGCCGCGCGAGCGCTCCCCGGATCGCGTCGCTCCAGGCCCGGAATGCCTCGTTCAGGCTGACGCGCAGTGCCTCGTCGGTGTCGGCGAGAGCGGCGGCGAGCGTTCCGATCGGACACCCGCCGCGCCCGCCGCGCTGCCCGACGCCGGTGACCATGAGCTCTGCCCATCGCTCGAGGCTCTCCCAATCTGACACCGCGGCCAGGGCCTGCGCCTGGAAGCCGAGCACGTTCGCGCACTGGTGCTCGACGACTGCTTCGACCAGCCCGCGCTTGTGGCCGAAGTAGTGATAGAGCTGGCTTTTGCTGGCGGCGGTGGCGGCTCGAACGTCGTCGAGGCTGGTGCCGGTGGCGCCTCGCTCGGCGATCAGCTCCGCGGCGGCCCGCACGATCCGCTCGCGGGTGGCGCGTCCCTGCTTCGTGGTCGTGCTGGCGCTCATGTTCCGATGCTTCCCGATGACTGGACGCGGCGGTCCAATGACTGATTACGAAAACCTTACAGAAGTCTTAACACCGCGGTGTTCATAGATCTAACGATTTTGTGTCGCTCGCGGACCAGGGGTTGAAAGCGCGGAGGGAGGGTGGTCCAATCAGTTGAACTAATTAGTCCAAGGTGATGGACGGCGCGGGATGCAACGCCTCACCTGACCACTCCCCCATCCCCCAAGGAGAACCCCTGATGCATTACCAGCCGAGGAACTGGCCTCGAACCGTCGCCGCTGTATTGCTCGCGTTCGGCGTGGCGGTCGTCGCGCCGGCCGTCGCGAGCGCGCATCCAAGCCGCGGTCCGTTCGTGTACGTGAACGACAACACCGCCGGCACGAACACGGTGGCTGCCTTCGTTCGTCACGCCAACGGCGGGCTGACGCCCGTGCCGGGATCGCCGTTCAACGCCGGCGGCGCCGGGTCGGGCGCGGGACTCGCGTCGCAGGGAGCCATCCAGGTCTCGAGCGACGGCCGGTACGTGCTCGCCGTTGACGCCGGCAGCAACCAGATCTCGGTTCTCCGGATCGAGCGCTCCGGAGCGTTAAGGCTCGTGCGGGGCGGCGTCGTCTTCTCAGGCGGCGCGCAGCCGGTCAGCGTGGCCGAGCACGACGGTCTCGTGTACGTGGCCAACGCCGGCGCTACCGATTCGAACTACACGGGATTCACCCTGACCGATGGCGGTCATCTGCGGCCGCTGGCGGGTTCGACGGTGTCGCTGCCCGCGTCCGCCCAGCCCGGGGACGTGCTGTTCAACTCGACCGGAACCAGCCTGATCGGAGCGAGAGTCGGAACCTCGCAGATCGACAGCTTCAGGGTCGCCTTCGACGGCCGCCTGATCGCCGCACTGGGATCCCCGTTCGCCGCGCAGGGCGCGGGCCCGTTCGGCAGCGAATTCCGTCCGACCAACCCCGAGCAGCTGTTCGTCTCCAACGCCCACAACGCGGCGGGCGACGGCACCATTTCCGCCTTCCACGTCGCCCGCGACGGCACGCTGTCATCGATCGGGAGCTCACCCTTCGCCGATCAACAGACAGCGCCGTGCTGGGTCGAGATCAGCCATGACGGTGAGTTCCTGTTCACGGTCAACACCGGATCGGGCAGCATCTCGCGCTACTCGATCGTCCGGGACGGGACGTTGACGCTCCTGGGCTCCACCCAGGTCAGCTCGCAGGCGGGCGTCGGCGCGGTCGACGCCCGCCTGAGCACGAACGGCCGGACGCTGTACGTCGATGAGAGCCGGGTCGACGCGCTCGGCGTGTTCGCGGTCAACGGCGGTCAGCTCACCGAGCAGGGCACAGTGGCGCTCCCCGCCGGCGCCGCCCCCGCCGGCGTCGCGGTCTCCTAGCCGCTCTCCCGCAGGGCCAGGGTCGGGAGCCGAGCGCTCCCGACCCCGGCACTCGCATCCACGGACGCTCGCTGCGTTGTCGGGCGGACGCGTGCAGAGTCGCTGTGCGCCGACGATGAGGCTCCGCGGCTGGCTCAGGCGCGGTGCTCGGGATTGATTGCGTCGAACCGGCATCCGGCGTCCCACAGGCTCGCCTGGTTGCCGTGCGCGGGAATCCCGCCCGCGTCCTTGATCATCCGCGCCAGGTGCAGCAGGTTCCACGTCAGGAACGTCGTGTTGCGGTTCGTGAAGTCGTTCTCCGGTCCGCTCGAGCCCGGATCCAGATAGCTCGGTCCGGGGCCGGCCTCGCCGATCCAGCCCGCGTCGGCCTGCGGCGGGATCACGTAGCCGAGGTGCTGCAGCGAGTACAGGATGCTCATCGCGCAATGCTTGATCCCGTCTTCGTTCCCAGTGACGATGCAACCACCGACGCGCCCGTAATAGGCCCACTGGCCATTGTCATTGAGCAGGTGGCTGTTGCCGTAGAGACGCTCGATAACGCGCGCGCACACCGATGATTTCTGACCCAACCAGATCGGCGTCAGGAGAACGAGAATGTCCGCCGCGATGACCTTCTCAAAGATCGCCGGCCAGTCGTCACGGTCCCATCCATGCTCGGTCATATCGGGCCACACCCCCGTCGCTATCTCATGGTCGACAGCCCGAACGACCTCGACCGACACCCCGAGCTTCTGCATGATCGCGATCGAGTGGTCCGCAAGACCCCGGGTATTCGAGATTTCTGGTGAGCGCTTCAGCGTGCAGTTGACGTACATCGCCCTCAAGTCGCTGAAGTCCCACTGCGACTCCGAACAAAGCTGCTCGTCGGTTTGGCGGAGCACGGATCCTCCTTCGAACAAGGCGCCCCAAGCCAATGACCGGCGAGCCTACGCGTTTGGCAGACGCCTAGCAACCGAGACGAGTCCCAAGCTTGAGGCGCGACGCTCGCACCAGGCCCTTCTGGACGGATGAGCAAAGCCAGACGTCAGCCGCCGTGCCACCTGCGACGCACGCGGACCACGAGATGCTGCGTCGGGTTCTCTACTCGCGGATCGCAGGTTCATCGCACGGTTGATCGGGGGGATGGTCGTAGAGTGAGTTGCAGCGGATGGACCCCCCTGATCGCGTTGCTTCAACGGACGCCGCGGCCGACGGCGAGATTGCCGTCGCGGTTGGACGCGGAAGGGAAAAGAACGACGACGAGATCGACCTCGGCCTGGTCGTGACGCCGGCGCTCGACGCCGAGGACGTCGAGAAGCTCCTGCGCGATCTCGAGCGTGTGCTCGCGGAGCGCTACCCGGGGGTCAATTGGAAGATCACCGCGGTTCGCGAGTCGCTGCTACCGCCCCCGGCTGAGCTCGCGGAGCTCGTCGATGCCGCGCGCTCGCGGCTGCTGGACGAGAACTGGGATTTGGTTGTGCATGTCACGGAGCTTCCGCTGCGGATCTCACGGCGCCCGCTGCTGATGCACTCGAGCCCGACCCATGGTGCGGCCCTGGTCTCGCTGCCTGCGCTCGGACCGCGGCACGCCCGGCACTTGGTCGAATCTGTGGCAGAGGCGGCGGGTGTGATCGCGGGTGACAGGGCCGCCGGTGGCGAAGGCAAGTCCGGCAGCCGGCGCGTCGTTCAACGCCGGGTGATCGTGCCGGTGAGCGAGCTTGGAGGGCCTGACTCGCTGGATGGCTTCGCACTGACACATCGCGTCTTGACCGGGAACCTGCGGCTGCTCGCCGGGATGGTGCGCGCCAACCATCCGTGGCGGTTGACCACGCGTCTGTCCCGCGCGATGGTCGGCGCGCTCGGTGTCGCGATGTTCACGATCGTCACAACCGACGTGTGGCGTATCGCCTCCGGGCTTGCCGCGCCGCGCATGGCGGGGGTATGCCTCGCGGCGATCGCGAGCGCAACCGCGACGTTGATTTTCGTGCACGGATTGTGGGAGCGCGCTACTCGCAGCCGGGTGCGGGAGCAGGCGATCCTGTTTAACATCGTCACGCTGATCACCGTCAGCTTCGGGATCCTTGCGCTCTACGCGGGCGCATGCCTGATGGCGCTTGCCGCGGCTGAGCTGATGCTCGAGCCGTCGCTGATGTCGGCGCAGATCGGTCATCGCTCGGACTTCGCGGACTACCTGCGCCTGGCGCTGCTCGCTGGCGCGCTGGCCACTGTCGGCGGTGCGTTCGGCGGAGCGCTCGAGAGCGACGCGGCCGTCCGCGAGGCGACCTACGCCTACCGTCACCACCAGTCCTGAGCGGGACTGCATGCGGTCCCAATGCCCTATCGGAGCGCCGGGCGCTGCTCGAGGAGCTCGCGCTCGAGGGACCTCGCCTGGCGGACGCCGGCGACCGTGGTGGTCGAGCGGAGTGAGGATTTCGTGGCGGGTGGCGAGGAGCTCGGTCTTGAGGGTCGTGGCCAAGCCGCTCAGCTCGACGTACATCCCCGGGCGCCGGCGTACGGCCTGGGTGAAACACAAGCTCCGCCGCAAGGATCGCCTCGCGATGACCGGGGTTCGGCGAACCAGTGACGCGGTGGCCAAGGCAGTGTTCGTGGCGCGCGCGCTGCCCGACGGTTCGTTGGTCGGCGAGTCCACCGGACAGGAACTTCGTGGCGTAGGGTACGGATAGGCCGATTCACGGCACCAAACGCGCGCGCCAGGAGGTCTGACATGGCGACGAACGATCCTTTCGGCGACTTTCGGCGCCGCCGGAGTAGCCTGTTCGACGAGTTCTTCTCGGAGTTCTTCGACCGGCCATTCGGCATCGAGGGGGCCACGGGCCCTACCGGCACGCGAACCTCCGCGCCACTCGCGCGCCGGCCAGTCGAGCAGGTCGACATCACGCAGTTCTTCTCGGATGCGACGGGCGAGCTTCTACGGCGCGCGGCGCAGCTGGCGATCGACTGGGGCTCCCTCGATCTCGACACCGAGCACCTGCTGTGGGCGGCAATGCAGGACGACCTCGTCGCGCAGATCGTCCGCCACGCCGACGGTGATCCCGCCGCGATCGCGGCGCAGGTCGAAGACGAGGCGCAGCGCGGGGGACGGACGGACGTGGCGCCGTCGCTCTCGCCCGAGGCCAAGGCCGCGTTGCTCCGGGCGTACGACGAGATGCGCGAGCTGAACTCGTCGTATCTCGGACCCGAGCACGTGCTGCTGGCGCTGGCGCGGGACACGGAGTCGGACGCCGGGCGTCTGCTGGCGCGCTTCGGCCTGTCGCACACGGCGCTCCGCGGAGCCGTGATCCGCGGCGTCACGCGTACTGACGAGGGCGGGAGGCCGGCTAGCCAGACGAAGACGCTCGACGAGTACAGTCGCGACCTCACCGAAGCGGCCCGGCAGGGCAAGTTGGATCCGGTGATCGGTCGCGCCGACGAGATCGAGGAGACGATCGAGATCCTCTCCCGGCGCACGAAGAACAACCCTGTGCTGATCGGCGACCCCGGCGTGGGAAAGACGGCGATCGCGGAGGGCATCGCCCAGCGGATCGTCAACGATGAGGTGCCTGAGACGCTCGCGGGCAAGCGGCTGGTGGTTCTCGACCTGGCCGGCATGGTCGCGGGCACGAAGTACCGCGGCGAGTTCGAGGACCGCCTCAAGTCGGTGATCGATGAGGTGACCGACCACGGCGACGACCTCGTCCTGTTCATCGACGAGCTCCACACCGTCGTGGGGGCGGGGGCGGCCGAAGGCTCCATGGACGCTTCCAACATGTTGAAGCCGGCGCTAGCGCGCGGCGACCTTCGCGTGATCGGCGCCACGACAGTCGACGAGTACCGGCGCAACATCGAGAAGGACGCCGCGCTCGAGCGCCGCTTCCAGCCCGTGCTGATCGACGAGCCGTCGGTCGAGGAGACGATCGAGATCCTGAACGGACTGCGCGACCGCTACGAGGCGTACCACCGCGTCCGGATCAGCCCGGAGGCCCTGGTGGCGGCGGCGGAGCTGTCGGACCGCTACATCACCGACCGCTTCCTTCCGGACAAGGCGATCGACCTGATCGACCAGGCCGCGGCGCGGGTGCGTATCCGCGCGAAGACCAAGCCGGCGGACCGCCGCGCGCTCGAGGAGAACATGGCGCGCAACGAGCGTGAGCGCGATCAGGCCGTCGCGGCGGAGGACTACGAGCGGGCGAACACGCTGAAGGCGCAGATCGAGGGGCTACGTGAGGAGCTGGACGAGAGCCGCTCCGGCGGACGCGAGCGTGCCGCCGAGGTGCTCGCCGACGACGTCGCCGAGGTCGTGTCGCGCCGGACCGGGATCCCGGTCTCACAGCTGACCCAGGAGGAGCGCGAGCGGCTGCTCGGCCTCGAGGCGCAGATCCACGAGCGCGTGGTCGGGCAGGACGAGGCCGTCGAGGCAGTCGCCCGCGCGGTACGGCGCGCGCGCGCCGGGCTCGGCGATCCGAACCGGCCGGTCGGCTCGTTCCTATTCCTCGGGCCAACCGGCGTCGGCAAGACCGAGCTCGCACGGGCGCTCGCCGAAACGCTGTTCGGCGACGAGGACGCCATGGTCCGGTTCGACATGAGCGAGTTCCAGGAGCGCCACACCGTGTCGCGCCTGGTCGGCGCGCCGCCGGGCTACGTCGGCTACGAGGATGCCGGTCAGCTCACCGAGACCGTGCGCCGGCGTCCTTACTCGGTGCTGCTGCTCGACGAGATCGAGAAGGCGCATGCCGACGTCTTCAACATCCTCCTGCAGCTGCTCGATGACGGACGCCTCACGGACGGCCAGGGCCGCACCGTGAACTTCCGGCACACGGTCGTGATCATGACCTCGAACCTGGGGGCCGACCGCATCCAGGCGCACGCCCGGCGCAACGAGTCGTTCGAGGAGCTGAAGGACGAGCTGATGGACATGCTGCGGCAGACCTTCAGGCCCGAGCTGCTTAACCGGATCGACGAGATCATCGTGTTCCGCTCGCTTGACCGAGACCAGCTCATGCAGATCACGCGGCTACTGCTCGGCCGGGTCGCGCGGCGAATGCGTGCCCAGCGCGTGGAGCTAGAGGTGTCGGACGAGGCGGTCCAGTACCTGGCGAACGCCGGCTTCGACCCACAGTACGGGGCGCGCCCGCTGCGGAGAGCCATCCAGCGGCTGTTGGAGGACGAGCTCTCGGAACGGCTGCTCGCTGGCGAGATCGAGCCCGGCCAGCCCGTGCGGGTCGACCTGCGTGATGGCCGGCTCCACGTGGAGACGGTGCCCGAGGCGGAGGCGGGGCGGTTGGACCATTCCCACAACTGAGGGCGGAGTACCACTGCAGCGGTGCCGCCCCGCCTGGGCGAGCGGTAGTGCGAGCACATCGACCCGCTCTTCCGAGACTCTCGGTCGGCCGGCGGAGCAGCGCCCCGGCATGACGTGATCATCGCTATCGAGGCCTCCGCTCGGGACGACGACCAGCAATCCCATCGCTGTCAGGAAAGTGCTGCTCGAGCCCGACGATCCGGAACTCCGCGGCGCCGCCCCCGGGAGCGACGCTACCGCCCGCACCGCAAACGAGCCACCGTGTCGATGCCGTGGCTCTGCTCAGCGCGACCGCTTCCGGACCACAAGCAGCGACGCATCCCCATGCCCCGTCTCGAACGATCAGCCGACCGCCGTCCGCACATCGCTTCTGCGCTTCAGTTGGAGCACAGCTTGCGAGCGCCATCGCGTCAAGAGCATCACGCGCGGAGACCGGGCCGCGCGACCGCAATGCGACCGGGAGCGATCGTCCGCGTCCGGACCCGCGTTGATGTCCAGAGGCGTCTGTCGGCGCAGATCCCGACAGCCCCCTTTGCGCGGACACCACGAGCGGCCATCGCATAGCGGGCAGTCTCTCGCTGAGTTAGCCGCGGCTCGGTTCGAATAGCAGCGCATCGTCAACCCGTCCCACCAAGGGAGGATTCATGGAATCCATGCTGCTAGACGTCGCCGGCCACCGCCGCTCACCGGCGACCATGCCCGGCTACCACCGGGGCCGTCCACCCCGAAACAAGGGCGAGCAGTACCCGGCCGATCCGCCGACGGTCGAAGAGATCGTCGCGGTGATGAGCGCGGTCGGTGGCCGCGCCGACGGCCACCGACTCCGGGCGCTGATCGTGCTGCTCTGGCGTGCCGGCCTGAGGATCAACGAAGCGCTCGCTCTCCAAGAGAGCGACCTGGACCGACCCCGTGGCGCGGTGCTGGTCCGGCGCGGGAAGGGCGGCAAGCGACGCGAGGTCGGGATGGACCGTCGGGCGTGGGATCAGCTCGACCAACCTCGGTATCACCAGCATCTACCTCGAGGGCATCGACACCAGCGAGATCATCAGCACCGTTCACGGACGGCCATCGCCGATGATCTCCGCCACCGCCGCCGGTCTCCAGATGAAGCGATAGATCCGAGCACGGCTGGGTCGGCTCGGCGTTCGCCGGGCCGACCCAGTGCCACACCCCGGGCTGGCGAGGAGCGGTACCAACCAGCGCTTGGATTCCGCGCCCTGGTTTGACGTCGGCACGGGCATCCGGGCTCCAGGCCTCCTTTGGCAGTTGGCGGATCGGAAGCGGTCGTTCTTGATGAGCTGCACTGCGGCGGCGATGCGGCTGTCTTGGCAGCGAGCGCGGGGGACCGACCGGTAGCGGTTCCGGCGCCTCGTCCTGGCGCGGGTGGCGGCAGCGCCGTGCGCGCGCTAGTGGTGCGCAGTCTGGGCGTCGTCCGCGAGCGTGTGGGCGCCGTTAGGGCGAGGCGTCGCCGGCGCGGCGTCGTCGCCAGGCTGCCGGTTCCGAGGTGGGTAGTACTTGAGAGGGATCCCGGGTCTGACCTTGTGGGAGGCGGTCCGCGAGCTGGTGGAGTACGTTCGATGCGTGAGCCGAGGCGAACATCTCGCCCGCACGTACTGGTTCGACCTGCTGATCGCGCTGCTGACGATCGTGGCGATGCTTAACGTGGTGCTCGGACGCGGCTCGTCCGGAGCTCCGACAACGACGCTGTGGTTCTGCCTTCCCGCGCTCGCGATCCTGGTGCTACCCGTGTTCGCGCGGCGATGGTTTCCGTTTGCCGGACCGGCGGCGTTCTTCCTTTTGGCCGTGGGAATCTCGTTCGTCGACCCGCTGCTGATCCCGTACCCCGAGTCCCTCTTCCCGATGCAGCTGGCGGTCGCATTCCTGCTCGGGAACCTTCGGGACGTCCGGCGGGCTGGCCTCGGACTGGCGATCGTGGTCGGCGCTGCGGCGACCATCGTCTACCTCATCCCCGGGCACTCGGTCGCCGAGCTCGTCTTCATTCCCGTCGACTTCGCCGTCGCCTGGGTTGCAGGCTTTGCCGTCCGCGCGCGGGCCGAGCGGGCCGAGGTGGCGGAGTCACGTGCGACACAGGCCGAGCACGCCGTGTTCGAGGAGCGGGTGCGGATCGCGCGGGAGCTGCATGACGTCGTCGCCCACCACGTGAGCATGATGGGCGTCCAGGCCGGCGCTGCCCGGGTCGTGATCGACCGTGACCGTGTCAAGGCGAAGGAGTCGTTGACCGCGATCGAGGTCTCGAGCCGACAGGCGGTGGGGGAGTTGCACCGCCTGCTCGGATTCCTGCGGCAGGCCGGCGACGAGGACGATCTGCTGGCTCCGCGCCCTGGCCTGAGCCAGCTTCCGCGGCTGGCGGCGAGCATGAGTGAGTCCGGGCTCGCTGTCGCGGTCAGCATCGAAGGGGAGGAACGCTCGTTGCCGCCGATGATCGGCGTGTCGGCGTACCGCATCGTGCAGGAAGCGCTGACTAACACCCTCAAGCACGCGGCGGCGTCGCGCGCCGACGTGCGCGTGCGGTACTGGCCCGACGAGCTCGAGGTCGAGATCGTCGATGACGGCCGCGGCGCGACGGCGCTATCAGGGACGAGCCCGGGCGGCCTGGGGTTGATCGGCATGCGTGAGCGTGCCGCCCTGCACGGCGGCCAACTGACGGCGGGGCCGGTATCCGGCGGCGGGTTCGCCGTGCGCGTCAAGCTGCCGACCTCGGACGGTGGGCTGTGAGCATCCGTGTGCTGCTGGCCGATGACCAGGCGATGGTTCGCGCCGGCTTTCGGATGATCCTCGAGTCCGATCCCGAGATCGAGGTGGTCGGGGAGGCGGCGAACGGCGAGCAGGCCACGGCCAGCACCCGGCGCCTGCGGCCCGACATCGTGTTGATGGACATCCAGATGCCCGACGGTGACGGACTCGAGGCCACGCGGCGGATTACCGAAGACGGCGAGCTGCACAGTCGTGTGGTGATCCTGACCACGTTCGAGCGTGACGAGTACGTGTTCGAGGCGCTGCGGTCGGGCGCCAGCGGCTTTCTGCTCAAGAACGCCCCACCCGAGGAGCTCCTGCACGCGGTGCACGTCGTGACTGCCGGCGAGGCGCTGCTCGCCCCGTCGGTCACGCGGCGTATCGTCGAGCAGTTCGCACGCCGGCCGGTCAGGCCGGAGCTCGGCACGCGGCTGGACGCCTTGACGCAGCGCGAGCGCGAGGTGCTGAGGATGCTGGCGCACGGTAAGAGCAACGCCGAGCTGGCCGCCGAGCTGTTCGTCAGCGAGGGCACGATCAAGACCCACGTCTCCAGCCTGCTCGCCAAGCTCGGGCTCCGCGACCGCGTTCAGGCCGTCGTCCTCGCGTACGAGAGCGGGCTGGTCACGCCCGGCGCGTAGACGCGCCTCTGTCCTTCGACAGAGGCGCGAGCGGCAAAGATCTGCCCTGAGGA
This sequence comes from uncultured Solirubrobacterales bacterium, assembly GCA_963777335.1. GTDB lineage: Bacteria > Actinomycetota > Thermoleophilia > Solirubrobacterales > Solirubrobacteraceae > Palsa-465. The sequence continues at coordinate 443,802 of CAVZQD010000012.1, forward strand.
GGAGCGCAGACGCGCCCTGCGGGCGATGACAGGCACAGGCGGCGGTCCCAGACTGATCCCCAGGCAACTTGCACCGATCTGAGGAGCAGTGATGACGACCAACGGGAAAGAACGAACCATGCATCCCTCGACCAGACGCTTCAGTCGCGGCCGGATCACCGGCCTGGCCCTGATCGCCGTCCTCACGCTCGGGCTCGGCTACCTCCACTTCGCCGGCAGTTCTACGGCCGTCTCCGTGCCTGCCGGCGCGCATGCAGGCCAGCTGACGCTCAAGAACTGTACCTACAACACCGAAAAGGGCGCCTACGCCGCCGACTGCGGAACGCTCGTGGTGCCCGAGAACCGCGCCGACCCGCACTCGCGGCTGATCGCGCTGCCGGTCACCGTGATCCGTGCGCATTCGGCACACCCGGGCGCCCCGATCTTCCGCCTGCAAGGCGGCCCCGGCATCACCAACATGGTCTTCCCGGACGCGAGCCGTTTCACCGCCAACCACGACGTCGTGCTCGTCGGCTACCGCGGCGTCGACGGCTCCGTCCGGCTCGACTGCCCGGAGGTGAGCTCGGCAATGGAGGACTCAGGTGACCTCCTCAGCGAGCAGTCGTACCGCGCCGTCGCCGCGGCGTACCGGTCGTGCGCCGACCGGCTCCGCAGCGATGGTGTCGATCTCGCCGGCTATTCGATCCCCGAAGAAGTCGCCGACCTCGACGCGGCCCGCCGCGCCCTCGGCTACCACCAGATCGACCTGGTGAGCGAAAGCGCGGGCACCCGGGTCGCGATGATCTATGCCTGGCGCTACCCGAAGAGCATCCATCGCTCGGTGATGATCGGCGTCAATCCACCCGGCAACTTCCTCTGGGACGCAAAGACGACCAACGAGCAGATCCAGCGCTATTCCGCGCTCTGCGCCCAGGCGACGAGCTGTCGCAGCCGGACGCCGGATCTCGCCGCGTCGGTGAAGTCCGTCGTTCGCTCACGTTCCCAGTCACTGGCTGGTCCTGCCGATCGAGAAGGGCGACTTCAAAGCCGCCGCGTTCTTCGGCCTGATCAACGAGACCTCCGCCGGCGGCAACTCGATCGCCGCGCCACTGACGATCAACTCACTCCTCTCCGCCGACAAGGGCGACGCAAGCGGCGCGTGGTTCCTGTCCGTGTTGGCACGGCTCACCTTTCCGAGCGCGTTCGTCTGGGGCGACCTGGCGGCGATCGGCCGCAGCGACGCCACCTACGCGAAGCACTTCTACGCGTCGGGAGCAAACCGTGGATCGCTGATCAGTGCTGCCGGCAACGACCTGATCTGGGCCGGCGGCAGCCTCGTCGACGCCTGGCCGGCGAACCCGGACGAGAACGAGTACACCCACGTGCAAAACTCGAACGTTCCGACGTTGCTGATCGGCGGCAACCTCGACTTCGCAACGCCGCCCGAGAATGCGACCAGCGAGCTCCTGCCTCACCTCGCGAACGGCCGTGAGGTCGTGCTCTCGAACCTCGGCCACTCCGACGACTTCTGGCCCTACGAACCGGCAGCCGGCACCCGTCTGATCAACACCTACCTCGACACCGGCAAGGTCGACACGTCCCTCTACACCCACAACAAGGTCGACTTCAGCCCAAGCTCCAGCCAAGGCGCCTACGCCGAAGACGGCCTCGGCGCGATGACGGGCTTCGGACTCCTCACGATCCTGTCACTGCTACTGATGTGGCGCCGGGCGCACAAGCGCGGCGGCTTCGGGCGCAAGGCGAGCGCGATGCTGCGCTCCGTCTACCTGCTGGTGCTCGGCCTCGGCGGATGGTTCATCGGCCTGATCATCGTGCTGGTGGCTTTGCCGACAGTGCCCCTCGACAGCGAACTCATGGCTGTTCTCTCCATCGGCACGCCGATCGGCCTCGGCACCTACTGGGCCTGGGTCAACCGCGACCGGCCGGCCAGGGCCACGAGGATCGGCATCTGGGTCGCGCTGACGGGCGCCCTCGTCGGCGCGCTGCTGGGGTTCAACGCAACAGCCGGGATCATGGCGGTCATCACCACGATCGTCGGAGCAGGTTGCGGTGCGAACCTCGGCCTGATCGCCCTCGACGTCGCACGAATCGGCGAGCCGGCCGGAGACCGTTCCGGGCGAGCGGCCGGAGACCGTTCCGCCCATCGCCATTCCAGCGGTCGAACACTGACCCCCGGAGTCCGTTCGCGCAGAGCATGTGGCGGTGTGCTGGTTGCCGCCACATGCTCTGCTGACGTACGTGCGCGCTCGGTGGTCTGCGCCTTGGAAAGGACCGCTCATGCAAGCCCCAACCACCCGACCACTCACCACCTTTGAACCGGAGACAGGAGCCATGACTCCAGTGACGCTTCAGACGCGCGAGCTCGCCGCCCGCGAGAACGACGGCATCCACGTCCTGCTGCTCTGGCACCCCCGCCAGGACGCAGTGACCGTCTCGGTCGACGACACGCGGGGCGGCCACCGCTTCGACCTTGCCGTCGCCCGCGACCGCGCGCTAGAGGCCTTCTATCACCCATTCGCCTACGCCGCCTAGCCGGGCGGACTCAACACATCACTCACGCCCACACCCACAGCAGAAAGGGACCGAGATGTCACCCCCTGAAGTACTCAAACAACCTGGCGGCCCGGATGGGCCGCTGGAGCGCGAGCCATCGCAAGACCGCGATCTTCGGCTGGCTCGCGTTCGTGATCGCCCGACGAGCTCGAGGTCGAGATCGTCGATGACGGCCGTGGCGCGACGGGCGCTGTCAGGGACGAGCCCGGGCGGCCTGGGGTTGATCGGCATGCGTGAGCGTGCCGCCCTGCACGGCGGCCAGCTGACGGCGGGGCCGGTATCCGGCGGCGGGTTCGCCGTGCGCGTGAAGCTGCCGACCTCGGGCGGTGGGCTGTGAGTATCCGTGTGCTGTTGGCCGATGACCAGGCGATGGTTCGCGCCGGCTTTCGGATGATCCTCGAGTCCGATCCCGAGATCGAGGTGGTCGGGGAGGCGGCGAACGGCGAGCAGGCCACGGCCAGCACCCGGCGTCTGCGGCCCGACATCGTGTTGATGGACATCCAGATGCCCGACGGTGACGGACTCGAGGCCACGCGGCGGATTACCGAAGACGGCGAGCTGCGCAGTCGTGTGGTGATCCTGACCACGTTCGAGCGTGACGAGTACGTGTTCGAGGCGCTGCGGTCGGGCGCCAGCGGCTTCCTGCTCAAGAACGCCCCACCCGAGGAGCTCCTGCACGCGGTGCACGTCGTGACTGCCGGCGAGGCGCTGCTCGCCCCGTCGGTCACGCGGCGTATCGTCGAGCAGTTCGCACGCCGGCCGGTCAGGCCGGAGCTCGGCACGCGGCTGGACGCCTTGACGCAGCGCGAGCGCGAGGTGCTGAGGATGCTGGCGCACGGTAAGAGCAACGCCGAGCTGGCCGCCGAGCTGTTCGTCACCGAGGGCACGATCAAGACCCACGTCTCCAGCCTGCTCGCCAAGCTCGGGCTCCGCGACCGCGTGCAGGCCGTCGTCCTCGCGTACGAGAGCGGGCTGGTCACGCCCGGCGCGTAGACGCGCCTCTGTCCTTCGACAGAGGCGCGAGCGGCAAAGATCTGCCCTGAGGAGGAGCGCAGACGCGCCCTGCGGGCGATGACAGGCGCAGGCGGCGGTCCCACACTGATCCCCAGGCAACTTTCACCGACCTGAGGAGCAGTGATGACCGCAGCACACGCCGTACTTGAAGAAGTTCCCCCCGCTCGGAAAGCCGAAGAGCCCGGGCCTGGCCGCGGTCGCCGTCGGATCGGAGAGCCGATGGCCCCCGTCGAGATCCGCGATCTCTCCAAGCACTTCGGCGGCGTCGCCGCCGTCAATCACCTCTCGTTCGACATCGAGCCCGGTCGCGTCACGGGGTTCCTCGGACCGAACGGGGCCGGGAAGAGCACGACGTTGCGCGCGCTGCTCGGGCTGGTGCAGCCGTCGTCGGGGGCCGCCACGTTCGGCGGTCTGCGCTACGACGAGCTCGACGAGCCCAGCGCCCGTGTGGGCGCGGTGCTCGAGGACGCCTCGTTCCATCCGGGTCGCAGCGCACGAAACCACCTGCGGGTCCTGGCGATCACGGGAAACCATCCCCCCCACCGCGTCGAGGAGGTCCTGTCCGCGGTCGGGCTCAGCGACGCCGCCGACCGGCGTGTGAAGGGCTACTCGATGGGCATGCGTCAGCGGCTGGCGATCGCCGCAGCCCTGCTCGGCGACCCGCAAGTCCTGATCCTCGACGAGCCGAACAACGGCCTGGACCCGCCCGGGATCATCTGGCTGCGCGGTCTGATGCGCGAGCAGGCGGCAGACGGGCGCACGGTGCTGATCTCCAGCCACGTCCTGGCCGAGGTCGCCCAGTCTGTCGACGACGTCGTCGTGATCGCCGACGGCGAGCTGCGCGCCCACGGGCCCCTGGAGCAGGTGCTCGGCGGCGACGACGGCCCCGCGACCACGGTCCGCGCACAGGACCCGGTCAGTTTGACCGCGCGCGCTCGAGCGTCGCGGTCACCGCGTCGACCGCGACGGTGACGTGCTGAACGTCTCCGGCGCCACCCCGGAAGAGGTCGGCAGAATCGCCGGTGACGAGCAGCTGTCCGTGCTCGGCCTGGCCCCCCGAACGCGCTCCCTCGAAGAAGCGTTCATCGCCCTCACTGGCGTGCAGTCATGACCGCGCTCCTGCAAGCCGAGCTGCTCAAGCTCCGCACCACCCGCACCTTCGCCGCGGTCGTCGGCTGCGCCGCGGCGCTGTCGCTGACCCTCGTCGTCCTCGGCGCGGCCCTAGGGAAGGAAACCAAAGCGCACGCGCTGTTCACCAACAGCGCGATCACCTACATCATCGTGGTACTCGGTGCGATCGCGATGACGGGCGAGTGGCGTCATCGCACGATCACAGGCTCCGTGCTCGCCGCCCCCAACCGAGTGCGGCTGCTGGCCGCCAAGGCGATCTCCTACTCCGTGGCCGGCATCGCCCTCGCGATCATCGTGACGGTGCCGACCATCATCGTCGGCGAGCTGGTCCTGTCAGGCCGCGGGCTAGCAACGCTGGGCGCCGGCGGCATCGCCGACGTGCTGTGGCGCAACCTGGCCGTCGCTGCCCTGCTCGGCCCCCTCGGCGTCTGCGTCGGCGCGCTGATACGCAACCAGATCGTCACCGTCGTCGGGCTCGTCATCGTCGCCGCGGCGATTGAGCCCGCCGTCTTCTCGGCGGTCCCGAAAGTCGGTCGCCTCCTCCCGCTCGCCGGCGCTCCGGGAGGCGTCCTCGGCGGCACCCACGGGGCCCTGTCGCCCGGGCCCGCGCTCGCGGTCATGGTCGCCTGGACACTCATCATCTTCGCGGCAGCCGCCTGGCGCCTGCGTAGCCGCGACCTCGTCTGACGCAAACATCCCGACAAACGACCAACGGACCACCACCAACGGCGGCCGGGGGCCCCGGTCCCCCGGCCGATCCGTCGGATCGGCCGCAAGGAAGGAACCCCCATGTCAACGTCTGCCCATGTCAACGTCTGCCCCGCCCGTCCAGATTGAGTTCCACGCCGACCTTCACATCACCCGATGGCGCCCTCTACGCTCGGCGATGAAATCGAGGCAGTCCACCTCGGTCGGGAGCGCCCGGCCGCGAGCCTCGAGGAACCCGGCGAACGCGTTGAACTCCGCTTCGTGGCGTTTGATCGTTGCCCTCGACCGACCCGCCGTCACCAACGCGACGATCACCCGCCCCGACGCGTCGCGGATGGTTGCTGCCTGCATAAGAATCGGCCTCCCCGATCGTGGTGAACAGAGACGCGATTCTTCGCCGCACTCACCGCATCCACGGGTGGCCTCCCACAGAGGAGCGGGCAACGAATCCCGCATCAAGGACGAAGGCACGAATCTGATCGGACACGCCGACCACTCGGTCGTTGACCCGCACGCCCCCCCCGGGATTATGTGGCCGGAACCGGCCCCAGCGCCACGCCCGCCACCGCAAAAGCCCCAGCCGGCCACATAACGCAGCCGTCCACGTAATGCCGGTTACGTGGAATTCCACGTAACAGACACAGCCGAGCGATGCACCTCTACGACGCAGGCGTGCCGCTGCCCTACATCCGCGACATCCTCGGCCACGTCGACCTGTCAACCACCGACATCTACGCGCGCGCTTCTACCGAAGCCAAACGCAAGTCCATCACCTACTATCGCCCGGCGCCGGCGCCGTCATCCTGATCGCCTGGGCCGCCGCGCTCGCCGCCGTCGGCATCGCCCTAACCGCCCGGCGCGACATCAACTAACGCCCAGACCCGGCTGATCTCAGAATTCGCGAACAGGCCGATGCCGTTGGCGACCCGCCGTTCGCTGCCGTCAGCAACGAACACCCGCGCTAACACGAACGCAGGTGGGGTACGTAGATCCCCCGTCACGCGCTCAACTAAAGCGAACCGCGCGTGCTGACATCGACGACCGCCAGGAGCAATCCCCCCGGCCAACGCGACCCCGAGCGCGACCGCGACGGCCGTGGTGAATGGCGCCTCTGATCTCGCGCGCCTGATTCGAGCGCTTCGCCCCCACAGGATCAGGCTGACAGCAGCGAAGTACGTGGCGACGAGCAGATCCCCCGGGGCCCAAGGAGGACTCATGACCGCAGCCAATACCCCAGCCCAAAGCAACCGCCAGCGTCGCGCGCGCCGTCAGCTCCCAATCACGAGCCCGGTCCCTCCGAGCGCGCTCATCGCCGGGCACATGCGGCCACCGCATCACCTGGAACCCTACAAGCGCACCGACGCAATCCGGTGTGATCTCCAAGGAGGCGGCAGACCCATCCGGCGCAGAGCAAGTGCCGCAGCTCCGGGGTCGACGACCGTCCTCAGATCGCGATCGTCACCACGATCGAGATCGCCGCGATCAGCACTGTTGCCGCCGTCAACAGGCCGAAAGCGGCCGTCTGCAGACGTTGTGGCATCCAAGGCTGGCGACGCTCACGGTAGATCGCCTGCCCGTTGCGCCACGTGAGCGCGGAAAGGATTGCCATCGCAACCGCACTGAGGACGCCCAGCTCAGGCAGATGCCCCACAAACGCCGCTCGCGCGATCAGCACGCCGCTCGCGGCCATGGTCAGGGCCGATCGCGTCCACGCCAGCGCGGTACGCTCACGCGCCAGGCCCGGATCGTCCGTATCGGGTGGCGCCGTGACGGTCCCGCCAGTCGAGTGAGACTGCGGTCGATTCAATGGACCAGCCGGTCGACCACCGCCAGGATCCCACCGCACACGGCGATGGCCGCGATCCCCGCCGTCAGCACACGCGGCATCCACGAGTAGCGCAGCGGCTGCCGCAGTCGCATCGCCCGCTCGCTGTCTTCCCAATGCAAGTAGCTCGCGAGCGCGAGCGCGGCGCCGAGCACGATCAGCGGCACCGCGATGATCAGCCGCAGTCCGTGCAAATTGAACTTCAGGAACTGCGCCGCCGCCAGGCCGGCCGCGATCAGCGCTAGCGCGGTCCGGTTCCAGGCCAGGAACGTGCGTTCGTTCGCGAACGTAAACCGCGGATCAGGGTCGCTCCCAGTTTGCTCGAGCCGCCGCTCACGCCGTGCGCTGGAGGCCAGCCACCGCCGCAGCAAACGTCCCTCGCTCACCGCCGCCTCGTCGCGGTCGGCCGCTCCCGGTCCCGTAGCACCGGCGCTCGAGCTCCTGTCAGCGTCCGTTCCAGGCCGGGTCTCGCCCATCGCCGGATTCTCCTACCTCCACGCCACGCACACACAGATCAGATGCTCGTTGCCATCGCAACCCGAGGGTCCGACGCACCAGGCACCGCCACCGAGGCACGCACCAACTGATCGCGGCCGCGCAGACCACAGGCGCTCAACAGCGCGGCTCCGAGCACACCGAACCACACGCGGCCGGTAACGGCGGCAGGCAACGCGTCATCGGGACGGTTCCTGCCACCCCACGAGCGGATCGCGGCGGCACGACCCGGTTGGTAGCTCGGGGTCGCAGGCGAGCAAAGCCGTAGATCGAGCGCAAGGCACTCCACCGAATGCCCACGAACGCCCAGACATCCGTGAAGCGCTATCCCGCTTAGGCGCTTGACAGCGGGGCGGCGAGTGCGGTTAGAGTGCGCGCGTGAAGGGCTTGTTAGTCGACGGTCCCGCGGCGGGGAGTGTGGTCGAGGTCGGCGACCCTCCCGCCCGCCGTGGGCTCATCGTGACGAGCGAGGACGGGTTCGCGGAGGAGGGGTACCGCTACTACCTCAGCTCGATCGACGCCGGCGGCGCTTCCTACATCTACGGCGGCAAGGTTGAATGGCCACCCGAGGCCAGGTCGCAGGTAGTCGGGCAGCTCGCTGATCGCCGCGCGCCGGTATCAGATCGGACTGCGCCCGGGGTCCAGCTGAACGGCGACTGACGACCACCTCGAACCGCTCACCTACCAGCTCCTGCGCTGGCACGGAGCGAAGCGCGAGACGCCGCCGCGCGTGCTCTCGACCACGGCTCGCGAGATGTCGGTGCTGGGCGCGCCCCTCCTATGGGCCGCGCCAGGGTTGGTCGGGGTCGCAGACGAACCGCAGGACGCGTGGTTTGTGAGGACAGTCAGGCCGTATCGAGATCGTCCGCACACCCGACAGAGCGCGACGCGCTAGGTGAGGCCCGCGATCGCGCCGAGCGCTACGCGTGCGGAGATCCGTCGTGTCCATGCGCGAGTTCGATCACGAACGCGATGACCTGGTCGCGATCGCTGTCTTCGGGATCCGCGGCTGAACCCATCCCCGAATCGGCGCGGGAGAAGGCGTACTGGATATCGCCACGATCAACACGAGGCCGGCGAGCGCAGTCGGGATGGATGTCGATCTGGCGGAAGCGCTCGCCGCGTCCGTCGTCGCGCAGCCCGCGGATCGTCTCGCTGCGCCCACCGAAGACGATCGAGGCTCCGAACCGCGGACACGATCCCCAGCGAGACCAATGCGCTTCAGCGTTGTTGGAGACTGCCAGCCGTCCGCCGTCGTCTGCAACGAAGCTCGCCATGACGCTGGCCAGAGCACGGAATTCGTTCCAGCGCCCCAACGGCAGATGGCGCGCCAGGCCAACCCGATCAAACCGTGAGCGAGCGATCGGGCACGGCCGCCCGGCGTCTCCGGCGACCGAACCGGCACGGCCAGCGCCGAGGACCTGCGGGATGGGCTGATCGGCGCTACGGTCGAGAGGATCGAGGCCAGAAGAACGACCAGCGGAACGCTGCGCGGGATCGCCCGCCACGCGGGCATCGCCAGCTCGCTTTACCTGCACTTCCGGGGCGTAGTCCATCTGGCGATTTCACGTTGGTGGGCTGCACGTAATCGCTACGTTCCCCGGCGGGCCGCCTGGGGCGCAGTTAGCGGCACTCGGCGACGCGCTTCCCCGGCGCCGGGTGCAACAGCCGTTAGACCTAGAGACGACGAAACCGCCCGGCTGGCGGGCGGTTTCGCAAATCGGGGCGCCCGGATTTGAACCGGGGACCTCACCGACCCGAACGGTGCGCGCTACCAGGCTGCGCCACGCCCCGAAGAAAGCCAGTATCCCACAGCTACGACGGATCCCGAGCCCCGGTTCTTCCGGACCGTTCCGGCCCGGCGCCGGCGAATCACGCCACCGCGAGCCAGTCGCAAATCACTCTACCGCGAGCCAGTCGCGAGTCACGCCACCGCGAGCGAGTCCGACCCGGGGCTCGCGAGCGACGCCTCGTCGGCGGCCGCAGGGCGACGGCGGCTCGCGAGCGGGATCGGACGCTCCGCGGGCGCCGGCGGCGCGATCGGGACGGGCTGTGGGAGCAAGCCGGCCCTCCGGCCAAGCCCCGCGTGGCGCCGGCAGGGCTGGCAGTGCGCCAGATGCCGGGCCAGCTGGCGAGTCTCGCGGACCCCGAGGCGGCGGAGCGTTCGGCCCTCCCAGGCGTCGATCACCGCGCGAGTCCGCTCGCATCGACGGCCGCTGATCAGCTCCTCGTATTCCTCGGCGAGACGGCGCCTGGCGCGGAACAGCGTGCTCTCGACGACCGGACGAGACATTCCCAGCCGCGTGCCGATTTCGCTGTAGGACAGGCCCTCGAGCTCGCGCAGGACGAGGATCCGGTGATGGAGCTCGGAAACCCCCCGGAACGCGCCGCGCAGATCCTCGAGCTGCTGCTTGCTCTCGACGGCGGCGTCAGGCCCCGGCGTGATCGAGAACAGGCCGTCAGCTTCGTCTTCCTCCTCAAATGCGACCTCGTGGCTGTGCCGGGCCCGCCGTAGCTCGTCGATGCACGCATTCCGGGCGATCTGGTAGATCCACGGCTTGAACGCGATCGGGCGTTCGGTGTCCCGCAAGCGCCGCAGGACCGAGATGAACACCTCCTGCGAGACGTCCTCGGCGCGGTCGGCGTCGTGCAGGATCCCGCCGACGTACGACCAGATCCGCATCCGGTAGCGCGTGTAGAGCAGCTCGAACGCTCGGTCGTCGCCGCGCCGGACAGCGGCGACTAGCTCGTGATCGGTCTGCCACGAGAATTGGAGCGCCTCTGGAAGCAGCCGTGCCATCACCAAGTAGTCCCCGTCCGCTGAATCCCCTTAGCTGCGGGGACTCTACCGAGTATCAGCCATATGTCCAGAGGTTTTGTGAAAGACGCTAACGTTTGTACACGGATCCAGCCGAAAGACAGGTTGAGACCGTCTGACCCAGACGGCATACTTCGCGCCCACAGCGCAGGCGGCAAAGGAGAACATTCGACCGATGGCCATTCACCTGACCCCCACCGAGCTTGCACGAGAGTCCGGACTGGAACGGCGCGATGTGATCGTCAAGTGCGTCGAGTGGGGGGTTCCGATCTTCAACGGGCGCATCGACAAGACCCTCTTCCTCTCGAGCTTCCGCGAAATCACGGGCTCAACGCCGCAGGTCAAGCAGCAGCCCCAACCCGCCTAGCGGGATCTCGCGGACACCAAGCAGTCCTCCAGCCTCGCCTAGCCGGCGGGCAATCTATCCCTGAGCCGGCTAACGCAGCAGCGCCGAGGTTGTCCGCTCGAGGATCCTCCTCCACGCGCGGGTCTTCTCGCGCTCGGCCTCGAAGTGCGGTTTGGGTCCGACCGGATCGTCCGGCCGGCGCCGCCACAGGACGTGCCCATTCGCCGCTACTTTGAGCCGCCCCGCCGCTACTTTGAGCCGCCGCGCCGGTTATATCCGCCGATGCGGGTGTTCTTGGCGACCCTGGGGGCGATGTGCGCCCTCTTCGCCGGGACCGCGGCTGCGGCCGCGGCACAGCCGGCGCCTCCCGCCCAGCGCACCCTTCAACGCGCGCTCCAGCAGGGGCTCGGCCAGACCGGCCGCCGGACCGGGGCGATCGTGGTCGATCTGAACACCGGTCAGACCCTGTTCTCCCAGTCCGCCAACACCGGCCGCCTCCCCGCCTCGGTCGAGAAGCTCTACACGACCTCGACCGCGCTGCTGCGGCTCGGGCCGAACGCTACCTTCACGACCTCTATTCTCGGGGTCGGCTCGCGCGACCCGGACGGGGTGTGGAACGGGACCCTGTACCTGCGCGGCGGGGGCGATCCGACGTTCGGCTCGGTCGGATTTGACCAGTCGTGGTACGGGACCGGAACCGGCACCACGATGCGCACGCTGATCGGCAACCTGCTCAGGGCCACGGGCATCACCGCGGTGAACGGCCGGATCGTCGGGGACGAGTCGTACTGGGACTCGCTCCGGGGGACGCCGGCAACCGGGTTCGGGCGCAACAGCGAGGTCGAGGGTGAGCTGAGCGCGCTCGAATACGACCGCGGCTTCACGAGCAACCAGGGCACGGCGTTCCAGATCCGCCCGGCGCTGTACGCGGCCCAGCAGTTCGAGCGCGGGCTGCGGGCCTTCGGGGTCAAGGTCGCGGGAGTCCCGGTCTCCGCCGGCCGGACGCCCGCCGGCGCCAACGTGCTCGCCTCGGTCCAGTCGCCGCCGCTGTCGACGCTGATCCAGCTGACGAACACGCCCTCGGACAACTACTTCGCCGAGAGCCTCCTGAAGGACATCGGCGCCCGGCTCGGCGGCGCGGGCACGACGGCCGCCGGAGCGGCCGTCGTCAGGGCGGAGCTTCAGAGCAAGTTCGGCGTCGGCCCCCGGCTGAACGACGGGTCCGGGCTCTCGCGCTACGACCTGACCTCGCCCGCCCAGGTCGTGACCGTCCTGGAGGCGATGTCCACCAACTCGGCGTTCGTCAACTCGCTGGCGCTGATGGGCGAGAGCGGAACACTTCAGACCGAAGCGCTTGGAACGGTCGCCGTTGGTGACTGCCGCGGTAAGACCGGCACGCTCCACGACGTCGCGAACCTCGCCGGATACTGCACGGCGGAGGACGGTCACACGCTCGCGTTCGCGTTCCTCGCCAACGGCCTTGGCGATCCCGACTTCGTGCACGAGGTAGAGGGGTCGATGACCGTCCCGCTGGCCACGTACGACGGATAGTTCAGCCGAGCAAGTCTCGCAGTGCGGCTTCGTCGAGCACCGGGACGCTTAGCCGCTCGGCCTGCGCGAGCTTCGAGCCGGCGCTCTCGCCGGCGACGACGTAGTCGGTCTTGCGCGACACCGACCCCGTGACCCGCCCGCCGGCGGCGGTGATCAGCTCGGTCGCCTGCTCGCGCGTCAGCTCGGGAAGCGTGCCCGTTAGCACGAACGTCTTGCCCGCGAGCGGCCCCTCGCCCGGCGGCGGGCCCTCCTCCTCCATCCGCACCCCACGCTCGCGCAGCCCCTCAATGAGCTCCCGCATCTGCTCGTCCGCGAGCTGCTCGTAGATCCTGGCGGCCATCTTCGGGCCTACGCCTTGCGCGTGCTCGATCTGCTCCGGGTCGGCCGCGAGCAGCGCGTCGACGGTGCGGAAGTGCTGGGCAAGGTTGCGGCCGATGACGTAGCCGACCTCCTCGATCCCCAGCCCGAACAGCACGCGCCCGAACGGCTGGCGCTTGGAGGCCTCGATCGCAGCGACCAGCTTCTCGGCGGACACCTGGCCGAACCCCGGCTGTTCGGCGATCTGCGCCGGGGTCAGGTTGTAGAAGTCGGCGGCGGTCCGCACCCAGCCGAGCTTCATAAACAGGTCGACCTGCTTCTCGCCGAGGCCATCGATGTCCATCGCGCCCGCGAAGTGCTTGAGCAGCTGCCAGCGTCGGCCCGGGCAGTCCCGGTTCGGGCAGCGGGTGAACACCGAGTCCTCCGGCTTGACCGTCGGGGTGTGGCAGATCGGGCACTCGCTCGGCGGATGGGGCGGCGGCGGCCGGTCGTCCCGCTCGGCAACATGCGGCGCCGGGGATAGGACCTGCGGGATCACATCGCCGGCGCGCAGGACGATCACGTCCTCGCCCGGCCTGATGTCCTTGCGCCCGAGGTCCTCCTCGTTGTGGAGCGTGGCCATCTTCACGGTCACGCCTCCGACGCGGACCGGCTCGAGCATCGCGGCCGGGTGCAGGTCGCCGAACTTGCCCGGAGCCCAGACGATCTGATTCAGCCGGGTGACCGCGGTGGTCGGTGGGAACTTCCAGGCAATCGCCCAGCGAGGCTCGCGGCCGACCGAGCCGAGCCGGCGCTGGAGCTCCACCTGGTTGACCTTGACCACGACGCCGTCGATCTCGAACTCGAGCGATCCCCGGCGCTCCTCCCAGGATCGGCACTGGGCGATCACTTCTTCCTCGATCGTCAGCTTCCTCACATCTGGGTGCACCGGGAAGCGGTGCTCGCGCAGCCACTCGAGCGCGTCCCAGTGCGCGTCGAAGGTGATGCCCTCGGTCGCGCCGACGCCGTACGTCCACAGCGACAGCGGCCGGTCGGCGGCAAGCTTCGGGTCGAGCTGGCGAATCGTCCCGGCGGCCGAGTTGCGCGGGTTCATGAACGTCGACAGGCCGGCCTGGGCTCGCCGCTCGTTGAGCGCGGCGAAGTCGGGGAGCGACATGTACACCTCGCCGCGCACCTCGAGCATCGCCGGCGGGTTGGGAGCCTCGATCCGGAGCGGGATCGAAGGCATCGTCCGTAGGTTGTGGGTGACGTCCTCGCCGACCTCCCCGTTCCCGCGCGTCGCCCCGCGCTCGAACACCCCGTCGCGGTAGATCAACGAGATCGCCAGCCCGTCGATCTTCGGCTCGGCCACGAACTCGAACTGCGGATCGGTGATCCCCTCGCGCGCCAGGTGGTTGCGCATCCTCTGGACCCATGCGGTGAGGTCCTCGGCCGAGTGCGCGTTCGCGAGCGACAGCATCGGCTGGGGGTGGCGGACCTTCTCGAGCTCGCTGACGGGCTCGGGCGCGACGCGCTGCGTCGGCGAGTCTGGCGTGACCAGCTTCGGATAGTCGGCCTCGAGGGCCTTGAGCTCGTTGAACAGCGCGTCATAGACGTCGTCGCCGACCTCGGGATCGTCGAGCACGTGATATCGATAGCTGTGATGCTCGATCTCGCGCCGGAGCTCGGCCGCCCGCTCCTGCGGATCGGCGGTTTGACGGGCAGGGCTCACGGAAGCTCGGCCAGGTTCTCGGCGGCCGGCTGGACGAGCCGCTCGAGACCGTACCGCTCGAGCACCGACATGCCCTCCCGGTCGGTCAGGTCGAAGTGGACCGGCGTGACCGCGATCTTGCCCTGCGCGACGGCGGCCAGATCGGTCCCGGCTTCGTCGCGCCCGGGGGCCGCCTCGCCGTAGATCTTGTAGAGCCGCCGCTCGGCGCCGTCCTCGTCGACGAGCGACAGCTCGTCCTGATACACGCGCTTACCGAGCCGCGCCACCTCGACGCCCTCCGGCCGAGCGCCGGGCACGTTCACGTTCAGCAGCGTGCCCGCCGGCAACGGTGTCGCCTCTAGCTCGGCGACGAGACGGGCGGTGAACGACGCAGCGACCCGGAAGTCGAATCCGGTCCCGACTCTGAAGTCGAGCTCGCGCGCGCTCGACTGTTGTGACACCGCGATCCCGGGGAGGCCGAGAACGATCGCCTCGAGCGCCGCCGCCACCGTGCCGGAGTACGTGATGTCGTCCCCGAGGTTCGAGCCGTGGTTGATGCCGGACACGACCAGCTCGGCCTCGAACCCCTCGATCAGCCCGAGGTTGGCCAGCCGCACGCAATCGACAGGCGTGCCGTCGGTGGCGTATCCCACCGTCCCGTCCGCGAAATCGACTTCCTGCACCCACAGCGGGCGCCTGGTGGTGATCGACCTCGCCATCGCCGACCGGTTTCCATCGGGCGCGATCACCGCGAGCTCTATCCCGTCGACGGCCAGCAGCGCGGATCTGAGCGCCTGGAGCCCCGCGGCCTCGATCCCATCGTCGTTGGTGAGCAGGACACGCATCTCCATCTGATGCTATCCGCGGCTCCGGCTGCGCCGCTCGAGGGCGCGGGCGATCGCGGCGGCCACATACAAGGGCTCGTCGTCGAGTTGGCGCCCCGTGCACCGGAGCACGTCATAGCCGGCGTTCCTGTGCACGATGTCCCGGCGATGGTCCCGCTCGAACGCGCCACGGTGGCCATGGAACGGATAGCCGTCGACCTCGACGATCAGCCGTTCATCAAGCCAAATGAAGTCGGCGGTGAACCCGGCGATGAGCACGTTGGTGCGCGGCGCCGGCAACCCGGCCGCGCGCACCAGCCGGAGCATCGCCCGCTCGCCACCGGACCGCGTCCGTCGAGGGCCGCCCGGCTGACCGAGGATCGCGCGTAGCGCCGCGACGCCGGGAGGATGCCCAGCTCGTTCGATCGCGGCGATGATCCGGCTCTCGGACGTCAGCTGTAGCGCGAACGCCTCCGCGACCGCCCGTTCAAGCTCGTTCGAGGCGGCGGTTGCGGCGTAGTCGACCAGGGCGCGCGCCGGCGAGGTGACAGGAATGCCTCGCTTGTGGGCGCGGTCCGTGGCGTCGAGGCAGTGCGCACGGTGCACGACGAGTCCGTCCCGGTTACGGCAGTTCCGGCCGGGGACGGTGAGCTCGACGACAGATGGCGCGTTTGCCAGCAGGCCCCACAGCGCGGCGGCTGACCGGTGGCTCACCAACGCCGGCGCGCCGCAGGCGAGCACCGCCGCAAACTCGATAGCGCCCGGAACCGGGGTTTCGTGGCCGACGAGGTAGACGCCCCGGAACTTCGGATGCAGCAATCCTCGCGCTCGGCGACTCGCAATCGCTCCACGGCCGAGACCGGCACTCGTCAGCTGCCGAGACGTGATCAGTCCGAGCTGCTGACCGGCGACCCATGAGACCGCCCGGTCGCCACCGCCGCGCGCGTGCACAAAGTGACACAGCGCGGTGATCGACACCTCTTTGGCGACATAAGCACGCTGGAGGTGCTTACGTGTACTCGGGGAGCGACGAGGGGCTGCTGCGTCACGTTTTGCACCCGGATCGGGGGACATCACCAGCCAGGATGCGCCACCGCGACCACGGTGGCGCGAAACCCCCCGATTAGTGACCAATCCGTGGCAGACGCGTTGCGCCCCGGCGACACGCCGTCACGAAGACAGCACCCCCTCGCCGCCGTACCCGACGCCGGCGAGGTACAGCCCGTGCGCCGGCGCCGTCCGACCGGCCTCCGCGCGCGGTCGCCCGGTCAGGAGCGAAACGAACGACGACAACGACCGCCGCCCGCCACCGACCTCGAGCATCGTCCCGATCAGCACCCGGATCATCTGGCGCATGAACGCGTCGGCCTCGATCCAGAACTCGAGAACCTCCCCGTCCCGAACCGCCCGCCAGTACGCCGCGTACACCTCGCGCGAGAAGCGCTCGTGATACGTGTCGGTCGGGGTGAACGCGGTGAAGTCGTGAATGCCGACCAGACAACAGGCGCACTCCTCCAAGGCCGACACGTCCACCGCCCGCGGCCACCACAGCGCTCGCCCCTCCTCGAACGCGCTCCGAGCGCTCCGAACAACCACCCGGTAACAATAGGCACGGCTCGTCGCGTCGCGCCGCGCATCGAACCCGTCGACCGCCGAAACACACGACAGCACCGCGACATCGGAAGGGAGCAGCGCATTCACAGACCGCACCGAAACCGCCGAACCCGAATAAGAAGCCACCTGCCCCCAAGCATGCACCCCCGCGTCCGTCCGCCCCGCCACGACCAACGGGACCGCATCAACCCGCAACAGCACGCACAGCGCCCGCTCCACTTCGCCGGCAACCGTCCGCAACCCCGGCTGCTTCGCCCAGCCCGCAAACCCCGATCCGTCGTACTCCAGAACGAGCCGCGAGACCAACCGTCGTCAGACCAGTTCCAGCAGCACCATCTCGGTCGAGTCCGACCGCCGCGGCCCGAGCTTCAGGATCCGCGAATAGCCGCCGGGCCGTTCGGAGTACCGCGGCGCGATCTCCTCGAACAGCTTGTAGACCATGAACTTGTCCTGCCCGAGCGCCGACAGGGCTTGCCGGCGCGCGTGCAGATCGCCCCGCTTGGCCAGCGTGATCAGCTTCTCGAGCTCCGGCTTGACCGCCTTGGCCTTGGTCTCGGTGGTCCGGATCCGCTCGTGCGCGATGACCTCCTTGGTCAGGTTCATCAGCAGCGCCTTGCGATGCGACGCATCACGCGACAGCTGGTATCGGTTCCGCTGGTGGCGCATATCGAGAAACCCCGAGGGACGTTACCGACAACCTACTCGTTGCGGAGACCGAGACCGCGAGTGTGCAGAGTCTCGATCACCTCGTCGATCGACTTCTTGCCGAAGTTCGGGATCGCGGCGAGCTCGGACTCGCTCTTGCTAACCAAATCCCCGACCGTCTGAATGCCGGCCCGCTTGAGGCAGTTGTACGAGCGAACGCCCAGCTCGAGCTCCTCGATCAGGATGTCGTCCATCGCGTTGGGCGGACGCGAGGGAGCGCCGACCGCGCCGGCCACACCGGTCTCCAACACGCCCGGAGCCCCGGCCTCGCGCAGCTCCACGACCCGCTCCGCATCGGTGAAGATCGCCAACTGACTAATCAAGATCTCGGCCGCCTCGCGGAGCGCGGCGTGCGGATCGATCGAACCGTCGGTCTCGATGTCGAGCGTCAGCTTGTCGTAGTCGGTGCGCTGCCCGACGCGAGCCTGCTCGACGTTGTAGGCGACGCGCCGCACGGGCGAGAAGATCGAGTCGATCGGGATCACGCCGATCGGCTGGTCGGGCGACTTGTTCTCCTCCGCCGGCCGGTAGCCGCGACCGCGGCCGATCGTCAGGTAGACCTCCAGCTTGGTCTTCTTCTCCAAAGTGGCGATGTGCGCATCCGGGTTCAGGATCTCGACGCCGGAGGGGAGGTCGATGTCCTTGGCGGTGATGTCACCGGGCCCCGTCACCACCAGCGGCGCCTCGATCTCGGTCGCGTCGGAGTGCATCCGGCACACGACGCCCTTCAGGTTCAGGACGATGTCGGTCACGTCCTCCTTGACGCCGCGGATCGTCGAGAACTCGTGCGCCACGCCCTCGATGCGCACGGAAGTCACGGCCGCGCCGGCCAGGGATGAGAGCAACACGCGCCGCAGCGAGTTGCCGAACGTGTAACCGAAGCCCCGATCGAGCGGCTCGATCGTGAACGACCCTCGGTTGTCGTCAACACTCTCGGAGGAGATTCGGGGGACTTGGAAGTCGAGCATCAGGGTCCTAACGTCGTGGGGTTCTTGCCGCCGTCTGCGGCGGTATCAGGGCCGCCGCCGGCCGAACCGGTCGCGCGGCTGAAAGCTTGTTCCTACTTGGAGTACAGCTCGACGATGAGCTGTTCCTGCACAGGAGCCGCGATCTCGCGGCGCTCGGGCTTGCGCAGCACCTTCGCCGTGAGTGAGTCGTGATCTGCCTGCAGCCATGCCGGCACCTGACCGGTGAGCTCGGTGGCGTCGCGAATCACCTGCGTCGCGGTCGAGCGCGGATGGATCGCGATCACGTCGTCGTCTCGCAGCTGGTAGCTCGGGACGTTCACGCGACGGCCGTTGACCGTCCAATGCCCGTGCAGGATCAGCTGCCGCGCCTGTCGGCGACTCGCCGCGAATCCCAACCGCACGAGCACGTTGTCGAACCGGCACTCGAGCGTCCGCAGAAGGTTCTCGCCCGTGATGCCAGGCTGGCGCGATGCCTTCTGGTAGTAGATCCGGAACTGCTTCTCGAGCACGCCGTAGTAGCGCTTGGCCTTCTGCTTCTCGCGCAGCTGCACCCGGTACTCGCTCTGGCGCATCCGCCCGCGCCCGTGCTCACCGGGCGGATAGGACCGGCGCTCCACGCCGCACTTGTCGGTGAGGCAACGCTCACCCTTCAAAAACAGCTTCTGCCCTTCACGCCGGCACTGCTTGCACTGGGGACCGGTGTCGCGAGCCATCAGACACGCCTCCGCTTCCGCTGCCGTACGCCGTTGTGCGCCTGAGGCGTGACGTCCTTGACGCCGGTCACCTCGAGCCCCGCTGCCTGCAACGACCGGATCGCGGTCTCGCGCCCGGATCCAGGGCCCTTGACGAACACCTCGACCCGCTGGAGGCCATGCTCGATGCCCTTGCGCGCCGCGGCGTCGGCGGTCACCTGGGCCGCGAACGGGGTCGACTTGCGCGAGCCCTTGAAGCCCGCGCCGCCCGCCGACTCCCACGCGATCACGTTGCCCTCGCGATCGGTCAGCGACACGATCGTGTTGTTGAAAGAGGTCTTGATGTGCGCCTGTCCGATCGGGATGTTCTTGCGAACGCGCCGGCGGCCGCGCTGGGGGCGACGAGGAGCTGGCATCTACTTCTTGCTCGCCTTCTTCTTGCCGGCGACCTGCATCCGCTTGGGGCCCTTACGCGTGCGCGCGTTGGTCTTCGTGTTCTGGCCGTGGACCGGGAGCCCGCGGCGGTGCCGGAGCCCGCGATAGCAGCCGATCTCCTGGAGACGCTTGACGTTTTGAGAGCGCTCGCGCCGCAGGTCACCCTCGACCATGAGGTCGCGATCGATCACTTCGCGGAGCTTGATGACCTCTTCCTCGGTCAGGTCGCGAACCTTGCGGTCGGGCTCGATCCCGAGCTCGGCGAGCAGCTTGTTGGACGTCGAGCGACCGACCCCGTAGATGTACGTCAAGCCGATCTCAACGCGCTTGTTGAGGGGTATGTTGACACCGGAAATACGTGCCATCTCAACCTTGCCTTTGCTTGTGGCGCGGATTCGAGCAGATCACGAGGACCCGGCCGTTGCGCCGGATGACCTTGCACTTCTCGCACATCGGTTTGACCGACGGTCGTACTTTCACGCTCGTTTCGCTCTCGTCGACTGTTTCCAGCAGTTCCCACAGCCCGGCTCTGGAGACCGTTGTGGCCGCCGCTACCGCCCTGTAGAGCACCGCGCAGCACAGGAAACCGCGCTGCGAGGGCAACCCGTGATATTAGCAGGGGGCCTGCGGCCCGCGTTGGGAGGGATGGGCCTCGCTTTGCTCGGCATCCATGCGAGCGGCCGCGCACCTACGCGACGCGCGAGTGCCGCGCGGGGGACATGCGCGCTCCAGCTGCTTCATGCCAGGGCGTCAGGACCCGCGGACCGGAAGCGGTGATCGCGATCGTGAACTCGAAGTGCGCCGCGAGCGACCCGTCCTGGGAGTAGATCGCCCAGTGGTCGTCCCCGACCCGGACGGCGTGGCGGCCGGCGGTGACCATCGGCTCGACCGCGAGCACCATGCCATCCTCGAGCACGATCCCGGTGCCGGGGTTCCCGTAGTTGGGGATCTGCGGCTCCTCGTGCATCTCGCGCCCGATCCCGTGGCCGACGAGGGAACGGACGATCGACAGGCCGGCGGCCTCGACATGCTCCTGGATCGCGTGCGAGACGTCCCCGAGCCGGTTGCCTACCACGCACTCCTCGACGGCGACGAACAGAGACTCCTCGGTGACGCGCAGCAGCTTGGTCGCGACCGGGCTGATCGGGCCGACCGGGAACGTCCGGGCCGCGTCCGCGACCCACCCGTCGTAGACGACCCCGATGTCGACCGACAGGATGTCGCCCTTCCCGAGCGCGTACGGGCCCGGGATGCCGTGGACGATCATCTCGTTTGGCGAGGCGCAGATCGACCCCGGGAAGCCGCGATACCCCTTGAACGCCGGCGTGGCGCCCTGCGAGCGGATGAACTTCTCGGCCGCCTCGTCGAGATCGGCGGTGGTGATGCCCGGCCGGATCTTGCCGGCCAGCAGGTTCATCGTCTTGACGAGGATGGAGCCGGCGGCGGCCATCTTCTCGATCTCTTCGGGGCTCTTCTTGATGATCAAACGTCTTCCTCGAGTCGCAGCGTCGCGATCAGCGCGCGGATGTGGTCGTGGACCTCGGCCGGGGGCCTGGTCCCGTCGACCCGGCGCAGGATTCCCTTCTGATCGTAGTAGTCGATCACGGGCTCGGTCTGGTCGTGGTAAACGTGCAGGCGCTTCTTCACGACCTCGGGCTTGTCGTCGTCGCGCTGCATCAGCCGCGAGCCGTCCTGATCGCACACGTCGTCGCGCTTGGGCGGGTCGAACTCGACGTGGTAGTTGTGCCCGGCCTTGACGCATACGCGCCGGCCGGACAGTCGCCGGACCAGCTCGTCGTCGGGCACGTCGATGAGCAGCACCGCGGTGATGCGTCTCCCCATCTGCGACAGCTGCTTGTCGAGCGCCTCGGCCTGGGGTTCGGTGCGCGGGAAGCCGTCGAGGATGAACCCGTCCCGCGCGTCCTCCTCGGCCAGCCGCTCGCCCGCCATCGCGAGGATCAGGTCGTCGGGGACGAGCTCCCCGGCGTCCATGTACTCCTTGGCCTTTTTGCCGAGCTCCGAGCCGTTCTTGACGTTCGCCCGGAGCATGTCCCCGGTGGCGATGTACGGCAGCTGGAAGTCAGAACGCAGGCGTTCCGCCTGCGTTCCCTTGCCCGCGCCCGGCGGCCCGAACAGGATCAGGTTGAGCTCTGACACGAGGGCTCACTGTATCGGGCGACAAGGTACGAAGTGAGCGTCGACACCACGACGCCGGCGCGCGAGGTCCGAACACGAACGTCGTGACACCCGGGTTGGGTCTCGCGCCCCGCCCGGGCGAACCGCCCGGGCTACTTTAAGAAGCCCTGGTAGTTGCGCATCATCAGCTGCGCCTCGAGCTGTTTCATCGTGTCGAGCGCGACGCCGATCACGATCAGGATCGAGGTGCCGCCGAAGAAGAAGTTCGCCGAGGTCTGGCTGATCAGGATCGTCGGGAGCGCGGCGATCGCGGCTAGGAACAACGCGCCCGGGAACGTCAGGCGGGCGAGGATGCGGTCGAGGAATTCGGCCGTGGGCCTACCTGGTCGGACCCCTGGAATGAACCCGCCGTACTTGCGCAGGTTCTCCGCCTGGTCGACCGGATTGAACGTGACCGCCGTGTAGAAGTACGTGAACACGATGATCAGCAGGCTCTCCCCGAGCACGTAGTGCCAGCCCTGGGGGCTGAAGAAGTTCTGGAGGTCGCTCCAGAAGTTGTTCGTCCGGTTCTGGCCGAGCAGCTGTCCGAGCGTGGGCGGGATCGCCATCATGCTCGCCGCGAAGATCACCGGGATCACGCCGGCCATGTTCACGCGCAAAGGCAGGTACGTCTGCGTGCCCTGCGTCATCCGCCGGCCGATCACCCGCTTGGCGTACTGGATCGGGATTCGGCGCTGGCCCTCCTGCACGAACACGATCGCCGCCACCACGCCAACCACGATGAACGGCATGATCACCTTGAACACCTGGTCGGGGTTGGTCCACCAGGAGTGGATCCCGTTCGGGATCCGCGCAACGATGCTCGCGAAGATCATCAGCGAGATCCCGTTGCCGATGCCGCGCTGGGTGATCAGCTCGCCCATCCACATCAGGAGCACGGTTCCCGCGGTCAGCGAGACCACGATCAGGAACACCTTGGCCAGGTTGAAGTTCGGGATCACCGAGACGCCGGCGGCCTGCTCGAAGCTCCGGAACAGGAATACGTAGCCGATTGACTGGGCGAAGGCGAGCCCGACGGTCAGATACCGCGTGTACTGGGTGATCCGGGCCTGGCCGACCTCGCCTTCCTTGGACAGCTTCTCGAGCGAGGGCACCACGACCTGCAGCAGCTGCAGGATGATCGACGCGGTGATGTAGGGCATGATCCCGAGCGCGAAGATCGCGATCCGCCCGAGCCCGCCGCCCGAGAACAGGTTCAGGAAGCCGAGGATGCTCGATCCGCCGAAGTTGCTCTGGATCGCCTTGACCGCGTTGGCGTTGATCCCGGGGGCGGGGATGTGCGTGCCGAGGCGGTAGAGGCCGAGCATCGCGGCCGTGAACAGCACCTTGTTGCGGATCTCGCCGACCCTGAACGCGCCCAGGATCGTCGAGATCATGTCCCGGTGGTCTCCTCTACGACCTGACAGGTCCCGCCGGCGGCCTCGATGCGCTCACGCGCGGCCTTCGAGAACTGGTGGGCGTGCACCGTCAGCGGCTTGGTCAGCTCGCCCTTGGCGAGGATCTTGACGGGGATCGCCTTGCGCGTCGCGAGGCCCTTGGCTCGCATCGCATCCAAAGTTACAGAAGCGCCTGATTCGAACCGAGCCTCCAGGTCGACCAGATTGACCGGCTGCGTGTGGGTGCGGAACGGCTCGAACGGCATCGACTTCTTCATGTGCGGGCCGCGCAGCTTGCGCATCCGCATGTGGATCGGGTTCTGTCCTCCCTCGAACCTCGCGCGGCGCTTGGCGCCCGACCGCGAGCCCCAGCCCTTCTGGCCGCGGCCCGAGGTCTTGCCGGTTCCGGATCCCTCGCCGCGCCCGACGCGCTTGCGCGGCCGGCGCGATCCGGGCGCGGGCCTCAGGTTGTGCAGCCCGATCCGCTCTTCGCGCTCTTCACTCTCGCGAATCTCGTCGTCGGCCATCAGGACTCCTCCGAGACCTCGACGATGTGGGAGACCTTCGCGATCATCCCGCGTATCTGCGGCGTGTCGGTCAGCTCGACCGAGTGGCCGATCCTCCGCAAACCAAGTGAGCGCAACGTGTCCCGCTGGCGCTGATCACAGCCGTTCCGCGACCGGCGCTGGGTGACGATCAGCTTGGTCACTCGCCAGCCCCTTCGGCCTCCGGCTCCACATCGGACGCCGGGACCGCGGCCGCTTCCCCTCGCGTCGCTTCGGACCCTCCGTCACCATTGGGGCTCGGGCGCGGGGAAGCGGACGTCGGTTCGGCGTCCGTACTCGTGCCCGACGCGTGTTCCGCGTCCGGCTCGGCAGTCAACCCAAGTACCTGATTGACCGACAACCCACGGATTTCTGCCACCTCCTCGGGAGTCCGCAAGGACTGCAACCCCGCCATCGTCGCCTTGACCAGGTTGATCGGGTTCTGCGAGCCCAGCGACTTCGACAGGATGTCGTTGATCCCGGCCAACTCGAGCACGGCGCGCACGCCACCGCCGGCGATCACGCCGGTCCCGGGCGCCGCGGGCTTCAGGAACACGCGACCGGCCCCGAAGATTCCGGTCGTCTGGTGGGTGATCGTCGAGCCGTGCTTGGGCACGCGGTAGAGGTTCTTCTTGGCCCGCTCGACGCCCTTCTGGATCGCCACCGGCACCTCGTTGGCCTTGCCGTAGCCGATCCCGACGATGTCGCGCTCGTCGCCGACGACGACCAGCGCGGTGAACGAGAACCGACGGCCCCCCTTGACCACCTTGGCCACGCGGTTGATCTCGACGACGCGCTCCTGGAGGTCCAGGCCGGCGGAGGAAACTGTGCGATCTCTTGCCATCAGCAGATCCAGGGTAGCGGTCTCAGAACGCCAGCCCGCCCTCGCGGGCGCCGTCGGCCAGCGCCTTGACCCGGCCGTGGTACTTGTAGCCGCCGCGGTCGAACACGGCGGTCTCGACGCCGGCCGCCTTGGCCCGGTCGGCGAGCAACGTCCCGGCACGGGTGGCCTGCTCCATCCGCTTCAGCCCGCGGAGGTCGGCCTCGGTCCAGTTCACCGAAGCGAGCGTGCGCCCCGAGTCGTCGTCGATCAGCTGCGCGAAGATCCCGCGGTTGGAGCGGAACACCGAGATCCGCGGCCGCTCGGCGGTGCCGCGCACCTTGGCGCGGACGCGGCGCCGGCGCTTCAGCCGCTGGGCGGGCTTGGTCATCACGGTCATGCGCGCTTACCAACCTTCCGGGCGACGTACTCGCCCTCGTAGCGGATCCCCTTGCCCTTGTAGGGCTCGGGCTTGCGCTGCTTGCGGATCAGCGCGGCGATCTCGCCGACCTGCTGCTTGGAGGCGCCCTTGACGACGATCCGGGTCGGCTGCGGAACCTCGAACTCGATCCCGTCGGGGGCCTTGATCGAAACCGGGTGCGAATAGCCGAGGGCGAGCTCGAGGTCTCGTCCGCGCAGCTGCGCGCGGTACCCGACACCCTGGATCTCGAGGCGCTTCTCGAAACCGGCGGTCACGCCCTGGACCATGTTCGCGACGAGCGTGCGCGTCAGACCGTGGAGCGAGCGGTGCTCGCCGCGGTCGGTCGGTCGTGTCACCACGAGCTGGTCGTCCACTCGCTCGACCTTGATGTCGCGCGGGACGCGCTCGGACAGCTCGCCCTTCGGGCCGTTCACGCTCACCCGGTCGGGCTCGATCGAGATCGTGACTCCGGCCGGTACGGGTATGGGTTGTCTGCCGATGCGGGACATGGTCGCTACCGGTCTACCAGACGTTCGCCACGACTTCGCCGCCGACGCCGGCGATGCGCGCGTCGTGACCGGTCATGACGCCCTTGGAGGTGGAGATGATCGCGGTCCCCATCCCGCCCTGGACGCGGGGGATGTGGGCGTGGTCGACGTACGTGCGCTGGCCGGGCCGCGACACGCGCCGGAGCCCCGAAATCACCGGCTTGCGCGCCTCGGTGTATTTGAGCGTGATCGTCAGCTCGTCGCCGGGCCGGCCGGAACGGGACTCGTGCACCTCGTAGGCCTCGATGTACCCCTGCTCTCGCAGGATCCGCGCGAGCTCGCTGCTCATCTTCGACGACGGCATCGTCACGTCGTGGTGCTGGGCGTTGGCGGCGTTGCGCAGCCGGGTCAGGAAGTCCGCAATCGGATCGGTCATCGACATGGCTCCCCCTTTACCAGCTCGACTTGGTCATGCCGGGGATGAAGCCGTTGTGCGCCAGCTCGCGCAGGCAGATTCGGCACACGCCGAACTTGCGATAGACCGCGCGCGCCCGGCCGCACCGCCGGCAGCGGGTGTAACCGCGCGTCTTGTACTTCGGCGTGCGCCGCTGACGGACAACCTGAGAAGTTTTGGCCATGTGATCCTTTACGTCTGGGTACCGGCCGCCTGCGGGCGGCCTTCTCTGGCAAATGGCATCCCGAACGCCTCGAGCAGCGCGAACGCCTCGTCGTCACTCTGGGCAGTGGTCGTGATCGTGATGTCCAGGCCGCGGACCTGGTCGACCTCGTCGTAGTCCACCTCGGGGAAGATGATCTGCTCGCGCACGCCCATCGAGTAGTTCCCGCGGCCGTCGAACGAGCGTGGGTTCAAGCCGCGGAAGTCGCGGATCCGCGGGATCGCGACCGACATCAGGCGGTCAAGGAACTCGTACGAGCGCTCGCCGCGCAGGGTCACGGCGACCCCGACCGGCATCCCCTCGCGGACCTTGAACTGCGCGATCGACTTGCGCGCTCGGCGGACGTTCGGCCGCTGGCCGGTGATCGTCGCCAGCTGCTCGGACGCGGCGTCGAGCATCTTCGAGTCCTGCTTGGCGTCGCCGACGCCCATGTTCACGGTGACCTTCGTGATCCGAGGCGCGCGCATCGGCGTGGAGTAGCCGAACCGCTCGGTCAGCGCCGGCCGGATCTCCTCGTTGTAACGGGTCTTGAGACGTGCCGTGGGCATCAGCGCCGGCTCCTATCGCTCATCAGTCGACCCTCGTTCCGCTGCGCCGCGCGATCCGCAACCGCTTGCCCTCGTGAACCTCGACGCCGACGCGGGTCGGCTTCCCTTCTTTGGGGTCGGCCAGCATCACGTTCGAGACGTGAATCGGGCCCTCGCGCTCGATCACGCCGCCGACCTGCTCGGCGCGCTGGGCGCCCGCCACCTGGCGAGGCTTCTGGTGGCGCTTGATCATGTTCAGGCCCTCGATGTACACGCGCTGATGCTTGGGGTCGACGCGGAGGATCCTGCCGCGCTTGCCGCGATCCTTGCCGCCGACCACGATCACCTCGTCGCCGGACTTCAGTCGCGCGGGCATCACAGCACCTCCGGGGCCAGCGACACGATCTTCATGAAGTTGCGCTCGCGCAGCTCGCGCGCGACGGGGCCGAAGATGCGCGTGCCGCGAGGGTTGTTCTGGTTGTCGATCAGCACCGCGGCGTTCTCGTCGAAGGCGATGTACGTGCCGTCCTCGCGGCCGTACGACTTACGGGTGCGAACGACCACAGCGGTCACGACCTCACCCTTCTTGACCGAGCCCTGCGGGCTGGCCTGCTTGACCGTCGCGGTCACGATGTCCCCGACGCCGGCGTAGCGGCGCCGGTGGCCGCCGCGCACGCGGATCACGAGGATCTCCCTCGCGCCGGTGTTGTCGGCGACGCGCAGTCGTGTCTCGTTCTGGATCATCGTCCGGTCCCGTCGGTCACTCGGCCCGCTCGACGACTTGCACCAGCCGCCACCGCTTGAGCCGCGACATCGGCCGGCACTCGCGCACGATCACCATGTCGCCGATGTGGGCGTTGTTGGTCTCGTCGTGCGCGTGCAGCGTGCTCGAGGTCCGCACGATCTTCTCGTAGCGCCGGTGGCGGCGAGCGATGTCGATCCGGACCGTGATCGTCTTGTCGGCCTTGTCGGAGACGACGACCCCCTGGCGGGTCTTCTGCCGGCCGGGCCCGTGCTCGCGCGGCGGGGTGCGCTCGGCCACGGTGCCGCTCTCGCGCGACTTCTGGCGAGCCCGGGCACGCTCGCCGCGACGAACCACGGCCTTCTTGCGCCGCTCGTCGACGCGGTCGGCGTGACGCTCCTCGGGCGTGCGCGGCTTGCGCGCGGCGGTCTTGGCCGCCTTGCCGGCGCGGGCCCGACGGCGCCGCTCCTTGGGCGCGACGACCTCCTGCGGCTCCCTCGGGGCGCAGCCTCCGCGGGCGCCGGCGCCGCCTCGGCCCCGGCCGCCGCCACTTCCGGCGTCTGTGCAGTTTCGTTGTTCTCGGTTTCTTCAGCCATTCCGCAGTTCTCGTTCGCGCTGGATTGTCAGTGCCCGCGCGATCTCGCGCTTGGCGCGCTTCAGGCCGGCGGTGTTCTCGAGCTCGGACGTGGCGTGCTGGAAGCGCAGCCCGAACAGCTCGCGGCGAGCGGTCTGGATGTGCTCGCGCAGCTCGGCGTCGGTGAGGTCTCGGACGTCGGACGGCCTCATCTCACGCGTCCTCTCGCATCACGAACTTGGTGCGGACGGAAAGCTTGTGACCGGCGAGCCGCATCGCCTCGCGCGCCAGCGGCTCGGGAACGCCGGCGAGCTCGAACATCACGCGGCCGGGCTTGACCACCGCGACCCAGCCTTCGGGCGAGCCCTTGCCGGAGCCCATCCGCGTCTCGGCCGGCTTCTTCGTGAACGACTTGTCGGGATACACGTTGATCCACACCTTGCCGCCGCGCTTGATCTTGCGGGTCATCGCGATTCGGGCGGCCTCGATCTGGCGGTTCGTGAGCCAGCCGGCATCGAGTGCCTTGAGGCCGTACTCGCCGAACTGCACCTTCGTCTGCCCGCGCGACATGCCGCGCCGGCGCCCGCGATGCACCTTGCGATGTTTGACGCGCTTGGGGGCGAGCATCAGCTACCACCGTCCTGCCTGTTCGGCCGGCCGCCACCGCCGCCGCCGGGAAGCCGGCCGCCGCCGCCGCCGCCGCCGCCGCCACCGCCGCCGGGAGCGCCGCCACCGCCGCCGGGAGCGCCACCGCCCCCACCGGAACGTCCTCCGCCGCCAGGACCGCGACCACCGCCGCCGCCACCCGGGCCGCGTCCGCCGCCACCGGGGCCGCGACCGCCGCCGGGACCTCCAGGGCCACGTCCACCGCCTGGACCGCCGCCGCGACCACCGCCACCACGACCGCCACCGCCGCCACCACCGGGTCCGCCTCCGCGACCACCGCCACCGCCGCCACCGGGTCCGCCTCCGCGACCACCGCCACCGCGACCGCCGGCACCGCCCGGGCCGCCCAGTCCACCGCCACGGCCGCCAGGACCACCCGGACCGCCACGGCCCCCGGGGCCGCCGCCACGACCACGACCGCCACCGCCACCGCCACCGCGTCCGTCGCGCCCGCCGCGTCCCCCGCGGCCGTCACGCTCGGGCGCCTGGGGCGCGGGCTCGTCCATGATCGTCAGGTCGGCGCCGGTGTAGCCCGCGGGCATGATCTCGCCCTTGTTGATCCAGCACTTCACACCGATCCGCCCGAACGTCGTGCGGGCCTCGTGGAAGCCGTAGTCGATGTCGGCGCGGAGCGTGTGCAGCGGCACGCGGCCGTCGGAGTAGCCCTCGGTGCGCGCCATCTCGGCGCCGCCCAGGCGTCCGGAGACCTGCACCTTCACGCCCTTGGCGCCGGATCGCATCGCGCTCGTGAGCGCGCGCTTCATCGCACGGCGGAACGCGACGCGGTTCTGGAGCTGCTCAGCGATCGACTGCGCCACCAGGCGCGCGTCGAGCTCGGGACGCTTGATCTCGAGGATGTTGACCTTGACCTGCTTGCCGGTGATGCGGTGCAGGTCGCGGCGCAGCTGGTCGACCTCGGATCCGGACTTGCCGATCACGATGCCGGGCCGGGCCGTGTTGATGTTGACCTCGACCTCGTTCTGGTTCTTGCGGATCGTGATGTCGGACAGACCGGCGTGGGATAGCCGGCCGATGATGTGCTCGCGAATCTTGGTGTCCTCGTCCAGGAAGTCTGCGAACTGGCGCTCGTTGAACCAGTTCGACTTCCAGTCGTGGATGTAGCCCACGCGGAGCGACTCGGGATGAACTTTTTGACCCATATCTGTGACTTAGTCCTTCGGCGTGAGCAAGATCGTGAGATGGCTGGTGCGCTTGCGGATCCGCGTGGCCCGGCCCATCGCGCGGGGCCGGAAGCGCCTGATCGTCGGCCCCTCGTCGGCGTGGACCGCCTTCACGTAAAGGTCCTCGCCCACGAGCTCGTGGTTGTTCTCAGCGTTGGCCACCGCCGACTCGAGCAGCTTGCTCCAGTCGCGCGCGACCGAACGCGACGTGTGAGCGAGGATAGCTCGCGCTTCTTCAACGCTCTTTCCCCTTATGTGGTCGCACACCACGCGCGCCTTGCGCGCCGACGAGCGGACGTACTTGGCCTGCGCCCTCACCACCACGTCCCGGCGCTCGCCACGCTCGCCCCTTCTCCGACGGCGGGGAGCGGGTGCCGGTGCCCGCTCCGGCTGCTCGGCTTCGTGCCCCGCATCAAGTTCGGGCACCGAGTCGGCTGCCTCGGCCTCCGACTGCTCGGCTTCGTCCTCGCCCTCCGCCTCGGCGTCAGCCTCGAGCATCACGTCAGCGGCGGCTTCCTCGGCCTCGACATCCTCCGGGGTCTGCTCGATGACCTCGGGCTCGACGCTGTCGGGGGCGCTGTCCGCGGAGGTCCTGCGGAGACGACGACGCTTCGGCCGCTGTTCCGGGTTCTCGTCTGGAGTCATCGTCTCTTACCGGTGCCGGCATGCCCGCGATACAGGCGCGTAGGGGCGAACTCACCGAGTTTGTGGCCGACCATCGACTCGGTGACGAACACCGGCACGTGCTTGCGGCCGTCGTGCACGGCAATCGTGTGACCGACCATCTCGGGGAAGATCGTCGACGCGCGCGACCAGGTGCGGAGCATGCGCTTCTCACCCGAGGCGTTCATCGCCTCGATCCGCGACATCAGCCGCTCCTCGACGAACGGTCCCTTCTTGCTGGAGCGACTCATCGCTTCTTACCTCTCCTGCGTCCGCGCACGATGTATTTGTCTGAAGCCTTGCCCTTCGGCCGCGTGCGATAGCCGAGCGTCGGCACGCCCCACGGGGTTACCGGGTGGCGCCCGGGAGTCGTCGAGCCCTCGCCGCCACCGTGCGGGTGGTCGACGGGGTTCATCGCGGTCCCGCGGGTCTGTGGGCGCACGCCCATGTGGCGCTTGCGCCCGGCTTTGCCGATCGACACGTTCTGGTGATCGGTGTTGCCGATCGTACCCACGGTCGCGCGGCACTCGGCCTGCACCATTCGCATCTCGCCCGAGGGCAGGCGCAGCGTCACGTAGTCGCCGTCCTTCGCCAGCAGCTGCACGCCGGCGCCGGCGGCGCGCGCCATCTGGCCGCCGCGGCCGGGCGTCAGCTCGACGTTGTGGACGACGGTGCCGGCCGGCATGTTCCCGAGCGGAAGGCTGTTCCCGACGCGGATCTCGGCGCGTTCGCCCGACTGGACGGTCATGCCGACGCGCAGCCGCTGCGGCGCGAGGATGTAGCGCTTCTCGCCGTCGGCGTAGTGCAGCAGCGCGATGTACGCCGAACGGTTCGGGTCGTACTCGATGTGCGCGACCTTCGCGGGGATTCCGTCCTTGCGACGCTTGAAGTCGATCTTGCGGTACAGCCGCTTGGCGCCGCCGCCGCGGTGGCGCGAGGTCTTGCGGCCGTACGCGTTGCGTCCCCCCGATTTCTTGAGCCCCTCGACAAGCGACTTCTCCGGCTTGTCGCGCGTGATCTCGGCGTAGTCGGGATAGGTGACGAAGCGTCGACCCGGTGAGGTCGGCTTGGGCTTACGAATGGGCATCTATTCGCCGGCCTCCAGTCCACCGAAGATCGGGATCGTCTGGCCCTCGCGCACCTGGACGATCGCCTTCTTCCACTGACGGGTGCGGCCGCGGGTCTGGCCGCGGCGCTTGGGCTTGGAGTGCACGTGGGCGGTGCGGACCTCGAGCACCTTGACGTCGAACAGCTGCTCGATCGCCTGACGGATCTGGGTCTTGTGCGCCTTGTCGTGGACGCGGAACGTGTACTTCCCGACCTCCGCGAGGGCGAACGTCTTCTCCGACAGGACCGGGCGGATGATCACCTGGGTGGGCTCCATCAGGCCGCCTCCTCCGCTTCGTCGCCGCCGGACGAGTCGCCGGACGCGGACCCGCCGGCACGCGCGACGAGCGACTGGAGCGCCGCCTCGGACACGAGCAGCGAGGCCGCTCGGACGAGATCGGCCACCCCCGCGTCCTGGACCGGGACGGCGTCGGCGTGGACGAGATTCCGGAACGACTTGCCGGCGGCGGCTTCGGACTCGGTCAGCACGACGAGCGTCGGCGCGCTCGCGTCCCATCCGTCGAGCAACTCCGCCGCCTGCTTCGTCGACGGCTCGGAAAAGACAGTCGCGTCGAACACCGCGAGCGATTCGCGCCCGGCGTGCAGCGACAGCACGCTGCGCAGCGCCGCCCGGCGCGCCTTGCGGTTGACCTTGACCGTGTAGTGGCGAGGGGTGGGACCGAACACGGTGCCGCCGCCCGTCCACACCGGCGAGCGCGACGATCCTGCCCGCGCCCGGCCCGTGCCCTTCTGGCGCCACGGCTTCGCGCCGCCGCCCGAGACCTCCCCGCGTGTCTTGGTCGACGCGGTGCCGTGGCGGCGAGCGTTCAGCTCGGCGCGCACCGTCTCGTGCACGAGTGGCATGTTGAAGCTCGCCTCGAACGCGGTCGGATCGAGGTCGACGCTGCCGCCACCGAGCACCCGCGCGCTAGCCATCGCTCCGCACCTCCACCGTCCCGCCGCGCGGCCCGGGGACGGCGCCGCGGATCAGCATCAGGTTCTGGCCCGCGATGATCTCGACCACGGTCAGGCCGCGCTGGGTCACGCGCCCCCCGCCCATCCGGCCAGGGCCGCGCACGCCTTTGAACACCCGCGACGGCGTCGCCGAGGCACCGATCGAGCCCGGCGCGCGAACGTTGTGCGAGCCGTGCGACTTAGGTCCGCTGCTGAAGTTGTGGCGCTTGATCGTCCCCTGGAAGCCCTTGCCCTTGGTCTTGCCTGAGACCTTGATCTTGTCCCCGACGTTGAACGCCTCAACGGTCACGGTCTGGCCGACGAGCAGCTCGCCCGCCTCGTCGCGGAACTCCGCGAGGTGGCGATGTGCCGACGCGTCGGCCTTCTTCAAATGCCCGAGCTCAGGCTTGGTGATCGACTTCTCCTTGCACTGGCCGAACGCGAGCTGGACGGCCTCGTAGCCATCGCGCTCGACCGTACGGATCGCGGTCACCGGACACGGCCCCGCCTCGAGCACGGTCACGCGCTCGACGCGGCCGTCGTCGAGGAACCGCTGCGTCATCCCGAGCTTCTTGGCGAGGATCGCGGGCATCGTGATTCAGGACGCGAGGCGGATCTCGATATCCACGCCGGCCGGGAGATGGTCGAGCCGCTGGAGCGAGTCGACCGTCTTCGGGGTGGGCTGGTGGATGTCGATCAGCCGCTTGTGCGTGCGGATCTCGAAGTGCTCACGCGAGTCCTTGTCCTTGAACGGCGAGCGGATCACGCAGTAGACGTTCTTCTCGGTCGGGAGCGGCACGGGACCAGAGACGGTCGCGCCGGTGCGCGTGGCCGTCTCGACGATCTCCTTGGCCGCCGTCTCGATCGCCGAGTGGTCGTAGGACTTCAGGCGAATTCGGATTTTGTTTTGGGCAATCGTTGCCAACGCTTGGCTATCTCCAGGCACGAAGGCGGGCCCCGGGTTCCGGGGCCCACCCCCAAAGGTCGTATCTGACACAAAGAGGCGGCGGCGCCTTACGGCACCGCCGCCTCATCAACTATTCGATTACTTCGGAGACGACCCCCGAGCCGACCGTACGGCCGCCCTCGCGGATCGCGAACCGCAGACCCTGGTCCATGGCGATCGGCTGGATCAGCTCGATCTCCATCTGGACGTTGTCACCCGGCATGACCATCTCGGTGCCCTCGGGCAGCCTCGCCACGCCGGTGACGTCGGTGGTGCGGAAATAGAACTGCGGCCGGTAGCCCGTGAAGAACGGCGTGTGACGGCCGCCCTCCTCCTTCTTCAGGACATAGACCTCGGCCTTGAACTTGGTGTGCGGCGTGATCGAGCCGGGCTTGCACAGAACCTGCCCACGCTCGATCTCGTCCCGCTTGGTGCCGCGGAGCAGGCACCCGACGTTGTCTCCCGCCTGACCCTGGTCGAGGATCTTCTTGAACATCTCGACCCCGGTCACGACCGTGCTCGTCGTGGCCTTGATGCCCACGATCTCGACGGTCTCGCCGGTCTTGATGATGCCCTGCTCGACACGGCCGGTCGCGACGGTGCCGCGGCCGGTGATCGAGAACACGTCCTCGACCGGCATCAGGAAAGGCTTGTCGAGATCGCGCACGGGCTCCGGAATGTAGGTGTCGAGTGCGTCCGCGAGCTCGAGGATCTTGGCCTCGTACTCCTCGTCGCCCTCGAGCGCCTTGAGCGCCGAACCGGCTACGAACGGGATGTCATCGCCCGGGAAGTCGTACTCGGAGAGCAGGTCGCGGATCTCGACCTCGACGAGCTCGAGGAGCTCGGGGTCGTCGACCATGTCGACCTTGTTGAGGAACACGACGATGTAAGGCACGCCGACCTGTCGGGCGAGCAGGATGTGCTCGCGCGTCTGGGGCATGGCGCCGTCCGCCGCTGAGACGACCAGGATCGCGCCGTCCATCTGGGCGGCGCCGGTGATCATGTTCTTGACGTAGTCGGCATGACCCGGACAGTCGACGTGGGCGTAGTGACGGTTGGGGGTCTGGTACTCGACGTGTGAGGTCGCGATCGTGATGCCGCGCGCCTTCTCCTCAGGAGCGTTGTCGATCGATTCGAACGACCGCACCTCGGTGCCGCCGAACTTCTCGTTCAGCACCTTCGTGATGGCGGCCGTCAGCGTCGTCTTGCCATGGTCGATGTGACCGATGGTGCCGACGTTGACGTGGGGCTTATCGCGCTCGAACTTGGCTTTCGCCACTTTGCTTTCGCTCCTTCTGTTTCAGTAGTGATGTCCGTCTACGGACGAACCTGTTCAGGATATAAGGATTCTGCTCGAGGGTGTGCCTAGGCGGCCGCCTGGCCCTGGTCGCCGATCACGCGCTCGGCGATATTGGGCGGCACTTCCTCATAGCGCTCGAATTGCATGGTGTACGTCGCGCGGCCCTGGGTGTTTGACCGCACGTCGGTGGCGTACCCGAACATCTCGGCCAGCGGCACGTGCGCGGTGATGACCTGCGCGTTGCCGCGCTGCTCCATCCCGTTGACGTGGCCGCGCCGGCGGTTGAGGTCGCCGATGACGTCCCCCATGAACTCCTCGGGCGTCACGACCTCGACCGCGAAGATCGGCTCGAGCAGGATCGGCTTGGCCCTCGCCACCGCCGCCTTGAGCGCGAGCGACCCCGCCACCTTGAACGCCAGCTCTGAGGAGTCGGTGTCGTGGTACTTGCCGTCGGTCAGCGTCGCGCGCACGTCCACCATCGGGTAGCCCGCACGCGGTCCGTTCTCCATCGCCTCCTCCATGCCCTTCTCGACCGCCGGGATGAACTCCGTAGGGATCGACCCGCCCCTGATCTTGTTGACGAAGTCGAATCCCTCACCGGGCGCCGGCTCGACGTCCACGTAGACGATCCCGTACTGGCCCGCGCCACCGGTCTGCCGGACGAACCGGCCCTCGACCTTCTGAGCCGTGCCCTTGATCGTCTCGCGGTAGGAGACCTGGGGGCGGCCGACGTTGGCGTCGACCTTGTACTCGCGGAGCATGCGGTCAACCAGCACCTCGAGATGCAGCTCGCCCATGCCGGAGATCTCGGTCTGGCCGGTCTCCTCGTTGGTCCGTACCTGGAACGTCGGGTCCTCCTCGGCCAGCCGGCCCAGCGCGGTCGCCATCTTCTCCTGGTCGGCCTTGGTCTTCGGCTCGATCGCGACCTTGATCACCGGCTCGGGGAACACGATCGTCTCGAGCTTGATCGGCTTGTCGGGCGCGGCCAGCGTGTCGCCGGTCACGACCTGCTTGATCCCGACCGCGGCCGCGATGTCACCGGCGTGTACCTCCTTGACCTCCTCGCGCTCGTTCGCGTGCATCATCAGGATGCGGCCGATGCGCTCGGTCCGGCCGGTGTTCACGTTGAGGATGCGCGCGCCCGCCTCGAGCTGACCCGAGTAGACGCGGAAGTACGTGAGCTTGCCGACGTACGGGTCGGCCATGATCTTGAACGCGAGCGCCGCGAACGGCTCCTCGTCGGAGGCGCCGCGATGCGCCGGCGCGTCACCGTTGTCCGACGCCTTGTGGGGCTCGAGGCCCTCGACCGCCGGAACGTCGAGCGGGCTCGGCAGGTAGTCGAGGACCGCGTCGAGCAGCGGCTGGACGCCCTTGTTCTTGAAGCTCGACCCGCACAGGACGGGGGTGATGTCGATCGCCAGCGTCGCCTTGCGGATCGACTCCTTGAGGCGCTCGGGCGAGATCTCCTGCTCCTCGAGGATCATCTCGACCAGCTCGTCGTCGTGATGGGAGACCTCGTCGAGCAGCTTCTCACGCGCGGCCGCGGCCTCGTCGGCCATCTCGGCCGGGATCTCGACGATGTCCTGCTCTTTGCCGAGCTCGTCCTTGTAGATGATCGCCTTCATGCCGATCAGGTCGACGATGCCGCGGAAATCGGCCTCGGCGCCGATCGGCAGCTGGACCGGCACGGGGTTCGCGCCCAGGCGATCGACCATCATCTGCACCCCGCGGTCGAAGGCAGCGCCGATGCGGTCCATCTTGTTGATGTAGGCGATGCGCGGAACGCGGTACTTGTCGGCCTGGCGCCACACTGTCTCGGACTGCGGCTCGACGCCGGCGACCGAGTCGAACAGCGCGATCGCGCCGTCGAGCACGCGCAGCGAGCGCTCCACCTCGACCGTGAAGTCGACGTGGCCCGGCGTATCGATGATGTTGATCCGGTAGCCCTTCCACTCGGCCGTGGTGGCGGCGGAGGTGATCGTGATCCCGCGCTCCTGCTCCTGCGCCATCCAGTCCATGACGGCCGCGCCCTCGTGAACCTCCCCCATCTTGTAGGTCCGACCTGTGTAGTACAGGATGCGCTCGGTCGTCGTCGTCTTACCGGCGTCGATGTGGGCCATGATCCCGATGTTGCGAATCTTGTTCAGAGGGAATGTGCGAGGCATGAGTGTCTGTTGTTCGGAGCGGAGGTCGCTAAGTCGTATGGGTCAAACCGCACCGGTTCCGAGGCCCAGGCTGCGGACATAAAAAAGGGCCCATCGGGCCCACTCGCGACGCAGCTGTCGAAAAGGGGCGGATGTCTATCTGGTGGACGACTCCATTGCGGGGAACCTGCGCGCCTCCGGGAGCGCACGGATCAGCGCACCACCCGAGGCGAACACCGAATATAGCAGAGGATCTGAGGCTTCAAATCGCCTCGTAGGCCCCTCCTCAGGGTCGCCGCGAGAGCCACGGTGGCGCGGTCTTGGCGGTGGCTCTCACGGCCGCGCTCGGCGCGCTCCTGATCTCGTCTCGCAGTTCACCGCGCTCTCCCACGTGCTTGCCCCGCGACCAACCACCGTCCCCGGGCATACGAATCTTCTTAGACTTCCCGCTCCTGGCGGACGAATGTCGGGATGCTGACACTGCCGCCCCGGTCTTGCGACCTCGCCCGATTCCGCCGTTACCCTTGACACACGCGAGGGTTGTCTCACTGCAGCCCCCGGTCCCGTGTGGTGGGCAGCCCTCGCCTAGCTTCGGTGGCGCCCTTCTGGGGCCCGGCGCGTGAGTGACCGGTCGGTGATAGGCGACCGCGCTTCACGCGAGGGCCCCGGAAAGGGCCATCCACCTGCGCAGCGCAGCCACGGACGGACCGCGCTGGGGCGACCCCTTCGACAGACCACCGACACGGTCGCGCGCGACTAGCTGTTACCCGAGCCCAGCGGTCCTACCAGCGATAGTGGGCGAAGGCCTTGTTGGCCTGCGCCATGCGGTACACGTCGTCCTTGCGCTTGTAGGCGGCGCCCTGCTGCTGCTGCGCGTCGAGCAGCTCGTGCGCGAGACGCTGGGCCATCGACTTCTCACGGCGCTGCCGGGAGAACTGGACCAGCCAGCGGACCGCGAGCGTCCGGGCCCGGCGAGCCGGGACCTCGAGCGGCACCTGGTAGGTGGCGCCACCGACGCGGCGCGACTTGACCTCCAGCACCGGAGTGAGCGCCTTGATCCCGACCTCGAGCTGCTCGACCGGGTTCTTGCCCGTGCGCTCGCCGAGAATCGCGAGCGCGTCGTAGACGATCTGCTCGGCGACGGACTTCTTGCCGTCGAGCATCACCTTGTTGATGACCTGCTGGACGAGGCGATTGCGGTGAACGGGGTCGGGCTCGACCGGCCGGACCTGAGCGGCGGCGCGACGCGGCATCTGCTACTTGGCCTTCACGCCGTACTGCGAGCGCGCCTTCTTGCGGTCGCCGACGCCGGCGGCGTCGAGCGTCCCGCGGATCACCTTGTAGCGGAACCCCGGAAGGTCCTTGACCCGGCCGCCGCGGACCAGCACCACCGAGTGCTCCTGGAGGTTGTGGCCCTCGCCGGGGATGTACGCGCCGACCTCCATGCCGTTCGTCAGCCGCACACGGGCGACCTTACGCAGAGCCGAGTTCGGCTTTTTCGGCGTGGTGGTGTACACGCGGGTGCAGACGCCGCGTCGCTGCGGGGCGGCAACCTTCTTCTTGCGCGCCTTGCCGGACTTGAGACCCGGCGTGGCGAGCTTCTTCTTGGGCGGCGTCCGGCCCTTGCGAATCAATTGGCTGGTAGTCGGCATCGGATCGGGAGCGTAGCAGGGGCGCGAATTTGCGCTGTTTCCATCCTGTGGCTCCCGCGGTT
Organism: uncultured Solirubrobacterales bacterium; assembly: GCA_963777335.1. Taxonomy (GTDB): domain Bacteria; phylum Actinomycetota; class Thermoleophilia; order Solirubrobacterales; family Solirubrobacteraceae; genus Palsa-465. Next base: position 482,530 of record CAVZQD010000012.1, read on the forward strand.
GATATCCCGAGTTGATCGTTCGGATCGCGTGCTCGGGAAGAAGGTCGCAATAATTGCGACCTTCTTCGGAAAGGTCCGGTGGAAATCGCCGGCGTAGCGCCGCCGCAACCTCCTACGCCGCGGCGACCCCCAGCGCGTCATCGACCGACACCCAAGGCACCCCGACCGCCTCAGCCACGGGCGCGTACGTCACCTGACCGCCGGCGACGTTCACGCCGAGCTTCAGCCCGGAGTTCTCGGTGATGGCGCCGGCGACGCCCGAAGTCGCCAGGTGCAGGACATAAGGGATCGTGGCGTTCGTGAGCGCGGCGGTCGAGGTGATCGGCACCGCCCCCGGCATGTTCGTCACGCAGTAGTGGGTGATCCCGTCGACCTCGTACGTCGGGTCGGAGTGCGTGGTCGGCCGCGAGGTCTCAAAACAGCCGCCCTGGTCGATCGAGACGTCCACCAGGACCGCCTGGTGCTTCATCAGCCCGAGCTGCGAGCGCGTGACGACTCGCGGCGCGCGAGCGCCGTGCACCAAGACTGCCCCGATCACCAGGTCCATGTACGGCAGCCGCTCCTCGATCTCCAGCGTCGACGCGAAGCACGTGTCCGCCCGCCCCCCGAATGCGATGTCGAGCTCCCGCAGCCGGTCGACGTTGCGGTCATACACGTAGACCGTGGCCTCCATCCCCACCGCGATGAACGCGGCGTTCATCCCGACCACGCCGCCACCGATGATCATCACGTTGGCGGCCGCGACGCCGGGGACACCGCCCAGCAGGATCCCCCGCCCCCCGAGCGGCTTCTCGAGCATGAACGCGCCCGCCTGCGTGGCGATTTTGCCGGCGACCTCCGACATCGGCGCGAGCAGCGGCAGGCGCCCGCGCGCGTCCTCGACGGTCTCGTAGGCGATGCAGGTCGCACCCGTCGCCATCAATCCGCGCGTCAACTCGGCATCCGCCGCGAGGTGGAGGTACGTGAACAGCGTGTGGTTAGGCTTCAGCCGCCCCACCTCCGGAGGCTGGGGCTCCTTGACCTTGACGATCAGAGTCGCCTCCTCGAACACCGCGTCGGCGTCGGGAACGACCGTCGCCCCTTGGCCCGAGAACCCCTCGTCGGGGATCGCCGACCCGAGGCCCGCGCCGCTCTGCACGAACACCTCGTGTCCGGCGTCAACCAGCTCGCGAACGCCGGCCGGCGTCAGCGCGACCCGGTACTCATCCGACTTCACCTCTGTTGGAACCCCGACCTTCACGCTAGAACCGCCTTCCGGCTAGTAGTCACTCAAACTCAACGCACCAGCTGCCGTCCGCGCAGCGCCAGCCAGAACTCGATCCGATCGCGGGCCGACCCGAGGTTCCGGCCCGTCAGCTCCTCCACGCGGCGGATCCGGTAACGCAGGGTGTGGCGGTGGCAGTACAACCGCCGGGCCGCGCGCTCCCACTGCCCGTTCTCCTCGATGAACGCCTCGAGTGAGCGCATCAGCTCGCCTCCGTACGGACCCTCGCTGGCCTCGATCGGCCCGAGGATCGAGTCGCAGAACAGCCGCAGCGCCTCGTCGTCCTGCAAGGACAGCAGCAGCTGGAACGACCCGAGGTCCTTGTATGTCGCCACCCGCGGATGCTCCGACGACGATGCGGGCCCAAACCCGTTGCCGTTCTCGGGGACCGCTTCCCCCAGCGCGAGCGCCTCGAGCGCGCACCGCGCCTCGTGAAAGCTCCGCCGCGCATCCACCGCCGGCACGGCGCGCCCGATGCCGACCCGGACCTCATCGCCCAGCTCGGCCGCCGCCGCCGTTGCGACCTGGTCCCCCAGCGCGAACAGCTCGTCCTCGGAGCTCCCGCCCGGCACCAGCGCGCACGCGAGCGAACCGACCGAGGCCACCAGCGCGGGCGTCGCCTCCTCGCGCAGCGTCCCGGAGAGCGCGGTCTCGACCGACGTGCCCGATCCCCCCCCGTCGCCGGCGCGCCGCAGCACGACCGCCGCGACGCGGTCGGACAGGCCGAACGGCCCGAGCCGGCGAGCCAGCTCCGAGCCGGCCAGCTCGCCGCTGACGATCGCGTCGAGCACGTCGCCGGCGAGCCTGCGCTCGGTGTCGCCGGCGACGCGAGAGCGCAGCAGCTCGAGCGCCACGATCGTGACCGCCTGATGCAGCGTCAGCCGGTCGAAGTCGGACAGCGGGCCGGCGTCCTTGATCGCCACCAGCCATGCCTCGGGCGCTCGCCCGGACCCGCCGCCGGCGCCCGCGGGCCGCGGCGCCCCGTCGGCGGCGACCGGCAGCGCCAGGCCCTGGTCGCCGTCGGCCAGCGACGGCATGAACGCGCGCGCCTCGCGGCGCCGGGCCCGCTCGTGCACCTCGCCGCGCAGCGCCTCGAGCGCGTCGGGCTCGATCGCGCGACGGAAAGCGTGCTGCTGCAAAGGCTCGCCGCGAGCGTCGAAGACGACGACGGCCGCCCCGATCAGCGTGGCCAGCGCGCTGACGAGGGCATCGAGGCCCCGCTCGGACAGCACGATCCGCTCCAGCCGCTCCTGAGCCGCCAGCGCTCGGCGCAACACCGCGTACTGCTCGTTGACGAGCTGCGTGAACGCCGCCTCGGTGACCGCGATGAACGGCACCTCGTAGGGAACCTCGAACACCGGGAACTCTCGCTCGGCCGCGACCTCGAGCAGCGGCGGCGGGACCGCCGAATGCTTGAAGCCGGTCCCGAACCCCAGTCCGGCCAGGTGGTGGTCCGCCAGACGCGCCGCAAACTCCCGCTGCTGCGCCGGCGTGTCCAGCTGCATCCCGGTGGTGAGCAGCAGCTCACCACCGGACAGCCACGGCGTCGGGTCGAGCAGCTCGGAGATGTGCACCCACCGCACCGGCAGGTGCAGCCCGCGCTCGCCCGCGAGCAGGCGAACGTCCAGGTCGCGTAGCAGGTCCCCGACCGTCAGCATCCTGAGCTATCTCGGCATCGCGGTGTGCGTCGCCGTTCGAGCCGGGGCGTGCACCTGCATCCGCTCGCCGGCCTCGGTCAGCACGTCGCGGAGGACCTCCTCGATCTCCGCGAACTGCTCGGGTCCCGCGATCAGCGGCGGCGACAGCTGGATCACCGGATCGCCGCGGTCGTCGGCACGGCAGATCAGCCCGCGGCGGAACAGCTCGCCGGACAGGAACCCGCGCAGGAGCGTCTCGCACTCCTCGTCGTCGAACGTCTCCTTGGTGTCCCTGTCCTTGACCAACTCGAGCGCGTGGAAGTAGCCGGTGCCGCGGACGTCGCCCACGATCGGCAGCTCGCGCAGCCCGTCGAGCATGGCGCGGAACTTGCCCTCGTTGGCGCGCACGTTCTCGAGAATGCCCTCGCGCTCGAATACGTCCAGGTTCGCCATCGCGATCGCCGAGCACACCGGGTGTCCGGCGAACGTGAATCCGTGCGTGAAGCTTTCGTGGCCGTGCAGGAACGGCTCGGCGACACGGTCGGACGCGATCACCGCCCCCATTGGCGCGTACGCGCTCGTGATCCCCTTCGCGGTCGTGATCATGTCCGGCTGGTATCCGTACTTGTGGGCGCCGAACCACTCGCCGAGACGTCCCCAGGCGCAGATCACCTCGTCGGAGATCAGCAGCACGTTGTACTCATCGCAGATCTCGCGCACGCGCTGGAAGTAGCCGTCGGGCGGTGTGAAGCAGCCGCCGCCGTTCTGTACCGGCTCGAGGATCACCGCCGCCACCGTGTCCGGGCCCTCGAACTCGATCTTCTCCGCGATCGACTCGGCGAACCAGCTCTCACCGACGCCCGGAGGCATCCGGTATGTGTTGGTGTTCGGGCACATGATGGTCGCCCGGGCGTGAGCGGCTCGAACGGTTGGCGCAGGCTGGTGATGCCGGTCGCCGACAGCGCGCCGAGGCTCGTCCCGTGGTAGGCGATCTCGCGCGCGATCAGCTTGGTCTTGTTCGGGCTGCCGGTAACCTTGTGGTACTGGCGCGCGAGCTTGTAGGCGGACTCGACCGCCTCGCTGCCGCCGCTCGTGAAGAACACCCGGTTCAGGTCTCCGGGCGCGAGCGACGCGATCCGCGCGGCGAGCTCGATCGCCGGCGGGTGGGCGTAGGACCAGGTCGTGAAGAAACCCAGCTCCTTGGCCTGGTCGGCGCCGGCCTGGACGACGTCGGCGCGGCCGTGGCCGATGTTCACGCAGAACAGCGCCGACAGCGCGTCCAGATAGCGCTTGCCGTGCTCGTCCCACACGTAGCAGCCGTCGCCTCGGACGATGATCGGCACGTCGTGCTCATCGTCATAGGCCGACATGCGGGTGAAGTGCATCCACAGGTGGCGCTTGGCCAGCTCCTGGAGCGTGCTCTGCCCGGTCCGAATTGCCTCCTCGGTGCTCGCCATCCGGTCTCCTCCAGTCGCGTGCCGTTTTGTACAACCGTATCGCCGGCAGCACGCCAAGGCAATTGTGCAGACCGGAAGGGCCGGTTAGCCGATCCGGAGGATGGGCCGCTGCGCGGCGTCCATGGGGCCGGGCGGCCGGGCATCCTTGCCCGGCCGAGGTGGTCGCGACCAGGCCCGCCGGGCACGGACGCCGGGCGGAACGGCCCCAGGGACGTCGAGCGCAGCGAGACCCAGATTAAGCGGCGGCGACCGAGACTTCGGGGCCGGGGACCCGGACCGGCGCCGGCATCAGCCACGCCGCGCCGAGCACGAGCATGAACGCGAAGCACTGGACGATGATCGGCAGCGGGCCGGCGGGCAGCGGGTCGCCGAACACGATGAAGCCGCCGACGATGCCGGCCACGTTCGCGGCCGTGCCCGTGACGGCGATCACCGGCACCGCGTCACCCTCCTGGAGACCCTTGGCCGAGGAGTAGAACGCGGCGACCGAGGCGGCGACGCATACCAACAGCCACGGGGTGATCAGCCCGGCCACGCCGGAGGAGCCGACCATCCCCGAGATCGCCTTGATCGCCACGTCGGAGACGCCGAACAGGATTCCCGAGGCGGCGCCGAGCATGTAGCCGTGGTGCTCCGCGGGCGCGCCCATGCTCGGGCCCATGATCAGGAGCGTCCCCGCCGCGATCAGCACGCCCTCGAACCCGATCATCCCGGGGATCGAGAACTGCGAGTCGGCGCCGTGCGTGGCCGGAAGCGTGAAGCCGAGCAGCATCAGCCCGGCCGCCGTCAGCGCGAGGCCGACCCACTGGCGGCGGCCGATCGAGCAGCCGAGCATCTGCTCGGCCATGATCGCCAGCAGCACCATACCTCCGGCCAGGACCGCCTGGACGAGCGACAGCGGCGCCACCGACATCGCGGCGACGTGGAACACCCACGCGCCGGCGCCGATCACCCACCCGATCGTGAACAGCGGCGACGCGAACAGCGCCTTGGCCGACTGGAGCGGCTTGCGGATGTCGACCGGCGGGGCGGCGCAGGCCCCCCGATGCTTGTAGAGGAAGCCGAGGTTGGTCGTCAGCGCGCACAGAAGCGCGAGGAGGATGCCGAAGAAGGAGGTCATTGCGGGGTGGCTGGCGAAGCGATCCATGCTTGCCGTACCCCGGTCTTCGGCATCGCAAGCACGGGGCTTGAGCGCCTTGGCCGAAGCACAGCCGATTTGGGTACCCGTGAGAGCATCAGATCACGCCTCCCGTGTCTACATCGCAACACCCCGCACAAATTCGCCCGCTTCTCCTGATCGACGTCGACGGCGTGATCTCACTGTTCGGGTTCGACCACGCCGCGCCCCCCGCGGGCGGGCGATTCATGCTCGTCGACGGGATCGCCCACTTCCTGTCCGGGACGGCGGGAGAGCAGCTGCGCCGGCTCGAGCCGGCGTTCGAGCTGGCGTGGTGCACCGGGTGGGAGGACAAGGCCAACGACTACCTGCCGGCGGCGCTCGGGATCGCCGGCCCGCTCCCCCACGTCGAGTTCGAGCCCGACGGCCGACTGCCCCGCGCGCACTGGAAGCTCGGCGGCATCGACCGCCACGTCGATCCGTCCAGGCCGGTGGCGTGGATCGACGATGCCCACGACGACGCCTGCCGATCGTGGGCCGCCGCCCGGATCGGGCCGACGTTGCTCGTGACCACCGACCCGGCCGTCGGGATCACCTCGCTCGAGGTGGACCGGCTGCTGGCCTGGGCCGCCGCCCTGCGGGACGCGGCTATGCGCTCGCCGTGACCGAGAACACCGGCGGCAGGCGCGTCGCCGCGGTGAACCAGTTGCCGCCGGCGTCGCCCGAGCCGAACACGTCGCCCGAGGTCGCCCCGAAGTAGAGCTGCAGCGAGGATCCCTCGCCTACCGGGTGAAACGCCCGTCGGAGCACGGTGAGGTAGGCCTGCTCGGCGGGCAGCCCCTCGCCGCGCGGAGTCCACGTCGAGCCGCCGTCGCGGGTCTCGTACACGCGCACGTGGCCGTCGGGCGTGACCCGGTCGAAGTCGCCGGTGAGCGGGATCACGTACGCGCTGTCGGGGTCGCTCGGGTCGAGCGCTAGCGGGAACCCGAAGTCCGACGGCAGGCCCGAGCCGATCTCGTTCCACGACCGGCCGGCGTCGTCGGAGCGATACACACCGCCGTGGAACTGGATGAACATGCGCTGGGGATCGCGCCGGGCGCGCTCCATCCGATGGACGCACAGCTGGAACGTGTCCTCGGGTGCGTCCTCGGGCAGGTAGCGCGGGCGTATGCCCCGGTTGCCGCGCCGCCAGTTCTCCCCGTGGTCGTCGGTGAGCCACACGCCCGCCGCCGAGACGGCGATCGCGAGCCTGTCGGGCTCGCCCGGCCACGGCACGATCGAGTGCAGGCACAGCCCGCCGCCGCCCGGCTGCCAGTCCTCGTTGACCCGGTGCTCCCACAGCGCGCGGTTGAGCTCCCACGTGGCGCCGCCGTCACGGCTCTCGAACAGCACACCGGGGTCTCCGCCCGCGTACAGCGAGCCGCCCTCGCCGGGGACGATCACCCAGATCCGCTCGAGCGCGTGGGCGCCGCCTTCGGGCAGCGCGACCCCCTCGGCCTGCGTCCACTCGCCGGCCGGGTCCTCGGCGAACCAGATCTTGGGGCCGTAGAACGGCGACGTCGACGTCGCGATCACGCGGCCGCTGGCGGGGTCGCGCATCGCGTAATCGATCGGCTCGCCGGCGAACGCGCGGCACGACACCTCGAACTCGGAGCCGGGTTCGCCCTCGAGCGTGAACAGCCCCTTCTTCGTGCCCAGCAGCAGCTCGGTCATGACGCTCCTCCCGTGATCGCGGGCAGAATCTCCACGCGGTCGGCCGACCCGACGGCGGTGCGTTCGTCTCCGCGCTCTCCGTTGACGAACACGTTGATGTGGCGGCGGATGGTCCCGCGCTCGTCGAGGATCCAGCCTTCCACGGCCGGATGCTCGTGCTCGAGTTCGCGCAGCAGCTCCTCCACGGTGGCGCCGCCGACCTGGAGCTCGGGCGGCCGCCGGCCAGCTTGTCGGAGCTGGTCCGTGTACGCAGACAAGGGCCATAGCTTTCGGATCCTACGACCGGGTGAAGCGCGAAAAGTAATCGCTGGTCGGGCCTGGTCGAGAAACGCTGAAATGCCTCACGTTTCTCGACCAGGCTCAGTCGAAGGTCCCGTGGCGGCCGGCACCCGACCGGAACCGCTGCAGCCCGGCCTGGACATCTTCAAGCGACCTGAGACCACGCTCGAACTCGTTAGCCAGCGCCGCCGGCTCGTCGAGCCCCTCCTGCTCGAGCAGCGACAAGCGGTCTTCGCGCAGGCACGTCTGGGGCAGCGCGGCGAGCTGGCGGGCGAGCGTGCGCGCCGCGGCCAGGCTCGAGCTGTCCGGGACCACCCGGTTGACCAACCCCATGTCAAAAGCCTCGCGCGCCCCTACCCCTCGTCCCGTCAAGACCATGTCCATCGCCCGTGAGGCGCCGATCAGCCGAGGCAGCCGGACCGTCCCGCCGTCGATCAGCGGCACTCCCCACCGCCGGCAGAACACGCCGAACACCGCCCCCTCCTCGGCCACGCGCAGGTCGCACCAGAGCGCGAGCTCGAGGCCGCCGGCGACCGCGTAGCCGGCGACCGCGGCGATCACGGGCTTTGACAGCCGCATCCGGGTCGGCCCCATCGGCCCGTCGCCGTCGGCGGTCACCCGGTTGCCGGCGGGGGTTCCGATCGCCTTGAGGTCCGCGCCCGAGCAGAACACCCCACCCTCGCCGTGCAGGACGGCGACCGCGGCATCGGGATCGGAGTCGAACTCCCGGAACGCGGCTGCGAGCGCGTCCGCGGTGGCGCCGTCCACGGCGTTCCGGCGCTCCGGCCGCGACAGCACCACGGTCGTCACGGGACCGTCGCGCTCGATCCGGACGCCGGCGCTGATCTCGCCGCCCCGCGCGCTCACGCCGCCCCGATCGCCCGGCGCACGAACGTCTGGATCGATGCGACGACCCGTTCGGACCCGTCCACCGACGACAGAGGGCCGACCAGCGCCTCTCCACAGCCCCCGACCAGCGCCGCGGCGGTGAACGAGACGTCCTGGGCGGGAATCTCCTCTACCGCGATCGCGGCGCTCAGCTCCGCCGCGACCAGCGATGCGTACCGCTCTCGGTACGCCAGTCGCTCGGCGTCGACGAGCGGATCGACCGGCTCGGCCAGAAGCGCCCAGGCCAGGCGGCGGTTCTGGAGCGCACGCCGGGCGAAGGTCACCAGCACCGCTTCGAGCCGCTCGAGCGCGGCGGGTCCCGCTTCCTCGGCCGCGGCGCGCATGGCTCGCTCCTCGCCCGTGCATACGGCTCGGAACACCTCGAGGAACAGCTCGGCCTTCGAGGCGAAGTGGCGGTAGACCGTTCCGGAGGCCACGCCTGCCCGCTCGGCGATCGCCGCCACCGACGCCGAGCGGTACCCGCCCTCCTCGATCAGATCCCGCGCGGCCGCGAGCAGCCGCTCTCGCGTGGCGAGGCCCGCGACCGTGCTCACGCCGGCAGCGCCCGGTCGACGATCGCGCCGGCGTCGACGCCCGCGGGGAGCGTCCCGTAAACACGACCCCCGGCGCCGTCGAGGCGGGCGGCGCAGAACGCGTCGGCGACCGCCGGCGGCGCGGTCCGCACCAGCAGCGATCCCTGGAGCGCGACCGCGAGGTCCTCGACGACCCGCCGCGCGCTGAACTCTGGCTCGGCGGATGCGAACACGTCCGTCGCGGCGGCGCGCGCACGTTCCAGGTGGGCGTCCAGACGCGCATCGGCGCCGGCCGCGAGCTCGCACTCGGCCAGAAACGCCGGCAGCCCTTCGGGGTCCTTGACCATCGCGCGCAGGACATCGAGCGCGGCCACGTTCCCCGAGCCCTCCCAGATCGAGTTCAGCGGGGCGTCGCGATACAGGAGCGGGAGACCGGACTCCTCGACGAAACCGTTGCCGCCGAGGCACTCGAGCGCCTCGGCCGCGTGGGGCGCGGCCCGCTTGCACACCCAGTACTTCATGACCGCGGTGGCGAACCGTCGAAACGCGCCCTCGTCCGGGGAGTCGTACGCGCGCGCCACGCGCAGCGCGGCGACGGTGGCGGCCTCGGACTCGATCGCGAGATCGGCCAGGACGTTGCGCATCGCGGGCTGATCGACGAGCAGCGCCCCGAACGCCGACGCGGTGGCGGGCATGGTGGATCGCCTCGACCGTGCCCCGCCGCAGCCCGGTGCCGGCTCCGAGCAGGCAGTCGAGCCGGGTGTGGTTGACCATCCGGATGATCGCGGGGACCCCGCGCCCCTCCTCGCCGACCAGCCGCCCCTGCGCCCCGTGGAACTCGACCTCGGAAGAGGGAAGCGACCGCGTCCCGAGCTTTTCCTTGAGCCGCTGGAACTCCATCCCGGGCCCGCGCTCGACGAGGAAGCACGACAGCCCGGCCGGCGCCTGTGCCAGCACCAGGAACACGTCGCACGGCGGGTACGAGCAGAACCACTTGTGGCCGTGCAGCTCGTACAGGCCGTCGCCGACCGGCTCGGCCCGGGTGATGTTGGCGCGGACGTCCGAGCCGCCCTGGCGCTCGGTCATCGCCATTCCCGCCAGCGCGCCCGTCTCGTAGTCGGGCGAGGTCAGGCGCGGCTCCCACTCGGCGGCGAGCTCGGGGGCGCCGTCGCGCAGCGCCGGCACCGCGGCGTACGTCATCGACACCGGGCACATGACGCCGGCGTTGACGTTGCCGTAGAGCATGAACAGGGTCGCGCGGACGACATGCGCTCCGGGCCGGGCACCCCGCCAGGGGAGGCTGTGGATCTCGCGCTCGACCGCGCCTCCCAGCAGCGCGTGCCACGACGGGTCGAGCTCGACCTCGTCGATCCGGTTGCCGTAGCGGTCGTGGGTGCGGAGGATCGGGACGTTGCGCTCGGCGCGCCGGCAGTGCTCGAGCGCCTCCACGCTCCCCGCCGACGCCCCGGCCTCGCGTGCGCGGTCGACCCCCCAGCCGCCGCCCTCGCGCTCGAGCCCCTCGCGCAGGGCGACGTCGATCTCGTACAGGTTGACCGGCTGAAGCGGCGGAGCCTGGTTCAGGACCTCTCGGGCCGGATCGGTGACGTCGACGGTCGCCATGTGAATCCGGATTCACATGCTACCCGTCGGTCGTTGAATGTCAACGAAGGCGCCGGGGCCGGCCGCGCATGCGGTCGAGCGGACCGCGGATCGCTCCGGCGAATGCCCGGCATTGGCGGCGTCGTGCCGCTCCCGCTCGCGCCGGCGCTCGTCCTCCTCCCGGCGGCGCGCCTTGTCCTCGCGCGCCCGCGCTCGATCCTCGGTCAGGCCCACCTCGTAGAACACGAGGCTCGTCGCCAGCACCAGCCCGAGCGCGACCAGCACGAACGCGAGGTTCTGGCCGAGGGTGCCGCTGAATACGAACGCGCAGGCGATGCCGGCGACGACGAGCGCGCCGGCGGAGCCGAAGCCGACGATTCGAGATCGCCGGCTCACCTAGGCTCCGCCGGTGCTGAGAACCTGATTAGCCGTCGCCGTCCACGTCGTCCGGGACGTCGAGCTCGGCGAGCTCGTCGACGAACCCGATCGAAGAGCGGCCATCGCCGATCCCCTCGAGGTCGGAGAGGTCGGGCTCCGGCCCACCGAACCCCGCCAGGCCCTCGCCGTCGGTCAGCCCGAGCTCGGCCGCGAGGTCGTCGTGGTCGAGCAGGCCGACATCGTCCATCCCGCGCGGCAGCGGCTCGGAGGGCTCGATCTCGATCCGGCGGTAGCGCTTCAGCCCGGTCGCGGCCGGGATCAGCTTGCCGATGATCACGTTCTCCTTGAGCCCGACGAGCCGGTCGATCTTGCCCTCGAGCGCCGCGTCCGTGAGCACCTTCGTGGTCTCCTGGAACGACGCCGCCGACAGGAACGAGTCGGTGTTGAGCGACGCCTTGGTGATCCCGAGGATGATCTCCTCGGCCTGTGCGGCCTCGCCGCCGGCGTCGATCACAGCCTTATTTATACGGCCGTACTCCTGGCGGTCGACGAACTGACCCGGGAGAAGCTCGGTGTCGCCCTTCTGGTCGACCCGCATCCGCTTCATCATCTGGCGCACGATCAGCTCGATGTGCTTGTCGTCGATGTCGACGCCCTGGGACACGTAGACCTCCTGGACCTCGCGGACGAGGTACGTCTCGGTCTCGGTCCGGCCCCGGACCGCGAGCAGCTCGGCGGGATACAGCGAGCCCTCGTTGAGCTGCGTGCCGGGCTCGATCTTCTCGCCCTCGGTCACGAACAGCCGTGTGCGGCGCGGGAACGTGTTGCGATGCTCCTCGCCGGTGTCGTCGGTGATCACGACCGTGACCGCCTTGTCGGACTCCTCGATCGAGACCTTGCCGCCGATCTCGGCGATCTTCGCGAGGCCCTTCGGCTTACGCGCCTCGAACAGCTCGACCACGCGCGGCAGACCGTGCGTGATGTCCGCGCCGGCGACGCCGCCGGTGTGGAACGTCCGCATCGTCAGCTGGGTGCCCGGCTCGCCGATCGACTGCGCGGCGATGATCCCGACCGCGTCGCCGATCTGGGCCAGCTTGCCGGTCGCCAGCGACCGGCCGTAGCAGGCCTGGCACACGCCGGTCGGCGCCTCGCACTTGAGCACCGAGCGCACGGGCACCGTTACCACGTGGCCCTTCTCGGTGTCGTCGTGCCAGGACTCGATCAGATCGGCGAGCTCGGCCCGGTCGATCTCCTTGCCCTTCTCGACGATCACCCGGCCGCGCTTGGTCGTGACGTCCTGCGCGGCGATCCGGCCGATCAGGTTGCCGTTGGGCTCGCCCGACGGGCGCAGCCCTCGACCATCGCTGCCGGCCTCGAGCTTGGACACCGGCATCTCGATGTACTCCTCGGTGCCGCAGTCCTCGCTGCGGATGATCACGTCCTGGGAGACGTCGACCAGACGCCGCGTCAGGTAGCCCGAGTCGGCGGTGCGGAGCGCCGTGTCCGCGAGTCCCTTGCGGGCGCCGTGGGTCGAGATGAAGTACTCGAGCACGGTCAGGCCCTCCTGGAAGGAGGCCTTGATCGGGCGCTCGATGATCTCGCCCTTCGGGTTGGCCATCAGCCCGCGCATGCCGGCCAGCTGCCGGATCTGCGAGAACGACCCGCGGGCCCCGGAGTTGGCCATCATGTAGATCGGGTTGAGCTCATCGAGGTGGTCGTAGAGGGCCTGGCCGACCTCGTTGGTGGCGCGATCCCACAGGCCGGTGACCGCCTCGTGGCGCTCCTCCTGGTTGATCTCGCCGTTGTCGTACTGCTCCTCGATCACCGCGAGCTGAGCGTCGTACCTGGCCAGGATCTCCGCCTTGGTCGGCGGCGTCTGCACGTCGTTCTTGGAGATCGTCACACCCGCCTGGGTGGCGAAGTGGAAGCCGACGTCCTTGAACGCGTCCAGCACCTGCGAGATCGTCGGGGCCCCGTACAGCTGTACGAGGTCGTCGACGAGCCGGGTCGTGTCCTTCTTCTTCATCGAGCGATTGACGAACTCGTAGGTGCTCGGGTCAAACCCGTCGCCGAGCGCCTCGGCCAGGGCCCGCTCGATCCGGTCGTTCCACAGGATCCGACCGACCGTGGTCAGCACGTGACCGCCCTCGCGCCCGAGCGGTCGATATTCGGCCAGGTCGTGGAGCTTGACCACGCCGTGCTCATATGACCACTCCGCCTCCTGGGCGGTGCGGAATACATGCGGGCGCGGCTCGTGCGTCGCCGGGTCGATCTTCGAGAGCTCGTCGCCCTCGGGGCCGTAGGTGAGGTAGTAGGCGCCGAGCACCATGTCCTGCGACGGTGTCGCCAGCGGCGCCCCGTGCGCGGGGGACAGGATGTTGTTGGCGGACAGCATCAGGATCCGCGCCTCGGCCTGGGCCTCGGCCGACAGCGGCAGGTGGACCGCCATCTGGTCGCCGTCGAAGTCCGCGTTGAACGCGTGGCAGACGAGCGGGTGGACCTGGATCGCCTTACCCTCGACCAGCACCGGCTCGAACGCCTGGATGCCCAGACGGTGGAGCGTCGGCGCGCGGTTGAGCAGCACCGGGTGCTCGTGGATGACCTCCTCGAGCACGTCCCACACCTCGGGGATCATCGAGTCGACCATCTTCTTGGCCGCCTTGATGTTCTGCGCCGACTTGCGCTCGACGAGGCGGGCCATGATGAACGGCTTGAACAGCTCGAGCGCCATCAGCTTCGGCAGCCCGCACTGGTGCAGCCGGAGCGACGGGCCGGACACGATCACCGAGCGGCCCGAGTAGTCAACGCGCTTGCCGAGCAGGTTCTGGCGGAATCGGCCCTGCTTGCCCTTGAGCATGTCCGACAGCGACTTCAGCGGCCGGTTGCCCGGACCGGTGACCGGACGTCCGCGGCGGCCGTTGTCGAACAGCGCGTCGACGGCCTCCTGGAGCATCCGCTTCTCGTTGTTGACGATGATCTCGGGCGCGCCGAGGTCGAGCAGCCGCTTGAGGCGGTTGTTGCGGTTGATGACGCGGCGGTAGAGGTCGTTCAGGTCGCTCGTGGCGAACCGGCCGCCGTCGAGCTGGACCATCGGACGGAGCTCCGGCGGGATCACCGGCACCGCCTCGAGGATCATCATCTCGGGCTTGTTGCCTGAGTGCAGGAAGGCCGAGACGACCTTCAGGCGCTTGACGGCGCGGGCCTGCTTCTGGCCCTTGGCGGTCTTGACCTGATCCTGGAGGTCCGCCGCCTCGGCGTCGAGGTCGACCTGCTGGAGCAGGTCGCGCACCGCCTCGGCGCCCATGCCGCCGCGGAAGTACTCGCCGAACCCGTACGGGGACCCGAACCGGTCCTTGAGCTCGCGGAACGTCGTCTCGTCGTTGACGACGTCCTTGGGCTTCATCGTCTTGAACAGCTCCCACACCTGACGCATGCGCTCGGCCGCGTCCTCGATGTAGGCCTCGGTGTCGTCGATGTCGGCCTGCATGCTCTTGCGCAGGTCCTTGAGCATCTTCTCGCGCTCCTCGTCGGAGAGCTTCGAGATGTTCACGCCGAGCGACTCGGCCCACATGTGGTCGTCGTCGGAGAAGTCGCGACCGGTCTTGCCGCTCTGCAGGTGCTCCTCGCGGCGGGCCAGCGACTCCTTGAGCTCGAGGATCCGCTCCTCCTTCTCGGCCGCGTACGCGTCGAGAACCTTGTTGACTTCGCCCTCGAGCGAGTCGATGTCCCGGGCGCGCGCCTCGTCGTCGATCCAGGTCACGATCGAGGCGGCGAAGTACAGGACCTTCTCGAGCTCCTTGGGAGCCATGTCGAGCAGGTAGCCGATCCGGCTGGGGACGCCCTTGAAGAACCAGATGTGCGATACGGGCGCGGCCAGGTCGACGTGCCCCATCCGCTCGCGGCGGACCTTCGAGCGCGTGACCTCGACGCCGCACCGCTCGCACACGATCCCCTTGTACCGGACGCGCTTGTACTTGCCGCAGTAGCACTCCCAGTCCTTCGTCGGACCGAAGATGCGCTCGCAGAACAGGCCGTCCTTCTCAGGCTTGAGCGTTCGGTAGTTGATCGTCTCCGGCTTGGTTACCTCCCCCGAGCTCCAGGAGCGGATCTGCTTGGAGGAGGCCAGCCCGATCTCGATCGCGTCGAAATTGTTGATGTCGATCAAATTGATCCCTTCTTACCGTCTTCTTGAAAACTTTTCGGGTGTGCGCTGCGAAGCCTGATCTCCCTCCGGGCCCCCTCGAGGCCGTTCATCGGGGACCCGGTGAGAGACAGGCGTAGCTACTAGTCCTCGTCCAGGACGCCCTCGGCCTCGCCGGCCGGAATGTCGTCGTCGATGATCGAGTCGTCGTCGCCGTTGCCGGCGAAGTCCTCGTCCTCGAGGTCGTCGCCGGGCTCGAGGTCGGGGCCGTCGTCTTCGGCCTCGGCCTCGTCTTCGGATTCCTCCGCCGTGTCGCCTTCGGCCTCGGTGCTCTCGTCCGTGGCGGCGCCGTCGGTCGCCCGGACGCCGCTGAGGTCGATTCCGAGCTCTTCGGCGGCCCGCAGGAGGTCATCGTCCTCCTCGCGCATCTCGGCGCGCTCGCCCTCCTCGGAGACGACGTTGACGTCGAGCGCCAGCGACTGCATCTCCTTGAGCAGGACCTTGAACGACTCGGGGATCGACGGCTCGGCGATGTTCTCGCCCTTGACGATCGCCTCGTAGGCCTTGACGCGTCCGACCGTGTCGTCGGACTTGATCGTGAGCATCTCCTGGAGGGTGTATGCGGCGCCGTACGCCTCGAGCGCCCACACCTCCATCTCGCCGAATCGCTGGCCGCCGAACTGCGCCTTGCCGCCCAGCGGCTGCTGGGTGACGAGCGAGTACGGGCCGGTCGAGCGGGCGTGGATCTTGTCGTCGACGAGGTGGAGCAGCTTCAGGATGTACATGTAGCCGACCGTCACCTGCTCCTCGAACGGCTCACCGGTGCGGCCGTTGAACAGCGTGGTCTTGCCCGAGGCCTGATCGCCCTCGCGCCGGCGCTTGTCGACGTCCATCCGGATGCGGCCCTCGTGCTCGTCCTGCCAGCGGACGAGCGCCTCGTCGACGTCGCGCACGGTGGCGCCGTCGAACACCGGCGTGGCGATGTACACCTTGCCGCCGTCGTGGTGGGCCTCCTTGTAGGCCTGCGAGCCGTCGTCGTACCAGCCGTTGGCGGCCACCCACCCGAGGTGGGTTTCGAGGATCTGCCCGAGGTTCATGCGGCTGGGCACGCCGAGCGGGTTGAGGATCACGTCGACCGGGGTGCCGTCCTCGAGGAACGGCATGTCCTCGACGTCGACGATCTTCGAGATCACGCCCTTGTTGCCGTGGCGTCCGGCGAGCTTGTCGCCCTCGGCGATCTTGCGCTTCTTGGCGACGAACACGCGGACGAGCTCGTTGACCCCGGGCGGCAGATCGTCGCCCTCGTCGCGGCTGAACGTCTTGACGTCGATCACGACGCCGCCCTCGCCGTGCGGCACCTTGAGCGAGGTGTCGCGGACCTCGCGCGCCTTCTCCTTGAAGATCGCGCGGATCAGCTTCTCCTCGGCGGTCAGCTCGGTCTCGCCCTTCGGCGTGACCTTGCCGACGAGCAGGTCGCCGGACCCGACTTCGGCGCCGATGCGGACGATCCCGCGGTCGTCGAGGTTGCGCAGCGACTCCTCCGAGCGGTTCGGGATGTCGCGGGTGATCTCCTCGTCGCCGAGCTTGGTCGTACGGGCGTCGATCTCGTACTCCTCGATGTGGATCGAGGTGAGCTCGTCGTCCTTGACGATTCGCCGGGACAGGATGATCGCGTCCTCGAAGTTGTAGCCCTCCCAGGACATGAAGGCGACCAGCAGGTTCTTGCCGAGCGCCATCTCGCCGGCGTCGGTCGCCGAGCCGTCGGCCAGCACGTCGCCGTCGGTGACGTTGGTGCCGACGTCCACGATCGGCTTCTGGTGGATCAGCGTGCCCTGGTTGGAGCGCATGAACTTCTGGAGCAGGTACTCGTCCTGCCCGCCGCCGTCCTTGTCGACGACCATCTGCTCGGCGTCGACGTAGGAGACGGTGCCGGCGGTACGGGTCACCACCACGTCACCGGTGTCGATTGCCGCGCGGCGCTCCATCCCGGTGCCGACGAGCGGAGCGTCGGTGACGAGCAGCGGCACGGCCTGGGCCTGCATGTTCGAGCCCATCAGCGCCCGGTTGGCGTCGTCGTGCTCGAGGAACGGGATCATCGCGGTCGTCACCGACCAGATCTGCTCCGGGGAGACGTCGATCAGGTCGACCTCGTCCGCCGGGACCGTCACGTACTGGCCCGCCTGGGTCCGGCAGATGATCTCCTCGCCGGCCAGGTGACCCTTGTCATCGACCGGCGTGTTCGCCTGGGCGATGATCCGCTCCTCCTCCTGGGTGGCGTCGAGATGGAGGATCTCGTCGGTGACCTTGCCGTTCTTGACGACCCGGTACGGAGTCGTCACGAACCCGTGCTCGGACACCTCCGCGTAGGAGGACAGCGAGCCGATCAGGCCGATGTTCGGCCCTTCCGGGGTCTCGATCGGGCACATGCGGCCGTAGTGGGTCGGGTGCACGTCGCGCACCTCGATCGGGGCGCGCTCGCGCGTGAGCCCGCCGGCGCCGAGCGCGGACAGCCTCCGGCGGTGCCTGAGGCCCGACAGGCTGTTCGTCTGGTCCATGAACTGGCTGAGCTGCGAGGAGCCGAAGAACTCCTTCAGCGCGGCCACGACCGGGCGGATGTTGACGATCGTCTGAGGCGTGATCGTGTCGGCGTCCTCGGTGGTGAGGCGCTCGCGGACGACGCGCTCCATCCGGTACAGGCCGATCCGGAACGCCTCCTGGATCAGCTCGCCGACGGTGCGCAGACGGCGGTTGCCGAAATGCTCGTACTCGTCGAGGTGATCCTGGATCGGCTCGCGCGGCAGCGACAGAGCCTCGGCCGCGTAGTCCTTCACGTCGACGCCGTCGTCCTCGGGCATGCCGAGGAGGCGCGGGAGCGTGATCAGCTCACGGACCAGCGCGATGATGTCGTCGTGGGTGAGGGTCCGGGTCTCGAGGTCGATGTCGAGATTCAGGCGCGAGTTCAGCTTGTAGCGGCCCACGCGCGTGAGGTCGTATCGCTTGGGGTCGAAGAACAGCTGGTGCAGCAGCGACCTCGCGGCGTCGACCGAGGGCGGCTCGCCGGGGCGCTGCTTCTTGAACAGCTCGATCAGCGAGCCCTCCTCGCTGCGGACCATCTCCGGATCCGCGTCGAGGGTCAGGCGGATGTACAGCGAGTTGTCGAAGAGATTCAGGATCTCCTCGTCGGACGCGTAGCCCATCGCGCGCAGCAGCACCGTCACGGGCAGCTTTCGCTTGCGGTCGATGCGGACGTAGACGCGGCCCTTCTTGTCGATCTCGAGCTCGAGCCACGATCCGCGCGCGGGCATCAGGTTCGCGATGAACACCTGCTTCTCGCGATCCTTCGGCTCCATCACGTAGGCGCCGGGGGAACGGACCAGCTGCGTGACCACGACGCGCTCGGTGCCGTTGATGATGAACGTGCCGCGCTCGGTCATCCATGGGAAATCGCCCATGAACACGGACTGCTCCCGGATCTCTCCGGTCTCCCGGTTGATGAACGCGACCGTGACGGTCAGCGGCCGGGCGTAGGTCAGATCCTTCTCGCGGCACTGCTCGAGGTCGGCCACGGGCTCGTCGAAGGTGAAATCGCCGAACTGGACGGCGAGGTTGCCGGTGTAATCCTCGATGGGGGAAATGTCGTCAATCGTCTCGCGCAGGCCGCCGCCATCGGGATCGGTCAGCCACGCAAACGACTTGCGCTGGATATCAATGAGGTTGGGAACTTCAAGGACCTTGTTCAGACGCGCGAAGCTCCGGCGCGTCCGGGGGGCATGAGTGGTTGCCAAGACGGCGACTCCTCGGAACGGTCGAGAGGGAGGCAGATCAACGCTTCCCGAGGGCGCGTACACCCGGCGACCCGAGAGCACGTACTCCCCACGAAGCGCGACCACCAAAGATAGCACACGGCATCAGTGCCCTGTGCAGGGACGCTCAGCTCTCACGGACCCCGCCCTCGGATCGCCGCGTATGTGGCGCGGCGCCGCTGCGAATCGGGCGGCTGCGGCTATCGGCTGACCGGGGGAGTGTAGGGGGAAAAGCCGGGCAGGGCAAGGACGTCCCGGCCAAGTGCCCTCTAACGCCTGGGCAAACGCCCAGAACTACTTCCTCTCGCCGCCTTATCCAACGCCGCCCCAACCCGCGCGTGACGCCGGCACAAAGGCCCGGTCGAATTCGGGCGCAACAAGCGACCTCTAGGTTCGAGGCACGTCACCCAGTAAGTCTCGGCGAGGCCGGGCGCCGAGCGCGATCTCCGGGCGGTTTGCCGCCTTGAAGGGGGACTGTCTGGAAATGGAATCGGTATCTACGGTCGCGCGCGCGCGCGCGCGACACGCGCGACACGACGCAGGCACCGCTCGACGCACCGCAGATCCTCAGGTCTGCGGCACGTGGGCCAACGATGAGCCAGAGCGAATCCATCGAGTGATTGCCCTGGCCCGCGATGGCGACCGGGAGGCGCTGGGAGAGCTCTATGAGCGCTACGCCGACAGTGTCTTTCACTGCGTACTCCGCATCTTGCAGGACGTTCACGAGGCCGAAGACGTCACGCAGCACGTATTTCTCAAGCTGATGTCCGTGCTGCCGCGCTACCAGCGTCGAGAA
>CAVZQD010000013.1:0-18912 GCA_963777335.1 uncultured Solirubrobacterales bacterium
TGAGCGTCACTGCCCCGCCCGAAGAGCGCCCGCAGCCGCTGGCTCAGCCGCAGGAGCGCCGCGCGATCTCGCTGTTCCGGCGCGACATCCTCAAGCGCGCGCTGATCGACAGCTTCCTGAAGCTCGATCCTCGCGTGCAGATCCGCAATCCCGTGATGTTCGTGGTCGAAATCGGAGCGGTCATCACGACCGTGACGTGGTTCATCCAGGTGTTCGGCGGCAACGCCCTCGGCGGCAACGATCCCGCCTGGTACACGTTCGTGATCTCGATCTGGCTGTGGCTGACGGTCGTGTTCGCCAACAACGCCGAGGCGTTCGCCGAGGGGCGCGGCCGCGCACAGGCGGACACGCTCCTGGTCGATGCCCGAGGAGACGGTCGCCCGTCTCGAAGACGGGACCGTCAAGCAAGCCGCGGAGCTCACGCGCGGCGACGTCGTGGTGGTCGAGACGGGGGAACTGATCCCGGGCGACGGCACGGTCATCGAGGGCATCGCCTCGGTGGACGAGTCGGCCATCACCGGCGAGTCTGCGCCGGTCATCCGCGAGTCCGGTGGCGACCGCAGCGCGGTCACGGGCGGGACCCGTGTGCTTTCGGACCGGCTCGTGGTCGAGATCACCCAGGAGCCCGGACAGTCATTCCTCGACCGGATGATCAACCTGGTCGAGGGCGCCGCGCGCCGCAAAACGCCGAACGAGATCGCGCTCAACATCCTGCTCGCCGCCTCGACGCTGATCTTCATGATCGTCGTGGCGACGCTGCGCCCGTTCGGGCTGTTCGCCCACACGCCGATCTCCGAGACCAGGTTGATCTCGCTGCTCGTGGCGCTGATCCCGACGACGATCGCGCGCTGCTGTCGGCGATCGGCATCGCCGGCATCGACCGGCTCGTGCGCCGCAACGTACTGGCGCTGTCGGGCCGGGCCGTGGAGGCCTCGGGAGACGTCGACGTGCTGCTGCTCGACAAGACCGGCACGATCACGATCGGCAACCGGCTGGCCAGCGAGTTCATCCCAATGCCGGGTGTATCAGAAGGAGCTTGCCGAGGTCGCGCAGCTGGCCTCGCTGGCCGACGAGACGCCCGAGGGCCGCTCGATCGTGGTGCTCGCCAAGCAGTTCGGGATCCGCGAGCACGACATGGCCGAGCTGCACGCCGAGTTCGTCCCGTTCACCGCGCAGACCCGGATGAGCGGCGTGAACCTCGACGGCCGCCACCTCCGCAAGGGCGCCGGCGACGCCGTGATCAAGTTCGTCACCGAGGAGGGCGGTCGGCCGCCGGCCGAGCTCCAGCCGGTGCTCGACCGGATCGGCCGCGAGGGTGGGACGCCGCTCGCGGTCGCGCGGGACTCCCAGGTGATGGGCGTGATCTACCTCAAGGACACGATCAAGGAGGGGATGCGCGAGCGGTTCGACCACCTCCGCGCGATGGGCATCCGCACGATCATGATCACCGGCGACAACCGCTTGACCGCGGCCAAGATCGCCGAGGAGTCGGGCGTCGACGACTTCCTCGCCGAGGCCACCCCCGAGGAGAAGCTCGAGCTGATCAAGGAGCAGCAGTCCACCGGGCGGATGGTCGCGATGACCGGCGACGGCACCAACGACGCGCCCGCGCTCGCCCAGGCGGACGTCGGCGTGGCGATGAACACCGGCACTCAAGCCGCCCGCGAGGCCGGCAACATGGTCGACCTCGACTCCAACCCGACCAAGCTCATCGAGATCGTCGAGGTCGGCAAGCAGCTGCTGATCACCCGCGGTGCGCTGACCACGTTCTCGATCGCCAACGACGTCGCCAAGTACTTCGCGATCCTGCCGGCGATCTTCGCCACCACGTGGGCGACGACTCCCGGCGGCAAGAGCCCGCTGCACGTGCTCAACATCCTGCATCTGGGGACGCCGCAGTCGGCGATTATCTCGGCGATCATCTTCAACGCGATCGTGATCCCGCTGCTGATCCCGCTCGCACTCCGGGGCGTTCGGTACCGGCCGATCGGCGCGAGCGCGCTGTTGCGGCGGAACCTCTGGATCTACGGCCTCGGTGGCCTGATCGCCCCGTTCATCGGCATCAAGCTGATCGATCTCATCGTGCACAATCTTCTAGGGGCGTGACCAGTCATGGGCACCACAAGATCTTCCTGGGGATGGCCGCCGGGGTCGGCAAGACGTACCAGATGTTGCGCGAGGGCCAGGCGGAGGCCGAGAACGGGCGTGACGTCGTGATCGGCTACCTGGAACCCCATGGACGGATCGACACCGTGGCCCAGGCCGAGGGACTCGAGACCGTCCCGCGCCGGCGCGTCACGTACCGAGATTCCGTGCTCGAGGAGATGGACCTCCCGGGGATCATCAAGCGCCAGCCCGAGCTGGCCCTGATCGACGAGCTGGCACACACCAACGCGCCCGGGCTCGAGCACCCCAAACGCTACGAGGACGTCGAGGACGTGCTCGCCGCCGGGATCGACGTGTTTTCGACGGTCAACGTCCAGCACCTCGAGAGCCTCAACGACCAGGTCGCCGAGCTCACCGGCATCCGCGTCCGCGAGACCGTGCCCGACGCCGTCATCGGGGACGCCGACGAGGTCGTGCTGATCGACATCACCCCCCAGTCGCTGATCGAGCGGCTCGTCGCCGGAAAGGTGTACCCGGCCGAGCGGGTGCCGGCAGCGCTCAACAACTTCTTCAAGGTCGAGAACCTCGCCGCGCTCCGCGAGGTCGCGCTCCGGCAGGTCGCCGAGGAGGTCGAGTCCAAGCGATTCCCGGTCGACGGCGTCGGCCGCCCCGGCGACGACCGGCTGGTCGACACCGCCGCGCCCGCCGCGGTCGGTGAGCGCCTGCTGGCGCTGGTCAAGCCCCATCCACGATCCCAGCGCGTCGTCCGCCGAGCCTGGCGCTCCGCCCAGCGCCTCGGAGCCGAGCTCGACGTGCTTTGGGTGTCCGATCACGATCCGAACGCCGAGGAGCAGGACCAGCTCGACGCGCTCCGGCAACTGGCGTCCGTGCTCGGTGCGCACCTGCTGATCGAGCACGGCGACGACGTTGCACTGGTCGCCCAGCGCGTGGCGCAGGACCGCGGAACAACTTACGTATTGATCGGAACGCCCGAGCCTCGTGGAGCGCTGCGCCGCCTCACGAGCCCCGCCCTCCCCGACCGCCTGCTGGCGATGCTGCCCGGGGTCGACCTGCGGATCGTGGCGGACCGAACCAAGCGAGTGAAAGGAGACTCGACATGACCGTCGTGCTGATAGCGGTGATCGTGATCCTGGCCGTCGCCGTGACCGCGCTGGTCGCCGCCAGGGTCCGCGACCACGTTCGGCGACCCGCGCCGGTGCGCGCCACGAGCGCCCGCCGGATCCTGTTCCCGTTCGTCGCGGGCGCGCTGTCGCAGCGAGCGCTCGACGCGGCGCTGCGTCTGGCCGCTGCCGAGCGCGCGACGCTGGTGCCGGTGTTTCTCGCGCGCGTGTCGCTCGATCTGCCGCTCGAGAGCCCACTTCCGCGCCAATGCTCGATGGCGATGCCGCTGCTCGAGGCCGTCGAGCAGCGCGCCACCGAGGCGGGAATTCCCGTGGACGCGCGGATCGTCCGGGGACGCAACCGCCGTCACGCGCTCCGGCAGGCGATCGCGGAAGAGAACTTCGACCGGATCGTGATCGCGGCCTCCGAGCACGGCAATCACGGGTTCGATCCTGACGATGTCGCCTGGCTGCTCGACAACGCTCCCGGCGAGATCGTGGTCCTGAGGGCAAGCGACGAGGACAAGCCCGAGCGTTCCGCCGGGTCCGGCCGGGGTCTCGACGAGCGCGCCTTTCGCTTCTCGCGGGCCCGCCGGCGGGCGCACCCCGTCAATCGTGAAGGTGAAACGGCAGTGTCGCGATGATGACCTTGGTGCGGGACTTGAGGACCGCCGACAGTAGCCGGGCGCGCTGATTGTGGAGGATCTCGTGCCGCCGCTTGCGGGGAAGTATCTCCGGGATCAGCACGACGATCGTGGCGTCCTCATCCTCCACGGACTTGACGTACTTGAGCACGCTGCGAACCAGCGACCGCTGAGGATCGAGCAGCACCTCGATCGGGACGCCGCATGCCCACTCGGCCCAGTCGTGCTTGATCCGCGCGGACTCGTCCTCGTCCCCGGCCACCGCGACCGCGACCACCTGCTCTCCGAGTGACAGCGCGGCGCTGACCGCCTTCTGCGTCAACAGGTTCACGGTCGACGTCGGGACGATCACGATGCTCTCCCGCTTACGGGGCCGAGGCGGCGTCTTGCCGAGCTTCAGTTCCTTGGCGACCCCGTCGTAGTAGTGCTCGGTCGCGTTGAACAGCATCATCAGCGCGGGGATCGCGATCACCACCACCCACGCGCCGGCGAGGAACTTCGTGCCCAGGAACACGACCACCGCGATCGCCGTCATCACCGCGCCGGTGCCGTTGAGTGCGACGCGTATTCGCCAGTGCGCGGAGCGCTCCTGAAACCAGTGTTTGACCAAACCAACCTGGCTGATCGTGAAGCCGATGAACACACCGATCGCGTAGAGCGGGATCAGATCGTTCGTCTTCGCGTTCACCGCGATCAGCAGCAGCGCCGCCGCGATTGCGAGCGCGATGATCCCGATCCGGTAGATCGGCCTCTCAGCCCGGAGGTAGAACGCGTGCGGCATTCGATGGTCCTTGGCAAGCAGGCTCAGCAGGACGGGCAAGCCGCCGAAGCTCGTGTTCGCCGCGAACGCCAGCACGGCCGTGACTGCGAGGTTCGAGACGTAGAACGGCCACCCGGTCCCAAACGCGCCGGCGGTCAACTGGGCGAGCACGGTGACGCCGCCGCGCGGGACGACGTCGTGGGCGCGGATCAGCAGCGAAAGGCCAATCAGCATCACCCCGAGTAGGACGCCGAGCGAGATCTCGGTCCGCTGCGCGGTCCGGACGGTCGGCGTCCGGAACGCCGGAACGCCGTTGGAGATCGCCTCGACACCGGTCACCGCGGAGCAGCCGGCGGCGAAGGCCTTGAGCAGCAGCAGAATCGAGAGCGCCTCTGTCGCCGGGAACGTCTCCTTCGTACCGATCGTCGCCACCGGGCTCGAATGGAACGCGCCGACGATGATCGTCGCGAAGATGCTGAGCAGGAACACCGCGGCCGGAAGCACGAGCAGCTTGGCCGACTCCTGGATCCCGAACATGTTGACGACCGTGAGGAGCAGGAGCCCGACAAGCGTCACGGGCAACAGATGGTGCGCGAGGCCGGGGAACACGCTGCCGAGGCTGGCCGCCCCCGCGGCGAGGCTGACCGCGACCGTCAGTACGTAGTCCACGACGACCGACGCAGCTGCCAGCAGGCTCGGCCAGCGCCCCAGATTGGTCTTGGCCACCGAGTAGGATCCGCCGCCCTCCGGGTGCGCCGCGATCACCTGGGTGTACGAGATGACCAGCAGCACGAGCATCGCGGTGATCACCGCGGTCAGCGGCACCACGTCGTGCAGAGCGCCCGTTCCGGCCAGAACCAGCACGAGCATCATCGCCTCAGGGCCGTAGGCCACGCTCGAGAGCGCGTCGAGGCTGAGCGCGGCGAGCCCCTTGATCACGCCGAGGTCGTGCCCCCCCTCAGCGTGCTTGCCCGAACGCGGCGTAGCGCCGCGGTAGATCCGGCGGGACCTGCGCCGCGCGTCCGGCCGGCCGTTCACGAACAGCGCAGGCTGGTCGCGGGACTGCTCAGGGGCGGTGACTGCTGGATCCTGGTCGGTCAAGGACGGTCTCGGCGAGCGGGCTTGCCGTAACTCTGACATCCCCTGAGGCGTGGGTAGGATCGAAGTAGATGGATGAACGCGAGCATGCGTACCCGGACGGGGCGCCGAACCGCCGCCAGCGGCTGCTGATCCTCGGCATCTGCTGCATGAGCCTGCTGATCGTCGGCCTCGACTCGACGATCGTGAACGTGGCGCTGCCCTCGATTCGCAAGGACCTGGGCGCCTCGGTCTCGGGCCTGCAGTGGGTGATCGACGCCTACACGCTGGTGCTGGCCAGCCTGCTGATGCTGTCGGGATCGACAGCCGACCGCGTCGGGCGCAAGCGGGTGTTCCAGACGGGGCTTGTCGTGTTCTCGCTCGGCTCGCTGCTGTGTGGGGTCGCGCCGACTCTCGAGCTGCTGGTCGCGTTCCGCGTGCTCCAGGCGGTCGGCGGATCGATGCTCAACCCGGTCGCGATGTCGATCATCCGAAACGTATTCGACGACCCGCGCGAGCGGGCGATGGCGATCGGGATGTGGGGCGCGGGCTTCGGGCTGAGCATGGCGCTCGGGCCGGTTCTCGGCGGAGCCCTCGTCGACTCGGTTGGGTGGCGGTCGGTGTTTTTCGTGAACGTCCCGATCGGTGCGGTCGCGCTGGTGCTGACCGCAAGGCTCGTGCCGGAATCGCGCGCCGAGCACCCCCGCCGGCTCGACCCGGTTGGGCAGCTCCTCGTGATCGCGGCGCTGGCGTCGTTGACTTACGCGATCATCGAGGCTCCCCGGGCCGGCTGGACCTCGCCTGGAATCCTGGCGCTGTTTGCGTTCTCGCTCGCGAGCTTCGTGGCGCTCGTGCTGTACGAGCTCCGCCGCCGGGAACCGCTCGTCGAGATGCGCTTCTTCCGCAGCGCTCCCTTCTCGGGGGCGAGCACGATCGCGGTCTGCGCGTTCGCTGCGCTGGGCGGGTTCCTGTTCCTGAACACGCTGTACCTCCAAGGCGTGCGACACCTCTCCCCCTTCCATGCCGGGCTGTATCTGCTGCCGATGGCCGGGATGGTGCTCGTATGCTCGCCGCTCTCCGGTCGGATCGTCGGTCGGCGCGGCGCTCGCATTCCGCTCGTCGTCGCCTCGTGCGCGGTGATCGTGTCCTCGCTGCTGCTGACGCAGCTGACGCCCACCACTCCTCCCGCATACCTGCTCGTCGCCTATTTCATATTCGGAATCGGCTCGGGGATGATCAACCCGCCGATCACGAACACCGCCGTTTCGGGCATGCCGGCCTCGCAGGCGGGCGTCGCGGCCGCGATCGCCTCCACCAGCCGGTCGGTCGGCCTCACGCTCGGGGTTGCGGTGATCGGCGCGATCGCCGGCGGGACGCTGTCGGGGGAAATCGAGCCGAGCTTCGCCGCCGCGACGCACGCCGGGTGGTGGGTGATCGTGGCCCTCGGCGTGATCAGCCTGGCCGTCGGAGTGCTGACCACCACCGAGTGGGCGCAACTGACCGCCCGGCGAACCGCCGAGCGGTTCCGGGAGAGCACCGGCCGTGGCCGCAGGGCCGGCACGAGCTCGCCGCAAGCCGAGCCAATTCGCGGTTGATCGGCGGCCCGCCTCGCGCGATGATGCACGTAACCGCCCCGGGGGGCCGAGTTCGAGTTCAAGTGTCGAGGAGGACGTGATGTCGCCGATCAGCCACCAGACAATCAAGCTCAGCCGAGGGAGGCATTCCTCTCCCGAGCACGGCGCATGCGTGATGGAACTGGCGTCGATGCTCGCCGGCGAGAGCTTCAGCGACCATCCGCGCTCGGTGTCGCGCCCAATCGCCTCGTTCCTGCGCGGGTACAACGACCTGCTCGACGACCGCCGGCGTGAGGACCTCTACGGATACGCTGCCCAGGCGGTGGGCACCGCGGAAAGCGCGGCAGTCGAGGAGGCCCGCGCGGCTCGGCTGCTCGCCTGGGCTGATGAGCAGTGGGAGCGCCGTGCGTCGCGCTCGTTGCTCGACCGCGTGCGGCTGCGCCGGGCGTACAAGGAGCGATCGGCCGACGCCGAGCCGGCGGGAACCTACGCAGTCCACGCGATTCGCAAGGTCAACGACGAGACGCACGCCGCGGCGCTTGCGCTCGTCGATGAGCTGCTCGCTCTCGGAGCCTCGGGATCGGTCGAGGTCACGCGAGGCGACGATCTCGCGATCCCGGCGGGACCGTAGGTCAAGCAGCGGGTCTGAGCGCGTCGAGCTCGCGGCTGGAGGCGAGCTCGGCCAGCGCCTTGCGCTCGAGCCTGCGGACGGTGTCCTGCGAGATCCCCAGCCGGCGGCCGGTCTCGACCAGCGGCGTCGGTTCGTCGCCGCCGACGCCGTAACGGAGCTTGACCACCTCGCGCTCCTGTTCGGGTAGTTCGTCGAGCGCGCGCCGGAGCGCGTCCTCACGCAGCACGATGTCGACCTCCTCCTCGGGTCCGCGGTCGTCGCTCGCCAGCAGCGCGCCGAAAGGTGTGTCCTCGCTCTCTCCCACCGGCCCGTCGAGGCTCGTCACGACCCTCACCGAGGACCGCACCTCATCGAGTTCGTCGACACTCAGCTCCGCCGCGGCGGCGATCTCCCCGTCGGTCGGCTCGCGACCGAGCTTGGTCGCGAGCTCGTTGACGGCACGTGCCACCCGACGCTCACGCTGCCCGAGATGCACCGGGATCCGGATCGTCCGCGCGCGGTTGTCGAGCGCCCGCTGAATCGACTGCCGGATCCAGAACGTGGCGTAGGTGGAGAACTTGTAGCCCTTGCGCCAGTCGAACTTCTCGGCGGCTCGGATCAGCCCGAGGATGCCTTCCTGGATCAGGTCGAGCAGCGGCATGTCCAGGCCCTGATACTTCCGGGCGTGGGAGATCACGAGCCGCAGGTTTGAGTTGACCAGGCGCCCTTTGGCCTCGAGGTCGCCGCGCTCGATGCGCTTGGCCAGTTCGACCTCCTCTTCACGGGTCAGCAGCGGGTAGCGCCGGACCTCCTGGAGGAACAGCGACATCGCATCGGTCGTGCGCGCCGCCAAGTCGCCGTTCGCGTAGCTCGTCTGCTCGACGTGCCGCCGACCGCAGTCGTCCCGCAGGTCGAGCCCGCGCTCCTGCAGCATGTCGTGCACGATCTGGGCGTCCTCGTCGCCAAGATCTGCCTCCTGGATAAGCTCGCTGAGCTCCGACAGCTCCACGCATGAGTCGCCTCGTTCTTCGCTCCGGGCCACGAGTCGGTCGACCAGCTCCGGGACGGTGTCGGAGGCGGCGGGATTCTCACCTTCGCTTGCCATGCTCTTTTCCTACCCAGCCCGCACACTATCGCCACACGAATGAGCTTTGGATCCCTTTACAACCACGGCTTCGTCAGGGCGGCGGCGGCCGTTCCGCACATGCGGATCGGCGAGCCGTCGTTCAACGCTGAGCGCACGCTCGCACTTGCCGAGCAGGCGTCTCGCGACCACGCGGCGCTGGTGATCTTCCCCGAGCTCGGGTTGTCCGGATACTCGATCGACGACCTGTTGCACCAGCAGGCGCTGCTCGGCGCCGTCGAAGAGGCCATCGGCAGGATCGTGCGTGAGAGCGAGTCGCTCGAGCCGGTGGTTGTGGTGGGGGCACCGCTTCGCAGCGAGCACGGCCTGTTCAACACCGGCGTGGTGATTCACCGCGGTCGAGTCTTGGGCGTCATCCCCAAGAGCTACCTGCCCGAGTACCGCGAGTACTACGAGAAGCGCCAGTTTCGAGCCGCCCGCGATGTGATCGGCGACCGAATCCGGCTGGGCGGCGAGGAGGTGCCGTTCGGATCCGACCTTCTGTTCGCCGCTACCGACCTGCCGGGCTTCGTCCTCCACGTCGAGGTCTGCGAGGACGTGTGGGTGCCGATCCCGCCGAGCACCTACGGCGCGCTCGCGGGCGCGACGGTGCTGGCGAACCTGTCGGCGAGCAACATCACGGTGGGCAAGGGCGGCTTTCGCCACGTCCTGTGTGCCGCCCAGTCGGCCCGCTGCATCGCAGCCTATCTGTACACGGCCGCCGGCATGGGCGAGTCCACGACCGACCTGGCCTGGGACGGTCAGGCCATGATCTACGAGAACGGCGACCTTCTCGCCGAGGCCGATCGGTTCGCGATCGGAGAGCAGGTGATCGCCTGCGATCTCGACCTCGACCGGATCGTGTCCGACCGCGCCAGCACCTCGAGCTACGGCGACTCTATCCACGACCACCGCCGGCGCCTGACGCGCATGCGGCGGATCGAGCTCGAGCTCGGCGTCGGAGGCGCGGGGGCGGTGCCGCTCCGGCGTCGGATCGAGCGCTTCCCCTACGTTCCTGCCGATCCGGTCAGCCGCACCGAGCGCTGCGATGAGGTCTACAGCATCCAGGTCCGCGGTCTCGAGACGCGGCTGCAGGCCACCGGGATCGAGAAGATCGTGATCGGAGTCTCCGGCGGCCTGGACTCGACCCACGCGCTGATCGTCGCCGCCCGCGCGGTCGACCGCCTCGGGCTCCCGCGCGAGAACGTGCTCGCGTACACGATGCCCGGCTTCGCCACCGGCGAGCGCACGCTGCGCAACGCACACCGGCTGATGGACGCGCTCGGCGTGAGCGCGCACGAGCTGGACATCCGGCCGTCCGCGACCCAGATGCTCCGCGACCTCGATCATCCCGCGGCCCGCGGGGAGTCGGCCTACGACGTGACCTATGAGAACGTGCAGGCCGGCGAGCGGACCTCGCATCTGTTCCGGCTCGCCAACCACCATCGGGCGCTCGTGCTCGGCACCGGCGACCTGTCAGAGCTGGCGCTCGGATGGGCGACCTACGGCGTGGGTGACCAGATGTCCCACTACCACGTCAACGCGTCCGTGCCGAAGACGCTGATCCAGTTCCTGCTCCGCTGGGCGATCGACACCGACCAGTTCGGAGCCGAGGTAGGCGAAGTACTGGAATTGGTGCTGGACACCGAGATCTCGCCCGAGCTGGTCCCGGCCGGCGGCGATGACGGCAACGAGCTTCAGGGCAGCGAGAAGGTGGTCGGACCGTACGAGCTCCAGGACTTCTTTCTCTATTACATCCTGCGCTTCGGCTACTCGCCGAGCAAGGTCGCGTTCATGGCCGACCACGCATGGGGCGACCGCGAGCGCGGGACCTGGCCCGACCTGATCCCGGAGGAGCGGCGCCACGAGTACACGCTCGCCGAGCTCAAGCACTGGCTCGGCGTGTTCCTCGAGCGGTTCTTCCACATCAGCCAGTTCAAGCGCTCGGCGATGCCGAACGCCCCGAAGGTGGGGTCCGGCGGCTCGCTGTCGCCCCGTGGCGACTGGCGCGCCCCGAGCGACGGGTCCGCCACCACATGGCTTGCCGAGCTGCGCGAGCGGGTGCCCGACGAGAGAAGTTAGCCCGCGCGCCGCCGGCGGACGTGGCGCCGCAGTTGCAGGATCCGAGCCCCGCCCACGATCCCCATCAGCAGCGCACCGCCGATTGCTGCCAGCAGCAGAGCCACCCCCAGCGGAAGGTGGAAGCTTGCGCCGAAAAAGCTGATCTCGACGCTCTGGGTGTTCTCGAGAATGAACACGAGCAGCACGATCAACACGATCGCGCCGGCGATCAGTGTGCTGAACGCGATCCCCGTCCTCGTGCTCGTCGGCGGCGAAACGACGCTCGACCGCGGCGCGGCGGCCGGCTCTGTGGCGGGCTCCGCGGTCGGCGCTGTTCCGACCGGCTCGTTTTCGTACAGCTCCGACGGCTCTCCTGGCGGTCTTTCGGTCATAGGTTTTCCCTACCCACACTTGGGACTGCGAATAACCTACCCCGCGGCTCGATGGGGATCGCGCTCGCTGGCCGTAACTAAAAACCTAATCAATCGTCACTGTGGCTGCGGAGCCAGTCCACGATCTGCGGCTGCGCCACCTTGGCCGCCTGACGTCCGGCGACGAAGCCGATGTGCCCGGACTCGAGCCTCAGTTCGGTCGCGTCCCTGGAGCCGACGAGCCGGGTCAGTGGCTCCGACGACGCCACCGGCGTGATTGTGTCCTGCTCGGCCAGGGCGTTCAGGAACGGACAGCGGATGTCCTTCAGCCGGATCTCGCCGCGCCCATACGGGATGACCCCGTTCATCAGCGCGTTCTGGCGGATCAGCACATCAACGGTCTGGCGGAACACGCCGCCCGGGAGCGGGACCTGGTCCCGTGCCCAGGTCGCGATCGCGAGGAAGCCCTCGACGAACTCGTCGTTCCAGAGGTTCTCGAAGAAGTTGACCCGCTGGGTGACGTACTCGGTGGGCTTCAGTGTCTGGAAGCCCTCGTCGAGCGCCCGCGCCGGCACCAGCCCGGTCTCATCGATCACATCGTCCGCGTTCAGTCGTTGCTCGCGGAGCATGTTGCTCATGAACCCCATCTCGCGGTAGTCGCATGGAGTCGCCATGACCATCATGTTGCGAATCGGCAGCTCTGGATGAGCGGCCCCGAGCAGGAGCGTGAGCACGCCGCCGAAGCAGTAGCCGATAAGCGTCACGTCGTCGGCGCCGGACTCGTCGAGCGCTGCGCCGATCGCCTCGGGGATGTAGCCGTCGACGTAGGTCTCGAACGTGTTGTCCGCATCGCCCGGATCGGCCGGCTCCCAATCGAGCAGCAACACATCGAATCCCTCCCCGAGCAACGAGCCGATCATGCTCGCTCCGGGGAGCAGGTCAAGGATGTAGCTCTTGCTGACGAGGCTGTGGACGATCAGCACCGGCGGACGGTGTCGCCGTTCCTCGGAGCGATAGCGCCAGAGCCGCGCCTTGTCGCGCCGCCAGATCTCGTCGCGTGGGGTCTGCGCCATATCCGGCCGATTCGAGCCGGCGAGGTAGGCCAGGCCATTGCGCGTCCGAAGCCACTGTCGCTCGAGCAGCCCTGGAGCCATCAGCGCCCATCCCGGGTCGAGGCTTGCCGCGTCCGCGGCCGGCTGCGCGGGCGACCGCTTTTGCGGCGTCCGTCCTGGACCGGAGCATCGCGCTGCTCGGCCGCGCGCCGCAACTCGCGCACCTGTCGCTCGAGCTCTGCCACCTGGTTGGTCAGCCTGATCACGTCTCCCCGCGATACCCATCCCCACAGGTGCAGCGACCGCTCGGTCGCCTGTT
The DNA here is from genome assembly GCA_963777335.1 of uncultured Solirubrobacterales bacterium. Classification (GTDB taxonomy): domain Bacteria; phylum Actinomycetota; class Thermoleophilia; order Solirubrobacterales; family Solirubrobacteraceae; genus Palsa-465. The sequence goes on from CAVZQD010000013.1 coordinate 12,819, forward strand.
GGACATCGCTCAGCACGCGGCGCTGAACTCGGAACGTGATCGCCGTCAGGTCCATGAACGTGTCGCTTTGCACCCAGGCCTCCAGGCCCGCGGCGAGCGGTCGCTCGACGGCGTCAAATGTCTTGCGCCACAGCGGAGTCATCTTCGTCGCCTGCGTTCAGGCCGCGGGCATCGCTACCCGATTGCCTTCTCGCGACCCTCCCATTCCTTCTCGCGCAGGACGAACTTCTGGATCTTGCCGGTCGAGGTCCTCGGCAGCTCGCAGAACTCGATCGTGGACGGGCACTTGAACTTCGCCAGGTGCTCGCGGCAGAACGAGATCAGGTCCTCTTCACTGACATCGCGGCCCGACTTGAGCTCGACGAACGCCTTGGGCCGCTCGCCCCATTTCTCGTCTGGCGTGGCCACGACCGCCGCCTCCAGGACCGATCCGTGTTCGGACAGCGCCTGTTCGATCTCGATGCTCGAGATGTTCTCGCCGCCGGACACGATGATGTCCTTCGAGCGGTCGCGCAGCTCGACGTAGCCGTCGGGGTGCCACACGGCAAGGTCGCCGGAATGGAACCAGCCGCCCCGGAACGACTCCTCGGTCTCCTCGTCCATGTTGTGGTACCCGAGCATCACGCTGTTGCCCCGCATGACGACCTCGCCCACCGTCTCGCCGTCCCGCTGGACGTCCTTCATGTCGTCGTCGACCACGCGTACCAAATTGGCGCCGTTGTAGGTATGACCCTGGCGCGAGAGCAGCCGGGCCTGCTCCTCGAGGTCCCGCTCGTCCCATTGCGGCTGCCAACTGCAGCTCATGATCGGGCCGTAGGTCTCGGTCAGGCCGTACAGGTGGATCGGGTACAGGTTGAGCTCGCGCATCTTCTTGAGCAGCGCGGGCGTCGGCGGCGAGCCGCCGGTAGGGACCGTCACCTCCTGTTCGAGCCGGTGGGCCCGGTCATGGTTGACGATGCTCATGTGCACCGTCGGCGCGCCGCTGTAGTGGGTGACGCCCTCTGACTCGAACAGGTCCCAGATCCGCTCCGGATCGACCTTGCGCAGGCAAACGTGGACGCCACCGGCCCGGGTGACGCCCCAGGTGAGGCACCAGCCGTTGCAGTGGAACATCGGCAACGTCCACAGGTGAACGGAGTCGTAGCCAAGCCCGACTTCCATCGCAGCGCCGTGCGCCTGTAGATAAGCGCCGCGATGGGTGTAGACGGCTCCCTTCGGCTTGCCGGTCGTGCCCGAGGTGTAGTTGATGGAGATGGGCTCGCTCTCGTCCTCGAGCCAGCTGTCCGGGGCCTCCGGGGAGCCGTCGGCCAGAAGCCGCTCGTAAGGATCGTCGTCCTCGCCGGTGTCCTCGATCACGATCGTCTCGAGATCCGGCGTGTCGGCCTCGTCCACCATCCCCTTCAGCTCGGCGTCGACAAGCAGGATGCGCGCCCCGGAGTCCTTCAAGATGTGCTCGATCTCGCGCGGGCTCAGCCGAGAGTTCATCGCCACGAGCACGCCGCCCGCCATCGGCACGCCGAAGTGCGCCTCCAGCAGCGCCGGGATGTTCGGTGCCAGGATGGCGACCCGATCGTGCTTCTCGAGTCCGCGGCCGCGGACCGCAGAGGCGAGCCGGTTGCAGCGCTCCTCAAACTCGGCGTAGTTGAAGCGGCGCTCGCCGTGCACGACGGCAGGCCGCTCGCCAAGCGACTGGGCGTTTCTGCGCAGGAAGCTCAGCGGGCTCAATTCGAGTCGCGATGCCGTTGCGTCCATGACCTTCTCCCTCGATCTCTCCGGAACCGGCCCAAATCCCTGGCGCTCGCCGGAGCGAACGCCTGGGCTCGTCATCTACACGGGTACCCAGCCGTGGGTTCCTCAACCCCGACGACTCGAGCCGCGCGATCTCGGCCTCTGTGCCAGGAGGGCACCGGCACAGTCCGTCGCCGATGAAGTACCGTCAGCCCATGTCGCCGAACTGGCCCGCGGTTGACTATGACAGCTGGAGCGAGACGTGCGACACGCTGCACGCTCATACCCAGGTCCTCGGCAAGATCGCAGTCGCGCTCGCCCCGCCCGAGCCTCAGTTTCAGCACACCGCGCTGCGTCTCACCGCGCGCGGGTTGGAGACCGCGCTGCTGCCGGCACCCGACGGCTCGGGTGGCCTCGTGGTGGCGCTCGATCTGGGAGAGCATGAGGCTGTCGCCGAGCACACGAGCCGGGGCGTCCGCCGCGTGGCGCTCACGCCCAACCGGCCGGTCGGTGAGGTGACGCGCGCGCTGCTCGATGCGATCAGCGGCCTGAGCGGTCCTGTCGAGGTCAACCCGACTCCTCAGGAGGTGTCGTGGGCCGTTCCGCTCGATGAGGACGACGAGCACGCCACCTATGACACCGCTCAGGTCAGCGCGTACTTCGCCGCGGCCACGCAGGCGGCGCTGGCGCTGTCCGAGTTCCGCGCGCCGTACCGTGGCCGGTCGACGCCGGTGAACGCATGGTGGGGGTCGTTCGACCTGGCCGTCAACCTGTTCTCAGGCAGGCCGGCCGAACCGCCATCCAACGATTACCTATTCCGGAACGCGATGGACTCGGAGGAGGTCGCCGTCGGCTGGTGGCCGGGCGACGGGCGCTACGGAAAGGCGGCGTTTTATGTGTACACGCACCCCGCCCGCGAAGGGTGGGCGGAAGCACTGACATCGCCCGCCAGATGGGACGCGGCGCTCGGCGAATACGTTCTGGACTGGGACGACGTTCGCTCGAGTGCTGACCCTCACGCCGTCGCGCTCGACTTCGCCCGATCAGCGTTCCGCCACGCCTGTGCGATATGCGGTTGGGACAGCGCTCTGGCCGCCAGCGCGGAGGGAAGACCACCGCCGCTGGCGTAGAGAGCTTGACCTCCGAGGTGAGCCGGCTCAGGCGGCGAGGCGACGGCGGGCCTTCTGCACGGACGGCAGCGCTGCCTTTGCCTTTGCGAGCGGGCGCGCGCGCACGTCGACGCTGGCCGGCTTCGCCGCGATCGTGATCTCCTCGCCGGTCGCGGGGTTACGCCCGGTGCGCTTCTTGGTGGCGGGCTTGACCCGAACCGTCAACTGAACGACGCCTCCGATCCTGACCTTCTCGGCGTTTCCGAGTTGCTCGAGCACGATCGTCTCGAGCGCCTCGACCGCTCGCTTGGCATCGGCTTTGCTCAGTTCGGCGCGATCGGCGACGGCGGTCACCAGCTGGGCCTGTGTTAGCGGCACGGCACTCCTCCTGGGGTGGAATCGTGGGTCTGGATTTGCGAATTCAACCTTGGACGGCGGACAGACGGGCGATTTGTTCGTCGCTCGCCGCTGCCCAATTGCGCGGCTCGACACTACGCGACGGCCGGACATGCTCGCGCATTACAGGAATCGATGCATGATGAGCAACGCCGACGTACCCGTTCGTGGGGTGGTCGAAGGCATCGGGAACCGTCGCCAGCACCTCGAACCCGAGCGACCGCCAGAGCTTGACCGCGGCCTCGTTCGTCTCGACGACCGCGTTGAACTGAATGGCTCGGAACCCGCTTGAACGCGCCCATTCGATCACGTGCTCGCCGAGCACCCGTCCGGTCCCGCGGCCGGCGCGACGAGGGTCGACCATGAAGCTCGCGGAGGCGACGTGTGATCCCGGGCCCTGCCGGTTGGCGTACATGTTCGCGGTCCCGCCCACGGTGCCGTCGGAATCGGCGGCCACCACGGTTCGCCCGGGCGCGCCGATCATCCACATCCGACGGCCCTCGGCCTCGTCCATGTCGGAGTCGTAGGCGTACGTCTCTCGGGCGGCGACGATCTCGTGAAAGAACGGCCAGATCGCGTCCCAGTCCTCGGGCGTCGCGTCTCTGATCAGCACTGACGGACGGTTGTCTGACACCGAGGCGACCGCGGATCCGGCGGGCGTTCAGTTGGCGTGGACGGACGCCGGGGCCTTGGCCGCGGCGGTCTTCTGGAGCTGGCGCTCGGGCGTGATCCGAACGACGTTCCAAGCGAGACCTAGCTTCGACAGCGTCGAGATGAAGATGCCCGACAGGTCGATCTCCCACCACCTCAGCCCGTGATACGCCGAGCGCGGGAACGCGTGGTGGTTGTGGTGCCATGACTCGCCGAATGAGAACACGGCGAGCCACGCGACGTTCGTCGACTGATCCTCGATGTCGAACCGGCGGCGCCCGAAGAAGTGGCAGATCGAGTTCACCGACCAGGTGACGTGGTGGACCAGGAAGATCCGGACAAGGCCGCCCCAGATGTACCCGCGGAGCGCGCCACCGAGGGTGAAGCCGTCGAGGACGAATCCGAGGATCGTGGGCACCCCTAGCGAGACCAGCACGAGCCACGGGAATCGCCGTCCGATCCGGCGCATGCTCGGATCCTCGTAGAGCTCGGTCGCGTATTTCTTCCAGTCGGCCTGGCCCTGGGTCTCGAGCAGCCAGCCCGTGTGCGCGTGCCACAGCCCGTGCAAGCCGCTGCCGTGGCCGACGTGCGGGCTGTGCGGGTCGCCCTCCTTGTCGGCATTGGCGTGGTGCTTGCGATGGTCGGCGACCCAGTCGAGCACCGAGCCCTCGACCGCCAGCGAGCCCATGATCGCGAACGTGCGCTCGAGCCAGGGGTAGGTCTGGAACGCGCGGTGAGTCAGCAGCCGGTGGAACCCGACCGTGATGCCCAACCCGGTAATCATGTACATCGCGAGGAGGATTGCGAGGTCGGTGGCGTCAACCGCTCGGTTCCAGAGCAGCACGATCGCGACCAGCACTCCCGCGAACGGGACTACCACGCCAAGCAGGTTGGCGAAACGCTCTGCGCGCGTCATGTCGGGAGAATTGCGCGGGTCATGTCAGGAGAGCTTTCCACAGATGGTCGGACGGCAACCACGCCATGCCCAATCAAACCCCCCGCCTGTCGGGGCGTTACACGTGGTTTTCCGCAGAGCTGCGGGTACCGGCATGATTCATCGATGCCAGACGAGGTCTTGCTGCCCGGCTTGGTCGTGATCGAGCACTCGTTCGCGGTCCCGCTCGATCACGGCGATGACGCCGGTGAGCGGATCACGGTGTTCGCGCGCGAGCTCGCCGATCCCGACGGCCGCGAACGGCCGTTTCTCGTCTACCTCCAGGGCGGCCCCGGATTTGAAGCCCCGCGCCCGACGCGCAAGCCGAACGGACCCGGCTGGCTGTATCGGGCGCTCAGGGACTTCCGGGTGCTGATGCTCGACCAGCGCGGCACGGGGCGCTCGACGCCGATCGGATCGCTCGCCGGCATGACCGAGGAACAGCAGGCCGGCTATCTGGCCCACTTCCGAGCCGACTCGATCGTCAAAGACGCCGAGTGGATCCGACGCGAGCTGGGCATCGAGCGCTGGAGCGTGCTGGGCCAGAGCTTCGGCGGCATGTGCGTGATCACGTACCTGTCGCTGGCGCCCGAAGGTCTCGCTGAAGCGTTCGTGACCGGTGGCATCCCTCCCCTCGGACCGCGGATCGACGAGGTCTACGCCCGTACGTACGACCGCGTGCTCGAGCGCACGCGCCGCTACTACGAGCGCTATCCCGCCGACCGGGACCGGGTCCGAGCGCTGCATCAGCGGTTCGACGCCGAGGCCGTGAAGCTCCCGCGCGGCGACCGGCTGACGTGGCGCCGGTTCCGCCAGGTCGGGCACATGCTCGGGATGAGCGACGGAGCCGAGCGGTTGCATTACATACTCGAGCTGCCGCCCGATTCGCCGGCGTTCCTGCACGATGTCGAGGAAGCGGTCGGGTTCGCCCGCAACCCCATCTACGCGCTGTTGCACGAGGCCGGCTGGGCGGACGGCGGCACGACGCGGTGGTCGGCGGAGCGCGTGTTGCCGGCGGAGTTCGATGCCTCCGATCTGTTCACCGGAGAGCACGTTATTCCTGGATGTTCGACGAGTACGGAGCGCTGACGTCGCTGCGCGACGCCGCCCACTTGCTCGCCGCGCGAGAGTGGCCACGCCTCTACGACGACGATGTGCTTGGACACAACGAAGTTCCGACGGCCGCCGCGATCTACGTCGACGACATGTACGTCGAGCGAGCCTTCTCCGAGGAGACGGCCGCGCAGATCCGCGGCATCAGGACCTGGATCACCAG
>CAVZQD010000014.1:0-77500 GCA_963777335.1 uncultured Solirubrobacterales bacterium
GATCGGTCATGCCGGGACGCTCGATCCGTTCGCGACCGGGTTGCTGCTGATCCTCGTCGGTCGCGCCACCCGCGTGCAGCGGTTCCTGATGGCGCTGCCCAAGCGGTATGAGGCGGTCGCGCGGTTCGGGGCGGTCTCGTCGACCGGGGATCCGGAGGGAGAAATTGTTTCGACCGGCGTCGTCCCGTCCGGCGACCTCGAACTGCCAACCGGCTCCGTGCGCCAGCGGCCGCCGGCGTTCTCGGCGGTCAAGGTCGGCGGACGACGCGCGTACGCGCTCGCCCGCGCCGGGGAGGCGGTGGAGCCGGCCGAGCGCGTGGTCCAGGTGTACCGGTTCGAGGAGCGGTGGCGCGACGGGGACCGGCGCGCGTTCGTGATCGAGTGCTCGTCGGGGACGTACGTGCGCAGCCTGATCGCGGACCTCGGCGACGCGTACTGCGAGGAGCTCCGCCGTACCGCGGTCGGCCAATTCGACGTCGCCGATGCCGATCCGGACACGATCATCGAATTGGGCGACGCGTTGTCGTTCATGTCCGAGGTCACGCTCGATCCACAGGCCGCGCTGCGAGCCCGGCACGGCGGCGCGGTGGCGGGAGACGCCGGCGGGGCCGAGATGGTCAGGCTGACCGACTCCGACGGGCTGATAGCGCTGGCCGAGCCACGCCCCGGGGGTCTGCTGGCCCCTGTCGTCGGCCTCCGAGGCTAATCGCAGATCATTAGCCTTCCGCGCGAATGCAAGTCACGATGCTCTCCGAGGTCCGGGAGCGGCCGCGGCGAGTGGCGGTCGGCGAGTTCGACGGCGTCCACCTTGGACACCGGGAGGTGATCCGCGGCAGCGACACGGTGCTCACGTTCGAGCCCCATCCGCTGCGGGTGGTCCGCCCCGAGGCCGGGCCGAAGCTGCTCACGAGCCTCGAGGCCAAGGCCGAGCTGATCGAGGCGCTCGGGGTCGAGGAGCTCGTCGTGATCCCGTTCGACGACGGCTTCGCCCACCAGAGCGCCGAGGAGTTCATCGACCACATCCTGATCGAGCGGCTTCGCGCGACGCGCGTGTCGGTCGGGGAGAACTTCCGTTTCGGGCATCTCGCCGCCGGCGACCCGGAGATGCTCGCCGCGGATGGGCGGTTCGATACGCGGGTGGTGCCGCTGGTCGAAGTCGACGGCGAGATCGTCTCCTCGAGCCGCATCCGCGGGCTGGTGCTGGCCGGCGAGGTAGAGACCGCCACGCGGTTCCTCGGCGCGCCCTTCCAGCTGCGCGGCGAGGTCGTCAAGGGCGACCAGCGCGGCCGCACGCTCGGGTTCCCCACCGCCAACCTCATCCCCGACGAGGCGCTCGTGTGCCCGGGCCACGGGGTCTACGCCGCGCGCACCTGCGAGGCGTGCGCCGCGGTCAGCATCGGCGTCCGGCCGACGTTCGGGACCGGCCGGGCGCCGCTGGTGGAGGCATACCTGCTCGACTTCGACCGTGATCTGTACGGGCGCATGCTGCGGATCGACTTCCTCGCGCGTCTTCGGGGGGAGCGCCGGTTCGAGTCGCCCGAGGCCCTGGTCGAGCAGATGAGCCGGGACGTCGAGCGCACGCGCGAGCTTTGTCGGCAAACAGCCTGCTAGCCTCATCCGACCGATGGCCATCACCCAAGAACGCAAGCAGGAGCTCACCGCGAAGTACGGCGAGACCCCTGCCGACACCGGTAAGACCGAGGTCCAGATCGCGCTCCTGACCGAGCGCATCAACGACCTCAACGTGCACCTGCGCGAGCACCGCAAGGATCACCATTCACGTCGCGGCCTGCTGATGCTCGTCGGCCGCCGCCGCCGGCTGCTCAACTACCTGCGGCACGAGGACCTCGAGCGCTACCGCACGATCCTGCGCGAGCTCGGCCTCCGACGGTGAGCGAACCCTCCGCCGACGCGCCGATCCAGGCCGGGACCCCGGCTCCCGAGTTCACGCTCATGCGCGAGGACGGGACCGAGTTCACGCGCGCCGACCTCGAGGGCAACACGACCGTGCTCGTGTTCTACCCGTTCGCGTTCAGCCCGGTGTGCAGCGATCAGATCGGGTTGTACGAGGAGGTTCTCAGCGACTTCCTCGCCAAACGCGGCGCCACCATGTACGGCGTGTCGTGTGACGCGCGCTGGTCGCAGACGGCGTTTCGCGAGAAGCTCGGCGTGATGACGATCCCGCAGCTGTCCGATTTCGAGCCCAAGGGGGCGGCTTGCCGCGCCTTCGGCGTGTATCACCCCGGCGGCTTCCCGCAGCGTGCGCTCGTGATCGTCGGACCCGACGCCGTCGTCGCGTGGAGCTATCAGGCCCCGTCGCCGGCCGAGCTGCCGGGGGCCAACCTGATCTTCGACGGCCTCGACGCGGTCGCCGCCGGATCCGGTCGCGCCTGACCACCGGCGTGAGCGACCTCAGCTCGGCTCCGATCCCCGGGCTCGAGGCATCGGACCACGTGAGGGGGCCCGGCGGCGCTCCGCTCGTGATCGTCTACGCCGACTTCGAGTGCCCGTATTGCGCCGCCGCCGAGGTCAAGCTGAGAGGAGCGCGGTTGCGGATCGCGTTCCGGCACTTTCCGGTTCGGTCGAGCCACCCCCGGGCCTGGCCGGCGGCCTGCGCGGCGGAAGCGGCCGGGCTCCAGGGCCGCTTCTGGGAGATGCACGACCTGCTGTTCGCCGATCAGGGGCGGCTCGAGGATCCCCACCTGTGGGCGCGGGCGCGGACGCTCGGGCTCGACCTCGATCGGTTCGACGCCGACCGGCGCGGCCCGTGGGTAGCGGCGCGCATCCGGAGCGACTTCGAATCAGGGGTGAGGGGCGGTGTCGTGACGACGCCGACGCTGGTCGCGAACGGCGCGCTGCACACCGGCCCGATCGACGTCCACGCGCTCGAGCAGATCGGCGCCGGCGGCTGAACGCCGCCCGTTTGCGCTGACGGGCGTGCTCGCCGGACCGTATGCGGGTTGGGCGCCGGCCGCGAACGCGGGCAGCCGCAGCGCGAAGATCGAGCCGTGTCCGGTGTTCTGAACGGTGCAGCTGCCGGCGTGGGCCTTCGCGATCGCATCGACGGTCGCCAGACCGAGTCCGACGCCGCCGGCCGAGCGAGTCCGCGCCGCGTCGGCTCGGGCGAAGCGGTCGAAGATCCGCGCCAGCGCATCCTCCTGGACCCCGCAGCCCTCGTCCTCGACCTCGATCAGCAGCTGCCCCGCGCCATCGCTGACCGCCCGTAGCTCGATCGCATCGGTCTTGCGCGTGTACTTGATCGCGTTCTCGACGAGCGCGTCGAGTGCCGCCCGCAACCGGTCCGGATCCACCGCGACCGTCCCGGGCGCGAGCGGACCGAGCCGCCAAGGCCGCGGGGCCACCTCCGACCACCGCATGAACACGTCCTCGAGGAACGGCACGATCGCGACCTCCTCGACCCGCAGGAAGTCGGGCTCCTCAGCGGTCGCGAGCAGCAGCAGCCGCTCGATGATCGCATCGATCCGCGCGAGCTCATCGAGCGCGATGTCGAGCTCGGCGTCGGAGCCGGTGCCGAGCAGCAGCTCGAGGTGGCCGCGAGCGATCGTGACCGGCGTGCGCAGCTCGTGCGAGGCGTCGTGCATGAACCGCTGCTGGCGCTCGAGCATCGACCGGCGCTCCTCGGCGCGGGCCCGCGCGATCGCGAGCTGGTCGTCGCGGCGGCGGGCGTGCTTCACCATCAGCACCACGATCAGGACCAGCAGCGGACCCCCGCACAGGATCGTCTGCCAGTCCGGCCAGGCCATGATCGCGGCGTAGCTGGCGACCGCGAACGCCGCCCACAGCAGCTCTACTCGGTAGCGCCGAAGTGACCGCCGGAGCTCAAGCAGCGGCACGATAGCCCGCATTGCGCACGGTCTCGATCGGGGCGTCCGGGCCGAGGCGCCGGCGCAGCCGCCTGATGCACACGTCGACTACGTTCGACTTCGGATCGAAGTCGTACCCCCATACCTCCGAGAGCAGGCGCTCGCGGCTGACCACCTCGCCCACGTGCGCCAGCAGGAAATGCAGCAGCCGGAACTCGCGGTCGGAAAGGTCGGCCACGACGTCGCCGACGCGCGCCTGGCGGCGCGCGAGGTCGAGCACGAGGGTCCCGACGCGGATCTCCGTGCTGCCGTCCGCGATGCGAGCGCGCCGCAGTTGCACGCGGGCCCTGGCGAGCAGCTCGTCCAGCGAGAACGGCTTGGCCACATAGTCCACCGCGCCCAGCTCGAAGCTCCGCAGCTTGATCGGGAGGTCACTGCGCGCGGACAGGATCAGCACGGGGAGATCGGACTGTTCGCGGTGCAGCTCTCGGAGCGCGTCCAGGCCGCTGCAGCCGGGCAGCAGCAGGTCGAGGATGACGAGGTCGTAGTTGCCCGAAAGCGCCCGCGCGAGGCCGTGCTCGCCGTCCGCCACCACGTCGACGCCAAAGCCCTCGGCTTCGAACGCGCGCGCGAGAAAGGCCCGAATTCGTGCCTCATCCTCAACAATCAATATCCGCATTTGCTCTTTCGAGCCCCCACGGCTCGCGTGACGATACCTGCCGAGCAGATGACCTGGAAATGACGGCTCGATGACATCGCCGTCATTTGGGTTTCTGCCGCCGAGCGGCAATGTATAACACCGCGGCGAGGGAGAGATCGGCAGAGATGAGCGCTTACGGCAGACGGCTGGTGTGGGTGGGGCTCGCGGCCGCAATCGTTTGCGTCGCGATCGGCCTCTACATCGGTCTGTACCTCACGAACGTGCCTGGATCGGTGGCCGCCACGCGCGTCGGCCCGGTCACGAATCTGTACCTCGGAACGGTCCCGGCGGCCGAGACGACCGACCCGCACCCGACCTGGGTCTCGTACTACGTGGTCAGCCCGACCAGCACCAATTGGCAACACGAGACGACGTTCGTGCTCCCTGCCAACTCGCTCGTGCACGTTACGGTCTACCAGTTCGACGGGGAGTCGGGTCTGCGCAACCCGTTCATCGCGCAGGCCACCGGCACGGTCGGCGGCACCTTCCAGCTGAACGGCAAGACGACGCAGGCGATCGACCCCGACAGCGCCTCCCACGTGTTCGCGATCCCCGAGATCGGCCTGTCGGTGCCGCTCGAGGGCGTTCCCGACGACGCCAAGAACCCGTGCGCCAACGCGCCGTGCCCGCTGAGCAACGACCACGAGACGATCTCGTTCACGTTCCGCACGCCGGGCAAGGGCTTGTATCGCTGGCAGTGCTTCGTCCCGTGCGCGGCGGGCTTCATTCAGGGATTCGGCGGCCCAATGCAGACCGTCGGGTACATGGACGGCTTCATCAAGGTCGTTTGAGGCGCGGGCGAATGACCGAGATCAACCACTTCCGCCGGGTCGTGCTGATCTGGCTCGTCGCGAGCATCATCGCGACGCCGCTGGTGATCTTCGTGCTCGCGCCGATCGTTCCGCCCGGCAACGGCACGGTCGAATCGGCGGGACAGGTGACCGACAACACGGTCCTGTTCGGCCTCTCGACGCCGATCGCGCTCGCGGTCCTCGTGTGGTTCCTGTACGCGGTGATCGTGTTCCGCGAGCGCGACACGAGCGGCGCCGTGCTCGACGGCCCGCCGCTCCGCGGCGACGCTCGAATCCAGATGTGGTGGGTCGTGATCACGACCACGATCGTGCTGTTCCTCGCCGGCTACGGCACCGTACGCTTGCTGTCCGACGGCTCCGGCGGCGGCCAGGGGCCGAACCCGATCGCCGACCCCGTCGCAGGCCAAGGATCCGCCGCTCCAGGTTCAGGTGATCGCCCAGCAGTGGCAGTTCACCTACCGCTTCCCGGCCTACGGCGGCGTCGAGACCCAGCATCTCGAGATCCCCGCCAACACCACGGTCGAGTTCAACGTCACCTCGCTCGACGTGATCCATTCGTTCTGGGCCTATCAGCTCGGGGTCAAGGCCGACGCGAACCCGGGGGAGAACAACATCGCCTACGTCACCACCAAGCAGCCGCTGAAGTTCGACATCCACTGCGCCGAGCTGTGCGGCGTCTGGCACGGCTACATGTTCGACACGGGCTACGTGGTCCCCACGGCGCAGTTCGCCACGTGGATCGCCGCGCAGCGGCTGAAGTACGCGCCGGCGACCAAGGCGCTGCCGCCGTACTCGAAGACGTACTTCCCGGATCCCCAGAGGAGAGGCGGATGAGCGCGATCACAGTGACGGCGGAGAGGCCCCCGGTGTGGCGGCGCCTGATCGGCTTCAACCTGCTCACCGCCGTCATCCTCGGAATCGTCGGCTACCTGATCGGATACTGGATCGGCGGCCGGATCAACACCGTGAGCACCGCGTACTACTCGGCGGAAGCCGGGCAGAACGACATCGCGATCTTCCTCGGCTACGGGTTCGGCGTGGTCGGCTTCCTGATCGGGCTGGGCTTCGGCAATTACCCGGTGCGGCGACTGCTCGGCCACCCCCCGACGCTGGCCGAGCACGAGAGCGCCGACGAGGGCCTCGGGCGCTACTTCCGGCTGTGCACCGACCACAAGGTCGTGGCGCTGCAGTACATGGTCGGGATCGGCTTCTTCTTCGCGATCGGCGGGCTGAACGCGATGCTGATCCGCACCGAGCTGCTGAACCCCAACACGCACGTGTTCGGCGCCAACCAGTACCTGACGCTGGTCGGCCTGCACGGCACGATGATGATGGGGATGATGACCTCGTCGATCCTCGGCCCGTTCGCCAACTGGCTGGTGCCGCTGATGATCGGAGCGCGCCGGATGGCGTTTCCGCGGATCGAGGCGTTCACGTTCTGGCTGCTGATGGCGGCCGGCGTGGTCCTGGTCACGACGATCTTCTTCGGCGGCTTCCAGACCGGCTGGACCGGCTATGAGCCGCTCGGCGCGCAGGGCACCGCCGGTTACGACGCCTACATCGGCTTCTTCGCGCTCGTCGGCGTGTCGATGACCCTGCTCGGCTTCAACCTGCTGGCGACGATCATCACCATGCGCGCGCCGGGGATGACGTGGACGCGGCTGCCGATCTTCGTGTGGGGCGTCGTTTCGACGGCGATCCTGATGCTGCTGGCCTCGCCGATGCTGGCGGCGGCGCTGTTCATGGGCGCGTTCGACCGCACCGTGCAGACCGCGTTCTACATTCCCGGCAACGGCGGGAGCAGCTTCCTGTGGCAGAACCTGTTCTGGGTGTTCGGGCACCCCGAGGTGTACATCGTCGCGCTGCCCGGCTTCGGGATCGCGCTCGAGCTGCTTGCCGGTGTTCTGCCGCAAGCCGCTGTGGGGCTACCGGATCGCCGTCGCCGGCATGCTCGGGGTGACGCTGCTCAGCTTCTTCGTCTGGCAGCACCACCTGTTCGTCAGCGGCATCAACGCCGACCTGCGGCCGTTCTACATGCTGTCGACCGAGCTGATCTCGATCCCGACCGGATTCATCTTCCTGTGCGCCATGGGCACGCTGTGGCGCGGGCGAATACGGCTGACCGTCCCGATGCTGTTCGTCCTCGGCTGGGCGTTCAACTTCCTGTTCGGCGGGATCTCCGGCGTGTTCCTGTCAGACGCGCCGAGCGACGTCACCACCCACGGCAGCTTCTTCTCGATGGCGCACTTCCACTACACGATCATGGGCGGCCTGGTGTTCACGTTCTTCGCGGCGATCTACTACTGGATCCCGAAGATGACCGGGTACAAGCTGTCGGAGCGGCTCGGAAAGATCCACTTCTGGTCGCTGTTCATCGCGTTCAACTCGACGTTCGGGCCGCTGTTCGCGCTCGGGTTCATGGGGCAGCCCAGACGTGTGGTGACCTACCCGACCAACCTGCAGCCGCTCAACGACTGGGTGTCGGTGTCGGCGTTCGTGATCGGGCTATCGATGCTCGTGTTCCTCTATAACGTGGTGTCCTCGCTGATCTTCAAGCGCGAGCCCGAGGTGGCGAACGCGTGGAACTCGAAGTCGCCCGAGTTCCAGCTGCCGACGCCCGTGCCCGTCCACGACTTCGATCGGATCCCCGTGTTCGACGCCGATCCGTATCCCTACGGCGTCGAGCCGGCCCCGGTGCCGACGGTGGCGCCCGCGGGAGGGCAGGTGTAAGCCATGGAAGCCTCTGCCCCCCTCGCGTCGCACATCGAGCCCGAGCCCCGCGAGTGGCAGCTCCGGGCCCTGTGGGTCGGCGCCCGGATGCTGTGTGGCGCGGCGGCGTTCTTCTTCATGGCGTTCCTGTTCGCGTACTTCTATCTGCGCTCGCTCGACGTCAACAAGAGCTGGAAGATCGGGACGGTGAATCCGCCGATCGGGTTCGGCGTGGCGATCGTCGTGGTGCTCGTGGTGAGCGCGGTCCTGCTGCGGATGGCGTCCACGCGGCCGAGGAAGGCGCTCCCGCTCGGGCTGACCGCGCTCGGGCTTGCGCTGCTGTCGATCGTGCTCCAGGTGATCGCCTGGACCACGCTCGGGTTCGGCCCCGCGAGCGGCGGCTACGCGAGCGTCTACGTGGGCTGGACCGCGTGGTACGCGGTGTTCACGGTCGCCTGCGCGTACTGGATCGAGACCCAGATCGCGAGTATCTGGCGCCTCGGCCGTGAGGGGGTGAAGCGCCCGCGCGCCGAGGGCGTGCCCGCCGACGATGTCGAGCTCCTCGGCGCCGGGCTCGAGGCGTGCTCGTTCTTCTGGGCGTTCTACGTGGCGCTCGGCGTGATCGCGTGGGTCGTCCTGTACCTGGTGTGACGTGAGCTGGGGGGGCTGGTCGATCGAACCCCCGGTCGCCTACGTGGCGATCGCCGGGCTCCTGTACTGGGTGGGCGGGCGGTCACGGACGGTGCGGGCGCGGCATGAGCCGTGGCGAACCGCTTCGTTCGTGGCCGGGCTGGTCACGATCGTGCTCGCGCTCGATTCGCCCATCGACGGCTACGCCGACCAGCTGTTCTGGATGCACATGGTCCAGCACATCATCCTGCTGACCGTGGCGCCGCCGCTGATCCTGTTCGGCCGTCCCTGGCCACGGATGTGGCTCGCGTTCCCGCTCCGGACGCGGACGAGGGTCGGGCGGGCGATCGCGCGGTCGCGCTGGACCGCGCCGCTACGGGCGCTGGCTCGCCCACTGCCCGCATTCATCCTGTTCAACGGGACGATCATCTTCTGGCACATCCCGTTCGCCTACAACGCGACGCTGAACTCCGAGGCGATCCACCAGCTCGAACACGCGATGTTCTTCTTCACCGGGCTGTTGTTCTGGGCGCGCGTGATCGATCCTGGTCCGTTGCGCCCACAGCTGATCTGGCCGATGCGGGTCGCGTACGTGGTCGGCGCGATGGTCGTCGGGTGGGTGCTGGCGATCGCGCTGGTGCTCGCGCCGCATCCGCTCATCCCGTGGTATGCCCACCTCACGCACCGGCCCGGCGGGATCTCGGCGCTGACCGATCAGCAGCTCGCCGGCGGGATGATGTGGGTGCCCGGTTCGATTTCCTACACGATCGCGATGATGCTCGGGTTCTACCGCTGGCTCGAGCCAGAGTCCGGAACGTCCCAGCGCCGCACGGCGCTGACGACCTGAGAGGAGAACCACGCCATGCCACCGCTCGCCAGTTTCCTCGCCGGTTCGCTGGAGTCGCTGCTGTTTCCGGCCCTGCTGCTGATCGCCTTGCTGATCTGGTACGTCGTCTCGCTCAGGCGCCGCTTCGCCGGTGATCCGGCCGACCCCTCGAAGACGGATCTGCCGGTCACCGACGTGCCGAAGAGCACCGCCGCGGCGCTCGGGGACATCCCCGAGCAGAAGCCCTGATGGAGGCCGGCGCGGGCATCCGGTCGGGGTCGTCCACGGACCGCCCCCGCGCCTGGCACATGGCCGCCATCCTCGCCGTCGCTGTGCTGCTCGGCGTGGTGGCGGCGGCCGTAGCGCATTTCGTAGTCGCCCGCGGGTCGTCGCCGGCGCCCGCGTCCGCGCTCGGGGCGCAGACGGTGAGCGCGCGGTTCGGACTCGACGGGCAGGCGACGTGGGCGGCGGGGGCCCGCCCTGCGCCGGCGATCACCGGGCTTCGCGACCAGAGGGGTCACGTGTTCTCGCTGGCCTCGTTGCGCGGGCGGACGATCGCGATGACGTTCTTCGACTCGCACTGCACGCAGGAGTGCCCGCTCGAGGGGCGCGCGCTCGCGGCGGCAGAGCGCTCGCTCCCGCCGTCAGAGCGGCCCGTGCTCGTCGCCGTCAGCGTCAATCCGCTGGACACGGCCGCGAGCGCCGCCGCGGCGGCCAAGGCGTGGGGCCTGAGCTCGGTGGCGCCGTGGCACTGGCTGATGGGCACGCCGGCGGTTCTGGCACGGGTGTGGAACGAGTACCACATCTACGTCGGCAAGCCGGTCAACGGAGACATCCCGCACACCGAGGCGCTGTATCTGATCGATGCTCGCGGGGACGAGCGTTCGGGCTACCTGTGGCCGTTCGCATCGCGGTTCGTAAGCCACGACCTGAGCGTGCTCGCGCCGGGGCCGGGGCGGAAGGACTAGCGGGTGGCCGTTCCCGCAAACACGCTCGCGTTCGAGCCGCCGCTACGCGTCGCCGGCCGGCCCGCGGTGTGGCGCGACTACGCGACGCTGACCAAGCCACGGATCATGTCGCTGCTGGTGTTGACCGCGGTGTGCGCGATGGTCGCCGCCGCCGGCGGCGCGCCGGCGCTCGGGCCGTTGCTTTCGCTGGTCGTCGGCGGCGGGCTCGCATGCGGCGGAGCGAGCGCGCTCAACCACGTGATCGACCGCGACATCGATCGGCTGATGGGTCCGCGGACCGCTTCGCGCCCGGTCGCCGCCGGCCGGATCAGCCCGCGGCGGGCGGTCGCGTTCGCGCTCGTGTTGCTGATGGCGTCGTTCGGTGTGATGGCCGCGTTCGACAACCTGCTCGCGGCGCTGCTGGCACTGGGTGGAGGGGCGTATTACGTGGTCGTGTACACGCTGTGGCTGAAGCGGTCCACGCCCCAGAACATCGTGATCGGCGGGGCCGCCGGCGCGATCCCGACGCTGTCGGGCTGGGCCGCCGCGAACGGCCACCTGGGCCTCGGCGCGGTGTTCCTGTTCTCGATCGTGCTGCTGTGGACGCCCCCGCACTTCTGGGCGCTCGCGCTGCTGCTCCAGCGCCAGTACGCCGCGGCACGGGTCCCGATGATGCCGGTCGTCCACGGTGCCCGTACGACCGCGATTCAGGTGCTCGCCTATTCGCTCGTGCTCGTCGCGGTGACGTTGGTTCCGGGCGTGATCGGGACGTTCGGGGTTATCTATCTGGGGGCCGCGCTCGCGCTCGGAGCGGCGTTCGTCGTGCTCGCCTGGCGCCTGTGGCGCGACCGCACGCCCGCGCGCGCCGGCGTGCTGTTCCATTTCTCGCTGCTCTACCTCGCGCTGCTGTTCGTGGCGGTCGCGCTCGATGCGGCGCTGCGCTGAGCCAGGCGCGCGTCGACATGACGGCGTCAGGGGCCGGGCGAATCGGGTCGGCTACCGGCTCGATCCGGCGGCGGCTACCCGGCGCGGGCCGCCGGCTTGACCGGGGACGCGGGCTCCGCATCGGGCCGCACGGCGCGCTCGACGTCCTCGAGCGTCGGGGTCCGTCCCCTCAGCGGCCGTTGCGCCGGGTCGGCCCGGAGCGCGGCCCGCAGCAGGTCGAGATGGCGCGGGACGATCTGCGCGTCGATGTGCGCGAATGCCGATGCCGCCTCGAACACGCCCTTGAGCAGCATCAGCACGTCGATCGCGCCGATGTCGTCGCGTACCGCGCCCGCCCGCTGCGCGCGACCGAGCAGTTCCCCGACGACGCCGACGATCCCCGCGTGAGCCGCCCGAATCTCGTCGTTGGCGAGCCACGCGTCCGCGACCGCCTCGAACAGAGCGCGGTCGAGCTGCTGGCGGCCGGCGACCTCGGCGAGGAAGTCGAACAGCGCCTCGCCGGGATCGGGCGCGTCGATGAGCATCTGACCCCGGTCGACCGCCTCGCCCATCCGCTCGACCACGATCGCCGCGATCAGATCCTCCTTGGACGGGAAGTTGCGGAACAGCGTGCCGCGGCCGACACCGGCCCGCTCGGCGATCTCGGCGACCCCGACGTCGAGCCCGCGCTCGCTGAACAGCGTCTCGGCGGCGTCCAGCAACCGCCGGCGGTTTCGCTCGGCGTCGGCACGCAGGGCCCTCTCCCCAGGCGTCATCGCGACAGATTCTCCTACGCCGCCGCGGCGGAAGGCGCCAGTTCGAGATCGATGCTCTCCAGGTCCCGGCGTCGCACCGTCGCCGCGAGGATCACGCCGCCGGCGGCGAGCATCGCCGCGGCTGCGATGAACGCGACGTGATAGCCCGACACCTTCGCGGCGTTGGTCGCGGCCGTTGACACGCTTCCGTGGACACCGCCCAGGACGCTCGAGGTCTTGCTCGCCGCGAGCGTCGCCAGGATCGCCAGGCCCAGCGAGCCGCCGACCTGCTGGGCCGTGTTGAACAGCCCCGAGGCCAGGCCCGCATCGTTGGCGTCGACGCCACCGGTCGCCATCAGCGTGATCGGCACGAACACAAGCCCCATCCCGATGCTCATCGGCAGCAGGCCGGGGAGCAGATTCCCGGCGTACGTGCCGTGCACCGGTACCTGGGACAGCACCGCCAGTCCGATCGTCGCGAGCACGATTCCGATCAGCGCCACGTTGCGAACGCCCGCGCGCTTGACCAGGGGCTGGGCGATGCCGGCGCCGACGACGATGCCGCCGGTCACCGGCAGGAACGCCAGCCCGGCCTTCAGCGGGCTGTAGCCGAGGATGTCCTGCACGTACAGCGAGGCGAAGAAGAACATCCCGAACAGGCCCGAGGCAACGAGCAGGAGCACGACGTCGGCGACCGTGAGCGTCTTGACGCGGAAGATGCTGAGGCGGATCAGCGGAGCGACGCTGCGTCCCTCGATCGCGACGAACGCGGCCAGCAGCACCAACGCGGCGGCAATGAGTCCGATGGTGCGCGCCGAGCCCCAGCCGAATGACTGCGCCTTGACGATCGCGTACACGAGCACGACCAGGCCGGCGGTGACCGTGACGGCGCCGGCGAGGTCGAACGTGCGGTGCTTGAGGTCTGCGCGGGATTCGGGGACGTAGCGCAAGGTGGCGAGGACGGTCGCGACGCCGACTGGGACGTTCACGATGAAGATCCATTCCCACGACGCCAGCTGCGTGAGCGCGCCGCCCAGGATCAGACCGACTGCGCCACCACCGGCCGCGATCGCGCTCCACACGCCGAGCGCCTTGGTCCGCTCGCTGTGGTCGGTGAACGTCGTGGTGATGATCGACAGGGCGGCGGGGGACAGGAGCGCGCCACCGAGGCCCTGGAGGCCGCGGCCGACGATCAGCATCTCCGACGATTGCGCCAGCCCGTTCAGCAGCGAAGCGCCCGCGAACACCGCGGTGCCGATCAGGAACAGGCGCTTACGGCCGAGCAGGTCGCCGGCGCGCCCGCCGAGCAGCAGGAATCCGCCGAACACGAGCGTGTAGGCGTTGACGACCCACGGCAGGCTCGAGGACGAGAAGTGCAGGCCCCGCTGGATCGAGGGCAGCGCCACGTTGACCACGGTGGCGTCGAGCACGACCATGAACTGGGCGAGGCAGGCGATCACGAGGATCAGCCAGCGGTTCGAGGCGGGTGTGCGGTCCGCGCTCGGGACGGGGGCGCTCTGAACCGGCTGGGTCTGGCGATCGACGCTTTGTGGGCTCGGAGGCGAGGTCAGGTCCGGGCGGCCGTTGGAGCGGCCGGCGGAGGCGGTCTCGGTCATCGGTGGACTCCCTGTCGGCGTGGTAATCTGGACTGCACGGTCCGCTTAGATTAGCACAAACGGACCGGTCGGTCCGCTTGCGGCGTCTAGCGCGGTCCGGAGGGGCGGGCGTCTCTTACAAAGGTCCTACGTTTCCCAGACGCTCATCTTCCGCGCGGTGGGAAGGATGAACACATCCGATTCGTACCAGCGTCGAAAGAGAGACCGAAATGACCACCGCCCTCATCGTTTTCTTGAACGTGTTCTTGATCGCCTTCGTGCTCGTCACGGTCCTCGGGCTGCTGGCCTGGGGGATCCTCTCCGACAGGACGGTCACGGCCTCGATCGCCGATCAGCGCGCGCGCCTGCGGACCGCATTGCACCGCCGCGCCCCGCGCCAGCCGGCGCCGGCGCGCCGGCAGCCGCGCCGCGCCCTCGACCTCGGCGCATAAGCAGTTCTGCAGGCGGTCGTTTCGGTCAGGGCCGCCGCCTTCGGGCGCGGCGGCCCTTTTTTGTTGTCGGCGGCGGCCGGGGGACGCTGCTCGGGCTGCCTGCTCGCGCGGCAAACGGCGGGCGCCTGGGGGAGGGGCGACCGGGTCGCCGGCCCCGCGCGCCCATTGTCGGGTTTTGCAGGTTGTCGCTCGCCGGCGGACTCGCGGCACCGGCCTCCGGAACCTGCATAGCGCGACAGTCGACGCGCTCCCGGCGGACCTTGCCGCGTTGGGCGTGATTATCGTGCGCAACTCGGCACGGTCGCGCCCGCCGGCGTTCGCTGTTGTGTTGTGCACGAGCCGACGCCTACGAACGAGCCACCGCAGATCCCGCCACGGCGTTGACCGGCGACTCCCCGCTACCATCACTGCCGTTCGGAACTAACGATAGAGAACGAGAAGGACTCCGCCGACCGAAGGGCGGGGTAGAAGGGAATTGAATATGAGTGACGCCGTTACGCGCGTGTCCGTCGAGATCGAGGGTAGGGAGATCTCGTTCGAGACCGGCAAGCTGGCCAAGCAGGCCTCCGGCGCCGTAGTCGTCCGTGCGGGCGACACCGTGGTCCTCTGTACCGCCACCGCGGGCAACCTACGAGACGTGGACTTTCTGCCGCTCACCGTCGACGTCGAGGAGCGGATGTACGCCGCGGGCAAGATCCCCGGCTCTTTCTTCAAGCGCGAGGGCCGCGCCGGCGAGAAGGCGACGCTGACCGCGCGCATGATCGATCGACCGATCCGGCCGCTGTTCCCCGACGGTTGGCGGTACGAGACGCAACTGGTCGCGCTGCCGATCTCAGTCGACCATGTGAATCCGTACGAGATCCTGGCGATGAACGGCGCCTCGGCCGCGCTGATGGTCTCCAACATCCCGTTCCCGACGCCGGTCGGGGCGGTGCGGATCGGCAAGGTCGACGGCAATTTCGTGGTCAACCCCAACGAGGCCGACCTGGTCGACAACACCGACCTCGACCTGATCGTGGCCGGCACCGACGAGGCGATCCTGATGGTCGAGGCCGGCGCCAACGAGATCCCCGAGGCCGAGATCCTCGACGCGCTCGACATCGCCCACGAGGAGATCAAGAAGCTTTGCGCGCTCCAGCGCGAGCTGGCCGAGAAGGCCGGCAAGGAGAAGACCGTCGTCGAGGTGCCGCAGGTGCACCCCGAGCTCTATGAGCAGATCAAGGCAACGCACGGCGCCGCGCTCGCCGCCGCCACCCAGGTGGAGGAGAAGCTCGAGCGCCAGGACGCCTGCAAGGCGGTCGAGGAGCAGGTGATCGAGCAGTACGCGGGCGATCCCGAGGCCGCGACCTACCCCGAGTACCGCGAGAACGCGCAGCGCGCCTTCGACAAGCTCGAGAAGACGCTGATCCGCGAGCGGATCGCGGTCCAGAAGAAGCGCCCCGACGGCCGAACTGCCGACGAGATCCGGCCGATCAGCATCGAGGTCGGCGTGTCCCCCCGGGCGCACGGCTCGGCGCTGTTTACGCGCGGCCAGACCCAGGCGCTGTCCGTCGTCGCCCTGGGCACGACCCGCGAGGAGATGCGGCTCGACACGCTCGGGCTCGAGACCGCCAAGCGCTACTTCCACCACTACAACTTCCCCGGGTTCTCGGTCGGCGAGGCCGGCCCGATGCGCGGCCCCAAGCGGCGTGACATCGGCCACGGCGCGCTCGCGGAGCGCGCGCTGGTCCCGATGATCCCGAGCCAGGAGGAGTTCCCGTACACGATCCGCGTCGTCTCGGACATCCTCGAGTCGAACGGATCGAGCTCGATGGCCTCCGTCTGCGGCTCATCCCTCAGCCTCATGGACGCGGGCGTGCCGCTCCCGAGGGCGGTGGCGGGCATCGCGATGGGCCTGATCAAGGAGGGTGACGACTACATCGTCCTCACCGACATCGCCGGCGTCGAGGATCATCTCGGCGACATGGACTTCAAGGTGGCCGGCACCGAGAACGGCATCACAGCCCTCCAAATGGACATCAAGATCACCGGGGTTACGTTCGAGATCATGCGGGATGCCCTCACCCAGGCGAAGTCCGCCCGGACCTTCATCCTCGGCGAGATGTCGAAGGTGATCGACGCGCCACGGGCGGAGCTGTCCAAGTACGCGCCGGGCATTTCCTCGGTTCAGATCGACCCGGAGAAGATCGGCCTGCTGATTGGCAAGGGCGGCGAGACGATCCGCGCGCTCCAAGAGGAGTTCGAGGCCCAGATCGACGTCAACGACGAGGGCATGGTGCTGGTGTACGCCGCCGACCGCGAGCGCGGCGACGCGCTGGTCGACCGCATCCGGTCGATGACCAAGGAGGTCGAGGTCGGCGACGAGTTCGCCGGCAAGGTCGTCAAGACGACCGCGTTCGGCGCGTTCGTCGAGCTGGCCAAGGGCACCGACGGGCTGCTCCACATCTCGAACATCGCGCCCGGCCGCAGGATCGCCTCGGTCGAGGAGGTCCTCAACAAGGGCGACGAGGTCGACGTGCGGGTGGTCGAGGTCGATCGCGAGCGCGGCCGGATCGGCCTGCGGCTGGCGGACGATCCGGACATCGTCGGCAAAAGCGTCGAGGAGCTCGCCGCGGTCGGCACGGGCGACAGCGGCCCTCCGCGCCGCGAGCGCAGCGACCGCGGCGGACGCGACACGCGCGACCGTGGTGGACGCGGCCGCGACCGTGGCCGTGACGGCGATCGCGCACGGGACGGCGATCGCGCACGGGACGGCGACCGCGGACGCGTTCGCGACCGCGATCCCGATCGCCGCTAAGCCACACGTGCTCCAGAAGCACAAGCTGACCACGCTCGACTCGGGCGTGCGGATCGTGACCGAGGCGATGCCCTCGGTCCGATCCGTGTCGATCGGATTCTGGATCGGCACCGGCTCACGGACCGAGGACGACCGGCACGCCGGGCTGTCGCACCTGCTCGAGCATCTCCTGTTCAAGGGCACCGAGAATTACGGCTCGCTCGAGATCGACCAGATCTTCGACGGGATGGGCGCCGAGCTGAACGCCGGCACCGGCAAGGAGACGACATCGGTGTACGCACGCGTGATCGACGACCACGTACCCGAGGCGTTCGACGTGATGGCCGACATGGTGTTCCGCCCGACGCTCAACGAGATCGACTCCGAGCGCCACGTGATCCTCGAGGAAATCGCGATGTACGAGGACGACCCACAGGAAAAGGTGTTCGACCTGCTCGGCGAGGCGGTGTTCGGAGACCATCCGCTCGGCCGCGCGATCATCGGGCGGGCGTCGGTGATCGCCGACACCCCGCGCGAGGAGATCGCTCGCTTTCACGCCGATCGCTACGCCCCCGAGAACGTGGTGATCGCGGCCGCCGGTGCCGTCGACCACGACGCGTTCGTCGGGCTCGCGGCCCGATCGATCGCCGAAAAAACCGGCAGCGCAGCGCCGCAAGCTTCGCCGGCGCCGAGCGCTGGAGCGCCCCGGCGGCGCTTTGAGCGCAAGGACACCGAGCAGTACCACGTGTGCCTCGGCGGGCCCGGACTCCCGCGCCACGACGAGCGCCGGTTCGCGCTGCGGGTACTCGACAACGTGTTCGGCGGCACCTCCTCCTCGCGGCTGTTCCAGGAGGTCCGCGAGCGGCGCGGCCTGGCCTATGCGGTCTACTCGTTCACGAGCGCCTATCAGGACACGGGCCAGGTCGGCCTGTACATCGGCACCCGGCCCGACAACGTCGCCGAAGGCCTCGCCGTCGTCGGAGCCGAGCTCGAGGGTCTCCGCGAGGAGCCCGCCACCGCCGACGAGCTCGAGCGCGCCAAGGAGAACCTCAAGGGCCGAGTCGTGCTCGCGCTCGAGTCGACCGGCGCCCGCATGAACCGTCTTGGCTCGGAGATCCTGGCGGGCATGCCGCTGCTCTCGCTCGACGAGACCGTCGAGCGGATCGATGCGGTCACGCTCGAAGACCTCGCCGGGCTCGTCGATGAGCTGTGGTCGCCCGACCGGCTGTCAGCCGCCGGGATCGGCCCGGACGAGGCGCGCTTCGACGAGGCGCTGGCGGCGATCGGCCCCGCGCTGGTGGAGACGACGAGCTAGTGCCCCCAATCCGCGTCGCGGTCGCCGGCGCCGCCGGGCGGATGGGGCAAACGGTCTGCAAGGCCGTCGAGGAGGCGCCGGACATGGAGCTGACCGGGCGCGCCGACCCCGCGTTGGGCACGCCCTTGGCCGCCGTGCTCAAAGACGCCGACGTGCTCGTCGACTTCACGGTCCCGGCGAGCGCGGTCGCGAACGCTCGCGAGGCCGTCCGGGCCGGGGTCCACGTCGTGATCGGCACGACCGGATTCGACCCGGGCGAGCTCGACGACCTCCAGAACGCCGACGCCAACGTGTTCATCGCGCCGAACTTCGCGATCGGGGCGGTGCTGATGACGCAGTTCGCCGTTCAGGCGGCCAGGCACATGGCGAGCGCCGAGATCATCGAGCTTCACCACAACACGAAAGTCGACGCGCCGAGCGGCACCGCCGCCCGCACCGCCGCGCTCATGGCCGAGGCCGCCGGCAACGAGCAGCCGGTTCCGATCCACTCGGTCCGCCTCCCGGGGCTCGTCGCCCATCAGGAGGTGATCCTCGGCGACGTCGGGCAGACGCTGACGATCCGCCACGACTCGACCGACCGGCAGTCGTTCATGCCCGGCGTGCTGCTCGCGGTTCGCAAGGTCCCCGACCTGACCGAGTCGCCCACGATCGGCCTCGAGCGGCTGCTCGGGCTGGTGGGGTAAATCAGGGCCGGCCCGCGCGCTATCTTGAATACTGGTCTACCGCGCAAACTAGGAGGTCGTCATGACGTGGAAACGGAGCTTTCTCGTGGTGGCAAACGTGACTGCGACCTCCGATGATTTGGTCAACGCGCTGACGACCAAGGCGAAGCAGGAGACCTGCAGCTTCACCCTCGTGATCCCCGCTACGCCGTTCGCCGGCGGGCGCGAGGCGGCGACCAAGCAGCTCGCCCAAGCGCTCGAGCAGCTGCGGGAAGCCGGGCTCGAGGTCGATGGCGAGGTCGGCAACGCCGATCCGATCCTGGCCGTCACCGACGCGTGGGACCCGAAGAAGTACGACGAGATCATCCTCTCGACGCTGCCGATGCGGTTCTCGAAATGGCTCCACGCGGGGCTTCCCGAGCGGATCTCGAAGCTCACCGACGCTCCGGTGACCCACGTCGTGTCCGAGCCGCCGAAGCCCGCGCACGAGGTCGCGCCACCGCCCGAGCACCACGACAACCGCATGGGGCCGCTCCAGGTGCTGAGCTGGGGCACCCGCAAGAATTGAACCGGTCGGCCTGCGATAATCGCGGTCATGGCTGAGAACCTCGGCTCAATCCTGACTGCGATGGTGACCCCGTTCGACGCGGACGGGAACGTCGACGAAGACGCCGCCGTTGCGCTGATGCACCACCTGGTCGAGCACGGTTCGGACGGGCTCGTGATCTGCGGCACCACCGGCGAGGGCTCGACGCTCGACGACGACGAGCATCTCGGCATGATCCGCCTCGCCGTCGAAGAGATGCGCGGCGAGTGCACGATCGTCGCCGGCGTCGGATCGAACGACACCCGCCACGCGATTCATCTGACCGAGCGCGCCACCGAGATCGGCCCCGACGCGCTGCTCCACGTCAATCCGTATTACAACCGCCCGAGCCGCCGCGGGATCGTCCGCCACTACGAGGAGATCTGCCGGGCCACCGACCTGCCGATCCTGCTGTACAACATCCCGCAGCGGACCGGCTCGGACATGCCCAACGATCTGCTGGCCGAGCTCGCGCAGCTCGACAACATCTTCGCGGTCAAGCAGGCCAACGCCGACAACCTCGCCAAGATCGACGGCATGCAGATCTACGCCGGCAACGACGACCTGCTCGCCGACGTCCTCGACATGGGCGAGCGCGGCGGAATCCTCGTCGCCAGCCACCTGTTCGGCGAGGAGATGCACCGGATGGTCGACGAGCCCGAGCGCCGACACGAGATCGACGCCGGCCTCAAGGACGTCTACGGCGACATGCCGGTCGCACCTCTCGCGTGCGCCACGAAGGCCGCGCTCCACCTCCTGGGGCTCCTGCCCTCGGCCACGCCGCGGCTCCCGTACGTGGAGCTCGACGACCGTGAGCTCGGGGTCATCCGCACGATGCTCGAGCGCCACGGGCTGCTGCAACACACCCGGGCGTGAGTAACGGCACTGTCCGGGTCCTGCCGCTCGGCGGCCTGGGCGAGATCGGCAAGAACATGACCGTCGTCGAGTACGACGGCCGGATCGTCGTCGTCGACACAGGGCTGCGGTTCCCGACCACCGACATGCTGGGGATCGACCTCGTCCTGCCGGACTTCAGCTACCTCCGGGACCGCGTGGACGACATCGAGGCGATCGTCGTCACCCACGGCCACGAGGATCATCTGGGCGCGCTGCCCTGGGTGATGCGTGAGCTCGGGGTGGCGCCGCCGGTGTACGGCGGACGGCTGACGGTGGCGATGGCGCGCTCCAAGCTCGACGAACACAAGCTTCGCGACGCCTCGCTCGAGGACCTGCGGCCCGGCGAGCAGCTCGAGCTCGGCCCGTTCACGCTCGAGCTCGTGCACATGACCCACTCGATCCCCGACTCCTGCGCGGTGGCGCTCACGACCGAACTGGGCACGATCGTGGTCACCGGCGACTACAAGTTCGACCAGACGCCGGTCGACGGCATGCCGGCCGACGTGTCGAGGCTCGCGGAGCTCGGGCGGGAAGGCGTGCTCCTGCTGTGCGGCGATTCCACCAATGCCGACCGGCCCGGGTTCTCGCCGTCCGAGCGCGAGGTCGGACCGCATCTCCAGGAGGTGTTCGCGCATGCCGAGGGACGGATCATCGTCACCAGCTTCGCCTCGAACATCCACCGCGTCCAGCAGGTGATCGACGCGGCCGCCGAGCTCGGGCGCAAGGTGTCGCTGGTCGGGCGCTCGATGCGCAAGAACGTCAACATCGGTCGTTCGCTCGGACACATCGAGTTCCCGGAGGGCACGCTGATCCCGCCTCAGGAGGTCGAGGACTGGCCGGACGAGAAGATCATCGTGATCTCGACCGGCTCCCAGGGCGAGCCCCTGTCGGCGCTGCGGCGGATGGCGCACAACGACCACCGGATGATCAAGCTGCACCGCGGTGACACCGTCGTGTTCTCGGCCACCCCGATCCCGGGCAACGAGCGCGCGGTCAACGAGACCGTCGACCGGCTGTTCCACATCGGCTGCGAGGTGATCACCCCGCGCGAGGCGCCGATCCACGCCTCCGGGCACGGCTACGCCGAGGAGCTGAAGCTGATGCTGAACCTGCTCAAGCCGCGCTACGTGATGCCCATGCACGGCGACTACAAGCGAATTCGGCTCCACTCCGAGCTCGCCGACGCGGTCGGGATCGACCCCGAGGACGTGTTCCAGGGCGAGAACGGGCTACCGCTCGAGCTTGACGGGGGCAGGGCGGGCGGGGCCAGATTCGCCGAGCCCGAGCAGTCCGGGATGATCTTCGTCGACGGCGTCGACATCGGCGACCCGGCCGACGTCGCGCTGCGCGACCGCCGGATGCTGTCCGGCGACGGCATCTTCATCGTCGTCGCGACGGTGTCCGAGCAGAGCGGCGAATCCGTCGTGCCGCCCGAGGTCATCTTCCGCGGCGTCCCGTTCATCGAGCAGGCGGATAGCTTGGTCGAGGAGATCCGCGACGAGGTCGAGCGCTCGCTGGCGAGCGCCGCGCGCGATGGCGTCCGCGAGATCGACATGCTCCAGCAGGAGCTGCACGACGACCTGGCGGCGTTCGTTTACGACCGCCTCAGGCGCCGGCCGATGGTTCTGCCGGTCGTGGTCGAAGTCTGAACGCGCCGCCTGGGCGGCGCAGCCCTCCGAGCGCCGCGAGACCGGCGAGCGCCACCACGAAGCAGGTGACCGCGCCGATCCCGAGTCCGGCTCGGGCGCCCGCGACGGCCATCAGCCACCCGACGATCGGGCCGCCGATCGGGGTCGATCCCTGGAAGGACACGAACCACAGCGACATCACCCGGCCGCGCATGTTCGGCTCGGCGGTGAGCTGAAGCGTCGAGTTGCCCATCGACATGAACGAGATGCTGGTCCAGCCGACGAACATCAGCGCGAGCAGCTCGACCGGGAGGCTCGGGGCGAGCGCCGCGAGCGACATCGTCACGCCGAACCCGGCGGCGGCGACGACGAGCGGCCGGACTCCGATCTTCCCGCGCGCGGCCACCAGCAGCCCGCCGAGCACGGCGCCGAAGCCCATCGCGCCGGTCATGAGCCCGAAGCCGGTCGAGCCGACGTGGAGTCCGCGGCTCGCCATCACCGGCAGCGACACCTGGAACTCGTAGGTCAGGCAGCCCACGGCCGCCATCATCAGCAACGGCACCGCGAGCTCGGGTGTGTGGCGGACGTAGCTGAGGCCCGCGCGGAGCTGACCGCGAGCGCGGGGGGTGGGGGTGGTGGGGTTCAGTTTTGTGAGATCGAGCGTGGCCAGCGACCCGATGACCGCGACGAAGCTGGCCGCGTTGATCAGGAAGCAGAGGCCCTCGCCGACGGTCGCGATCAGGATCCCCGCGACCGCGGGGCCGATCACGCGGGCGGTGTTGGCCAGGACCGAGTTGAGGCTGACCGCGTTGCGGAGGTGCTCGGGCCCGACCATCTCGAGCATGAATGACTGGCGCGCCGGGTTCTCGAATGCGTTGTTGAAGCCGAGCAGCGCCGCGAGGATGCCGATCTGCCAGACCTGCACCTCCCCGGCGACCGTGAGCACGCCGAGGATCAGGGCCTGCACGCCCATCGCGGTCTGCAGCGCGATCGTCAGCCGTCGCTTGTCGACGCGGTCGGCGACGACGCCGCCGTAGGGGCCGAGCAGCAGCACGGGCAGCGTCTGGAGCGCGACGATCACGCCGAGCGTCGTGCTCGAGTGGGTCAGGCTCAGGACCAGCCAGGCCTGAGCCGTCATCTGCATCCAGGTGCCGATCAGCGAGATCGCCTGGCCGCCGTAATAGCGGCGGTAGTTCGGGACGGACAGTGCGGCGAAGGTCACGCGGCCGGCGCGGATCACGCGCGTCACGACCGCTCTCCCCTGAGCTCCTCGGCCAGGCGCTCGAGCGCCGGCAGGGCGGCCTCGATCTGGCTGCGCTCGCGCTCGTCGAGTCCCTCGAGGGCCACGTTCAACGCGTCGGTGCGCTCGCGGCGGATGCGCTCGGCGAGCTTGTGACCGGATCGCGTGGGTTCCACGAAGGCGGCCCGGCGGTCGCTCGGATCGCTGACCCGCTCGACCAGTCCCGCGTCGGACAGGTCCGCGATCACGCGCGACATCATCGTCGGGTTGATCCCCTCCGCGTCCGACAGCTCCGACAGCCGGATCTGCCGGGCGCGGGCGACGTGCAGCAGCACGGATATCTTGGTCGGAGTCAGGCCCGCGGAGACCGCCGCGTCGGTCGGGCGCAGTCGCCGCGACAGCCTGCCGATGACGGCGCGCAGGCGGGGCGTGATTTCGGTGTCGAAGGTGGCGAGGATGGTTCGTGGCCTGGCGATTGCTAGATACTTGCTTGCTGGCAAGTAATCTTAGCAGCTCGCGAGCGGAAAGCCGAATGCGGGTCGGCTATCGACGCCAGCGCCGGCCAGAGGTCCCTGCCGCGGTGCCGACGGGCGTCTCGGCGGACGGCTGGCCGTTGCCGCCGGTCGCGTCGCGGGGAATCGTGATCACGAACCGCGCCCCCGGACCGGTCGGCGGCCGCTCGAGCGCGACCGTGCCGCCGTGCGACTCGGCGACCGCGCGCACGATCGCGAGGCCGAGGCCCGAGCCGCGCTTCCCGGGGGCGCCGCGGACGAACCGGTCGAACACGCGCGTCCCGAGCTCGTCCGGGATCCCCGGCCCGTCGTCCTCGACGGTCAGGACCGCCATGCCGTTGTGCACCGAGGTGGCCGCTCGGATATGCGTCCCGGGGGGCGTATGACGGGCCGCGTTCTCGATCAGGTTGAGCGTCAGGCGATGGAGGTCGTCGCGTACGCCGGGCACGACCGCCGGCTGGGCCTTGATCGAGAGCTCGTGGTCCTCGGCCATCGGCCCGAGCTCGGAGGCCGCCTCGAGCAGCACGTCGGCGAGATCGGTCGGACCGCGGGATACGGTTCGCCGGGCGTCGGCGCGCGCCAGCAGCAGAAGGTCGCCGACGAGCCGGCGCATCCGCCTGGCGGAGCGCAGTGCGGCCTCGGCGGTATCGGCCTGCTCGCCGTCGAGCTCCTCGGACAGCAGCTCCAGGTTCGCGAGCAGGCTGGTCAATGGCGTGCGCAGCTCGTGCGAGGCGTCGGCGACGAACTCCCGCTGTCGTTCGAGCGCGGCGTGCGTGTCCGTGCGCGCGGCGTCGAGCGATAACAGCATCCCTTCAACGGTTCGGGTGAGCTCCGCGACCTCGTCGTCGGCTTCGGGGCGGGGCAGGCGGAGACTGGGGTCGCGGGTCCGCTCGATCTCGCGTGAGGCCTCGGTCAGCTGCACGATCGGGCGCATCGCACGCGCGGCCGTGGCGAGGCCACCGAGCAGCGCCAGCACGGTGCCCCCGAGGACCCCGAGCAGCAGGATCACCTGTACGCGCGCGATCGTGTGGTCGACGTCGGACAGCGGCCGGGCATACAGGAACCACACCGGGCTGTCGTCGACGTTCAGCTGGGTGGCAAGCACCTGGTAGCCCTGCTGCTGGTACGTGCCTTCCTTCGCCGGCAGCTCGAACGTCGGCGTCGTCGTCGGGAACTTGACGCCCTTGATCTTCACGTCCTTCTGCGTGCACAGCAGCAGGCCGGCCTGGTTGAAGATCCTGATCTGGACGTGCTCGGCGCTCGTGTAGTCCCTCAGCGAGACCGGCTGGCTCTTGCAGTTGAGATAGCCGCTGTTGCTGACCCATTTCAGGCGCAGCGAGTGGGACAGCTGTTCGGAGTTGCTGCGCACGTCGTCTCTGAACTGGCCGCGCAGCTGCCGGTCGGTCAGCACCCCGACGAGCGCCGCGAAGCTCGCGAGGATCACGCAGGTCAGCATCGCCGAGCCGCCGGCCAGCCGCCAGCGGATCGGGATCGACCTATACGCGGAGAACGTAGCCCGCGCCGCGGATCGTATGTAGGAGCCTCGGCTCGCCACCGGCTTCCAGTTTCCTCCGAAGGTTCGAGACGAACACTTCGATCGTATTGGTCATCGAGAACGGGTCATAGCCCCACACCTCGTCGAGCAACCGCTGGCGGGAGATCACGATCCGCTCGTTGCGCATCATGTATTCGAGCAGCTCGAACTCGCGCTGGGTCAGCTCGATCGTCCGGCCCGACCTCATGACCTCGTGCGTGTCCGGGTTGAGCTTGAGGTCG
The DNA here is from genome assembly GCA_963777335.1 of uncultured Solirubrobacterales bacterium. GTDB lineage: Bacteria > Actinomycetota > Thermoleophilia > Solirubrobacterales > Solirubrobacteraceae > Palsa-465. Next base: position 25,567 of record CAVZQD010000014.1, read on the forward strand.
CTCATCGTCAGCGTCGCCTGGCCTCTCGGCGGGCGACGTCGCAGCAGCGCGCGCAGGCGCGCCAGGAGCTCCTGGCGCTCGAACGGCTTGACCAGGTAATCGTCGGCCCCGGCGTCCAGCCCCTCGACCCGTGCCTCGACGCCGTCGCGGGCGGTCAGCACGAGGATCGGGACGTCGTCGCCGGACCGGCGGAGACTCTTGGCCACCTCGACGCCGTCCAGGCCGGGAAGCCCGAGGTCGAGGATCAGCAGGTCGGGCAGGAACCCATGGGCCTCGTCGAGCGCGGTGTTTCCGTTGCTTGCGATCCGCACCTCGTACCCCTCCATGCGCAGCGAGCGCTGGAGGACCTGCGCGATCGCATCGTCGTCCTCGACGACGAGCACCCGCGGTGTGCGTTCGTACTCCGACATTTCTGTATGCAGATGGTACGGCGGTTATTGAAGAGTTCTGCGCGTATGGGGTGGGGGAGGAAGCCGCGCGGCCGCGTCGAAGCCAGTCCCTCCGAAATGGCGACCCGCAAGCGAAAGAAGCCGCCGCCCAAGCGCGCGACGCGCTCGCTGCTGGCGGGCCGGCCATCGCTGCGGCTGCCGCACGTGGAGTTCGAGCCGCACCACGTCGACATCCTCGGGCTCGGCCTGATCGCGGTCGGGATCCTCCTCGGGGGGGTCGCGTATGGCGGCTGGAACGGGGGCGCGCTCGGCAACGGCGCGGTCACGGGCATGCGGTTCCTGTTGGGGGCGCTCGGGTATGTCGTCCCGGCCGCGCTTGTGGTCGCGGGCGGACTGGTGTTGCTGCGCGAGCTGCGCCCCCCCGGGCGGCCATTGCGCACCGGAGTCATCTGCCTGACCGGCTCGATCACGCTCGCGCTCGCGGCGGGAACGCTCGGTGTCGGTCCGGGTCCGGTGCCGAGCGCCGTCTACTGGACGCCGGCGGCGTTCGAGATGCGCGGCGGCGTGTTGGGCCAGGCGGAGCTCTGGGTGACCTCGCACCTGATCTCGACGGCCGGCGCCGACATCCTCGCGGTGTTCCTGTTCGCGGCCGGGCTGATCCTGGTCACGGGCGCGACGCTCGCGGGGATCGTGCGGGCGACCGGCGCCGGGGTGGCGGGCACGACGCGCGCGCTCCGGCGCTCGACCGAGAGCGTCGCGGCCACCCGGGCGCGACGGCCGTCCACCGCGGCCGCGCAGGCGCGGGTCGCGGGGTCGGTGCGACCGGACGTCATCGATGATGGTGTGGCCGAGCCACTGCTTCCCCCGGAGCCCGACACCTCGGAGCTCGTGGTACGGGCGACCCACGTCGAGGCTCCGCCGCCCGGCCCGATCGACGACGAAGACGTGCCGGAGTATCGGCCGCCGGGTCGGCCACCGGTTCGCGCGGAGTCTCCGGTCGAAGCGGAGTCCTCCGAGCCGGCCCCGCCGGACCCCGAAGACCTCACGCCGCAGGGGCGCTATCGCGCGAGCATCACCGACGATCCGAGCTTCGAATGGCACGTTCCACGGTCGCGGTTCCTGGTCCGCGCCACCGGCGAGGCCGCCAAGCCCGACACCGCCGGCCAGGAACAGGTGGCCGCCACGCTGCTCGAGACGCTCGGCCACTTCGGGATCGAGGCGAAGGTGATCGGCCGCGTCACCGGTCCGCACATCACCCGCTACGAGCTTCGGTTGGCACCGGGCACGAAGGTTTCGAAGGTCGCGCAGCTCAAGGACGATCTCGCGTATGCCCTGGCCGCGACCGAGATCCGGATCCTGGCTCCGATCCCGGGCAAGCAGGCGGTCGGGGTCGAGGTCCCGAACGCGCGCCGACGGATCGTCCACCTCGGAGACGTGTTCCAGGACCCGCCGGCCGACTGGTCGCCGTTGACGGTCTGGCTCGGCAAGGACATCGCCGGCCGGGCGATCGGCGCCGATCTCGCGAAGATGCCCCACCTGCTGGTCGCCGGCACGACCGGCGCCGGGAAGTCCGCGTGCGTGAACGCGATGCTCTGCAGCGTTTTGTTGCGCGCGACTCCGCACGAAGTGCGGGTTGTCCTGGTCGACCCCAAGCAGGTCGAGCTCAACCACTACGAGGGCGTTCCGCACCTGTTGACGCCCGTGATCACGAGCCCTCGCATGGCCGCCAACGCTCTGCAGAACCTCGTGAAGGAGATGGAGCAGCGGTACGGGACGATGTCGCTCGCGCGGACGCGGAATTTACCCGAGCTGAATCGTGCGCGCGAGAAGCGTGGCGAGCCGCCGCTGCCCTACATCCTGTGCGTGATCGACGAGCTCGCCGACCTGATGATGGTCGCGCCGGCCGACGTCGAGGACTCAGTCATCCGGTTGGCGCAGAAGGCGCGCGCGGTCGGGATCCACCTCGTTCTGGCGACCCAGTCGCCGCGCGTGGACGTGATCACGGGCATGATCAAGGCGAACGTGCCGTCGCGGATCGCGTTCGCGGTCTCGTCACAGACGGACTCGCGAGTGATCCTCGACCACAACGGCGCCGAATCGCTGCTCGGGCAGGGCGACATGCTGTTCTCGCCGGTCGGGTCGAGCAAGCTCCAGCGGATCCAGGGCGCCTACATCGACGAGGAGCAGATTGCGGAGCTGACTGACGCGTGGCGGCGGCAAGGCGAGCCGGAGTTCCACGATGAGCTGCTCGAGGAGGTCGCGTCCGGGGACGGGGATTCTGCTTCGGACGATTCGTCCGAGTTCAACCCTGACGAGGATCCGCTGCTCGAGGAGGCGATCGCGCTGGTGGCGCAGATGGGCACGGCCTCGACGTCGATGCTCCAGCGCCGGCTCCGGCTAGGCTACACGCGGGCTGGGCGGCTGATCGACATGCTGGAGCGTCGGGGGATCATCTCCGGCTACGAGGGATCCAAGCCCCGGCAGGTGCTGATCACCGAGGCCGACGTGCCGCGGATCCTGGTCCATCTCGCCGAAGCCGAGGGCCCGGCCACGCCGCCGCCGGTGCGCGTCCCCGACGGCGCCGACGACCAGCAGTAGTCCCTTGCGCGGCCCGCGCGAGCGGGGGAAAAGTCCTGCTGTCGAAGCGTCATCCGACGCTAGCCTTCGGAGGCGGATGGCCGACATCGGCACCACACTCAGAGAGGCGCGGATCCGGTCGCGGATCGATATAAGCGAAGTGGAAGCGCGGACCAAGATCCGGGCCAAGTACCTGCGCGCGATCGAGAACGAGGAGTGGGACCTGCTCCCCGGACCCGTCTACGTGAAGAGCTTCCTGCGCACGTACGGCGACTTTCTCGGGGTCGACAGCCGGGGACTGGTCGACGAATACAAGCGCCGATACGAGCGTCCGGCCGACCAGGACCTGCGCCCGATCAGCGCCCGGAGCCGCGAGCGCGAACGCAAGCGCCGGCGCCCCCGGCTGGGACCGGTCGCCGCGGTCGTGCTCGTGCTGGCCGCGGTCGTCGTCGCCCTGTTCATCGTCGGCAGCCTCGGAGGGAACAGGTCTTCGACGACGACGACGCCACCCACCGCCGCCGCGTCGAACACGACGACCACGCACACCGCCACGACCCACCATCGCCACCGCAAGCCCGCTCCGCCGAAGCCGACCACGGTGACGCTGAAGCTGGTGCCCACGAGCTCGGTGTACGTGTGCGTCGAGGACGGCGCCGGCAAGAAGCTGATCCCGGGCGAGATCTTCGCCGTCGGCCAGACGATCCCGACCGTGACGGCGAGCAAGCTGAAGATCACGCTCGGCAACCCCTCGGTGCACATGAACGTCAACGGGAAGACCGTACCCGTGGCGCAAGCTTCGCCGATCGGGTACGAGCTGACACCAGGGAAGACCACTCCGCTGCCGGCGGGCCAGCTGCCGACGTGCACATGACCGACGCCCCCCGCGCGGGAATCCTCGTCACCGGCACCGAGGTCCTGACCGGGATCATCTCCGACCGCAACGGGCCGTGGTTGTCCGAGCGCCTGGTCGAGATCGGGGTGGACGCGGCAATGATCCAGATCGTCGGCGACCGCCGTGACGACCTGATGGCGGCGCTGCGCTACATGGCCGGTGAGGGGATGGCGCTGATCGTGACTTCCGGTGGCCTCGGGCCGACCGCCGACGATCTGACCGCCGAGGTCGTGGGCGAGTTCGCCGGCCGCGAGATGGTGCTCGACGAGGCCCTCGAGGAACGGATCGCCGAGATCCTCCGACCGCTCATGGGGCGGTGGCCCGGCCTGGATCCCGACGCTGTGCGCGAAGCTAACCGCAAGCAGGCGGTCGTGCCGCGGGGCGCCACCGTGCTGGATCCGGTCGGCACCGCGCCGGGGCTCGTCGTGCCGCCGGCGTCCGGATCGGGTCCCACGGTCGTCGTGCTTCCCGGGCCGCCGCGCGAGCTCCATCAGATGTGGGAGATGGCGCGCTCGACGGACGCGTTCCAGGCGGCGATCGCCGGCGCGAGGTCATATCGCTGGCGGATCGTGCGGCTGTACGGGCTGCCCGAGTCCGAGATCGCGAACACGTTGCGCGCGGCCGAGGAGGCCGACGTGCCGCTCGAGCCGCTCGAGATCACGACGTGCTTGCGCCGGGGGGAGATCGAAGTCGCCACGCGGTATGAGGATTCGGATGAGGGCGCCTACGACGCGCTGCTGGAGTTCATGGTGCGGCGGCACGGCGATCAGCTGTTCTCGCGCGACGGATCGACGGTCGATCAGCAGGTGGCTTCGCTCCTCTCCGGCCGGATGATCGCGGTCGCCGAATCGTGCACTGGAGGGTTGATGTCGGCGCGGCTGACCGAACTGTCCGGCTCCTCCGCGTACTTCGCCGGCGGCTTGGTGGTGTACTCGAACGAGGCGAAGGTCTCGCTGGCCGGCGTCGATCCCGACTTGATCTCCCGCTTCGGCGCGGTGTCGACCGAGGTGGCCGAGGCGCTGGCCTCGGGGGCTTTGGGACGGCTGGACGCTCATGTCGGCGTCGGGATCACCGGGATCGCGGGGCCCGACGGTGGCACTCCTGACAAGCCCGTCGGCACGGTCTGCTTCTCGGCCTGCCTGCGAGACGGCGCGCGAATCACGCGGCGAACGCTGCTGCCCGGGACCCGCTCGGACATTCGCGACCGGTCGACGACGGTGGCCATGCACCTCGTGCGCCGGCTGCTGTCGGAGAGCGAGGCGGTGGTGGCGGCGCCGGAGGCCGGCGGCCTTTCACGGCCCGAGCGGGCGTGAGCGAGGCGGGCGGAACCGCCCGGCTGTTCGTCGCGCTCGAGCTGCCCTCGGCGGCGCGGGAGGCGTTGGCTCGGTGGCGGGCGTCGATCTTTTCTGAGGTTCCCGGTCTTCGTCCCGTAAGGCCCGAGGATCTGCACGCGACGCTGTGCTTTCTCGGCTCGCGCCCGGTCGGCGATATCGATGCGATCTCTGCGGCGTGCGGCGTGCTCGCGGGCGAGCCCGTCCTGGAGTCGGCGTTCGGAGAGGGACTGTGGTTGCCGGCGCGGCGGCCTCGGGTGCTGGCGGTGGCGCTGCGCGACGATGACGGTGTCCTTGCGGGGGTCCAGTCGGCGCTGTCTCGCGCGCTGGTGGCCGGCGGTTGGTACGCGCCCGAGTCGCGACCGTTCCTGGCTCATGTCACGGTGGCGCGCGTCGGGCGCGATGTGCGTGTCAGGCGCGTCAAGCTGCCCGCGCCGCCGGCGATCGAAGTGCGCTGCTCGCAGGTGACGCTGTACCGGTCGCGGCTCGGGTCGGGAGGCGCTCGGTACGAGGCGCTCGCCTCGGTTTCGCTGGGGTCGGCGCCGGGCGCGGCGGACCCGCAGTCGGTGGTGCGGCGGTTCTATGCCGTACAGGCTCAGGTATACGGCGGTTCCGTCCCGGTGGACTCGATTCGAGATGTCTTGGATGCGGAGGTCGTGTGGCACGTGCCCGGGGCGAGCGCGATCGCCGGCGAGCACCGTGGCGTCGAGGCCGTGCTCGAGTACTTCGACACGCGCCGGCGGATGACCGACTCGACGCTCCAGGTGATCGGTCACGGCATGGCGATGATCGGCGGCCGCGTCGTGCAACTCGCCGGCGGACGGGCCTTGCGCGACGGCCAGGAGGTCACCTGGGAGACCGTCGGTGTGTTCCGGGTCGTCGACGGGCGGATCGCCGAGTGCTGGCTGGTGCCGTTCGACCAGGCGGTGTTCGACACGATCTGGTCGTAGGGGCGGCTCTCGTCGTAGGCCGCAGCTCTGGTCGTGGGCGCGGGTCTGCGTCGTGGGCGCGGCTCTCGTCGTGGGCGCGCCTCTCGTCGCATCCGGCTATCTTCGATCGATGCGAGTCGTCGTCACCGGCGCCACCGGCACGATCGGCAGGGCCCTCGTCAGCGCCCTGCTCGCTCGGGGCGAAGAGGTCGTGGCGCTCTCTCGCGAAGCCGGCCGTGCCCGCCGGGCGCTCGGGAGTGAGGTCGAGCCGCATGCCTGGCCGGCGCCGACCGAGTCGCCACCGCCCGAGGCCGCGCTCGCCGGCGCGGATGCGGTCGTGCACCTGTTGGGCGAGCCGATCGCGCAGCGGTGGACCGACGAGTCGAAGGAGGCCATCCGCGAGTCCCGGGTCGCGTCGACACGATGCCTCGTGGAGGGATTGTCGGCGCTCCCGGCGGGGGAGCGTCCGCGGACGCTCATCTCTCAGTCCGCGGTCGGCTACTACGGCCCGCGCCGCGACGAGAAGCTCGACGAACAGGCGCCGGCCGGGAGCGATTTCCTGGCCGGGATCGTGGTCGCCTGGGAGCAAGAGGCGCTCGCCGCCGCGTCCTCAGGTGTTCGGGTAGTCGTCACGCGAACGGGAGTGGTCCTGTCCCCCTCGGGTGGAGCGCTCGCCAAGATGCTCCCGTTCTTCCGCCTCGGGATCGGCGGACCCGTCGCCGGCGGCCGCCAGTACGTCCCATGGGTGCATCTCGACGACGTCGTGGGCGCGATCCTCTTCTGCGCCGGCAGGCCCGAAGCGACCGGACCGGTGAACCTGACCGCGCCCGACCCGGTGACCAACGCGGAGCTCTCGAAGGTCCTGGGCCGCGTGCTGAAGCGGCCGGCGTTCCTGCCGGTGCCGGGGTTCGCGGTCAAGTCGCTCTACGGCGAGATGGCCGAGATCGTGATCACCGGCCAGCGTGCCGTGCCGGCGGTCCTCGAAGCGCTCGGCTACGGCTTCCGCCACCCCGATCTCGAGGCGGCGCTCCGAGACGTGCTCGGTCGCGCCTGACGTTCCCGGCCGGCTCTGCGGGCGTCGACTCCCATCGTGCGTCGGCCACCCTCCCTCAGGTGCCCGCCTTTCCCGCCGCCGACCGAGACCGCTCGGGAGCGCACTAACGCACTCGCCGACCCCGGCCCGCTCTCTCAGCGGCCGCCTTTACCCGGTATCCGGGAGCCCGCCAGAAGTCCAGCATCCCGCAGCCAGCCCCACCACCATCCCGCCAACGACCACTCCGCCACCGCCATCCGACCCTTTCCGCACAATTGGCGCGAAGTGGTTTGCGTTCTGAGACGAACGCGCCTTGTTCCGTTTCAGGCAGCGGCTCTAGCGTGCCGGTTCCGTCCGCCACCCCGCCTACCGTGGTGAACCAAAGCGCATGAGACAAGGAGCCGAACGGAGATGAGCGAGCAAGACAAGGCCGACCTGAAGTCTGGGTCCACGTCCGACCCGAAGGCGGATGCCAAGCGACAGGCCGCGCTTCAGGGCGCTCTGACGCAGATCGAGCGACAGTTCGGCAAGGGCACCGTCATGCGCATGGGCGACCCGGGCGCGCGCGTGGCGGTCGACGCGATCCCGACCGGCGCCTTGCCGCTGGACCTGGCGCTTGGGATCGGTGGCGTACCGCGCGGGCGCATCGTCGAGATCTTCGGCCCGGAGTCGTCCGGTAAGACCACGCTCGTCTACCACATCCTCGCCGAGGCCCAGAAGCTCGGTGGCGTGTGCGCGTTCATCGACGCCGAGCACGCGATGGACCCGCTGTACGCCCAGCAGATCGGGGTCGACATCGACGAACTGCTGGTCTCCCAGCCCGACTATGGCGAGCAGGCGCTCGAGATCGTCGACATGTTGATCCGGTCGGGAGCCGTCGACGTGATCTCGATCGACTCGGTCGCGGCGCTCACCCCGCGCGCGGAGCTGGAAGGTCAGATGGGGGACCAAACCGTCGGCGTGCAGGCGCGCATGATGTCGCAGGCGATGCGCAAGATCACCGGTGGCCTCAACCGCACCCAGACCCTGTGCGTTTTCACGAATCAGATCCGGGAGAAGGTGGGCGTGATGTTCGGGTCGCCCGAGACCCAGCCCGGCGGACGCGCGCTGAAGTTCTATTCCTCGCAGCGGCTGGACATCCGACGCATCGAGACGATCAAGGACGGCACCGAGGCGGTCGGCAACCGCGTCCGGGTGAAGGTCGTCAAGAACAAGGTGGCGGCGCCGTTCAAGCAGGCCGAGTTCGACATCGAGTTCGGCAGGGGCATCTCGACCTCGGGCTGCCTGCTCGACTACGGCATCGAGCACAACATCGTCACGAAGTCCGGCTCGTTCTTCTCCTATGGCGACGAGCGGCTCGGGCAGGGGCGCGGCAACGCCAAGGCGTTCCTCGACGAGCATCCCGACACAGCCAAGGAGATCGAATCCAAGATCTACGCGGCCCTCGGGATCAATCGCGATCTGGTCAAGACGATCGAGCGTGAAGGGCCGCCGCTCCAAGCCGTGGGTGCGGAGGCGGCCGCCGAGGGTCGCGCCGCCTAGCGCGTGCTCGACGCCGATACCGGTCTCGAGCGAGCGGTCGCGATTGCGTACCGCTATCTGAACGCACGTGAGCGCACGCAGGCGGAGATGCGCCGCCACCTCCTCGGCAAGGGCATCGAGCCGCGCGATGCCGAGCGGGCGATTGAGGCGCTCGCCGACCAAGGCCACCTGGACGACGCTCGTTTCGCACGCCTGTTCGTCCAGGACAAACGCGAGCTCGACGAGTGGGGCGCCGACCGGATCAGGCAGGCTCTGCTCGCGCGCGGCGTCGATCGCGACGTGGTCGCCGAGGCGCTCGCCGCGCACGAGCAGAGCTCAGACGGCGGCGAGATGCGTCGTGCGCTCGCGGTGCTGCGACGGCGGTTTCCCTCGCCGGCGGAAGATCGCCGGGAGCGTGAGCGTGCGCTCGGCGTGCTGCTGCGCAAGGGTTACGACACCGATCTGGCGCTCCAGGCCATCACCGTCCACATGCGCGAGCCGGACCTGGGCTAGCGGCAAATCCCGGCAACCACATATGAACGGTCTCACCGTCGGGGATCCGCCGATGACAGTGCGGCTGGCGGGAGCGATGCCGCCGTTGCGCGCGAGGTCCGCCAGTACTACGATCCTGTTAGCGAACGAAGGGCCCACGGGCCACAAAGAACACCAGCAAATTCCGTATATCTTGGATTCCGGACTCAGTTTTGACGGCAAACACCATCGGGCCGCCTGGTCCATTTAGACAAGACCCAGAACCCGCGAGGTAGCCGCCTACTGAAGGCAGGCGATAGTCGCTGTCCCGGCATCCGTTCGTGCAGGCACGTGCGCGCCGATCGGTCGCTCCAAAAACCAAAGCTTTGAAGCAGGTCCGGCTTTGTGCCGGAACCGCCACGGAGAGGATCGACCATGGAAATCATCGGGGCCGCAGCGCTGATCGCGGTGGGAATCGTGGTTGCGGCCATCATCTACGGTCGGATGCACGGCACCCGGACGGTTGCCGTGGCCAATCCGACCCCGAGCGTGCCGGTCGTCGAGACGGCGCCCGCTAATTCGCGGCGTCCCGACGCCGAACTGCTCGAGCGTACAGCGGCGGTTACCCGCCGAGAGGAGGCACTCTCGCGCAAGGAGGCGGAGATCGAGAAGGAGCGAACGGCGCTCAGCGAATCTCGCCAGGAGATCGAGCGCTCGCTGGAGCACATCTCGGGCCTGTCCGCCGGCCGCGCCAAGCAGCTGCTGCTCAAGGAGGTGGAGGAGCAGGCAAAGCACGACGCCGCTCGACGGATTCGCCAGATCGAGGAGGAGACCAAGCGCGAGGCCGAGCGTCGGGTTCGGAACATCCTGTCGGTGTGCATGCAGCGGCTCGCCGCGGGCCACGCTGCCGAGACCACCGTGTCGGTTGTGCAGCTCTCGGCCGACGACATGAAGGGCCGGATCATCGGCCGCGAGGGTCGCAACATCCGCGCGCTGGAGAACCTGACCGGCGTCGACTTCATCATCGATGACACCCCGGGCGCCGTCGTCCTGTCCGGCTTTGACGGCGTGCGGCGGGAGATCGCCCGGCTAACGCTCGAGAAGCTCCTCCAGGATGGCCGCATCCATCCGGCGCGAATCGAGGAGATGTACTACCAGGCGAAGTCCGAGCTCGAGGATCACATCGTCGAGATGGGGGAGCAGGCCGTGTTCGAGGCCGGCGTCCAGGGCGTCCACCCCGAGCTGATCAAGCTCCTCGGCCGGCTCAGGTTCCGGACCAGCTATGGCCAGAATGTGCTCGCGCACTCGATCGAGGTCTCGCGGCTGGCGGCGATGATGGCCGAGGAGCTCGGAGCGAGCGCCCGGACCGCTCGGCGCGCCGCATTGCTGCACGACATCGGCAAGGCTGTGACCCACGAGATCGAGGGTCCCCACGCGCTTGTCGGAGGCGAGCTCGCGCGCAAGCACGGCGAGTCCGAAGCCGTGGCCCACGCGATGGAGGCACACCACAACGAGGTCGAGCCGCAGACGATCGAGGCGGTGATCGTCCAGGCCGCCGACGCGCTGTCCGGCGCGCGCCCCGGAGCCCGCGGAGAATCGCTCGAGAAATACGTCAAGCGGCTGCGAGATCTGGAGCAGATTGCCACCCGCCACAAAGGGGTGGACAAGGTCTACGCGATGCAGGCCGGTCGCGAGATCCGCGTGATGGTCGCACCCGGCGCGATCGGCGACGACGCCGCGACCGCGCTCTCGTATGAGATCGCCCGGGAGATCGAGAAAGAGCTCGAGTACCCCGGGCAGATCAAGGTCACAGTGATCCGGGAGTCGCGCGCGGTCGAATACGCCCGCTGACACTCCGCGTGCCCGCGACATGCGTGCACCGCGTGCGTGACACGCGATGCATGCGCGAGTCGATGCGTGCGCCGGCGCCGCGCTCATCCACGCGCGCTCAGTGGTGGTGATGGTGGTGGAGGACCACGGAGTGCGCGGTCCAGGCGGTGAACTCCGGGATCAGCATCACCGCGAGCACGAGCCCGCCGACCATCGCCCCGGTGAGCGCGATCCAGCGGCCCGCGGTCCCGGGAGTTCCTCCAACCCACTCGGTGTCCCGGCCGCCGCTGACCCCGAGCGCCGTCCCCACGGCTGGCAGATGACCGACGACGTGGAGGCTCATAAACACGACCCAGACGATGAACGTCACCTTGTGCAACAGCAGCATCGGATTCCGATCCGTCGGGCCGACGATCAGCAGCCCGATGCCGGTGACGAACACCCCGACCGTCGAGAGCACCACGATCGGCGCGATAAGGCGCAGGACGATCTGGGGTGGACCCTTGCGCCGGTATTGGGCGCTGTGTGTGTAGTACCGGACGAATCGGTAGCCCGTACTGGCCATCTTGAGCGCCACCGGCCCGATCAGCAACAGGCCGACGAACAGGTGCAGCCAGATGAACTGGCGCAGCTGTGGAATCGTGAACCCGACGACCGCCAGCAGCACGATCAGGATCGCGCCGGTGACCGTCGTCAGCTGCTCGTTCCCGTCGGGACCGCCACCGGTGAGCGAGCCGGCGTGCCGCAGTCGCGCGAGAGCATCGCGCGCCGCAAGGCGCGTCGCGCTCGCGCCGCGAGATCGTCACATCGTCGCTCGTCCCCATCAAACGAAATACTGGCCGGACAAGCGAAGCTCCGCGTGAGCTCACGATGAGAAAGCTCTTCGCCACGGCGGACGGCCCGCGCGCCCGCCCGTATCATCGGCGCATGCGTGACGCCGGAGGCGGCGGGGGGTTTGGCGTGCCCGGACTGATCTTGGTGATCGAGGACGAACCGGGCATCGTCGACTTCCTCGAACGAGGGCTGAGAGCCCAGGGGTACGAGGTGATCTCGTCGGCCGATGGGGTCAGCGGCGCGGTGACGGCCCTCAACGAGGAAGTCGATCTCGTGGTGCTCGATCTGATGCTCCCCGGCCGCAGTGGGCTCGACGTGCTCGCGACCCTGCAAGACGCCAAGCCGGGACTGCCGGTGATCGTCCTCACCGCGCTCGGCGAAGTCGAGCACCGCGTTGCCGGGCTCGACGCCGGCGCCGTCGACTATCTCACCAAGCCGTTCTCGCTGACCGAGCTGGCCGCGCGGATCCGTGCGCAGCTCCGTGCCGCCGCGCACTCACCGCGTACCACGCTGAGCGCGGGCGACATCGAGGTGAATCTGCTCACTCGCGAGGTCCGCCGCGGCGGCGAGCTCGTCCGGCTGTCGACGACGGAGTTCGAGCTGCTGGCATACCTGATGCACAACCGCGGTCACGTCCTGTCGAGGGAGCAGATCCTGCGCGCGGTGTGGGGCTACGAATACGACCCCGGCACGAACGTCGTCGACGTCTACATCGGATATCTCCGCCGGAAGCTCCGCCGGCAGGGCACGAATCCGCCGATCGTCACGGTCCGCTCGGTCGGCTACCGGCTCGAAGCGAGCGTGTAAGCCCGGATCCGGGCCGATACTGTCGCTGTGCGCGCGCGACTGCATTCGGTGCTTCCGTCCGGACTTCGGTGGCGGTTGACGGCATGGGTGGCCGGCGTGATGGTCGTCTCCGCCGCTGTCGTGTTTCTGGTCGTCTACCAGGACACGGGCACGCAGCTGCGCAACCAGATCGACCAGGACATCAGCGGCGACGCGACCCAGATGCTCCAGTCCGTGGAGGCGCTGAGCGGCCAGAGCCCGGCGCGCATCACGTCCGCAGCGACGCGATACATCCTCGCGCAGCCGTACGACGCGACCTCGACGCTCCTCTTCGTACTGCTCCCCGGCGGTCAGCACGCGAGCAACCATCTCGAGGTGTTCGGGGGCGGGGCTCCCGACGAGGGTGAGAGCCCGGAACAGCAGCAGGTGGAGAATGCCGAAGGGCGCAGGCTGCTCGTGCCCCACTTCGGATACTCGACCGTGCAGGTACCGGATGTCGGGCGGATGCGCATCTTCGAGCGCCACGCGAATATCGGCGATGTGCCGGTCGTCGCGGGCGCCGGCGAGCCGCTCGCGCTGGTGAAGCGCGCCCAGCATGGAGTGGCCCGCGCGTTCGTGCTCGCGGGGGCGATCGTGCTGCTGCTCGCGCTGGTCGCGTCGTACCTGGCCGGCGCGCGCGTGTCGGCGCCGCTACGAGGGATGGCGCAGGTCGCGACGCGTGTCGATGCCGGCGACCTCGGTCCGCGAATGGAGATCTCCGGCGGTCGGCGCGACGAGGTCAAGGTGCTGGCGGACGCGTTCAACCGCATGCTCGACCGGCTCTCGGAGGCGTTTGCCAGTCAGAGGGAGTTCGTCGCGGACGCATCGCATGAGCTACGCACGCCGCTCACGGTGATCCGTGGCCAGCTCGAGGTCCTCGCCGCCCAGGAGAATCCGTCGAGCGCCGAGGTCACGCGCGTCGAGCACCTGGTGCAGGCCGAGATCACTCGGGTCTCGAGGCTCGTCGACGATCTGCTGGTGCTGGCACAGGCCGAGCGGACAGATTTCCTGCGCCACGAGACGATCGACGTTCGCCCGTTCGTGACCGAGCTGTGGGACGGGATGAGCTTGACCGCCGATCGCAAGTTCGAGCTCGGGACGGTCGTGGATGGATCCCTGCAAGCCGACCCGGACCGGCTCGCCCAAGCCCTGCGGAATCTCGCGCGCAACGCGATCGAGCACACCGACGAGCACGACGGCCTCGTGCACCTCGACGTGACCCAGCCGGCGCCCGACCGCATCCGCTTCGCAGTCGTCGACGACGGCCCGGGGATTCCCAAGGACGAGCGCGAGCGCGTGTTCGAGCGCTTTCACCGCACCGACGGCGGCCGGAGTCGAACCAGCGGCAGCGGAGCCGGCTTGGGGCTCGCGATCGTCCGCGCGATCGCCGAAGCTCACAAGGGCACCGTCGGAGTGAAGGACTCGCACAACGGGCACGGAGCCGCGATCGAGCTCGTGCTGCCCGGGTTCCGGCCGAGCTGAGAGCGTCAACCGTAAACCGAGGGCCGCGGTACCGGGCGTGGCCGGGGGCTACTCTAGGCGGCGATGCGCAGGTATCACGTCACGACGTTCGGGTGCCAGATGAACGAGCACGACTCCGAACGCATGAAGGGAATGCTGGAGTCGCTGGGATACGCCGAGGCGCCCGCGCGTGACCAGGCTGACCTGATCCTGTTCAACACGTGCTCGATCCGCGAGAAGGCGGACAGCCGGTTCGTGGCTCACCTCGGCGAGGCGAAGCGGCTGAAGTCCGAACGCCCCGACGTGGTCGTCGGCGTCGGTGGGTGCTGGGCGCAGTCGGTCAAGGAGGAGGTGTTCGCCAGGTTCCCGTTCGTGGACGTGGCCTTCGGCCCCGGCCAGGTGCACAAGCTCGCCGAGTTCCTGGTGAGCGACTCGCTGACCGCGCAGGGCTACTTCGAGTTCGAAGGGTTCACCGGGCATCTGCCGGCGAAGCGGGCACGCGATCACCACGCGTGGGTGCAGATCAGCGTCGGCTGCAACTGCGTGTGCTCGTACTGCATCGTCCCGTCGACCCGTGGCCGCGAGGTCAGCCGACCCGCGCATGAGCTAGTCGCCGAGGTCCGTGCCCTCGCCGAAGATGGGGTGCGCGAGGTGACGCTGCTCGGTCAGAACGTGAACTCCTACGGGCGCGATCTACCGCGTGATCAGCGCACGACTTTCGCGGAGTTGCTGGGGCACGTCGATGCCGTCGACGGGATCGACCGGATTCGCTACACGAGCCCGCACCCAAAGGACATGCGCGAGGACGTGATCCGGGCCCACGCGGAGCTGCCCGCGCTGTGCGAGCACATCCACCTGCCGGTCCAATCGGGGTCGAGCGCGGTGCTCAAGCGCATGCGCCGCACCTACACGCGCGAGCGCTACCTCGACCGCGTCGCGATGATCCGGGAGCACGTGCCCGACTGCTCGCTGACGACGGACATCATCGTCGGGTTCCCCGGTGAGACCGACCCGGACTTCGAGCAGACCCTCGAGTTGGCCGATGAGGTCGGCTACGACGGAGCGTTCACGTTCATCTACTCACCCCGGCGCGGCACCGAGGCGGCGGGACTGCCCGACCAGGTCCCGCACGAGGTGAAAGTGGACCGGTTGCAGCGGCTCGTCGAGGTCGTCCAGCGGCGCGCGCTCGAGCGGTCCCAGCGATTCGTCGGGCGAACGCTCGAGGTGCTCGTGGAGGGTCCCTCGCGGACCGATCCATCCCGTCTGCGCGGGCGGTCGCGGCACAACAAGGTCGTGAACTTCAGCGGCCTCGGGGTCCCGGGGGAGATGGCCGACGTGGAGATCCTGGAGGCGACCAGCCAGACGCTTTCCGGCCAGGAATCGATCCTGAGCCGAGCAGCAGGTTGACCAATCGCCCAGTGTCGCCGGCCGGGTGAAGCGGACATCCGTGCAGAGTGCTGCAGGCGCTGCACCTTTCACGTGGCTCACCGACATCGACGCCGTCGACGCCGTCACCCGACGCGATCCTTCCATCCGGGCCACGTGCGAACATGCGTTCGTGCGGTGGAGCAACCTGGAAACCGAGGTGGAGGAACGTGCCCGGCTGCCCGGATACCGAGAGGAGGCGGTGG
This sequence comes from uncultured Solirubrobacterales bacterium, assembly GCA_963777335.1. Taxonomy (GTDB): domain Bacteria; phylum Actinomycetota; class Thermoleophilia; order Solirubrobacterales; family Solirubrobacteraceae; genus Palsa-465. The sequence goes on from CAVZQD010000014.1 coordinate 41,291, forward strand.
TGCGCCATTTTGACGCACCGGAGGCGGTTGAGACCAGGTTCTACGAGGTAAGGGCCAAGTCGATCTTGAATCACGTCCCGCCGGCGTCGCAGATGCCGTTCCGGTGGACGATTAACCCCTATCGTGGCTGCGCCCACGCGTGCCTGTACTGCGTAGGGGCTGAGACGCCTATTTTGATGGCCGACGGCCGGCACAAGCCGATTTCCGACCTGGATGTCGGCGACGCCATTTACGGAACGCGGGTGGCAGCCTCCGGCTACCGGCACTACGCTCGCACGACCGTCCTCGACAAGTGGATCACGGTCAAGCCGGCGTACCGGCTGACGCTCGAGGGCGGAACCGAGCTGATCCTCAGCGGCGACCACCGCCTGCTGAGCAATCGAGGCTGGAAACATCTGCTCGCCAGTCCACGTGGTCAGCCTGACCGGCCATTTCTGACAACGCGCAACAGACTTGCGGGAACCGGGGCGTCAGCGCCTCAACCGGCGCAGGACGCCGATTATCGCCGCGGATATCTGCGCGGAATCATCCGCGGAGACGGCTTGCTCCGCTCATACGACTGCCGACGGGCCAGTGGTGGGCTGTACAGCGCCGATCGCCTTCGACTCGCGCTCACCGACCTTGAGGCGCTCCGTCGGGCACGTGAATTCCTAGCCGCCGCCGATGTCGCCACGAACGAGCGCGTCTTCCAGTTCGCCGTGGGCGGGCGCCGGGAGATGGCCGCGATGTCCGCAAACTCGGAATCGTCGTTCGAGCGGGTCAATGGGCTCGTCGAGTGGCCGGTCCTTCCGAGCCTGCAGTGGTGTCGAGGGTTCCTGGCCGGGGCCTTTGACGCCGGGGGATCCCGAAGCGACTTCGCGCTGAGGATCGCCAACGACGATTGCGAGATCCTCGCGTCGATCGAGGCATGCTGCCGTCGGCTCGGGTTCGATGTTGCCCTCGACAGGACGGGCAACGCGAACGGACTCAAGTACATCCGTGTCCGGGGCGGGCTATCCGAGCACCTGCGGTTCTTCCATCTCACGGACCCGGCGATCAGTCGCAGGCGCGACATCGAGGGTCAGACGGTCAAGACGTGCGCAAATCTCCGGGTAGCCGAGATCGAAGCCGTGGGGGGCGCGATGCCGCTCTACGACATCACCACTGGTACCGGGGATTTCATCGCGAACGGCGTGGTCAGCCACAACTGCTTCGCGCGTCCGACGCACAAGTACCTGGACTTCGACGCCGGCAGGGACTTCGAGCGCGAGATCGTGGTCAAGGTCAACGCGCCCGAGCTGCTGCGGGCGGAGCTGGCTCGGCCGAAATGGGCGCACGAGCACGTGGCCCTCGGGACTAACACCGATCCCTATCAGTGGGTCGAGGGGCGGTACAAGCTGATGCCGGGCATTTGGGAGGCGATGCGCGACGCGGCCAATCCCTGTTCGGTGCTGACCAAGTCGCCACTGCTGTTGCGAGACCTGCCGCTGATGAAGCAGATCGCCGAGCGGGCGGAGTTCAGCGCCGCGCTCTCGGTGCCGACGCTCGACGAGCGAGCGTGGCGCGCCACGGAGCCGCACTCGCCGAACCCGAGGGCGCGGCTCGAGGCGGTGGCGGAGCTGAACCGCGCCGGGATCAGGACGGGAATTTTGGTGGCGCCGCTGATGCCCGGGATCAACGACGCGCCCGAGCAGGTCGCGAAAATCCTGGAGCTGGCCTCGGACGCGGGCGCGGCGTACGTGACCGGGATTGCGCTCCACCTGCGTGGCGAGGTGCGGGGCCTGTTCTTCGAATGGCTGCGCGCCCATCGCCCGGATCTGGTCGAGCGCTACAAGCGGCTCTACCAGCGGGGTGCGTACGCGCATCCGGACGAGCGAAAGCGGCTGAGCGAGCTCGTCAGAGGCCCCGAACTGCCGCCGGGAGAGAGGATGCGCGGGCGGTATCGGGCAGCCGCCGAGCGACCAGAGGGACGCAAATTCCGAGCGAAATGGATCGGGATGGCTCCCGGAGCAAGGTCGCCTATTCTGATCAGGTGAAACCCGCGTTGCCCGGCGGTGATAGGTAGGGGGCAGCGCAAGCTCACAACTCGAGACAGATGCCACAACGTTTCAAGAAGCCATCGAAAGAAGACTTCCGGCTCGACCAGATGTTCGAGACTCACAGCGAGGAGTGGGAGCGCGTCGGTCTGGCGGTCGATTTCGACCAGAAGAGCCTGCGCGCTGGCCGGCGTCGCCTCGCGATTCTCGTGCCGCTGTTCCTCGCGGTCATCGTCGTCTACAACAACTACCAGAGCTGGTTCGGCAAGCCGGGCAGCAGCTGGGACACCCCGATCCACGTGGTGACCGTGCTGGCGCTGCTCGCGCTGGGCTGGGCGATCGCGCGCGACATCGGCCGCGTCGCCGGGCCCACGTTCTTCCGCCGGATGGATCCGGGCACCGCCGGAACGGTCGGCTTCCTCGTCCGGCTTGTGACGGTCGGGATCACGCTCCTGGTGGCGCTCGAGATCGCCGGCGTGAGCGCCGCATCGCTGGTCGCGACGAGCGCGTTCACCGCCGTGATCCTCGGTCTGGCGGCACAGCAGACGCTCGGCAACCTGTTCGCCGGGATGGTGCTGCTGAGCGCGCGACCGTTCCGGGTCGGTGAGCGCGTGCGGTTCCAGGCCGGTGCCGTCGGCGGACAGATCGAAGGAATCGTCAGCTCTCTCGGCTTGCTGTACACGACGCTCGCGCAGGGCGAGGACCGGATCATGGTGCCCAATAACGTCGTGCTCTCGGCCGTCGTGGTCCCGATCCGCGAGCCCGAGCCGGTCGACGTCAAGGTCAAGCTCGGCCGCGGCATTCGCGTGACCCAGGTGCAGGGGATCCTCGACGAGAGGGTCAAGACGCCGACGCGACGATCGGCGACGGTCGGACTCGAACAGCTCGACGGAGACGATGTGGTCGTGCGGGTTCAGGCCACGCCCGACCGGCCCGATGACGGCGCCCGGCTGGCCGACGAGATCATCGACGCGCTGGCGTCGGTGACAGGCGAGCATTCCGTCGTCAAGGATGACGCCAGCCCGGCGCCCGAGGAAGTGGGCGCGGCTTCCCGACGCCGCTGAACCGCGGGCGCCGGCGTCGCTGACCGACTAGGTCGCCGCTGACCGACCGCCCGACGCGCCGGCGGGCGCTCGCACCAGATCCTGCGCGGCCGCGACGATCGCGTCGGCGTCGATCCCGTAGGCGTGGACCAGCTCCTCTGGCTTTCCGGAGCCGGGCATCTCGGTGACCGCGAGCTTTTGCACACGGACCCCGTCGACCTCCGCGAGCGCGGCGAGCACCGCGTCGCCGAGACCGCCCTCGGGCCAGTGATCCTCGACGGTGACGATCGCGCCGGTGTCGGCGGCCGCTTGGCGCACGGTCTCCTCATCCACGGGTTTGACCGAGTAGAGATCGATCACCCGCGCGGCGATGCCCTGCGCGCTCAATTCGTCCGCGGCCTTCAGGGCCTCGTGGAGCGTCACGCCGGCGCCGATCAGCGTCACCTGGTCCTCGTCGGAGGAACGCAGGACGCTCGAGCCGCCGATCTCGAAGCGGTCGTCCGGGCCGTAGATCGTCGGCGTGCCGCCGCGGCTCGTTCGCATGTAGGCGATCCCGGGATGGTCGGCCATCAGCCGGACGAGCGCGGCCGCCTGATTGGGGTCCGAGGGGTACAGGACCACGCTCGAATGGACGGCGCGGAACATCGCGAGGTCCTCGAGCGCCATCTGCGACGGGCCGTCCTCGCCGATGGCGACGCCGGCGTGCGAGCCCGCCAGGCATATGCGGGCGCGGCTGATCGCCGCCATCCGTACGAAGTCATAGGCGCGGGTGAAGAACGCCGCGAACGTCGAGGCAAACGGCCGGTAGCCGCGCACCTGCAGGCCGACCGCCGCGGCGACCATCTGCTGCTCCGCGATGAACATCTCGAAGTAACGCTCGGGATGCGCTTTGGCGAACAGCTCGGAGTACGTCGAGTTCGAAACCTCCCCGTCGAGCGCTACGACGTCGGCGCGCTCGGCCCCGAGCGCCGCGAGGGCGTCGCCGTAGGCCCGCCGGGTCGCGACCTGATCGTCTGCGCCCCAGCTCGGCCACTCGACGCCGTGGCCCGCGTCGATCTTCGCCGGCGCGCCGTCGCCTTCGGGCTTGGCCACCTCGACCCGCAGCGAGCGCACGCCGCCGAGCTCCTCGATCGCCTTCTCGGGGTCGGACAGGGGCTTGCCGTGCTTGCCCTCGAGATCCTCGACCTCGCTGGCTCCCTTGCCCTTCTTGGTCCTGGCCACCACGACGCTCGGCTTGCCGTCGATGTGCGACGCCTCCGCGAGCGCGCCGTCGATCTCCTCGACGTCGTGACCGTCGATCTCGATCGCGTGCCAGCCGAACGCGCGAGCACGCTCGGCGTACGAGTCGAGATCCCAGCCGTGCATCGTCTGGCGCGTCTGGCCAAGGCGGTTCACGTCGATGATCGCCGTAAGGTTGTCGAGCTCGTTGTAAGCCGCGTGCTCGAACGCCTCCCAGATCGAGCCCTCCGCCATCTCGCTGTCGCCGCACAGCACCCACACCCGGTAGGGCAGATGGTCGAGGCGCTTGCCGGCGAGCGCGACGCCGACGCCGATCGGCAGGCCCTGGCCGAGCGACCCGGTCGCGACGTCCACCCACGGCAACACCGGCGTGGGGTGTCCCTCCAGGCGGCTCCCGAGCCGGCGGAAGGTCAGCAGCTCCTCGTCCGTGATCGCCCCGGCTGCCTTGAGAAGGCTGTAGTAGAGCGGTGAGGCGTGTCCCTTGGAGAAGATCAGATGGTCGTTGCGGGGATCTTCGGGACGTCCGAAGTCGCAATGCAGGTGGTTGGCGAGCAGGACGGCCATCAGGTCGGCGGCGGACATCGAGGACGTCGGATGGCCGGAGCCGGCGGCGTCGCTCGTCCTGATCGAGTCGACGCGTAGCTGCTGTCCGAGCTCGCGCCAGAAGGCGGCATCGTTCATATCGCGATCGTACCCCCGATCGCCGGTGCGGAACATTCGCAGGCATGCCCGGATCGCCGGCGCCCAGCCGACGCCGCCCCGGGCTCCCGGGCCGCAGTCCGCCTAACGCCTGTCGCGCTGGCCGGCTGCGATGTCGGCGGAGATCCGCTCGCTCCCGAGCAACCGGCTGACCACGGACGCGACCGCCGGTGCCGCCCCGCCGATCGTCGCGCCCACCCGCATCGGCAGCGGGGCGACCACGACCTCGGACCGGTTCCGGTCGATCGCGGAGATCACCGCGCGCGCAACCTCGTCGGGCGAGCGCGTGCCCACGCCCGGCGGCAGCGTGGCGCGCGAGTCGGCGAACATCCCCGCCTCGCGGATGAAGCCGGGCAGGATCACGGACACGCCGACGCCTTTCGGGCGCATGTCCTCGCGCAGCCCGAGCGCGAATCCCCGCAGCCCGAACTTCGTGGCCGAATAGATCGAGGAGGCGGGCGAGGCGGTCTTGCCCGACAACGAGGAGATGAACGCCAGGTGGCCGCGACGACGCTCCACCATTCCGGGCGCGAGTGCCCGCGCGAGCGCGATTGGAGCGCGAAGGTTGACCTCGAGCATGCGGTCGATCTCCGCCTGCGACAGGTTCAGGAGCAGCCCCGATGCCGGCAGCGCGGCGTTCGCGATCAGCACGTCGACCCTGCCCGCCTCCTCGATCAGGTGCTCGACGTCGGCTTGGCGTGCGAGGTCGCACGCGACGACGCGAGCGCCCAGGTCGGCCGCGAGCGGTTCGAGCACCTCGGTCCGGCGCGCGGTCAGGACCAGATCGGCGGTTCGGGGCGCGACCGCCCGCGCGATCGCGTGGCCGATCCCGCCGCTGGCCCCGGTGAGCAGTACGTTGCCGACAAGCCGGCTCATGAAACCCGCGGGAACACGGCCACCGTCGCCGTGAAGCCGTGGAGAAAGCTGCGGCCTCCCACCGGACCAATCTCCCCGGCCGCGAAGAACCCCGCGGACGGCGCGCCCCGCAGCTCACGCTCGATCATCTCCGCATCGTGGTCAGCGATGCCGAACATCGCGCTGCCGCGGCCGTTGCAGGAGAACACCAGCGCGCCGGCGGGACGCTCGCCGGCGAGCGCCTGGATCCGGAGCTTGAGCGCCTCGCGGAGGTCCTCGTCGGCCGAGCGCGCGTCGCGGGCGTGCAACCGCACCACCTGACCGGGGGTGACCTGGGTGCCGACGACGAGCGCGCCGGTCTCGGTGTCCGCCCCGAGCACGCCGCGAACGAGAAAGTCGCCCTGCTTGTACTCGGGCTTGCCGCCGTCGATGACCACGCCGATCAGCAGTCCGCCCGCGACCAGCCCGCGCTCGCGCGGCGCGAGCTCCGAGATGATCTGCTCGACGGTCTGGAGCGCGGGGCGCCCGGCGAGCTCGTTGATGACGTTCCCTTCCGCGGCGGTGATCGTGACCTCCCGGCCGAGCGGCGCGGCGCCCTGCGAGACGCAGGGGAGCATCTCGACGCCGTGCATCGTGACGCCCACGGCCCCGCTGTCGTGGACGCGGTCCCCGAAGAACAGGGCTCCGTCGCCCGCCGCGGTCCGGCCGCTCGCGAGCCCGCCGAGCACGGGGACCGCCGGCGCGTGTTCGGACAGCATCTCGAGCACGACATCGGTCGGGAACGAGTAGGGGTCCGAGAGCATCAGCATCCCGCTCGAACCGTCGAGATCCGGCAGCCCGACGATGCGGTGCTCGAGCTCCTCCTCTTCGATCGTGGCGTGGAATGCGGACGCCCCGCCGTCGCCGTCGAACGCGGCGGCCCACACCGCCAGCGCCGTTCCCGATTCGAGCTCGCGCCCGGAGCCGAGCACGCCGCCGGCGCCGCAGCCGACGAGCGCTTCAGGGGCGAGCTCCGCGTGCACTCCCTCGAGCGTGGCCTCGGGCGCGACGAGATGCGCCCCGCTCGCGAATACCACCGCAAGATCGGCGGGAGCGCCGCCGAGCCCCGAGGCTGCCGACCGCGCCGCGACCGTCCCCGCCTCGAGCGGGTCGCGCTCGGTCGAGATTCCAGTACCGATCCTGATCGCTCCACGATACTCCGGCGAATGCCGCGCGCGGAGGTGATCGCCCTGTTCGGGCCGACCGGTGTCGGCAAGACCGAGGTCGCGATCGAGCTCGCCCGGCGTCTGCGGGAGCTGGGCGAGCGACCGGTCGCGGTGTCGGCAGACGCGCTCCAGGTCTACCAGGGGCTCGAGACGCTGACCGGAGCCGCGACAGCGCACGAGCGACAGCAGCTCGAGCACCGGCTGATCTCGTTCCTGCCCGTCGATGCGAGCTTCAGCGCCGGCCAGTACGCCGAGCTTGCGCACGCGGAGATCGACGCGCTGCTCGGCGGCGGCGAGCGGCCGATCGTGGTCGGCGGGACGGGGCTGTACCTGCGCGCCGCGCTGGCCGAGCTCAGCCTCCGACCGCCGCCGCCCGAGGGCGTGCGCGAGTACTGGGTGGCCGAGCTCGAGCGGCGAGGAGCTCCGGCGCTGCACGGCGTCCTGCGCGAGCGCGCACCGTGGGCCGCTGCGGAGATCGATCCGGGCGACCGGCAGCGGATCGTCCGGGCGCTCGAGCTACTCGACGCCGGCGAGCTCGATCGTCACTCCGACGACTCCGAGCTGTGGACCAGCGAGGTGCGGCGCAGCTCGTTGCTGGTCGGCCTGGCGTTGGAGCGCCAGCAGCTCTACGAGAAGATCGATGCCCGCGTCGACGCGATGGTCGCCGCCGGCGCGCAGGACGAGGTTCGCGACGCCTTCGCCGCGGGAGCCTCGGCCACCGCCCGCAAGGCGCTCGGGTTCGAAGAGCTGGTGACCGGGGACGTCGATTCGATGAAACGGCGAACGCGCAACTATGCCCGCCGACAGCTCACGTGGATGCGCAAGCTCGCGGACGTACACACCCTCGACATGACCGGCCGTTCGCCGGCGGACACGGCCGGCGAGGTGCTCGCGCTCTGGCTCGCCGGGGACCGCTGACCGTGGAGGCGCAGCCGCCGTCCGAGAAACGTCACACGGACGAGCGCGTGCGCAAAGTCTCTTCCGAAATGCCACTCGACTCCCAGCGAACCGACGGCGAGCTGCTGGCCGCGGTCGTGGCCGGCGACGGAGCGGCGTTTGCGACGTTCTACCGCCGTCACCTCCCGGCGGTGGTGGGGTCCCTGCTGCGCGAGACCGGCGACCGGGAGGCGGTCGCCGATCTCACGGCCGAAGTGTTCGCGGCGATCTTCCTGGTCGCGAGGCGCTTCCGCCCGCGCGGTTCCGGCTCGGCGCGCCCGTGGGTGTTGGGGATCGCCCGGAACAAGCTGCTCGAGAGCCGCCGCCGTGGCCGGGTCGAGGATCGCGCTCGCCGGCGGCTGGCGTTCGAGCCCGAGGTGCTCGACGACGACGACCTCGCTCGCGTCGACGAGCTCGCCGCCGCTCCCGAGCACGGAGTCTTGGAGCTCGTCGAAGAGCTCCCCAAAGGCCAACGAGATGCGGTTCGGTCGCGGGTCCTGGAGGAGCGTGACTACGCGGACGTTGCCAGGAGGCTGAACTGCTCGGAGCTCGTGGCCCGCCAGCGCGTCAGTCGCGGCCTCTCGCGGCTCAGAGATCAAATGACGGAGCGTGAGCAGTGAGTGACTATTTCGACCGAGTCGAACGCCAGATCGTGCGAAACGTCGAGGCCGGGCTGCCGCGGTCGTCCCGCCTGTCCGCCGCGTTCGGGTACCTCGCTTCGGTGGCGGCCATCCTCGTCGTGATCGTCGTGGCCGGCGTGTTCCTGCTCGTCCACGGCACCGGCCGGACCGGCCGCACCGGCGCACCCTCCCACGGCCATACTGCAACCGTCACGTTCACCGCGTCGCCGATCGATCCACACGCTCCTCTCGGAGCGGCGATCGACCGGGCGGTCGTGATCCTGACAGAGCGGCTCGGCACTGCCTTTCCCGTCGTCTCGGTGTCGCGCGCCGGGAACGAAATCGCCGTCACCGTGAGGAACGCAAACGCCGCCACCCGCTCAAGGATCCTCGCCCTCGTCGGCACGACGGCGGCGCTGGCGTTCTACGACTGGGAGGCGAACGTCATCACGGCGAACGGCAAGACGGTCGCCAGCCAGCTCCAGACCCAGGATCAGACCGCCACCCAGATCAGCCAGGGAGGCACGAGCCAGGCTCCGGGAACGCCCGGGGCGGGGAGCATGAACCTCTACGACGCGGTGACGCTCGCGTCCAAGCAGCCGGAGAGCTCGAGCCCGGACAACTCGCGGCTCGGGCCCGAGTACTACATGTTCGGGGCGCCCGGGAGCGCCGCCTGCGAGGCGGCGGCGAAGGCCAATGGGACGGTGCCGGCGTCCGGGCAGTACTGCCTGCTGTCCGGGCCCGACGACAACAAGACGGATTTGCTGGCGGGGCTGCCGGCGGGGGTGAGCGCGTCCGAGGGGCAGATCTTGACCGTGCCGCGCGGAACGGTGGTGCTCCAGGCGATTCCGCACGAGTTTCTCCAAGCCGACGCCGATCGGCGGATCCGAGCGCGCAGTTCTTCGTGCTCAAGGACAACGTCGCGCTCCGCGGCAGCGACATCTCCAATCCCCAGCAGAGCACCGATCCCAACACCAGTCAGCCCGACGTCACGTTCGGGTTCAGCGGCAAGGGCAAGAGCGCGTTCCAGGACGTCACGGCGAACATCGCCCACCGTGGAGATCTCGTCAGCGGCCTCGGGCAGACCCTCAACCAGCATTTTGCGGTGGCGCTCGACAACCAGCTGATCACGGTCCCGTTCATCGACTTCAAGCAGTACCCCGACGGGATCAACGGCGACAACGGGGCGGACATCAGCGGGAGCTTCACGATCACCTCCGCGCAGCATCTCGCCAAGGAGTTGCGCAATGGCCCGCTCCCCGTCCGCCTCACGGCAATGGCGTGAACGGGTACATCACGACGACCGCGGCGAGCACGGTCGCCATCCACGCGATGCAGATGATGCGTCCCGGGCCGATCTGTCGGACCAGGTCGGCGACCGCGATGTAAACCCCTGGCATCACGATCACCATGTAGTAGAGGTAGCTGGTCCGGCGCTCGAACAGGCTGAGCAGCACGAACGGCACGTACGTCCCGAGGAACCACGCCAGCCCGACGAGCCCGACCTCGTCGCGCGGCCTGAAAAGACGTCCGGGCACGCTGATCGCGGCGAACAGCATCGCCGGAATCAGGAGCAGGAGGATCGGCGGGCTGATCATCCCGAGGAAGTGGACCGCCGGCTCGATCTGGTTGAGCTGCGCGGTCGGGTGCGCCGGGTCGATCCGTAGATACGTGATCGGCTTGACGTCGAGCAGCCAGTCCCACGGGTACGAGGCGATCCCCTGCGGCCCGTGCGGGCTCGTCTGATGGGAGGCGTAGGTGAGGATCCGCCAGACCTCGCCGAACGGGAGGTCGGACACGAGCTTGCCCGTCTGCGGATCGTACGGCGGCACGATGCGCTCGAGAGCCCACAGTAATGCGATGAACGAGGCCGCCGACGCGACCACGCACCATGCCAGCCGCCGCACCGCCGTCGCCGCTCCCTCTCGCCGGCGCAGCCACCGCAGCACCTCGAGCACGACGAAGACGAGCAGCACGTACGGCGCGACCTCCTTCGCGCACGCGCCCACGCCGACGATCAGTCCGGCGACGAGCGGCCGGCGCCGCAGGTACAGGGCGGCCGCCCAGATCATCGCCGCGGTCGCGTAGATGTCGAGCGTCGCGATCCGGCTGTGGACGAGCAGCAGGTTGTCCGCGGCCATCAACGCCGCCGCCCCGAGCCCGAGCCACGGCCCTCCACCCGCGGCGCGCACCAGGAAGAACAGCCCGAGGATCGCCACCGTCCCGAGCAGCACGCTCGGCAGGCGCCAGGCGACCGGCCCATCGCCAAACAGCTCGATCCCGGCGGCGATGATCAGCTTGGCCAGCGGCGGGTGCTCGGAGTTCGGATCGGTCGCGAGCGGCGCGTTCACGTACGGCACGCCCTTCGGCGGCTGGATCCGGTCGATCACGCGCGCCGCGTTGACGTAGTAGTCCTCGTCGAAGATCAGGATGTGGTCAGTGGACGAGCGGCACGGCGAGCGGCACGGTTCGGCGATCCACGCGAGCCGCGCGACCGTGGACACCAGCAGCAGGGCGCCGAGCAGCCACAGCGGCAGTGAGGGCCGCCGGCGCGCCCAGGCTTGCAGCCGCTGCACCATTGCGCGCGCGACGGTACAGGTATAGGGGGTCGGCGGCGCCCGACGGCGGCTCGTTTGATCGATGGTCGGCGGTCGCCTGACGACGGCGCCTTAGACTGGCGCCCCGTGGAGTTCGAGAAATGGCATGCGCTCGGGAACGACTACGTGATCGTCGAGGCGGATGAGCTGCCGTTCGAGCTGACCGCGGCGCGGATCCAGGCGATCTGTGCCCCGCACACGGGCGTGTCCGCCGACGGGATCCTGCTGCTGTCCCGGCCCGAGCATTCCGGCTACGTAGCCCGTCTGCGGATCTTCAATCCGGACGGATCGGAGGCCGAGCTGTCCGGGAACGGGGCCCGCGAGGCGGTCATGTACCTGCGCCGGCACCACTGGACCGACGCCGACACGTTCGTGATCGAGACCGCCGCGGGGGACATCCGGCCGCAGATCACCTCGCCGACGGAGTGCGCGGTCGACATGGGCCGCGCCCGGGTGAGAAGTCCCGGTTACCCGTCGGGGCCCGAGGACGGCCGGGGAGAGCTCATCGCCGGCGGGCGCACGTGGCGATTCCAGCATGTGCAGGTCGGCAACCCGCAAACCGCCATCCGCGTGGCCGACGAGGACGAGCTGCAATCGCTCGACCTGCAGGCGATCGGACCCGAGATCGAGCACCACGAGCTGTTCCCGAACCGGACCAACGTGTCGTGGTTCGCCGAGCTTGATTCGGACCCCGCCCACCCCCGCATCCGCGCGCGGATCTTCGAGCGCGGGGTCGGGGAGACGGCCGCGAGCGGCACCGGCGCGACCGGAGCCGCGGTGGCCTATGTCCTCGGCGGGGGCCGTTCGCCGGTCACGGTGGTTCTCGACGGCGGCGAACTCGGCGTCGAGGTCTCCGGCGATTTGGCGATCAAGCTGACCGGGTGGGCGGTGCCGGTGTTCCGCGGCCGGCTCGCCGAGACCTTCATCGAGGAGTTGCATGCGACGGAGTAGCCGCCTGGACCGAATCCCCCCATACATGTTCGCCGAGCTCGAGCGCAAGGTTCGCCTCAAGCGCGCGGCCGGGGTCGACGTGATCAGCCTCGGGATCGGCGATCCCGACACGCCGACGTATCCGCCGATAGTGGCGGCCATGCAACAAGCGGTCGCGGATCCGGGCACGCACCAGTACCCGAGCAACCGCGGGCGTCAGGAATTCCGCGAGGCCGTCGCAGCCTTCTACGAACGGCGGTTCGCGGTCGAGCTTGATCCCGAGACCGAGGTGATGCCGGCGATCGGCGCCAAAGAGTGCATCTTCAACCTGAACCTGGCGTTCCTGGACGACGGGGACGTGGCGCTCGCGTCCGACCCCGGCTATCCCGTCTACACCGGCGGCCCGCTGCTGGCCGGCGGTCGGCCCGTCGTGATGCCCCTGCTTCTGGAGCGCCGCTTCGGCCCCGATCTCGAGGCGATAAGCCAAGCCGACCGTGATCGCGCCCGCTTGATGTATCTCAACTATCCGAACAACCCGACCGGGGCGACCGTGCCCGACGGCCTGTTCGAGCAGGTCGTCGAGTTCGCCCGGCGCCATGACATCCTCGCCGTCCACGACAACGCCTACAGCGAGACGACCTTCGACGGGTATGTGGCCCCGTCGTTCCTGCAGACAGATGGCGCCAAGGACGTCGGGGTCGAGGTGTTCTCGCTGTCCAAGGGCTACAACATGACCGGCTGGCGGTGCGCCGCGATCGTCGGGAACGCTGAGGCGATCGCCGCGTACTGGCACCTCAAGTCGAACATCGACTCCGGCAACTTCGAGGCCGTCCAACTCGCCGGGACGGCGGCGCTCGCGCCGGAGGTCGACCACTACAGGCGTGAGATGAACGCGGTCTACCAGCGCCGGCGCGACCTGGTTTGCGACGCGCTAGCCCAAGCGGGGGTCGAGGTCACGCCCCCGAAGGGGACGATCTACATCTGGGCCCCGATCCCAGCCGGGTTCGAGTCCTCCGCGGCGTACTGCGAGCACGTGCTCGAGCAGGCCGCGGTGGTGATCTCGCCAGGCGGCGCCTACGGCCCGAGCGGCGAGGGCTACTTCAGGATCTCGCTCACGACCCCCGACGATCGGCTGCTCGAGGCGGTCGAGCGGATCCGGCGTATGTAGCGCCTTAACACTGCGCCTATCCAGATCGCGTCCGCCGCCGGGTAAAAGGTTAAGGTTGAGGGCTTCGAACTACCATCAGCTTTAGTGCAGAACCGACGCGCCAATAGCGAGGGACCCGGCTCCCCTTCGAACGGCCAGCGCCCGCGTGGCCGGGCTCGGCAGCGCGCTTTCCTGGTCGCGGTCGTCCCGGACGGCGGCGAGGAGCAGCTCGCCGAGCTCCATGAGCTGCTGAAGACCGCCGGGGTGGCCGGCGTCGGCGAGCTCGTGCAGCGGCGCGACCACCCGCACCCGAACACCTACCTCGGCCCCGGCAAGATCGACGAGCTGAAGGCCGAGCTGGCGGCGTCGGACGCAAACCTCGTCGCGGTCGACGACGAGCTGTCCCCGCGACAGGAGCGCAACCTCGAGGCCGCGCTCGGCCTTCCCGTGATCGACCGGACCGCGATCATCCTTGACATCTTCGCCTCGCACGCGCACACCGCGGAGGGCAAGCTCCAAGTCGAGCTCGCCCAGCTCGAGTACAACCTTGCCCGGATGCGAGGCCTTTGGTCGCACCTTGAGCGGCTCGGCGCCGGACGAATCGACGGCGGCATCGGTACCCGCGGACCGGGCGAGACCCAGATCGAGACCGACCGCCGGCTCGCGCGCGACCGGATCTCGGCGCTGAAGCGCAAGCTCGGACACGTTCGCTCGAGCCGCTCGGTCATGCGAGCCGAGCGGGAGCGCACGGAGCTCCCCTCGGTCGCGCTCGCCGGGTACACCAACGCGGGAAAGTCGACGCTGCTGAACTCGCTCACCGGCTCGACCGTCGGCGTTCGCGACAGCCTGTTCCACACGCTCGATCCGACCACGCGGCTGCTTCGCACCGGTGGCCGCGACTACCTCGTGACCGACACCGTCGGGTTCATCCGCAAGCTTCCCCACCAGCTCGTCGAGGCGTTCGGCGCGACGCTCGAGGAGACGAGTCTGGCGGACCTGATCCTGCACGTCGTCGACGCGTCGGTTCCCGAGGAGGATCTGGTCGCGATGACGCGCGCGGTGCAGGACGTGCTGCTCGAGATCGGCGCCGACGCGGTGCCGCAGATCCTCGTCCTCGCCAAGGCCGACCGGATCGACGATGAGCGCCGTGGCGAGCTCGAGCACCGCCATCGCGACGCGGTGCTGATCTCGGCCGTCACCGGCGAGGGGCTCGAAGCGCTCGAGCAGCGCATCGAGGAGGAGTTCGCGCGCACCCTGCAGGACGTCGAGCTCCTGATCCCCTACGGCGCCGGCGCGCGGCTCGCGGAGTTGCACGCGATCGCCGGCGACCTCGAGCGCGAGGACACGCCCGACGGCGTGCGCGTGCTCGCCCGCCTGCCCGCGCCCGTCGCCGCGCGCTACCAGGGGTTCGCGCTCAGCCGCCCGTTCGCGTGACCGGCGCCGAGCGCGGGGCCGCCGGTCCCGCTCGAGATCGCTTGCGTGTCCGACGGCTCGATGATCGTGCCTTGCTCCCGACGCGCGCGTATCCCGGCGACGCCGGCCTCGACCTGTACGCGCTCGAGGAGGGCACGCTGGCGCCGGGGGAGCGGGCGGCGATCGGGACGGGAATCGCGTTCGAGATACCCGACGGCCAGGCCGGCCTCGTGCTTCCGCGCTCGGGGCTCGCGGCCCGGCACGGGATCGCGCTCGTGAACGCGCCCGGCCTGATCGATTCGGGCTACCGGGGCGAGCTGCGGGTGCTGCTGCTCAACACCGATCGCGACGCGCCGTTCACGGTCGTACGCGGTGAGCGGATCGCCCAGCTCGTGCTCGTGCGGATCGAGGCGCCGGCGGTCATCGAGGTCGACGAGCTCGCGATCTCCGAGCGCGGCGCCGGCGGGTTCGGCTCGAGCGGCTAACCCTAGCCGACGGCTAGCCGGCCGATCCGCCCGACGCGGGCGGGGGAAGGACGTCATTCGCCTGCAGGAACTGGGTCGCGACGGTCGCGGGATCCTGACCGCCGAGTTCGACCGAGGCGTTCAGCTCGCGCATCGCCGGCAGGGTCAGCAGCGCGCTGATCCGGTTGATCGTTGCCTCGAACGTCGGGCCCTCCGCATCGATCTCGCGAGCGGATGCCACTGGCACGACGTTGCCCCACCCGAATATGTCTTCGGGGTCGTGCAGCAAGGGATAGCTCCCGCTGAGCAACTGCGGATCCGTCGTCTGGACGACGGCGGCCTGGACGGCTCCCTGGTCGAGCGCCTGGTATTGCGATCCCAGCTCGAGCGGCTTGAACGCCGCCGGCACCACCCCGTAGGTGCTCTGGAGCGCTGGCAATCCATTGGTGCTCTGCTGGAACTGAGGCGGACCTCCGAGCGTGAGCCGGTCGGACATCGCAATCAGGTCAGGGATCGACTGCAGCTGGTTCTCGACGGCGAAATCGAACGTCACGGCGATCGCCTGCGTGTCGCTGAACGGTGTCGGATTGAGCAGCTCGAGGCCGTGCTTGAGCGCGTATTGCTGGCCGGCCAGGTACGCGTCCCTGGGCGACCGGAAGTCGCGCTGGATGCCGGCGACGTTCGTGTCCCATGCGTCCAGGTACTCGGGGTACATCGCGAGCTGGCCGTTGGCGAGGGCCTGCTGAATCACCTCGGTGGGGCCGATGCTCTGATTCAACGAGACGCTGAAGCCCTGCGCCTTGAGCGCCTGGTAATAGAGCTGCCCGAGCAGGAACTGCTCGGGCGTGTTCTCGTCGCCGATCGTCACCGGCGGCTTCCCGGTTCCGGGAAGCGAGATCGTCGTCGTGGTCGTCGCGGTCGTCGTCGCCGTCGTCGTGGTTGTGACAGTGACCGTGCTCGGGTCCGTCGTCGCTGCAGTCGCGGGATGCGAGCCGGCGCCGCACCCTCCCAGCCCGAGCGCCGCGACCGCGCACGCCACCGCCGGCCCGACCACACTGATGAGCCTTACCGCGCGCGGCATGCCCTCAGGCTCTCATACTCCCGCCGCTCGGCGCGCGTCGGCGTGAGCAGCCGCCTCGAGCCGATCGTCGAGCCGACCGGGCGGCTCGTCGAGGCCGAGCGCCGTCTGAATCAGCCAGTCGGCGAACCACGCGTTCTTGGGGAGCAGCGGTCCATGCAGGTAGGTGCCGATCACGTTGCCGTGCCGAATGCCCTCGTAACCGTCGACGCCGTTATTCCCGTGTCCTTTCAGCACTCGGCCGAGCGGGCTCGCGCCCGGGCCGAGTTTTGTGCGACCGCCATGGTTCTCGAACCCGGCCAGGATTCGCCGAACATTGGGATCGAGCTCTACCTCGATCGCGACGTTGCCGATCAGCCGCGCCTCGTCCGAGCGCACGGTGACGAGATCGACGAGCCCGACACCCGGCAGCGTCTTGTCCCCGAGCTGGTAGGAGTGTCCGAGCAGCTGATATCCGCCGCACACCGCGAGGATCACGGCTCCCCGGGCCGCCGTCGCGTGGAGCGCGTCGCGCTTGACCTCGGCGAGATCGAGCGCGCACATCTCCTGATCGCGGTCCTGCCCGCCACCGATGTAGTAGAGGTCCGCGCCATCCGGGTCGAGCCGCTCGCCGAGACCGCTGGCGGTGACGCTGAAGCCGATTCCCCGCCACCGGCACCGGCGCTCGAGCAGGAGCAGGTTGCCGCGGTCGGCGTAGATGTTCATCAGGTCGGGATACAGCGCGCACACCCGCAGCTCAGCCACGGAGGATCACCACCTCGCTGCCCGAATAGTCGGAGGTCTCCGGCACGTGGTCACGCCCGGCGGGTGAGAACCCGGCGGCGGCACCCTCGCGCTCGAGGTCTTCGACCGTGAGCCCGTCGAGACGGATCAGGTCCTGCGCGACGGTCCGCTCACCCGCCGGCGAGACCGTCTCGCGAAGGCGCTCCAAGACGAACCCGCCACGCTCGGCACGAACCGCGGTCGGCTGGCTCGAGTAGACGACGCCGTGCTCTTCGCAGATGTCGGGCAGCGGCGCCGGCAGTCCGTCGACCACCTCATACACCTCGAGTGCCTCGGCGATTGCCACCGCCAGCACGCCCCCGGGCGCGAGGTGGCGGCGGGCGCAGCGCAGGAAAGCCCCCCGGCCCTCCGGTCCTCCGAGCAGCTGGATCGTCTGCATAGGCACGATGGCCAATGGAAAACGTTCGCCCAGATCGAAGTCGCGCGCGTCACGGATGACGGTCGTGACCGATGCTTGGGAAGAAGGTCGTAATAGTTGCGACTTACATCCCAAGCGCTCGTCGAGGGCAGCGATCAGCTCCGGATCGTGGTCGAGCGCCGTAACGCGATATCCGGCCCGGGCGAGATCCAGCGCGACCCGACCCGTGCCGGCGCCGATGTCCAGCACGGGGTCGCCGTGCTCGGCGGCCAGCGACCGCCACAGCGGCAGGTCCTCGGCGTAAGCGCCGCACTCGAGGTCGTGCCAGATCACGCTCGAAGGCGTCCCCACCGCGCTCATCGGCCACCGACGGGAGCGGGTTCCCAGAACCGAACGGCGTGTCCCCGCGCGGCCAGCTCCTGACGAAGCTCGAGCAGCGCCGTGTACGTCGGTAACGCATACAGATGCCCGGACTCGACGGCCGCTAGTGCCTCGTCGAGCGCGACCGCGAGCTCGGGCGTGACGTGCAGGCGCTCGATGGGCACGCCCGCGTACTTCAGGCGCACCGCGAGCTCGGCGGCTCGCGTGCCCGCGCAGGTGACGCGCCGGACCCGGCGCGCGAGCATCTCGAAGTCTGCGTCCCACACCCACGAGACGTCGCGGCCGTCGGCGGTGCGGTCGTTGAGGACCGCCAGCAGGTCGAGCTCCTCGTGCTCGAGCACCAGCGTCCGCAGGATCTCGTTCGCGCCCGCCGGGTTCTTGATCAGCAGGACCTGGAGCTCGACGTCGCCGATCGCGATCCGCTCGGCGCGCCCGAACGCGGCCCGCACGTCGTGTAGGCCGGCCACCACGTCCCCGAACGCGACGTCGAGCTCAAGGCACAGCGCGGCTGCGCCGAGCGCGTTGTACACGTTGTAGAGCCCCGGTAGCGGCAGCTCGACCGCGGCGCTCCCGGCCGGTGTCGACAGCTCGAACATGGACCGCCGCGTCCCATCGAGCTCGATCCGCTCGGCGGCGACTGTCGGGACGGGGCGCTCCCGCCCGCACGACGGGCAGCGGTAGCGACCGAGGTGCCCGAGGTAGATCGCGTCGTACACGTACGCGGCGCCGCACCGGCGGCAGTGCTTGGAGTCAGACGCGTGCTGCATCTCTGGGATCGCCACCGACGGGTCCTCTACCCCGAAGTAGGTGACGTTCGGCGCCTCGCGCCCCAGGTCGGCGATCAGCGGGTCGTCGGCGTTGAGCACGAGCCGCCCGTTAGCTCCGGCGGCCGCCGCCACCGCGGCCCACCGGTCGGCGATCGTCTCGAGCTCGCCGAACCGGTCGAGCTGATCGCGGAACAGGTTGCCGAGCAGGATCCCGCGCGGCTCGAGCTCGGGGGTGATCCGGTCGAGCCAGAACTCGTCGATCTCGAACAGCCCGAGCTCGCCGTCGATCCGCCCGCCGCCGCGCGCCGCGGCCAACAGCGTCGACGCGACGCCTCCGGCCATGTTCGCCCCGGCCCGGTTGTGGACCACCGTAACGCCCGCGTGCCCGAGCACGGACGCGACCATCGCGGCGGTGGTCGTCTTCCCATTCGTCGCCGACACCACGACCGACCCGCGGGGCAGCCGTGAGGACAGCTCGGATATCGCGCCCGGCTCGAGCGCCATCAGTACCTTGCCCGGAAGGCTCGTCCCGCCGCCGCGCCCGGCCCGGCGGGCGAGCTCTCCGACGGCGCGTGCCGCCGCGATCTTGGCGCCGAGCATCGTCATTCCGGGACGATCATGCGGACGGCCCCGGGGAGGACGCGGACTGTGACAGGAAGCTCGGCGATCGGGTCGCCGTCGGCGTACAGCGTGAACGGCCGGGTCGAGCTGATGTGGAGCTCGCGCGTGCGGACCACGCGCACCGCCCGCCGGCGGACGTGCCGGCCGACGAACACGGTCGGCGCAAGCCGCAGGTAGCGGAGCCGCGGCATGTCTTCGATCATCACCACATCGAGCAATCCGTCTTGGAGCGAGGCGTCGGGCGCGAGCCGCATACCTCCGCCGAACGTCATCGAGTTCGCCGCTGCGACCGAATATCCGGTGAACTCGCAAGTCTCGCCGCCGTCGAGCGTCACTTCGAACCGGGCGGGTTTCCAGGTCGGCAGCGCTCTCACCACGGCGTAGGCGTACACGAGGCCGCCGCGTACCACACGGGTCTCGTTCGCGATGCGGTTCGCGTAGGAATCGAACCCACAGCTCGCGATCCCGGCGAACGTCCGGTCGCCCGCCTGTCCCAGATCGAAATCACGGACGACGCCCGACGCCAGCACCGAGCACGCCGCGACCGGCTTGCGGGGAATGCCGAGCACGCGGCACAGGTCGTTGCCCCGCCCGCCGGGCAGCACCCCGACAACGCCGTCGGAGTGCTTGACCGCGCCGGCGACGGCGCCGATCAGACCGTCACCCCCGAACGCGACCGCGACCTCGCCGTTGCCGACGGCTTCCACCGCAAGCTCGCGCGCGTGCTCCAGGCTCTTCGTGTACTCGAACCGGTGCTCGAGCCCGTTCGCTCGCAGCGCCGCCCGGACATCCGGCAGCGCGCGCGCGGGGCGGCCCCCGCCGGCCACGGGGTTGACGATCAACGCGAGTCTGCGCACCGGGGAGATCATGCCGAACCTCGCCGATCCGTCCGAATCACGGGCGAGTCCACTGCTGGTAGGCTGTCTCGGAATGGCGCTTCGCCTCGATCTCCGACTTCTTCTCCTCCCCCCTCGGGGGGAATAGCGCGTGGGCGGCCGCACGTAGCCGCGAGACCAGCACCGAGAAGACGCCGAGACCGAGACACTTAGGAGTGACATGACCAAGCCCGAGGACCCAAGCCGAGTTCTGATCTTCGACACGACTTTGCGTGACGGGGAGCAGTCGCCCGGCATCTCGCTGAACACGCAGGAGAAGCTGGAGATCGCCCAGCAGCTCGCGCGGCTGGGCGTGGACGTGATCGAGGCGGGCTTTCCGATCACGTCGCCGGGCGACTTCGAGGCCGTCCAGGAGATCTCCCGCATGGTCGAAGGACCGGTGATTGCCGGCCTGGCGCGGACGCACGTGGCCGACATCGACGCGGCGTGGAACGCGGTCAAGGACGCGCAGCGGCCGCGGATCCACACATTCATCTCGACGTCCGACATCCACATCCAGTATCAGCTGCAGACCACGCGCGAGGACGTCAAGGGGCAGGCCCGCGCGGCGGTCGCCCACGCCAAGCAGTACGTCGACGACGTCGAGTTCTCGCCGATGGACGCGACCCGCGCCGACATCGAGTTCACCGCCGAGGTGTGCCAGATCGCGATCGACGAGGGCGCGACCACGATCAACATCCCCGACACCGTCGGCTACACGATGCCGCACGAGTTCACGGCTTATCTGCAAAAGCTCTACGGGCTTGTCCCGGACCTCAAGGACATCGTCCTGAGCGTCCATTGCCACGACGATCTGGGCCTGGCGGTCGCCAACTCGTTCGCCGGGCTGCTCACCGGCGCGCGCCAGGTCGAGTGCGCGATCAACGGGATCGGCGAACGCGCCGGCAATGCGTCGCTCGAGGAGATCGTGATGCTGCTCCACACGCGCTCGGCGGACGTCGGGCTGCATTCGGGAATCGTGACTCGCGAGATTGCGCGCACTTCCCGATTGGTCTCCCGCCTGACCGGTTATCCGGTGCAGCCGAACAAGGCGGTGGTCGGCCGCAACGCGTTCGCGCACGAGTCCGGAATCCACCAGGACGGCGTGCTCAAGGAGCGGACGACGTACGAGATCATGGACGCGACGACGGTCGGGCTCGAGGCCAACTCGATCGTGCTCGGCAAGCATTCGGGCCGCCACGCGCTGCAGCAGGCGCTCGCGGAGCTGGGGATTGAGCTTTCCGGGCAGGGTCTGAACACCGCGTTCCGGCGCTTCAAGGAGATCGCGGACAAGAAGAAGCACGTGACCGCAATGGACCTCGAGGCGCTGGTCACCGACGAGCTGCGCGAGGAGGTCGCGGCCTACCAACTCGAGTGGTTCGACGTCGAGGCGTCTACGCGCCGTCCGCCGCACGCGACGGTCGGCGTCCGGACCCCCGACGGCGATGAGGTCACGGGCTCGTTCACCGGCGACGGCCCGGTCGACGCGATCTTCCGCGCGATCAACGTGGCCACCGGCGCCGAGGCTCGGCTCCGCGAGTTCCGCGTCGACGCGGTGACCGGCGGCCAGGATGCGCTCGGCGAGACTTCGGTGGTGCTCGAGGTGGGCGGGATCAGCGGATCGGGTCAGGGCGTCTCGACCGACATCCTGGAGGCGGCCGCGCGCGCGTACGTCCGCGCGCTCTCGAACGCGCTCCGGCGCCGCGACGTCATGGCCGAGGCAGAGGAAGCGACGGCTGCGGCGGCCTCGCGCCAACCGGTGCGGACGCCGTGACCAGCGCGAGACCCTGCCGGTAGCCGGCCGCGAGGACCCGGCCGCTCGGCTCGCGGTGCATGAAGTTGGTCCCCATCACCTCGGCGCATTCGGCGTTCGGCGCCAGCATGCGCACCGCCGCGCCGCGGCGGCGGAGCACGAGCGACTCGACCGAGACGGCCGTGCGCGACACATTGCGAACCACCGCGAGCACCCGCGACAACGCCGGGATGTTCGCGGTCGGGTTCAGGCACAGCACGTGCGTATCCCGGCCTACCGGCGCCGCGTCGAGGTTGGTCGGGCTCCACACGCCGCCGTCGACGTATTCGCGGCCGTCGATCGTGACCGGCGCGAACAGCCACGGGACCGTGCACGACGCGGCGACGGCCTCGGCGACCGTCGCGCGCGGCGCGCCGGGGCTGCCGAACACGACGCGGCGGCCGTTGCCGCGGTCGACCGCGGCGACGCGCAGACGCCCGTCGAAGCGGGGCTCGAGGCGCTCGACGTTGTGGCGCAGGTCGTTCAGGGTCTGCTTGGGCCTGGGCAGCCGGCGCAGCAGCAGCGCACGCGTGAGCGCCCCGCCGGGGGCGGCGAGGCCGAGCGCCAGCGGCGCGAACGTGGCGCCCACGGCGAGCGCCCATTCGCCGGCGCGGCGCGCGGCGGCCAGCCCGGCGGCGGCGAGGCCGTCGGCGGGTTTGGGAGCGCTCGGCAGCTCCTCGAGGTCGGAGCCGATCGTGGACGGGCGCCGGGGCGGATGGCCGGCGGCCAGGTGGGCGGCGACGATCGAGCCGGCCGACGTCCCCACGTAGTAGTCGCAGTCGCGCAGGTCGAAGCCGGTGCCGTCCTCGATCCCGGCCAGGACGCCCATCATCCAGGCCTCGCCGAGGACTCCACCGCCGCCGAGGACGAGCACGTCGGGTCGCGAGCGCATGCCCCTGAGCCTAGCGATGAGCGTCTGCCGTACGTGATAGCGTACGCACGTATGTCATCCACTGCTACGGGCAGCCTCGGACCGCGGGTTCGCGCGCTCCGCGAGGCCATGGAACTGTCGCTCCGCGATCTCGCCGAGCGCTCGGGCGTGAGCGCGCCGATGCTCTCGCAGGTCGAGCGCGGCGAGACCAGCCCGACCCTCCAGGTCGCCAAGCGGATCGCGACCGGGCTCGAGCTGCGGCTGTCGCAGCTGCTCAGGCTCGACGAGGACGGCGCGGTCAGCGTCGTCCGTGCCACCGAGCGGAGGCAGGGTCCCGGCGCGGTCGAGGGTCACAGCTACGAGATCCTCACCCCGCCGCTGCCGGGCCAGCGCGCCGAGCTGTCGCGCCACACGCTCGCCCCGGGGGCCGTCACCGGCGGGCCCGGCGATCCGCCGATGCACGAGCCGGGGAGTCGCGAGACCGCGCTGGTCGAGCGCGGCACCGTTCTCTTGTTGTGCGACGGCGAGCGATACGAGTTGCTCGATGGCGACTGCGTCACGTTCGACGCAGACCTGACTCATCATTTTGAAAATCCAGGCCCCGAGGAAGCCGCGCTGCTCGCGGTCCTCAGCGCCGGACTGCGGAGGAGCTGATGCCAAAGACCCTGTTCGACAAGATCTGGGACGCGCACGAGGTCGCGCCAGGACTGCTCTACATCGACCTGCACCTCGTGCACGAGGTGACGAGCCCCCAGGCCTTCGACGGGCTCCGGCTGGCGGGACGTCGCGTACGCCGTCCTGACCGAACGCTGGCGACCGCCGACCACAACGTCCCCACCGACGGAACGCCGGTGGCGGCCCGCATCCGCGACGAGCTCTCGCGGGTACAGGTGGAGACGCTCGAGCGCAACTGCGAGGAGTTCGGAGTGCCGCTGTTCTCGCTCGGCTCCGACCATCAGGGGATCGTCCACGTGATCGGGCCCGAGCTCGGCGTCACGCAGCCGGGCATGACGATCGTATGCGGCGACTCCCACACCGCCACGCACGGCGCGTTCGGCGCGCTCGCGTTCGGCATCGGCACGAGCGAGGTCGAGCACGTCCTCGCCACCCAGTGCCTGGTGCAGTCCAAGCCCCGCTCGATGCGGATCCTGTACGACGGGACGCTCGGCTTCGGCGTCACCGCCAAGGACCTGATCTTGGCCACGATCGGCCAGATCGGAGTCGACGGGGCGGTCGGACACGTCGTCGAGTACGCCGGGCCGGCGATCGAGACGCTGTCGATGGAGGGCCGCATGACCGTCTGCAACATGACGATCGAGGGCGGTGGGCGCGCCGGGATGATCGCGCCCGACGACACGACGCTCGAGTGGGTGATCGGCCGCGCCGGCGCGCCGGACTCGGTCCCGGATTTCTGGCGCGATCTGCGGACCGAGGACGGGGCGGAGTTCGACAAGCAGGTCGACGTCGATGCCTCCGCGGTCAGCCCGATGGTCACGTGGGGAACGACGCCCGGGATGGTCGTGCCGGTCACGGGCGCGGTGCCCGAGCCGCACACCGATCAGGACGAGCGCGCGCTCGAGTACATGGCGCTCGAGCCGGGAACGCCGGTGGGCGAGATCAAGCTCGACCGCGTGTTCATCGGCTCGTGCACGAACTCGCGGATCGGGGATCTGCGCGCCGCCGCCGACGTGGTCGAGGGCCACAAGGTCGCCGACAGCGTGTACGCGATGGTCGTGCCGGGTTCCCAGCAGGTCAAGGCGCAGGCCGAGCAGGAGGGACTCGACGAGGTCTTCCGTCGCGCCGGCTTCGACTGGCGCGGAGCGGGTTGCTCGATGTGCCTCGGGATGAACCCCGATGTCGCGGCGCCGGGCGAGCGCGTTGCCTCGACCTCGAACCGCAACTTCGAGGGCCGCCAGGGGCGAGGAGCGCGGTCGCATCTGGTCTCGCCGCAGATGGCGGCGGCGGCCGCGATCGAGGGACGGTTCGTAGACATCCGCGAGTGGGGGGCCAACGGACAATGAGGGCGATCGAGACGATCACCGGCCCGGTGTCGGTGCTGAACCGCGACGACGTCGACACCGACCAGATCATCCCCAAGCAGTTCCTCAAGCGCGTCGAGCGCACGGGCTTCGGCGAGTTCCTGTTCTTCGACTGGGCCAAGCAGCCGGGCTGGGATCTGCCGAGCAACCCGATCCTGGTCGCCGGGCGCAACTTCGGCTGCGGGTCGAGCCGCGAACACGCGCCCTGGGCGCTCGAGGACTACGGCTTTCAGGCGATCATCGCGCCGAGCTTCGCCGACATCTTCCATTCGAACTGCACGAAGATCGGGCTGCTCCCGGTCGTGTTGAGCGCTTCGGACTGCGAGTCGATAGCGCATGCCGGGCAGGCGCAGGTCGATCTCGCCGCGCAGGAGGTGCGGTGGCCGGGAGGGACGGCGAGCTTCGAGATCGACCCCGACATCAAGCACCGGCTGCTGGGCGGCCTCGACGACATCGGGCTCACGCTTGAGCAAGGCGACGCGATCGCGGCGTTTGAGCGCGAGCGAGAGCGGGTCGGCCCGGTCACGACATCGCTCTGAAGTGCGCGCCAGCGAACATTCAAGCGGATCAGGAGGCTCCGCCCAATCTCAAACCGCGGGCCCGGACGGCCCGCGGAGGATTCCCTCCAGTGCGGAACGCGACTGGGACGCGGCCACCTACGACCGCGTCTCCGATCCCCAGCTCGCGTGGGCGCGCGAGCAACTCGAGCGACTCGACCTGGATGGAGACGAGGTGGTGTTGGACGCCGGTTGCGGGTCGGGGCGCGTCACGGCCCTGCTCGCCGACCTCGTTCCGCGCGGCCGGGTGTACGCGGTCGACGTGGCGCCGTCGATGGTGGCGCACGCCCGCGAGGCGCTCGGCGACCGCGCCACCGTTCTCTGTCAGGACCTGGTCGAGCTCGATCTGCCCGAGCCGGTCGACGCGATCTTCTCGAACGCCACCTTCCACTGGATCCACGACCACAACGCGCTGTTCGGGGCGCTCCACCGGACGCTCGCGCCGGGCGGCCAGCTCGTCGCTCAGTGCGGCGGGCGGGGCAACATTGACGCCTTCCGCACGCTCGCCGACACGATCGCGGGGGAGGAGCCGTTCGCGCCGTACTTCGCGGAGTGGCGGCGACCCTGGAACTACGCCACCGATGACGAGACCGCCGAGCGGCTCGCACGGGTCGGCTTCACCGAGGTGGCGTGCTGGCTCGAGCCCAAGTCGGTGACGCCGGAGGATCCGCGCTCGTTCATCCAGACCGTCTGCCTCGTCCGGCACCTCGATCCGCTTCCGGGGGATCTACGCGGACCGTTCGTCGACCGTGTGCTCGAGCGCGGCGGCGAGCCGCTCGTGCTCGAGTACGTGCGGCTGAACATGACCGCACGGAGCGGGCTCGACGACGATTGCTAGCGTCCCGCCACCATGGCCCCGCGCGTCGTCCTTCTTCCCGGTGACGGGATCGGACCCGAAATCACCGCACCGACCCTCGATGTCCTGAGGGCCGCGGGCGCGGAGCTCGAGTACGAGGAGCACGTGTTCGGTGGCGCCTCGATCGACGCCCACGGGACCGCGCTCACCGACGAGACGCTCACGGCGTGCAAGAACGCCGACGCGGTCCTGCTGGCCGCGGTCGGAGGCCCTAAATGGGACACGACCGACCCCGACAAGCCCCGCCCCGAGCAGGGCCTGCTCGGGCTCCGCAAGGGCCTCGGCCTGTTCGCGAACCTACGCCCGGTCAGGCCGCTCCCCGCCCTCTACGACGCGAGCCCGCTCAAGCGCGACCTGATCGAGCGGACCGACATGATCGTGATCCGCGAGCTGACCGGCGGGATCTACTTCGGGGACAAGACCCGCACGGCAGACCGCGCATCCGACGACTGCGTGTACACCCGCGGCGAAATAGAGCGGATCGCCCGGGTCGCGTTCAACACCGCGAAATCACGGGTCACGAGCGTCGACAAGGCCAACGTGCTGGAGACGAGCCGGCTGTGGCGCGAGGTCGTACGCGAGATCCACAACACGGAATTCCCGAACATCGAGCTCGAGCATCTGCTCGTCGACAACGCCGCGATGAAGCTGATCGCGGCGCCCCGCCACTTCGAGGTGATCCTCACCGAGAACATGTTCGGCGACATCCTCAGCGACGAAGCGGCGATGCTGACCGGCTCGATCGGGATGCTCCCGAGCGCGTCGCTCGGCGATCAGAAACCGGGCGTGTTCGAGCCCGTGCACGGCTCGGCGCCCGACATCGCCGGCACCGGAGCGGCCAACCCGCTGGCGATGTTCCTGTCGGCGGCGATGATGCTGCGCCACGGACTCGGGATGGAGGCCCAGGCGGCGGCGGTAGAATCGGCCGTTGAGCGGGCGCTGTCCGCCGGGCTGCGCACGCCGGACCTGGGGGGCACGGCAACGACTTCAGAGGCCACCCAGGCAGTCCTCCAACACCTATAAGGAGTCAGTCGTGCAACAAGCGGACCTCATCTGGCACAACGGAGAAATGGTTGCCTGGGAGGACGCGAAGGTTCACGTACTGACGCACGGCCTGCACTACGGAACCGGGGTATTCGAGGGGATCCGGGCGTACGAGACCGCCAAGGGCACGGCGATCTTCCGCCATCACGACCACCTCGACCGCCTGTTCAAGTCGGCCGAGCTGTACTACATGCCGATCCCGTACACGCTCGCTGAGCTGCGCTCGGCCACCCACGAGCTGATCGCCGCCAACGAGCTGCGCGAGTGCTACATCCGCCCGATCGTGTTCCGCGGCTATGGCCAGATGGGGCTGTACCCGCTCGACGCGCCGGTCGAGGTGTCGATCGCGGTATGGCCGTGGGGGGCATATCTGGGCGAGGAGGGCAAGGCCGCCGGGATCCGCGCCAAGGTCTCGAGCTGGCGGCGGATCCCGCA
The DNA here is from genome assembly GCA_963777335.1 of uncultured Solirubrobacterales bacterium. Lineage (GTDB taxonomy): Bacteria > Actinomycetota > Thermoleophilia > Solirubrobacterales > Solirubrobacteraceae > Palsa-465. The sequence goes on from CAVZQD010000014.1 coordinate 68,911, forward strand.
CGACGCCCTGATCCCGCACGCGAAGGCGTCCGGTCAGTACCTGAACAGCGTGCTGGCGAAGATCGAGGCGTCGAAGGCCGGCTATCAGGAGGCGATCCTGCTCGACTCGCACGGATTCGTGTGCGAGGGGTCGGGCGAGAACATCTACGCCGTCCGCGACGGAATCGTTCTGACCCCCCCGCAAACGGCTGGGATTCTCGATGGGATCAACCGCAAGTCGGTGATCCAGATCGCGCGCGACCTCGGCTACGAGGTGGTCGAGCGAGACTTGGCGCGCGCCGAGCTCTACCTCGCGGACGAGGTGTTCATGACCGGTACGGCGGCCGAGCTCGTCCCCGTACGCGAAGTCGACGATCATAAGGTCGGGTCGGGCGAGGTGGGCCCGGTCACCCGCGATCTCCAGCGCGTGTTCGACGACGCGCTGCACGGCCGCGACCCGCGCTACGCCGAGTGGCTGGACGTCGTCGAGGTGCCGAGCCGAACCGCAGCCGGATGACTCACATCGAGCTCTACGACACGACCCTCCGCGACGGAATGCAGGGGGAGGGCATGTCGCTGTCCGCACAGGAGAAGCTCCGGGTGGCGCACCGTCTCGACGAACTCGGGATCGACGTGATCGAGGCGGGCTTCCCGAGCTCGAACCCGAAGGAGCTCGAGCTGTTCGGGCTGCTGTCGGCGGAGACGTTCCGCCACGCTCAGGTTGCCGCGTTCGGGATGACGCGGCGGCGCGATACCCGTGCCGATGCCGATCCGGGGTTGCGCGTGCTCGCCGAATCGGCCGCCCCCGTCTGCACGATCGTCGGAAAGTCATGGGGCCTGCACCTCGAGAAGGTCGTGAAGGTCGATCGCGAGGAGAACCTGCGAATGATCTCCGAGTCGATCGCGTTCCTGGTCGGGGAGGGCAAACGCGTGATCTACGACGCCGAGCATTTCTTCGACGGGTTCGCGGACGACCCGGCCTACGCGCTCTGTTGCGTGGTCGCGGCGGCCGAGGCGGGCGCCGACACGGTCACCTGCTGCGACACGAACGGCGGCACGCTGCCCCACCTGATCGCGGCGGCCGTGGCGGTCGTCGTCGCGGCGCTCGCCCCCACGGGCGGGCGGGTGGGGCCCAAAATCGGGATCCATTGTCACGACGACTCGGGTTGCGGCGTCGCGTGCACGCTGGCCGCGGTCGAGCAGGGAGCGGTTCACGTGCAGGGGACGATGAACGGGTACGGCGAGAGATGCGGGAACGCGAACCTGGTCACGATCATCCCCAACCTTCAGCTGAAGCTGGGCTACGAGTGCGTGACCACCGAGCAGCTCGCCTCGCTCGCGCAGGCCGCGCACTTCTTCGACGAGATCCTCAACTTCACGCCCGACCCCGACCAGCCCTACGTGGGCCGCAACGCGTTTGCCCACAAGGGCGGCATGCACGTCGCGGGAGTCAACGTAGACCCGGCCACGTTCGAGCACATCGACCCGAACGTCGTCGGCAACCGCCGCGAGCTGTTGATCTCGGAGCTATCGGGTAAGGGCACGGTGCACGCGCGGGCGCGGGACGCCGGGATCTCGCTCGGCGACGGCGAGGCCGGGCGACTGGTCGAGCGGGTCAAGGAGCTCGAGCACCGCGGCTACCACTTCGAAGCCGCCGACGGGTCGTTCGAGCTGCTCCTCCGACGCGAGACGGGCGACTACGAGCCGCTGTTCCGGCTCGAGTCCTGGCGCGCGATCGTCGAGAAGCGCGCCGACGGCCGGGTCGAGACCGAGGCGACGATCAAGATCTGGGTCGACGGCGAGCGCTACGTGCGGACCGCCGAGGGCAACGGCCCCGTGCACGCGCTCGACCGCGCGCTGCGGGATGCGCTCGTGGAGATCCACCCTCACCTGCGCGACATCGACCTGGTCAACTTCAAGGTCCGGATCCTCGACGAGACCAAGGGCACGGGCTCGGTCACGCGGGTGCTGCTCGATGCTTCCGACAGCGACCAGGTGTGGGGCTCGATCGGGGTATCCGAGAACATCATCGAGGCGTCCTGGGAGGCGCTCGTCGACTCGCTCGAGTACGGGATGCTGGTGTCGGGCAGGCGGGCGCTCTCCCCCGACGAGGCGGCATCCTCAGGGGTTCGTGACTGACTCCTCCTCGAGGGAGAGGGTGGCCAGTCGCGCCGGCGAGGCCATACCGCTCGCGCGGCCGGTGATCGGCGACCTCGAGATCGAGCGCGTGCTCGCGGTGCTGCGCTCGGGACGCCTGTCGCTCGGGCCGCTGCTCGCGGAGTTCGAGCAGGCGTTCGCAAGGCGCGTGGGAGCCGAGTGTGCGAGCGCGGTATCGAGTGGCACCACCGGGCTCCACCTCGCACTGCGGGCGGCCGGCGTCAGCGACGGCGACGAGGTCGTCACCAGCCCGTTCTCGTTCGTGGCCAGCGCCAACGTGGTCGTGTACGAGCGCGCCCGTCCGGCGTTCGCCGACATCGACCCGGTCACGTTCAATCTCGACCCGGACGCCGCCGCGGCCGCGGTCACCGACCGTACGGCGGCGCTGTTGCCGGTCCATATCTTCGGCTATCCGGCTGACCTCGGCGCGTTCGAACGGATCGGCCTGCCGATCGTCGAGGACGCCTGTGAGGCGCTCGGCGCGGTCGACGCCGACGGGATCCCGGTGGGCGGCCGTGGCCATCCGGCGGTGTTCGGCTTCTACGCGAACAAGCAGATCGCGACCGGGGAGGGGGGGATGATCACGACCTCTGATGCCGCGCTCAAGGAACGGATCGACTCCGAACGCAACCAAGGCCGCGCCCCCGATATGGACTGGCTCGACCACGACCGTCTCGGCTTCAACTACCGCCTGGGCGAGATCGCGTGCGCGCTTGGTCTCGCCCAGCTCGAGCGTCTCGAGGAGCTGCTCGGCGGCCGCTCACGGGTGGCGGGCCTGTACGGCTCGGCGCTCGCCGGGGTCGACGGGTTGGGGCTTCCGTGCGCGGAGGTCGGCCGGGTCCGGCGCGGTTGGTTCGTCTATGTCGTGCAGCTTCCGCGCGGGCTCGACCGCGACGGCGTCGTTCGAGAGCTGGCCTCGCGGGCGATCCCGAGCAAGCCCTACTTCCCGGCGGTGCACCTGATGAGCTACTACCGCGAGCGGTTCGGGCACCGCGAGGGCGAGTTCCCGGTGTGCGAGGACGTCGCGGCTCGCTCGATCGCGCTGCCGTTCTTCCCCGAGATGACCGAGTCGCAGGTGGAGCAGGTCGCCGAATCGTTGCGCGACGTGCTCGGGCGATAATCCCCGCGCGATGTCTCGTTTCGCCGAGCCTCAAGATGCGGCCTTCCGCGCGCTCAACGACTCGCTGTCGTTCGACTGGCGCCTTGGACCCTACGACGTCCAGCAGTCGCGCGCGCACGCGTCGATGCTCGCGGCGCAGGCGATCATCTCCGAGGGCGAGCGCGACGAGCTGCACGCCGCGCTCGACCAGGTGGAGCGCGAGCTCGGCGAGGGCAGCTTCCGGTTCGCCGACGGCGACGAGGACATTCACATGGCGATCGAGCGGCGCGTCACCGAGCTCGCCGGCCGCGTCGGCGGGAAGCTCCACACCGCTCGCTCCCGCAACGATCAGGTGGCGACCGACGTCGCGATGTTCGTACGCGCCCATGCCGCGGGCGCGGCCGAGCGATCCGCCGGACTTGCACGGACGCTGGTCGGCTTGGCCGAGGCGCACGTCGACTGGCCGATGCCCGGATACACGCACCTGCAGCGGGCGCAGCCGGTCTATCTGAGCCACCACCTACTCGCGTACTGCTGGATGCTGATCCGCGATCGCGACCGGTTCTCGTCGGTTGTGGCGGCCACGGGTGCGCTGCCACTCGGCGCCGGCGCGCTCGCGGGCGTGAACTTCGACACCGACCGCGAGCTGGTGGCGCGCGAGCTCGGGTTCGCGTCGGTGGCCGAGAACTCGATCGACGCCGTCTCCAACCGCGACTTCGTACTCGACTACCTGGCCGCGGCCGCCACCTGCGCGACCCACCTGTCGCGGCTCGGCGGCGAGATCGTGCTGTGGTCGAGCGAGGAGTTCGGCTTCTGCGAGGTCGCGGACGCGTGGGCCTCGGGGTCGTCGATAATGCCCCAGAAGAAGAACCCCGACGCCGCCGAGCTTCTGCGCGCCAAGTCGCCGCGCCTCGCCGCCCACCTGGTCGCGCTCCACGGCGTGCTGCACGGCCTGCCGCTGACCTACAACAAGGACATGCAGGAAGACAAGGAGCACCTGTTCGACGCCGCCGACACGATCGAGCTGTGTCTCGACGCGGCCGACGGGATGCTGTCGTCGATTGCCTTCCGGCGAGAGCGGCTTGCCGGCGCTGCCGCCGACGAGCTGCTCGCCGCCACCGACGTCGCCGACCTGCTCGTCCGGCGAGGGCTGCCGTTCCGCGAAGCCCACGGCGTGGTCGCCGGGTTGGTGCGGAGCGCGATCGACAAGGGCAAGCCGTTGTCCGCGCTCACTCGGGAGGAGCTCGCGCGCCAGTCGCCGCTGCTTGACGATGAGTTCTACGAGCTGCTGCGCGACGCCGCGTGGCTCGAGACCAAGCGTTCGGAGGGGGGAACGAGCCTTCCGCGCGTTCGCGAGCAGCTCGATCGCGCCCGGGCCGCGCTCGGACTCGGATGAAGCGCGGTTTCTACGCTCGCCCGGTCCTCGAGGTGGCGCAGGATCTGATCGGATGCGTGGTCTCGCATGCCGGCTCGTCCGGAGTGATCGTCGAGACCGAGGCGTACCACCACTCCGAGCCCGCCTGCCACGCGTATGTCGGCCTGACCAACCGGACGCGGGTCCTGTTCGGGCCGCCAGGCGTGGCCTACGTGTACCGCTCCTACGGAATCCACGCGTGCCTGAACGCCGTGTGCGAGCCCGAGGGGGTCGGCGCCGCGGTTCTGATCCGCGCGCTCGAGCCGGTCGAGGGGATCGAGGCTATGCGCGCGCGCCGGGGCGTCACACGGCTACAGGCCCTGTGTTCGGGGCCGGGCAAGCTCACGGAGGCGGTGGGGATCGGGCTCGAGCGGAACGGCTCCGATCTGGTCCGAGGCCCGATCGTGATCGCCCGCCGGCCGCGGGCGTGGAGGGATGTCGAGGTGGCGGCGAGCAAACGGATCGGTATCACGAAGGCGGCGGATTTGCCTTGGCGGTTCTCCGCGCTGGGCAGCCCGTATCTGTCCCGTCCAGCAGCTCCGGTGGCGTCCGCCTCGGGTAGCTCCGGTGGCGTCCGCCTCGGGTAGCTCCGGTGGCGTCCGGCTCGGGTAGCTCCGGTGGCGTCCGCCTCGGGTAGCTGCGGGACGCCGAGCATAATTCGTCAGCCGCCGCCGAGGCCGGCACCGCCCGAGCCTGAGCCGCCTGCGGTTCCGCCGCCGCCACCACCGCCGCCGGTCGCGCCGCCGGCGCCACCGCCCCCGCCCCCCGGTCGCGCCGCCACCGCCGCCTGTCGCGCCGGTGCCACCGCCACCGCCCCGCCGCCGCCTGTCGCGCCGGTGCCACCGCCACCACCGCCGCCGCCTGTCGCGCCGGTGCCACCGCCACCGCCGGCCGTGCCGCCGCCACCCGCCGTGCCGCCGGCGCCCGTACCAGCGGTGGCGCCGCCACCCGTTCCGGCCGCCCCGCCTCCGGTGTTTCCGCCGGTCGGCGCTGCCGGGGTCGCCGGAGTGGTGTCGGTGCCCGAGTTCGATCCCGAACCCGGGGTCGGGGGCGCGCTCGTCGTGTCAGTCGTCGTCGTGCTCGTGGTCTGCAGGTGCGGGTTCTCGGTCTCGATGATCTGCAGCGCCTGGACCATGAAGTTGTGCCAGATCATCGCCGGGTAGGTCCCACCCTCGACCGGCGCCCCGTTGTAATCGGTGGCCATCGGCACAAGCTTGTTCGGATAGCCGACCCACACCGCCGTGGTCAGCTGCGGCGTCCAGCCGACGAACCACGCGTCGGCGTAGTTGGTGGTGGTCCCGGTCTTGCCCGCGACGTCCACGCCCGAGATTGCGGCCGCGGTGCCCGTTCCCGACTGCACGACGCCGGTCAGCATCTCATGGACGACCGCCGCGATCGAAGCCGGCAGCACCCGCTCGTACTGGGGCCGATCGACCACGTCCTTGTGTGGGCAGACCTTCGGGCAGTAGATCTGGGCGATCCCAGTCGGTCCCTTGCCCTGAGTCCCGAGCACCGGGTCGTACACCCTCCGGCCCCCCTCCGCGAACGTCTCGTAGGCGTGCGCCATGTCCAGCGGCGAGACGCCGATCTTCAGCCCGCCGAGGATCATCGCGTAGTTGTCCGAGACCGGGGTGCGGATCCCGGCGCGCCTGGCGAAGTGGGCGATCCTCTTGGTCCCGACATTGATCCCGACCTGTGAGTAGACCGTGTTGTCCGAGACGTCGGTCGCGTCCTGGAGCGTGATCGGGCCGGAGTACGTGTTGCCGAAGTTGTGGACGATGAAGTGCTCCTTGCCGCCGCTGTTCGGGACGACGAAGTTCTGGGGGGCGGAGTCGATGATCGAATCGGGCCCGTACTTCCCGGACTCGAGCGCCATCGCGAGCGTGAACGGCTTGAACGCCGATCCGGGCTGGCGCTCAGCCTCGGTGGCCAGATTGAACGGGAACTGGTTGTAATCCTCCTGCCCGTTGACGATCGGCCCGCCGACCATCGCCCTGACCTGTCCGGTCTTGTTGTCGATCGCGACGAGCGAGGCGCTGGGGAGGCCGGAACCGGATGGAAGCTCCTCCGAGATGGCCTGATCGGCCGCCTGTTCCATGGAGAGGTCGATCGTCGTCCGGATCTTCAGCCCGCCGTAGTACGCACGGAACTCCGCGACGCTTTCCGGGACGCCCGGCTTGCCGAGTCCGAGCGCCTTGAGGATTTGCGGACGGAGCCAGCTCGTGAAATACGGCGCCGCGGCGGGCTCCTGGGGCTGCTGGATCAGTGCCGCGGTCGGGAGCGGCTGGTTCTTGCCGTATTGGTACTGCGCCTGGGTGATGTAGTGCTGCCCGAGCATGTCCTTGAGGACGAGGTTGCGCCGTCCCTTCGCCGCCTGCGGGCGGAGCACGGGATCGAACGCGCTCGGGTCCGCGACCATCCCCGCCAGCAGCGCCGCCTCCCACGGCTCGAGCACGGACGCGCACGGTAGCCGCGGGGCATCGCCGCACCCTGAGCCGGCCTGGCTGGCTGACACCGACGCGTCGTAGCCGTGGACCTTGCCGAAGTAGACGCGCGCGGCCGATTCGACCCCGTACGCGCCGTTGCCGAAGTAGATCGAGTTCAGGTACTGGGTCATGATCTCCTGCCTGGGCCACCTGCGGGTCAGGTGATAGGCCAGCGCCGCCTCGCGGAGCTTCTCGAAGATCGTGCGGTTGTCCTGCTCTGACAGGGAGTTCTTGACGAACTGCTCCGCGATCGTCGAGGCGCCTTGTGTGGAGCCGCCGGTCAAGTCGGACAGCGCCGCGCGCCCGATCCCTCGCAGGTCGACCCCCGGATCGGTCCAGAAGCGCCGGTCCTCGACGGACACGATCGCGCGACGCATCCACGGCGAGATCTGCTGGAAGCTGTCGATGACCTCGTGGTTGGGCGGCGCGAGCTGCCCGATCAGATGCCAGTGGTCGTCGTAAAGGTACGAGTTCGCCGATGCCGACGAGTACACCTGACGGTTCTCGATCTGCGGGAGGTCGGAGGCGACCGCCATCATCATCCCGAACACGGTCGAGACGACCGCGAGCGCGCCGAGCCCGATCAGGATCAGGAACAGCCGGAGCCTGCGCACCCTCGGCTTGGTCCGGGGACCGCGGCGCCGTCGCCAGAACCGGCCGCGAGGTGACCGGCGGCCGCTCCCGTTTCCCCCGTCCCCGTCCCCGTTCCCGCGCCTGCCGCCATTCCCGCCGCGGTGACCATTCCCGCCGCGGTGACCGTTCCAACCGCGCGCGGACTCCGCGGGCCTCGGAGCCTGCGGCTGATCGCCCTGTGCCGGGATTTCGACGTCGTCGATCATGCAAATCGGGGGCGCTGGCGACGGGCCGGTCCGACGGCCTCGGCGCGTCGCGGAACGTGGCGGCAACAGGGTCCCGCGGGGGCGAGAGTCTAGCATTGGCCCGCATGGAGTCCGAGGTCCAGACGGAGCCCACCATGCGACCTGAAGCAAATCCCTCGGGCCCCTCCGAGGCGGCCGCGTGGCTCGAGCGAAATGCCGTCGACAGCCTGCCCGAAGGAGCGCTCGAGCAGAAGCTGGCGCTCGGGCGGCCGCTCACGGTCAAGCTCGGCATCGATCCGACGGCTCCGGACATCCATCTGGGCCACACGGTCGTGCTCCAGAAGCTGCGCGAGTTCCAGGACCTCGGCCATGAGGTCGTGCTGATCATCGGCGACTACACCGCGCGCGTTGGCGACCCGAGCGGCCGCTCGGCCACTCGTCCAGCGCTGTCGGGTGCGGAGATCGACGCGCACGCCCGCACCTTCACCGAGCAGGCGTACACGGTCCTCGACCCCGAACGGAGCACGGTCCGGTTCAACGGCGAGTGGCTCGACATGTCGATGGAGCAGCTGTTCAAGGTCGCGCGCGTCCCGACCGTCGGCCAGCTGCTCGAGCGAGACGACTTCGCGAAGCGGTT
>CAVZQD010000015.1:0-11048 GCA_963777335.1 uncultured Solirubrobacterales bacterium
GGCTCAGCAGCTGGACCGGGTGGGGAACGAACACCATCCGGTAGTCGGGCATCCCCAGCAACTGCGCCTGCTCGAGCGCCTCGTCGACGAACGGCTCGGTCGCCACCGCGGCGGTGGCGATCCCCAGCCGCTCGAGCTCAACCATGTCGCGCACACTGCACGACGTGCACGACCCTCAATCGGCGAGGCCCTCGACGGCGAGGTCGCCGCGGTCGGCGATCCGCCGCACGATCTCCGGGCCGGCGGGCTTGGAGAAGATCTCCTTCACCACCCGGAACGTCAAAGCTCCGCGCGACTGCAGCAGCTCCTCCACACGATCCAGGAACTCGTCCCCGCGGCGCTTGGTGATATCGAGCAGCGCCACACGCGCGCCGCTCAACTCAGCCGGCCGCGGGGCGAGCGGCTCAGCTGCGCGCCGGCGCTCGTCGAATGGGCTCACGTATTCCACTGGACCTCCTTCGAGATCGGCTCGGTGTTCATTCCGAGGCACGGCCCGAACACCGCCGAGTAGCGGCCGGCCTCGCCGCCGGCCACGACGAGCATGATGTCGTCCGGGCTCGACCACTTGCGGACCGGCTGATCGTCATCGGCCGCATTGACGAACGGAGTGGTCTCCCCCCAGCGGAGCGAACCCGCCGGCCGCGACACCGCCGAGAACATCTCCTCGCGGACGCGTCGCTTGCTCCATCCCCATGAGGCGAACGACCGCGCGTGCTCGGGGCAGATCACGAACAGCGAGATGCCGCCCAGCGGCCACCAGTTCGGGCTCCACGTCGTCGCGGCCGCCTCGCCCAGCACCCGCGTCAACTCGAGTGGGTCCGTGCTCCGGTGGTCGGAGATCGACAAAGGCGCGTCCGCTCCGAGAACGGTCACGACCGACGACGACCCCGAGAAGCCCCGCGAAACGTGGAGCGGCTCCCACGGGCTCACTTCCTCGTCCTCGGCGAAGCACATCGCGACCTTGCCGGGGTTGCCGAGCGTCGAGCGGTCGAGGCGCCCCGGGAAGCCGCCGCCGGTCAGGCTGACCACGAGCCGGAGCGCGCGCCCGATCGTCATGTTCGCCCTCCACCCGGGCCCGAGCGCCCCGACCGAGCCGTTCAACCCGATCGCGTCGCGCACCGGCCCGTTGACGACCACCACCTGCCCACATGGCTGCGTCGTCACCGCCTGCCCGCCGATGTTGAAGGCCGGCTCCAAAATGCCCTCGACCGCGGCCACGAGCACCGGGAAGTACTCGGGCCGGCAGCCGGCCAGGACGGCGCACGCGGCGACGCGTTCAAGCGTCACGCGCGCGGCGGAAGGCGCGACCTCGCCGAGCAGCTCACCCGGATCCCGGCCGCCGAGCATCACCTGCACCCGTTCCTGCGTCGGCGGGATCACCGGAAGCCCGTCGGTCCACCCGCGCTCGAACATCTCCTCGAGCTCGTCGTGGCCGGCGCCGTCGAGCAGCCGCAGCTCCTCGGGGTCGTAGGTGTTCTTGGCCGCGCATCCCGGCTTGCGCAGGGGTGGTTCGTCCGTGATGGGCACGGACAGCAGCGTCCGCAGGCCGGCGGCATCCCAGCCGACCACGCGGCCGACCTGACCGCCGTCCCGATCGACCAGCACCGCCGTCGGCAGGCTCGCCAACGAGTACGCGCGCGACACCTCGTACGGCGCCGGCTCTGACAGGACGACGCCGGCGAACCCCGTTCGCCGCGCCACTCGCGCGGCCACGTCGAGCGGGTCCTCGAACACCGCGGCGACGGACACGCCGGCGTCCGTCAGCTCGGGCACGACCGGGGCGAGGCGACGCAGCGTCAGCGCGCACGTCGGGCACTCCTCGGAGACGAACAGCAGCAGCGCCGGGCCGCGGTCACACAGATCGGCAAGGCGGACCGGACCGCCCCCGACCGACGGCAGCGAGAAGTCGGGAGCATGGGTAACGGTGGTCATGCTGCGACACGGGCGGAGGCGCGGGGATCACCGGCGACGACCTCGCCGCCCTGCACGACCATCCAGATCCGATCCGGATCGCACAGCATCCGGACGTCGGCAAGCGGGTCGCCGTCGACCACGAGCAGGTCGGCGACTGTCCCGGCCGTCACGCTCCCGACCTCGGACGACAGGCCGAGCGCCGTCGCAGACCCGAACGTGGCCGCGCGAGCACCCTCGAGTGGCGACAGGCCGCCGTCGACCATCCGCGCCAGCTCGATCGCGTTGTCGCCCGGCGGGCCGCTGTCGTGCCCCATCGCAAGCGTGACCCCTGCGTCCCGGGCCGCCACCAGGGTCGCGTAGGCCTCCTCGAGCTGGCGCTTGGCCTGCTCGACCAGCGCCGGCGCGAAGTCGTCGGTGAACCGCTCCGCGAGGTCGTGGAACGTGCTCAAAGTCGGGACGAGCACGATCCCGCGCTCGGCCATCGCGGCCAGCAGCTCCGGCTCGCGGTGGAGCGACAGGCCGTGCTCAACGGTGTCGACGCCTTCGCACACCGCCAGGCGGGCTCCGGCCAGCCCCTCGACGTGCGCCGCCACGCGCACCCCGACACGGTGGGCCTCGTCGACGATCGCGGCGAGCTCGGGAGCCGTCATCTGCGCCGGCTCGGGATCCTCCGCGAGAACCGACCGCGCGCCGGTCGCCATCAGCTTGACGTAGTCGGCGCCTCGGCGGAGTTGCTCCCGCACCGCCTTGCGCATGTCGTCGGGGCCGTCCGCCTCGCGGTACATCGTCGTGAAGATCGCGCCGCCGGGAGCGGTGGCCGAGATGATCCGCCCGCACGACAAAATCCGAGGGCCGTCGACGATGCCGAGCCGGACTGCCTCGCGCAGGGCGATCGCCTCGTCGTCATAGCTGCCGACGTCGCGGACCGTGGTGATCCCGGCCGCCAGCAGCACGCGGGCGGTCTTCGCGAGCACGAAATAGCCGAGCTCGCGCGGGCGCGGGAGCTCGCCGTGGAGCGCGGGCGGCGGACCGAAGCCGGGGCTGCGGCTGATGTCGCTCGACAGATGGGCGTGGGCGTCGATCAGCCCGGGCATGAGCGTCCGCCCCTCGACGTCGATCGCGGCCTCGCCGGCAACCGACGCGTCCGCGAACGAGCCGACGTCCAAGACCTCGGCGATCCGGCCGTTCTCGACCCGCACCGAGGCGCGCTCAAGCGGAGCGCGTCCGGTTCCGTCGATCACGCGGGCGTTGGTCAGGAGCATCGCGCCTCACCGTACCGCTAAAGCTTCGTTAACTTGACACGCGTGGTCCCGGTGTGAAAGAAACGTCTTCGATCCATCGGCTGAACGTCGTTCTACCTGCGGATCGGAGGAGGATGGAAGCGGCAATCGGGTTCCAACCGGCGCGACGCCCCGGCGCTGGATCACCGGGCATCTCGGCGGTCCTCGACGTCCTCGAGGTTCTCGACCGCCGGGGACCGACGACGCTCGCCGAGCTGGCCCGCGAGACGGGGATCGCGAAGAGCACGCTCCACCGGGTCTGCTCGATCATGTTCGAGCGCGGTTGGGCCGCCCGCGATCCGTACACGGGCCAGATCGAGCTTGGGCCGAGGGTCGCGTGGCTCGCGAACACCGCGCCGGTGTCGCCGCTGACCGCCGGTTTCCACGGCGTCGCGCGGCGGCTCGTCGCCCGTCACAACGAGACGACCTGTCTTACCGTCCTCGACGGGCGCGACAGTGTGTTCATCGCCAAGGAGGAGACCACGCACCCGTTACGCCTCGTCACCGCCGTCGGCAGCCGGCTGCCCGCGTTCGCGGCGGCGTCCGGGCGGGTGCTCCTCGCCGACCGCCCCGAGGACGAGGTCGCCGACCTCTACGACGGCTGCGAGCTCGAGACCCCTACCGGTCGTCGCCTGAACGGCCTGGACGAGCTGCTGGCGATCCTGCGCGAGGCGCGCCGGCGGGGCTACGCCGAGAACATCGACGAGACGGCACTGGGTCTCCACTGCCTGGCCGTGCCGGTGGGCCCGCCCGGGCGAGTGGTGGCGGCGATCACGCTGTGCGTGCCGTCGGGGCGGATGAGCCCCGCCCGCAAGCGCGAGATGCTTCCGGACCTGCTGGCCGCGACCACCGCGATGATCCCGGCGGCCGTTTTGCAACCTAATGAATCAAGTAGCTTTAGACGCTTCACGACGGGGCGCGCAGGGCGCACGGTCGACTTCGAACGAAAGGTGCGTACATGAAGCACGCCAAGAACGAGCTCGACCTGCTCCGCGAGGGCCGTAGCGAGCTCGAGAATCACTACATCGACGAGCTGGTGGCCGGGCGGCTCGACCGCCGGCAGTTTCTGCGCCGGGGCGCGGTCATCGGGATGTCAAGCGGTCTGATGGGAGCCGTGCTCACGGCATGCGGAAACGCGAACAAGACCGGGACATCGGCCACGTCGGCGACCACGACCGCCGCGGGGGCCCCGAAGAAGGGCGGGACTCTGAGGGTGGCCACCCAGGCGCCGTCGGCGGCGGTCAACCCGCTTACCGTCGCCGACGCCGGCGGCCTGTGCATGCTGAACCAGACCGGCGAGTTCCTCGCTTTCGACAACAACATCCAGCTGAAGCTCGAGCCGATGCTGGCGACGAGCTGGAGCCCCAACAGCGACGGCTCGGTGTGGACGTTCAAGCTCCGCCCGGGCGTCACCTTCCACAACGGCCAGCCGATGACGGCGGACGACGTCGTCTACACCTTCCAGCAGCTCTCGGATCCGAAGGCCGCCTCCAACGCGCTGTCGGCGATCGGCGGCGTGTTCCTCCCGGACGGCGTCAAGAAGGTCGACGCGATGACGGTCGCCTTCCACCTCGAGGCGCCAAACGGCAACTTCCCCTACCTCGTCTCATCCGACAACTACAACGCGATCATCGTCCCGAAGGGCACCGACTTCACCAAGTGGCAGACCACGTTCGTTGGCACCGGGGCGTTCAAGCTCAAGAGCTACACCCAGAACGTGGGCGCCCAGTTCGTGGCCAACCCCTCCCACTGGGGCGGCGGGCCTTACCTCGACGGGACTTCCTTCACGTTCTACACCAGCCAGCCTCCACAGATCCTCGCCCTGCAGGGCGGCCAGGTCGACGTCATCACGCAGTTCGTCGTGCAGGGAGCGCAAGCGCTCCTGAACAACCCGAGCTACACAATCCTCACGCTCAAGTCCTCCAATCACCGCGAGCTGTCGATGCGCAACGACCTGGCCCCGTTCACCGACGCGCGCGTGCGTCAAGCCGTCGCGCTGTGCATGGACCGCTCGGGGATGGTGGCGGCGCTGCTGGCCGGGAAGGGCATCCTCGGCAACGACAGCGCGTTCTCGCCAGTCTTCCCGTCCACCGACACCACGGTCGCGCAGCGCACGCAGAACATCTCGATGGCCAAGCAGTTGCTGTCGGCCGCCGGCCACCCCAACGGGTTCTCCTCCCAGCTCGTCACCGAGATCTACCAGGAGATCCCGTCGCTTGCCCAGGTGATGAAGGCCAATCTGGCGAAGGCGGGCATCAACGTCGACCTAAAGGTCGAGACCCAGACCCAGTACTACGGCAAGTCGACGATCGGCAACTCCGATTGGCTGGACGGCAGCATGAGCCTCGTCGACTACGGCAGCCGGGGCGTGCCGAACGTGTTCCTCACCAGCACGCTCACCTCGAAGGGCACGTGGAACGCCGCGCGGTTCAAGAACCCGACCTACGACAAGCTCGTCGCGCAGTACGTGGCCACCGTCGACCTGCAGACCCAGCGACAGATCGCCGGCCAGATCCAGCGCCTCCTGCTCCAGGAGACGCCGCTCGTGATCCCCTACTTCATCGACGGCCTCTCAGCCAACAAGACCAACGTGCACGGGACCAATCCGACGTCGATCTCGCAGATCTACCTCGACAAGGCCTACATATCGTGAGACCATCGGCGGTGCGGCGGAGCGTCATCGGGTTGCGCAGCGGACCCTCCGGAACATGACCAGGTTCATCGGCAAGCGTCTCGGGCTCGCGCTGATCACGCTGCTGATCCTCAGCGTGCTCGTGTTCCTGCTGGGCAGCCTCCTGCCCGGAGACCCGGGGCGCGCCACGCTGGGTCCGCTCGCGCCCGAGAGCGCGGTGAAGGCGCTCGACCACCAGTACGGCACCGACAAGCCCCTGCTCACGCAGTATTGGCTGTTCATCAGCCACTTCGTGCGGGGAGACATGGGCACGTCCTACACCTACCAGTCGGCGGTCCGGCCGCTGCTGTTCACGGCGATCGGGCACTCGCTCAAGCTGGCGCTGCTGGCCTTCGTGATCGTCGTGCCGCTCGGCATCTTCGCGGGCGTGTTCGCCGCGCTGCACGCCGGCAAGTTCTCGGACCGGGCGATCGTGGTGAGCGGAACCTCGGCGACCGTAACCCCCGAGGTCGTCTCGAGCGTCTTCCTGATCCTGGTATTCGGTCTGTGGCTGAACGTGCTGCCGTTCTCGGCCACGCCGCCGGCGGGCGCGGGCTTCTTCGACCAGCTCTACCACCTGATCCTGCCCGCGATCCCGCTGGTGCTGGTCCTGTTCGGCTACATCGCCCGCATGGCCCGGGCGGGGACCGTGGAGGCGCTCAACTCCGACTATGTACGCACCGCAGTGCTGAAGGGCCTGCCGCGCCGCACGGTGATCCGCCGCCACGTGCTCCGCAACTCGCTGCTGCCCACGATCACCGTGATCGCCAGCCAGAGCGGCTACCTGATCGGGGGTCTGGTCGTGGTCGAGACCATCTTTCACTACAACGGCGTCGGCACGCTGCTGCTCCAGGCGGCCACTCAGAAGGACTTTCCGGTGCTCGAAGCCGGCGTGCTCACCCTCGGGGTCGTGTACATGCTGACCACGCTGATCGCGGACCTCCTGTACGCGTACCTGAATCCGCGGATCCGCTACCCGGGCATCGAATGAGCGTCGACGTCGTCCCGGCCGAGTCTGCCGGCGCGGTCGCCGCCGAGCGCACCGGCCCGAGCCCGCGCGGCGAGATCGTGCGCGACATCGTCCGCTCCAAGACGTTCGTCGTGGGCGCGATCATCGTCGGGTTCTGGATCATCTGCGCGATCTTCGGCTACGCGATCGCTCCCCACGATCCCGCCGCCGAGGACCTCCACGCGATCAATCAGGCGCCGTCCGGCGCGCACCTGTTCGGGACCGACCAGCTCGGGCGCGACATGCTCTCGCGGGTGATCACCGGCGTGCGCGACATCCTCATCATCGCCCCGGCTTCGGTGATCATCGCCACGGTCCTCGGCACCGCGTTCGGCCTCGTGATGGGCTACTTCCGCGGGATCATCGATGATTCGATCTCCCGCGTGCTCGAGGCGTTCCTGGCGTTGCCGCTGATCGTCATCAGCGTGACCGCGATCACCGCGCTCGGGCGGGGCAACCTGGTGATCATCATCGTGATCGCGATCGTGTTCACGCCGCTGATCGCGCGCACGGTGCGGACCTCGGTGCTGCTCGAGCGCGAGCTCGACTACGTGGCCGCCGCGCGCCTGCGCGGCGAGAAGGCGCCGTACATCATGTTCGTCGAGATCCTGCCCAACGTGACGGCACCGATCGTGGTGGAGTTCACCGTCCGCCTCGGCTATGCCGTGTTCGCGATCGCCACGCTCTCGTTCCTGGGCTTCGGGGTGCAGCCGCCGTCGCCGGACTGGGGCCTCGACATCGCCTCCAACTACCCCGTGGTGCCCGCCGGCTACTGGTGGGAGGTGTTGTTCGACGCCCTGGCGCTAGCGTCGCTGGTGATCGGCGTCAACCTGATCGCCGACGCCGTCGAGGGAGCGTTCGACCAATGAGCACTGACGCCGCGGCGGCGCCGGCCGTCGTCACCCCAGTGTCAACCGACGCGTTGACCGTCGACCACGTCGACATCGCCTACCGGGTCCGCCGGCGCGACCAGCCGGTCGTGCGCGACGTGTCGTTCCGGATCGGCCGGGGCGAGTCGTTCGGCCTGGTGGGCGAGTCGGGCTGCGGAAAGTCGACGGTTGCCCTGGCGATCGTGCGCTACCTGGCCCGCAACGGGCGCGTGACCGGGGGCTCGATCGAGATCGACGGGCAGGACGTGCTGGCCATGAGCGAGGGCGATCTGCGGCGGCTGCGGCAGCACAAGGTGTCGATGGTCTACCAGGAGCCCGGTCGCGCGCTCAACCCGTCGATCGTGGTCGGCCGCCAGGTGGCCGAGGTGTTCGAGCTGGCCGGCAAGTCAGACAAGGAGGCCCTCGAGCTCAGCGAGGAGATGCTGCGCAAGGTGCGCATCTCCGATCCCGTCGGCGTGATGAAACGCTATCCCCATCAGCTGTCGGGCGGGATGCTCCAGCGCGCCGTGATCGCGATGGCGCTGGCTTCGGAGCCGTCGCTGTTGGTCCTCGACGAACCGACCACCGCGCTGGACGCCACCGTCGAGGCGGAGGTGCTTGATCTCGTCAAGGCGCTGCGACAGGAGTTCGGCACCTCGCTGCTGTTCATCAGCCACAACCTGGGCGTGATCGCCCGGATGTGCGACCGCGTCGGGGTGCTGTACGCGGGCGAGATGGTCGAGGAGGGACCGGCCCTTGAGGTGCTGCGCGACGCCCGCCATCCCTACACCGTGGGCCTTCTGCGCTGCATTCCGCGACGCGACGCCGACAAGCGCCGCCGGGCGCTCGACACGATCCCCGGCTTTCTGCCCCGGCCCGGGGAGACCGCCGAGGGCTGCATCTTCGCCAACCGCTGCGGGCTCGTCCAGGACCGCTGCCGGACCGAGGCGCCGCCGCTGTATGACCTCGGCGCGGGGCGCCGATCGCGCTGCCACTTCCACGAGCGGGCCCAGAAGCTGCCGCACACCGAGGCGGCGCAGACCGAGACGGCCAAGGCCAAGCCGTCAAATGGCGCTAAGCCCCTGATCAGCGCCCGCGACGTCGGCAAGACGTTCCGGCTCTCGGGCCAGGAGATCCACGGGCTCACCGGCGTCAGCCTTGACATCCTCGCCGGCGAGACGCTTGGCCTGGTCGGGGAGTCGGGGAGCGGAAAGACCACGCTCGCGCGCGTGCTGATGGGGTTGACAGCTCCCGACGCCGGCTCCTCGGTCGAGCTCGACGGGCGCGCACTCGCCTATTTCACCAAGCAGCGCACCAACGAGGAGCAGAAGGCGCTGCAGATCGTGTTCCAGAACCCCGACTCGGCGCTGAACCGCCGTCACTCCGTGCGTCGCCTGATCGGGCGCTCGCTGTCCAAGCTCGGCCATTACACCGGCGCCGCCCTGCAAAGCCGGCTGCTCGCCCTGCTGCATTCTGTGCGGCTTACCGATCGCTATCTGCCGATGCGCCCCAGCCAGCTGTCGGGCGGGCTCAAGCAACGGGTGGCGATCGCGCGCGCCTTCGCCGGCGATCCTCGGGTGGTCGTGTGCGACGAGCCCACCTCGGCGCTCGACGTGTCGGTCCAGGCTGCCATCCTCAACCTCCTCAACGACCTTCAGACACGCGAGGACGTCGCGTATCTGTTCATCAGCCATGACCTGGCGGTCGTGCGCTATCTGTCAGATCGCATCGCCGTCCTGTACCTCGGCCGGTTGATGGAGCTCGGGCCGGCCGAGAAGGTCTTCTCGTCCCCGCACCATCCCTACACCGAGGCGCTGCTGTCGGCGGTTCCCAGCATCGACGCCGTCGACCGCGAGCGCATCCGGCTCGACGGTGAGATCCCGAGCGCCGCGAATCCTCCGAGCGGGTGCGTGTTCCACACCCGCTGCCCGCGCTACATCGGCGAGATCTGCGAGACGACCGAGCCCGACCTGATCGAGGCCGAGCCCGGCCACGCGATCCGCTGTCATCACCCGATCGAGGAGCTTCGGCGCATCCAAGCGAGCCCGCCGTCACCCAAGCTCCGGTCCCCAGCCCGTGCGAACGGAGACGGCTGAGGTCCCCGGGCTCGCGCCGTCCGGCGAGCCGCTCGCCACGATGTCCTCGCCGGAGTCCGTCGAGATACGCGCCGCGGTGCTGCGCGAGCCCGGGCGGCCGGTGGCGATCGAGACGGTGCTGCTCGCGCCGCCCCGCCGCGGTGAGGTGTTGGTGCGCGTCGTCGCCGCGGGCGTGTGCCACTCCGACGTCCACCTGGCCGACGGCGCGCTCGGTCCGGGACGGTGGCCGATGGTGCTCGGGCATGAGGGCGCGGGCGTGGTTGAGGCGGTCGGCGAGGACGTCGTCGACGTCGTCGCCGGCGATCACGTCGCGTTCTGCTTCGTCCCCTCGTGCGGCGCGTGCCGCGCCTGCCGGTCCGGGCGCCGGACGCTGTGCGAGACGGCGTCGCGCCACGGCGTCGCCGGGATGCTGATGGACGGCAGCTCGCGGCTCCGTGCGCTCGACGGGGGGGTGCTCCAGCACGGTCTGATGGTCGCCTGCTTCGCCGAGTATGCGGTAGTGCCGGCCGCCGGCGCCGTGCCGCTGCCGGACTCGATCCCGCTGTGGCAGGCGGCACTGCTCGGCTGCGGCGTCGTCACCGGGATCGGCGCGGTCAACCGGGCCGGCGTGCGCGTCGGCGCCCGCGTGTGCGTGATCGGGTGCGGCGGCGTCGGCCTGCAGGTGATCGCGGGGGCGCAGCTGGGCGGCGCGGGGATGGTGATCGCTGTCGACACCGACGAGGCCAAGCTGGAGTTGGCGATGCGTCGCGGGGCCACCCATGCGGTGCTCGCTCGCTCCGGCGACGGCTCGGAGGTCGTTGCGGAGGTCCTGGCGCTGTCGGATGGCGGGGTCGAGCACGCGTTCGAGGTCGTCGGGCGCGCGGCGACGATCCGGCAGGCCTGGGACGTGCTGGCGCCGGGAGGGGCGGCAACGGTCGTCGGAGCCGCGCCGGTCGGAGTCGAGGTGTCGCTGCCCGCGATCGAGTTCCTGTCCGAGAAGACCATCACCGGCAGCTACTACGGCTCGTCGGACGTCCACGCCGCGCTCGGCCGGCTCGTGCAGCTCGTGGTCGACGGCCGGCTCGACCTCGGCGACGTCGTGTCGTACCTGATCGGCCTCGACGACGTGCAGGACGCGCTCGAGCGGCTGCGACGCGGCCAGGGGGCGCGCTCGGTGATCGTGATCGACGAGGAGCTGGCGGGGGTGGGACGGTGACGCATTCGCCGCAC
>CAVZQD010000016.1:0-22171 GCA_963777335.1 uncultured Solirubrobacterales bacterium
CGGATCCAAATCGACGAGGCGGCAAGGCGGACCTTGCCAATTCTGGGTGCTCCCTCAGGCATCGTGGAAATAGTCGAGTAGCGGCTCGCCGACAAACCGCTGTCGCCGCTAGCCGAACCCGGAGGTACCGCACATGAACACCACGGACGAGATGGCCGACGCTGCAGCGAACGCGCGGGCGAACGGCTCGATGCGCCTGTTGGTGACAGGCGGAACCGGAGTCCTCGGCCGGGCGCTCGGTCCGCTCGCGCGTGCCGCCGGCCACGAGTTGCTCGCGCCGACCAGGGACCAGCTAGACCTGTTCGACCCTGTCGCTGTCGCGCACGCCACGCATGGCGTCGATGCCGTTCTCGTCTGGCCACTCGGATCCAGCAGCTCGAGCAGCTCGAAACCCAGAGGCATGGCGCGATAACGATCGCCTTCGGGCCGACCCCTCGAGAATCCTCGTGGACGCCGCGCTCGCGGGCGACGTCGCCGCTTATGTGCAACCGACCGTCACGTTCGTCTACCCGAGCTGCGGGCCCGTCTCCGAAGACACCCCGGTCAGCGAAGTCCCGGCGGTCCTGCGCTCCACGATCTCCGCGGAGCGTGAGGCCGATGATTCGCACAAAGCGGCCGACGGGGAATCGTTCTCCGCCTCGGACTCCTCGATGGGCCAGGCACCGGGCACGACGCGCCCATGCGGCGCTCGGTGCCACCCTCCACGTCGCCGACGCGCACGGGCCCTGCTCGCAGCGCTCATCCTCCCCAGCGGCATCTACAACGTCTGTCGCGACGGCGAACGCATATCCAACCATCGCTTTACACATGCCGCCGGCTGGCACCCGAGCCAGTAACAGATCAACGGCGATTCCGCCGTTGCGGACCCAAGCCCCGCTCGCGCCCGTCACGCGGCCATCCGGCGTTTTCACAGGTCGTGGCGATCGTTTACGCCGAGTTTTTGCATCGCGTGGTATAGGTGCGATTCGACGTTCTTATAGACAGCGTCAGGCGCTCGGCGATATCGGCGTTGGAGAGGCCTTGTGAGGCCAATGGGACGAGTTGTGACTCGCGCTGGGTCAGCTTGACGGCTGTGTTGTCGAGTTCGGTCATCGGGGGCAGCGCGCTGTGTTGGCCGCATGCGTTGAGGTCCCGGCATCGGTCAGCGGCTTGGCGGCCGAGTTCTGGCGGCCTTCGCGCGCGAAGGCGTCGGCGGTGTGCGCGGCGGCTTCGGTGGCGTACCGCAGCGCGCCGATCTGTTCCATCCGATCGGCGACTCGAAGCAGGCCGGGACCGTTATCCGCGGCGAGGGCGGTGACGTGATCGGCGTAGAAAGTGACGAGCCGTGCGTCGCAGCGTGCTGCAAACCGCCGCAGTGACTCCGCGAGCCGCCGAGCGGAAGCGCCCGCGCGCATCGCTTCATAGGTCAGGCGTGCTGCGTGAACCGGGCTTGGCGACAGCTGCTCCGCGGCGTCGATTAGAAGCTGTTGCGCGTGCGGAGCATCTCCGGTGGCGTGTGCTGCCCAGGCCTCGGCACGTACGACGTAGGGCTGCTGATGCGCAAGGGGTCCCGCCTCGCCCACGCGCGCGCGGCATCGGTTCAGCGCTGGCCCTATTGCGGCGAGATCGCTGGAGAAGCATGCAACCCCGACCTGCATTGCGTCAACGACCGGCAGCAGCCCAACCGGGTCGTGGTATTCCAACTGCACTTCGGCCTCGGCGAGGAGCCGTCCCGCGTCGATATACCTGCCCGCCGAGAAGTGCAGGCACGCGAGCGAGTACGCCGCCTGGCCGGCGGCTGCGCGATCGGCAAGACGCACACCGTTCTCAAGGGCACCGGTCATCCAGGCGGCGAGCTCGGTCCACCGCTCACCGGTCTCGAGGATCACCCGACTCCAGAGCGAGAGCGCGATCGCCTGGCTCAGATTGCGCAGCGGCAGCTCCGGTCGAATCCTCGTCGCGAGTTGCAGCGCCTCGGCGGTCCGGCCGCTGTAGAAGAGGTTCGCGACGTGCACCGGCTCGATCTGATCGCGGATGTCTGTTCCGATCTCGGGGGCCGACAGAAGCTCGGTGGTCGCCGAGACGTTGAGACCGAGGCGTTCAAAGGATGCGACCCGCAGGCGCAGCGGGCGGATACGCTCCTGCCAAGCGGGGTCCGGCCACCAACCGGACGCGCGGTCGAGCAGTTCCTGGAGCTCGGCAGGCCGTTTGAGCCCCCAGTGCAAGATCTCGCTCTGCTGCTCGAGATACTCCAGGGCGGCGTTCTGGCTGTTGATGCTGTCTTCGGCTGACGCCAGTACCGCGGTTGCGTCGGCAAACCGGCTGCGTACCGTGTAGGCCCTGGCCAACAGCAGGGCCGCGTCTATACCGCCCCCGGCTTCCCATGCCTGCTTCGCCAGCGCCGCGCCGAACTCAGGGTCGCCGGCGAGGTTGGCCGCCGCCGCTCAAGCAGGCCGAGCATCAACTGGATCGAGATCACTTCGCCCGCGTCGATCAGCCAGCGGGCCAGACGGAGAGAGTCTTCGGGCGTTCTCGATCCACTTGACTGGATGGTCTCCGCGAGACGTAACCGTGCCTCACGCGCTCGCAACAAGGGCAGTCCCGCGCGGATCACTTCACCGTAGAGCGGATGAGCGAGTCGCACCTCCGCGCTCCGGCCCGCCCCGCGGATACTGACCAGCCCGCGACCCTCGGCCGCCGCCAGCGGCTCGGCGCCGACGAGATCCAAGAGCTCCGCCAGTCGCAACGGCTCACCGAAAGCCAACAGCTCGAGCGCTCGCTGCTGCGCGTCCGTGAGGCCCGCCATCCGAGCGGCAACCAGCTCACTCAGCGACGCGCTGACGGCCGGTCGGGCCGGCAGCCGCCAGAGGCCACTCACCCGTTCAAGTGCACCACCGGCGATCGCTCCGAGCACCAGCTCGCGAACGTAGAGCGCGTTGCCTTGGCTAGTCTGCGCGACCCAGCGGCGCGGCCCAGTCGACCGGGCCACCCACGATCTGCTCCATCAGGGTCTCGGTCTCGATTTCGGTCAGGACGCGAAGGTCAAGCTGCTGCGCGCCAGCGTCCTTCCATAGCGACACGACCGCATCCGGGCAGGGCTCACCACTGCGGACCGTCGCCACCACGAACGCGGCGCCGGTGGTCACCAGATGCAGGACCAGCGTCGCTGAGGTGGGATCGAGCCACTGGGCGTCATCGACTCCAAGCACGAACGGGCGGCCAGCGGCCTGTTCGCGCAACGCCGCGACGCTGCGTTGCATCAGCACGAACAGCTCATCAGAACGCACGTCGGGCGGGATGATCGTGGCGAACGCACCCAACGGGACGCTCCTGGCGCTCTGGGTGGCCTGGACCCAGCCGGTCGCACATCCGCGGTCCCCGAAGATGGCCAATGCCTCGCGTGCCAACCGAGACTTACCAACCCCGGCCCCACCCCGGATGACGATCCCAGCCGATCCTTCGGTGTGCGAGGCCGTCACTCTCTCCAGCTCAAGGGCGCGACCGACGAGCGCCCAGGACGGCACCGCCGACGTCGAACCCGCCGCTGATCATCCGCGGAGGTACCGCTCCGGCGACGGTGGGCGTGGCTCGTCCCTCGTCTGGCGCCAGACGTCGACGTCGACACCGATCACCGGATTCTCGATGCGTGCGGCGCGGCGCATGCGCAGCTTGACCGCGACACGCCTCGATCGCTCGTTCCGGGGGTGGATGATCGAGATGATCTCGATCAGCCCCAGCCGGGCGAACGCGTCGTCGCGCGCCGCGATCGCAGCCTCAGTCGCCAGGCCCCGCCCCCAAGCAGAACGGGCCAACCGCCACCCCAGCTCGGGCGCCGGTCCAGCGGCCCTAGAAAGGCCGGCACGGGGCAAGACCGGCAAACCCAAGGAAGCGGCCCGCATCCGCGCGCTCGGCCGACTCCAACGCCCACGGTCCGTAGCCATAGCGCTCCCAGTGATCGACGATCTGCCCGAAGAACGCCGCGACCGCGGCCTCATCCACCGGCCGGTTGAGATACCGACCGACCTCCGTATCGCGATTGATTACCGCCATCGCAGACTCATCCTCCGCGCGCCAGCGGCGCAACAGCAGACGCGGCGTTCGCAGCTCATCCACAAACCGAAGTATCGGACACCCGCCCAGCCACAGGCCCGGACCCCACCCTCCGTCGGATCCGTACTGAGCCGGGCGCCGGCTCAAAAGATCAGTAGTCGCCTACTGAAGACACCGCCTCCATCCACCGGCAGCCTTGCACCCACAGCAACAACGAACCGCGCTCTCGGGCGCATTCGACGAACGGAGGAAGCGAAATCATGTCTACGGGATCGACCACCGCCGGGCGGATACAGGAACGCGGCAAGACGGGGTTCGGGATCTACGTGGCATTCGTGCCCTGGGTCCTGTTCACGCTCACAACCCAGCACGACAGTCTGAAGGCCGCCGCGATCGCGGCCCTGGCAGCGTCCGTCATCATCGCGCTTCCCGGATCGTTCGCGGGACGTCCCAAGTTGCTCGAGCTCGGGGCGGTTGTCGCTTTCGCCGGCTTCGCGATCGTCGCTTTCGGGGCCGATGCCGCGACCACCGCGCTGGTGGCGCGCTACGCCCGAGCGATGGCTGCCGGCGTGTTGGCGCTGATCGCGTTCGGCTCACTGCTACTGACCCCGTTCACCGAGCAATACGCGCGCGAGTCCGTCCGGCGCGAGCTCTGGTCATCGCCCCGGTTTAAGGAAATCAACCGCCGGCTGACGCTCATGTGGGCCTGGGTGTTCGTCGCGATGATCCCATCGCATCTGGCCGCCGGCGCCGTCGATACCCGGCGCGCGAACACCATCTTCAACTGGGTCGTGCCGATCCTGCTCGTCATCTGGGCCGCCAAGCGGACCGCCGCTGTGAGTGAAGCCGAAGACGAGGTGGCACGATGATCAGGCAGTTCAAGGACGAGGACTTTCAGTTCGGCCTGGAGGTTGCCCTCGGATACACCACGCGACCGTGCTGTACCGCATCTCGCACGCCACGCCGCTGATCCCCGTGAGCTCGAAAGCGGCGCCGCCAACGAGAATGCTGGGACCTCGTTGACCTCCTACCCGTCCGGGCGAGCAGGATCACGCCTACGAGGAAGGAATCCCGTTCCGCCCCGACTGGGAGGCAGTCCTCACCCCCGTACTCGACACGATGCTTGCACGTTCCGACGTCGACCCCGATCACGTCGCCGTGATAAGCGCGTTCGACCGCGAAATGCACCTCGCTGAGCTGTTCTCGCCCGCCACCGCCGCGACCCTACGGTTCCGCGGCAAACCGTACGGGGCCAACCACGACTCGCGCTACGACCTCTATCGCGCAGTCTCTGCCTACAAACTCGGCGACGAGCTACAGCGAATCGACACGCCACTACTGATCACCGAGCCCCAAGGCGAACAGTTCTGGCCCGGACAATCCCAGCAACTCTACGACCGCGTCGCTGGGGCAAAGCGACTTCTGCAACGCCCCTATGCTGCCACGAACGGGATCGCCATTGCGACTGTTGCCCTCAAGAAGTCGTTGTCGCCGTCGCGGCGACCATCGCGGCTAGCGCCTCGGCCTCTTCGGCCAGCTTGCGGTACTCGGCCAGCATCTCGGGTGAGTCGATCTCAGAGAGCTGTCGCCGGCACGCCAGCACGTACGCGTACCCAGCGGTCGGAAAGACGTCCTTCACCGCCTCGTATGCGCGCTTCACGCGGGCTTGCTCTTCGGTCAGGGCCATGAGGTCTCCTAGGGAAGGTAACGGGCGATCAAACTAAGGGTCTATCCGCCACACCTGGGAGGCTGAAGGCGCATGTCGGTTCTGGTGCATAGGCGCTCACGCCTGGCGGGAGAGACCGACCGACCGGCGTCAGGTCTGCAGGTCGAGGATGGCGTCGCCTAGCCATGCAGCCTCCTCGGCCCAGGACGCGACGGGGCGAGCGGACGGACCACGAACTTCGACAGACCGGCACCGACGTAGCCCTCGACGAAGTCGCGCAGGCCGGTCCGGCCGACCGGCACGAAAGCCAGCGGGTCGACGTCGGGACGGCGCGCGGCGAGCAGGCCGAGCGCTTGGCGCTCTCCCGACTGGCCGAGGCCGGTGACGACGCAGAGCAGCAGCCGGCCGCCGGAGATCTGGTCGAGCTGAGCCAACTCCTTGGCCAGCAGGAACGGGTTGCGGCCGAGGGGGACGACGTTGGTGCCGAGATGCTGCAGCGGGGACATCGTGAGCTATCAGTTCACGACCAGCGAGAACCTCCCGTTCAACGCCCCAGACCCTGATCGACGGCTTCCTGAGCGTCGCGAACGTCACCGGTGTGAGCAGGCTGTGGAGTGTCACCCCGGCCGGCCAGAACGGCGCCGTCGGGACACCGAGTACAAGGCTCGGGTAACTGCGAGCGTGGACGGTCTGGAACGTCGCCCTAGCGCGCCCCGTTCAGCGGCAGCCAGACGTGGAAGACCGTCCGACCGGGCTTTGACTCGAAGTCGATCGACCCGCCCAGTCGTTCGGTCACGATCCGGCGCGCGGTGTCGAGGCCGAGCCCAGTGCCCTCGCCGACGTCCTTGGTGGTGAAGAACGGGTCGAAGAGGTGACCGCGGATGTTCTCGGGGATCCCGGGGCCGTCGTCGGCGACGTCGACTCGCGCGCAGGCGCCGTCGCGCTCGGTGACGATCTGGATCGTGCCCTTATCGCCGAGCGCCTCGATCGCGTTGGCCAGCAGGTTGGTCCAGACCTGGTTGAGCTCGGAGCCGCGCAGCGTGATCTTCGGAAGCGAGCGGTCGTAGTTGCGACGGACCTCGATCGAGGTGTGCTTCAGCTTGTGGCCGAGCACCATCAGCGTCGTCTCGAGTCCTTCGTGCACGTCGGTGTCGACGAGCTCGCCGCGATCCATGAACGCGTACGCCTTGACCGCCTTGACGAGCTTGCTCATCCGCTCGGTCGACTCGGCGATCTCGGCCGCGAGCCCGCGAGTCGTCAGCGATGCGGCGATCCACTCGACGGCGGCGCTCGTGCCCGGGCCGGCGCTCTCGGCCAGCCGGTCGAGCCAGACCGCGTCGATGCCGGCGGATACGAGCGGCTCGGTCAACCGCCAGGGCTCGCGCACGCCGAAACGCTCGAGCGAGTCCAGCAGCTCGTCTTCGGCGTCGGCCGAGTCGAGCGCGGACAGCGCGTCCGTTGCGCTCGCGCGCTCCATCGCCTCGCGTTGCATCGCCACCAGCTCCTCCACCTGCGCGCGCTCGACGCCGGACTCGACGAACAGCCCGATCGTCGAGGCGAGCACGTCGAGCGCGTCAGCGAGGTCGGAGGCCGCCCGCCGCGCCGCGCTGGCCGGATTGTTCAGCTCGTGCGCGAGCCCGGCCGCCATCGTCCCGAGCGAGGCCAGGCGCTCGCGATTCTGCTCGCGGGCGGCGATCCGCGTGGCCACCGGACGAATTGCGCGCATCACCCGCCGGAACACGGGACGCTGACCGGTCACGAGCCGGGTGAAGTCCTCCGCCGCGATGGCCGCGACCCGGACATCGCTCACCGCGCGCATCTCGCCGGCGTAGCCGGTCTCCGTGAGCACGGTGATCGCGCCCATCCAGGTGGGCGCGGTCTGCCGAGTGATCGGCTCGACCCGGCCCGCCTCGACGACCAGCCCCTGCACGACCCCACGCAGCAACAACATGAACTCGACGATCTGCCCCGCCTCGGCCACGACCGCGTCGGCGGGCAGCTCCCGAATCTCCGCCACCTCGCGCCAGCGCGCGAGCTGCTCGTCGTCGAGCTCGTCGAACAGGTCGATCGTCCGCAGCTCTTCGAGCGTTGGCCGCGCGGGCTCGCTCATGGATTCGCGAGGTACTCGTGGATCAGTGACACCGCCATCGAGCCCTCGCCGACGGCGCTGGCCACGCGCTTGATCGAGCGCATCCGAACGTCGCCGGCGACGAACACGCCGGGCACGCTCGTCTCGAGCGCGTAGGGGTCGCGCGAAAGCGGCCAGCCGTTATCGCGGACGTCCGGACCGGCGAGGATGAACCCGCGTTCGTCCCGGGCGACCACGCCCTCCAGCCAGTCGGTACGGGGGGACGCCCCGATGAACACGAAGCAGGCGTCGACCTCCTCCAGGGTCTCGGTGGCATCCTGGCCGCGGATCCGCAGGGCCTGGAGATGGCCGTCCAATCCCTCCGCGGCGACCGCCTGAGATCGCGTTCGCACCTCGATGTTCGAGATCGCCGCGATCTGCTCGATCAGGTACTGCGACATCGACTTCGCCAGCGAATCCGCGCGGATCAGCATCGTGACCCGTCCCGCGTACCCGCTGAAGTACACGGCGGCCTGACCGGCCGAGTTCGCGCCGCCGATCACGAACACGTGCTGGTTGGCGCACGCGCGCGCTTCGGTGAGGGCCGCGCCGTAGTAGACCCCCGCGCCGGTCAGCTCGGCAAACCCGGGCACGTCGAGCTGTCGATACGTGACGCCCGAGGCGACCAGGACGGTGTTGGCGCTGAGCACGCCGCCGCCGGTCAGCTCGACGAGCCGTCCCGACCCCTCGACGCGCAGCGCGACCGCCTCCTGCACGGTGACGAGCTCGGCCCCAAGCCGCCGCGCCTGGTCGGTCGCCCGCCGGGCGAGGTCCGAACCGCTCAAGCCGGCCGGGAAGCCGAGGTAGTTCTCGATCAGGCTCGACTGGCCGGCCTGGCCGCCCGGAGCCTCGCGCTCGACCATCACCGTCCGCAGGCCCTCGGACGCGCCGTACACCGCCGCGGCGAGGCCGGCCGGGCCGCCACCCACGATCACGAGGTCGTAGTGATCGCCGATCGGCTGTGCCGAGATCCCGAGTCGCTCGGCGAGCTCGAGCATCGTCGGGCGCTCGAGGACTGATCCTTCCTCGAGCAGGGCGACCGGGAGCCGATCGGCGTCGACGCCCGCCACCGCCAGCAGCTCGCGCGCCTCGCTGTCGCGCTCCACGTCGAGCCACCGCGCCGGCACGCGATTGCGGGCGAGGAAATCGCGCAGGTCGTGCGACTGCTTCGAAAAGCGGTGGCCAATCACGCGCACGCCGCCCGAGTCGAGGGCCGCACCCGCCTCCCAGGTCGTCAGCAGGTCCTCGACGACGGGAAACAGCTGTTCTTCCGGCGGGTCCCACGGCTTCAGCAGGTAGTAGTCGAGCGACACCTCGTTGATCGCCTGGATCGCCGCCTCGGTGTCCGCGTACGCCGTCAACAGCACGCGCTTGGCCTCCGGCACGATCTCGCGGGCCCTGACCAGGTAGTCGGTGCCCGACAGTCCGGGCATGCGCTGGTCGGCCACGAGCAGCGCCACCTGCTCGCCGCGCGCGCGAATCTGCTTGAGCAGATCGAGCGCGTCGTCTCCGGAGCCGGCGCGCATGATCCGGTAGCGCTCGCCAAAGCCGCGTCTCAGATCCCGCGCGACCGCTGCGAGCACCGCCGGCTCGTCGTCGACCGCGACGATCGCGGGACGGCGTCGCTGATCCTGGCCGTTGTGCTGCTCGGCCCGTGTCCCCGGTGTCTCGAGCACATAGCCGATGCTATGCGACCGGCGTCATCGGCACCCGAACGACGCGTTCGGTCATCGTGGTTATTGTCGGGCAGGTGTACCCAGAGGGCTTCTCCTCGGGGCCGCGGCGCTCGTTAAACCGATCGGAGTGGCCTATGCTCTCTTCAGCCGAACACAATCGCTCTGCTCGAAGCGCTCTGGCGCATCTGGAGCGGCTGATCCTCCGCCACCACGGCCGCACCTTGATCGAACCATCCAAGCGTGACCGCCCTCGACGGCGGACCTCGCATACCCCTCCCCGACGCGGTGAGCTCACGAATCGCGCAGGGACGCTCGGCCGAGCACCGGTGGCATGAGCACGAACGTTGACGCTTTGCTCGATGCGCTCCGAAGCCACCAGCCGGCCGACCTCTCGATCGAGCGATCCTCCGGCACGACGGAGGTGAAGGTCGGCCCCGACGCGATTGCGCGGATCGATGAGCGGCGAGAGAGAGTGGTCGTGTACGCGCCCGCCGACACCCGTTCGAGGCTCCTGGCCCGGTTTCCGGCGGCGCAGCCTGATCCGGCAGGTCTCGCGTTCGATCTCAGGGACGGCGACCAGCAGGCAGCGGCCCTCGCGATGCTGCAAAGCCGAGCCAGGGTTCAGCGCGTGGGGTGGCAGTATCGAGAGCGCTCGCCCTGAGCATCAGGGCGCGTTCAGAGATCGCCGTCGCGCAACGTGATGCCCGTCAGTCCCAGCACCACGAGCGACACCGCCAGGACGATCGCCAGTGCGGCCACGTCCGCGTGCAGCGTCGCCGCCACGACCCCGAAGGCGACCAACGCGGTCACGACGCGCGAGCAGTAGCCGACGAGCCTCTGCCGTTCGTTTCCCATATCCGAGCAACGACCTCGGGCTTTACGAACTTGCCGCCGGCCGCGCATGCCAGCAAGCGCACCAGCTCAGGCGCTTCGCCGCGCGGTGACCTCGATCTCGATCCGCATCCGCGGATCGACGAGGTCCGCGATGAGCGCGGTGCTCGCCGGCCGGATCTCGTCGAAGTACTCGCGCAGGACCGGCCAGCAGTCGGCGTAGTCCTCCGCGCGCGGGAGGATGTAGACCGCGCGGACGACATCCGCCAGCGAGAACCCCGCCTCCCGCAAGGCAGCGGCGATGTTCTCGAGCGCCTGACGGGTCTGCTCCCCGACATCCGGCGAGATCGTCATCGTGGCGTAGTCGAATCCGGTCGTGCCGGAGACGAACGCCCACTCATCGTCGACGACGACGCGGGAGTAGCCGACCTCCTGCTCCCACTTCGAACCGGTCGAGATCAGGCGGCGGGCCATGGTGCTCATGTTCTCATCCAGAGCCGCTCGAGCGACGCGTGCCGCGGACCTGCGCGAGCGCCACGTCGGGCGCCGGGTCGTGGCCTCAGAGCATGCCGGCGGCGGCGCCCGGCCTGGCGCCACTGTTCTTGAGCGCCTCGGCCGCCTGACGCAGGTAGCGCATCGCGCGCCACTTCGCGGTGGGGCCGAGGAACCGCGCCAGCTCGCGGCCGTCGCTCAGCTGGACCGACCAGCCGTAGCGGATCGGCCGCATCATCATCCGTAGGGCGCTCATGACGGGGTCCCTCCGGAGAGCGTGGTCTCGGTGTTCGTAAATTCGTTCATCTGTCATTCCACCTGACTTGCTTGAGTAATCAATGGTACTCCTCGCTCACCGTCGGCCAATGGGGTGTACCGGTGAGCGGGACGGGGGGTGGCCACCCCACGATCGGCGCGGTCACATGGCGAGTCCGCTGGTCGGTCATGACCCCGCCTCGAAGGCGGGCTCGAGCGACGGACGCGGCTTCGGGCTCGGCTCGGCCTCGATCGCGACTCTGGGGAGGCGGCGCTCGAGCCACCGCGGCAGGGCCCAGGTGGTTCGGCCGAGGATCTGAAGGACCGCGGGCAGCAGGAGCATCCTGACCACGACCGCGTCGAGCAAGACGGCGCTCGCCATCGCGAGCCCGAACATCTCGAGGACGCGATCGCCGCTGATCGCGAAGGCGCCGAAGACAGCGACCATGACCGCGGCGGCGGCCGTGATCACCCGGCCGGTGCGGGCGAGGCCCTCGCGGACGGCGGCGCTTGCGTCCCCCCGCGCCTGCCATTCCTCGTGCACCCGCGAGACCAGGAAGACCTCGTAGTCCATCGACGGCCCGAACACGATCGCGAATGCGAGCACGGGGATGAACGCGTCGATCGGTCCCGGCTGGACGCCGAACAGCCCGCCGAGCCAGCCCCGCTCGAACACCGCCTGGATGATCCCGAGCGACGCCCCGATCGAAAGCAGGTTCATCAACGCGGCCTGGACCGGGATCACGAGCGATCGGAACACGATCAGCAATAGCAACGCCGCCACCGCGACCACGACCCCGATGAACAGCGGCAGCTTGCTCGCGAGCACGTGGGAGAAATCAACTTGCGCCGCCGTGGCGCCACCGACGTACACGCGCGACCCGGTGCTGCGCTCGATCGGCGGAATCACCCGGTCGCGGAGTTGCGTGACCAGGCTGGACGTCTGCGAGCTCTGCGGTGAGGTCGCCGGATTGGCCACCACCGAGGCCGTCGTCCCGGCGGCGTTGAGCCGCGGTGTCGCCACGGACGCGATTCCGGGAGTGGTACGCAACGCGTGCGTCAGCTCGCCGAGCGAGGCGGAGTCGTTCGCGTGCGGGAGCGCAAAAAAAAAAAAAAAAAAAAAAAAAAAAAAAAAAAAAAAGCGACCGCGGTCACGGCGGGTCGCCTCTGCACCCGCTGCACCCAGCGCAGCCACAATCCCGGACGCGTCCCGTCGGCCTCGCGCGCCGCCTGGCGCCTTCCGACCTCGCCGACGCGCCGTCCGATCAGGCTGAGGAACGCGGGGAGGAGGGTGAGCGAAGCCGCGAGCACGAGCACAACTCCCATCGCCGCGGCGACCGCGGCTCCGTTCAACAGGCTCACGCCGAGCGCGAACATCCCGAGCAACGCGATCACGACGGTGGCGCCGGCGAACAGGACGGCGCGGCCAGACGTGTTGAGTGCGGCTTCGACCGCTTGCTCCACGTCGCCGCCGTTCGTTCGATAGTTCTCGCGGAAGCGGGTGACGATGAACAGCGCGTAGTCGACGCCGACGCCGAGGCCGATCATCAGCGCGAGCTCGGTCGCGAAGCTCGGCATATCGATCACGTGGCTGGCGAGGTTGATCACCCCGATCCCGGCGCCGAGGCCGAGGAGCGCGATCGCGATCGGAAGGCCCATCGCGCTGAACGAACCGAAGCTGATCAGCAGGATCAGAATCGCGGCGGCGATCCCGACGACTGTCGCGAATCCGAGCGACGCCTGCTGCGCCTGCTCGATCACCTGGCCGCCGAGCTGGACGTCGAGCGTCGCCGACCGCGCCGACCCGGCGGTTGTGATCACGCTGTCGACCGCCGCCTTGGGGAGCGCGTTCGCGCGCTCGTCGAAGTTCACGGTGGCGAACGCGATCGTCCCGTCACGGGAGACCGCGTGCTGGCCTGCCGCGTACGGGCCGACCACGCCGGTGACGTGGGGGAGGGACGCGACGCGCTTGAGCGTCGCCGCGATCGCCCCGCGATCGGCTGAGTCCGTGAGCTTGCCGGTCTTGGCATGGAACACGATCTGGTCTGCGTCCCCCGCCTGGGCGGGAAAGTGGCTCTGGAGCAGATCAACGGCGCGCTGGGGCTGTTGCTTCTTGCGCTCGCGCAGACCGGGCTTGGCCGAAGGCGCGTCGAGGCGCCCGCGCGGCACTGCGGCTGTTCGCGGAGCGCGGCTACGACGAGACCACCCTCGCCGAGATCGCGGAGGCCGCGGACGTCGCTCCGCGGACGATCTTCGCCTACTTCGAGAGCAAGGAGGACATCCTGTTCTCCGAGGAGAGCGGCATCGTCAACGAGCTGAAGCGGCGGCTCGATGAACGTCCAGACGGCGCGACCACGGTCGACGCGCTCCGCGAGTTCGTCGCGTGTATGCAGTCCCCGGACGAAGACGCGATGCTCCGCAAGAAGGTGATCATGGCCAATCCCGCGCTACAGATGAAGATGCGCGCGCGCCACGTCCAGCTCGAGCCGATGCTCGCCGAGTCGATCGCGCGGGATCTCGGCACCGACCGCGACGACATCCGCCCGCTGCTGATCGCGGCCTCGATGAAGGCCGCGTTCGAGTCCGTCAGCGACCGGTTGTTCGAGGCCGAGTCAGGCGGCGAGCCGATCACGCACGAGCAGAGCATGGCGATCCTCGACGAGGTGCTCGAGTTCCTGCGTGGCGGACTCGAGGCGATCCAGCACGAATAGCGTGACGCCGCCGGCGCCGTAGCTCACGTGGGGGGGCAAAGATGCTTCGCCGCAGTGACGACAGTGTGACCGGCGCCCCCTAGCCTGTCGGGCGTGGAAGCGCAGATCGATGTCAGCGCCGGCTCCGGGAGCGAAGCTCGGATGGGCGGGGCAGCGGGCGAGTCCGCGGCGTTGCTGGCGTCCGGGGTGGTCAAACGCTACGGATCCGTCGTGGCGCTCGAGCGGGTCGGGCTGTCGGTGGCGCAGGGAGAGCTCGTCGGGCTGGTGGGCGCGAACGGCGCCGGCAAGTCGACGCTGGTGAAGATCGCGTGCGGGCTGGTGCGGCCCACGAGCGGCACGGTCACCATCTATGGGACGCCGGCCGGAAGTCGAGAGGCACGACGGCAACTGGGTTACCTTGCCGAGCTGTTCCGATTCCCGGGCTGGTCCACCGCTTCGGAGGTACTCGAGCTTCACCAGCGCCTGGCGGGATCCGCGGGCGGCGAGCGCGAGCGGTACGAGCTGCTCGAGCTCGTCGGCCTGCTCGACGTCGCCCGCCGGCGCGTCGAGGGGATGTCGAAGGGGATGCAGCAGCGGCTCGGCATCGCACAGGCGCTCGTCGGCGAGCCGAAGTTGCTGTTGCTCGACGAACCCACGAGCGCGCTCGATCCCGCGGGGCGCCGGGCGATCCGAACGCTGCTGCTCGATCTGCGCGATCGCGGTATCGCGGTCCTGCTCAATTCACACCTGCTGGGCGAGGTCGAGCGAGTATGCGACCGGGTCGTGATCCTCTCGGGCGGCAAGGTCGTAGCGGACGGGCGGCCCGAGGAGCTCACGCACGCCGGTGGCGTCGAGGTCCAGACCGGGAACGGCACGAGGCGCTTCCCCGACGCGCGCCGGGAGGACGTCCCGAAGATCGTTTCCGAGCTCGTCTCCGCCGGGGTCGACATCTACGAGGTGACGATCATCCGCTCCACGCTCGAGGACGCCTATCTCGAGGCGGTCGATCCCAATTGAGACCGGCGCTGATCATCGCGCGTCACGTCCTCCAGGAGAGCGTCCGACGGCGCGTGTTCGTCGTCGTGCTCGTGCTGACGCTGCTGTTCCTCGCCCTGTTCACGCTCGCGACCGTCGAGGCGTTCAACGCCCAGCAACCGTTCGGAGGCGGCGGCTCGTTCAGCCCCCACGCGATCACCGCGGTCACCCTGAACGGCCTCGGGGTGTTCGCGTCGCTGTTCCTCGCGACGGTCCTTGCGGTGTTCCTCACGCTCGGTGCGGTACGAGGCGACGCGGAACGAGGCCTGCTGCAGCCGCTCGTCGTCCGTCCGCTCGGACGCCGGGAGTTCCTGCTCGGCCGGTTCGTCGGAGCCGTCGCGGTGTGCGTCGCGTATGTCGTCGTCCTGTACGCGCTGGTGGTGTTGATCGTCCACCAGGCCGGTGGTCTCTGGCCCGACTACGTGATCGGCCCGGGGGCCGCGCTCGCAGGCGCGGTCACGCTCCTGGTCGCGATGTCGTTGCTCGGCTCGGTGTTCCTATCCGCGACCGCAAACGGAATCGCGATGTTCATGCTGTACGGCGCCGGACTGGTATCAGGTCTACTCGCGGCGATCGGGGCGGCCCTGAACGCGCACACCGTGCTCACGATCGCGCACGACATCACGCTGGCGCTCCCGTTTGAGGGCCTCTATCAGTCCGCGCTCCACGCGCTCGGGTCGAACCAGACCGGCCTGACCCGAGTCCTGGTCAACCTCGGCCCGTTCGGCGCATCGCATCCAAACAGCGTCTGGTTTGACATCTGGGCGGCCGCCTACGTCGCGATCCTCGCGGTACTGGCCACGGTCGGCTTCGAACGCCGAGACCTCTGACCGCT
The DNA here is from genome assembly GCA_963777335.1 of uncultured Solirubrobacterales bacterium. Classification (GTDB taxonomy): domain Bacteria; phylum Actinomycetota; class Thermoleophilia; order Solirubrobacterales; family Solirubrobacteraceae; genus Palsa-465. The sequence continues at coordinate 15,638 of CAVZQD010000016.1, forward strand.
GACCTCCGAGCGCCGAGCGCGAGGGGCGCTGCGGACCGTTCCGCGCGCCTTGTTGCCCGAGCGACGTGCTTGTAGGTTTGGACGAAGAAGCAACGCCGGAGCGACCCCACCCGCTGCGATCGCCGTCGCCGCCGTAGCGAGCACGTCGCTGCCTGACGAGGCTGACCCTGCTGGCGTCCCGTGACGTGAGCCGGATCCAGGCCCCCCGGACGGCCCGATCGTAGGCGCGCGAAGTCAGGATCCGCGGCTCGGAGGCGCCCGGTTCGAGGTCGAAGGACGGTCCCACGAGCTCGAGCGCGAGCTCGAGTCGGCGCGGACGCGGTCGCCGGCCTGCGTGCGGGGTTACTCGAGATCGTGACCCGGAGCCGCGCGCTGGAGGAGGTGGTGTCCCGGCGCGCGCGGCTCGCGTGATGAGTGCGTCAGCACCTCCGCCTCATGGCGAAGCAGGTATCGCTTGCGGTCGAGACCGCCCGCGTAGCCGGTGAGATCGCCCCCCGAGCCGATCACGCGGTGGCAGGGGACGATGATCGAGATCGGGTTGCTGCCGTTCGCGGCGCCGACGGCGCGCGCGGCGCTCGGCGCTCCGAGATAGTTGGCGAGTTCGCGGTAGCTCACCGTCTCGCCGTAAGGAATTTCGAGCACCGCGCTCCATACATTGCGGCGAAACGGGGTAGCTCCGTCCAGGTCGAGGATTGCGTCGAAGGTGATGCGCTCGCCGTCGAAATACTCTTCGAGCTGTTCGCGCACCGTGGCGAACGCCGAGTCCGAACGGCGCCGGCCACGCACGAGGTCCGCGTCCTCGGACGCCGGGGGCGTGTACAGGCCGGTCAGTCGGTCGCCGTCGCCGCACAGCAGGAGCCCGCCGATCGGGCTCGGCATGAACGAGTAGAGGCGGGGTGGTGTCTGATTCGTGGTTGTCATCGCGGGCGTAGAACGGTGGCCGGTTCAGGCGGTGTGAGATGGCGACGCGAGCTGGGCCCACAGGTGCTGGGTCGCGTAGGCGCGGTACGGGCGCCACCCTTCGGCGACCGCGCTCGCGCCGGCGGGGCTGCCGTCGCGGCCGAGCCGCTCGAGACCGTGGCGCACGCCGAGATCGGTGGGCATGAACGCGTCGGCGTCGCGCAGCGCGCGCATCGCGATGTAGGCGACCGTCCACGGCCCGATTCCGGGCAACGCCAGCAACCGCAGCTGGATCTCGGCGGTGTCGAGGTAGTCGGTGTCGAGAACGACCTCACCGTCGGCGATCGCGGTCGCGAGGCCGATGAGTGCGCGCCGGCGCGACCACGGCATCGCCAGTTGCTCGGGGTCGGCACGCGCGAGTGCGGCGGCCGACGGGAACAGATGCGTCACCGCTCCGACGGGCTGCTCGATCGGCTCGCCGTATTTCTTGACGAGCCGCCCCGCGAGCGTGGCGGCGCCGGCGAGCGAGACCTGCTGCCCGAGCACGGCGCGGATCGCGAGTTCGTTCGGCTCGACGACCCCGGGCACCCGGCGCCCCGGGGCCGCCCGCACGATCGCGCCGATCAGCTCGTCGCCTCCGAGCGCGTCGACGATCGGCTTCGGATCGGTGTCGAGGTCGAGCAGCCGCCGGCACGCCGCCACCGCCCCGTCGAGATCGCGGCTGTCGTCTAGCCAGAAGGTGGCCTCGACGTCATCGGCTCCGGTGCGGAGCGCGACCACGCCGCTCCCGTGCTGGAGGCGAAGGCTGCGGCAGTAGACACCGTCGGTCACGGCTTCCACGCCGGGAACGGCCCGGGCTTCGAAGAACCGCACGAGGCCGGCCACGTCGCACGGCGTTCGATACGGCAGCCGGAGCTCGACCGCGGCCACCGGTCAGAGCCGGAAGACCAGGATCAACTCGTCACGGTCATCGCCGGGGGCGAGCCGGATCGCGCCGGGGTGTCGGCCGACGATGCTGTACCCGAACCGCTCGTAGAACCCTTCGACTCCGGTCCCGCCACGCGTCGTCAGCATCAGCTGCTGGAGCCCGAGCCCCGCGGCGGTCCCGTGCAGTCCCTCGAGCAGGAGGCGACCGGCGCCGCAGCCTTGGAGCTCCGGGCGGACCATCAGGCGCAGGATCGTGCGCCAGTGGCGCCGGAGCGCCGACCCCGCGTCGACGAGGAAAGCCATGCCGACGGCGGTGCCGTTCCGGCGCAGGATGCCGAGCACGTCGGTTCCGACGGCGCGTCCACGACGCCCGGAAGCCCGAGCTGCGCGAGCAGCTCCTGGGGTCCGGATTGGGCATTGGCGCTGCGGGCACAGCGCCAATGTTCCCAATCACGTGTCCCAGGCGCGTCCGTGCGGGCTGGAGTCGGCACACGTCGAGAACGTGCTGCCGCATAGCGGCTCATCAGCCCGAGCTTCCGGCACGATGACGCTTTGGCGCCAGAGGCAAGAAGCTTCTTAGTGCCGCGCGGGGCGGCATGCGGCCGCGATCAGCGCCGCGACCACGCAAAGGGCGCCGCACACGACCACCGCGGTGTTCCAGCCCGCCAGCAGGCCCGAGGCGCCGGCCTCTCCGCTGCCGGTCGCGAGCGCGACCACGAGTGCTACCCCGGCGGCGCCGCCGAGGTAGCGGGCGGTGTTGTTCGCGCCGCTGCCCATGCTCGCGCGCTCGCGCGGCACCGACTCCAGGGCCAGGCGACCGAGCGAGGCGTTGACGAGCCCGCTGCCGATCCCGAGGATCACGAGCCCCGGGAGCACCCGGGTCCAGGACATGCCGACGCCGAGGCCGGCGAGTGCGAATTCTCCGGCGGCGGAGATCGCGAACCCGATCACAACGACCGAGGCGGCGCTCACGCGTCCTAGAAGGCGGCGTGTCGCGAGTGCGACGACCATGCTCGTCCCGGACCACGACGCGAGCACCGCTGCGCTCCCGATGACGGTGACGTTCAGTCCGCGCTCCAGGAGCAGCGGGGTGAAGCTCATCAGGCCGATGACGGCGAGTCCGGTGAACAGCGCGCCGCTGAGCGACGCGAGGAACAGCGGGTTCGAGAACCGGCCGAGCTCGAGCAGCGGCTCGCGCTTGCGCAACTCGATCGCCACGAACACGGCCAGGAACGCCGCGCCGGCGACGAGCGGAACGATCGCCCGGTCCGACGACCAGCTCTGCCGGCCCTCGATCAGCCCGGCCGTCAGACCGGCCATCGCGAGGGCGAGGACGACGGCGCCAGACAGGTCGAGCGATCGCTTCGTCGACGCGCGTGACTCGGCGAGCCGCGCCGCCGCGGGCATCAGCAGCACGGCGGCGATCGCCTCGAGCCAGTAGCTGCTTCGCCACCCGATCGACGACGCGAGGGTGCCTCCCGCGAGCGGCCCGATCGCGATGCCGGCGCCGACGGCTGCTCCCCACACGCTGGTGGCGAGCGCCCGCCGGTGGCCGGTCGGGAAGGCGTGCCCGATCGCACCGAGGGCCGCGGCAAGGATGCCGGCGCCGGCGACGCCCTGGAGGATCCGGGCGGCGATCAGCACCGTCATGCTCGGGGCGACCGCGCCCAGCGCGCTCGTGACCGCGAGCACCGCGCTCGATAGCACCAGCACCCGCCGGCGGCCGAACGCGTCGGCGAGGGCGCCGACCGTGAGCAGGGCGACGGCGAGGCCAAGGCTCATCCCGCTGAGCGCCCACGTCTGGCCCGAGACGCCGCCGTTGAGCGCTCGGGCGCTGTCGGCGACTGTCGTCACGACCGCGCTGAACACCGCGAGGACGAGCAGCGTGCCCCAGGCGGCGACCGCGAGCGTCCGGATCTCCGCGGCCCCTCCGGCGCGTGCTTTCGGGATATGGGCGATGGCGGCAGTACTCATCGAGCCTCCTCACGAGTTCATTGATTGAACCGTCGAGCGGGAGCCTAGCACATTGAGTTCGATGATTGAACTAAAGCCGCTAGAATGCTTTCCATGCTCGGCAAGGACTACGAACGGCAGGACTGCGCGATCGCCCGCGCGCTGGAGGTCGTCGGGGAGCGGTGGACGCTGCTGATCGTGCGCGACGCGCTGTACGGCGTCCGGCGGTTCAGCGACTTCCACGCCCACCTCGACATCCCCAAGGCGGTGCTGACCGATCGCCTGAACGGGCTGGTGGAGCATGGGATCCTCGAGCGGCGGCCCGATCCGGATCACGCCGGGCGCTCGCTGTACGCGCTCACGGCCGCCGGTCGCGAGCTGTGGCCGGTGCTGCACGCGCTGGTCGTGTGGTCCGACCAACACGGCTTCTCGAACAGTCGCCTGTTCAGGCACGCGGAGTGCGGTACCGAACTCGACGACACCGCCGACTGCCCCACGTGCGGGATGACACCCGCGGTTGAGGACATCATCACCGAGCCGCGCCCGGGTCGCGGCCGGCACCGCGTCGATCCCGTCGCCGTAGCGCTGCGCGGTCCCCACCGTCTGCTCGAGCCGCTCGAGGTCGAGTAATCGATACGGGCGGCAGCTTGGCCCGTTTTGCAAGTCGGAACGGCGCGCCTGACGCGCCGCGCGCGTCCGGGAATCGCGGACGAGCCGTACCGCAAGGGCCGCGGACTGACAGACTCCCGGCGCAATGACCGAACCCACCGCAGCGCCGGCTCGCCGCCGGCCGACACCGGACATGCTCGTGGACGTCGACCGGCTGACCGGGGCCTATTACGACGAGCATCCGGACCCCTCCAATCCCGCCCAGGCGGTGTCCTTCGGAACCTCGGGACACCGGGGCACCTCGCTCACGGGCACATTCACCGAATCGCACATCTTCGCGATCAGCGAGGCGATCGCCCGCTACCGCGCCGCGCAGGGCATCGACGGGCCGCTGTTCCTCGGCCGCGACACGCACGCGCTCTCGCTGCCCGCGTTCCGCACCGCGGTCGAGGTGCTGGTGGCCCACGGCGTCGAGGTTGCCGTCGACTCCAACGACGGATACACGCCGACGCCGGCGGTCTCGCACGCGATCCTCACCCACAACGCGCGCGGGGGCGCCCGCGCCGACGGCGTCGTGATCACGCCGTCGCACAACCCTCCCGAGGACGGCGGGTTCAAGTACAACCCACCGCACGGCGGACCGGCCGACACCGACGTCACGCGCCAGATCCAGGACGCCGCCAACGAGCTCCTCCGCGTGGGACTGAACGGGGTGCAGCGGCTGCCGTTCGACGAGGCGATCGACCGGGCGCGTCGCCACGACTACCGCTCCGCCTACGTCGGCGAGCTGTCGGCGGTGGTCGACGTGGACGAGATCGCGGGGTCGGGAATCCGGCTCGGCGTCGATCCGCTCGGCGGCGCGAGCGTCGCCTACTGGGAGGCGATCGCGGATCGTCACCGGCTGGACCTCGAGGTCGTCAACGATCGCGTCGATCCAACGTTCTCGTTCATGCCGCTCGATCACGACGGGAAGATCCGCATGGACTGCTCCTCGCCCGACGCGATGGCGAATCTGATCGCGATCAAGGACCGGTTCGACGTCGCGTTCGCGAACGACCCCGACGCCGACCGTCACGGGATCGTCACCCACGCGGGGCTGTTGAACCCGAACCATTATCTCGCGGCGGCGATCGGCTACCTGTTCGGCGGCGTGCGCCTCGACTGGCCACAGGACGCCGGCGTGGGCAAGACGATGGTCTCGAGCTCGATCATCGACCGTGTCGTGGCCGGCGTCGGGCGCCGGTTGGAGGAGGTGCCCGTCGGGTTCAAGTGGTTCGTGAGCGGCCTGATCGACGGGACGCTGGCGTTCGGTGGCGAGGAGAGCGCCGGCGCGAGCTTCCTGCGCCGCAACGGCCGTGCCTGGAGCACCGACAAGGACGGAATGATCCTGTACCTGCTCGCGGCGGAGATGACCGCCCGGTCCGGCAAAGACCCGGCGCGGTTCTACGCCGAGCTGACCGACCGCTACGGCGCGCCCGTCTACCGCCGCATGGACGCCCCCGCCACGGCCGAGCAGAAGCGCCTGCTCGGCAGGCTGTCGCCCGAGAGCCTGACCGCCACAGAGGTTGCCGGGGAGCCGATCACGAAGGTGCTCACCGCGGCGCCGTCGGGAGCTCCGCTCGGCGGGGTTAAGGTCGTGACCGACAGCGGCTGGTTCGCGGCCCGCCCATCGGGCACCGAGGACGTTTACAAGCTCTACGCCGAGAGCTTCAAAGGTGCCGAGCACCTCGAGCGGATCCTCGAGGAGGCCCAGGCGGTCGTCGACGCAGCGCTCGGGTCTGAACGATGACCGACATCTTCGCGATGGTGCTGGCGGGCGGCGAGGGCAAGCGGCTGGCGCCGCTGACCGCCGACCGGGCCAAGCCCGCGGTGCCGTTCGGCGGCGTGTACCGGCTGATCGACTTTGCGCTGTCCAACCTGGTCAACGCGGGCTACCTGCGCATCGCCGTGCTGACGCAGTACAAGAGCCATTCGCTCGACCGGCACCTGTCGCAGTGGTGGAGGCTATCCCCGCTGCTCGGCAACTACGTGACCCCGATTCCGGCGCAGATGCGGCGCGGGCCACGGTGGTTCGTCGGCTCCGCCGACGCGATCTATCAGAACTTCAATCTGATCCGCGACGAGCAGCCAGGAGCATCATCTTCG